>JAWSUY010000003.1:0-133 GCA_033852175.1 Agarilytica sp.
CACCAATAGTTGATGTTTTAGAAAGATATTTTCAACGACAATTACACGTGCTCCGCCAGATTTTAACAGCTTGGCGATAGTGGTTAGCTATGTGCCAGAAGAGAATCAAGTGGTGTTTCATGGTGGCGCATCC
>JAWSUY010000003.1:159-225129 GCA_033852175.1 Agarilytica sp.
TTTTCCCCCCCCCCCCCCCCCCGAGTGTCATGCATATATTTTGGTAGTATTTTTATCAACTTTTGCTGGCGCTAAAATGAAAAGTAGTGCAAGATTCGCGCATCATTGATGTTAAGGAGCTGTGCAGCAGAAAGGATTCCCCCTTCTTGTGAACTTCCCATATTGATTTTCAGAAAATAGAAATTGGCTATTCAGCACGGTTGTCGGTGGCTGTGAATTGAGCCGTAAAATGTTTGATTTAAGCGCTTTTGTGCAGTAATTCAGCTGTCGTGCGTGTTTTGCCTGAGGCCTGTGAGCGTTTTACACGGTATCATCAAAAAATGTATTACAAATCAGGCGCTTAGCAATTATGTAAGGGAAGTTTCTGTGTAAAGCTGCGAGCGGATTGCCGCATGCGCGTTTTGTCGCAGAGAGGTTTTTTGCTTCGCGTGAAATCATCTTTTAAGTCAAAGAGTTGCCGTAGTGTGTTGGATTTTGAAAATCAGCAAAACACGCGCCTTTGGCGCATCTCTAATGTAAGTTGAATTCGGAGTTTTGAGCAACCCGCGACAATTATTTTTCTGTAGATCTTTAATAATCGGAGTTGAGGATGCTAGGTGTTGGAAGAGAATCACGCGGTGTTTCATGGTGGCGCATCCCAAGGTAAGTGTGCCAGGGTTGGAAGAATAGAAATGTTTGGGCATATTTTGACTACGTTAATCATTTGTCATAGGTAGGTAGGAGTCACCTTCGCTGGAGTATGAAAATGTAGCTTAATTGAGCTCGATGACTAAAGCAGATGGAAAGCGGCAGTGCAGGGAAAGTTTTCGCTGTCATCTTTCTATGTGGAAAGGCGCAAAAAATCGCATCAAACATTTTCTCGATGAGTCGAATGCTATGTGTATTACCGATATATGTTTAGTATTAGAAAGGCGGAAGTTAGGTTATGAGACATAGAGTATTTGTTTTTTTAATAGTGTTAATGTCTAATGTTGCATACTGCGTTGATAGTAAAGATGATAAGTCAGAAAAACATGACGTTGATGAGATTATGGCGTTGCTCGTTGCTTCGGGACGCCTTCTTGAAAACTTCCACTTGTTGGATTATCTCACTGAAGAATGCTCTTCTCTTATACCTGAGGATAAGAGTCTCTATCAGAGTTTATTCGATAAGTGGATTGCTAGCCATCCGTACGAACTGACTCTTGCGAATAATTTCATTAGTGGCATGCCTGAAGAAATTGCGGGTTCAATTCTTTCAGCTAAATACAAAATGCAAGAAGCCATGTCTAAAAGTAGTGTTGTAAATAAAAAATATCTATGTAGAGAATCCTTTTCTATTGTCTCTCGAGGTGAGTTTGATCTAATTAAGGAAGACCCCAGAGGTTATGTGATCTTTAAAAAATATTTAGCTGAGGCATTTCAGGAATGATTGGTTTCTTATAATAAATTACTGATCCAAGCTAAGAAGGAACGATTACGCAGGCAGCAATCTAGGTGAAAGGGTGAGGCGTGTATAACATCGGCCTGAGATAGGTTTTTTTATTGGGAGAGGGGAATGTTCATCGTTACTGCTTTGCGCGCATCAACTTACATATTTGTATTGGTTTATCTCGCGGGATGTCAATTTGAAGATGTTTGGACGGGCTCATACCTTTATGAGGATGAGTTGGGTGTAAGCGTTGCTGGAACGTCAATGATTGTAGATTATCAATTAACTATTGGGGTCTCAGTGTGTTTGCTTGAAATTAACGGTTATCAGACGGAAGAGCATATTCTGTGTTTCAGTAGGATAAGCCGTAATGGCTTGGATGTTCAATTTAAGTCATATAGTGATGATGGAATGACAAGCATACTTGCTGTAGAAAAAATCGGTGTGGGAGAGGTGCTTTTCCGCCTTTATAAAAATGGAAAAGATTTGAGGACTATATGGGCAGGGTTGAAGCCGGGAGGCGTTCAGGGGGAGTCTGGCGTGTATTTTTCGAGACTAGTTAATGCGGACCGATAAACTAAGGGTAAATTAAAAGGCTCTTCGTAGAGTTGTGTGGAATGACCATGTATGCCTGTAGTTTTACGCCGCTCTACGAAGAGCCAATTAAAAAATTCGCTGCAGAGCGATTGTCTGCGGTAGAATTTTTTGTTCTCGATCTGTGAACCTAATGGCTGTAGAGTAGCGATTACTGCGATAATATGGTTAGGGATGAGAAATGAAGGACTTAGATTAAGGGGGGAATGTGCAGGGTTTTTGAACTCGGGTGAGCGCTTCGGTGATCGGCTGATAATCGCCAGGTGATATGTTTGTGCAGCATTGAGCTCGATAATTTTAAGTGGCCAGCCTGACTTTAACGGCTTGTCGATTGAGGTGGGTAAGTGTCAAAAAATGATTCCGTGGTTTTTATGGCTGCGTAATCCAAAGTAAGTATTTAAGGATGGAAATGTTAGGAATGTTGAGGTAAGTTTTCTTCTGATTTGCAGGCTCGTAATAGGACGGTTTCTCGTTTGCGGATATCGGGTTCATGGTTTGGGCTGTATGCAGAAGAGAATTCAGGTTTAAACTATCAATACACTTCATTAATGATTGAAAATGTAAAATTTATAGGGCCGTTTAAAGTCGGGACTTTACGAACAAATTAATTTATGGGGTTGGTGATGTTTCAAAGTGTAGATGCGTATAATTATTATTTTTATTTTAT
Source organism: Agarilytica sp. (assembly GCA_033852175.1). GTDB lineage: Bacteria > Pseudomonadota > Gammaproteobacteria > Pseudomonadales > Cellvibrionaceae > Agarilytica. The sequence continues at coordinate 2,832 of JAWSUY010000003.1, forward strand.
TATTGTTCAGGCGGTCATTCTGTCTGTTTTGGCTATACCTCTTTGGTTTCGGTTGTTTTACGTCAAAGTAGAGCAAGGTGTTGCCCTGATAAAAAATGACATGAGTCCTGAGCCGAAAGTATATTTTTCTGGCGCTTTTATCTATCCAGTCATAAACATGAAAGAGCTGATGAAAGTGTCTCTCATCACAGTGACGATAGATCGGAAGGGCTGTGATGGTTTGATATGTAGAGACAATATTCGGACCGATATTACTCTGGTTTTTTATCTGAAGGTGAACGAAAGTTCGGAGGCAGTTTTGATGGTGGCGAAGTCACTCGGTTCACAAAGAGCATCCGATAAGCCGACTGTGAACGATCTATTTAATGCGAAGTTCTCAGAAGCAATGAAAACTGTGGCGATAAAGTTCGAATTTGTTGGCTTGATGGAAAATATTGAAACGTTTAGAGATCGCATTATTGAAGTCGTTGGGGATGACCTAAATGGCTATGATCTCGAAGATGTTGCGGTTGATTATCTTGAACAAACGCCAATATCAAAACTTGAACCTGACAATGTTCTAGATGCAGAGGGTATTCGAAAAGTTACCGAATTAACTGCAATGACATAGTGTGTAGATAACTGCGGTGTAGTTCTTGGTGTTAGTTGGTGACGTTAGTCGAGTGCGTAGGGCTGTTTGTTGGTGAGGTTGAAGTTCAAACTAGATTTTCGTGTTTAAGTAATCCGCGACCATGCTTTAGGGTTCCCTATGCGAGCATTCTTGATTCAGATCTAGAGTTTCGTTTTGTGTGAAAAGCAGGATGGCGAATTGTATTCATGGCCTGATAAAACGTGGCGGTTATTTTAATCTGTTTGCCGTCTCGGGTTTGTAAAAGTAACTCGCATCTATGCGGAAGTGTTCAAGGGCGGTGCGTTAGGAGTGTTAATGCATCTTTATTGCTAAATTATAACTTCGTCATAGGAGCCTATTCAGCTATTTAATATAATGATACTGAATATTTATAAAATGGTTTCAGAAATGGAGTTTTTTATCATGTCAATTTGTGGAGTCAATGATGTCTCAGAATGAAATTATGTCCGGCTTGTTTGTTGTTGGTGGGGTCGCTACCCTAGCTGTTTTGGTCATGTTTATTTGGTATAAGTTATTTTACGTCAAAGTAGAGATCGGTGTTGTCCTGATTAAAAATGACATGACCCCTGAGGCAAAAGTATATTTTACTGGGGCTTTCGTCTACCCAATAATACATATGAAAGAGTTGATGAGTCTGTCTATTATCACCATGCAAATAGATCGAAATGGCGGTGATGGCTTGATATGTAAAGATAATATTCGGGCGGATATTGCTCTGACGTTTCATCTGAAAGTGAATGAAACCGAGGCTGATGTCTTGAAGGTGGCAAAGTCGATCGGTTCACAGAGAGCATCCGATAAACAGGCAGTTAGCGACCTATTTAATGCGAAATTTTCAGAAGCAATAAAGATCGTCGGCAAGAAAATGGACTTTATTGACTTGTTTGAAGGTGTCGAAGCGTTTAGAGAAAAGATTGTCGAGGTCATTGGCGATGATCTATACGGCTTTGTTCTCGAAGACGTGATAGTTGAGTCTCTTGAGCAAACACCGATATCAAAACTTGATCTTAATAATATTTTAGATGTGGCAGGGATTCGAAAAATTACTGCGTTAGCTGAGGCGAAGGGCGAGTAGTGGCTGGTGGTGTAGGTTTAATTGCTAGATTTTGTCGCGTGCGTTGAGGTGGTGTCTGTCTATGGCGAATTACTAAATCAAGAAAGTTGCGGCGTTCTAATAATTCGTGATGACATTTAGAGCGTAGCGGTCAAAACGTTAACAGTTCGTAATCCGGGTTTTATTTTCGTCAAAATAAAGGTGAAAAATAGTGTTCGTCGAGAGGTGACAGGGCGATAATGAATCGGCTGTGTTTCTCTTCTTTTGTTCTCGTTGAGTGTCTTAATGATAGCGAGGCTGCGATTTCCCAGAGTGTTAAGTAGAATACAATTTAACTAGGGTGCGAAATTTGTGCCGACCTTGGGATTGGCTATAACTTGTTTCGACGCGGGCCTGAATGCTACATCATGGGTTGTATTCTCTTGCAGGTTCTGGCGTCCGCATGCTGTGGGGTCGTGACCCTATTTATTTTCAAGGTTTTGTTGGGCTGGTAGTTGCTTGGCCGTGAAATTGTTTTGCCCCCCCCCACAAAAAAAAGCTAGCTTGGCAGCTGTCAGGCCAATCCTGAGTTACTACACATTGTCAAAAAATCAATAATATCAGTATCTTACTATTGAATAACCTCCGTTAGAGCCTGCCCGATCTTCCCGATATATTATTTACGGTTTTTCTGCGAATTTTTGATATGGCTGCTGAATTCATATCGAGGCCTAGTATGTTTTATTGCTTGGTGCAGCGAAAAAGGCTTCTCGACAATCGATCTGCTATTAACTGTGGGAGCTGGCGAGTATGGTCTTATCGTACTTTTTAGTAAATACGCTCTTGATTTCACTTGTTAACTAGGGAATGATAGGCGCCACTTATTTTAAAATTATCCAATACACATATAATAATATGGACTATTTTGATGAAGGATCGATCGTATCAAGTCTTAATTGCTTTTATTTCTATTTTATTCTGCTCTAATATTTCAGCAAAAGAAAAGGTCAGTTTCGAGTTTCTTGTGCCTATTAGCGCTCACCAACAAAAATCATTTGATAGAGAGTTTAAGGATGGCGGCGAATCTAGCTATAGCTTGCTTCAATTCTGGGCTAGCTGGTGCCATAGCTGCTCTGGTTTTATGTATGATTTGGACAAGCTTGCGTCTGACACTCGCGCCCCCTATTTTGCAATCAGCACCGATAATGAAATAGAAAAGGCAGAAAAATACCTATCTAAGCATCCGCTATTTAAGCGATATGATTCTCGCTATTGGTTCGATCGCGGCGCAAAGCTGAAAAGTTTTTATAAAATTGACGCTGTGCCCACGGTAGTTGTCGTTGATATTCATGGGTATGTGGTATGGAGGACTGCGGGCCACTTAAATAGTGAAGACTTATTTAAGCTGCGTCAGTTACTGGCCCAGAAAAAAACAATACAAAAAAAGAAGGAGGTTTAAGTGAACTTTGTAAGAGTATTCCCGTTCATTCTTTTGGTTGGCTGCAATATATACGCGAGTGATTCCAATGAAAGACCAAACTATTACCAGGATATACGTCCTATTATTGATAATAACTGTGTGGGTTGTCATTCTGAAAACGGTGTGTCTTTTACATTTGAAGAGTCAGAAAGTGCGTATGCTTTTCATGCCGCAATGAATTCAGCTGTGCAAGATAGGCGAATGCCGCCATGGCTGGCTAAAGATGGGTATCAAGGCTACAAAGATAACCCCTCTCTTTCTGAAAGCCAAATAGCCCTGTTTAAGCAGTGGGCAGACTCAGGATATCCAAAGGGGCCCCTCTCAAGTAAACGTTATACCTCTCCGGATACAGAGCAGGATTTCAAAACCGATTTAACGCTAGAGGTCTCGAAATTCGCCTACTTACCGAAGCAAGATCAAAAGGATGATTACCACTGCTTTGTTATCGATTGGCCAGAGCAGCAAGATAGATATATAACCGGGTTTATGGCCGAGCCGGGGAACTTAAAAGTGGCTCACCACGTTGTGCTATACATCGTGCAGCCAGGCTCCACGGATATGATAAAAGAGTTCAACGAAGGCGGGAAGGGTTATCCATGCCTTACGGGGATAATATCTGACCGTCTTGGGGATAGAGAAACCAAGACTAAATTTGACGGAGCGCATCCTGACGGTGTTAATCAAATATATCAGCAAAGTTCATGGTTAGCTCATTGGGCGCCAGGCATGAAAGGTTACTCTTTCCCGAACGGAACAGGCGTTCCCATCAAAAAGGGCTCACTGGTCGTCGCTCAATTTCATTACTTTTCAAGTTTTGCGCCTGGCGAAAGTGATCAGGACAGTAAGGTATCATTGTCACTTTCAGATGCAGTAGATAAACCCGCTGTGTATGTTCCTTTTACCAATATGGCTTGGCTAGAAGGTAAAAAAGACAATTCAATGGTTATTCCTGCTGGGCAGCAGCGTACCTTTGAAGTTTCTGTACCCATAGCCTTGTTGGCTAACTTTACCTCTAGAGCGGTAGGTGCGGACAAAAATAAAGTTAAAAGGTTAACAATTCATTCAAGCAATATTCACATGCATTCTTATGGTGCGGCAGCAAAGACTGAACTCACCTATAAAAATGGTGAAAAAGATATTTTATTGTCAATACCTAGGTGGGATATTGGTTGGCAGAGAGACTTTATCTTTTTGGACGAGAAGTCATTCAGCAAGGACCAATTTAAAAGTATTCAGTACTCCGTGGAGTGTACGTTTGAGAACTATACAAATGAAACAGTTTACGGGGGATATGGAAGTAACGATGAGATGTGTTTCGACTTTGTCTACGTATCCATTGAAATGGATGGAAATGAAATTGATCACTAACTCTATATCTACAGTTTGAGTGACCTAGAGATTCGCCAGCCAATCGGTCTGTTTGGTTGGCGTGCTCAAGCCAAATGGTGCTTATTGCTGGAGTTCAAAAAAATGATGGGAACGTGGGGGTGGTAAATTATTTTTCTGAACTATACTTGCTGGCTGGGTTGGGGTGCGACGGAAAGAGGCCTGTATTTGTGGTTCTTCCAATGGAAAATAGGCTTGTTGTGATGTAGGGTTTTTTTGTTCATCAATGATCTTTGGCTATAAGCAGATGTTTGGATTTTCTTCGTTAATTCTATTCTGCTGCCGATCATTGCGTTCGGAATCTATTTTGTGTGAAATCTTGAGGTTTTTTCTTTCTCGGGTGTCGTCTCCTATAATAAATTATTTTTAAATTTTTTGCCTGAAGTCTTTCCTGTTACTTAGCCTTTGTCTTTACTTTTTTAAGATTGAAAATTGGTTTTGATCTGCAGGCCTTGGCTTTAAGCGGCGGTAAAATTTGCAAATGGTGACTTTGCGAGTGAGTGATTACTATTTCTGGAGGCTCGTATTCAGCTGTTATTGGGCTTAGGTGGATGTGCAAATTTTTAAACAAAAGTATTTGTTAGGGCTGCTATCGGATATTGTAAGTGTGATCTCTATGGTTTCTGGAGCTTGGTGGTGGGTCTGGGCTGTAAAACCTTGTACGTATTGCAGCCAATCTGGGGTTGCAGAGGAATAGTCGTTGTGGCATTCTTTGCGCCATTATAAATATAAATGAGTACAGCCGTCAGATTTTATCGCCATTTAATTCAGGTCAGGACTTACTGTTTTCAAAAGCGACCTATTAAAATGTTATCTGATGTGATAGTTATGTGATGTTTTCAGACTGTCAGGTCTATAGAGTAACTTTAATTTTCAAGGAGCTGAATGGGGGGAGTTTTATATGTTCCTGCGATCAAGATATTCAAGTTTTTGTAACAAGTTTATTTGCAAATAAAAGTTGTCTCTATGTGCTAGATGCCGTTCCTTAATGGTTAGGTGTTATGTTGCCGATGATAAGTTTTGCATGATGTAAATAGTATTCCTTAGTGTTCAGTTTTGGTTGTCAACAAATTTAGTGTAAAGACGTTGATTCTCTAAGCCTGCTAGGAAAATCGATTGGAAAGGAAGCTTCGCAGTGATAAGTTCTCAATCTCACTTTCCCTTGTCAAGCGCGCAGCGCGACATCTGGGTTGATCAAGTATTAAATAAAAACATACCACTTTACAATATTGGTGGATATGTAAAAATTGAAGGGCCCGTAGATGTTGGTCTATTTGAGCGGGCGGTCAATTTACTTGTAGAAAAGCATGATGCGCTTCGTCTGGTTCTTGACGAAGAGGGTGGGGAGGATGGATTACCTGTTCAATATTTTTTACCTAAATTATTCGTTGCTGTACCACTAATTGATTTTTCTCTTGAAATTGACGCTCAGTTATCTGCTAAGGCCTGGATGCAGAAACGTTTTGTGGAGCCTTACGCGTTATTTGGAACGCCGCTTTTTCGCTTTGACCTCCTGAAAATTAATGGAAATGAATATTGGTGGTTAGCGCAATATCATCATTTGATAACTGATGGCTGGGGAGGAGCCTTATTGAATCGCTCTTTAGCGGATCTATACACTTCGCTCTCTTGTGACTTAAATCTCAATGTAGTAGCTCCATCTTTTCTCGATCATCTTAATAGTGAAGGTTTTTATAGCCAGTCAGATAAGTTTGAGATAGATCGTCAATATTGGTTGAAGCAATATCAATCAGTGCCTTCTCCTCCAATATCGCCACAATATCGAAATCAATTGAAAAGTGCGTCTGCATCAGGAGGGTGCCATACATTCTATTTACCGAGTCAAATGTACCGTCGACTAGGTGAGTTTTCAGAGCTTTGCAATGCTTCAATGTTTCACGTGATTATTGCAGCTCTAGTGTCATACTTTGCTCAGGTTAGTCAGCAGGATCGGCTCGTAGTCGGGCTTCCAATATTAAATAGACGTAATGCTAAATTTCGCGATACAGCAGGTTTGTTTGCGGGGATTATCCCAATTCCGTTCACTATTGATCCTGATGATAGCGTCATAAACTTAGTAAAAAATATAGGTTTTGATCTCCGACGACACTACCGCCATCAGCGTTTTCCAGTTAGTGAGATTAACCGTGGTTCAGAGAGAGGTGGTACTGAAGGTAACTCACAGTTATTTGACTTTAGTGTTAATTACGCTAAACAAAGTCACGATGTGTTTTTTGATGGAAGCCCTGCTAAATCAACGATGCTTGATCCTAATGTTGGTCAAACTCCGTTAGCTGTTTCAATATGGGAGTTTAACGCAGGAGAAGATGTTCAGTTTGATTTCTCGTATAACGTGGATTACTTCAATCCGGAAGATATAGAAGCAATTTCAGAACGTTTTGTGAATATACTTGAGCAGTTTTTGGCTCGGCCTGAAAGGCGGTTGAGCGATATATCCATTACGACCGCATCTGAACGGAAACAGTTGCTGGTGGGGTGGAATGATACGAAAGCGGACTATCCTAGTGACCACTGCATTCACCAGTTTTTTGAACGTCAAGTCAAAAAAAATCCTAAGGCAGTCGCCTTGGTTTTTGACGAGCAGCGGTTGAGTTACCGTGAATTGAATTCTCAGGCCAATCAGCTTGCGAATTATCTAGTGTCAGAAAAAAATATTCGCCCGGATACGTTAGTTGGTATTTGTTTAGAGCGATCATTCGAAATGGTGATCGCCATTTTGGCTATTACAAAAGCGGGTGGTGCGTATGTGCCGTTGGACCCGGATTATCCTGAAGCCCGTTTGGCGTATATTCTAGAAGATGCTGGCTTGGATACGGTTATCACCAGTAGTGATGTCTTCACTCGTACGCCAATTACCTCCTCTCAGGCTTTGTGCTTGAATGAGCCCGATTTGCGGGTGAAAATTTCATCACAACCTTTTGAAAATTTGGAACTGTATTCGTTAGGTCTAACTTCTGCTCACCTCGTTTATGTGATTTATACTTCTGGTTCGACAGGGCACCCAAAAGGCGTGATGGTCGGGCATCAAGCAATCGTTAACCGTATTCATTGGATGCACGAACAATATGGCGCGTCCGCACAGGATGTGTTTCTCCAAAAAACGCCTTTTAGCTTTGATGTATCGGTTTGGGAGTTTTTCTGGCCATTAATGGCGGGAGCTCAATTGGTGATTGCTAAACCGCAAGGTCATACCGACCCGATCTATTTAAATGCGCTGGTTCAAGAAAAGGGTGTGACGAAACTGCATTTTGTCCCCTCGATGTTAAGTGCCATGTTATCCGGTTCATCATTAAGTGAATGCCAGTCATTACAGCAAGTTTTTTGCAGTGGCGAAGCGCTCGCCATTAACCATGTGCGCGATTTTTATGCCGCATTACCCAACAGCGAGTTGCACAATTTATACGGCCCCACTGAAGCTGCGGTCGATGTCAGCTATTGGGCGTGCCTGGCGCAAGAAAGCTCTCATGTAAGCGTACCGATTGGCCGTCCGATCAACAATATTCAATTACACGTATTAGATAAACAATTACAACTGCTGCCACAGGGCGTCGTGGGTGAATTGCATATTGGTGGTGTTGGTTTAGCTCGAGGTTATTTAAATCGAACTGAATTAACGGCAGAGAAATTCATTCAAAGCCCATTTAGTGATGACTCTGCAGATCGTCTCTATAAAACGGGTGATCTTGTACGCTGGTTGGCGGACGGTAATTTGGAATATGTTGGTCGCATAGACGACCAGGTAAAAATCCGCGGCTTTAGGATTGAGTTAGGCGAAATTGAAAGTACTTTATTAACACACAAGTCAATCATTGAAACCGCAGTGGTAGCTCGAGAGATGGGCAGTGATAAACGCATAGTCGCCTATGTTGTGACGAAGGGTGACGTTTCTGAAGATGAGGTGGAGATGGAGGTTTGGCGCCTGCACCTTAGCAAGAGTTTACCTGAATACATGTTACCGTCGAGTTTTGTTGTTCTGGATACCTTACCGCTCACGGCTAACGGAAAGTTGGATCGTAAAGCGCTGCCTGCGCCAGATATGAGCCAACAGCAAAACGTTTATGTCGCACCAACCACGCCTACAGAAACAGTATTGTGTGAAATTTGGCAAGATATTTTAAACCTTGAGCAAGTGGGCGTGACGGATAACTTCTTCCGTTTAGGCGGGCATTCCCTTCTTCTTATTCAATTGTTGGCGCGTTTACAAGAGGTGGGTCGACATACCGATGTACACAGTTTATTCCGGGCTACAAGCTTGGGTGAATTGGCGGAGCAATTGGATACGACTGAAGAAAGTCCCGCGAGTGAATTTAAAGCGCCTGAAAATTTGATTCCAAAATCCAGTGACGTTATCACTCCTGAGATGCTCAGTTTAGTGAGTCTAGAACAGACGGCAATTGATAAAATCGTAGCTGCTGTGCCTGGTGGCGCTGCGAATATACAAGATATTTATCCCTTAGCGCCGTTGCAGGAAGGTATTTTATTCCATCATCAAATGAGTGACGGGGGCGGGGATACCTATGTGATGCCGGTATTGTTGGCGACAAAAACTCGGCAACAGCGCGATGAGTTTTTACAGGCATTGCAGTGCGTTGTTAATCGGCATGATGTCTTACGCAGTGCTGTGCTATGGGAAGGTTTTCCACAAGCCGTGCAGGTGGTGTGTCGTCAAGTGGACTTGTCGATTACATCGCTTACGTTGAATCCGGATGCTGAGGCAATGCCTCAATTGTTGGCGTTGATGGCGCCGGCGCAGCAATTTATGGACATCTCTGACGCGCCGCTATTGCGCGTGCAGCTGGCAGAAGATCCTCAATCGGGCAAGTATTTTGTCTTGCTGCAATTACATCATATTATTTCGGATCACGTCGGGTTAGAAATAATTCAAGCCGAAGTACGGGTAATACTACAATGCAAGGAAAATGCGTTAACGTTGCCGGCTCCCTACCGAGAATTTGTCGCATACACACAGCACCAATCGCAGACATTAAATGTTAAAAAATTCTTCAAAGAAAAACTCGCCAGTATAACGGAGCCAACAGCCCCGTTTAATTTGCTGGATGTCCATGGCAGTGGTGCGGAGATCGTTGAGGCCATTCAGCGGCTACCGCGTGCCTTATCTCAACACATTCGGTCCTTGTCACGACGCTTAGCCGTGAGCCCGGCGGCATTGTTTCATACTGGCTTTGGTTTAGTCGTTGCTGCGTGTAGCGGGCGCGACGATGTTGTCTTCGGGACTGTACTGTCCGGTCGCTTACAAGGTACAGCAGGCGCGGGGCGCATGCTGGGTATGTTTATTAACACCTTGCCGTGCCGTTTAAGGTTAAAAGGCGTTGGCACCGAAGCGATGGTGTTGCAGACGCAGGCGGAATTGTTGGACTTGTTGCCGTACGAGCAGGCGTCGTTGGTTATAGCGCAACAGTGCAGTGGCTTGCCGAGCGGCACGCCATTGTTTAGTGCCCTGTTGAATTACCGGCATTCTTCCCCTGAATATAATAATTTAGCGGAAAGTTCAGGAATGGATATTCTGCACGCGAATGAAACCAGTAATTATCCGTTTACTGTATCTGTTGATGATCTTGATGAGAGTTTTTCGTTAACGGCGCAGGTAAGTTCGGCTATCGATCCGGTTCGGGTTGTAGCGTTTTTACAGACAGCTATGGCGGGATTAGTTGAAGCCTTAGATCGCTGGCCGGATAAAGCTGTGTTGGATATCAATATTTTACCTGTGACTGAACGAAATGAATTATTAGCCGAGTGGAATAATTCAGAAACTGAATATCGTAAAGAAAGTTGTATTCATGAATTGTTCGAAGAACAAGTCAATAGGAATCCTGATGCCATTGCCGTAGTTTTTAAAGATGAAAAACTGACATATAGTGAGTTAAACAAACATGCGAATCAGCTAGCACATTATCTAATTGCAGAGAAAAATGTTCGGCCAGATACCTTAGTTGCTATCTGTTTAGAGCGTTCGTTAGATATGATCGTTACGATATTTGCGGTTTTGAAAGCTGGCGGTGCGTATGTGCCCTTGGATCCGAATTACCCTGAAGCTCGTCTTGCGTACATGCTGGCTGATGCTGCGGTAGATACGGTCATTACAAATCGAAGTGTTTTTGCACGTATATCAATCACTACTGTGCAGGCTTTGTGTTTGGATGATGAAATTATTCAGCAGCAGCTATCAATTCAGCCGTGGGATAACGTAATACTTCAGGAACTTAAGCCCAGCCACCTGGCTTATGTTATTTATACCTCCGGTTCGACAGGAAAGCCGAAGGGAGTGATGGTCGAACATCGTAATTTGTATTGCCATATAAAATTGGTTGCAAGTACATATGGAATCGGGGCCGAAGATAGGGTGTCTCAGTTTTCAAACGTATCTTTTGATGCCGCAAGCGAACAAATATTTGTGACGCTTTGTTCTGGCGGGGCGTTGAATCTGTGCCCAGACATTTATTTGAGTGGCAATGACTTTGTAAATTGGGTTCTGGATAGTGCTTTAACGGTGATTAATTTACCGCCCAGCTATGCAGCGAACGTACTGCCGGGGCTCATAAGTGAAAATCTGTTTTTAAAAAAAAGCACTCTTCGCTTAATAATTGTTGGTGGTGAAAAATTCCCTGCGCCGTTATTCGAAAAATGGGTGAGATCAGCAATTTCTCGTCGATGTCAGTTGATGAATGCATATGGTCCAACTGAGACTTGTATAACCAGTCATTTACGCTTGATAAAAAACGATAGTGGAAATGTGTCCAGTAATATTGGTTGTATTGTCGGAGCGGGTTATAGCTTGGTTCTCGGGCCAAGAAATAATGTTGTGCCGTTCGGTGTCGTTGGTGAACTTTGTATCGGTGGCGCGAGGGTTGCACGTGGCTATTTAAATCGCCCAACACTAACAGAAGAGAAGTTCATACAAAATCCTTTTAATGATGATTGTAATGATCGACTTTATAGAACCGGTGATCTTGTGCGGTGGTTGCCGGATGGCAATTTAGAATATATGGGTCGACTAGACGAACAAGTCAAAGTTCGTGGTTTTAGGGTTGAGTTAGGCGAAATTGAAAATACGTTTTTGGCGCACGAGACGATAGCTGGAGCAGTAGTTGTTGCGCGAGAATACGGGAGTGATAAACGCATAGTGGCCTATGTGGTGGAAAATCATGATCCGACAACGAGTGAGCCGATCATGAGTTCGCAAGTGGATAACTGGCGTCAGTACCTTAGCAAAAGTTTACCGGAATATATGATCCCGTCGAGTTTTGTTGTGCTGGATTCTTTGCCACTCACACCGAATGGGAAAGTTGATTATAAGGCCTTGCCAGCTCCAGACATGGGTCAACAGCAAGATGCTTATGTAGCGCCAAGCTCTGAGACTGAAAAAGTATTGTGCGAAATTTGGCAAGATATCTTAGGGCTTCAGCAGGTAGGTGTTAATGACAACTTTTTTCGCTTAGGAGGACATTCTCTTCTGTTGGTCCAATTACTCGAACGCTTGCAAGAAACTGGGCGTCACACCAATGTGCGTCGTTTATTTAATGTCACAAACCTGGGTGAATTAGCCTCTGAACTGGATGAGTCTGAGGACGACATAGTGTGTGCCTTTAGTGCACCCGTAAACCTGATTCCCGAACTGTGTGAAGCCATCTTGCCTGAGATGCTCAGTCTAATTTCGCTAGAGCAGGATGCTATAGACCGCATAGTTTCAGAAGTGCCTGGTGGGGCCAAAAACATTCAAGATGTTTATCCACTAGCCCCCTTGCAAGAAGGCATTTTGTTCCACCACCAAATGAGTGGTGGGGCAGGGGATGCATACGTAATGCCGGTATTACTGGCGACTAAAACGCTGCAGCAACGAAATGAATTTCTACAGGCATTGCAGACGGTTGTAAATCGTCATGATGTTTTACGCAGCGCAGTATTATGGGATGGGCTGCCTCAACCGGTACAAGTGGTGTGCCGCCATGTCGATTTGTCGGTTAAGTCTTTTGCGTTGAATTTAGATGACGAGGTAATGCCGCAGCTGTTAGAGAAGATGGAACTAGCGCAGCAAATTGTAGATATCTCGCAGGCGTCTATGCTGAATGTGCAGCTGGCAGAAGACCAAAATTCTAATCAGTATTTTATTCTGTTGCAATTACACCATATTATTTCTGATCACGTTGGGTTAGAAATTATTCAAGCCGAAGTTCAGGCGATTATGGCCGGTAAGGAAGAAGTGTTACTCACCCCTGAGCCATATAGAGAATTTGTTGCACACACATTACATCAGGCCAAGTCGTTGAATACGGAATCGTTCTTTCGGGAAAGTTTAGCTGGTATCACTGAACCGACAGCTCCCTTTAATTTGTTGGATGTACACGGTAGCGGTGGAGAAGTCCTTGATGCCGATCAATTGTTATCGACGGTTCTATCTCAACATGTGCGGAGGATTTCGCGGCGATTGTCGGTGAGTCCGGCGGCGTTATTTCACTGTGTTTTTGGTCTAGTGGTGGGTGCGTGTAGTGGGCGAAATGACGTGGTGTTCGGTACGGTGTTGTCCGGTCGCTTACAGGGGGTTTCTGGTGCTGGCAACATGATGGGTATGTTTATTAATACCCTGCCGTGTCGGTTCGCGTTTCAAGGAATGGGTGCAGAAGAAATGGTGCTCAAGGCGCAGGCTGAACTACTGGCCTTGTTACCCTACGAGCAAGCATCTCTGGCATTGGTACAACAGTGTAGCGAATTGCCAAACGGTGCTCCATTGTTTAGTGCGATGCTGAATTATCGTCATTCTGGTTCTTCGACGAATGAATTAAAGGATGATTTTGGCGTTGATATTTTATATTCGCATGAGCGCAGTAACTATCCTTTTGTTGTTTCTGTGGATGACCTTGAGACTGATTTTTCGTTAAGTGTTCAAGTGAATGCTGCCATTGATCCTGTTCGAATATTGGGGTTTTTACAGACGGCGATGGAAAATCTGGTTGATGCTTTAGAGCATACACCGAAAAAGTTAATGTTAGATGTTGAGGTTGTTTCATCGGCGGAACAGCAGCAATTATTGCTGGAGTGGAACGATTCAGTAAAAGATATTCCCGAGGATCGTTGTATTCATGAGTTGTTTGAAGAGCAAGCTAAAAATAACCCAGACGCAATTGCTTTGGTATTCAATGATCAAAAATTAAGTTATCGAGAATTAAACAGTAAGGCGAATCAACTCGCGAACTACTTGGTGACAGAAAAACAAATTCAAGCGGATACGTTGGTGGGGATTTGTTTAGAGCGATCTTTAGAAATGGTGATCGCCATTTTAGCTGTTTTGAAAGCCGGAGGTGCATATGTGCCACTGGATCCCGATTATCCGGAAGTACGCTTGGCGTATATGTTGGATGATGCGGGATTAGGTACTGTCATTACAAACTCTAATGTTCTTGCGCGTACACCGGTTTCCGCAGGGCAAGCTTTATGTTGGGATGATGTGAAGATTCAGCATCGGATATCTGTTCAGTCGAGTGAGAACGTGATTTTAGATCAGGTAGGGCTAAGGGCTAGCCATCTTGCCTATGTGATTTACACCTCGGGATCAACAGGTAAGCCGAAGGGCGTAATGGTTGAACATGTAAGTTTTACTTCTCATATAAAACTGGTTGCCAATACGTATAAGATCGGACTTCACGATAATGTATCTCAGTTTTCAAATATCTCCTTTGATGCGGCTAGCGAACAAATATTTGTGACGCTTTGCTCGGGCGGTACACTCAATTTATGCCCCGAACGTTACTTGGCTAGCCATGACTTTGTACGCTGGGTTCTGACCAGTGGTTTAACTGTGATTAATTTACCGCCTAGTTATGCTTTGGCGGTATTGCCGATACTGATAACCGACAGTGATTTTTTAGAGGGAAATCATCTTCGTCTAGTCATTATTGGTGGAGAGAAATTTCCTGCGCAGTTATTTGAAGATTGGAAAAAGTCAGAGATTTCTCATCAATGCCGGTTAATGAATGCGTATGGCCCTACGGAGACTTGTATCACAAGTCATTTATGTTTCGTAGGCGATGATCAAAACGCCTTTAGTCACATTGGTGGCACTGTAGGCGCCGGTTATAGCTTAGTTATTGATGAAAATAATGGTCTTACTCCATTTGGTGTCATCGGTGAACTCTGCATTGGTGGGGCGAGGGTTGCTCGTGGTTATCTAAATAGCCCCGCATTAACGGAGGAAGTTTTTGTCCATAATCCGCTCGGTGACGATCCTAATGATCGGCTCTATAAAACCGGTGATTTAGTGCGTTGGTTGTCCAGTGGTAATTTGGAATATATCGGACGACGAGACGATCAAGTCAAGATCCGTGGTTTTAGAATTGAGTTAGGTGAAATTGAAAATACCCTATTAACGGACGAGTCAATTAATCAAGCCGTGGTGGTAGCGCGAGAATATGGCAGTGATACTCGCTTACTGGCCTATGTGGTAACAAGTGTGAATGAGGTTGAAGACGAATCGTCAGAAAGCCAAAAAATTGAATCCTGGCATCAGCATCTCAGCGATACCTTGCCTGAATACATGCTGCCGTCGAGTATTGTTGTTTTGGAAGCCTTTCCGCTTACGCCTAACGGGAAAGTCGATCATAAAGCTCTACCAGCGCCTGATTTGGCTCAACAGCAAGATACATATCTTGCACCAACAAACGATACGGAAAAAACGTTGTGTGCTATTTGGCAAGAGGTTTTGGGGCTTGAACAAGTCGGCGTAACGGATAACTTTTTTCGTTTGGGTGGGCACTCCCTTTCAATGACAAAGGTGGCGATTTTAATTAAACAAAAGTTGTCGGTAGATATCCCGTTAAAAACGCTTTTTAAAATGAATAATATTCAACTGTTAGCTGAGAGTCTGGATGTTTCTGGACTAACCCGTGTAACAGAATTTACTGAAGAATTAGAAATTGAAAGTTTTGAATTATGAATATACGCAAATTTATTTCGTCCCTCGCTGAAAAAAGAATTACCTTAAATCTGGTAAATGGAAAGATAAAAGTTTCGGCTCCGGCAGGAACCATAACAACAGAAATTCGAAAAGAACTTTCGTTGAGGAAGGCCGAAATACTCGACTATCTTCAAGAATATTATATCGGGGCGGCGTGGAGTGAACAGCCCATAAAGCCTAGACCCGAAGACTCATCTAATCCTCTTTCTTTTTCCCAGCAACGTCTATGGTTTGTCGATAAATTAGAGCAGGGTAGCGCTCAGTACAATATTCTTGTAGCGATTCGGATGGTGGGCCACCTCAAGCCAGAGGCATTACAGAAAACGTTTTCCAGCGTGTTGGAGCGTCATGAGAGTCTTCGTACGGCTTTTCCTGAGAAAGAAAATGGTCCTCAGCAGTTTATACAGCCGGTTTCCGATTTTAACTTGTCTCTAGTTGATTTATCTGGCGTTGATGACGTGCAACAAAAGTTAAAAATCCATCAACTTAGAGAGGCGGAAGCTTCTAGCGTTTTTGATTTGAGTTGTGATCTCATGTTACGAGCTCAATTGATCAAACTATCGGAAGGCGAGCATATCTTGTTGGTGACGATGCACCATATTGCGTCAGATGGTTGGTCTGCAGGTATATTAGTCAAAGAGTTGAGCCAGTTATATCAGGCGTATGCAGCAGGGCATGAAAACCCTTTATCTCCTCTTGCGATTCAATATGCTGATTATGCTCATTGGCAGCGTGAGTGGTTACAGGGTGAAGTACTAGATAAGCAAATTGACTATTGGCAGTGCCAACTATCAAATTTACCCGTTGTGCATAATATTCCTTTGGATAATATCCGTCCTCAACGGCAAACTTTTTCTGGGGCAAGCGTCAGTGCTCAGCTTAGCAAAGACAGTCTGCAGCGATTGAATGCTTTATGCGTCGAGCAGGACGTGACGTTGTTTGTGGGCTTGCATGCCGCATTTTCTATATTACTGGCACGTTATAGTGGTCAGTCCGATATCGTGATCGGCAGTCCGATAGCCAACCGTGAGCAAGCGGAAGTGGCGGATCTAATCGGTTTCTTTGTGAATACTCTGGTATTGCGCAGTGATGTATCAGGCAGCCCCTCTTTTATTGACCTATTGCAGCAAAGTAAGCAAACAGCATTGGATGCTTATGCTCATCAACAAGTACCGTTTGAACAATTGGTAGAAGCGTTACAGCCGGAAAGGAGTCTCAGTCACAGTCCGCTATTTCAGATTATGTTGGTGTTGCAGAATAATGAAATAGACACGCTGAATATGGAAGGCTTAACGCTTAGTTTGTTATCGCAACCGCAGAGCCATTCGAAGTTCGATTTAACGTTATATGCCGAAGAAACTGACAGCGGTTTGGCATTAGAGTGGGGATACAATACTGATATTTTTGAACGTACCACAATCGAACGCATGGCCGCTCACTTCGTGTCATTGTTGGATGGTTTACTTGATGATTCTGATGGGAACGTTTATGACATCGAATATTTGAGTGAAAAGGAAGTGTATCAATTATTAGTGGGCTGGAATGATACTCAAGCGGAGTATCCCGAGGATCGTTGCATCCACGAATTATTTGAACTGCAGGTTAAAAATAACCCTGAAGGGATCGCCCTAGTTTTTGAAAACAGACAACTTAGTTATCAAGAATTAAATAAAAAATCCAATCAGTTAGCACATTACCTGATTAGTCAGCGCAACGTTAAGCCAGATACCTTAGTGGGGATTTGTTTAGAGCGCTCGTTTGATCTCGTCATTGCTATTATGGGAGTGGTGAAAGCTGGCGGCGCTTATGTACCGCTAGATCCTGATTATCCTGAAGCACGTTTGATATACATGTTAGGCAATGCTGCGCTCGATACCGTTATTACCTGTGAAGAAATTCTTTCGCGTACGCCGGTAGCGCAAGCGCAATCGTTATGCCTGGATAATCAAACTGTACAGAGTAGTTTGTTGGCACACTCTGATGCTGATGTGTCCATTCAAAAGATTGCATTGACGTCTAAGCACCTTGCTTATGTTCTTTATACCTCTGGCTCAACAGGAAAGCCGAAAGGCGTTATGGTTGAGCATCAAGCCATTGTCAATCGTATTCATTGGATGCATCGGCAGTATAAAGCTTCGCCGAATGATATTGTTTTACAAAAAACGCCGTGTAGTTTTGATGTGTCCGTATGGGAGTTTTTTGGGGCCATAACCATTGGTGCAAAGCTGGTGATTGCAGAACCAAAAGGCCATACCGATCCAGCCTATTTATGTCGACTGATTCAAGAACAGAAAATAACAACCCTGCATTTTGTTCCGCCTATATTGCGGGCACTATTGGCCGGGCCTGATATAGCGGGGTGTCTTTCTGTTAAACAAGTATTTTCTGGCGGGGAATCATTAACCCCACCTCTTGTGCGTGATTTTTATCAGTCCTTTTCAAATGCTGAGTTACATCATCTATACGGTCCCACAGAAGCGGCCGTAGACGTTACGTCTTGGGAATGCCCTGCAGACGAAAGCCCGTATTCAGTTGTGCCGATAGGCCGCCCGATCGACAATATACAATTATATGTATTGGATAAACAGTTAAAACTGGTGCCGCAAGGTGTCGTGGGGGAATTGCATATTGGGGGCGTTGGTTTAGCGCGAGGTTATTTAAAACGTCCGGAATTAACGACCGAGAAATTCATTAAAAATTCTTTTAGTGGAGTTTCTGAGGCTCGTCTTTACAAAACGGGTGATCTCGTCCGCTGGTTGCCGGATGGTGCGTTAGAATTTATGGGGCGAATAGACGACCAAGTCAAAATTCGTGGTTTTCGAATTGAGTTAGGCGAGATTGAAAATAGCCTCTTAGCACATTACTCGATTAAAGAAGTTGTGGTGGTTGCGCGAGAAGAAGCCGGTGATAAACGCATAGTCGCCTATGTGGTGACAAGCGAGGATACGCCTCAGGACGAGACGATTGTTAGCACGCAAATGGACGCTTGGCGCCATTTTCTCAGCCAAAGTTTACCTGACTACATGCTACCGTCGAGTTTTATGGTGTTGGACGCGTTACCTCTTACGCCTAATGGTAAAGTCGATCGTAAGGCACTGCCCGCGCCAGATATAAGCCAGCAACAAAATATTTACGTTGCACCCGCTACTGATACTGAGAAAGTGCTATGTGAAATTTGGCAATATATTTTGGGTCTTGAACTTGTGGGCGTAACGGATAACTTCTTCCGCTTAGGCGGACATTCTCTTCTTCTGATTCAATTGCTTGCACAGTTACAAAAAACGGGTCGCCATACTGATGTCCGAACCTTATTCAGTGCCGTCAGTTTGGGTGAGTTGGCGACACAACTGGATGCGATGGAGGACAGTGCCGAGAGCGTTTTTAGTGCGCCTGACAATTTGATTTCTGAGTCCTGCGATTCTATTACACCGGAGATGCTCAGTTTAATAACCTTAGACCAGACAGAAATAAATAGCATCACCGCTGCGGTGCCGGGTGGCGCTGAAAATATTCAAGATATTTATCCCCTTGCGCCTTTGCAAGAGGGGATTTTATTTCATCATCAAGTGAGTGCTGGAGCAGGGGATACTTATGTGATGCCCGTATTGCTGGAGACGAAAACTCTGCAGCAGCGAGATGACTTTTTACAGGCATTACAAAAGGTCGTGAATCGGCACGATGTTTTGCGCAGCGCGGTGTTATGGGAAGGCTTGTCGCAAGCAGTACAAGTTGTGTGTCGTCAGGTTGACCTGTCGATTAGCTCCCTCACGCTGAACCTTGATGAAGAGGTGTTGCCGCAATTGTTGGAAAAAATGGAACCAGCAGAGCAGGCGATGGATATTACGCAGGCGCCTTTATTTCGTGTACAGTTGGCAGAAGACCCTCAATCGGATCAGTATTTTATATTACTTCAATTGCACCATATTATTTCTGACCATGTCGGTTTGGAAATTATTCAAGCCGAAGTACAGGCCATTATAGAAGGCCGGGAAGGGCAGTTATCCTTAGCAGAGCCTTACCGAGAATTTGTTGCTCATACTCTGCATCAAGCTAAGACTTTGAATACCGAAACGTTCTTTCGGGGAAAACTAAGCAGTATTGCCGAACCTACTGCCCCGTTTGATTTGTTGGATGTGCATGGCAGCGGTAGTGATGTTGTTGAAGTCAGACAGCAATTATCGGAAAAATTATCACATGATATTCGAATGCTATCTCAACGACTAGCGGTCAGTTCCGCGGCGTTATTTCACTCTGTATTCGGTTTGGTGGTGGGCATCTGTAGTGGTCGCGACGACGTTGTGTTTGGGACCGTGTTATCCGGTCGCTTGCAGGGAACGTCTGGCGCGGGTCACATGATGGGGATGTTTATTAATACTTTGCCAATTCGATTAACCTTGCAAGGCGTGGGTTCGGAGGCGCTGGTATTGCAGGCTCAGGCTGAATTATTGGATTTATTACCGTACGAGCAAGCATCGTTAGCCCTGGCGCAACAATGCAGTGGATTGCCCAATGGTACGCCACTGTTTAGTGCGATGCTGAATTACCGTCACTCCGCTTCGGCGGATAATGATGTGATGGGTAATTCGGGCATTAAAGTCATACATGGGCATGAACGGACGAACTATCCTTTTGTTGTTTCTGTTGATGATCTTGATGATGGTTTTGCGCTGACAGCCCAAATGAATGCGGCCATTGACCCTGCAAGGGTCGTGGAGTATTTACAGACAGCGATGGAAGGTTTGGTTGATGCCTTATATAACGCTCCCCAAAAGCTGGTGTTGGATATTGGGGTTATTTCGGCGCGGGAACGGCTACAATTATTGCAGGACAGGAACGATACAGAAACGGATTGTTCGACAGATAAATGTATACATGAATTGTTCGAAGAACAAGAAAAAAACAACCCTGAAGCCATTGCCTTGGTGTTTGAAGAACAGAAAGTAAGCTACCGAGAATTAAATAATAAAGCGAATCAACTCGCACACTATTTGCTGGCAGAAAAAAATGTTTTACCCGATACTCTAGTGGGTGTGTGTTTAGAACGTTCATTAGAAATGGTGGTTGCAATTCTCGGGGTGTTAAAAGCGGGCGCTGCGTATGTGCCGTTGGACCCCGATTACCCTGAAGCACGTCTGGCATATATGTTGGATGATGCCGCACTAGAGACAGTGATAACGCATAGTAATGTACTTGCGCGTACGCCGATTGCGTCAGAGCATGCCTTGTGTTGGGACGATGAAAATATTCAGCAGAAGATATCTGATCAGTCATATAGCAACTTAAACCCTCAGAAGTTAGGCCTAAGTTCAGCACATCTCGCGTATGTAATTTATACCTCGGGTTCTACGGGTAAACCGAAGGGCGTTATGATTTCGCATAAAGGTCTCCCGAGTTTAGTCGACGATAATGGGGAACAGTTTCAAGTATGTAAGGAATCCCGGTTTTTACAAAATAATTCGATTAATTTCGATGCGGCGAGTTGGGTTGTTTGGATGAGCCTTGCGCGTGGTGCCACGTTGTTTATAGCGAAAAAATTATTGATGCCCAAGGATGAACTGAGATCCTTGATTGTACAGAATAAAATAAGTCATTTGATGATGACGCCTGCTAGCTTAAACCTACTTGATCCTGGTGGCTTACCAAACCTTAAGTGCGTGATTGTTGGCGGCGATAATTGTTTACAAGAGCTTGCCGACAGATGGAGCCCTTCGTGTTTGTTTTTCAATGCGTATGGGCCTACTGAAAATACGATATGCACAACGGTCAAAAAAATTGAATGTGGTGATGTTGTTAATATCGGAAAACCAGTGCACAACACGCAAGTGTATGTATCGTGTCGCGACAGTCTTTTGCCTACCGGCGTAGCGGGAGAGCTTTGTATCGGTGGTGTTGGTTTAGCGCGAGGCTATTTAAATCGTCCAGAATTAACCGCAGAGAAATTCATACCAAACCCTTTCAGTGACGTTTCCTCTGATCGGCTCTATAAAACGGGTGATCTCGTGCGTTGGTTGCCGGATGGTAATTTGGAATATCTGGGGAGGTCTGACGACCAGGTCAAAATTCGTGGTTTTAGGATCGAATTAGGGGAAATCGAAAATACCTTATTAGCACACGAATCGATTAACGATACGGTAGTAACTGTACGAGAAGACGATGGAGATAAGCGCATAGTGGCCTATGTGGTGAGTCGAGATGACCTGTCTGCAGATGAACCTCTGGCCAGCACTCAAATTGACATATGGCGTCAGCACCTTAGCCAATGTTTGCCTGAGTATATGTTGCCGTCGAGCTTTGTTGTGTTGGACGAGCTTCCGCTGACGTCCAACGGAAAAGTCGATCGAAAGGCCTTGCCTGCACCGGATATGTCACAACAGCAAGATGCTTACGTCGCACCGATAACTGAGACTGAGAAAGTACTGTGTGAAATTTGGCAAGAAATTTTAGGTCTTGAACAAGTCGGGGTGACGGATAATTTCTTCCGCTTAGGAGGGCATTCACTCCTTTTGATTCAATTACTCGCGCGCTTACAGGAAACGGGTCGGCATTCCGATGTGCGAACTTTGTTCAGTACAGAAAGTTTAGGGGAGTTAGCTGCGCTATTGGATGAGACGGCGGAGAACTCTCCACATGGTTTTAGTGCCTCGCCGAATTTGATTCCTGAGTTCTGCGATTCCATAACTCCAGAGATGCTCAGTTTAATTTCACTAGAGCAACCAGCGATAGACCGTATCACTATGGCGATGCCTGGTGGAGCTGCAAATATTCAAGACATTTATCCTTTGGCGCCATTGCAGGAAGGGATCTTATTTCATCACCAAATGAGTGAAAATGTAGGAGACCCCTATGTACTGCCTGCTTTATTGGCTGTAAAAACTCGCGAACAGAGAGATGATTTTTTACGGGCATTGCAGATCGTTGTGAACCGACATGATGTGTTGCGTAGCGCCGTATTATGGCAAGGTCTGCCGTTAGCGGTACAAGTGGTGTGTAGGCATATTGAATTACCGGTTGAACACATAGCGCTTAGTCCCGATAAAGAGGTGATGCCGCAACTGTTGGAACAAATGGCGCCGGAGCAGCAAGCTATGGATCTCTCGCAGGCGCCCTTATTGCGCGTGCAGCTAGCAGAAGATCCTCAATCTGAGCAGTATTTTATTCTGCTGAAATTGCACCATATTATCTCCGATCACGTTGGCCTGGAAATTATTCAAACCGAAGTCCAGGCAATACTTCAAGGTAAAGAAAATACATTAATGTCGCCGGTTTCGTATCGTGAATTTGTTGCGCACGCGCTGCATCAAGCCAAGACTTTGAACGCCGATATTTTTTTCCAGGAAAAGATAGGCAGCATTACCGAACCTACAGCCCCGTTTAATTTACTGGATGTGCACGGTAATGGTGGTGAAGTACTTGAGGCTAAACAGCAGTTTCCGGAAAAATTATCACAAGATATTCGAAGGCTCGCGAAAAAGTTGGCGGTAACACCCGCGGCATTTTTTCACACCGTTTTTGGTTTAGTGGTGGGGGCGTGTAGTGGCCGTGATGACGTGGTGTTTGGCACAGTGTTATCGGGTCGCTTACAGGGCACTTTAGGCGCGGGACAGATGCTGGGCATGTTTATTAACACGCTGCCATTCCGTTTAACATTACCAGACATGGGTTCGGAAGAGTTGGTATTGCAGGCTCAGGCTGAATTGTTGGATTTATTGCCGTACGAGCAAGCATCGTTAGCCTTAGCGCAGAAATGCAGTGGGCTATCCAGTGGAACGCCTTTATTCAGTGCAATGTTGAATTATCGTCATTCCGCACCTGCAGATAACGATCTAACAGATAACGCTGGTATAGAGGTCCTACATGGGCATGAACGGACGAACTACCCCTTTGTTGTTTCTGTCGATGATCTCAGTGAAGGCTTTGCGCTGACAGCTCAAGTCAATGCGTCCATTAGTCCGGAAAGGGTTGTGGGGTATTTACAGACCGCGATGGAGGGCTTAGTCGAGGCTTTAGGCAAGTTTCCGGAAAAACCAGTGTTGGATGTCGGCGTTGTACCGGCTCAAGAACGGCATCAATTATTGGTGGAATGGAATGATACTAAAACCGATTACCCCGAAGATCACTGTATTCATGAGCTATTTGAAGAGCAAGTAACAATTAACCCTGACGCAGTTGCTTTGGTGTTTGAAGAGCAGCAACTGAGTTATGGGGACTTAAATCGTAAAGCGAATCAACTCTCGCATTATTTGGTTAATGAGAAAAATGTTCGGCCGGATACCTTGGTGGGTATTTGTTTCGAGCGTTCATTAGATATGATAATCGCAATATTGGCGATTCTGAAAGCGGGGGGCGCGTATGTGCCATTGGATCCTGGTTACCCGGAAGCTCGTCTGGCGTACATGCTTGAAGATGCTGCTTTGGATACTGTTATTACAAACCGTGATGTACTTGCTCGCACGCCTATCACTTCCGGACAGGCGTTGTGTTGGGGTGATTCTGATGTACAGCAAAAAATATCGGAGCAGCCACTCGATAACTTAACGTCGAATCAGTTGGGCCTAGCGCCCAATCACCTCGCGTATGTGATTTATACTTCAGGTTCTACCGGTAAACCGAAAGGGGTTATGGTTGAGCATCGCGCAGTCGTTCGTTTGGTTAAAAACACCAATTTTATTGCGGTTGAAAATGTTAAGGCGATGGCGCAGGCGTCAAATATGTCGTTTGATGCTGCGACCTTTGAAGTGTGGGGAGCATTACTCAGTGGTGCTAAACTTGTTCACGTTTCTAAAAACGAATTATTGAATGCATCGCTACTCCAGAAAAAGATAGAAGAGCATGCAATTGATACTTTATTTGTGACGACTGCATTGTTTAAAATAATGTCGGAAACTTCTCCATCCTGTTTTAGTCAATTAAGTAATGTTTTCTTTGGCGGTGAAAAATCTTCTATTCACTCTGTGCGAACAGTTGCAGAATTTGGGAAACCCAATCGATTGGTGCATGTCTACGGGCCAACTGAAAATACAACGTTTAGTACCTGGAAAAATTTAACTTTAGATTATATTAATAACACCGAATCGTTAGCGATAGGGGAGTCGCTGAGTAATACGACTGCTTATGTTGTTAATCATGGATTAACACTTCAACCTATCGGTGTTGGAGGGGAGCTTCTATTAGGTGGTGAGGGTCTTTCCCGTGGCTACCTAAATCGTCCAGACTTAACGGCAGAAAAGTTTATACAAAATCCGTTCAGCGATGATCCCAGTGATAGACTCTATAAAACCGGTGATCTCGTACGCTGGCTTCCAGATGGTAATCTGGAATTTATGGGACGACTCGATGACCAAGTCAAGATCCGTGGATTTAGGATCGAATTAGGTGAAATTGAAAATACCTTATTAGAGCAAGAGTCCATAAAAGAAACCGTGGTTGTTGCGCGAGAAGACTCCGGCGGTAAACGAATTGTGGCTTATGTCGTGGCCAGTAATAAGGTGCCTGAAGACGAATCACTCATCAGTGCGCAGATAGAGGCCTGGCGCGAGCAACTCAGTCAGAGCTTACCTGAGTATATGATTCCGTCTAGTTTTATTGTACTGGAATCTCTACCACTTACCGCTAATGGGAAAGTTGATCATAAGGCCTTACCTGCGCCGGATATGAGTCAACAGCAAGATACTTATGTGGCTCCAAGCACTGACACAGAAAAAGTATTGTGTGAAATTTGGCAAGATATCCTGGGTCTTGATCAGGTGGGGGTGACGGATAATTTCTTCCGTTTGGGGGGGCACTCTCTCCTTCTGGTTCAATTACTGACGCGTTTGCAAGAAGCTGATCGACATACCGACGTACGGAGTTTATTTAATTCCGTAAACTTAGGCGAGTTAGCCACCTTGCTGGACGCAAATAAGGAGAGTGCTGCGAGCGCTTTTAGCGCCCCGGCCAATTTGATACCAGAGTCCTGCGATGCTTTAACACCTGCGATGCTCAGTTTAATAACCTTGGATCAGACGGCTATAGATAACATCGCCTCTGTGATGCCCGGTGGCGCAGCGAACATTCAAGATATTTATCCCTTGGCACCGTTGCAAGAGGGAATATTGTTTCATCATCAGATGAGTGACGGTGCTGGAGACCCTTATGTTTTGCCGGTATTACTGGCAACTAAAACTTGCCAACAGAGAGATGATTTTTTACAGGCATTACAACGTGTTGTAAACCGCCATGATGTTTTACGTAGCGCGGTGTTATGGCAAGGTTTACCACAAGCCGTACAAGTTGTATGTCGCCATGCTGATCTACCGATTACGCCCCTAGTGCTAATGCCAAATGCTGAGGTGATGCCTCAGTTGCAACAACAATTATCGCCTGCGCAGCAATTTATGGATATCACTAAGGGGCCGCTTTTACGTGTGCGGGTGGCGGATGATCCTGTGTCTGGGCAGTATTTTATACTGCTGCAATACCACCATATTATCAACGACCATGTAGCGTTAGAGATTATCAAATCGGAAGTGCAGGCGATACTGGATGGAAAGGAGGATACGTTAACGTCACCCGCGCTTTACCGTGAATTTGTTGCGCACGCGTTGCATCAAGCTAAAACCTTTAATGCTGAGCGCTTCTTTCAAGATAAATTGGGCAGTGTTACTGAACCGACAGCTCCGTTTAATTTGTTGGATGTGCGAGGCAATGGTGGTGATATTGTTGAAGCATACCAGCCGCTATCACATAAACTATCGCAACATATTCGGACGTTGTCACGGCGATTAGCTGTTAGTCCAGCCGCTTTGTTTCACACTGCGTTTGGTCTAGTCGTCGGTGCTTGCAGTGGCCGCGACGACGTGGTGTTTGGTACTGTATTACTGGGCCGCTTACAAGGTACCGTAGATGTGGGACGTATGTTGGGTATGTTTATCAACACGTTACCGTGTCGGTTAACGTTTCAAGGGATGTGCGCAGAAGCGATGGTATTGCAGGTTCAGGCTGAATTATCAGCTTTATTGCCTTACGAGCAAGCGTCTTTGGCCATAGCGCAGCAATGTAGTGGATTGCCCAGTGACACACCTCTGTTTAGTGCGATGTTAAATTACCGCCATTCTGCGCCTGCGGATCATAACGTTTCGAGCAATTCCGACATTGATGTCTTACATGCGCATGAACGTAGTAACTATCCTTTTAGTGTCTCTGTCGATGATCTAGGTGAGGATTTTGCACTAACAGCTCAAGTGAGTGAGGTCATTGATCCGGTTAGGGTTGTGGAGTATTTACAAACAGCGGTGGAGGGTCTGGTTGATGCGCTAGATCATTATCCACAAAAACCGGTATTGGATATCGACATACTATCTGTGGTGGAGCGACATCAATTATTAGTCGCGTGGAACGATACCGAAACCGATTACTCGAAAGAATGTTGTATCCATGAATTATTTGAAGAGCAAGTCAAAAACAACCCCGAAGCCATTGCTTTAGTATTTGAAAAACAGCAACTGAGCTATGGCGACTTAAACCGCAAAGCGAACCAACTTGCTCGTTATCTGGTCACAGTAAAAAATGTTCAGCCGAACACTTTGGTAGGGATTTGTTTAGAGCGTTCATTAGACATGGTGATCGCAATTTTTGGTGTTTTGAAATCGGGTGCGGCATATGTACCGCTGGACCCAGAATATCCGCAAGCGCGCCTGGCCTACATGTTAGAAGATGCCGCGCTGGACACCGTCATCACCAATCGAGATGTACTTGCTCGCACACCGACCACTTCCGATCAGGCTTTGTGTTTGGATGAGGCTGTTATTCAGCGAGCGATCTTGTCTCATTCCCATGAAAATATAATCGCGCATGAATTAGGTTTGACCTCTAATGATCTCGCCTATGTAATTTATACTTCTGGTTCAACTGGGAAACCGAAGGGCGTAGAGATAATTCACAGCGCAGTTGTCAATTTCCTTCAAGTATTTAAAAAACGTTTGGATCTTGGCGTTGATGACTGTTGGTTGGCCGTTACGCCAATCTCTTTTGATATTGCGGTGTTAGAGATTTATTTGCCTTTAATTTCAAATAGCCGTGTTGTAATTGCAAGTTCTTTTGCCAGTAAAAATGAGCATTCTCTTGCTGCATTGATCCGTGATAGCGGTACAACCGTTATGCAGGCAACTCCTGCAACGTGGACGATGTTGCAACATCTAAACGAAATTCCAGTCCTTAGACATGCATTAGTCGGCGGTGATGTGTTTCCCTTGTCTCTTGCTCAAGAAATGCGCCCGAAAATGGGTTCTTTATTCAATTTATACGGGCCGACAGAGGCAACTGTTTGGGCAACGATCATGGAGTTCCCTGAAAATGTTGAGCGTATGCTCATTGGCAAACCTATGGATAATACATCGGTTTATGTCGTTTCAAAGCAATTAACGCTAACGCCTACTGGAGTGCCAGGAGAGTTGTTAATTGGTGGTGCAGGTTTGGCGCGAGGCTATATTAACCGCCTTGAATTAACCGCAGAGAAGTTTATTCAAAATCCCTTTAGTGATGCCCCCGAAGACCGTCTCTATAAAACTGGAGATTTAGTGCGCTGGTTGCCGGATGGCAATATAGAATTTTTGGGGCGTCTTGATGACCAAGTTAAAATCCGTGGATTCAGAATTGAGTTAGGCGAAATCGAAAATACATTATTAGCGCATGATTCGATTAAAGACGCGGTGGTAGTTGCCCGAGAAGATAACGGTGATAAACGGTTAGTCGCCTATGTGGTAACAGACATAGTGGTCAGTGATGATATGTCTAAAGATGAATCGCTTGTTAGTAGCTACATGGAAACGTGGCGTCAGTACCTTAATCAAAGTTTGCCGGAATACATGTTGCCATCAAGTTTTGTTGTGCTTGATGTGTTGCCGCTCACCCCTAACGGTAAAATAGATCGTAAAGCGTTACCAGCGCCGAATATGACGCAACAGCAAGACGCGTACGTCGCGCCAACTAACAATACTGAAAAAGTGTTGTGTGACATTTGGCAAGATATACTCGGTGTGGAAAAGGCTGGAGTAAGCGACAACTTTTTCCGTCTTGGCGGGCATTCGTTATTGGCGACTCGGATGATCTCGCAGGTGAACAGCATACTTGCAGTAAAACTATCACTAAAAATATTTTTTGAAACGAATACTGTTCAAGCATTGGCGATCGCTATTGAGGGCTTGGACTCTACCTCGCACCAGCCAGCCATTGTGAGGGTATCACGTAGCCAACCGTTATTGTTATCACATGGGCAGCAGCGTTTGTGGTTTATCGATCAGATGACGCAGGGCAGCGCACAATACAACATGCCCGCCGCATTACGATTGTCGGGACACTTAAATCTAGCTGTTTTACAACAGGCCTTGAGCACGCTTGTTGACCGTCATGAAAGTCTACGAACCATTTTTGTCGACGACGGTGAGGGACCATTGCAACATATTTGTCCCTCCCCAGCCTTTAAACTTTCGATGATTGATTTATCGGACTTGGATTTGCTTACTCAGGAAGAGAAAGTACGACAATATTTTTCCGAGGAATCTCATCGAGCGTTTGATTTAAGTCGTGACTTAATGTTACGAGTTGAGTTGATTAAATCGTCAGAAGACGAGCATATTCTATTAGCGACGATGCATCACATCGCGTCTGATGGCTGGTCGGTGAGTATATTGGTGGGGGAGTTGAGCCAACTATATCAAGCCTATGTCGAAGGCAACGAAAATCCATTAGCACCACTTGCGATCCAGTATGCGGATTATGCGCATTGGCAGCGAGAGTGGTTACAGGGTGAAGTTCTGAATAAGCAAATCGATTATTGGCAAGGTCAATTATTAAACTTGCCCGTTTTGCATAATCTTCCATTGGATAAGGTACGTCCTCAACGGCAAACGTTCTCGGGTGCACGTGTTAACGCTAAGCTTAGCAAAGCCAGCTTAGATAAGCTTAACGCCCTATGTATACAGTATGGTGCTACCTTGTTTATGGGCTTGCATGCCGCATTCTCGGTATTGTTAGCGCGTTATAGTGGTGAGTCTGACATCGTAATCGGCAGCCCAATTGCCAACCGTGAACAGGCGGAAGTAGAAGATCTCATCGGTTTCTTTGTTAATACGCTGGTGTTGCGCAGTGATGTATCTGGTAGCCCTTCGTTTATCGATTTATTGCAACAAAGTAGGCGAACGGCACTGGATGCCTATGCTCATCAGCAAGTGCCGTTTGAGCAGTTAGTGGAAGTGTTACAGCCGGAAAGGAGCCTCAGCCACAGCCCGTTATTTCAAGTCATATTGGTATTACAAAATAATGAAAAAACCACATTGGAATTGCCGGGATTAACACTCAGTTCTATTGATCAGCCAAAAATTCAAGCAAAGTTTGATTTGACTCTGAATGTTGCAGATACAGATCAAGGGCTAGCACTCGATTGGGAATTCAATACGGATTTATTTGAGCGCACGACAATCGAGAGAATGGCCAGCCATTTTGAGTCTTTACTTGAGCGATTTCTCGCGAGCCCGAACGAAAATGTTTATGCCCTTAAGATTGTGGATGAACATGAGCGTCATCAATTGTTGATGGTATGGAATGATCAAAAGGTAGTTTTCCCTCAAGATCATTGTATTCATGAATTGTTTGAAGAGAAGGTTGAGAATAACCCTGAATCGATTGCTTTAGTATTTGAAGACCAGCAGCTGAGTTACAGCGAGTTAAATAACAAAGCGAATCAGCTTGCTCATTATTTGGTAGCAGAAAGAAATGTTAAGCCGGATATGTTGGTGGGTATTTGTTTAGAGCGTTCATTGGATATGGTGGTCGCTATTCTGGCTATATTAAAATCGGGGGGAGCGTACGTACCCTTGGATCCTGCTTACCCCGAAGCCCGTTTGTCATACATCTTAGACGATGCAGGTTTGGATACGGTCATCACCAGTAGTGATGTGTTTGTGCGTACTCCCATTACCTCGGCACAGGCTTTGTGTTTGAATTCCGCTGATGTACAAACAGAAATCGCATTGCAACGGATTGATAACTTAACGAGAGAAAGCCTAGGGATAAGGCCCAGTGATCTTGCTTATGTCATATATACCTCAGGTTCGACTGGGAATCCGAAGGGTGTCCTAGTCGATCACAATAATGTTATGCGGCTTTTCAAAGCATCTGAACCAGATTTTAAATTTGATGAACAGGATGTTTGGACGCTTTTCCACTCCTACGCATTTGATTTTTCTGTATGGGAGTTGTGGGGGGCGCTAATGCACGGAGGGCGTTTGGTCGTTGTTCCGTATTGGGTTTCTCGTTCGCCGGATGATTTTTATAGCCTGTTAGTAAACGAAAATGTCACGATTCTTAACCAGACGCCAAGTGCATTTAACTCTGTAGTGGCTGTTGATGAGAAACAGGCTAAAACCTTATCGCTCCGTTGTATTATTTTTGGTGGTGAAAAGTTAAATCCCAGATTAATTATTCCGTGGATGAATCGGCATGGAGACCAATCTCCTCAGCTCATTAATATGTACGGTATTACCGAAACAACCGTTCATGTGACTTACCGTCAATTACTGATAAACGATTTAAAAAGTCATAATGAAAAAAGCGTTATTGGTCGCCCTTTGGCTGATCTGTCGACGTGGGTGCTTAACTCGGAAAATCAATTGACTCCAGTTGGCGTTGCCGGTGAACTGCACGTTGGTGGTTCGGGGTTAACGCGTGGGTATTTGAATCGGCCAGAATTAACGGCGGATAAATTTATACAAAACCCGTTCAGTGATGATCCCAAGGATCGTCTATATAAAACGGGTGATCTTGTACGCTGGTTGCCGGATGGGGATTTGGAATATCTAGACCGCCTAGACGACCAAGTCAAAATTCGTGGTTTTAGGATTGAGCTGGGTGAAATTGAAAATGCCTTATTAGCGCACGACGCGATTCAAGATGTGGTGGTGATTGCGCGAGAAGACACCGGGGATAAACGGTTAGTCGCTTATGTAGTGATAGCGGTGACGGAATGGTCTGCTGACTCTGAAGACGATGTTCTCCTCAGTACTCAGATGGATGCTTGGCGTCAGCACCTTAGTCAGACATTACCTGAATACATGATGCCGTCGAGCTTTGTCGTACTTGACACACTGCCGCTCACGCCCAATGGCAAGGTCAATCGCAAAGTACTACCGGCTCCAGATATGAGTCAAGAGCAAGGCTCATACGTTGCGCCAAGCACCGACACAGAAAAAGAATTATGCAGTATTTGGCAAGATATTCTTGGACTTGAAAAGGTGGGTGTGACCGATAACTTTTTCCGCTTGGGAGGCCATTCATTATTGGTGACTAAGCTGTTGGTCCGCATTAATACATTTTTCAAGGTAACGTTGAATATTGTGGATATTTTTACTTTTGAAGATGTTGTGAGTATTGGTAAATTAGTGGATGCTCGTGTTTTGAACGAAAAAAATAAAAAATTGAAAGATAAAACGAAAAACAAAATGGAGATGAGCTGGTGATGCCGAATATTGAATCTGTTATTCAGGAACTGTCCGAATATGATATTTTTGTTTTCTTGGAGAACGGCACACTAAAAACGAGATGTGATGAAAGCTCTTTGAATGGACACACTGTTGGTTTAATAAAGAACAACAAAGAAGCGTTGTTAGAATATTTGTCAAAGACTGAATTGGAAGGCGATGCCAAAACTATCGCAATATTGCCATGTTTAAATACAGAGGAGGTTCTGTCTTTCTCGCAGCAGCGACTCTGGTTGCTCGATCAAATAGAAAAAGGCAGCACTCAATATAATATTCCTGTGGCATTAAAATTGACCGGTTCACTCGATGTCGAGGCCTTGAATAAAGCACTAACCACGATCGTGGAACGTCATGAAAGTCTCCGCACCATATTTTTGGACACGGGCCAAGGGCCGTTGCAGGTAATTCAACAGGCCACTAAATTCGATCTGCCCATAGTCAATATAGGGGATCGATTAGATGGTGAGAAAACTCAGCAGATAGACATAGTGATTGCCGAGGAAGCGAAGAAAGGTTTCGATTTAAGCCAGGACCTAATGTTACGTGCCCAGTTATTGAAGCTGTCTGATAATGAGCATGTCCTATTGGTGACGATGCATCACATCGCGTCCGATGGATGGTCGGTAGGGATATTGATCAAAGAGTTAAGTCAGTTATACCTAGCGTATGCAGAGGGGAACGAAAACCCCTTGCCAGCGCTTACGATTCAATACGCTGATTACGCGCACTGGCAGCGTGAGTGGTTACAGGGTGACGTGTTAGATAAGCATCTTGATTATTGGCAAAGCCAATTATCGAATCTACCTGTTGTACACAGCCTCCCTTTGGATATGGTACGCCCTCAACGGCAAACCTTTGCTGGCGCACTCGTGAGCGCTCAACTGAGCAAAACGAGTTTGGATAGTTTGAATTCCTTATGCCTACAATACGGTGCGACCTTGTTTATGGGCCTGCATGCTGCGTATTCTGTATTGCTCGCGCGTTACAGTGGTGAATCCGACATCGTAATGGGCAGTCCTATTGCTAATCGTGAACAAGCGGAAGTGGCGGACCTCATCGGTTTTTTTATCAATACCTTGGTGCTCCGCAGTGATGTATCGGGTGCTCCCTCGTTTATCGACATGTTGCAACAGAGTAAGCAAACGGCATTGGGGGGGTATTCCCATCAGCAAGTGCCGTTTGAACAATTAGTGGAATTGTTACAGCCAGAACGAAGCCTTAGTCATAGCCCGTTATTTCAAATAATGTTGGTATTGCAAAATAATGAAAAAAGTACCTTAGAATTACCCGGGTTAACACTCAGTCCCCTAGCGCAAACACAAGTTCAAGCGAAGTTTGACTTAATGTTAAATGCCGTAGAGTTAGAGGGCGGATTAGCGCTCGAGTGGGAATTCAATACTGACTTATTTGAACGCTCGACCATTGAAGGAATGGCTGGCCACTTTGTTTCGTTATTAGAGAATATGCTCGCCAGGCCCACTAAAAATGTCCATGCTATTGAGTTTTTGAATGAACGTGAGCGTCATCAATCATTGCTGGAGTGGAATAATACGCAAGCGGATTACCCTCAAGAGCGTTGTGTTCATGAACTTTTTGAAGAGCAAGTCAATACAAATCCTGACGCAATTGCCTTGGTGTTTGAAGAACAAAAACTAAGTTATCGAGAGTTAAATAATCACGCAAATCAATTAGCTCATTACCTAGTGACAGAAAAAAATGTTCGACCGGACATGTTGGTTGGTATTTGCTTAGAGCGTTCTTTCGAGATGGTGATCGCCATTTTGGGGATCACAAAAGCGGGGGCTGCGTATGTGCCACTGGACCCGGATTATCCCGAAGCTCGTCTAGCGTATATGTTAGATGACGCGAGTTTGGATACGGTTGTTACAAGTCATGATGTATTTGAACGTACGGCCATTACGTCGGCTCAAGCACTGTGTTTGAGTGAACCGGAAGTGCAGCGCAGGATATCAACACAGTCGGTAGATAATTTAAAACCGAACAGCTTGGGGTTAAAGGCCCATCATCTTGCCTATGTTATCTATACCTCGGGTTCGACAGGACACCCAAAAGGTGTGATGGTCGGGCATAACGCAATCGTTAACCGTATTCATTGGATGCACAAACAATACGGCGCGTCACCACAGGATATTTTTCTCCAAAAAACACCATTTAGTTTTGACGTGTCAGTTTGGGAATTTTTCTGGCCATTAATGGCCGGCGCTCAACTCGTGATTGCTAAATCGCAAGGTCATACGGACCCGGTCTATTTAAATGCGCTGATTCAAGAAAAGGGTGTGACGAAACTGCATTTTGTCCCCTCGATGTTAAGTGCCATGTTGTCCGGTTCATCATTAAGCGAATGTCCGTCACTACAGCAGGTTTTTTGCAGTGGCGAAGCGCTCGCCATTAACCATGCGCGCGATTTTTATGCAGCATTACCGAACAGCGAACTGCACAATTTATACGGCCCGACTGAAGCTGCGGTCGATGTCAGTTATTGGGCGTGCCCGGCGCAAGAAAGCCCTCATGCAAGCGTACCGATTGGCCGTCCAATCAATAATGTTCAATTACACGTATTAGATAAACAATTACAACTGTTGCCTCAGGGCGTCGTGGGTGAATTGCATATTGGTGGTGTTGGTTTAGCGCGCGGTTATTTAAATCGAACTGAATTAACGGCAGAAAAATTTATTCAAAGCCCATTTAGTGATGACGCTGCAGATAGGCTCTATAAAACGGGCGATCTTGTACGCTGGTTGGCGGACGGTAACTTGGAATATGTTGGACGTATAGACGACCAAGTCAAAATTCGTGGTTTTAGGATAGAGTTAGGCGAAATTGAAAATACTTTATTAACACACGAGTCAATTGTTGAAACCGCAGTGGTTGCACGAGAGGAAACGGGTGATAAACGTATAGTCGCCTATGTTGTGATAAAAACTGACGTGTCTGAAGACGAGGTGAAGATAGATACTTTACGACAGCACCTCAGCAAGAGTTTACCCGAGTATATGTTGCCGTGGAGCTTTGTTGTGCTGGATGCCTTACCGCTCACGGCTAACGGCAAGTTGGATCGTAAAGCGCTGCCTGCACCGGACATGAGTCAACAGCAAAACGTTTATGTTGCACCAATCACCGAAACTGAAAAAATATTGTGCAAAATTTGGCAAGACATTCTCAATCTTAACCAGGTGGGGGTGACGGATAACTTCTTCCGCTTGGGCGGGCATTCCCTTCTTCTCATTCAATTGCTCGCGCGCTTACAAGAAACAGGTCGACACAGTGATGTTCGCAGCTTATTCAGTGCAGCAAGCTTGGGTGATCTGGCTGCAGAGTTAGATGCGAAAAAGGAAAATACAGCGAGCATTTTTAAAGCCCCTGAGAATTTGATTCCCGAGTCTAGTGATGCCATTACTCCAGAGATGCTCAGCTTAATTACTCTAAAGCAGGATGAGATAGACCGCATCGCAGCTGTGGTGCCGGGTGGTGCTGAAAATATTCAGGATATGTATCCCTTAGCGCCGCTGCAAGAAGGTATTTTATTCCACCACCAAATGAGTGACGGAGCCGGAGATCCTTATGTGATGCCTGTATTGCTGACAGCAAAAAATCGCCAGCAACGCGATGATTTTTTACTGGCATTACAGAAGGTTGTCAATCGGCATGATGTTTTGCGGACAGCCGTGTTATGGCAAGGCTTACCGCAAGCTGTGCAAGTGGTGTGTCGCCAGGTTGATTTATCAATTACGACTATCGCGTTGAATCCTGATATTGAGGTGATGCCGCAAATAGAGGCTCAAATGGCGCCAGCGCAACAGTTTATGGATATTACGCAGGCGCCGTTATTGCGCGTAGAGCTGGCTGAAGATTCTCAATCTGGGCAGTATTTTATCCTGCTGAAGCTGCATCATATTGTTGATGATGTTTCTTCTATAACAATGATTCAGACGGAAATACAGTTGATGTTGGCGGGCAAGACCGAGGCCTTAGTGGAGCCTGGGCGTTATCGTGAGCTTGTCGCGCATGCACTGCATCAAGCTGAAACGCTAAATGCAGAAGCTTTTTTTCGGGATAAACTGGGCAGTATTAGTGAACCGACAGCCCCATTTAATTTGTTGGATGTGCATGGTAATGGTGGCGAAATTGTTGAAGTAAACCAGCGTTTACCGACTGCGCTATCACAACATATTCGGACCTTGTCGCGACGCTTGGCTGTAAGTCCAGCGGCTCTGTTTCATTCTGTATTTGGTTTGGTTGTGGGAGTTTGCAGTGGCCGAGACGACGTTGTATTTGGAACAGTATTGTCTGGCCGCTTACAGGGTACTGACGGCGTGGGACAAATGATGGGGATGTCAATCAACACGTTACCGTACCGATTAACTCTAAAAGGGCTGGGCGCTGAAGAATTAGTATTAAAGGCTCAGGCTGAATTATTGGCATTATTGCCGTACGAGCAATCGTCATTATCCTTGGCGCAACAATGTAGTGGCTTACCCAATGGCACACCATTGTTTAGCACGATGTTGAATTACCGTCATACGGGGCCGGTCAATAACGACATCTCCTTCGATACGGGTATCGAGTTTCAGGCGGCTCACGAACGCACTAATTACCCTTTTACTGTATCTGTCGATGATCTCGATAACGATTTTGAAGTGACCGCGCAAGTGAGTGCGGCAATTGATCCGATTCGGGTCGTGGGGTATTTACAAACAGCAATGGAAGGGCTGGTCGAGGCACTAGATTTTGCACCGCAGAAACCTGTATTGGATATTGGAATTATATCGGCGACAGAGCGGCATCAATTACTGGAGGCATGGAATGATACCGAAACGAATTATTCAAAAGAGGGTTGTATCCACGAACTGTTTGAAACCCAGGTCAAAAACAATCCTGATGCGATTGCATTGGAATTTAAAGACCAAAAGCTAAGTTACAACGCGTTAAATGTCCATGCGAATCAACTAGCGCATTACTTGGTTACAGAAAAAAATATTCAGCCGGATAGCTTGGTCGGCATTTGTTTAGAGCGTTCATTAGACATGGTGATCGCAATACTAGGTGTTTTGAAAGCGGGCGGAGCATATGTTCCATTGGATCCGAATTATCCGGAAGCGCGTCTGACGTATATGTTACAAGATGCTGCAGTGGATACGGTCATTACAAGCAGAGATTCGCTGGCACGAACACCTATTACCGCAGTGCAGGCCTTGTGTTGGGATGATGTAGATGTGCAGAAAAAGGTATCGGAGCAATCATACGAAAACATACCGACTCATCAAATTGGGTTGCGATCTAATCATCTCGCGTATGTTATTTACACTTCGGGTTCTACCGGCAATCCGAAAGGCGTCATGATTGAACACAGAAATACCAATGCTTTAATTCATTGGGGGGAAAGATGTTTTTCATCTGATGAGTTGAGCGCTGTCCTTGCATCGACATCGCTTAATTTCGATTTGTCTGTATTTGAAATATTTCTACCGTTAGCTGTGGGCGGTCGCGTTATCCTTGTTAATGATGCATTGGATCTGATGGATGAATCCTTCGATAAAACAATCTCCTTGATCAATACCGTACCCTCTGTGATTAGTACGCTGTTATCGCACAATGCAATTCCCGCTACCGTAAAAACAATTAATTTGGCTGGTGAATTACTCAAGCAAGAGTTGGTTAAAAAGCTATACGCGCATAAAAAAGATTGTGTCGTTAATGACTTATATGGCCCGTCGGAAGATACGACATACTCGACGTATAGCCGTCGTTTGTTGGACGGTTCCCCGAATATTGGTCGTCCTATCGATAATGGCAAAGCCTACATATTTAGTGCTAGTGGAACATTGCAGCCCGCAGGCGTTGAAGGTGAACTTTACTTAGGTGGCGATGGTTTAGGTCGGGGCTATCTGAATCGCCCAGAGTTAACGTCAGAAAAATTCATTCCAAACCCTTTCAGTGACGCGCCCGATGCTCGCCTTTATAAAACAGGTGATTTAGTCCGTTGGTTGCCTGACGGCTCTTTAGAATATCTGGGCCGTATTGATGATCAGGTCAAAATTCGCGGTTTTCGGATTGAATTAGGTGAAATTGAAAATACGTTATTAACGCACGATGCAATAAAATCTGCAGTGGTCGTTGCACACGAAGAGTCTGGTGACAAACGGATAGTGGCTTATCTGGTGATCGATATGTTGGTACGTAGTGATGTGTCTAAAGGTAGCATATTTTTAAATGCGTTGATGGATTCATGGCGGCGGCATCTCAGCCAAAGTTTACCCGAGTATATGATGCCCTCTAGCTTTGTGGTGCTGGACGATCTGCCGATCACGTCTAACGGTAAAGTCGATCGTAAAGCGCTGCCGGCGCCGGATGTGAGTCAATTGCAAGAATTTTACGTTGCTCCAACAACCGACTCGGAAAAAGAATTGTGTAAGATTTGGCAAGATGTTTTGGGTCTTGACCAGGTCGGGGTGACAGATAATTTTTTCCGCTTAGGCGGGCATTCATTATTAGCGACAAAACTATTAGTAAGTATTAATAATAATTTTGGTATAAATTTAAAAATTAGGAATATTTTTTCTTCTGGCAATGTTCAAGATTTGGATGAGGTAATTACCGATCACATCCTAAAAAAGAGAGAGTTGCTAATTGAAGAAGAGTTATCCCTTGATGAGGAGATTGTCTGGTGAGTAATAAAATACGTGAAATAGTTGGCGAGTTACTCGATCATGGGGTTATTGTTTTTGTAGAAAATGGCGATCTTAAAACGCGATCAAAGAAAGGATCTATGACGCAATATTTGGGTGGATTGATAAAGTCCAATAAGGATGAGTTAGTTCGTTATTTAACGAATAAAGACGAGATTGATGGTGAAATTACGATCAAGTCTGCTCCGAAAAATGAAAGTGGGTACGCTCTTTCATTCTCTCAGCAGCGACTTTGGCTACTTGATCAGATAGAAAAAGGCAGTACACAATATAATATACCTGCGGCATTAAAGTTGTCTGGCTTGCTCGATGTCGATGCCCTAAATAAAGCGTTAACCACTATTGTGGAACGTCATGAAAGTCTGCGCACCGTATTTTTGGATGTGGGCCAAGGGCCGCGGCAGGTTATTCAACCGGCCTCCAAATTTAATCTGCCAATGGTCAATCTTTCGGATCACCTGGACGGTAATAAGACTCAGCAGATAGATATGGTGGTTGCCGAGGAGGCGAAAAAAGGTTTTGATTTAAGTCTGGACTTAATGTTACGTGCTCAGTTGCTTAAACTGTCGGACAATGAACATGTTCTATTGGTGACGATGCATCACATCGCGTCTGACGGTTGGTCGGTAGGAATCGTGATCAAAGAGTTAAGTCAGTTATACCAGGCATATGTAGAAGGGAATGAAAATCCCTTACCTGCACTTGTGATTCAATATGCCGATTATGCGCATTGGCAACGTGAATGGTTACAGGGCGACGTTTTAGATAAACACCTTGATTATTGGCGAAGCCAGTTATCCAATCTGCCGGTTGTTCACAGCCTCCCTTTGGATAAGGAGCGTCCTCAACAGCAAACATTTGCTGGTGCACTTGTGAGCGCTCAACTGAGAAAAAGCAGTTTGGATACTCTCAACGCTTTATGCCTACTACACGGTGCGACCTTATTTATGGGGCTGCATGCTGCATTTTCTGTATTGCTCGCGCGTTACAGTGGTGAGGCTGATATCGTAATGGGTAGTCCTATTGCCAACCGTGAACAAGGGGAAGTGGCGGGTCTCATCGGCTTTTTTATTAATACTCTGGTGCTGCGCAGTGATGTGTCGGGTACTCCCTCGTTTATTGATTTATTACAACAGAGTAAGCAAACAGCATTGGGGGCTTATTCTCATCAGCAAGTGCCGTTTGAGCAATTAGTGGAAGTGTTACAGCCGGAAAGAAGTCTCAGTCACAGCCCATTATTTCAAATAATGCTGGTATTGCACAATAATGAACAAACCACCTTAGAATTGCCTGGCTTAACACTCAGCCCGGTAGCACAAACGCAAGTTCAAGCGAAGTTTGATTTAATGTTGAATGCCGTAGAGTTAGAGAGTGGGATGGCGTTCGAATGGGAATTCAATACGGATTTGTTTGACAGGTCGACTATAGAGCGCATGGCCGCGCACTTCGTTTCATTATTGGAGGACATGCTTTCCAGTCCCAATAAAAACGTGTATGCCATTGAGTTTTTGAGTGAAGGTGAGCGTCATCAATCTTTGGTGCAGTGGAATGATACTCAAGCGGACTTTCCTCAAGAGCGTTGTATCCATGAGTTTTTTGAAGAGCAAGTCAATAAAAATCCTGACGCAATTGCTTTGGCGTTTGAAGAACGTAAACTGAGTTATCGAGAATTAAATAAACAAGCGAATCAATTAGCGCATTACCTAGTTACAGAAAAGAATATTCTACCGGACACATTGGTTGGTATTTGCTTAGAGCGTTCTTTCGATATGGTGGTCGCCATTTTGGGCATCACAAAAGCGGGTGGTGCGTATGTGCCGTTGGACCCTGATTATCCTGAAGCCCGTTTGGCCTACATGTTAGAAGATGCAGGTTTGGATACCGTTATCACTAACAGTGATGTGCTTATACGTACGCCAATTACCTCTGTTCAGGCTTTGTGTTTGAATAATATGGACGTACAGCGCAAGATATCAATAGAGTCAATTGACAATTTAAAGCCGAAGACTTTGGATTTAGCCTCCAATAACCTTGCCTATGTCATTTATACCTCGGGTTCGACTGGCAACCCAAAAGGCGTGATGGTTGGTCATCAAGCGATTGTTAACCGCATTCATTGGATGCACGAACAATACGGTGCATCAGCAGAGGATGTATTTCTCCAGAAAACGCCATTTAGTTTTGACGTGTCGGTGTGGGAATTTTTCTGGCCATTAATGGCCGGTGCCCAGTTGGTAATTGCTAAGCCTCGGGGGCATACCGACCCGGTTTATTTACGTGCGCTGATTCAAGAAAAAGGCGTGACGAAACTGCATTTTGTTCCCTCGATGTTACGTGCGATGCTGTCCGCTTCATCGTTAAGTGAGTGTCGGTCATTGCAACAGGTTTTTTGCAGTGGTGAAGCGCTTGCAATTCATCACGCACGTGACTTTTATGCCGCGTTGCCTAGCAGCGAATTACATAATCTATACGGTCCGACGGAAGCTGCGGTAGACGTCAGTTACTGGGCATGCCCTGTGCAAGATAGCCCTCATTCAAGCGTGCCAATAGGCCGCCCGATTAATAATGTCCAATTACATGTGCTGGATAAACAATTGCACCTGCTGCCACAGGGGGTTGTGGGAGAATTG
Organism: Agarilytica sp.; assembly: GCA_033852175.1. Classification (GTDB taxonomy): domain Bacteria; phylum Pseudomonadota; class Gammaproteobacteria; order Pseudomonadales; family Cellvibrionaceae; genus Agarilytica. The sequence goes on from JAWSUY010000003.1 coordinate 44,197, forward strand.
CACATTGGCGGAGTTGGATTAGCGCGGGGTTACTTAAATCGTTCCGAATTAACTGCTGAGAAGTTTATTAGAAACCCGTTTAGTCAGGAGGTGCAAGATCGCCTCTACAAAACGGGCGATCTTGCACGTTGGTTGCCGGATGGTAATTTGGAATATGTCGGTCGCATAGACGACCAAGTAAAAATTCGTGGTTTTAGAATAGAGCTAGGCGAAATTGAAAATACCTTACTTACACACGAGTCTATTACTGAAACCGTAGTGGTTGCACGAGAAACTGGTGGTGATAAGCGCATAGTGGCTTATGTGGTAGTTGATAAAATTGAAAGTGGAGACGCATCCGAAGGTGAATTACTTGCTAGTGAGCAGATGGCTGGCTGGCGCCAGCATCTGAGTCAACGGTTGCCTGAATACATGTTGCCATCGAGTTTTGTTGTACTGGATGCCTTACCGCTTACGGCTAACGGAAAAGTGGATCGAAAAGCTCTTCCAGGTCCGGACATGAGTCAACAGCAGAATATTTACGTGGCTCCATCCACAGATACAGAAAAAGTATTGTGTGAAATTTGGCAGGATATTTTAAATATTGAACAAGTGGGCGTGACGGACAATTTTTTCCGTTTGGGTGGCCATTCACTTTTATTGATTCAATTGTTGGCGAGTTTACAAGAAACGGGTCGACATACAGATGTACACAGCTTATTTCGATCCGCAACCTTAGGTGAACTGGCTAAACAACTGGACGCGACAGAGGGGAATATCGCGAGTGAATTTGAAACGCCTGATAATTTGATTCCTGAGTCCAGTGAAGTCATTACTCCAGAAATGCTTAGTTTAATGACTCTCGAGCAAACCGCGATAGATAAAATCGTAGCTGAGGTGCCGGGTGGTGCCGCAAATATTCAAGATGTCTACCCCTTAGCGCCGTTGCAGGAAGGTATTTTATTCCATCATCAAATGAGTGATGGGGCTGGGGATACCTATGTGATGCCGGTATTGTTAGCAACAAGAAACAGCCAGCAGCGGGATGAGTTTTTACATGCTTTGCAGTGTGTTGTTAATCGGCATGATGTCTTGCGCAGTGTCGTATTATGGGAAGGCCTACCGCAAGCTGTACAAGTGGTGTGTCGTCAAGTGGATTTGTCGATTACGTCACTTAAGCTGAACTCGGGTGCTGAGGCAATGCCGCAACTGTTGGACCTAATGGCTCCGGATCAGCAATTTATGGATATTACTCAGGCGCCGTTGTTGCGCGTGAAGCTGGCAGAAGATCCTGAAACAGAGCAGTATTTTGTTTTGCTGCAATTACATCACATTATTTCTGACCATGTCGGATTGGAAATTATTCAAGCAGAAGTGCAGGCAATACTACAGGGCAAGGAAAATACATTAACGTCACCGGCTCCCTATCGGGAATTTGTTGCGCACACACTGCACCAATCACAGACATTAAATGTCGAAAAATTCTTTAAAGAAAAACTCGCCAGTATAACGGAGCCAACAGCACCGTTTAATTTGTTGGATGTCCATGGCAGTGGTGGGGAGATCGTGGAGGCAAATCAACTATTGCCGCGTCCCTTATCTCAACAGATTCGTGTCCTGTCACGACGTTTAGCCGTGAGCCCAGCCGCGTTATTCCATACGGTATTTGGTTTAGTGGTCGGTGCATGCAGTGGGCGCGACGATGTTGTATTTGGGACCGTACTATCTGGGCGCTTACAAGGTACTGCTGGCGCAGGGCGCATGCTGGGTATGTTCATTAATACCTTACCGTGCCGCTTAGCGTTAAAAGGTATTGGCTCAGAATCGATGGTATTACAGGCGCAGGCAGAATTAATGGAATTGTTGCCGTACGAGCAAGCGTCGTTAGTTCTAGCCCAGCAATGCAGTGGTTTGCCCAGCGGCACGCCTTTATTTAGTGCTCTTTTGAATTTTCGTCATTCTTCTCCGGCGGATAATGATTTAGCTGAAAATTCTGGAATGAAAATTCTATATTTACATGAGCGCAGTAACTACCCTTTTACTGTTTCTGTTGATGACCTCGATGAAGATTTCGCTTTGACCGCGCAGGTGCACGCAGCCATTGACCCTGTTCGGGTGGTGGAGTATTTACAGACGGCAATGGCAGGCTTAGTCGAGGTTTTAGATAGCGCGCCGAAAAAACCGGTTCTGGATATTGATATTGTATCGGCAACTGAGCGACATCAATTATTAGTCGAGTGGAATAATACAGAAACTAAGTACCCAAAAGAACTTTGCATTCACGAAATGTTTGAAGAGCAAGTTAATAAAAATCCTGATGCCATTGCCTTGGTGTTCGAAGATGAGAAACTGACCTATAGTGAGTTAAATGATAAAGCTAATCGGCTTGCACGTTATTTAGTCACTGACAACCGTGTTCAGCCGGATACCTTGGTGGGTATTTGTCTCGAGCGTTCATTGGAGATGGTGATCGCAATTTTGGGCATTTTAAAAGCTGGCGGAGCGTATGTGCCGTTGGATGCAGAATATCCCGAAGCGCGTCTTTCCTTTATGCTAGAAGATGCTGCCGTGGATACGGTTATTACAAACCGAGAGGTAGTTGCGCGTACCCCTATCACGTCAGCGCAAGCTTTGTGCTGGGATGATGCCGATGTGCAGGATAAGATATCGGAGCAATCATCCGATAATCTAGTACCGCAGCATCTTGGGTTAAACTCGAATCATCTTGCCTACGTGATATACACCTCCGGCTCGACGGGAAATCCTAAAGGCGTACTTGTAAGCCACCAGAGTCTACAGTCGTCAACGTTTGCAAGAACGCTTTATTATAAAAATAAGGTTACGTCATTTTTACTTTTGTCATCGATTAGTTTTGATAGTTCGGTAGCGGGTATATTTTGGACCTTAACAAGTGGTGGGAAGCTGTGTATTCCTACCGAAGTAAATCCTCATGAACTAGAAAGAATAATCAGTGACAACAAAGTCTCTCACCTTTTGACGTTACCGTCATTGTATCGCGAACTTTTGAAGTCTTGGGGCCGCCAATCGCTGGCCTCATTGACGTCGGTTATCGTTGCCGGTGAAAAGTGTAGTCGCGATATTGTAGATATTCACATGTACACAAATAGATCATGCCAACTTTTTAATGAGTACGGTCCTACCGAGGCAACAGTCTGGAGTTCGGTCCAACTCTTGACGAAAGATGACGTTATTTCTATCGGTAGACCAATTCCAAATATCCGTCTTTATGTGTTGGATGCCTTGAATAATGTTACACCTATTGGCGTATCTGGAGAGTTGCACATTGCTGGGGAGGGTTTAGCGCGTGGTTATTTAAATCACCCAGAATTAACGGCAGATAAATTTGTTGCTAACCCTTTTAGTGATGAAGCTAACAGCCGTTTGTATCGAACGGGTGATTTAGTTCGTTGGTTGCCAGATGGTAATCTTGAATATATTGGTCGAATTGATGACCAGGTCAAGATTCGTGGTTTTAGGATAGAACTCGGTGAGATAGAACAGTCGTTATTGGCACACAAAGTGATTGGCGATGTGGTGGTTGTCGCAAGAGAAGATGTGCAGAGTGATACGCGTTTGGTGGCGTATGTCGTGGCGGAATTCGATATTGACGAGAGTGATTTTATTGACCTTTGTCGTCAGCATCTAATCAAAAAATTACCTGAATATATGGTGCCGTCGGCTTTTGTTGTACTGTCATCTTTACCTCTAATGTCAAATGGTAAAGTTGATCGAAAATCTTTGCCGAAACCGAACATGAGCCTGTTGCAAAATAGTTATGAAGCTCCATCGACTCAAACAGAAAAAGTTTTATGTGAGATTTGGCAAGATATCCTTGGCCTTGAGCAGGTTGGAGTAACGGACAATTTTTTCAAGTTGGGTGGGCATTCATTACTGCTTATTCAATTACTCGCACGTTTGCAAGAAACGGGTCGAAAGACGGATGTCCTCAGTTTGTTTAGTGCACGATGTTTAGGTGAATTGGCTGCGTTACTGGACTCATCGGAGACGAAGGTGTCGAGTGATTATAGAGCTCCTGAAAACTTAATTCCCGAATATAGTAATACTATTACACCTAACATGCTTAGCTTAATGTCATTAGAGCAAGCAGCGATAGACACTATAGTGAAGGCTATACCTGGTGGAGTTGCGAATATTCAAGATATGTATCCGCTAGCGCCTTTGCAAGAGGGCATCCTGTTCCACCACCAAATGAGTGAAGGGAAGGGTGATGCTTATGTGACATCGGTATTACTGTCGACTGAAAGCCACCAGCAGCGCGAAGATTTCTTACAGGCTTTAAAGACCGTTATCGAGCGACATGATATTTTGCGTAGTGCTGTGTTATGGAAAGGTCTGCCCCAATCCGTACAGGTGGTGTGTCGTCAAGTCGAATTGCCTATCGAGCGCTTAGAATTAAATTCAGCTGAAGAAGTGTTGCCGCAATTGGTGGCGGAGGTTGAATCGGTACTGCAGTCAATGGATATTACGCAAGCACCGTTATTACGGGTGCGTTTGGCCGAAGACCCTCAGTCAGGGAAGCATTTTATGCTGCTGCAACTGCACCACATTATTTCCGATCATGTGGGTTTGGAAATCATACAGTCTGAAGTACTGGCGATTTTAGACGGTAAGGAAAGTCAGTTAAGCTCGCCTGAACCTTACAGAGAGTTTGTGGCGCATACGCTGCATCAAGCTAAAACTTTAGATGCGAAGACGTTCTTCCAAGACAAACTGGCAAGTCTCACCGAGCCCACAGCTCCCTTTAATTTGTTGGATGTCCATGGCGATGGCGGTGAAATGATTGAAGCCAGTCAACTATTGCCGCATGAGTTATCGCAGAATATTCGACAGTTATCGCGACGATTAGCGGTGACTCCTGCGGCGCTATTTCACACAGTGTTCGGTATGGTGGTTGGAGCTTGTAGTGGCCGCGATGATGTGGTCTTCGGTACGGTGTTATCCGGTCGTTTACAGGGTACCTCTGGTGCTGGTCAGATGTTGGGGATGTTCATTAACACGCTACCATACCGCTTGTCGCTACAAGGCATGGGGGCGGAGGCGTCGGTTTTATTGGCACATACTGAATTATTAGACTTGTTGCCGTACGAGCAGGCATCGTTAGCGCTGGCGCAACAGTGCAGTGGTTTATCGGGGGGAACACCGTTATTTAGTGCCATGTTGAATTATCGTCATTCTGGTCCTGTTTATAATGACGTTACTTTTGATTCTGGGATTACGACGCATGCCGGTCAGGAGCGCACCAACTATCCCTTTAGTGTTTCTGTTGATGATCTGGGTGAAGAGTTTTCGTTAACGGCTCAAATGAATGCGGCTATTGATCCTGTGCGGATCGTCGGATATTTGCAGTCTGCTTTGGAAGGTCTCGTTTATTCATTAACAAACTCACCGAAAAAATCAGTGTTGGATATTGGATTTTTATCGGAGATTGAGCGCCATCAATTATTGGTGGAATGGAATGACTCTAAATCAGATTTCCCTGAGGATTGCTGTATTCATGAGCTCGTTGAGGAGCAGGTCAACAGTAATCCAGATGCAATCGCTTTGGTTTTTGATGAACAACAACTGAGTTACCGTGAATTAAATAACCACGCCAATCAATTAGCTCATTACCTGATTACAGAAAAAAATGTTCGTCCGGATACCTTAATCGGAATTTGTTTGGAGCGCTCATTAGAAATTGTCATTGCAATATTGGCTATTACAAAAGCGGGCGGTGCTTATGTGCCGTTGGATCCGGATTATCCCGAAGCGCGTTTGGCGTATATGTTAAACGATGCTTCTCTTGAAACCGTTATTACCAATAGTGAAGTCCTTGCGCGTACACCCATTACCTCAGTTCAGGCTTTATGTTTGAATGAAACTGATGTGCAGGATTCGCTATCGTCACAATCCATTGATAATGTAGCAAAGTGTTCGCTAGGCCTGACCTCCCGTCATCTCGCGTATGTCATTTATACCTCTGGGTCGACCGGTAATCCAAAGGGCGTTATGGTTGGGCACCAAGCAATTGTTAACCGTATTCATTGGATGCATGAACAATACGGTGCGTCATCACAGGATGTATTTCTCCAAAAAACACCTTTTAGTTTTGATGTGTCAGTTTGGGAGTTTTTCTGGCCATTAATGGCCGGTGCTCGGCTGGTGATTGCTAAACCTCAAGGTCATACCGACCCGGTTTATTTAAATGAGTTGATTCAAGAAAAAGGGGTGACGAAGCTGCATTTTGTCCCCTCAATGTTAAGTGCCATGTTATCCGGCTCATCATTAAATGAGTGTCGATCACTAAAACAGGTTTTTTGTAGCGGCGAAGCGCTTGCGATTAATCACGTGCCTGATTTTTATGCGGCGTTACCCGGCAGAAAATTACATAATTTATACGGTCCGACTGAAGCTGCCGTTGATGTCAGCTATTGGGAATGCCCCGAGCAAGAAAACTCCCATTCAAGCGTGCCGATAGGTCGCCCTATTAACAATATTCAATTACGTGTGTTAGATAAATATTTGAAACTGGTGCCGCAAGGTGTCGTGGGCGAACTGCATATTGGTGGCATAGGTTTAGCGCGCGGTTATTTAAATCGAGCGGAATTAACCGCAGAGAAGTTTATTCAAAATCCATTTAGTGATGACTCGGAAGATAGGCTCTATAAAACGGGTGATCTTGTGCGCTGGTTGTCAAATGGTAACCTGGAGTATATAGGTCGCATAGATGATCAAGTCAAGATACGTGGTTTTAGAATTGAGTTAGGCGAAATTGAAAATGCCTTATTAAAGCATGACTCGGTTAGCGAAACCGTGGTGGTTGCACGAGATGATACGGGTGATAAACGCATAGTCGCCTATGTCGTGACAAACGCTGGGGCGCAGGAAGACGAATTGAGGGCGGAGAATTGGCGTCAGCACCTCAGTCAAACGTTACCGGATTATATGTTGCCGTCGAGCTTTGTTGTGCTGGATATCTTGCCGCTCACAGCCAATGGAAAAGTGAACAGGAAAGCGTTGCCAGCGCCGGATATGAGTCAGCAACAAAATTGCTATGTGGCTCCAGTCACTGACACAGAAAAAGTATTGTGTGAAATTTGGCAAGACATATTAGGTCTTGAACAAGTGGGCGTGACGGATAATTTTTTCCGCTTGGGCGGGCATTCTCTTCTCCTTATTCAATTGCTCGCGCGCTTACAAGAAACTGGTCGACATAGCGATGTTCGCAGCTTATTCAGTGCCGCGAACTTGGGTGAGCTGGCTGCAGAGTTAGATGCTAGAAAGGAAAATATAGCGAGCATTTTTAAAGCCCCTGAGAATTTGATTCCTGAGTCTAGTGAGGCCATTACTCCAGAGATGCTCAGCTTAATTACTCTAAAACAGGATGAGATAGACCGCATCGCAGCTGTGGTGCCGGGTGGTGCTGCAAATGTTCAGGATATGTATCCCTTAGCGCCGCTGCAAGAGGGTATTTTATTCCACCACCAAATGAGTGACGGAGCCGGAGATCCTTATGTGATGCCGGTATTGCTGACAGCAAAAACTCGCGAACAACGAGATGATTTTTTACTGGCATTACAGAAGGTTGTCAATCGGCATGATGTTTTGCGGACAGCCGTGTTATGGCAAGGCTTACCGCAAGCTGTGCAAGTGGTGTGTCGCCAGGTTGATTTATCAATTACGACTATCGCGTTGAATCCTGATATTGAGGTGATGCCGCAAATTGAGGCTCAAATGGCGCCGGCGCATCAGTTTATGGATATTACGCAGGCGCCGTTATTGCGCGTAGAGCTGGCCGAAGATTCTCAATCTGGCCAGTATTTTATCCTGCTGAAGCTGCATCATATTGTTGATGATGTTTCTTCTATAACAATGATTCAGACGGAAATACAGTTGATGTTGGCGGGCAAGACCGAGTCCTTAGTGGAGCCTGGGCGTTATCGTGAGCTTGTCGCGCATGCACTGCATCAAGCTGAAACGCTAAATGCAGAAGTTTTTTTTCGGGATAAACTGGGCAGTATTAGTGAACCGACAGCTCCATTTAATTTGTTGGATGTGCATGGTAATGGTGGCGAAATTGTTGAAGTAAGCCAGCGTTTACCGACTGCGCTATCACAACATATTCGGACCTTGTCGCGACGCTTGGCTGTAAGTCCAGCGGCTCTGTTTCATTCAGTATTTGGTTTGGTCGTGGGTGTTTGCAGTGGCCGAGACGACGTTGTATTTGGAACAGTATTGTCTGGCCGCTTACAGGGTACTCAAGGCGCGGGACAAATGATGGGGATGTCAATCAACACGTTACCGTACCGATTAACCCTAAGAGGGCTGGGCGCTGAAGAATTAGTATTAAAGGCTCAGGCTGAATTATTGGCATTATTGCCGTACGAACAATCGTCATTATCCTTAGCGCAACAATGTAGTGGCTTACCCAATGGCACACCATTGTTTAGCACTATGTTGAATTACCGTCATACGGGGCCGGTCAATAACGACATCTCCTTCGATACGGGTATCGAGTTTCAGGGGGGGCACGAACGCACAAATTATCCTTTTACTGTATCTGTCGATGATCTCGATAACGATTTTGAAGTGACCGCGCAAGTGAGTGCGGCTATTGATCCTGTTCGGGTCGTGGGGTATTTGCAAACAGCAATGGAAGGGCTGGTCGAGGCACTAGATTTTGCACCGCAGAAACCGGTATTGGACATTGGCATTATATCGGCGATGGAGCGGCATCAATTACTGGAGGGGTGGAATGATACTGAAACGAATTATTCAAAAGAGGGTTGTATCCACGAGCTGTTTGAAACCCAAGTCAAAAACAATCCTGATGCGATTGCATTGGAATTTAAAGACCAAAAGCTAAGTTACAACGCGTTAAATGTCCATGCGAATCAACTAGCGCATTACTTGGTTACAGAGAAAAATGTTCAGCCGGATACCTTGGTCGGCATTTGTTTAGAGCGTTCATTAGACATCGTGATCGCAATACTAGGCGTTTTGAAAGCGGGCGGAGCATATGTTCCTTTGGATCCAAATTATCCGGAAGCGCGTCTGACATATATGTTACAAGATGCTGCAGTGGATACGGTCATTACAAGCAGAGATGCGTTGGCACGAACACCTATTACCGCAGTGCAGGCCTTGTGTTGGGATGATGTAGATGTGCAGAAAAAGGTATCGGAGCAATCATACGAAAACATACCGACTCATCAAATTGGGTTGCGATCTAATCATCTCGCGTATGCGATTTACACTTCGGGTTCTACCGGCAATCCGAAGGGTGTCATGATTGAACACAGAAATACCAATGCTTTAATTCATTGGGGGGAAAGATGTTTTGCATCTGATGAATTGAGTGCTGTTCTTGCATCAACATCGCTTAATTTTGATTTGTCTGTATTTGAAATATTTCTACCGTTAGCGGTGGGCGGTCGCGTTATCCTTGTTAATGATGCCTTGGATCTGTTGGATGAATCCTTCGACAAAACAATCTCCTTGATCAATACCGTACCCTCTGTGATTAGTACGCTGTTATCGCACAATGCAATTCCCGCTACCGTAAAAACAATTAATTTGGCTGGAGAATTACTAAAACAAGAGTTGGTTGAAAAGCTATACGCGCATAAGAAAGATTGTGTCGTTAATGACTTATATGGCCCGTCGGAAGATACGACATACTCGACGTATTGCCGTCGTTTGTTGGGCGGTTCCCCGAATATTGGTCGTCCTATCGATAATGGAAAAGCCTATATATTTAGTGCTAGTGGAACATTGCAGCCCGCAGGCGTTGAAGGTGAACTTTACTTAGGTGGCGATGGTTTAGGTCGGGGCTATCTGAATCGTCCAGAGTTAACGTCAGAAAAATTCATTACAAACCCTTTCAGTGACGCGCCCGATGCTCGCCTTTATAAAACAGGTGATTTAGTCCGTTGGTTGCCTGACGGCTCTTTAGAATATCTGGGCCGTATTGATGATCAGGTTAAAATTCGCGGTTTTCGTATTGAATTGGGTGAAATTGAAAACACTTTATTAACGCATGATGCAATAAAATCTGCAGTGGTCGTTGCATACGAAAATTTAGGCGATAAACAATTGGTTGCCTATGTGGTAACGAGCGATGATCGGCCTGAAGACGAATTCTTTGTGAGTACGGAAATGGAAGGCTGGCGCCAGTATCTCAGCATTACTTTGCCTGAGTACATGTTGCCGTCGATTTTTGTTGTCCTGGAAACGTTACCACTCACGCCAAATGGCAAAGTCGATCGACAAGCTTTACCCGCTCCCGATGTGAGTCAACAGCAAAGTGCATACGTGGCTCCAAGTACTGAAACCGAAATAGTGTTATGTGATATCTGGCAAGATATTTTGAACCTTGAGCGGGTGGGGGTAACGGACAACTTCTTCCGTTTGGGTGGGCACTCGTTGTCGGTACAGCGTATGGTGACTCAAATTGAATTGCAGTTAAATATTGCTGTACCTGTACGAGAAGTGTTTGAGCAAAGCAGTGTTTTGCGTTTATCCGAGTTTATTGATGGGCATAGGCAAGAGGGTTTCTCTGGGTTGGTGGCCATCCAGCCGCGTGAAGTCGCTGAAAGCGTACCGCTATCTTTGGTCCAGCAATCTTATTGGTTTTTATACCAATTGGAAGCGAGTGGCGCGCTTTATAATACGCCGTTAACATTTCGCCTTTCGGGGCCTTTAAACATTCCTACTTTAGAGCGTAGTCTGCACGCTTTGATCTGTCGGCATGAGAATTTAAGGACGCGTGTAATTGACGTGCAATCTGAGCCGCGCCAAAAAATTGATGTATTGCCTTCTTGGTCGTTGCCTGTGGTTTATACAAGTGTCGACGACGTGGGGGCCTTGGTCGAAGAGCGCTCACGGCAGGCCTTTGTATTAAACAAAGAAGCTGCGTTTAGAGTCACACTTTTTTGTGTGAATTCAGAAGAGCATATTCTGAACATTGTTTCTCACCATGCTGTCATGGACGGTTGGTCTATGGATATTCTTCTCAGAGAGTTATCACAGCTTTATGATGCCTTTTACTCAGGCAAAGAAAACCCATTATCGCCTCTGTCGATACAGTATGGAGACTATGCGGTTTGGCAAAAGAAAGTCATAAAAGGTCAGCGTTATGATAAACAATGCGTGTATTGGCAGGCAAAGTTAAGCGGACTGGCACCCCTGTTAAATCTACCGACTGATTATGTTCGGCCTGCGGTACAAAGCTATCGTGGTGGACGATGTGAAATGGCTATCTCGCCACTATTGAGTAAGGCCTTATCGTCCTATGCTGAAGCGCAGGGGGTGACACTATTCCATGTGATGATAAGCGGAATGGCGGTTCTATTATCGCGTTACGCTCGGACTACGGATATCCCCTTGGGGACGGCCATAGCCAATAGACCACAGCAGGTATTAGAGGGCTTGATTGGGAGTTTTGCCAATACCGTGGTACTGCGTTGCGATGTTCAAAATGATAGTGGCTTTACGTCTCTTGTGCATCAGGTGAAGGAGACAGCATTAGACGCCTTTGCTAACGCTGATGTGCCATTTGACGGTGTGGTTGAAGCGGTACAACCTGAACGTAGTTTAGGTGTGCCTCCTATCTTCCAGGTTATGTTCCGCTTGCATAATCAGGCGCGTGGAGAAGGGGTTGAATTTAACGGGCTTGCGTTAGAGCCTTTTTCAGGTGAAAAACGGCAGACGGTAGAACTGGACCTAAATATATCCTTAGCTGAAACTCCTTCGGGGATTCAAGGTGAATTTGCTTATGCTACGGACTTGTTTACCGCGGAAACCATCGAACATCTTATTCAGCATTATATCCAGCTGCTCACTGAGGCAATGAAATCCCCAGAGAAACCTATTTATAAACTCGGTTTACTTTCGGATACAGAGCATCAACAGTTGGATCGTTGGAACGATACTGCGGTGGCGTATCCACAAGAGGAATGTATTCATACATTATTTGAAGCGTCAGCGGCGCGTTTGCCAAGCAAGGTCGCCTATGTATGTGGCGATAGGGAATACAGTTATGAGGACTTAAATGCGAAAGCGAATCAGATTGCACACTGGCTTCGTGAGCAAGGCGTTGGTCCAGAAGTGCGTGTGGGTGTATGTGTTGGTCGTTCGGAGTGGATGGGTATTAGCTTGTTGGCGGTACTAAAATCCGGCGGTACCTATGTGCCGCTTGATCCGAATTACCCGGCTGAACGGTTAAATCATATGTTAGCGGCTGTTAATCCGACGTTGATTTTATCTGAACAATCGGTGGTGGATAATTTCCCCCAGACTTCCGCGCGTATTGTTTGTTTCGATCGCGACCGACAATTGTGGGAAGACGCAAAGCAATGCAACCCATTGCCAATTTTGAATGCTGAGCATTCGGCCTATATCTTGTTTACCTCGGGTACAACTGGCGTACCGAAAGGCATATTGGTTGCACACAAAAGTTTACGTAACATGCCGGTCGCTCAAGAAAAATGGCAGTTGCTTAATCAAGAGGCACGGGTTTTACAATTCGCATCGTTTAGTTTTTCTATATCCATTTGGGGGAGCTTTATGGCGTGGGCGGCAGGTTCGACGCTGTATCAAGTAACGGATGAAGAATCTTTGGCTGGAACAGATCTCTACAAATTGTTGAATAAGGAAAATATTACCACGTTAACTTGGCCGGTTTCATTGTTGTCGGTATTACCTGTGGAGAAAATGCCGGATTCGTTAACGACCATTGTGTCTTCAGCAGAACCCTGCAATGACGACGTAGTCGATCGCTGGGTCAAAAAAGGCTGTCGATTTCTCAATCTATACGGTAGTTCAGAAGTGTCTATTGGTTCAACTATGTATGAATACAAAAAAGCTGACTATAAGTTGACGATTGGAGCCGCATTCCCGAATACCCAGATGTATTTACTCGATGAATATTTACAAGCTGTGCCGGTCGGTGCTGTTGCCGAGATATACACTGGTGGGGTAGGGCTTGCGATTGGCTATCTTAATCAGCCGGAAGAAACCGCGCAAAAATTCATTTCAAATCCCTTCTCAACGGATGAAAGTTCTCGACTGTATAAGACCGGAGATTTAGGTCGCTATTTGCCGAATGGTGAAATTGAATTTATTGGGCGAGAAGATTTTCAGGTGAGCTTACGAGGTTACCGCATTGAGTTGACTGAAGTTGAAGCGACTATACGGCAGAGCGGCCTAGTTGAAGAGGTTGCGGTGACTGTACATACTGACAGCGATAATATCGAACATTTGGTCTGCTTCTTCGTGGCCAGTGAAAGTGACAAAACCCCTTCGAGTGATCAGCTTTCAGACACGGTAAAAAGAACACTGCCTAGCTATATGGTTCCCTCAGTATTTATTGTTCTAGATGCTATGCCGCTAACACCGAATCGAAAATTAGATCGATTAGCGTTGACGGTTCCTAAAAAATCGCTGTTGCAACGTGAAAGCTATGTCGCACCACTGACGGAAACTGAGAAAACACTATGTGGTATTTGGCAGGAAATGCTCGGCCTTGAGCAGGTCGGGATTACGGATGATTTTTTCCAGGTTGGCGGACATTCCCTACTGGCCTTACGTTTGATTGGGCAAGTGAATCATGTTTATTCTCGCCATTTTCCTGTAACAGCGTTATTCAATTCGCCTAGTGTGGCAGAGTTTTCTAAAATTGTGGAAGCCTCTGGTTCGGTTGAAAACCCAGATACCTGTTTACGGTTAATGAAAGAGGGTAACCCTGATCAGCTACCGATCTTTATTGTTCCCGGCGTTGGAGGGAGTTTGTTAAACCTCTTTGAACTGAGTGATGAAATATCCGCAATGGGAAGTGTCTATGGGCTTCAGGCTATTGGCTTAGATGACGGTGCAGATCCCTTAGTGTCCGTTGAAGAAATTGCACGAACCAATATTCGCGAGATTCAGTCAGTACAAACCGAAGGTCCGTACATGTTAATGGGGCACTCCTTTGGTGGTTGGATCGTTTTCGAAATGGCTCGTCAACTGAAATCTCTTGGGCAGGATGTTTCTATTGTTCTGTTAGATAGCCCTGCACCGACAGAAGAAGTTAATAATCACCGATTAGCCTACGCGCAAGGAAAAAATCTAGCTGAGATTGATTCTCTGGTGGACGGACTAATGGGGGGGGAATCTGTAGATAAAGCCGGACTCTCTCTGATTGAGCGTGAATTAAAGGAGCGAATTCAAACTATTGCACGTGTTCAGGCATCCATTATTTATTCTCCTGAGGCTATTTTGACTGATGTGGAAGTTCTTTACCTCAGAGCGTGGGATCAGGAACAGCGTTATTCGGAAAGCGCTTTTCAGTGGTCTAGTTTGCTTTCACGAGAGATATCTTATCAGGATGTTAGTTATGACCATTTTGGAATGTTAGAGCGAGACAGTGCAAAAGGAATATTAAAATTGATGCAATCTCATTTTACTGCCTTGAACATGCTGGAGAGTGATGCGCCTTAAAACATAAAATCAGTGTGAATTCAAACTTTAGTATTAATGAAATGGCTTAATTTAGAGGCGTAGAAATGACCGATATGGCAGAGGGAGGACGGAATATTCCATTACGAAAGGAAATTCCGTTGCGAAAAGATCGTAATTTTAGATGGTTAGTTTTTGGCGGCGCACTATCGTCTATTGGCGATCAATTAACCATGGTTGCTCTTCCGTGGTTAGTATTAAGTCTCACGAGAGAAACGTGGGTCTTGGGGACTGTACTGTTATTGATTGGCTTACCTAAGGCAGCTTTTATTCTGCTTGGGGGGGCGATAGTCGACCGGTTTTCTCCTAAGGCTGTGATGCTGTATTCGAAATGTGTTAATGGCTTGATCTTGTTGTTGATGGCATATTTGATTTTTAATCAACAGCTTTCGATACCGATACTATGTGGTATTTCCTTTTTACTCGGAATTAGTGGTGCCTTTTCAGTGCCTGCTCGAAGTGCGATTCTCCCAGCGATTGTTGGCCGAGATCGATTAGAGAAAGCCAATAGCTTTTTTATGGTGTTAAGTCAGGTGACACTCATAGCCGGACCGCTTATAGCGGGCGTAATACTTGGAACTGTTTCAGAAACCAAAATCGGCAACGATAATGCTGGCAGCCATGCCTTGGCGTTATTGTTCGGATTGGATGGACTTACATATGTTATTTCAACGATCACGCTAGCTCTCGTTAAGTATCCTTCAAATATACGCAGTCAGGAATCGGGCGTATTAGCGAGTATTGGCCAGGGCTTGCAGGCTTTTTGGCGCAACACTGTCCTGCGAGCATTGATTTTTTATGTCGCCATTGCGAGCTGTGTGGTGGGTGGCTTGCTGCAGTTAGGTTTACCTGTTTTGGTAAGGGATTCACTTTTAGGTGGTGGCGATAGTTTCGGATACCTTTTGGCCGTTAGCGCTTTTGGGGCGACAGTTGGTGTAATTATCTCCGCTACTAATTTAAAATTAGGAGGTTTGTCGCTTGGAGTTACGTTTCTTTTGGTGGATATGGTAGTTGGTTTTTTGATTATGGGTTTGGGATCCGTTCATAGCCTAAGCTCTGCATTCGCTATTATTTTTGCTATGGGTTTATTGGGTGGCTACATCCATGTTGGGATGATATCGTGGGTTCAAAGGCAGGTGCCTCCGGATCTCTTGGGTCGAATGATGTCCATTATTATATTTGTAACGATGGGGCTAGTGCCTATTTCCGCTGCAATATTTGGCGTACTACTTAAATATGTTCTTGTGGGGAATTTATTTATCATTGTTGGGCTGATGTTGTCAGTAATTGCGGCTGTTGGATTGACCTCAAAAGAGTTACGGTCGATTCGGCGAAATGTTGCGCAACGTCCTGCTGCGTGATATCGAAGTGCTTCTGTTCTTGCATTAAAGGAAGGTAGAGACATAGTGAAATCTGGAGAGTTGATTTTCGTTGTAGCATTGTTTTCTCAAAAATAATGGGACGATTTGAAAAGCAATCTGACGCTCGGAATATCACGCAGACTTGTGTTTCCCCTGCTTGGTGTGTAGCAGGGGACGTGGTGTTCGCTTATGGCCTCCCAGAAAAATTCGATAAAAGTCATAGTTCATTCATGGAATGTTAGACCGCCTACATTCAATTGCTCTCTTCTTTTTTACTTTCGACCTTTATTTCATCCAGCAGAGTTTTTAGGGGCTGCTTTTCAGTTTCGTTATTTTCGCGAACCAAGAATGCACAGTTTCTCGACAATGTTTTCATAACTGTATTGCCAGGAGGGAGGCTTAAGATCCATAATCCACTCGCCAAATAAATATTGGATGATATTGCTGAATGGATTTTGTTCTCGCCTTGCGTACTCCCCCGTCAAAACACCTTGAGTCGATACAAATATGTTTGTTGTGTTTTTTTGTTTTGAGTGTGTTTCATAATTGTAAAAGGGGATTCTTTTATTCTATGACCGGATCATAATAAAAAGCATATTTGTTTTAAATCGAACTGCTGACACTCCGGGGTTTTATCGAAAAACCTCTCATAAGTTTAAGGGGTTCGGCTACCTGTAATAGATAATTATAAGGAGCAGTATCGTGATTGTCTTGTTAGAAAAACATAAACAAACGATTGGTCAATTCAAAAAAATTCCGAAGAGTTAGTTGTGGATTCCAGGAGCAATAAAATCTCTGGACGATTAGACGATAAACTCTGGTTATTGCCAAAGTCGGTTGTTCATTACCTGCATAAGATTGTGACAGACAAAGAAAAAACAAGTAGAACCATTGTTGATGGAATTGCGAGCAAAGGCGGCATCGATGATTAACGAGTTGCCAGAGATGGTTGACAAGAAAAAATCCTATCGGATCGAATAACAACTGATTCTGAAGTATTTAAATTTCGCCGTTGGCCTTTGGATGACCTTAGTGATTTTGTCTCTCTTCTGGATGATGAAGATATGTGGCGTCTTATTCCTGAGGATTACCCCGCGCCTCTCTCTTGATGCCGCCGCCTCGCTTATGGACAGCTCTAATAATGTTGTTGATCGTCATACGGTACACGCAGTGGAGAGGGAAGGGGATGTTATAGGCCAGGCCAGGGTTTTATTCGACCGATCTTCCGCACAATCCGTTGAAATTAGTTATTGGGTTGGGAAAAAATATTGGGGAGCAGGGCTTACTAGCCGTTTTGTTCCACTCTATACGTATGATAGCTTTGTGAATAATCCAAGCATTGACCGAATTTATGCAAAGGTTATTGAAGGAAATGATGCTTCAATTCGGTTATTGGAAAAAGCAGGTTATCGGTATGAATCTTTTCACTATCAAAATGTTAAAAAGTATGGGAAGACGCTAAATACTCATACCTTTAGCGTTTATAGAGCTTCATACGTGTAAGTGCTATAGGGCGTTTTATCTAGGCCTGGTTTTTGTTGGCACTATTTGGTAGTTAATATCGTAACCTAAGCCAATGTAGATGGTGTGTGGAGTGGCGTATATGCCTCTGAATTGTGCTCAGGACCTCAACTAATATCTGCCTTACTTGGTTTTGCCATTATATTTGCTTAGTACTTCAATGATCGAGGGTTTGGGGCGCGATCATGAGCATTCGCTGTGCTCAATCGATCAAGCTGATTCGCTCGGCTATTCGGTTACTCGGCTAGAAGTGATAATGTCTCGTGAGTAATCTGAAAGCGGGGCGGTTTACCTGGTACGTACGAATTGCCAAGTATTCGTCTTGTGGCGATAGCTTCATCCTCCCCCTCCCCATTTTGCTCCCCCTATTCTGGGGAGTCGTTTCTAAACTCCTGGCACAACGCAGTATATTTCCCTATGGCTGTTTAAAAATTGGTCTAAGCTGATAAAAGATTGCCCTATGTGGCGTTTTATCAACTGAACTGAATGTCGAGGCTACGATGAGTAAAACTGTATTTGTGACCGGTGCTGCAAGCGGTATAGGGCTGGCGCTGGCATCAAGATTTGCACGTGAAAAGTATAAAGTGATTATCAGTGATCTGAACCTAGAAGCTGCCCAAGAGGCCTGTGACAAGCTGGCGGGTAAAGATCTTCAGGCGGTGGCCTATCAATTGGATGTGGGAAGCCAAGAATCGATAGATCGCGTGTCGAAAGACTTCCCAGAAATTGATATTTTGATCAATAACGCGGGTCTTCAACACGTAGCAAAGATTGAAGAATTCCCTCCAGAAAAATGGCAGTTATTAATCAATGTGCTTTTGGTTGGCCCGGCAATGCTGATTGCAGCAGTTGTACCAGGCATGAAAGAGCGAAACTATGGCCGCATCATCAATACGGGCTCAATTCATAGCATGGTTGCTTCGCCGTTCAAAAGCGCCTATGTGGCGGCAAAGCATGGCTTACTGGGGCTGGCGAAGGTAGTCGCGTTGGAAACGGCCGAGTTTGATATCACCATCAACACGATATGCCCTTCTTACGTTAAAACGCCTCTTGTAGAGAAGCAGATTTCAACTCAAGCCATTGAGCACGACATTTCGGAAGAGGATGTGGTGAATAACATCATGTTGCTGCCGATGCCGAAGAAGGAGTTTATATCCTTTGATGAACTGGCGGAAACAGCGCTGTATTTGGTTTCACCTGCAGCCAGAAATATGACAGCACAAACTATGGTCTTGGATGGTGGCTGGGTGGCTCGTTAAGGTTTCTCCCAAATCACCGATCTTTAGCTCATAACGATTCTGTGTGAGCTTCTATTGGCCCGGTTATTTCTAGCTGGGCTTATTCTTTCTCAAGAGGTAATTAGGCCGTATGTCATGGCTTTGGGAGGAGGACTCTTACTCTTCTTTTGCTCTCATTATATGTATCACTGTTACCTGCCCTGCTATTTCACCCTTCCTCCTTCTATAGTGCCGTCCAGCCCCTTTTCATCACCTGAATTGTACTTCATGTTAACATTGGGAACTAAGATCAGCGCCCCAGGTGTCGATGTTCGGACGTTTTGTTATAGTCGAATTTAACGTCATCGAATTGCTTGGATAATGATTCATACAAATTCAAAAACGATTAATTCGTTATTTTTCTAGCGTGAATGGATTCTAGAGCGAAGACTTTTAAGGTAAATATTTATTAAGAGTAATTTATGCACAAGCCAGTGGATGCTTAGGGCATTGATTTAGGATAGATAGTTAGGATATAGAAACGTGACGTCGTATTTAAAACTAACGCGACTTTCAAAAAAACAGATAACAATCTCATATTAAAGGATGTCTTGTGATGGAATGGAATAAAATTCCTCTCCCGGTATTAATTGCAGTGCCTGGCCTTCTCATTGCTTTTGGTTTACTGGTATTGAAACCAGAAATCAAACCAAACCTAGATGATCAGCTCAAACCGGCTCACCTTAGTGTGAACGTATACTCTGCCAAATCAGAAACGGTGACGTTGAGCGTTAAGACTCAAGGTACCGTAACGCCTAAGCGGGAAATCGATCTGGTCGCTCAAGTTTCGGGGCAAGTGCAGAGTGTCGAGTATATATTTAGTGACGGCGGTTTTTTTGAGAAGGATCAACTGCTGATCAAAATTGAAGATCGCGATTATCAAGCCGCTTATTTAGCCGTAAAAGCCCGTAAAGCGAGTGCAGAGCAAAGACTTGCTGAAGAGAGAGGTCGTGCACGGCAAGCCAAAAGAGAATGGCGAGACCTCGGTAACCGGGATGCAAACGCGTTATTTTTAAGACTGCCACAGGTTAACGCTGCTGAGGCGAGTGTTGAATCTGCAAAAGCTGACCTCGACCAGGCTCAGCTCAATCTAGAACGTACGGAAATTCGTGTACCTTTTAATGGCCGTATTCGAGAGACCTTTGTCGAGCTAGGGCAATATATTACCAAGGGGACTCACATTGCCAGTGTTTACGATACTGCCGTTGCTGAAATTCGTTTACCTCTTTCCGATCGTCAAATAGCCTTAGTAGATTTGCCGCTTGGCTATGCAGCGGTTAATCCTGAGGATGCGCCAAAGGTTATTATCTCCGGTGTGATCGGAGGGGAGCAATATCAATGGGAGGGACGAATTACGCGTACGGATGCCAGTATTGATACGCGTTCACGTATGGCATTTGCGGTTGCTGAGGTGACGAATCCATTTCGGCCTGATATCGTGAGTAATGGACGATTCTATCCTCTTATTGTTGGGTTATTTGTTGAAGCTGAAATAGAAGGGAAAGCACTGACTAATGTGATGACTCTACCGATTGATGCGGTATTTAATCGTAATAATATTTATGTATTGAACAACGAGAAAAAGATAGAACAAAAGACCGTACACGTCATGCACCGAGACAATACTCAAGTATGGTTCAGATCTGACGTCCCTGACGAACAGCTCATTGTTCTTGAAAAACATGCCTTGTTGGTGCCTGGGATAATCGTTAATCCCATTGTCGACGATTCTACAAGTACTGTAGTGGCAACCACGGCATTTGTTTCTCCTGCCGGAGAAATAGATAGTTCGACAAAGGAGTAGTGTCAATGCGTGGAATGATTCATTGGTTTGTTGAAAATCCGATTGCGGCAAATTTATTAATGTTGGCGATGATTATTGGTGGCGTAACGGGCTATCAAAAGATCGACAAAGAAGTCTTCCCGGCTACGACGCGAAATTTTGTCTACGTGACGATGAATTATCCGGGGGCGGCTCCAACAGAAGTTGAGCAGCAAATCGTGATTCGAATTGAAGAAGCCGTTGCTGATTTGCCGGGTGTATTTAAAATACGTTCAGACTCTAATCAAGGTTCAGGGAAAGTCTCGATAGAAGTTGTCGATGGCTTTGACGTCAAAGAAATCTTAAATGATGTGAAATCACGTGTTGATTCGATCAATACCTTCCCTGTTTCTGCTGAACGACCGATTATTAGTTATGGCTTCAATCGTGTGCAGCTAATGTTTTTCACGCTTTATGGTGATGTTGACCCGGCTTTGATTAAAGCCACGGCCTATAAAATTCGCGATGAAATGTCTGTGCTGGCCGGGATTTCAACCGTCAACATTATTGGTTTAAAGCGAGATGAACTTGGAATTGAAATTTCGGAGATTGACCTTCGTCGATATGATTTAACCTTTGATCAAGTCGCGAATGCGATCAGGCAGTCATCGGTCAATATTCCGGCCGGGGCAATCAAGACGGCACAGGGAAACATTCAAGTTCAGACGCGTGCTCAAGCGAATTCTGAAAAAGATTTTGCTCAAATTATCATTCGCAGCAACACCGACGGCAGCCAGTTACTGTTGGGTGATATTGCGACAATTACAGATGGTTTTTCAGATACTCAAAACATTGAATTCTCTTCCGATGGCAAGCCAGGCTTAGATTTTCATGCATTTATTAGTGATGAGCCCGATCTGTTTTTGGGGGCGAAAAACGCGAAAGAATATCTGAATGATTTGCAATCTACGCTTCCCGCAGGGATGACAGTCGATATTACCTACGAAATGAAAAGCCTGTTTGACGGGCGTTTTAACCTCCTGAAAGATAATGCGTTATCGGGATTGGTGCTTGTCTATATTGTGCTCATGCTTTTTCTTCGTCCGATTATTGCATTTTGGGTGGTGGCTGGAATTGCCACTACGTTTGCGGGCGCTCTATGGTTATTGTCGTACTTTGGGATATCCATCAACATGCTATCGATGTTTGCCTTCTTAATGGTGCTGGGTATCGTTGTTGATGATGCGATTATTATTGGCGAGAGCATCTACAGTCATCATCATAATGGGCTGAAAGGACGCACTGCGTCCTCTGTAGGTGCTGGAATTGTTTTAAAGCCGGTTTCTCTTGCGGTAATCAGTACCATTATATTTTTCTCTCCGATGGTCGCAGTACCTGCAGATATCAAACCATATACCCTATCGATATTTTTCGTTGTGATGCTTTGCCTTGTTTTTTCACTAATAGAATCGCTCTTGATTTTGCCATCGCACTTGTCGCATTTAAAACCAGAGACGCCCAGTCGGTTTGTTGCCTTGCAAATGTTAGAGCGGATTCGTGGGCGTTTCTCTGGTGCAATGGAAAATTTTTCGACGGGGATTTATAAGTCTGCATTAAAAACAGCTATGAAGAACAAAGTGAGTACTTTTGTAGGGTTCTTCATGGCGTTTATGATGTCTGTTGCGATTATGAAAGGAGGGTGGCTCAATATGTCACTTTTCCCCGAGGTGCCTCAAGCCTTTGTTATCGTTAATGTTAGTGTGCCAGAAGGCTCCCCATTTTCTGAATCTAAAAAACTGTCTGGCTATATTGAAAAGACTGCCAATGACCTTCGAACGGATAGAGCTTTACTGAAAGAGAATAAAAGCGAACCTTTTATCACCAGTGTCAAAAATTTGGTAAATGAAAATACAGGGCGAATATATATTGGTTTAACCGCTGCCGAAATTAGAGATGTCTCAACAGCTAGTGTGGCTACGCGCTTACGTGAACTATTGGGGCCGTTGCCTCAAGCAAAAACATTTTCACTCAACTTTACCTCTAATGGTGGTCAGTCCGATATTCAGTTGAACCTCAATTTACGAGCGAATGAGCGAGACGCCCAGCAGAGTGCCGTTGATTCGATTGTTACGGTTTTGGCCGCGTATCCAGGGGTTGAAAACGTTAGAAGTGATTTGGAAAATTCCCGAACGGAAGTGGAGATGAACGCAAAAGCACATTCTGAAATTCTTGGAATTAGCCAACTGGATATAGCGAAGCAAGTTCGGCAAGGCTTCTATGGCGAGGAAGTCCAAAGAATTCCTCGCGCTAAAGAAGATGCTCGAGTAATGCTGAGATATACATCGGAGGAGCGATCAAGTTTGGACACCCTCGATAAAATGAGAGTGAGGACAAGTGATGGGACGCAAATACCGTTGGGGGCAGTTGCCGACATACAATTGGTGCCGGGCTTTACAACCATACATCGCGTTGATCGGCTGAGAAATATTACGATTACGGCAGATGTTTTGGATGGTTATGATGCCAATGAAATTGTAAACAGTATGTTAGATGATTATCTGCAAGTATGGAGAGCGGAGCACGACGGACTCAAGTTGAATAAAGCTGGAAACCTGCGTTCACAAGCTGCATTCGGTGAAAATTTCGTAATGAACTTTATCAAAGCTGTTGTGGTCATGCTGGCATTTTTTGCTATTGCCTTTCGTTCTATTGCGCAGGCATTTCTTGTGTTAGTCGCGGTGCCGTTTGGATTTATGGGCGCAGTTTTTGGCCACCTATTATTGGGCCATGATATTAGTATGATGTCATTTTTTGGGTTTCTGGCCTGCGCCGGAGTTGTAGTGAATGACAATTTGGTTTTACTGGATAGGATTAATCAGTTGAGGCATCGAGGGGCTTCAGCTTTTGACGCTGTTATGAATGCCGGCGTTGACCGTTTTCGACCTATTGTCTTAACTTCCTTGACCACTTTTGTGGGTCTGTTACCTATATTGTTCGAACGAAGCGGTCAGGCTCAATTTTTGATTCCTATGGTCATTTCCTTGTCTTTCGGTGTTGTGTTGTCTTCTTTCGTGACGCTATTTTTTGTGCCTTGCACATACATTCTTGGCAGTCGAATCGGGGAATATTTGAGTGCTTTGCGAAATAGGAAGTGGGGGCTAGAAAAGGGAGTTTGATGTTTAAAGCAAAGAGGCGATTAACGTTCGTCTCTTTGCTTTTTACTTTCGAATGGTTCTGGTTAGCGCAGCTTTCGAACTCAGTTTTAAAACGCAGAATTCGAGTTGGTTGTTATCGGGGAGATGTTAGATGGGGTTAAATCGATAGCGGCAGTTCCAAGTACTTCTCATATATCATATCCCTGTGTTCAAACAGTATAGGATCTAAAGCGGCTTCGGTTTTGGCATCTCTTAGTTCAAATGCTTTTCTTGTCATGGAATCCATTGGGCACTGTTCGTGCGGAAGTGGGCTGAACATGGCGAAAAAGGTAGCGCTGTATATATCGACCGCTGTTAAGGAGTTCCCAACAAGAAATGCACTTCCTGATGTTCGTTGTGTTTTTAATCGAGTCACTAACATGTTTAGAATGTCACAGACGCGATTCGATGCTGCCAAGCCTGCTTCGCTAGAGTAGCCGTACTTCATTCCTAGATGTTTTGCCACGGGATCAGGAAACCCACCTGCGTGAATCACTTGAAGTCGGCGCGACCATCCTAAGCCGGCTTCGCCGCAAATTTCGTGTGCAAGGCCAAAAACAAGAGCGCGGTCTTCACTATTTTCGGGAATCAATGGTTGAGTAGAGGACAAACGCTCGGCTAATAGTAAAATTTCTGCCCAGCCTGAACGAGGACGCTCATTATTGTAAATCGCGATTGGGCCGTTACGTTGCCCAGCCCATTTTTTTAGCGCTTCGTTATCGTAGGTCAGTCGTACGGCAGACCAATCAATGTTTTTGATATGCAGTATGCCTTTGGCGGCTTCGCTCCATCCGCTTGGGACGCCCTGCATGACTACCATGCGTAGACCATCACTTTCTATCGCGTCTTCTATGTTTACATATTGGAATGCCATGATTCTCTCCTGTCCGTTTTAAATTTGTTCGCAGTACAGTTTAGCTGATATCTGAATTCTGCGATCAAAGCCTTAGGTTACGTTGAGATCCCCCTGGCAGAGGGGGATAGTGAGTTTAATCTTGGATGAAATTAATCGTTCTATTGAATCGATCCATTAGACTGATTGATTAAATAGTTCGATTAAATAGCTTGGCTAACGATCTCCATTAATATGCGCTGAAGATGTTAATTCACAGCGGTGAAAATTGATAAGTGCTTCATGAACGTGGGGGTGTCGACGTTTGTTGAGCAATAAACACTAGCCAAGATTCCACTGCATACTTGAAGTCAGGCAAACCACATTCCGACCTCATTTCTTCGTTATATAGGTTGGTGTCTTCGGGAATGTCATCCTGCATGTCTGCATCTGAGGATGTGTCTCCGTCTAAAGCTAGGGCAATGATTTCCACTTCATCTCTGTCTATTCGTAAAATAAATTCTTTACCTTCTATAGATTTTTTTTGGATGTCGTTTTTTTCTATTTTAGTTATCGTCTGGAGTAGAGCCTCAATAGAGTCCCTACTTACACCTAGCTCTTCCGTTAGCCAGCGGCCTATGGCTTCATGTCCCATGGAAAACTTTGCTTCGGGTTGCTGCTGTTCATTTGTAAAAAATTTAAAATCCACGTGAGGCTCTTTCTATGTGTTGTGTATCTGGTTGTATTTTGGAATGCATGTGTGAGTTATCGGCGGTAAGACTTTCCTGGCTTTTCTAGTAACGGTTTGTCTGGCCATCGGTGTTTTGGGTAGCGGCCCTTCATGTCCTTCGCAACATCAAAATATGAAGTCTTCCAAAAGTTAGCCAAATCACTGGTGGTTTGAATCGGGCGTCGAGCAGGTGATAGCAATTCAAATGTGAGTGCCACAGAATTGTTCGCGAGCATGGGTGAAATAACTTGTCCGAACATTTCCTGCAAAACAACTGAAACCGTAGGGCTGCGATTGTCATGATAGGTAATCTGTAATGACTTAGAACTTGGCGTAATGTAGTGAGTAGGCGCTTCGCGCTCCAGCAGTTGCTGTTCATTCCATGTCAATATGCTACCTAATAGTTCCAACGTGTTCACGCATTTTAGCTCGGCTATGCTCGTTAAATTCGTAATGTACGGGAATAACCATACGTCAATACTTTCCAGCAAACCCTCTTTCGAAACTTTTGGAAAATCGGATACATGATGCCCCAGCCACTGGACTCTTGTTAGCCAACAGTCGCATTTTTCAGTCCAGTGTAAAATCTTCAAGCCTTGTTCCTGGATGATCTGTTTTAAACACTCCTGAAATTTCAGCGGATCAATTGTTTCTATGTTGGTTGATTTTATTTGAATAGCGCCATAGCGTGTAATACGCCGCCCTAAAATTTTTTTCTTGTTTTTGTCGAGCGTGTATTTATCTTCTTCAATTAAGGTGCTGCCAATGTTTTCTTCGATACTGGAAAAACTGACTTGGCAAGCACTGTAAATGCGGCCTTCTTTTTTCTGACCGTCACAGTCGGCTATAACCAACCATTCGGCACCGAACAATGGGTCGTTATCGTGTAAAAACACACCTTTTCCATTGGCTAGTTGATAGCGTCCACAGTGATTTGATCGTCGTTTTGCTAAGCGATCGGGATACGCGAGGATCATCAACTTTCCGATGGTATCGGTTATTTGAGGCAGGGTGTAAGCGTCGTTGGATTGGGATGTGACAAGTCGTTTGAGAGGTCTCGTGCTGAGCAGCAGTTGTTCAAGAGCTCCACTTTTTATCGGGTACGTCGTCAGTGCTTTTTTACGATTGTGCTTATAGTCTTGTATGGCCAGTAATCGATCGACGATATCGACACCGTTATGTTGAGCAAAAATATCGCGCTCCGACAGTAATGCGGCTAACTCACAGCCGATATTCTTTTCTATTTTCGTGGCCGTTTGTAGAAGCATCGCGGACAATCGTGGCGATAAGCCCGTTTTGGCTGTTTTATTGCCAAGAGCGGTGACTTCATTGTGGTCGTTTATTAAACATAAGGCGCGCAGTGTTTTTTTAGCGGATTCAAAATGGTGTATTGGCGGCGGCGTTAGCCAATGAATATCCTGGAAATCTTTTACCCCCCAAAGGAATAGCTCCAGCACAAGCCCACTGAGATCTGACGAGACGATTTCTTCGGGAGTAAAATCTTTAAGCGTGTTTTGTCTGTTCTTATCCCATAGGCGAATGCATGTACCTGCTTGCGTACGTCCCGCACGACCTTTTCTTTGTTCAGCGGATGCCTTTGAAATATACGTCGTTTCTAAACGTGTCATACAGCTGCTTGAATCGTAGCTCAGTGTTTTTTCTAAACCGCTATCGATAACGTAGGTGACCCCCTCGATTGTCAAGCTGGTCTCTGCAATGTTAGTTGTGAAAATTACCCGCCGTTTCCCGTCGGGGTCAGGGCATAGTGCCTGTTCCTGTTGCGCAATGGGAAGGGCGCCAAATAGTGGTAAAAATAGAATGTCGGGCTGTGAGCAAAGCGCCTCTTTTGCGTGAGTAATGCATCGTCGAATATCTGCTTGGCCAGGAAGGAAAACCAGTGTGTCGCCTTGTGAACTGTCACTAAACACTTCTTTTAATGCATCGCTAACTTGTTGGCTAAGGGGGGCTTTACTAATTTTGCTGTAATGGGTGGAGACCGGGAACACTCTTCCGGGGCATTCAATAATCTCTGTATTGGCGCCAGCCTCATTCATGTATCGAGCAATCGCTTGCGTGTCGATTGTTGCCGACATAACAAGTAATTTTAAATCTTCTCTAATGGTTTGCTGCACGTCAAGCGCAAGCATTAATGACAGGTCAGCGTGTAGCGATCGCTCATGAAATTCATCAAATACAATCAAGGCAATATCGGCGAGGTCAGGGTTCCCCTGTAATTTTCTCGTTAGAATGCCTTCTGTGACAATTTCTAGCACTGTTTCACTTGACGTTTTACGATCATTTTTGACTTGATATCCGACTCGTTGTCCGACTTTCTCCCCGAGTTGAGCGGCCAGGTAGTGGGCGATGGACTTGGCCGCAACACGGCGCGGTTCCAACATCATAATTTTTTTCCCGCATAGCCAGTTGGCATCCAACAAACTCATCGGCAAAGCCGTCGATTTACCCGCGCCAGGTTCTGCCTGAAGAATAAGGTTGCTTTGACCCGAAAGGATTGTGTCAATCGTGGTTAAAAGCGGGGTGATCGGTAGAATCAATGGGGTTCCTGCTCATTTGGGGGCTATGAAAGTAAACTGCAGGGTATTGTTATTGTAATTTGCTTGTGGCGCAAGGCTTGAGGGTGAGAACGACGTGAGGGTTGAAACATTACGGTTAGAATTACAGCTATAAAGCTGTGATAGAGGAGCAAAGAGAGATAAATAAATTCGACAGGTATTTAGCTATAATACAATACGCTATTTTATATTCTATTGATTGAGAGCCGTCATGAAAGAAATTACTAGGATCAACCATTTAGGTCTTCGCGTAAGCGATTTGGAGAAAAGCCGAGCCTTTTACGAAAGGCTCGGTTTTGAATTTATTGTTGGTCCAATAGGCCCTGAGCCGGTCGCAATAATGGAGCATCCTTCGGGCGTTAATATTAATCTTATCTTGAATGCATCCGAAGCGAAAACGCTTAATATACTCATGGATGTTCCTGAAAAATATACAGGTTACACCCATGTTGCTCTTGAAGTTACCAATTTAGTATCTGTTCAGAAGTACCTGGAGTCAATTGACTGTAAGATAACCGGAGGGCCTATTGTAACGCCCGACGGTGCATCATTTATTTTTATCCGAGATCCAGATGCAAATGTTATCGAGTTTCACAAGCCTAATTCTTAATCTGTGAAGCTGCCAAGAGCAATTTCCCCTACGAAGTTAGTCTTGGTGATCCTCCACGCCTCAAATTCATATGACTCACAGCGTGACAATGAGAGAGGCTGTAATCGTCCGTCCAGCTCCGCGATTTACACGAATGGCTCCTTCCGAAGAGGATATATAGTCTTCATCAAATAGGTTTTTAATGCTAGTTTTGAGTGCGCTTTTTGAGCCGAATATAGAAAAGGTATAGGACGCCCCAAGCTCTACAACAGTATAGCTATTGAGAGTGAAATTATTTTCAGGGTCGCCATATCGATCGCCAATGTAATACCCACCAATATTGATGTCTAGCGGGTTGTCTGAAAGGTTAAAAAAAGTGTGATTTATAAATAAACTCGCTGTCCTATTGCTAGCAAGAACTGGGGATTTTCCTTCGTACTCCCCTTTTGTGATGATTGGTTTTACGTAGGAAAATGCTCCAATTAATGATGTATTGCTAAAAGGTTGGTAGTTAAAGTCAATATCTATCCCCCGAGAGGATTGCTCTCCACCGACGGTCGCATTTCTGAGTTTGTCAATAAAACTGATCTCAACGATGTTGGACTTGTTAATTTTATAAATTGCGGCAGTGGCAATTAATCGATTGTCTAACGCGAGAATTTTTGTTCCAATTTCGAGTTGTTCTGATGTCTCAGGTTCTGTAATTTTTGTTTCAAAGTCGTCTATTTGATAATTTGCCATAACGGTTTGGCTATAGTTAAAATACAGTGAGGCGTTATCTGATGCGTGATAAACCGTTCCTACATCGGTTGAAAGCTCTTTAAATGTCTCTAGGTCTATATATGCCTCAGAAGATTCTTCTGTCTTGGAGTTTTTATATCTTCCTCCTGCTACGGTGTAGCGGGCTCCAATTGAGGTGATCAAATTACTGCTAATTTCTACGCTGTCTTGTGCGTATATTCCGAAATCTGTGTATTCCAATTTTTGATATCGAGAGCTTAGTTCGCCGGTCGCATTTTTGAGGCCTAACTCGTTGACTATTTGGGTTAGGGGATTTGTTGTGTTTTCGTCAATGAGTGAAAATGACGAGATATCAATACGATCTTCTAAAGTATATTTTTCGAATAATTTTTGACGATACAGATCGCTTCCTATGCTCATGTGGTGATTTAATCCCCATAAGGATGATGAGCCTTGAGCGATTACTTTAAATAGCTCTGAATTGCTTTTGGCTTCTTCATCGTAAAGACTCCGTAATGAGGCTTCGCTATCTGTGCCTAGCGACGCGCTGGTTTGCGTCAGCGTTAAAAGGTTATTGACCGTAATAGACGTAACTCCTGGAGAAAAGTCGTCCCTATCGATCACAACGTTAGTGTTGGTTAATGAATTTAAGCTGGCTCGAACCCCATGCCTTTTTTCGCTTTGATTAAAATAACTGGCGTTAATATGCCAGGACTTTGACAGGTCATGTCTTACGTCAAAATTGAACAGTTTAAAATTGGATTTAAACTCTGGCCGTGCTTGGCTGGCGGGTAAATCAATTGTGACGATACTTAACGATTCGCCTACGGGAACAAACAATATTGTACCTTGCTCCCTCACTTGAGACGTTTCTTGAAATTCTCCGCCAATATTAATTTGTGTGGAATCGCTGACCTGCCACCGTGCTGTGGGGGCCACAAGTTCTTGTTGTCTTTCTGTAATGTCCTGGAGTTTTTCTTGCCGCTGATTGGTATAGATTAATCGAAAATCTAAAGGGGAGTCTTTGGGTAATGTGCTGCGCGCTATATCTAGGCTCACAAGATTTTTGTTACCACTGCCGCTGCTTATTTCGATTCGATTATGTGGTTGACTTAAGGGCTTTTTTCGAATGATGTTGACCACTCCACCAGGCTCTGCTTGTCCATATAGCAGCGTTGAAGGACCTTTTAGTATTTCTACTTTTTCGATGTTCGTCGGTGATATTTTAGTTCCGGTACTGTTATCAAGGCGAAACCCATCGATATAAGTCGAATTTCGGGGGAAGCCTCTAATAAAAAAGTCGTCATTGCTGCCGGCTAGTCCATCGCCTGGCGTAATCCCGCTGCTATTTCGTAAAATTTCCGTCAAGGTTTCGGTGGATTGATCGTTCAGTAGCCCTGAGGGTAATACATTAATAAATCTTGCTGTGTCAAAAGACGATAAATTACCGTGGACCAGTGAGCTTGTGATGGAGTGATATCGTTGGGGGAAGTGAGTTCCACTAACGATGACTTCTTCGAAAGTTGGAGCGGCAATATTAAGACCTTCCTCGGAAATGCTCGGAGGGTTGGCTTCTTTTTGCGTTAGGACATATGAGTTGTTTTTTTCAACATAGGCGAAATTCATGGGTGACTTAATCAGCAGTCGTTCTAGCGCATCCTCTGAGGTAAAAAAACCGACAATGGCATTCGATGGGTATTCTTCGATTGCCGTACTATTGACGATTACCGTAACGTTGGATTGAATCGCGAATTCGATTATCCCCTGCACTAAGGTTTGTCGCGGTACGTCGAAGTAAAAAACTTGTTTTCTGGGGGTTTGGAGTTCTTTTATTCCCTTACTGCTGGCTGGGTTACTAAATGATGCAAAGACTATGACGGAGAGTAGTATCAGTCGATGTATGAGATTGAGACGGTGATTGGTGTTCATGTATGAAAGCCAGGTTTTGTTGTTGGGTGGGTGCGTTATTATCTGAAGGGTGTTTAACGCATGCTTTAATATGTAATAGGGTAAACGCTTTTTACTGGTTGCTCGTATCGTTCTTTACCGTGTTGTCTCTATGTTATTTCGGAGTCATCCGGCTAGTAATAATGATTGCTGATTCTGGCTTGTCTTCGTGTAAATATCACCAGAGTTCTCGGGTGTGTGATTTTAGACTTACGGTAATAGATTTTCAATAAGGAGGCTAGCGGGAATATCGGAACTCAAAACGGCCAAAACTGCACCGGCAATCCCCCCTGCTTAATCAATGAAGCCACATCCATGCTTATGGCAACCCCGGCGTGAACGCAAAAACCACCCCATATCGAGCGAGAGCGCAAAGCCAATATCCCTAAAAATAGGCCAAAGAGTATGGCTCCGCTTGCTTCCATCCATAGCTTGGGGAAATGAATCATCAGATAGGGAACGCACATAATCCAAACAGCATTAGCGCCCACAGCTGGCCGTAATGAATTAATAAAAAAACCACGGAAGAAGAATTCTAAGCAGATAAATTGCAGTAGGTATAAAAATTCCCAGGCAAAAAAGTCAAACCAGCTTCTTCCTGCTTGTTTGTAAAAAGGGTAGTGATTTATGAAATCTTGGCCTTGGCTTACGATGACGATAAAAACCAATATAGGGCTAAGAAGCAAGACGTAGCCAAGCCAGTGTTTACTGGTATCTTGCCAGCGCCACCCCATATCAAGAAAAGGGGTTTTGAGACCATAACGAATTACAAAAAATGGTATGACGACGAACCCGACGACATGCCATAAGGTCCACCAAGCGTAGCCGATAAGCCGCCCAAACCCGGTGGCGTTAATCTGAGCAAGCCAAAAATGACTATCACGCCCTTGAAGGTTCGATAGTAAGGCTAAGCTCGAGCGAAAGGTGGTGTTGTACTTCATGTAGTGTATGAGCAAAAGACATACAGCGACGCAGGCCATGGTGATAAATACGCGTCGAAGTGCTTGAGGCCTGCCTAAGGTGTAAGACGGGGGTTGAGCATCAATTTCATCGAGGGCGACAAAGATATTTTTAGGGTGTAATCGATGAATAAAGGTCATATTAATGTAGTGTGCTTGCGTAAATAAGTGAAATGCCAACCAATATGGTTACGATTTGAAATATCGTTTTAATCAGTGGATTGCCGTATTTAATGGCTATATGGGCACCAAAATATCCGCCGACAACCGAGCCTAATAATAGCATGGGTAGCCATGACCATTTAACCGGGGCTTGTAATGCAAGTGTCGTAGCTCCCGCGCCATTCCAAAATAGACCCACCATTATGAGGGTGTAGGCGGTTGCCCTTTTGTAGTCAAAGCCAAACCAGCTGATGAGCCACATCGTAACAAAAAGGCCTGTGCCGGATGTTAGTGAGCCATTGAACACGCCCAAGATAAACAAGCCTAGGCAGCCGACAAGCATACCCTTGGTGTCGCGATGTTTGGGTTTGAAGGTGTTGCCGAGCGTTTTATGCAGCAGGGAGTAAGCACCGATACCAATGGTTAATATGCCCAGCATGAGCTTGGCGAGATATTCAGGTATTTCCAGAATTATATTCGCGCCCAATATTACACCCGGCAGCCCGGAGGCCAGCATCAACAGAGCAAAGCCCCTTTGTACGTGTTTTTCTTGTATGTGCTTTGCTGTAGCACCGACTCCTAGTGCAACTGTGGCTATTTTGTGGGTAGCTAAAGCGATGACAAAAGGCAGCTCTAAGAAGATGAGGGCAGGGAGTTGCAGTAGCCCTGTACCGCCGCCAGCCATTGCCGAGAGAAGGTTTGAGATGAGAGATATCGTGAGGAGAATGAGATGTTCGACAATGTCCATGGCGGACATTGTATCTTAACGGCGTCAATGGGTCTTTTTGTCACGATTCTACAATGGCTTGCTGTGGCGTAGTCCTGAATGAGGAGGAAGTCGTAATATGTTAGTAGAGCGTAGTTCGTGCTTGTTTGGACTCTCGGGCAGGATGGTTAAGCCTAAGCAACAGCGGTTTCTGAACCGTAAAAGTAAAACCCTTTTGATTTGCCCTGTTTTGCAGTGTTTAGTGCGGTTTCGCACTGAGCTAGGGTTTCAAAGGGGTTATCTCCTTGGAGCCACTCAGCGAGTCCAATGGACGTGGTGACGGGAGGTTTTACATTGTAGTAATCCCAGTTTATGTCTTCAATTTCAAGTCGAGCTCGTTCGAGTACGCGTATAACTGCGTGCTTGGGGGATTCTGGTAGTAGTAGGGCAAATTGATTTTCGCTGAAGCGAGCGATGGTGTCGCTACGGCGCAATCGACAACTTAAAATGTCAGAGACGGCGCGGATGGATTTTTCTCGCATAGTTTTTACATCGGTTTTTGTGAATGCACCAATCTCAATGATGGCGATGTACAGACTGTTTTTTTCGACCAGCGGGTTACAGGATTCTTGTAAAATATTCGTAAATGCCTGGCGGTTGGCCATACCTGTAAGCTCGTCCTTTTCGGTTACTTCTCTCAAAAGACCAAAGGCTTTTTTTAACGCTCGATTTTTATCGCGCAACTGACGCCTGATGTTGGCGACTTCAGCATTGATAATTAAAAATCGCCCTAAGGCTGTGCTAACAACGAGAGCAAATAAATATTTGTCAGTTGCTGAGTTTATTGCGAATTGAACGGAGTTTTCGGAGAAGTGAATAATGGTGCCAAAAGATATGCTGACTAAAACCCACGCCAGTATAAAACCTTCACGTTTAAAGTGAAGACTGCCGTAGGCGAGGGGGATAAATAAGTTTATGGCAAAAACATAAGCGATTTGTGGCGCTAAGGCTAAAGATACTAAGTTGGCAATACAGCCTGCACTGATTTGAAGTGTTGTAAGTGAGGGGTCACTATACGATTCGCTCTTTCCTGAAATGATCAGACTTAAAAATATTATATTAATAAGAACTGTTAATGAAACGATGACAATTACTGCAGGTAATTCGACTTTAGCGAAAAAAAAGAATGCCCCCAATATAGCAATATTTAAGGCGTAATCGGCACTGGCGATTAAGGTTGATCGGGTGCGTCTTTGTCTTCTACTGTCTAGAATGGATTTATTCATCGGCTGGAAGGAGCTGCTTAAAATGAAAAAGTTATGTCCGGAGTATAATCAAACGACAGGGGAGGTGGGGTATTATTTATGTGAAATGTGACTTCCGTATCGGCTCTTGTCGTTTCGATTCTATCGATTCGATATTTTTATTGCGTCCAATGGGTTTGAGCGCTTAAACATTGAGTGATTTTTTGAGCGGGGAAATAATGATTCTGCAAAAAATGAATAAATTTTAGCGTTTTGAATCCGTCAAACCATTCGTGAAAATGTGATAAAAACATTTCGGGCGTTTTGCATTGCACAAAAGCGTGGGATATAAACTTGTCGAATTGGATCGATTCGATAGCGGCTATAATTTCCGGTGCGAGTGAGTCTTGGGCTATAGGGCGCCAAACAGCGTTTAAGTCATTATTCTGACACGCAAACCCCGCAAGGTCTTGGGTTGCCCATGTTAGCCAATTTTTTAACGCGCCAAAAACCTGTGGAGAATAGTATCGATATTCTTCGTTGCTCTCGGTTAGCTTCATAATGTTCTTAACTGCTGGACCTGTACCAAATGGAATGCGTTCGGATGCGCGGGAGTCCAGTGACACAATGATTTCGGGTGCGTATTGTATAGCCCCTACTTTTGCTAGCTTGTTAAGTAAATAAAAGTCTTCTGCGCCAGGCTTCTTGGGGAACCCTCTTACTTTGCAATAGGCTTCGGGCGTAAATGCTAGCGTGCTGCCTAAAGTGTAAAAGGCATAGGGTGAGCCGGCCCAAAATAATCCATTGCGATAATATTTGAGGCCTTGCTCGTAAAGGAGTGTTGCTTGGGACTCGCATGAGCTGTTTTTTCTGTGTGTAAAATCAAAAACACATGCGGAGAACTCTTGTTTCTGTCTGGGGAGGTTGGGGGCTGGGTTAGCGGTTGTTTTGAGGGAAAAATAATTCTCCGGAAGGTGCGCATCTGCGTCAGTTGAATAAATCCAGGGAATGTTTAAGTTGCTGTCATGTATAATTTTGCACGCGACATCTGAGCCAGTTTTTCGGGCAAGACCAACCCCTTGCTTGATCGGTATTTGTTGGCCGGAACTGAAACGATCAATTACCACTGCATCAAAACAGTCTGTTTGAATAAAAAACAGGTTGTGATGATGTGATTGCAATGTGGCGTCGTTCACTAAGTGATTGAATAAGTGATCGTTGTTTGGATTTAGATCTGTGTCTTCGGGCTGGTTGATAACAATGATAACTAATGTGTTCGAAATGTTGGGGTGCTGGTTCAGGCGTTGGATAAACTGACTGCTTTCGTCAAACGCCGGTATCACCACTGTGTTTTTGTAGTGGCGTGACAATGCAGGCAGGAGGACTTCTACTTTTGAAACCTCTGGCTCTGCGTAGCGGGACAAATATTTTTCGATGTTTGAGGGGCGCATTTTTTTGAAGGATGCTTTCGATAGTTTGTGGTTTTATTTTCGGCTCTAATTAATCGGCTGGATTTTATTGAGAGCCGCTGAGAACTCGTTACGAAAATTAATTCCCATCTATAACCGTGGTTGTAGATGCAGCGAATTTAAACGGCCATTTTCACATCTCTATATATGCTTGTTTGCAATGAGAAAATGCCCGTACCTACTTGTACCTCTCCGTACCGAATAGTGCCAAAGTGGTGCGAATCTAATGGTTTAAATATCACCTTGATGCGACTCTGTTTATGGGTAGGAATTGTTTGGTTAGAAGGATTAGTGCAGCGCAGCAATAATGGGAAGTGATTCGCAAATTTTTGCTTCTTCATCTAATAGCGTATCCAGTCGTTCATTGACCACTGTTTCCGGAAAATAACGCTTGGCTAAATCGATAAATAGATTTTCATGACGGGATTCCGATTCGGTAATCGCGAGATAAAACTTTTTTAAGTCTCCAGGGGGTAAGGCTTCAGCGACTAAACCAAATCGTTCGCAGCCGCGAGCTTCGATAATCCCGCCAATGACTAGGCGATCTAGAAAGTAAACGTCGCTGCCTTTGCGCATGTGTTTTCTCAATTGTGCGATGTAGGCGTCTTTTGTGTCCGCGCCCAGAATAATGCCTCTCTGGGTCATAATCTTGACGACTTCACGGAAGTGGGTCATTTCTTCTATCGCTAAGTCAATCATGGCGTGAACGAGTTCTATCCTGTCGGGATAGTGGGAAAGCATGGAGGTTGCCATGCCCGAGGCTTTTTTTTCGGCGGCGGCATGGTCGATCAAAAATGCATCGAATTCTTCTAGGATCTTTTGTGTCCACAAAGGTGAGGTGGCGTAACGAAGTGTAACCATAATCTAATTTAAAGGGCCTTGGCTGAGTGAAAAGAGTAAAGTGAATTGAAATCACGTGAATAAGGTAAGCGGAATGGCTCGCACAAAATGATGCTTCAGTTATAATGCGGCACTGAAAAAGTGGCCAATTCATTGGCGATAGTATACTTAAAACGCCTGCTAACGGCGTGTATGGCGAGAAAAATATGATCATTAAACCCAAGGTTCGTGGCTTCATCTGTATTAGCGCTCACCCAAAAGGCTGTGCACAAAACGTTCAAGAACAAATCGATTACATCAAAAAGCAAGGTTCCATCTCGGATGGGCCTAAAAATGTATTGGTGATTGGTGCCTCTACCGGTTATGGCTTAGCGTCGAGAATCAGTGCCGCATTCGGTTGTGGGTCTAATACCTTGGGCTTGTTTTTTGAAAAGCCAGCAACCGAAAGGAAGACTGGGTCTGCCGGTTTTTACAATTCAGTAGCCTTTGAAGAAAAAGCGAAAGCAGAAGGGCTTTATGCGAAGAGTATCAATGGCGATGCGTTTTCAAATGAAGTGAAAGCTCAAGCCATTGAAACGATCAAAGCGGATCTCGGTAAAATCGATTTAGTTGTATACAGCTTGGCTTCTCCGCGCCGTACTGACCCAAATTCGGGAGAGGTGTATAGCTCTGTATTGAAACCGATAGGTAAAGGTTTCACTGAGAAAAACTTAAACACAGATACTTTGAAGATTACCGACCTGACAGTAGAGCCTGCCAGCGATGATGAAGTTCGCAACACCGTAAAAGTGATGGGTGGCGAAGATTGGGAAATGTGGATTCAAGCCCTTAAAGATGCCGATGTGCTAAGCGAAGGTTGTAAAACAACAGCCTACACTTATCGTGGTGACAAGTTGACTTGGCCTATCTACGGTCATGCGACCATTGGTAAAGCAAAGGAAGATTTGGATCGTGCATCAGCCGCGATTAACGAATCTTTGACCGGACTTAAGGGCCAATCAAATGTTTCTGTGCTTAAGGCTTTGGTAACGCAGGCGAGTTCAGCTATTCCGATCATGCCTTTGTATCTTTCTATCTTATACAAAGTCATGAAGAAAGATGGCAGCCACGAAGGGTGTATCGAGCAAGCTTATCGTTTGTTTACCGAAGGTTTGTATAGTGCGACACCGCGCTTAGATGATACCAATCGTTTACGTATGGACGATAAAGAGCTTGACCGAGCTGTCCAAGAGCAGGTTGAAGCAATATGGCCAGAAGTGAATGACGAGAACTTGCTCGAGCTCACCGACTTTCACGGTCATCATGATGACTTCTTGAGGTTATTTGGCTTTGGTGTCGACAACGTTGATTACGAAGAAGATCTAAGCCCGGAAGTTACGGCTAACTTTTAGTTGCGTGAGGGCTAGTTTCAAAAGGCTCTAGTGGCTAATACGTAGTAAGAAAAAGGCGGTGTTAAACCGCCTTTTTTCGTTGTAGCTTATGTTGTAACTTACTCTTGTAACATACTGCTGTAACTTAGTTGTATCGTAATCGGTATTTTGCTCTTAACGCTTTTATCTCGGATAGTTTACTATTCGAGTTAGTCATGTCGGATGCAGTCGCCGTATCGAGTATTGTATTAGCGGACCATTCCTTCTTCTTTTTCAGCGGAGTAACGCGATGAAATTCACCAAGCTTGGTAGTACGGATATTGATATCAGTCGGATTTGTCTTGGCTCAATGACCTGGGGTGAGCAGAATACCCAAACGGAGGGTTTTGCCCAGATGGATATGGCCGTTGATATGGGAGTGAATTTTTTTGATGTAGCGGAGATGTATCCAGTTCCTCCAAGGCCCGAAACTCAGGGCAGTACAGAAACGGTTATGGGTAACTGGCTGGCCGAAAGCGGCAAACGAGATAAAATCATTGTGGCGACCAAAGTGACGGGGCGCTCTTCTCGCAATAGCGGTATGGGGCATATTCGCAGCGGCCCGCGTTTAAGCAAAGCACAAATTAGCGAAGCGATTGACGGTTCGTTACAGCGTTTGAAAACCGATTATGTTGATCTTTATCAAGTGCACTGGCCTGAACGATCGACCAACTTTTTTGGTCGTTTGGAATATCAGCACGGCGATGATGACGGGATTGAAATTCAAGAGACATTGGAGGCAATGTCCGAATTGGTGAAGTCTGGAAAGGTCCGCCACATTGGGATTTCCAATGAGAACCCTTGGGGTATTTACGAATATTTACGGTTGTCAGATAAGTACGGCTTGCCTCGAATAGTTTCAATTCAAAACCCTTACAATTTGTTGAATCGTACTTTTGACATTGGGTCGAGTGAAATGGCCATTCGCGAAAACGTGAGTATGCTCGCTTATTCTCCGCTGGCTTTTGGGGCTTTAAGCGGTAAATACCTGAATGGTCAGAAGCCGGAAGGCGCAC
The DNA here is from genome assembly GCA_033852175.1 of Agarilytica sp. Taxonomy (GTDB): domain Bacteria; phylum Pseudomonadota; class Gammaproteobacteria; order Pseudomonadales; family Cellvibrionaceae; genus Agarilytica. The sequence goes on from JAWSUY010000003.1 coordinate 83,028, forward strand.
GTTTAACCTTATTTGAGCGTTTTCAGCGCTATTTAAACGATGCTGCAGGCGTGGCAACCCAAACGTATTTTGACTTAGCTAATGAGGTGGGATTGAACCCGGCTCAAATGGCTTTGGCCTTTGTGAATCAGCGGCGGTCAGTGACATCCAACATTATTGGTGCCACAAACCTGGATCAGTTGAAGGATAATATAGAGAGTATTGATATTGATCTTAGTGAAGAGGTTTTGACACGAATAGATGAGATTCACGCTCAAAACCCAAACCCAGCACCGTAACCCAGCTCTTTTTACCTAAGCTCTAATTTTAATCTAAGCCCTAAAAAGTACCGGAAATTAATATTTAATGGGACGAGTAACGTTTTCTTTTCGACTGTTTCACCCAAAGTATTGGTTTATGTGGCTAGGCTTTGGGTTGCTGTATGTCGTTGTCCAATTGCTGCCGTTTCGAGTCTCGATGTGGCTAGGTGCGAAACTTGGACGTCTAGCCGCTAGGCTGAGCGATCGGCGCAGCATTGTTGCTCGGAAAAATATTGACCTGTGTTTTCCTGAATTGAGTGAGCAAAAGAAAGAAGAGCTGTTTTGGCGTTCGATGGAGTCGGTAGGGCAGGGCTTGATCGACATGGGCGTTGCGTGGTTTTGGCCAAAATGGCGGCTTAATAAGGTTCTTGATGTTGAAGGTCAGTCGATACTGTTTGATGCCTTGGAAAAGGGGCAGGGTATTCTATTTTTCTCCTATCATTTTACATCCCTTGAAATAGCCCTAGCGTCGATGAACCGACTTTACCCAGAGCAAAACCTCGGTGTTTATCGGCCGCACGCCAATAAAGTCTATGAATACATCATGCGTAAGGGCCGAGAGCGGCACGGGCCGAAGACGAAGGCGCTGCCAAAATCCGAAGTACGAACGATGGTGAGGGGGTTGAGGAAGGGATGTGTTGTGTTTTACATCCCCGATCAAGACTATGGGCATCGTTACAGTACCTTTGTGCCGTTTATGGGGGTGAATACGGCAACCGTAACGGCGCCGAGTCAGCTGGCCAAAATGGGGCGGGCGAAGGTCTTATCTTTCTGTGCATTCAGAAAGCGAGATGGATCGGGTTACAGTGTTAAAATTTATCCAGAGCTTGATGGCTATGGTGCTGATGAGAAGGCCGATGCGGCGCAAATGAATGTTTTTTTGGAAGAGCTTATTTGTGAATACCCTGAGCAATACCTCTGGGTGCATCGACGTTTTAAGAGTCGACCGGATCATCAGAAAGACTTCTATGGCTTGCGTGAGCTGAAATCGTTTAAACGGCGCGCTAAGCGTCGGGCAAAACTTCGGGAGCAAAAGGCTGCCGAGCAAGAAAAGCCTAGTAAATAACCGCTTTCTTACGAAAGGATGACGGGAAGAGGTTGAGACTCTTGTCATTGGCCAGTACTATTGCGACCTGAATTTTTCCATCACCAGTTTCATACTCATATTTCGGAGTTTTCCATGTTAAAAGGCAGTATGGTCGCGTTAGTGACTCCATTGAAAGCGGATCTTTCGTTGGATTGGGACGCACTGCATAAACTGGTGGAATGGCATATCGAGCAAGGTACACACGCTATCGTTGCTGTGGGTACCACTGGTGAGTCTGCTACGCTCGACGTAGATGAGCATATTCAAGTGATTCGTGCAGTTGTTGACCAAGTCGCGGGAAGAATACCGGTCATTGCCGGAACGGGCGCTAATTCGACTCGAGAAGCCATCTTTTTGACCAATCGAGCTAAAGACGCGGGCGTAGATGCCTGTCTACTCGTGTCCCCTTATTACAATAAGCCAACTCAAGAAGGTTTGTATCAGCACCATTTGGCGATAGCGAAAGCGGTGGAAGTGCCTCAAATCCTTTACAACGTACCGGGCCGAACGGCTGTCGATATGTTGCCTGAGGTCGTGGCCCGCTTGTCCAAAGTTAAAAACATCATTGGAATAAAAGAAGCTACGGGCTGTTTGGAACGTTTAAAAGACATTCAAGCGCTTGTTGATGATGATTTCTTATTGTATTCCGGTGATGATCTCACGGCGTTTGATTTTATGCGTCTGGGTGGTCACGGTGAGATTTCTGTTACTGCCAATGTTATGCCTCACCAGACGGCACGTATGTGTGAACTGATCGCAGAAGGTCAGGTCGAAGAGGCGCGTTCCATTGATGAAAAATTGTTGCCATTGCACAAGGCTTTATTTTTGGAAGCGAACCCCATCCCAGTAAAATGGGCTGTCGCGGAATTAGGTTTGATGCAAAATACCATTCGCCTACCGATGACCTTGCTAGATGAACAATACCAGCCTGAGCTAGCACAGGCGATGAAATTGAGCGGCGCGCTTTAGGGCTTTTTCTCTGTATGTATCTTTCTTATTTGTCTACTTTCGGTAAACTCAGCGTGGTTGTTGCCACGGTTCTTTGTATTGGCTGCAGCACGCTTTATGGCGAACGCGGCGTTTTTCGTGGCAAGCAAACGGATTATTTGAGAACGGGTGAGCTTAAACCCATTGAAGTACCTAAGGGTATGAATAGCCGAGTGCTTGAGACGCTTTACCAGATCCCCGATGTTGATTCTCGGGATGAGTTTGGTGATGCAATTGTTTTGGGCGATTATGACGTCCCGCGGCCAAGTCCCATCAATACTGAAAAAGGTGAAGTTGGGGTTAAGATCCAAAAACTGGGTGATCAGTCGTGGATTTTTCTGAATGCCTCAACCAGTCAAGTTTGGCCTCGCACTCAAAATTTCCTGGGGCAATACAATCTTAATGTTGTTCACAGCGATCCTGTTAGCGGCACGATAGAAACTGGAGATGTGATATTCAAAGATGACGCGACGAAAAAATCTCGCTTCAGAATTACGGTTGAGAAGGGTGTTCACCCTGAAACGTCTGAGATCCATATTCTGCAGAAAGAGTTTTCTGCAGATGCATCTATTCCAGACCGTATTGATTGGCCATCAGAATCAAACAGTTCAGTAAGAGCTAACAGCTTGTTAAATGAGTTAGCCGGAGTGCTGGCAAAAAACATTAGCAATACTGCTGCTTCTTTATTAGGACAGAATGTTGGCGGTCTACCCAAGGTGGAGTTTTTGCAGGGTATGCAAGAACCGACTATGCGCATTCGTTTGTTTGAGTCTCGCGCAAAGGCTTCGGTCGCACACGCTTTAGAAAAAGAAAGCTTTATCTTATGGGAAGAGTCCGTACCGAATGGTTTGTACTATGTCGGTTATGACCCTGAGTGGGATGATAAAGGCTTTTTTGGTCGTATGGCTGGGGATGAGTTACCGCAAACGCCTGAGTACAGTTTGCAAAAAGTACTTAAGCATTTGTCTGCTTCTGCCGATGTCAAAGAAAGGTTTTCGGCGGTTCCAAGCGCGTCATATGGTGAGCCTTTAGAAGATGCAATTGGTCTGATTATTCTTATCGAAAAGACTGAAAATGCGATGGACGTAGTAGTTCGAGATGTTCGTGGTGAAAAACTACCACCGGCTCAGTCCAAGCAAGTCCTTCGTGTTATTCGTAAAAATTTGATTTAAATTACAGCATTATAAGTGTGACGGGTGTTATCACGTCAGTCGTTGCTTACTTTTTTCGTAGGCTTAATATAGTGCTTTAAGGCGAACTCGAATCCGGGTTCGCATTGATATTATCTGAGGAATCCTTTTGAGATTTGCGTCATTAGGCAGTGGGAGTTCTGGTAACGCCACACTGATTGACGACGGCGAGTCGTTGGTGCTGTTGGACTGCGGGTTTACGATAAAAGAAACTGAACGTCGAATGCTGCGTTTGGGTCTTTCTCCCGATAAAATTAGTGCGGTAGTGGTGACTCATGAGCATTCGGATCACCTGAAAGGCGTTGCTCCTCTAGCCCGAAAGTATCAGTTACCGGTCTATATGACAGACGGAACATGGGCGAGTAAAGATTTAGGTAAATTGCCGGGCTTGGAATTGATTCGAAACTACGAGCCTTTTACGATTGGCTCGATGAAGATAACACCTGTGGTTGTGCCTCACGATGCGCGTGAGCCGGCCCAGTTTGTCTTTCGGGACAAAAACGGTATACAGCTCGGTGTGTTGACGGACCTAGGCAGTGTAACCCCTCATATTATCGAGGCTTACAAAGATTGTAATGGCCTATTGGTCGAAGCGAATCATGACCTAGAGATGCTGGCGAGAGGGCCTTACCCTCCATCGCTAAAGTCGAGGGTTTCGAGTCATTGGGGGCATTTGAATAATGCTCAATCGGCGAGCTTTTTGGCTACCTGTAACTTTGAGCAGTTACAGGAAATTGTTGTTGGACATATCAGTAAAAAGAATAATAGCTTGGACCGCGTTAAAGCGGAGCTAGGTGAAACCATCACTAAGGCAAAATCGATTCGATTTGCTTGCCAAGAGGCTGGTTTTGATTGGTTACAGCTGTCGAGTGCTTAGCTATTTGGCTTCTAACTTAAGGGCTAGACACGTTAAAGCATAGAAAAGTTAAGACCTAATAAAGAACTCGTTCGAGCTGAGCTGCACTGCACAGATGAAAGAGCTCAGACGAAATTGTACAAAAATAGACACGTGTTAGATATTCAGAAATTAAGGTAATGACGATGGAAAAAAAATCAGAGCTGTATGCTGGTAAAGCAAAGTCAGTGTATTTGACCGATGTTGCAGATCGTTTGATTTTGCATTTCCGCAACGACACGTCTGCATTTGACGGTAAGAAAGTTGAAAAGCTTGACCGCAAAGGCATGGTGAATAACAAGTTTAATGCCTTCATCATGGATAAGCTGGAAGCGGCGGGTATACCCACTCATTTTGATAGCTTGTTGAGCGATGAAGAATGCATCGTTAAGAAGCTTGAGATGCTGCCCCTAGAATGTGTTGTGAGAAACATTGCAGCCGGTTCAATTTGTCGTCGTTATAAGATTGAAGAAGGTATCGACTTAAGCCCGGCTACTTTTGAGTTCTTTCTTAAAGACGATGAGCTGGGCGATCCCATGATCAACGAATACCATATTCGTTCGTTCGAGTGGGCGACAGATGATCAAGTTGCCCAAATGAAGGTTCTGACGTTTAAAGTGAATGATGTTCTCAAGAAGCTTTTTCTCGATGCTGGAATGCTTTTAGTTGATTACAAATTAGAATTTGGCATGTTCGAAGGCAAGATCATCCTTGGTGATGAGTTTTCGCCCGATGGTTGTCGTATTTGGGATGCTGAAACCCGAGAAAAATTGGATAAAGATCGCTTTCGCCAGGGGCTGGGTAGTGTCGTAGAATCATACGAAATTGTTGGGCGTCGTCTTGGTATAGATTTCGACCAAACTGTAGGCTAAAAGCCTCGCATTCACGGTCCCATATTTTGGTGATCGTTTTTTGACTTATATTTGTTGCTCATTTGCTTCTGTAAATGAGCATTTTTTTTGTCTCTTTTTTGGCTGCATAAAGACGAATTGGGGGTGTATTTATCGCGTTTTTTCTGATCCATGACCGGGGCGCTTAGAAATTAACAAATTCGCTCAAAACGTTACCAGTGTTACCCTTGTAAGCGATCACTTTCGCTAATAAAACCATTATTTAGCGCTTGACGCGAAGTGTTTTCCACATGGTGTAACCGAAGTTCACATGGATAAGCGGATAAAATAAATTCTGCTTGCTTGCGTCTTGTAAAGTCTTGTAACGTATTGATTCTAAAGAGAAAAAATATTTATTGAGGCCGGTGGGAGTGATTTGTCTTGACTATCAAAAACCATTTTTAGACGCCTTCCACAAAATTAAGCTCACAGACTTACCCACAATTTCTGTGGATAAGTCTGTTAGTGAGCTCTTGATATCACGTGGGCGTTTCGTTACGCGCCAGAATAAGTGTTACTTGGGCGACTGAGCGTGAAAAATCAGCATGCTAGGTTATACTCAAATTGATAATTAAAGAGCCTCTTGATAGGTTGGAGAAATAAAAGTGGATGAGCGGAGAAAGTTTCAACGAACCCAGACGTCATTGCGTGTGGAAATGCATCACCCTGCATTCGGAACCATTGTCGGTTTCGCTCGGGATGTCTCGGATGGTGGGGCGCAGGTTCATATTGATAATCATCCCCTTCCTCCGGTTGGTACGGTTGTCCAGGTCCTATTCAAAAAGATGGTGGGCCAGATCAATGAAGAACCCGTCAGCATGAGAGTCATGCACTCAAGAGGCACAGGCGTTGGTCTGATGTTTGTTCGTTAAGCCTATCGTATCCATTCTGTTTGTTAGTTGTTCTTGTTTCCATTTCCTAAGCCGGTTCTGTATTGACCGGGGCTGTCTATCTCGACAGCTCCTACTCTTCTTCTAAGCTGATTTACTCTATTGAAAGAACTGCGTTTGTTCAGCGTTGAGCACGTTGAGATGGATAGAGGTGGTGGTGGATGTTTAGTGGCTATTGGACAGTAACCGTTCTTTTAACCTCAATATCAGGTTGCGCGTGTTGTGGAGGAAAAGGAAATTAATCGGTACGAGCACTAAGGTGATTGCCGTGGCAAAGATGATTCCAAAAGCGAGAGAGACCGCCATGGGGATAAGAAACTGGGCTTGAGTCTCTCTTTCGAACAATAGCGGGACTAAGCCAATAAATGTGGTTAACGACGTGAGCATGACGGGTCTAAAGCGGGCAGCACCGGCGGTGAGAATGGCCTCCATTAGGTCGTCTGTCTCGGTGAGCTTTTTGTTGATGTAGTCGACGAGGACGAGTGAATCGTTGACCACGACGCCTGAGAGGGCCACCAGCCCTAAAATACTCATAATGGTGAGGTTCATTCCCATCAGCCAGTGGCCAAGCATCGCTCCGATGACGCTAAACGGTATAACGGACATCACGATAAGGGGCTGAACATACGACTTAAAGGGAATGGCGAGTAAGCAAAATATTGCAAACAGGGCCGCGAGCATTCCCCAGCGCAGTGTCTCATAGGTTTCGTTCTCTTCTTCACCTTCGCCCCCTACTTGGTAGCTCATACCGGGGTATTGAGCGACCACAGTGTCGATATAGGCGTATAAGTCGGTTTGCAGTGAGGTCATGTTGGTTAAGGCCTTATCGATGTCCGCACGAACGCTGACGGTTCTGTAGCCATTAATCCTTTGTATTGTCGAAGGGCCTCTTCCCGGAATGAGTTCAGCCAATATATAAAGTGGGATTTGTTGGCCGTTAGCTGTGTGGATGAGCATACGATTAAGCTGAGCTTGAGTTGCTCGTTCTTCAATCGGGTAGCGCACCATGACCCTCACATCATCTCGTCCGCGTTGAATCCGTTGCGCTTCGAGTCCGAAAAAAGCCTGGCGAACCTGTTGCACAATCGCCGCACGGCTAATGCCCAAAAGGTAAGCTTCTGGCTTTAATTCGATCATCAATTCTTGTTTACCATCGGCTAGGCTATCGTTGATATCGAACACGGTGGGGTAAGTTGTTAGGCGTTGTTTAATTTGTTCGGATACGATTTTTAAGTCTTCAAAATTGCTGGCTCTAAGTTGAATATCGATGGGGTCGCCACCACGGCCAATTTCAGCACGAAAGGATAGTTGTTCGGCGCCGGGGATGGTGCCAATGGCGTTGCGCCATTCTTCCGAAATTTTTTGGCTATCAATATCAATAATACGTGTTTCAGGTGGGGCCAGTTCGATACGGATTTTACCCAGGTGAGAAGCTCCTCCTCGGCCGCCGGTGCTGGATAGTATGTTCAAAATAATACTTTTACCGTCTTGGCTGTATTTTGACTTGAGCTGTTGCGCGCTTTTGGTGATCTGTTCGACGTGACGATCCGTGATTTCAAATGGGGTGCCCGTCGGCATGGTTAACGTTACGCGGATAATCTCGCTCGGAATTCGAGGGAAAAATGTGTAGCGCGTATGGCCGTAAATAATGCTAGCTAGAATGCAGATTAAAATGCCGACAAAGCTTACAACGGTTATCCAGCGATGTTGTAATGTCCACAGTAAGGTGGGTTGGTAGTATTTTAGAATGGCGAGTTCGAAATTCTTGGCGAATTTTTGTTGCCATAATTGCCAGCGGGCCATTTTGTCGGGTGACTGAGATTTTAAGTGCTTTAGGTGAGCGGGCAGAACAAATTTAGACTCCACTAACGAGAATAATAAGCAGGGTATGACGACCGCAGGTACTTGGGCAAAAATAGCACCGCGTTGGCCGCCTAAAAAAGCAATGGGCGCAAAAGCAGCAACGGTTGTGAGGACGCCAAACGTGACGGGGACAGAGACTTCTTTGGTTCCGCGTATCGCAGCAACTAGCCCGCTTTCGGAAGTGCCCAGGTGCGTATAAATATTTTCGCCTGTGACGATCGCATCATCAACAACAATGCCAAGTACCACGATAAAGCCAAACAAGCTCACGAGGTTAATGCTATTCCCTAATAAGGGCATCATGGAAAAGGCGCCGAGAAAAGAAACTGGTATTCCAATAAATACCCAAAAAGCAACCATGGGACGTAAGAATAAACTGAGCAGAATAAAAACTAATATTCCGCCGTAAAGTGCATTAGTAATAAGTGTTCGAATTCTTTTTTTCAGGACCTGTGATCGGTCTCCCCAGTATTCGAGACTAATACCATGAGGCAAACTCGATTGCTTACTATCAATATAGGCTTTCACTTTATCGGCTATATCAATAGCGCTTTGACTGCCGACGCGGAAAATGTTGATTTCAGCCGCTAACTTTCCGTTAAATCGTGTTCGAACGGCGGTTTCTTCAAAGCCATCTTTAACTGTTGCGATGTCGCCAACTCGCAATAGCGTTCCATCGCTATTCGATTTAACGGGAATGTTTTCAAATTCGTCCTGTTGATAGGCTTGGCCTTTCGAGCGAATAAGAACATCGCCTCCGCTCGTTTTTAAATTGCCGGCAGACAAATCTAATGAATGGTTGGCTATGGCGTTAGAAACTTCTGATAAATTCACACCGTATTCGCGCAGGCGGTCTTGCGTCAATTCGACGGCGATTTCAAAGTCGCGCACGCCGGAAAGCGTGACTTGAGTGATCCCTTTAATCGATAATATTTCTTCGCGTATATATTCCGATAGTTCACGGATTTCTCGTTCACTCACATTGCCGGATAGTGTTGCGGTAATAACGTCACGCTTCCAAACGGTAAGGGAGACGATCGGGCGTTCGGCGTTAGAGGGGAATGTGTTGATCGCGTCTATTCGGTTTTTGATGTCATTAAGCATTGCCCGAGGGTCGTAACCGTCGGCAATTTTTAATTCAACGCGTGCACCGCCCTCAAACGAATAACTGGTGTATTCCTTAATGCCTTCGAGATTATTAATGGACTCTTCAATTCGTTGTGAAATCGAAAGCTCTGAATCTTCCGGGGTCGATCCCCTTAGGGTCACTTTTACGGAAATACGATTGGATTCAATTGTCGGAAAAATCTCAACGGGAATCGAATTGAATATCGTGAATACGCCCATCATAATGATACTGAGCATGAGTAAATTTGCAGCGACGTCGTTTTTGGTAAACCAAGAAATCACGGTGCTCTAGTCGCCCCGTTTTGTTTTGTCTGCAAATGCTTATCTGCGATTAACTTTGCTGAGGTGCCCGAAGATACTTGGCCGAGTGAACTGATAACCAGTTGCTCACCTTCCGTTAGCCCGCTTTCAATTAAGGCGAAACCTTTATCACTCCATACGCTGCTAATGTCCTGTCGGTAAATACGCCCATCTTTATAAACAAATACATAACGTCCTTGATAAATGCTGCTAGAGGGAATGATAATCGCGTTTTTTAGCGTTTTCCCCTTAATTGTCGCAGTGACATACTCACCCACTTTTAACGGGGCGTGGCCTTCTGATTGATGGTTAAAGGGGGAGGGTATTCTTGCGATGATATTAAGCTGGCGGTTCTGTTCGTTAATAGCGCTCGCAACACGCACAATCTTCCCGGACCAGATGTTTTTGGAAAATAAAGTGGAGGTGATCGTTACAGGGACAGAATTTCCTTTGCTGAGTCCGTTTCCCTGGGTTATATCTAAGCCCAATAAGTGCAGCTCGCTGTTTTTTATTGGGAGTGGAATTTCGGCAGCCTCATGGGAGAAAATTTCACCCAATGGCGTATTTTGACTCACGTACTGTCCTAAACCAATAAAGTGCTGAATAACACTGCCGTTGTAAGGTGCGCGTATTTCAGTTCGAGATAAGTTGAGTGATGCACGAGCAACGCTGGCTTCGGCTGACTTTAAAGCCGCGGTGGCGGCATCTAGTTGGGGTTGTCGAACGGCTAAAGCGGGGGCCTCACCTTTGCGTCCTGAGCGCTTCCAGTCGTGGCGGGCTTCTTCTGCTTGTGCTTTTTCACTGGCATAGCGACTTTGGGCTTCTGCCACTTTTGCCATCGCAATATCAAATTCAATGGTGTAATCCGATTTATCTAAAGAGACCAGCAGTTGGTTTTTAGTAAAAAGGCCGCCCAGTCGAAAAGAGTCATCTATGAATGTCACTTCACCTGAAACACGAGTGGTTAGAGTGGTGCGGGTCAGAGCTTCAACAAAGCCGTAAGAATTGACGGTGACTTGAAATGTCTCAGGCTTGATCGTCTGAACATTGACTTCAATACTGGGAGGTTGGTATTGAGAGCTACGTGGAGCGCTGGGTTGAGTGAATTTAATCAACAAAAATATAGCAATGAATAGTGCCGCTAAATAAAGCGGCATGAATTTTATTATCTTACTTATCAGTTTTATCATAACGTTTGTTAACGTTCTGCATGACTCTGAGTAAAACCAGAGTAAATCCAGAATAAAAAAGTGGAGTGGCTAGCCCTGGTTACCATTGGTTTGCATGCAATGTTTGGGTAGGTGAATGACCTGAGTCTCATGAGATGCTTGCAATGAATCACAATTCGCTCGAGTGTTACCTTTTGCATTCAGAAAAAGGACACTTTTATGGGATAGCAGTACTGAAAAATCTTTCACATTGTTACTGCGTAGGTCGGCTTGTTTGAGTTGTGTTAGTTCGGTAATAGGTGCCAATACTTGAACATTGTTTTCAGCTAGTCCTAAGTATTCAATATGGCTGAATACCTCGATACCGCTGAGTGTCGAAATACTTCCTGCGGGGCAGATCAGGCGACGCAGTTGTTCCGCTGAGCGTATATTCGCTTCAGCGATGGTCCCTTGTAGGCAAGTCCGGAGTTCTGAATCTTCCACTTTAAAGTCGCTAAAGAGTTGAGGGGGTTCGTACACGATATTGTCGTTTAGCGATACGGAATAGCGGCTACAGGCTGATAGAACGAGCAATACTCCAACGAATAAAGGCCGAGCCAATACGAGGAAGAGTGTAGGGAACGATGGTGTAGAGAGTTTGATCATTCTAGTGTTGCGACTCTGGTTTTTTAGGAAGAGGGAATATAGCACCGAAAGCCTCTACAGCATGTGGAATTATCACTTTAACCATTGAAAAGCATAGTTCATAACGAAGGAGACTCGATTGAATCCTCAGATGATTTTGCGTTGTTGTCGTCTAGATGTTTATACCGTCGGATATTTGTTAACAGGCCTTCTGAGACCGTCCAATCGAGGAGGGGTTGCGGTATGGGAGATGAGTTGACTGGTTGAATTAAGCGAGCATGATGTGACCGAGCAGCAAGTAAGTGCTAAAAAATTAGCACTTACTCTTGACCGGCGCACATTCAAGTGCTAAATTTTTAGCATGTGCTACAAAACTAGCAGTTAGCGGGTTTGAAGATTTACATAACGTTAAGCGTTTTACCCTCTAAACACTGAATGAATTAAATACTGAATAAATTTGAGAGACGTCACCATGCCACCCATTGATCAATTGCAGCTAAGTCGCAGAGAGCGTCAAATTATGGATATCCTCATTGAGCAAGGGGAGTGTTCAGCAAACGCAGTGATGCAAGCCCTTCCTGATGCGCCGGGCTATTCTGCAGTTCGCGCCCTGATCGCACGGTTACTGGATAAAAAACTCGTTCAATTCAGGACGGAAGGGACCAAGCATATATACAGCGCAAAGCTAGAAGAGGGAAAGGTGCAAGAGTCTGCGGTTAAACGCTTATTAAAAATATTCTTTCGCGGCTCCAAGGTCAATGCGGTTAACGCTTTGCTGAATATGGATGGAGAAGACTTATCCAGCCGAGAAATTGCAGAGTTAGAGCGTACTATCGAACGTATTAAAAAAGCGCAAAACCAAAAATAACCCAGGGACGCCGCGATGTTTACAGTCGACATTATCAACCTGTTTCTCAGTGTATGGCTAAAGCCCATGCTGATATTAACGATCATGTTATCTATTGCGAAAAACTCTTTTGTGTTTTCTGCGGCAGCCAGTCATTGGTTTTTGGTTTGCACTTTGTTTGTAACGTGTTTTGGTTTTGTTGGGTTGAACTGGTTCCCCGGCGTGAATGTCAGCCTGCTTCCCCATTATTTTTCATCGTTCACCAGTATGGCGGTTTCTTTTGATGGAATGTCGTCCTCAACTATTTACTTGGCTGTCGTCGTGTATTTTCTCGGCGCAATTTGGGTGAGCTGTTTTCAAGTGTTTGGGTTATTCGAAATTCGTTCGATTACGCTCAATGCAACGCCGATTGTTAGCACTAGGGCTGAAGATATAGTGAAGCGTATTTGTGAGACTTATGGAATAACGCGCAAGGTCAGAATGCTAGAAACAAAAGAGCTGGAGTCTCCCGTTATGTGGGGGCACTTTTCGCCGAAAATTTTATTGCCCACGAGTTATGTTGATTGGGATGAGGACCGATTCACGCGAGTGATCGCGCATGAGTTAGCCCATGTTTCTCGTTGTGATTGGTTAATTAAAATACTCTGTAAATTCGTCTGTGCCATATTATGGATTGTACCTTTGGCTTGGTACGTTGCGAATAGGCTGGAATGGTTCGCTGAGCTCGCCTGTGATGACAAAGTGGTCGATAGCCTAAATTGTCGAGCGGAATACGCAGAAGATTTATTGACTCTATCGACAGACGTTTCACGATCAAGTTGGGTGCTCAATTTTATTCGATCGTCACAGTTGTTTGTTCGCATTCAACATGTGCTTGATGGTCGAAACCAGCGAGGTTGTTTAGAGCGTAAAACGAAATGGGTAAATGTAGTGGTGTGTGCGTTACTTATTTTACCTATATCTGTATTGCACGCGGTTCCCAAACCATTGGAAATTGATTTTAAATTCCCACATGATTATTCGGTAATGCTCAATGACCAAAGCGAACAGAAGACTCTGTATTCCGAGCGCCCTGAATTTATATCGATAGAGATGACCCCAGCTGTTGACTATTCATTGCTGGCTTTGCCCGCAACGCCTCGCTTTGAAGAAGAGGTGTTGGTTGTTGCTCAGATGAATAATAGTCACGACCTGAGTAACGTAGAAAATTTGGCGAAAGAGCAGGTGATGGAGTTGCCTCGGCAGGCTTTAGCCGACATCGCAGTACCGACTGTCAATATTAAGGGAATGTTGCCTCAGCGTATGGCCATACCGGTTTACCCAAGGCGGGCTATAGGTCGAGGGATCGAAGGTTTGGTGATTGTGCAGTTTAACATTGATGAATATGGAGAGATTAATGATCCAAAAATTATTGTTTCGCAACCTAAAAAAATATTTGATCGAGCAGTTTTGAAAGCACTAAAAAAATCCAAATACCGCCCAATGGAGATTGAGGGGCAAGCGATAACCATAAAAAACGTCACAGAAACGTATTACTTTAAACTTTATGAGAGCGCAGCTGATAAACCGGTCAGTGTTAAACGACCACTTCACGTAATAATAGCGGAGCTAGATGTTTGAGTTCTGTCGTCATTTTAAAAGGGTTCAGTTATGCAAACATATGTAGAAAATCAACCAGTTATTTCTCGATGGATGGCCGCGGTTCCTCTGGCCATAATGATCACTTTGTTTCTTTTGGTGGTGATGGAAAAACTTGTAACTATTGATATGGAGGCCCCGGAAGATGAGCCGAGGTCAACGATTATTGATCCTGTTTATAAAGAAGTCCCATTGGTTACACATCAAATAATTAAAAAGGTTGAAAAAGATGATTTTGTGGAGCCGCCAGCGATTCCTGATTTGGGCGGGGATGAATTACCTGAGGGGGGAATTAATATTGCTTTTACTCCTACGACTCAGAAATTCGGACCGGGGGTTAATATAGGGTTTAGTGGTGTTCCTATCGCTCAATATTTAACAACGCCTAAGTATCCAAGTCGAGCGGTTCAACGGGGGATTGAAGGCTATGTGGATGTGCGTTTTGATATTTCTGTGATTGGTGTGACGCACAATATTTCTGTCACGGGGGCAAGTCCTGAGGGTGTATTTGAGCGGTCTGCTTTGGCTGCGGTTAAACGCTGGCGGTATCAACCTAAGATGGAGGATGGTGTGGCGCTGCGGTATGAGGGGATGACACATAGAATTGTTTTTAATATGGAAGATTAGGTTCCTAAACTGAATTTTGTTGTGCTCTTTTGGCGCCTTCTTTTGGAGGCGCATTTTTTGTTTTGAGAAATTGTATATGTTGAGAGGTGGGCTGATTCGGCATGTACGGAAGTAATTCTAAAGCACGCTGCAAATACACATCTCTAGCCTCTGGATTCACGATCGGTTCTATCCAAGTAGTCGGTTAATGTATATCTTAAATATGTGGACCTAAGTAGGCTATTACGTTGCGTTCTTAAGTTCGAATTTTAATGCTGCCGTTCAGTATTTCAAGAGCGATGGGTATGCAGGGAGGTCGTTCTAAGACACGCCGTCAATACGTCCCTGTAGGCTCACTAATGCCATCCATGGCATTAGACGGTCTTAGAACGACCTCCCGGCATGCCCAATCTCAGTGCAATCTTTCACCATTTTTAAAAAGGAAAATTGAGACTTTAATTTTGTAGTGTTTTTTCTGGGAAAGAAAAGCTTGATGCCCGCACGAAGCTCGAGGGCTTAGGGAGGTGGTTTCAAGACCTTGCACCGCCGGATGGCGGTGCACGACCATAGGGATATGGTCGGTAGAGCGAAGCAGGAAGCCAGAGCCGAGAGCCTACATGGTTGTATTTACGGCGTGTCTTGAAACCACCTCCCTAAGTGCTCTGGCGGACTGAATGTCAATAATGTATTGGGTGAAAGCTGTAGACTAAATAGTTGGAATATAAAACTCAATCCATCATAATGTTTTCAGTTCTAATTTTTCGAAAGCCAAAAAGTACTTCAAGGTAAATAAGATAACCATCATGACCGACATTAAAGTGGTATTCAGTGGTGTGGTTCGAGAGGATGAAGCCAAATCCTTTGCTGATAGGCATGGGTATTCTTTTGAAGGTTACCTTCAAGAAGGTGATGAAAAAAATCTGCCTGATTCTTACGTCTTGGTTTTCACCTCTAAAACCATCTATTTGACTTCCACAAAAGAAAAACAAAGCCTACGTGTTGAAGCTGACTTTGTGAGCGGAAGTGTTGCACATCGCAGGCAGTTTGGTGGTGGGAAAGGTCAACAAATAGCAAAAGCTGTTGGTTTGACTAAGGGGTTTTTACCAAAGATTCTTGATGCGACGGCAGGGCTTGGGAAAGACGCATTTGTTCTTGCCTCTTTAGGAGCTACGCTAACCTTGATAGAGCGATCGCCGATTGTTCATGCCTTACTATCCGAAGGCTTAAAACAAGCCCGGCTTTTTGCAGAAGAAAATACTGACGAAGTTTTGATGGGTATTCTGCAGCGAATGAAACTGATTGAGCTTGATAGCACTGAATTCTTGAGTAAAGAGCAAGAAAGTTTTGATGTCGTTTATTTGGATCCCATGTTTCCTGAACGAAAAAAAAGCGCCTTAGTTAAAAAAGAAATGCGTGTGTTTCACGAAGTGGTTGGCAGTGATCTCGATGCAGATGCTTTATTGGCCCCAGCGATAGAAAATGCAGAATATCGCGTTGTGGTTAAACGACCTCGTATAGCCCCCGATTTGGCGGGCAGCAAACCGTCCTATCGTTTGGAGGGGAAGTCCTCACGTTTTGATGTTTATACTAAAAAAGCGTTGCCTGTTTAGCTGGCTTTGTTCGGCAGTTTAAATGATGCTTCTAGTGTTATTTGCTGGTAAAGAACTTAACGAAGCGTGTGATGATCATGCGGATTTGAGCCAGCATTGCAATAGAAAATCCGATGGCGATCATGCATACGCCGAGTAATGCAATCAGCTCTTGTTGTAACGATTCGTCTGAATATATATTGGAAAAAAATATAAGCATAAAGCCGACGGTGAAATAAATAAGCCCGTTGCGAAATTTATGGAAGATCTCAGAGAGAGGGGCGGTGTAATGACGGTACAGCATTTTCTTGATAGCCTGGAAGTATAGGCGCGCGCGCTTAGGTGGTAAGCTTTTTTGGAGGGTTGGTGCAGGACTGCTTACTTTTTTAGCCATGTGTCAGCAACGTCATTGTCGGAGTCTTTTGCTTCGACCCATTCATCCCCTTCTTTCTTCCAAAAGGGCGCCTGAGTTTTGAGGATGTCGATCATGTATTCGCAGGCTGAAAAAGCGGCTTTTCGATGTGCGGAGCTTACGCCGACAAAGACTATTTGGTCGTTAACCGAAAGTTTACCTACTCGATGAATAATGCGGGTTTCTAGCAGTGGCCAGCGTTGCTGTGCTTCTGCTTCGATTTTTTCGAGCACGCTCTCCGTCATGTTCGGATAGTGCTGGATGGTGAGGTGATCGTGGTGCTCTGAGAAGTCACGTACGAGTCCAGAGAATATAACGACGCCACCTGTTGTGTTTTCTTGCAACAGGTTTTGATATTCGTGTGCGACGTCAAAGTCGTGTTTTTGGATGGTGATCATCTGTTTTGGTGCGAGCTTTTATTACGTTGTGTATGTGAATTATAGTGCAATTTAGCCGCCGGTCACGGGTGGGAAAAAAGCGACTTCATCACCGGGTTTGATTTCTGTGTCATCACTGGATATGACTAAGTTTACGGAGCAGCGTGTGGATGGCGCGAGTAGAATTTTCCATTCAGGGCCGCGAGTAGCTAGTTGTTCTTTAAGTTGTAAGCTGCTTATTATAGAAGGTGTTTGTAACTCAAACTTTTCATCGTCGCGGCCGAGAGATTCTGCCAGGGAGGCAAAATAAAGAATATTAATCTCATTATCCATTTTTCCAATCCCCTGATTTTCCGCCGGTTTTGAGCAGTAGTTGAGTTGCGCTTATGATCATGCCTTTGTCTACGGCTTTGCACATGTCGTAGATCGTCAGTGCGCTGATCGATGCGGAAGTTAGTGCTTCCATTTCAACGCCTGTTTTGGCGTCTAGCTCGCATGTGCATTCGATTTTGACGCGGTTGTGTTCTGGCTCTGCGCTGATATCCACATGAATATGGGTAAGGTTAAGCGGGTGGCAGAGGGGGATAAGATCAGAGCATTTTTTTGCGGCTTGGATACCGGCAATTCTGGCGACGGCAAAAACATCACCTTTCTTATGCTTGCCTTCTGTGATCATGGCAAGGGTTGAGCTTTTCATGTCCACATAGCTTCGTGCGGTAGCCGAGCGTTTGGTGACAATTTTGTCGCCAACGTTCACCATATGGGCTTCGCCCTTGTCGTTAATGTGGGTAAGGGAGTCATTCATGAAGCAGTTCTGCCAGTATGTTTTCGTAAATTTCACTTAGGATTGTTAGGTCTTCGGCTTTCACGCATTCATCGACTTGGTGAATGGTTGCGTTGACAGGGCCGAGTTCTAATACCTGCGCACCTGTTGGTGCAATAAAGCGGCCGTCAGAGGTTCCGCCTGCGGTGGATAGTTCGGTGTCGCACTGGCAGACTTTTTTAATCGACGAGACGGCGGCTTCAACGAGTTTTCCTTCTGCGGTTAAGAATGGCAAGCCAGAAAGGTGCCAAGCTAAATCGTAGTTCAGATTGTGCTTGTCCAAGATTGCTTCAGCGCGCTCTTGTAGCTGTTCGTGTGTGACTTCAGTTGAAAAGCGGAAGTTAAATACGATATGGGCTTCACCGGGAATGACGTTGGTGACGCCTGTGCCGCTATTGAAGTTTGAAATCTGAAAGCTAGTGGCGGGGAAAAAATCGTTACCTTTGTCCCATTCTGTTTCTACTAATTCTGTCAACGCTGGAGCAACAAGGTGAATGGGGTTGGCTGCAAGGTGTGGGTAGGCCACGTGGCCTTGTTTACCTTTAACGGTTAATTCTGCGCCCAATGAGCCGCGTCGTCCGTTTTTAATAACATCGCCAACCTCTGCTGTGCTTGAGGGTTCTCCGACCAAGCACCACGTCATTTTCTCGTTGCGTTCTTCTAACCATTCGATGACTTTCACGGTACCGTTTTTGGCGATACCTTCTTCATCACTGGTAATCAGAAAGGCAATGCGGCCACTGTGGTTTTGATGGTTTTCTAAAAAGCGCTCACAAGCTGTGATCATGGCGGCGAGGCTGCCTTTCATATCCGCAGCGCCGCGCCCGTATAACATACCGTCTTCGATGGTGGGGCTGTATGGCGGACGTGCCCATTGGCTTTCGTCGCCTTCAGGCACAACATCGGTATGTCCTGCAAAAGCTAGGATAGGACCGCTGTCTCCGTGTACGGCCCAGAAGTTATCAACGTCGTCGAAGCGAAGGTGTGTCACGTTGAAGCCGATCGCTTCTAAGCGATCTGTCATCAATGCTTGGCAGTCTGCGTCTTCGGGAGTGACCGACTTGCGCGCGATCAAATCGCAGGCGAGTTTGATCGTGGGGCATAAGTCGGTGTTTGCTTGGGATGTTAAATCAGTCATTAGTTATTCGCGTGCAGCTCTTCGTTAAGTGCAACGGCACTTTTATTGGTTTTGCATTCGACGGCTCCACTTTGAGAGTTGCGACGAAATAGAAGGTCTGTTTTTCCCGCAAGGTCGCGAGCTTTAACCGTGTCTACGATTTGGTTTTGATCATCTAGTACGGCAATTTTAGTGCCGGCAGTTATGTAAAGGCCCGCTTCTACGGTGTTACGGTCACCGAGAGGAATACCGATTCCCGAGTTGGCTCCAAGTAAACAGTTTTTGCCGACGGAAATGACGATATCGCCACCACCGGAAAGAGTGCCCATCGTTGAACAACCGCCACCAAGGTCGGAACCGTCACCGATGACTACGCCTGCAGATATGCGGCCTTCGACCATGCTTGTGCCGAGTGTGCCAGCGTTAAAGTTCACAAAGCCTTCGTGCATGATGGTTGTGCCTTCACCAAGGTAAGCACCTAAGCGGACACGTGCGGTATGGGCGATGCGAACGCCTTTAGGGACAACATAGTTCGTCATTTTAGGGAATTTATCGACGCAATCGACAGATAGCATCCGGCCTTCTAGGCGAGCTTGTAACTGTCGGGCATTGAGTTCGTCGAGGTCGATAGCGCCTTCACTGGTCCAAGCGACATTGGGAAGAACTCCAAAAACTCCGCTGATGTTGGTTTCATGAGGTTTAACTAAGCGATGTGAGATCAGCTGTAATTTTAGATAGGCTTCAGGCACCGATTGAGGTGCGTCATCTGTTTCAAGCAAGGTTGCAACAATAGGGCGTTTGCTCGTAGAAAGCTGGTTCAGTAATTCAGCGATTGGGTTGTCGGTGAATTTCGCTCGCAAGGTAAATAATTTGCCTTGGTCGAGTTCGATAGCTTGGTTGCCGCCGGTATACCCAATGGCTTCTGCGATGCTGTTACTAAGGCCTTCTTCTGGGCTTAGTTCTGGGGCAGGGTAAAAAACCTCTAGCCATTGGCCTTGATTGTTTTGTGTTCCTACGCCGATGGCGAGACTGTATAGCTGTGTCATGTTCGGTCCTTATTGTGCAATTTATGCAAATATTTCGGTATAGCGTTCGGGTTTGAAACCAACAACGATGTTTTTGCCGGAGAGTAATACGGGGCGTTTTAACAATGTAGGGTTATTCAGCAGTGTTTCGAGGGCTTCTGTGCCGAGCGATTCACCATCAAATTGAGCTTTTTGGCTGTCTGATAATTGCTTCCACGTCGTGCTGCGCTTGTTGACCAGTACTTCTTTCTCGATTTGCTTGGCGAAAGATTGCAGGGTCTTCATTTCCAGTCCATCGGAACGAAAGTCTAGAAAGATGAATTCTTGGTTGTTATCGTCCAGCCAGCGGCGTGCCTTGCGGACGGTGTCACAGTTTTTGATACCGTAGAGCGTAGTCATGATTGTATTTTGATGTGGAATAACGGGCGGCAAGTCTACCAGAGACTGGGGATCATATCACTGGATGGAAAGTTCGAGGGCTAAGGGCTCTGGGAGGTAGGACTCTTCAAAATCGGCTTGCGGAATGGCTTTATCGAACAAATAGCCCTGCAGTTGAATTTCGCCATGGTGGTGTAGCCATGTGGCCTGCTCTTCAGTTTCCACGCCTTCAGCAACAACGCCGAGTTCAAGCGTGTTGGCAATGGCGATTATTGCCGACACCAGCATAGCGTCCTGTTTGTCGTAGGTGATTCCTTTGATAAAAGATTTGTCGATTTTGATTTTGTCGACGGGCAGTTGCTTTAGGTAGCTGAGTGAGCTGTATCCGGTACCGAAGTCGTCGAGAGCGAATGTAACTCCAAGATCTTTAAGCTGCTGCATTTTTTCGATGGATTGGTCGATGTGTTTAAGTGCAGAACCTTCGGTGATTTCTAGTTCTAGACAGCTTCCATCGAGGCCATATTTATACAGGGAGTCAGTGACGACGTTAACAAAATTTGGTTGGTAAAATTCACGAGCACTGATGTTGACGGCGATTCGAGTGGTTGGTTCTATCATGTTGCGGTTTTTGCAGGAGGCGATAAATGCACAGACTTTATCAAGAATGAGTTCGCCAACTTTACTGATCATGGGTGAGTTTTCTAAAAACTCTATAAATTCATCTGGAAAAAGCTGTCCTCTTTCAGGGTGGTGCCAGCGAAGTAGAGCTTCTGCGCCGATCAGCTTCCGAGTTGATGAATTGAGTAAGGGCTGTAAGTAGAAGGTGAATTGTTGTTCGCTTATCGCTTTTCGAATATCGGATTCCAGTTTTACCAAGCGGTGTGCTTCTTCGGACATTGTCGGGTCGAAAATAAGGTAGCGATCTCGTCCCTGCGCTTTGGCTTGATACATGGCGGTATCTGCTGCGCTAAGAAGCTTGTCGAGATCTTGATTTGTTTGGGGGTAGAGGGTGAGGCCGATACTGGCGGAGACTTCTAGCTCATGTTCGCCGATGCGTAGAGGTTTGCGAATATTTCGGAGAATACGTTCCGCTAAATTTGAGGCGAGGGTTTGGGTGCGTTCACGACTTGAGGCGATGTTTGGAACGCTGAGGATGAATTCATCTCCGCCTAAGCGCGCTAACGTTTCTGACTTTCGAATCTGAGACTGCATACGGTTTGAAAGTTTCAGTAATAACGCGTCGCCAGTCGAGTGGCCAAAACTGTCGTTAATGCGTTTGAAATCATCGATATCGATGAACAGCAGGGCTCCATATGCACCCCTTTTTTCGGATGCACGAATGTCTTCCAATAGACGCTTTTGAATATGATGGCGATTGGGCAGTTGTGTGAGGGTATCAAAATATGCGAGGCGCTCTACGCGGTTTTCTGCTTCGATACGAGCGGTCACGTCATTGGCAATAACGAGAATGCAACTCTCTTGATCAAGTGAGTATGGGATGAGGGATATCTGGAGAATATGAGTTTCTCCATTAGCGTCTTTAAGTTTTAACTCTGCAATGTTAACGTCTGCTGATTTTGTTTCTGCTCTTTCGATGTGCTGGAAAAAACCATAGGCCTCTTGTTCATCGTTTCCTTTATGGGTGTTGTAAAAACTCTTCCCCGTTAAGTTTTCGACGCTACTCTGGTAAAAGTTTGCAGTTGCCGTATTTAGGAAAACAAAGTCTCCCGCTTTATTCAAGGCGAATACTTGATTTGGGCTAGCGTTGAGAATAATACGAAGCTGTTTCTCGCTTTGCTCCAAGGCTTTTGCTCGTTTATCCAATATCGATAATAAATCGTTTGCGGAATCTACGATGTGCCCAAGTTCATTACGCTCATGATTTTTGATTGGGGTGAGCTTAGCGGACGAAAGGTCAATATCAGTTTGTGAGTCTAGATTCAGTGATGAGAAGTTTCTCGAGATCTCGACAAGGGGCCGAGTTAATAAACGGTGATATACCAGAGCTAAAATAATGGCCAGTATTAATGTGCGCGCTATACCTGTTGCAAAGATATAAAGGCTGCGTTTGTATATCGGGGCAAGTACTTTGTCGTTACTTAGTTTTAGAACTAATTGACCGCTGTATTTCGTTGATGCATCGCCAATCGTATGCCGGTAAGTTGTGGAATAACCCTTTAATAATCGTGTTAGCCAAATAGTATCTGTTTTGGGAATGGTTTGATCATGGATAGCCATGATTTTTCTGCTATCGTCAACAATTGAAATGTGATGCAGAAACTCATATTTCTTTAATCCGTTGACGACTTCTTGAGCCAGGTGTGAATCCAGTTCATATATAGCCCTCTTTGCCGGCATTGTGCTGGCTTGAATGATGGACTGCATGCGGGATTCAATGAGCTTTTTTTGATCGATATAATCGACATAGACTTGCAATGCAGCAATGAGAGACCCGACCGCAAGAACAACGAGCAAGCTTGTACGAGTAAGGGTGAATGACAGTCTTTGCGAAAACTCAATAGACATTAATTACGATAGATCCGTTGGGAAAAATGATTATTTGATCACTCTGCATCCAAGCCTATGAGCATTTAAATTATAGATCAAAACATTTGGCTTGCATCTTTTACGGAGGAAATATCGAAATAAGCGGTATGTTGGGTTGTTTTTGCGCGTTAAGCTTTTTTTGTGAGCACTGGGTTTTTTCTGTTGGGATAGCATATGCGGCAGATTGGGCAAACAGTTCCATTGCAGCCTCTGGCTGAACAAAATTCACGCGCATAATAAATGATTTGTAAATGCAGTGCATTCCAGCTTTCTTTGGGGAAGAGACGTTTTAAATCCTTTTCTGTTTGTGCAACGTTTTTTCCGTTGCTTAATCCCCACCGTTGAGCGAGTCGGTGAATATGTGTATCGACAGGGAATTCTGCCTGATTAAATGCCTGGACCATTACGACACCGGCTGTTTTATGTCCTACGCCGGGAAGTTTTTCTAGCTCTTCCATGCTTGCGGGCACTTCTCCATTATGTTCTTCGATCAGAATTTCGGACAGTTTTTTAATCGCTTTTGATTTTTGTGGCGATAGCCCGCAGGGTCGTATAATTGCCTGTATGTTTTCTTGCGATTGTATGGCCATATCCTTGGGGTTGTCGGCAAGTTCCCAGAGTAGTGGTGTTATGGTGTTTACACGTTTATCTGTGCACTGGGCCGATAAAAGTACGGCTACGAGTAAACTGTAATTATCGTGGTGATCAAGCGGTACTGGGGGATTGGGGTAGCGTTTCTGTAATTCGCTCAGAAGGTATTCGACACGTTCCTTTTTGTTCATGCTTGAAATCCTCTACCCTAACCGCTGAACAAATGCTCTTATTCTATGTGCGGCATCCACGCAGTCACTTAGCGGGGCAACTAATGCTATACGTATGTGGTTTTGACCTGGGTTTCCGTTTTCCGTTTCTCGCGCTAAGAAAGAGCCGGGGAGTACTGTAATATTTTCTTGTGCAAATAACTGCTGAGCAAAATCGGTATCGCTAATCGGAGTTTCTACCCATAGATAAAAACTTGCATCCGGTTGTTGAACGTGAATGTGATCTTTTAATATTTTAATGACCTTTGAAAACTTGTCCCTATATAAATTACGGTTTTCGAGTACGTGGGCTTCGTCGCGCCAAGCGACAATGCTAGCCTGCTGGCTGAATGGGGGCATCGCGCTACCGTGGTAAGTTCGATAATGCAGAAAACGTTTTATTAGAATTTTGTCTCCAGCAACAAAACCTGAGCGCAAGCCGGGAAGGTTAGATCGTTTAGATAGGCTGTGAAATACCACACACCGTTCATATTGGTCTCGGCCCATTTGAGCGCAAGCTTCAAGTAAACCGGGTGGCGGGTTGTCTTCGTCAAAATAAAGTTCTGAGTAGCATTCGTCGCTGGCGATAATAAAATCAAATTTGTCTGCAAGAGCGATCAGTTTTTTCAGTGTTTCTAGTGGAGTGACTGCGCCAGTTGGGTTTCCCGGTGAGCAGATGAACAGTAATTGGCATTGTTGCCAAGATTTCTCTGATACTGAATCAAAGTTGGGTAGGTAGCCATTGCTTTTATCACTGTTCATAAAGTAGGGCGTTACACCTGCAATTATCGCGGCTCCCTCGTATATCTGATAAAAGGGGTTGGGTATCATGACCTTTGCGTTTTTTACCGTGGGGTCAATCACTACCTGGGTAAAAGCAAATAGCGCTTCTCTCGTCCCGTTCACCGGAATCACATGGCTGTCTGCTGAAAGGCTATTTTCTTTTAGGTTAAATCGTGCGGTTGCCCAATTGGAGATGGCTTGTCGCAGTGCGTCCAGCCCTTTTGTGATTGGGTAACGGGTAATAGTATTGAGAGATTCGCTTAATTTATCTAAAACAAATGCTGGCGCATCATGTTTTGGTTCGCCAATTGAAAGAGCGATATGAACTTTATCCGCTGGAGGCGTAATGCCTGCTTTTAGTTTGGTGAGTTTTTCAAACGGGTAGGGCTGCAAATGTTCGAGATTTGGATTCATGAGAAAGAGGATTCTGGAAGTGGATCGATAAGTTAACTGGATTCTTGCTCGACGCGTTTGTCGAGTCGATGACAAAGTTCATCTTGTAGATCAATGCAAAGTTGGGCATTTCCAAGAGGATTTCTTTCGATGTCTGTAATAAAAAATACGTCCTCTACTCGTTCGCCAAGTGTAGAGATTTTCGCGTTCAGCATATGAATATCAAAATCCATAAATGTTCGGGCAATGGTCGCGAGTAGTCCTGCGCGATCTGGGCTAGTGATTTCTAGAACGGTGTAGCCGCTGACAATGTCGTTACTGATGCTTGTGCGAGTGGGGGTGGTAAATTGTTTGAGCAGTCGCGGTGTTCTTCGAGCGATGATATCCGAATAATCCCTTGTTAATAAGAGCTCCTCTTTTACTGCTTCTTCAATTTTTTCAAATTTTTCGTGCTGGTCTCCAAGCGGCTCATAGTTTTCATCGAGCACATAGAATGTGTCGAGCGTGTAGCCGTTGGTGGAGGAGTAAATTCGGGCATGTTGAATGTTAAGCGATAATTGCGACAGGGCCGTCGTGGCCGCAACAAATACATTCTTAGCATCTTTCACATAAATAAAGACTTCTGTTGCACCGGCAAAACGTTTATTCGACGTTTCGCGTATGAGGACAAGCGGCTCGTTAGATTTGTGGTCATGATTACATAAGGCTTCAGTCTGCCACGCAATATCGAGGTGGTTTTCACGAATAAAATACTCGTCGCCCATGTGCTGCCAAAGAAACAGCGCGGGTTCTTGGGGTATGTTTTTGTCGCTGAGTTTCATCAACGCTTGGTATTGTTTTTCTTCGATAAGCTCTTGGCGGTCGACTGTATTTTCTAGCCCACGGCGAAGGACACGTTTGGTCTCGTTGTAGAGTGTGCGCATTAGGGAGTCACGCCAGGCGTTCCATAGGTCTGGGTTAGTGCCGCACATGTCTGCGATGGTGAGGGTGTATAAATAATCGAGATGGATCTGGTCACCAACTTGCAGTGCGAAGTTCTGTATGACCTCTGGGTCTGCAATGTCTTGCTTTTGAGAAACGTAGGACATGAGCAGGTGTTTTTCGACTAACCATTTGACAAGGCGGGTTTCTCGCTTGCTCATTCCGTGCTCTAGGCAAAATGTCTCTGCGTCTTCTGCGCCTAGTGTGGAGTGATCACCTCCGCGTCCCTTGCCGATGTCGTGGAATAAGCCTGCGATATAAAGCAATTCGGGTTTGGCTAGGTTGTTAACAATATGTGCAGCAATGGGAAAGCGCTTTTCTTCCTCGGGCAGTGAGAAGCGCCGCATGTTCTGTATAACTAAGAGCGTGTGAGAGTCAACGGTATAGCGGTGGAATAAATCATGTTGCATTTGGCCTGTGATTTTCCCAAAGGCCGGCAAGTAGCGGCCGAGTACTCCGTAGCATTTCATTCTCGTGAATTGAGTTACTAGGCCGAACTCGATGGAGAATAATGTGAGAAACATTTTTTTGTTGGCGTCGTTATCGCGAAATTCATCGTTGATAAGCCAGCGTTTGTCTCGAATTAAGCGAATGGTTGCTGCTGAAGCGCCGTCAATATTTGGCGAATTTCCCATTAGCGCAAATATCTCTAAGAGTGCACTGGGGTGTTCATCAAATATACTGTCACGCGTGACTTCAATGCAGTTGTTGCGCATCTGAAAGCGGTCATTGATGGGGGTAATTCTGCCTTTTGACTTGGGGTTGTTGATGACGTCAGACAAATAATTCAGCAATACATCATTTAGTTCGCGAAGGGCAATAACGGTACGGTAGTAAGTATGCATGAACTGCTCAACGGCGAGCCCTTTGTCAGAATCTTCGTAGCCAAACGTTTTAGCCAGCTCTCTCTGATATTCCAGTAAGAGTCGCTCGTCTGCTCGCCCTGCAATTAGGTGAACGCCGAATCGTACTTTCCAGAGAAAGTCCTCGCCTTTGCGCAGTAATCCGTATTCGTGGTCGGTAAAGAAGTCTCTCCCGCCCAATTCTCGCAAGGTTTTAACGCCGAAGTACCGTTTGGCGACCCAGCTGATCATTTGAATGTCTCTCAATCCGCCGGGAGAATTCTTGATATTAGGCTCAAGGTCGGATTCGTTGTCGTTATATTTACGATGACGTTCCGTTTGTTCTTTCCATTTCGCTTTATAGAAGTCGCGTATTTTCCATATTTTTTTTGGCGAGGTTAGGAGGCCTAATTCAGGTAGGAGCTGAGCATTTCCGTTTAATGTGCGAGATTCGATTAGGTTTGTCGCGATGGTAATGTCTGACTTTGCAAACTTTGCACATTCTTTAATCGTTCTGACGCTGCTTCCTATGTCTAAGCCGATATCCCATAAAAAGGTGACGAGAGATTGGATGTTTTCGTCGTATTTTTTCCCTGTTTTATTATCGAGCAGTATCAGGAGGTCGATATCGGAGTGAGGGTGTAGTTCCGCGCGACCATAGCCGCCGACAGCGACTAAGGCGATATCGTCATCCCATTCATATAGGTGCCAGGCGTAATGAAGGATGAGATCAATGAAGGATGTTAGTTCGTGCACTAAGGCTTGCACGTCTTCATTGTGATGAAAACGGCAAGCTAGATGTGTATTGACGCCTGCAATGGAGTCCTTAAATACTTCTACCGGAGATTTAGACTGAATATCTTGCCGAAAGCGATCTTGCTTAAAGCATAAAGGCTGGTAGACAAATTCGGGGCAGTTCTGGATTGACATCGCTTAGAATGACTCTTCTTTGCGGGCGGTGAGAACGTCTACACCGTTAGCCGTGACTGCAAGGGTATGTTCCCACTGAGCTGACAATCTGCCGTCTCGTGTTTCAACTGTCCACTGATCACCCTTGAGTCGAGTATGGGCTTTTCCGGCGTTTATCATCGGTTCAATGGTAAAGGTCATTCCTTCTTTTAGTACTAGCCCTGTGTCTGCGCGACCGTAATGGAGTACCTGTGGTTCGTCGTGAAAGACTTTTCCTATCCCGTGGCCACAATATTCACGCACGACTGAGTAGTGGTTCTTTTCTGCGTGATTCTGAATAACGTGGCCGATATCGCCAAGACGAGCGCCGGGTTTTACAAGTTCAATGGCCTTGTAGAGGCATTCTTGAGTAATATTTACCAATTTGTGTGCGTGCGGAGCAACTTTTCCAACGAAGAACATCTTGCTTGTGTCGCCGTGATATTCGTCGTAGATGACGGTAATATCAATGTTAATAACATCGCCGGTTTTTAGTGTCTTCTTTTCGGAAGGAATCCCGTGGCAGATAACATGGTTGACTGACGTGCAGATGGATTTGGGAAAGCCTTTATAGTTAAGTGGGGCGGGAATGGCTTTTTGTTCATTCACTATATAGTCGTGGCATATCCTATCTAGTTCAGCTGTAGTGATACCTGCACATATATGCGGTTCGATCATCTCTAAGACTTCAGCAGCTTTTCGGCCAGCAACTTGCATTTTTATAATTTCAGCGGGCGTTTTAATGTTGACGGTCATTGGGTATCCGTTGGTGAAAAAGTCTACGACATTGTGGGGCGCATTCTAAACCAAAGTGAGCGGTGTCGCACGATAATCAAGTTGCTTCGCCATGCTATTTTGGCTGGATTATAGTTGTCACTTGATAGTGGGGGGGTAAAGTGTTGGCGATAAAATAGTCCGAATGTTAATGAATTGTTGTGTTAGGTCTCATTGTGGCATGTAAAAATATTTCTGTTATTGGTTTTGTGACTAGGTTAGCTTTTTTGAGTGAGCGTCTGACTATACTGCCCCCACGAAATAACGTACACGAGTGAGACATTATGTCATTAGTAAAAATTCTGGTTGCTTCGGCGGTGGTGTTGGCGTCAACGTTTGCATTTGCGGCAGAAGGCAATAATGAGGCTAAATCGGCGCAAGAGAAGGTGAGTGATTATCGTGCGCTACGGCATGCTTGTTCTGTAACTCGAGGGGAGCAGCGTAGGGTCTGTTTCAGCCAGTTAAAGGCGGCGACGGATAGCTATAAAATAGCGAAGCGAACCTTGGCCTTAGAGAAGTCGGCATCTCAAAAGCAATTAATTGGGCAGGCCCAGTAAGCAAATATTTGCTTTGATAACTGCTTGGAGGGTATCTGAGTGACGCCCTTCCTGATTGCTTGTGTCGCCCTTCGGTATGGGGCGGACTTGAGTCGAGCGTCCCTTTCTGGGTCCCTCTCTTTCTTATTGGTTTTCTCCTGCTCTCTGCCCCCTAATAAGTGCTTCAAAATTGCTCTGGCTTATGGTATAAAGCGCGCCCGTTCAGCGTAAGTTCGCATTGAGCGGTTATTTTACTTAAACGTCACACATACATCGACACAATGGCCTGGGTGCTGCTTTCGTTAGCGGTTGGTCTACTTGGGATGTATGGAGGCCTAACCCAATTACTTTTAGGAAAAAGAGCTATGCCTACAGTTAGCATGCGTGAAATGCTTCAAGCTGGTGTCCATTTCGGTCACCAAACGCGTTATTGGAACCCAAAAATGTCTCAGTACATCTTTGGCGCGCGTAATAAAATTCATATCATCAATCTAGAGCACACTGTCCCTCAGTTCAATGAAGCTTTGGAATTGATCAAAAAAATGGCCAGTCAAAAGAAGAAGATTCTTTTTGTTGGTACCAAGCGAGCTGCTCAAAAAGCCGTTAAAGAGCAAGCCGAGCGAGTAAGTATGCCGTTTGTTAGTCATCGCTGGTTAGGCGGTATGTTGACGAACTACAAAACAATTCGTGCATCTATTCGTCGTTATCGTGACCTAGTTACTCAGAGCTCTGATGGTACTTTCGACAAGCTGACTAAAAAAGAAGCGTTAATGCGTACCCGCATGATGAAAAAACTTGAGCTATCTATTGGTGGTATCAAGGATATGGGTGGCTTGCCAGACGCGTTGTTTGTGATTGATGTTGATCATGAGCGTATTGCTATTCAGGAGGCGAATAAGTTGGGCATACCTGTATTCGGTATTGTGGACACTAACAGTAATCCCGAAGGCGTAGATCACGTTATCCCTGGTAATGATGATGCTATTCGAGCGGTCAAGCTTTATGTAACGGCTTTGGCTGATGCCTGTGCTGAAGGTGTTGCAGAATCAAATGCTGTACCGTCTAAAGATGAGTTTGTAGAGGTTAGTGAAGATAAGGCTGCTCCTGCCGAATAATCTTCGCTTCTGCGTAATTTATAAATAGTACGAAGAAAAGGGGATGTGTTCCCCTTTTTTTGTTTGTGGCTGGTTTCAGCGACATGTACATGAATTCAATCCACATTTAATAATTGAGGGTGTTGAAATGGCAGTATCTGCTTCTTTGATAAAAGAGTTGCGTGAGCGCACTGGGCTCGGCATGTTGGAGTGTAAAAAGGCACTCGTTGCAACTGATGGTGATGTTGAAACTGCAATTGAAAATTTGCGAAAGGTATCCGGCCTTAAAGCGGCTAAAAAAGCAGACCGCACTGCAGCCGAAGGGATTGTGATAGGTAAATGCGCTGACGACGGAAGTTATGGCGTTATCCTTGAGATTAATAGCGAGACAGATTTTGCTGCTCGAGATCAAGGTTTTCTCGATTTTGCCGGTTCTGTGCTTGAAAAAGCCTACGCAGGAAAGATTCAGGATGTCAGTGTTTTGATCGAGG
This sequence comes from Agarilytica sp., assembly GCA_033852175.1. GTDB lineage: Bacteria > Pseudomonadota > Gammaproteobacteria > Pseudomonadales > Cellvibrionaceae > Agarilytica. The sequence continues at coordinate 113,351 of JAWSUY010000003.1, forward strand.
GCGAGGTTGAGTCAGCAAGGCAGGCCTTGGTTCAAAAAATTGGCGAGAATATTAGTGTTCGACGTATTGCTATTGTTGAGCCAGCTTCGGGTGTTGTGGGTCTGTATATTCATTCGAATAGCCGCATTACATCCTTGGTTGCGTTGACTTGTACTGATGTTGAAGTGGCGAGAGACGTGGCTATGCACGTGGCTGCGGTTAATCCTCAGGTTGTTAATCCGTCGGATATGTCGGAAGAGCTGGTTAATAAAGAGAAAGATATTATTAAGGCTCAGCCGGATATGGAAGGTAAGCCTGAGGCTATCGTTGAGAAAATGATGGTTGGTCGTATCAATAAATTCTTAAAAGAAAATAGCTTGATTAGTCAGGCTTTTGTAAAAAACCCTGAAGTGAGCGTTGCCCAGTTGGTAAAAGAGGCTGGCGGCGAAGTTAGCAGTTTTGTTCGATTTGAGGTTGGCGAAGGCATTGAGAAAGCTGAGGAAGATTTTGCAGCTGAAGTTGCTGCTCAAATCGCAGCGTCTAAGTCTTAAATTCGCTATACGGCTGAGAAGTTGTAAAGTCGTATCTTGTATGGCGTCTACCGGCGGGTCGTTGGTAGGCGCTTTTTCATTTAAAAGGCGGGATGTGATACCCGTCTTTTTGCTGTTACACTTCCTCGAATTTTTGCGCTTGGGCGGATCTACTGAATGACGATTAAAACGGATCGAAAGTATAAGCGAATATTGCTTAAATTGAGTGGCGAAGAATTAATGGGGTCTGCCGGTTTTGGTATAGACCCTAAAGTCCTAGATAAAATGGCTCTTGAAATCGGGCAGCTGGTCGGTATTGGTGTTCAGGTTGGATTGGTTATTGGGGGTGGAAACTTATTCCGTGGTGCGGCACTTAGCGAGGCGGGCCTGGATCGTGTTACTGGCGATCATATGGGGATGTTAGCGACAGTGATGAATGCGCTTGCTATGGGGGATGCGCTGCAACGATCGAATATATCGTCTAACGTGATGTCGGCAATTCCGATGAGTGGCGTGGTTGACCATTACGATCGACGAAAAGCGGTTCGTTTATTGGGAAGTGGTGAGGTGGTTATTTTTTCTGCCGGTACAGGCAACCCTTTCTTCACCACTGACTCTGCTGCGTGTTTGCGTGCGATCGAGGTGGATGCCGAGCTGGTGTTAAAAGCGACCAAGGTAGAGGGGGTTTATTCCGCAGACCCGCATAAAGATCCGAGTGCAACGAAGTACAATAATTTGACATATGGGAAGGTGTTAGCTGATAAGTTGGAAGTGATGGATTCGACTGCTATTTGTCTATGTCAGGATCATGGTATGCCGATTCGAGTGTTTAAAATGTCCAAGCCGGGGGCGTTACTCAATATTGTTGTCGGTGGTGACGAGGGCACGCTCATTAGTGCTGAATCAATAGTTGCTTAGTGTTTTAGCGGCTTAAGTTAGCTGCATAGTATTGCTAAACCTTATATAGAACCTGGGATATACCGCGATGATTAATGACATAAAGACAGATGCTGAAGAGCGCATGAAAAAAAGTGTGGATGTGCTTGGGGCCAATTTCAATAAAATTAGAACAGGTCGAGCTCACCCGAGTTTACTTGATGGCATCTCTGTTTCTTACTACGATAATCCAACGCCTTTAAGTCAGGTGGCAAACGTCTCCATTCTGGATGCGAGAACGTTGTCGATTAGTCCGTGGGAGAAACATCTCGTTCCCGATATTGAAAAAGCTATTATGAAATCTAGCTTGGGTTTAAATCCGATAACTACGGGTGATCTTATTCGAGTGCCTATGCCTTCTTTAACTGAAGAGACCCGAAAAGGTTATATCCGCCAAGCCAGGAACGAAGCTGAGTCTGGAAGGGTATCTGTCCGCAATATCCGACGTGATGCGATTAACACCGTAAAAGACCTGCTTAAAGAAAAAGAAATTGGTGAGGATGATGAGCGTCGTGCTGGTGAGGAAATCCAGAAAATCACTGATAAGTACATCGCTAAAATGGATAGCGCATTGTCGGCAAAAGAAGCTGATTTAATGGAAATCTAAAGTCTGTTCGGGTGCGCGGTAGTTCTTTTTTCTGTGTCCATGTCTTTGTTCGCTTTGGCCATGATATGTTTAATGCATGGTCGAAACATTCGATTTTACACCTGCTTTTTTAATCATATAAAGTTATGCAGGTTCTTTACTGAGGTTTGTTAGTGAATTCTACGGCATTACGGCATGTTGCTATTATTATGGATGGCAACAATCGCTGGGCGAAACGCGAAGGGAAGAAAAGTATCTTCGGTCATCGTGCTGGCGTGGAGAGAATTAGAGATGTGTTATCAGCTTGTCGAGGTGAGGGGGTTGAAGCGTTAACGCTGTTCGCTTTTAGTAGTGAAAATTGGCGGCGGCCTCCGAAAGAGGTTGAAGCGTTAATGGGGCTTTTTTACAGCTACTTAAAAAAAGAGGCTCGAAAGCTCTCTGACGAAGGCGTTAAACTTAGGGTTATTGGTAATCGAGATCGTTTTTCAAAGCGGCTTTTGGGGGCAATCGATGAGGCTGAAAACATTGCGACTACCGGTGATGCGACTTTGGTTATAGCTGCGGATTATGGCGGCCGTTGGGATGTCGCTCAAGCCTCCCGGAAGCTTGCTGAGCAGGTCTTGTCTGGAGCCTTGCAGGTGGGTGATATAACTGAGGAAAGCATTTCGGGGAATCTAGTCACTTCTGAATTACCTCCGTTAGATATGTTAATTCGTACGGGCGGTGAATACCGTATAAGCAACTTTTTATTGTGGCAAGCTGCGTACGCTGAGCTGGTGTTTAGTGATTTACTTTGGCCTGAGTTTGATGGGGTTGCGTTAAAAAGTGCGGTAACTGATTTTCATTCTCGTCAGCGGCGTTACGGTAAAACCGGTGATCAAATAGAAAAAGAGGCTTCGAATGCTTAAAGAGAGGGTTATTACAGCCTCTATCCTGGCTATAGGATTTCTAGCTGCATTATTTTTACTTTCGTGGATGTATTTTTCTGCTTTTATGGGCGCCGTGCTCATTGTTGCTGTTTGGGAGTGGGCGGGTTTATCGGCGCTGTCGAGTAATCTAGCAAGGGGCGGGTATGCTTGCTTAGCTGTTGCTGTGGCCGTCGCTAGCGGCTGGTATTGCGCCTGGGGAGAGGATGTAGAGAAGCTTCGTTTGGTCTTTATTGCGTCATGCACGTGGTGGGCTTTAGCGTTATTGTGGATACAGAGTTTCCCTTCGAGTTCAGTGATTTGGGGGTCGATTCCTGTTCGGCTTTTGATGGGGGTCTGTGTATTGGTGCCGGCATGGCTGGGTTTTGCCTATTTGCGTCGTGAGCCTAGTGGAGCCTGGCTGGTTTTGTTTGTTGTGTTGATCGTTGCGGCTGCTGACATTGGGGCCTATTTCTCGGGAAGAGCTTTTGGTAAGCGAAAGCTGGCTCCCAAAGTGAGTCCAGGAAAATCCTGGGAGGGTGTTGTAGGCGGAGCAATTTTTGCGACGATTTTCGCGTTTTCATTTAATGCTATTTTTGATGTTGGAGGCTGGCAATCGTTATTAATTGTAGCTATACCGACAGCTTTGGTATCTGTGGTCGGCGATTTGCTGGAGAGCATGGTGAAGCGCCATCGTGGCGTTAAAGACAGTGGGCGAATATTGCCCGGGCATGGTGGGATTCTTGATCGAGTTGATGGCTTAGTCGCCGCTATACCTGTTTTTACCTTGGCATTTATGTCGTGTAATTGGCAAATCTAGTTCGGGGTCTCATGATGCAAAAAATTACGATTCTGGGTGCAACTGGCTCAATTGGGCAGAGCACGCTGAGTGTTATTGAGCAAAACTCAGAGCGCTACAGTGTATTTGCATTGACGGCAAATAAGAGTGTCAAATTGTTATCTGAGCAATGCCGCCAGTTCAAACCGAAGTATGCAGTAGTTGGAAGTGAGCTTTTGGCGTCTGATTTGCGAGAACTTTTGTCTTTGTATGATTGTTCTACGGAGGTTCTGTTTGGTCGGCAAGCGCTTTGCGATGTTGCGGGTCATTCTGATGTGGATACGGTAATGGCGGCAATTGTTGGCGCTGCTGGATTGCTCCCGACGTTGTCGGGCGTGGAAGCCGGTAAACGGATTCTATTGGCTAACAAAGAAGCTCTAGTAATGGGCGGTCGTTTGTTTATGGATAAGGTCGCGGAGCATGGCGCGCTTCTTTTGCCTATCGACAGTGAGCACAATGCAATATTTCAATGCCTGCCTTCTTCTTGCGCAAACTTAAATGAATCGGGTGTTAGCAAAATTTTGTTAACTGGGTCGGGGGGGCCATTCCGAACTCGGGATGTTGATACATTTGATTTGGTGACGCCAGATGAGGCCTGCGCCCATCCCAATTGGTCTATGGGGCGTAAAATTTCAGTTGATTCCGCAACGATGATGAATAAAGGTCTGGAGTTTATTGAGGCTTGCTGGTTGTTTGATGCGAAGTGTGAAGACATCGAAGTCGTTGTACATCCTCAGAGCGTGGTGCATTCGATGGTCCAATACCGCGATGGTTCTGTATTGGCGCAAATGGGAAACCCGGACATGCGCACTCCGATAGCGCATTGCTTGGCGTTTCCTGAGCGTATTAATTCGGGAGTGAAGAGCCTCGATTTTTCATCGCTGTCAGAGCTATCATTTGAGTCGCCTGATTTTGAGAGGTTTCCGTGCCTTAGCTTGGCGATGGAGGCGTCTACAATGGGGGAGGATTTTCCCATTGTCTTAAATGCTGTAAATGAAATAGCAGTTGATCTCTTTATTCATAAACAGCTGAAGTTTACACAAATAGCTGCAGTGATTGGTTCGGTGATGGAAAGTTGGGATTCCTCCGAACCAGAGTCTATTGCTGCGGTCATAGATGCCGATCATCGGGCGAGAATAAAAGCGAACGAGGCTGTAAAGTCAATTCAGTCCTGATTTGCTTGGCGGATGACGAGCTACCTAATAATCAGAAGAAAGAATGCTTGGTAACCGGTCATAGGCAGAGTTGTGGCGAGTATTTTTTTTGCTCAAGCCTGTGATTTTCGATGCAGACGTTTGCTTGCAGGCAAGGTTGTCGAGTGTCGAGGGTATAGTCGTTTAACGTTAGTCGCAATTGACATTGTTTGTTGGTAGGCGCTAATTAATCTAATTAAGACGAGAAAGAGATAGCTAGTGTTTGATCATATAATAACGGCTTTGTGGTTTGTTTTAGCGATATGCATCTTAGTTCCTGTGCATGAGTTTGGGCATTTTTATGCGATGCGCTGCTTTGGCGTAAAAGTGGTGAAGTTCTCTGTGGGCTTTGGTCAGCGTTTGTTTTCGTGGACTGACTCTAAAGGGACTGAATTTGCTTTTTCTGCGATTCCCCTTGGCGGCTATGTTAAACCGCTTGACGAGCGAAACGAAGATGTTGATGCCGGGGATGTTGATTTAACGCTCAACTCTAAGCCTGAATGGCAGCGCATTGTTATTTTCTTTGCTGGTCCTTTGGCAAATTTTGTTTTGGCGATTGTATTTTACTGGGTCATTCTTTTGGTGAACGGCTCAGTCTCATCATCACCTGTCGTTGGGAAAGTCGAGGCGGGTTCGATAGCGGAGCAAGCGCGCCTTGTTGAAGGTCAGGAGATTATCTCTATAGATGGTGAGCGCACACCTACTCGTAAGGCTGTAGCTCTCCACCTTCTGTCCCGGCTGGGTGAATCGGGACCGATTCAATTTACAGTCAAGTATCCGGATGCGAGTTTGACTTACGAGTCCGAAGCTCTTCTGGATAACTGGATGGCCGACGAGAAAGATCCTAATCCGTTAAGGGGAATGGGATTTGCGTTTTACTACCCACCAATTGAAAAAATTATTGATAAGGTTATTCCTGGTGGGCCTGCTGAAAAAGCAGGATTCAAGTCTGGGGATCTTTTGTTGAGTGTCGATGGTAATGATGTTGATTCGTGGATGGGCTGGGTGGACTATGTTCGCGAGCGCCCCGGCCAAGAAATCGAAGTTGTTGTTGATCGAGGGGGAGATCTTGTCGTAATTCCCCTAACGCCTGAAGCGGTCAAGTTGAAAGGTGGTGAAGAAGTCGGGAGGGTCGGAGTGTCTGTTGTATTGCCTAGACTTCCCGATGATATGGTTCGAATTCATCAGTACAATGTCTTTTCTGCAATGGGCGCGGCTGTTACAGAAACTCTAGATACCAGTGTATTCATCCTGTTATCGATGAAAAAGCTGATTTTTGGTGAAATTTCACCGAAAAACTTGAGTGGTCCGATTGGCATTGCTAAAGTTGCCGCCTCTTTTGCTGAGCAAGGGTTTTGGGCGTTTCTTTCGTTTCTTGCTCATCTAAGTATAGTGCTAGGGGTGATGAACTTATTACCTATTCCAATTCTTGATGGTGGTCATATAGTATTCACCTTAGTTGAATGGATCAAGGGAAGTCCAGTGTCTCAGGCTGTACAGGTCTGGAGTTTGAATTTGGGCATTGTCATGTTAGCTGGAGTGATGATGATTGCTTTTTACAACGATATATTAGGTGCCTAGCAGCCTATTTATGCTCTTTTTGTCATTTGAATCAGAGTTAAGACTCTCATATGTGCCGTTATTCTCGGCATTGTAATACAACGAATAATAAGGTTTGGTTAGTTTCCATTGTTTAAATTGAATCGATTATATGTCACGTTATTACTTTTAATAGTGGCTCCACACGCTTTTTCTTTGAGTTTTCAGGTTAACGATATCCGTTTGGAGGGGTTGCAAAGGGTTTCAGCTGGGCCAGTATTTGCTGCAATGCCAATTCGAGTTGGTGACGTTATTGATCAGGAAGATGTTCGTTCGACTATTCGCTCTCTATATGGAACGGGTTTCTTTCACAATATTCAGGTAGCGAGAGAGGAAAATACCCTCATTATCGTTTTGTTGGAGAGACCTGCGATCAAATCCATCGAAATTGATGGAAACAAAGCGATTAAAACCGAACAGCTTGTCAGTATTATGACGGATAACGGCTTGTCTGAAGGTGAAATTCTACAAGCTCATAAGCTTCAAGGCATAGCCCGAGAGCTTGAACGTCAATATATTGCGCAAGCGCGTTACGGTGCGACAGTAGACGTGAAAGTTGAAAATCTGCCTAATAGCCTGGTTGAGATCGACATTGAAGTTGATGAGGGTAGTGCTGCCAAGATTCGTCACGTTAATTTTGTAGGCAATACTGTCTTTGATGATGATAGTTTGCTTGATCTTGTAACGATTAGAGCGAGTGCATGGCATCGTTTTTTCTCTAGTGCAGATAAATATGCAAAAGAAAAATTGTCTGGCGATTTAGAAATCTTGTCCTCTTTTTACTTGGATCGAGGCTATTTGGACTTTCAAATCGTTTCATCCCAGGTATCGATAAGCCCTGATAAAACAGGTGTGTTTATTACACTTAATCTAAATGAAGGTGAAAAGTACAAAGTTAAGACAGTAGAGCTTGCTGGTGATCCGATTCTTGCTGAAGAGACTGTAAAACGTTTGTTTTTACTCAAAGGTGGTGACACGTTTTCTCAGCTGCGCATGACAAACACATCAGAATATATTACAACCTTACTGGGAAATGCGGGCTATACCAACGCCTCGGTGGAAGGTATCCCGAAGAAAGATTCAGAAGCGCATACTGTCGACATTACATTTTTTGTTGACCCAGGCAAGCGAGTGTATGTACGTAGAATTGAATTTAGCGGGAACACTAAGACTTCGGATGAAGTGATTCGTCGCGAGATGAGACAGCTAGAGGGCTCTTCCGCGTCGAATGCTCGAATCGAAAACTCTAAAGTCAAATTGGAACGTCTTGGGTATTTTAAAGAGGTTACTATTGACATCAAAGATGTGCCAGGGCATAGCGATCTGGTGGATGTGTCTTATAAAGTCGAAGAGCAAGCCTCGGGAAGTATCCAGGCAAGTCTTGGTTATTCTGAGGCATATAAAGCTAGTATCGGCATTAGTGTTAGTGAAAATAACTGGTTGGGAACTGGCAAACGCGTCCAATTTGGAATTAACCATAATCGCTTTCAAGATAACTATACCTTTCAGTATAACGATCCCTATTTTACTCCGGACGGTGTGAGCAGAGGGTTTAGCGTTTTTTACCAAAATTCAGATTTTACCAGTGCGGATTTTGGTAGTAGTTACGCCTCTGATTCTGCCGGAGCGAATGTGAACTTTGGTTACCCTATCTCCGAGATATCTTTTTTGAGATTTGGCTTTGGGTTGATTAATCAGCAGCTCAAAGTGGGTGATAATGTTGCGAGTAACATTCGTCAAAATCCATTTTTCTATGATGATGCTGTGGTTGGAATTAACGGTGAGCGTGCGGAATACGAAGTTGGGAATACTTATATCTCTCAAAGTGACTATGTCGAATATAATGTTAGTCGCCCAGAGAGCGTTTCGACTTCTCCCTCTCCTCAAAACCTCACTGATGAGTTCTTACTCGACACAACTATAATCACTTCAGATGTTTTAATTAGTGATGAACCAGGGTTTATCGATAAATATGGGACTCAATTTAATAGTTTACCCGTCAATCTTTCTTGGAGTCGAAATACTTTAAATCGAGGAATACTTCCTACGCGAGGTAACTCTCAGTCTTTAAGTATCGAGGCAATGGTTCCTGGCAGTGATCTAGAGTTTTATAAAATTCAGTTTGAAGCAAAGCATTTTGTGCCGCTGACAGATGATTTCACTTTACGATTTAGGGCTAAGATAGGTTATGGGGACGGTTATGGTGATATGGATGAATTGCCATTTTTTGAAAACTTTAGAACAGGGGGTATTGGATCTGTTCGAGGATATGAACCCTTTTCTCTGGGGCCTCAAGATTTGGGGGCGGAGCTTTATTATCTCGGCTTTGCTTCAGCTCAAGACTTAAATGATGATGGTGCTATATCGGCTAATGAGTTGGGCGGGGTGTCTTACGTTCTTTGTGAAGATCCTGGTAGCTATGGTTGTGAGCCTGGAAAGTTAATCTCGGCTTCTGTGGGTAGTAGTCGACGATCCCGCTCTTCCGGCGGTAATACCTTATTTGAATTTAATACTGAACTTATCTTGCCAATTCCTTTTGCGAAAGATACTCGTTCTATGCAGCTGGTTGCCTTTTTCGATGCAGGAAATGTATTCTCATCGAGCTGTCGACAAGAGCAGGAATCGTGTTCGGATTTCAATTTTTCCGATATTCGCACGTCCTACGGTTTAGGGTTTAAGTGGCTGTCAGCAATGGGCCCTTTGACTTTCAGTTATGCTTGGCCAAGTGAAGAGAATGAGTACGATGAAACTAAGCGTTTTCAGTTTTCTTTTGGCGCCGGCTTTTAATATTACTTACTACAAATCTAAAAACAGTTAAATATATGGAGAACACAGATGTTTAATAAAGTTATTCTTGCTTCGGTCTTAATGGCGGTAGCTCAGTTTTCGTTTGCTGGGAAAATTGTTATTTTTGATCCGAACGAAGCCATTATGAGAACCCAGTTTGCGCAACAAAAAGTTGGTGCTTTTGAGGCCACACCAGAATTCGCGAAAATGAAGGCAGAATTTGAAGCTTTAAATGCAGAGCTGGAAATACTGAATAAAGAGCTTACTTCTAAAAGCATGACATGGGGTGACGCAGAAAAATCGAAGCACCGTGACAAAATGGAGCAAGTTGCTAAAAACCGTAAGTTAGCGATGGATCTTATTAAGACAGAGCAAAACCTTCTACTGAAATCTATCTTCGATAAGTATCAGACTCAACTACAAGGTATTGTTAAGCAGTATATGGATGAAAAAGGGATTGATTTCATGCTTCGACGTGAAGCGGTTGCAGTTGTTGGTAATCAATCTTCAGATGTAACAGAAGCCATTGCAGCAGAGTTGGATAAGTTAAAGTAAAGCATAACTTGAAAAAGAAAATTAGGGCGTCTCAATGTTGATTCGGTTGGCAGATTTAGCGGATAAGCTTGGCGTTACCTTTCGGGGGGATGGAGATGCTTGTGTGTCTGGTTTGGCTTCTCTCGAAAATGCAGGCCCTGAAGAACTGAGTTTCTTATCATCAAAGAACTTTGAAAAATTTCTTGGAAGTACTCAAGCTGGGGCTGTGATTCTCAAAGACGAAAGTTTGTCTGCCTACCAAGGGAATGCCTTGGTCGATGATGATCCTTATAAGACCTATGCTAAAGCGAGCGCAATATTTAATCCGCGAAAGAAACGCTCTGCGGGCATTCATTCCAGCGCAGTGGTTGCTGAAAGCGCAACAATTGCATCGAGTGCATCAATTGGAGCCAACTGCGTTATTGAAGAAAACGTAGAAATTGGTGAGGGTTGTGAGATATATCCTGGCGTTGTCATTGGGGACAATAGTTGTTTAGGTGATCATTGCCTGATATATGCAAACGTATCGATTTATGCGGACGTGCGTATTGGCTCCAACGTTATTATTCATAGCTCAACAGCTATTGGTTCGGATGGCTTTGGTTTTGCGCCAAGCTCCGAAGGCTGGGTTAAAATTCACCAGCTCGGTGGGGTGGTCATTGGCAATAATGTTGAAATTGGTGCGGGTACGTCAATTGATCGTGGAGCAATTGGAAATACTGTAATTCACGATGGGGTTATTATCGATAACCAAGTTCACTTAGCCCACAATGTCGAAATCGGTGAAAACACGGCTATTGCTGGTTGTGTGGGAGTTGCAGGCAGTACTAAAATTGGTAAAAACTGCACCTTTGCTGGCGCAGTTATCGTGAATGGTCATATTGAAATCGCCGATAATTGCCATTTTAATGGTGGCACTGTTGTGACGAAAGGAACAAACGAGGCAGGGGTCTTTGCGTCTGCTACTCCTATGCAAGATGTAAAAAAATGGCGTAAATCAGCAGTACGTTTTGGACAGCTCGATGAAATGGCTGGCCGCATTAGAAAATTAGAAAAAGAAAATAAACTAAAAAGTTAACTACGTAGGCGCTGATGAGCGCTTAGTTTTGGGGCTCACCATGATGGACATTCTTGAAATTCGTAAATATATTCCGCACCGCTATCCTTTTTTATTGATTGATCGTGTTGTAGAGCTGGAGGAGGGGGAGAGAATTCTTGCGTACAAAAACGTTTCTGCAAACGAGCCCGTTTTTGAGGGCCATTTCCCTCATTTCCCTGTTTTTCCAGGAGTGATGATTGTAGAGGCAATGGCACAAGCTTGCGCTATTCTCGGTTTTAAAACGATGGATAAAACGCCTGATGACGGTTCCATATACCTGTTTGCCGGTATCGATAAAGTTCGTTTTAAACGTCAGGTAGTTCCGGGTGATCGTGTTTTTATTGAGTCGAAAATAATCTCTGAAAAACGCGGTATTTGGAAGTTTGAATGTGTCGCTAAGGTAGATGACCAGTTGGTGACTAGCGCGACTATTCTGTGCGCAGATCGAAGTGTTTGAGGTCGAGTTGTCATTCTGACGGCTTGTGTTAAAAGCAAAGTATTAAGGGCAAATTTTGATTCATAGCAGTGCGATAATTGATGTTTCCGCTACTATCGAAGAAGGAGTTTCTATTGGTCCGTGGACCATTATTGGACCGGATGTTGTTATTAAATCGGGTACTGAGGTCGCGTCTCATATTGTCATTAAAGGTCCAACAGTTATTGGCCATGATAACCGAATCATGCAGTTTTCTTCTATTGGTGAAGATACGCCTGACCTTAAATATCAAGGTGAAGATACGCGCCTAGTTATTGGTGATCGTAATGTCATTAGAGAAGGTGTGACGATTCATCGAGGGACGGTACAGGATCGTTCAGAAACAACCATTGGTGATGATAATCTGATTATGGCTTATGTCCATATCGGCCACGATAGTATTGTTGGTAATCATTGCATATTGGTGAACAATGCTTCGTTAGCCGGCCACGTCACCGTTGGGGATTGGGCAATTTTAAGTGGTTATACCTTGGTCCACCAATATTGTTTTGTGGGTACCCATAGCTTTACAGGAATGGGGAGCGCAGTTGGTAAAGATATCCCTGCTTTTGTTACCGTATCAGGGGCGCCTGCGGCCGCAAGAAGCATAAACCTCGAAGGTCTTAAGCGACGAGGTTATAGTAAGGATCAACTGTCTAATTTATCAAAAGCATTCAAAATTATTTATCGCCGTGGTTTGACCATGGAATCTGCTTTGAAAGAGTTGGGTGAATTGCCGGATGCGGGTGAAATTAAAACACTCACGGATTCTTTACTACAGTCCACTCGTGGGATTGTTCGTTAAACTTATACTCTAGGGTCTAAATTAGTAGCTATCTATAAATAGGACTCTGCTACGGAAAATATAAAGCTCATTTTTGAACAGTTACATGACATTATTTGCAACAAGCAAACGCCCATGTGTAGTGGTGAAAACCTGAGTGTTTTTATTTTCCCTCGCGACGAGCAATTTCTGGACGGCCGCTAATTAACTACAATGACCCAAAAGATCAATCGATAACTCTTTTCAAGAAACCATAAATATATTATGAAAACATTGTCTCGAATAGCAATTGTTGTTGGTGAGGCGTCGGGTGATATTCTAGGCGCGGGGCTTATCGAAGCTCTGAAGAAGCGTTATCCCAATTGTCAGTTTGAAGGTATTGGCGGTCCCCAAATGATTGCGCAGGGTTTTGTCTCCCACTTCCCTATGGATCGACTTGCAGTGATGGGCTTGGTCGAGCCGCTTAAGCGTTTGTCTGAGCTGTTATCTATTCGTAAAAATATACGGCAACGTTATATCGAGTCTCCTCCTGATGTATTTATCGGTATAGATGCCCCCGACTTCAACCTTTCCCTTGAATTATCGTTAAAAGAAAAAGGTGTTAAAACGGTACATTACGTTAGTCCTTCAGTTTGGGCATGGCGGCAAGGTCGCATAAAGAAAATTGCTAAAGCCGTTGACTTGATGTTGACACTATTTCCTTTTGAAGAAGCCTTTTACCTTGAGCATGATGTGCCGGTTCACTTTGTAGGGCATCCATTAGCCGACAAGCTTTCTCTAGAGGACGTGAAGATTGAGTCTCGACAAAAGCTGGGGTTAGATGAGTCTGGGAAGTACTTAGCCGTGCTACCTGGCAGTAGACGTTCTGAAGTTGAGAAACTATCCCGAGTTTTTTTAGCGTCGGCAGAGCTTTGTGTGTCTAGCCAGCAGGAGATCCAGATACTGGTTCCCGCGGCAAACGAAGCTCGCTATGAAGAATTGTCAGTCATTATTCAGGATTTTCCAAATTTGAATGTGGCCCTGAGTTTGGGTGATTCTCATGACGTTATGGCGGCGGCTGATGTTGTTCTAATGGCTTCAGGAACAACAACGTTAGAAGCTATGCTTTTAAAGCGCCCAATGGTAATCGCTTATCGTATGGCCGCTTTATCATTTTGGATTATTAAACGGCTTGTAAAGTCTAAGTATATTGGATTGCCTAATTTATTGGCCAATCGCTTACTTGTTCCTGAACTTATCCAAGATGAAGCAACTGCCCCCCAAATAAGTGCTGAAGTGATGAAGTATTTTAAGTCTGCACAAACGAGTGCCGATTTGATTTCTGAGTTCTTACGGATTCATCGGACGTTAAAGAGAAATGCGAATGAAGAAGCGGCTAACGCGGTGGAAAAGTTGTGCCAAAAATGAAAAACAAATCACGAGATCTCTTTGCTGTTGATCCGACTAAGAAGCGTGTTGCTGGTGTTGATGAAGTTGGGCGAGGTCCGCTTGCAGGTGATGTTGTTGCCGCTGCGGTTATTCTCGGGAAGAATCACGGTATTTTAGGATTAACTGATTCTAAAAAGATCAGTGAGAAAAAACGTTTAGTTTTAAGCGAAGAAATTAAGCAAAAAGCACTTGCATGGAGTATTACTAGAGCGTCTATTGAAGAGATTGATGAACTCAATATACTGCACGCGAGTTTGCTGGCAATGAAACGAGCGGTTGATGAGCTTGATCCATCTCCTGGTTATGTTTATGTTGATGGAAATAAATTGCCTCCGTGGGATTACCCCTCTGAGGCTGTGGTGCAAGGGGATAACCTCGTTGAAGAAATTAGCGCCGCTTCGATTATTGCTAAGGTAGCACGTGATCAAGAAATGGATGCGTTTGATAAAAAGTATCCCGAATACGGTTTTGCAAAACATAAAGGTTACCCGACTAAGGCGCATATTCAGGCGCTTGAAGAATATGGTGTTTGTGATATTCATCGGCGCTCATATGCTCCGGTTAAAAGAATATTAGAGCAATTAAAAAGTTAGCTCAAAAAACCTGTAAATAACCCTATCCTCCTCCAGCAATTGAGCTATACCTAATAATAAGAGGTATTTAAGTTGAAACTGATTTTTTGACCTCTAACACCGTTAACATGCCGCTGTAGATGTTTTTAATCGTTATTATCTAGGCGTGTGGTTATTTCACTGGACTCTAAGGGGGGGATTGTGAAATGAAGAGTTTTGGGTTTGGGTTCTTATGTAACCCGTGGTTAAGTTTTTACACTGAGTGGCTCGACTCCATAAATGAGCAAGATAGCGCTATGCGGCGATTTATACGTCATCCATCAGATATTCCGATTGCATATTCATTAGATGCCTCACCTTGCCAATCCCAAAATTTACGCGACGTTAGTTGCGGTGGCTTATGCTTTACATCGGAATGCCCGATGGAAACGGGTCGGCATATTCATATTGAAATTGGTTTGGATGCGTCTCCATTCGAGGCCGATGGCACAGTTGCTTGGTGTAAGCGGGAAAGTGACTCTTACGCTGTTGGCGTAGAGTTTACTGATAACTCTACGCAATATGGTGTTCGTATGGTTGAGCAAATTTGCCATATCGAGCATTATCGAAGTGAAATGTTGGCCGCAGAAGGTAGAGATTTGAGTAGTGAAGAAGCTGCTCAGGAGTGGGTAAAAAAATACGCGGCGAACTTTCCCGCATAGTGACCTTATTACGTGATGGCTGCATTGCTAGAGCTAACCCTTGACCATCCCATGAGGGTAACTCTATTTAAGCCGCAAGAAGTCTGTCATATCGCCTGCTAAGCAAGTCATAAAACTGCTCTCGTAGCTGCATAATTGTAATTTTAATATCCGCAATTTCCTGTTCGCTAATATCCTGACGACCCACGTATACCTGTTTTCTGAAGAAGGCTATTTTGGCTGCGTATAGACGCAAGGTCTTTTCCATTGTCTTTTCCCCCAGCATTAATAGTTTTGCTTCGGCTGCGGCAAGTTTTTCAAAATCGTTTACCAGCTGTTCGTTGATTCGGTCTAATTCCTGCTTTCTCGCCGGTGGCCAGCGTTTGCCAAAACGCGTTGATTCAATGACGAGGGCTGAGTATTTTGCGAAGCAGTGGTTGACACGCCCGACCTCTGAAGAGATCTCTTCCAACAAAAAAATCTTTTTTTGTTCTGGCCGAGTTCGAGCGGAGGAGTGTTGGTCTCTCCATATTTTCGTTAGCCACAGGCAAGTGATTGCCAGAACCATTCCCGTCGAGATCTTAAATAAGGTGTCAAGAATCCCCCAGTAATCAATTGTCATCATCTGCCCTACCTGTTTGGTCAATTAATTGACATTTTTCATTGTCTGTATGGGATACAGCAAGATGCGATCCAGTTTTGCTCTAGAGCGGGAGCTGGGGTGGGAGGTGTTGCCCCTATGTTCGACCAAAAGTGCAGAGAGAATAGCGATTGATAGAGGTGCTGAACTGACAGAGAAGGGATTGAGTCTCTAATGGTATGGCGACATGCAAATATTTTGCTCGACGGCTTAACTGTGGTTTTAGCTATCTGGAGCCCATTGGTAGAATCCAGCCTGATTCGAAACGCGTATTGGCGTCTTAAAAAGTGAGCTTAAACGACTTGACGTGAGTATTTCGGGTTTCTCCCCGTCGAAGCAAATAGCGCCTTGATCCAATGCGATGACTCGATTGACTTCAGGGATAATCTCTTGAATATGATGGGTGACGAGAATGATTGTTTTCCCTTGAGCGCTCAGCTCCCGCATGTCTTTCAGTATTTGAAAGGCCGCGCTTACGTCCAAACTGCTTGTGGGCTCATCAAAAACGATGACTTTCGGGTTATGGATTGTGGCTCGAGCCAGAAGTAAGCGACGTTTTTGGCCGCTCGATAATTGTAAAAACTGGCGATCCCTTAATTCCCAAACATGATATTTTACCAGTGCTTGTTCTGCAATCTTGGTTTGATCTGTTGTGACTTGGTGGTGTTGATGAATGCCCACTGATCCGAAAAATGCAGATAGTACAACGTCCAGCCCTGTTGCAATTGCTTCATATTGCGATTGAAACTCGTGGGAAACTACGCCAATTTTATCCCGTAATTGCCATATGTTGACGCACTTTTGACCGAATATTTTAAGGTAAGAGTCTGAGCGTACAACCGGGCTAATTTCTCGTGTGAGGAGTTTGAGTAATGTGGTTTTTCCTGCGCCATTAGGTCCTAGGATTGCCACGTGCTCACCTTGATATAAAGAAAGGGACAAGTCTTCAAATACGCGATGTTGCCCTCGAAAAACTCGAGCGTTTTTTATTTCTAATATGGGCTTAGGCATAGTGTTTTTTGACGTTGTTAGATTAGCGGCTGTTTCTCTTTAACTGTGGATATTAGCGTGCCGTCTTCCACGCGTAAGGAGAATTCATCACCTGTATTCACGGATTGAATTGAGCTTAGAACATTTCCTTCAGAGTCCCGAGCAATACTGTAGCCACGGTTTATCGTTGCAAGAGGGCTAACCAAGTCCAAGCGAGCCACTTGATGGTTAAATTGATTGTGTTTGTTGAGTACGTTTTGTTTGATGCTGCGGTTTAGACGTAAAGCAAGATCTTGAATGTGAGCTTTTTGTTGTTGAATTCGGGGTTTTGGATTTGAGCCAAACAATCTGTTGGTGGCTAGAGCAAATTTTTGCCGGTTTTGATCGAGTTCACGCGTTAATGCGTGAGTCAGTCTTGTCTCAATATGGTCCAGGCGTTGGTGCCATTGTTCCAGTTTTTCGCGAGGGTGTTTGAGGCGTTTTTGCAAATAACGAATACGGTCTTGATGTTTTTCGAGTACTGATCGTATCGAACGTTGTAGCTGGTTTTCGATTCTGCCTAATTGCGATTTGAGCTCTTCACTGTCTGCGCTGATCAGTTCGGCAGCTGCAGAAGGGGTGGGCGCGCGTAAATCAGCAACAAAATCAGCGATGGTGAAATCGACTTCATGCCCGACAGCTGAAACTATCGGCGTATCACAGGCTGCAATACAACGGGCTAGGGCTTCATTGTTAAAAGACCATAGATCTTCGATTGAACCGCCTCCTCGACACAGAAGTATGGTATCGAAGCGCTCGTCTTTATCTGCGAGGTTAATTGCTTTAACGAGTTGGTTTGCAGATTCGTCGCCCTGTACCTGGCTGGGTATGATGGTAACTGGGAGAGAGGGGAAGCGTCGCTCGAGGACAGACAATACATCTCGTACTGCAGCGCCGCTGGGTGAGGTTACAACGGCTAAGTGTCGGCACTGTCGTGGCAGGGTTTGCTTTACTTCCGGTGCGAACAAACCTTCGCTCTGCAGTTTTGACTTTAATTCTTCAAATCTCTTTTGTAGCAGCCCAAACCCGGCTTGCTCCATGTGTTCGACGATTAACTGATAGTCACCGCGACCCTCATACAAGCTGACTTTTGCTCGAACTTTTAAATGATCACCCACTCTCGGGTTAAATTTTACATAGGCGCTGCGTCGCTTAAACATTGCACAGCTGATTTGTGCCCCCGAGTCCTTAAGAGTGAAGTACCAGTGACCAGAAGCTGGGCGGCTAATGTTGGATATTTCACCTTCGACCCAGATCAACGGAAAGTGCGTTTCCAATAAGCCTTTTGCCCTGCGATTAAGTTCTGATACTGAAAACGTACTGCTAAGTTCGTCGACAGATGCAGAAAGGAGGTTGCTCATAGAGGGTCACTTAAATAATGCTGAATTGAGATTAGGGCTAAAAACGAGAGTTTAGCACTCCCAAGCAGTCGATACCTGGTGAATTAGGGCGCTAAACGGGCCTCCATTGCATTTATCTTACAAATGCTGCAAAGCCTTTGTTTACCGGCTCAAACGAGATAGCTATAATGACGCGCTTTTCTCACGCACCACAAATCCAGAGGTTTACTGGCCATGTTAAGAATTTCCGAGGAAGCACTCACGTTTGACGATGTACTACTGATCCCAGGGTACTCGGAAATAACAGCCAAAGATGTGAGTTTGAAGACGCAATTAACGCGTAATATCTCCCTTAATATCCCCTTAATTTCAGCTGCGATGGATACCGTCACAGAAGCACGCCTTGCCATTGCTATTGCGCAGGAAGGTGGTATCGGGATTATTCACAAAAGCATGTCGATCGAAGCGCAAGCCGAGCAAGTTCATGCCGTTAAGAAATTTGAAGCGGGTGTTGTAAAAGACCCCATTACGATTGAATCCGATGCAACAATAGAGCAATTGGTTGCGCTTACTCAGAAGCATAGAATTTCAGGCGTTCCTGTTCTTTCTAGCGGTGCTCTTGTTGGCATCGTTACCGGGCGTGACGTGCGTTTTGAGACGAACATGAGCGCAAGCGTTGCCAGTATCATGACGCCAAAGGCTGATCTGGTTACGGTTAAAGAAGGGGCTTCTGCTGATGAGATTCGTTCATTGCTACATAAGTATCGCATCGAAAGAGTCTTGGTCATAAATGATGGTTTCGACCTCTGTGGGCTTATTACAGTAAAAGATATTAACAAGGCGGAGAACTATCCCAACGCCTGTAAAGAAGAAGATGGCCGTTTGCGAGTGGGGGCGTCGGTTGGTACCAGCCCAGATACTGATGACCGCGTTGCAGCCTTGGTGAAAGCGGGTGTTGATGTGATTGTGGTCGATACTGCTCACGGCCACTCACAAAATGTCTTGAACCGTGTACGAGCGATTAAAAAAGCGTACCCGGATCTGCAAGTGATTGGCGGTAATATTGCGACTGCCGATGCGGCAAAAGCTTTAGTAGAGGCCGGTGCTGATGGCGTTAAAGTGGGAATCGGACCCGGTTCAATCTGTACGACTCGCATTGTTACCGGCGTGGGTGTTCCCCAAATTACAGCCATTTCGAATGTTGCTGCAGCGCTTAAAGGGACCGGAATTCCTGTTATTGCGGACGGCGGCGTGCGCTTTTCTGGTGATTTAGCCAAAGCTGTGGTTGCGGGAGCCAGTGCCATAATGATGGGCTCAATGTTTGCGGGTACTGAAGAAGCGCCCGGTGAAGTCGAGCTGTATCAAGGGCGTACTTATAAGTCTTACCGTGGTATGGGGTCTCTTGGCGCTATGTCGAAGACTCAAGGCTCATCTGACCGATACTTTCAAGATTCGAGTCAAGGAGCTGAAAAGCTTGTCCCGGAAGGCATTGAAGGGCGTGTTCCTTACAAAGGCCCAATTAGCGCTGTAGTTCACCAGTTGATGGGGGGCTTACGCGCTGCGATGGGTTACACCGGCTCTATCGATTTGGACATTATGCGGAACAAGCCTGAATTTGTGCGAGTTACTTCTGCCGGTATGGGCGAAAGTCACGTACATGATGTCAGCATTACAAAAGAAGCGCCAAACTATCCCGTTTCAGGTCGATAGCTAAACTTTTTATCCGTGTGCAGCGCAGTCTGTGCACGGATTAAATTTTATTCCTCTGCGAAACTCTCTTTTTAGCATCTTACTATTAGCATCTTACTAAAGGTCTCACCGTTCATGACCCAGGATATACATTCCCAGCGTATTTTAATTATCGATTTCGGCTCGCAGTACACGCAGCTTATTGCGCGTCGAATTCGTGAACTTGGTGTTTATTCCGAAGTTCGCGCATTCGATATGAGTGATGACGAGATTCGAAATTTTAACCCTAAGGGAATTATTCTTGCTGGGAGTCCAGAGTCCACTACTGCAGAAGGCGCTCCGCGTGCGCCTGAGTCTGTATTCGAGTTAGGTGTTCCTGTGCTGGGCATTTGCTACGGCATGCAGACCATGGCTGTTCAGCTAGGTGGCAAGGTACAGGGTTCTAATGTACAAGAGTTTGGCTATGCTCAGATCAAAGTCGAGACTGGAAACCCTTTATTTCAAGATATTAAAGATCATGTCGATCAAGATGGCGCAGCCCTGCTAGATGTTTGGATGAGTCACGGTGATAAAGTTACGCAAGTCCCTGAGCAATTTGAAATTACAGCCTCGACCGATTCTTGTCCTGTCGCTGGGATGGCTTGGAAAGAAAAGCAATTTTACGGTGTTCAGTTTCACCCGGAAGTTACGCACACTCTGCAAGGGCAGCGCATATTTGAGCATTTCGTGCTGCAGTTATGTGGTTGTGACGCACTATGGACGCCAGCGAACATTGTTGAAGATGCGATTACTAAAGTTAAAGCGACAGTAGGAAATGACAAAGTTCTTCTTGGGTTGTCCGGTGGAGTCGACTCATCGGTAGTCGCGGCACTTTTACACAAAGCGATTGGGGATAAGCTGACTTGCGTGTTCGTTGATAACGGATTGCTAAGAAAAAATGAAGGCGACCAGGTGATGGATATGTTCGCTAAAAATATGGGCGTGAAGGTTATTCGATCTAATGCCGAGGAATTGTTCCTTGGAAACCTTAAAGGCGTTTCAGATCCGGAGCATAAGCGAAAAGTTATAGGGAATACGTTTATTGACGTGTTTGATACTGAAGCTGCTAAATTGAAAAATGTGAAATGGTTGGCTCAGGGTACGATCTATCCTGACGTTATTGAATCGGCTGCAGGAAAAACTGGCAAGGCTCACGTCATAAAATCTCACCACAACGTGGGTGGACTTCCCGATGATATGGCTTTCGAGTTAGTGGAGCCGTTACGTGAATTATTTAAAGACGAAGTCCGTAAAATTGGTTTAGAGCTGGGCTTACCTTACGACATGGTGTATCGCCATCCTTTCCCTGGGCCTGGCTTAGGTGTTCGTATTTTGGGGGAAGTAAAAAGAGAATATGCGGATATTTTGCGTGAAGCTGATGCGATCTTCCTTGAAGAGCTTCACAATGCTGACTGGTATCACAAGACGAGTCAGGCCTTCGCTGTTTTTCTTCCGGTAAAATCCGTGGGTGTTGTAGGCGATGCTCGTCGATATGCGTGGGTTGTTGCTTTGCGAGCGGTGGAGACAATCGATTTCATGACTGCTCGTTGGGCGCATTTGCCCTATGATTTACTAGAGAAGGTATCTAACCGAATTATCAATGAGGTTCCCGGCATCTCACGCGTGAGCTACGATGTTTCAAGTAAGCCGCCAGCCACCATTGAGTGGGAGTAGTGGAGAGTATTGGCTGCAAGAATGTTTAACAATAAAAAAGGCCCGCATCAAATGCGGGCCTTTTTCGTTTCCTTGGGGAGGAAGGTAAAGTCTTTTTGGGCGGGCTACTCTTATCGAACTACGTAGCGGCCTTTCAAATGCATAATCGTTTTGTGGTCATCAACTAGCTGAAACAACGAATCAATCTTCTGGTCCATTATTTCTTTTGCTTCTTCATCTGAAGAATAGCTAACGCCTTTTATCAGTGCGTTAAATTCATCATCTACTCGGTCAATCGACGCGAAAATGCGTTGAGTTGTTTTGTCATCGTTAAAGATGCGAGCTTCTTTGGTTAGCTTTATGTAGTTGTCACACTCTAACAGCCAGTCTTTACGTTGTGCGAGGTAGCTCTTAGTGTTTTTCAGCGGGCCTTTGTATTTGGTACTGAAGTACTTAGTTCGGTAGCTGTCTAGGCTACGTACTGCAGAAGTCATAAAGTCCATTGCGATGCCGTCGCAGTACTTCCAAGTCAAAAAACCAGGAAAAGTAACGCCGTTAGTGGCCTCTGCTTTTGATCTTAAGCAGTCTTCGTCACAGCTATAGGCTTGCTGACAAAGTAGGGTAATGCTAACGATGGCGATGGTGATTAGCTTGTTCATATTGATCATCTCTTGCTCAAAGTTGTCGCTGTTCACAGTTATTTTGTGCGCTGGGTCACATTAATTAAATGCAAGGAGCGCCAAGTTGTCAACTCCCCTAATGGTTAGGGGTTCTAAAAAGGTAGCTCCTTATGCAGGAGCGATGTTCTGATTGGTGTTTTCTTGAGCCATTTGTCATAGTTAAAAACGACTAATTCGATATTGGTTGGTTTTTTTTAACAGGTCCTATTTTTGACGGGCGGGCACGATTACCGGATGAAGAGGGCGACGAAAAAAAACGATTAAAACGATTTTTCGTAAAGGTGAATGGGTTTTGTTTTGGGTGGCGCCCACAACGCGGGCTTATCGGGGAGGTGTGGCGTCTCTAAAAGGTCCGCTATCAAATCGATTGTTACGATCTCACTTAATTTTGGAAAGCTTATGGCGGCTTGTTTGGCGCCAGAAGTAACAAGTAGGCTGTCAGAATTTCTTACAGCCTATTTTGTGCTAAATATTTTTTTAAAATAGTTGAAATGTTTTCTGTAAAATCGATGATTAAGGCTGTTTTTTGATCGTTATCCGACATTTTGTTCCAGGCCCTCTGCACAAAATAGCTTATTTTTTCTTCGCTATGGTTGGCTGTGAAGACGATAAAGGAGTATTTCCTGAAGGCAGCACAGAAGATGTTTTCAGGGGGTTGTCTCTCTGGATTTCGTTTTAGTTGACGTTTTGAGCTAGGAGTTTCATTTTATTGGCGTCGTCTTCACTATGGCCCGTTGACAGTATGGCTACCCCAGCGCGGTTGGCGTGAAATAATGGGCGTTGAGAGTGAGGCGCGCCACTTTTATGTAGCCACTGCGGCCCTCTGGTAGTTTGAGGTAGGAGGTTTACAGCGTTCGGTATGTTGGGCGCGAGCGGCTATCTGCAAATGCTCCGAGGCTTATGGTTCAAAAAGGTCAAGCTCAAGGCTTATTCGTTGTTCGTAGATTAATTCTTTCGATATCTTGGAGCCGTCGACCATTTCTGTGGCTGGGGTTGCTTTATTTGAGGCGTCAATTACGGCTAAGGTGTTGGTCAAGATGTTGGAATGCGTCATAAGGTTATTGGTGAGTCAGATGGTGGTGTCTTGTCAGTCTTTGGGGGGGGGGGGGGATACAGGCGCAAACCGGCGTTAGAAATTGGTGTTGTGGTTGCAGGCTCTTATCGGAGTCCTACGGTATCAATTACACTGCTTTTTTGTAGGGAGGGGTAGGTTGAATGAAATTAATTGATCGGGTATCTCTGTGTTGTTGTGGGCAATTTCCTGAGCAGGGTGTTTATGGCGTTAGCTTGCCCCTATATTGCCAGGCTAAAGCATTCTAAAAATGACGAGAATACTTCTGCATTCTCGAGCAGTCAAAACTCAAAAAATTGACTGACTACCGTTGTGGCTGGTCCGTAATAGGTGTGGTTGAACTGAGAGCAGCCATCGCTAGGCTCAAGGTTAAGTTCGACAGTCGTTGCGCCGGTTGAGCGTGCAAGCTGAACAAATCCGGCTGCAGGGTATACCTGCCCAGAAGTGCCAATCGAAATAAATAGATCGCATGTCGTTAATGCTTGTTCTATTTCCTCCATGTGCAGCGGCATTTCGCCAAACCAAACGATACAAGGCCGCAATGTGCCGCTTTTATGGCAGCAGGTGCACACACTTGAGGCGTTAATTGGCTCGCTAATATCAAAAACTTTCTGGCTGCTTGTGCATTGTGCTTTTAACAATTCCCCGTGCATATGTCTTACGCTTTGGCTGCCGCCTTGCTCGTGCAAGTTGTCGACATTTTGAGTGATAAGGATAAATTCCCCATCAAACTGTTTTTCGAATTCGGCTAGGGCGGTGTGAGCGCTATTTGGGTTCGCGGATTTCAGTAGCTGTTGCCGCCTCATGTTGTAGAAGGTGTGAACTAGCTCGGGGTTTCGATCAAATGCTTCGGGTGTGGCGACATCTTCGACACGGTGCCCTTCCCACAAGCCTCCGTTGTCGCGAAAGGTTTTTAGTCCAGACTCTGCTGAGATCCCCGCGCCGGTCAGTATGACGATGGAGTTGAAATTATTTGGGTTGAGCATGAGGTGCATCGCTTTAAGGTTGGAGGGTAATGTTGAGGGAGGGCTCGGTATTAATCAATACAGGTGCTGATTTAATCTTGGTCTCAGAGGTTTTGACTCAGCGTTAACAGACTCAAATGCGTGGGTGATGGCAGTGAATATCTCTCTGTAGTGAGGTCTGCCGTCCTGCTATATAGTGCGATAGGCTAATCAGTTGATATCAGCAGAGAAATAGTCTTTTCGGGGTGCTTGCTTGAGCAGCGCGCGCGTGGTGCGGTGGAACCATCTTCGGTTAAGTTGATTAGTCTCTAGTGTGTTATTCAGATGTTACTTATTTTGAATTACGCTGCACGCCTGCTTGATACTGTCTTCTGACTGGAGGTGATTCCTCATTAGTGGTTTAGCTTTTCTTCTCTGTCGTTGGCATTCTATCCGCGCTATCGGTTTTCTCGCTGCCGTTAATTGTGAACTTCGCTTCTAAAAACTCAACAAATATTGAATTTATCGATTTGGTTTTTGTTTGACTTATCTACATTTATGCTATTTTTATACTTATTTCAAATAATAATCATCTTCAGTCATTCAAAATAAGAATTAAATCGATTTTTATTATCATAAAAATTAACATTAGTAAATTACACCTTAGTCGCATACTCATACTAAGGTATGACGCGTAAGCTTTGGCTGTACATCTGTTGAAAAACGATCGGGTCGCGATCGATCAGCGGTGAACTCTAAACCATAAAATAAAAATAATTATTGGCCTGCCTCCTGTGAAGTTTTATTCGGGTTCGCAGTCCCAATTTCTTGTCAGAGGCTAGTTATCATGAGTTTTAACAACCCTATTTACAAAAATATAGCGAGAGGGGCGGCGCTTTTTGTGTCTGTCGCATTTTCTTCTTTGGCTGTAGACGCGCAAACGGTGACCGGTACTGGGTCAATAGACAGTGCAACTTATAGCGGGTCCCGCGCTCGTCAGTATAAGGTCTATGTTCCTCAGTCGTACAGCGGTACAGAAGCTGTGCCGATGATATTTGCGGTGCATGGTTGCGCGATGGATCATATCGACGCAATGAATCTTTGGAATTTTGATTTAATTGCGGATCAGCACAATGTAATAGTTGTTTTTCCTTTCGTGACGAGCTTTTCGTCTCAGCGTAATACCAATTGCTGGGGATACTGGGAGCCTGAGCATATTCAAGAGGGGCGCAACGGTGAGGTTGATGACCTATATGGGATGGGGGTAGAAGTTGAGGCGAATTATAATATTGACCCTGACCGCCGCTATATCACGGGTATTTCCAGTGGTGGCGGTATGGTTGTGGCCGCGGGTATTGCTTATAACGATTACTGGGCGGCAATAGCTCCGGTTGAATCTCCTGCTTATGGCGATGGTACAGGGTCTGTGTTACAGGACAGTTTTGAGAGCTTGCCTTATCACATTAATAAAATTAATGCGGAATTAAATGACGATCGCCCGATTCCAACTCTGGTCATACATTCGTCCAATGATACGACCGTGATGATTCGGGGTGGCGAGTTAATTCGGGACTCTCACCTATCAGTGTTTGGAGCTGATTTAAACGCTGATGGAGCTGAAGATTGTACGCATGAAGGCATCAGCTGTACGCTCACAACCTATAACGGCAGTGATGGTAACCCGTTAGTGAAAACAATGTTTTATGACGGAATAGATGCGAAAACAGCATCGTTAGGTAAGGGGCATTATTGGACGGGTGATGACGGCGTTAGAGATTTGTGGGCTGAAGATGTGGGGCCAAGTGCGTCACAGCATATTTGGGCTTTCTTTGAGAATTATACGTTAGGCGGTTTCGGTGCTTGTGAAGATCCAAATGACGTAACGGCACCTGCTGTTCCATCGGGATTAAATGCCTACGATGTTCATGATAAGTATGTTGCGCTAAGTGTTAGCAGTAATTCTGAGGCCGATTTTAAAGGTTATGCGCTCTATCATTCAAATGGGGCTGCGGCTGGTTTTTCAGCTTCGAGCAATATTATGCTTTCGGGCCTTAATCCTCAGACGTTGTACAGCGTGTATGCGAAAGCGGTCGACAAATGTGGTAACGAATCGGCAGCCTCAAATACGGTTAGCTTTACGACTGGTGCTTTGGAATATGTGGCTCCGAGTGCAACGGATACTGTAAATGGACATTATTTGGATGGGCGAATCGATGTTAATCAAATGTTAGATTATGGTAACGAATATGGTTACGCCGACTCATTTACTTTGTGGCAGTTGCAAAATGGTAGCTGGACGGATGTTAATCCAAATACACCGACTGCGACGCCTGTACCGGGAACCCCGACTCCTGTGCCAACTCCTACATTAACACCTGCTCCAGGAACGCCAACTCCGACCCCTGCTCCTACGCCAAGCCCTACGCAAACTCCAGTTGCGAGTCCGTTACCGCCAACACCGACACCTGAGCCTGTTGGGTGTGAGGAGTTTACAACTTATAATTATTATCATAAAGCTGGTGGACGCGCGACGAGTTCTGGTTCGTATTGGTCGCCCGGCTATAAGGCTAACGGCAGCAATGATGATATGCCTGGTTCAACCTGGGGCAGTAATACGCTTCACAGTAGTGATGGTAGTTATTGGGCGTTGGGTGGTTGCTGATTAATTAAAGAGTGAATAAGTGATGTTGAATTGATGTGAAAAGCGCGGCGTGATGCCGCGCTTTTTTTGTTTTAAGTGGTGGTAATGCTTGACCTTAGTCCTCTAGTTGAAGGCCAAATCTCTGTACCCATAGCTCGGTAGCTGCTTTAGCTTCGGGAGTGAATGTATCGAGTAGTGCTTGGTATTCTTCGAATTTGAATTTATTGCTTGAATGATCAATTGTCTCATCGAGTAGAATGCGGGTACCAAGGTGTGTGTGGTTAGTGTTCTTCCAGCGTGGCCAAAATGGAAGTCCCCAACCTGCATTGGGATTTCCCGTTCGCATAAATCGGCTCACATATTTCATGAGGTTCTCAGAAAGTTCTTCGCGGCCTGCTTTGTTATCTTCTGTCCATGCATATCGGTGGATGTTGTCCTTATCGGTAATGAAATTGCCAAAAAGAAATGCTAGGTCTAGCGAGTGTTGTGTGCCGAATACTTCATTCCAAGGTGCAGGAACATCATCCCAATTCATGTCATAACGATATACGCGATGATTATTCTGTCTTGCATTCGAAACGGTTTTATCCGTTGCTAAATTCCATGCGTAGCTGAACCCTTTTTCCACTGATACGTAAATTGGGTATGTTGCTGGGTCGATAATGTCGGCTGGAGAAATTGTTGTGGGGTCTGCGTTAAGTTGATTCCATAATATAGGGTCGCTGGCTCCACCTTTGGCATTAAAAAAGCCGGCAAGAGCGCCAAGAAAGTAAGAGCTTTCATTTTTTGTGGAGCCAATCATAAGGGGGACTTTGTTGTAGGCTCCAGCGGTTACGGAGCCTTCGCTGAGTTCGGGCAATACGTACCCATCGATAAAGTATGATGGCACGCCGGTGATGCCGAGGGAAAAAACCTCAGCGGGGACAGAGCGCATAAGGGCAGCTACCCACTCTTCTCCTTGCGTGGTGCGCACAGCTCTGGCTGACTCTAGATCTGTTGCTAGCCCTGAAGATATGATGACGTATTCGACATAGGAGTCGCTTATTTGTTGTCCCAGCTCAGCGGGAGTACTGTCGGGAAAGCCAGAAGAGCATATTGCTCGGTGAAATAAATCTTCGGCAAGAGGAGAGTGCAAGATTCCCCATACGCTTTTGCATGCAGAGGAATTTCCTGCGATGGTAACTTTGTTGGGGTTGCCGCCAAACTCGCGAATATTATCTTGCACCCAGTTGAGAGATTTTATCATGTCGAGAAGCGCATAATTACCTGAGGCGTCTTCTGGGTCCCCGTTGTCGGCAAAAGTGTTGTGCATCCAGCCTAATGCGCCCAGGCGATAGTTGATAGAAACAATAATTGCGTTTGCTTCATTGGCTAAATGAGCGCCGTTGTAAATGTCAAATGAGCTGCTACCGCGAGTATGGGACCCGCCATGAATCCATAGCAGTACAGGCAGGTGCTTGCGGTGATTGTTTGGTCTCCAGACATTCAGGAATAGGCAGTCTTCGCTGCCAATAGCGGTGTTAAACTCTTCGGGCTTATCGGTTCCCCAGAAGGTACCTTTTTGGGCGCAAATCGAGCCAAACTCGCTGGTGTCGCGAACACCTTCCCAGGACTCTACGTCTTGAGGCGCTCTCCAGCGTAGGTTGCCAACTGGTGGCGCGGCATAGGGAATGCCTTTGAATGCATGTGTGTCGTAATTGTCTTCGGTGCCTTGAATGCTGCCTGTTTCAATGGTCTTTGTCAGGCTAGGGTCGTAACCCCAAAAGGCGCTGGCGTACGTAGATGCTAGCATTATTACAGAAAAGGTTAGGCTCTTTACGAATGTTAATTGCTTAATAAAACTGATTTCCATATTGATCTCCGATCATATTTTTATAGTTGTCTGTATTCGCTATAGTTTGTATTTAATTAATTGTTTGTAACGTTAGCTAAGGTTGGATTTGTTTCCGCTTGCTTGTGGTAAATCTTTCCTTGTATTGAAAACACGGAAGGAGTGAAGCCCCTCAAAATAATAAGAGTAGATGTTGAGGGGGGGATGGAATTTTTAAGGTAATGATGGTATGTCATGTGAATCTAATGACGAGATTACTGTTTTGATATTGCTTTTTGTGTCTGCGTCTAAGACGTTAAGCTGTTGTACTTGGTCTCGACTTAATTAAATATATGGCCGATTGGGTGTCGAGTGAGGGCCAATGAGTAAGTGTAGCGTTAGAGTGCTGAGTAAAAAATATTATGGTGAAAGCGTCTTTGTTGCTGGCGGTACTATTTTGGTGGTTTGATGAGTCAAGTGTCAGCTAGAAAGCATAGTTTGATGAGCGGCGCCTTTTCGTTCTGCGGTCGTCGTTCAGTTGCTTTAACTGGTTTGGAGTTTCAGGCTGGGGGGTTGAATGTTTTATGGGGCTTTTGGGTCTAGCGTAATGAATTCGAGGTTATCGTCAACAGAGGAGCTTAAGTTTAGGGAAATCTTAAGCGACGTTAGTGTTGTTGAAAAGTCTCCGAGCTGTAATACCGCAACGACTTCCTTTTCTGCAAGTTCTGGGTTCCCGAGCGCTATTTGAGAGTCGTAGTAGCGGTTCACGTCATTGATTA
This sequence comes from Agarilytica sp., assembly GCA_033852175.1. GTDB lineage: Bacteria > Pseudomonadota > Gammaproteobacteria > Pseudomonadales > Cellvibrionaceae > Agarilytica. Next base: position 142,592 of record JAWSUY010000003.1, read on the forward strand.
CATCCTCTAGTCGGTCTCCATGGTAGATGAGCTTATTGTTTCTCCAGGCGGTTTTATTTGTGGCGTTAACTCGTCTAGGTTGAATGCCCTTCGCTCCGTCTTCGATTGACAGTTGCTGGTTTTGCGTCAAAGTAATGTCGGCTTCAAAAGAAGTTGTGTGGGTGTTTTCTGACGAGAGGCCTACGCGTCCCTCTATCACGGTGACAAGTGTTTCGTCTTGAGTGTTGAATATGGAGAATTGCGTCCCTAGAACTCGGATTGTTCCAGAGCTTGTTATTACATCGAAAGGGCGACCTTTACTTTTTTGAATGTCAAAAAACACTTCGCCTTTGTTTAGTTGGACTACGCGCTGGTTTTTTTGAAAACTGACGGTAATGTCGCTGTTGGTGTTTAGTCGTAGTACGGAGCCATCGCTGAGAATTACTTCTTGCTGTTGGCCTAGGGCAGTTTGATAGTGCCCTGAATCTAATGTCGGTTGGAAGTGTTGAAATATGCCCAGGCCGCAGAACAATACAAAAATGCTGGCTGCTATAGTTGGCATTACTGGGAATTCAAATGATAGCCAGCTTTTTGTTGGGTTAGCTTTTTTAGCTGCTGAAGTGAGCTCTACTTTTTCTAGTACTTCGCCTCGTTCCCACAGGGATTCTGCATTGAGGTAGGCGGCTTGATGTAATTGACTTTCGTCAAGCCAAGCAAAAAATGCTTCTTCTTGGCTTGGGGTCAATGAGGGTGACTGTAAAATGGCAAGCCACTTAAAGGCTGCGCTATAGGCGACATCGTTGTTTGCTGTTGATTTAAACATGTGGTATTTCCTCAACCTGTTTGAGGCTCTTGTTAAGTTGGGGTTGCGGTTTGTATTTATGGCGCATCTCTATCTAACCGCTCTCTCAGGTATTCCAATGCTGTAATAATGTATTTTTCGATGGTGCTGACTGAAACGTTCAATTCTTGACTAATTTCCGCGTATGTTTTCGATTGGACCCGGCTTAGCAAAAATGCTTTTTGAATTTTAGGTGGCAACTTTACGACAGCTTTTTGTAGGACTTCTAGGTCCTTTCTGGCACTAACGAATCGCTCTGGAGACAGGGCTTGTTCCGTTTTGTCTTGTACCGCAATGTAATTTTCGTGGTGTTTTTGTTTTCTGATTCGGTTTAATGCTAAATTACGGGCTGTTTTGTACAGGTATGCCCTAGGGTCTTCGATATTTTCGGGGGTTTCCATGCGTAACATATTGCGAAACGCATCTTGTACAATATCGTCTGCCTCATGGATATCCCCAAACTTTCCTGCGACAAAGTTACGTAGGTCGGAGGAATGGGACATGAACAACGATTTGATGAAACTATGCTTCATTAACACACTGCTGGTTTGTGAGTTTGTTGAGAGCATATGTTCTTCTATCTAGCCTTCAGTTGCGAGGGTTATTATCAGATCGGGGGCATGTAGTGTCTTTTTACACTTTGCTAGGCCTGAGTGTTGAGTTGAATGAAAGGCGTTCTTATTGTTTCACTCGAGGATTGATGGCTTTATGAGCAGGGCCTGGAATGAAATTTGTCTATCCTGCACCATATAATTATACTCTGGCTTCTATACAAAACACTTTAGTGATGAACCCCCTCAAAAAATAATGTAGTATTTTCGAAAAATAATAAAATATCCGTACTTTGTGCGAGTTAACAAGGGACAGTGTCTTATCGCAATCAATCGAAGTATCGTTTTTATGCCCCTTTTTGCTCTGCTGGGTTGTGCATTGTCTTTGATCGTCTCTTCTTCTGGAGTAATTGCTCAGCCTTCGGGAAGTGATGAGGCCGGGCACCTAGCCAAAAAAATCTTCTTTTTAGATATTCCATCGCAATCCCTCCAGGAGGGGATTGTAGAATTTGGATTGCAGGCAAATGTTAATCTCATAGTACCCGCTAATCTGTTGGCTAAGCATCAATCCAGTCCTTTATACGGTCGCTATAGCCTTAGTCAGGCTCTTGAAATACTGCTCTCGAAAACGCCTTTTTCATATGTAATTGAGGGGGACTTGGCTACGGTGTTCCTGGTTGCTGGCCAAGGTCCTGTTGAAACTCATCCTATGGGTCAGTCTTCTGGTAAGCGTTCGGTTCGAGAGATAGAAGATGTTTTGGTCGTATCTGCTCGACATCGAGACGAGGATATTCAAGATGTGCCGATGTCTTTGGCGGTATTTAGCGGTGAATTTTTAGAGTTGAATGGGGTGCCAGATCTTGCACGGCTAAGCCCATTGCTTGCCAATACCTCTCTGACTGTCGCTAGGGGTACTAACACTACTTTGGTCGCGTATATTCGAGGTATTGGTCAGTCAGACCCATTGCCTGGTTTTGAGTCGGGTGTTGGTATCTATATTGATGATGTATATCGCAATAGGCCTCAGGGCGCTGTTCTGGATATTTACGATGTGGAGCGTATTGAGGTATTGCGAGGCCCCCAGGGTACACTTTATGGCAGAAACACTATCGGAGGAGCAATAAAATATATTACAAAGCGATTAAGCGGAGAGCCAGAGTTTAATGTAAAAGGATCTTTAGGCAGCTTTCATCAGCAGGACTTGGTTGTGACTGCAGGAGCGCCTGTTATGGGTGATCTTTTTAGAATCGGTGGTAGTCTTGCGTCCTTCAATCGTGGTGGTTTTGGTGAAAATGTTGAGACTGGTGAAGAGCATTACGATAAAGACATTGTAACGGCGCGAGCCAGTGTGGAAATAAGGCCTTCGAGTAGGGCCTTTGTGAGGTTGGTTTTAGATCACACCAGAGATAAATCTGGGCCAAAGCCAGGTTATCGTGCAAGCCCGAGCGATGTAGCGGTGGACGAGAACGGGGACTTTTTTCAGCCTCTCGATAGTGTATTTGACTCCCGTGCGGGGGCAACGGCCCAGGGACACGCTATAAGCGCTAATAATCAGGGCACCTTCGGGTTTTCAGTGCTTGTTGAATGCTCTATTGATGATGAGTTAGAGCTTCGTTCGATATTGGCTTTCAGAGACGATGAGCAGGATTCACCTATCGATTTTGATGGTCTTCCGGGCAGTTATGGCGATATATATAGTAGATACGAAAGTGAGCAGGTTAGCTATGAATTGCGGCTCGTATACGAAAGTGGTGCAATTCAGGGTGTGGCTGGTTTTTATTATCTTGATGCAGATGCGTTTAGTGCTTATGACAGTGTTAATGGCGAAGTGGACGTAACGGGTATTGTTGAGTGGGTTGACGATCCTGGTGTCGTGACAATCACTTCTGGCACCATAAAAACTAAAGCTTGGGCGGTATTTTCTGAGGTTAATTTTGGGCTTATTGACACTTTAGATCTGTCTATAGGGGCGAGGTATACATCAGATTCCAGGAGTGCGGAGCTGAAGACTGAAATCTATCTAGGTGTTTTCTCGTCGCCATATTTTTCTGGGGTAGAGGCAGATTCATATTTGATCGGTTATTTTGAGAACAGCCGAACGGATCCAGGGTTTACGCCTAGGGTGAGTATTAATTGGGCGATAGGCAATGTCAGTCTATATTCAGTCTACAGTCGAGGTTTCAAAGGTGGAGGATATAACCCGAGAGGGTTTTACTTCAATGAAGAAAAACAGAAGGGATTTGAACCGGAGGCGGTGGGTTCATACGAGTTAGGGTTTAAAGCCCGTTTTTTTGACGGAGGGCTTACGTCTAACTTAGCCGTTTTTTACAGTGATTATCAAAATGTTCAAATTATAGGAAGTCTTCTGAATGAAGGTGATTATAACGCTGACGGTATTAACGATAAGTATATTGAATCGGTTACAAATGATGCCGAAGCGCGTATTTACGGGCTTGAATTTGATGTTACGACACGTATTTCTGATGGCTTTAATATGAGTCTGGCTGTTGGGATGATCGATGCGGAGTATTATGGATTTTATGAGGTGCAGGAAATAAATGGTGATGAGGAGGGGGTGGAATATCGGACGGGAGAATATGAGTTTGTAAATTCATCCGAAGATCATCGATTTCCTTTCTCTCCTGAGTTAACGATAGGGCTTTCTTCTCGCTATCGTATACAGGTTAAGTCTGGTGAGCTGTTATTTTTAGGTGGGCTTTATTACTCTAGTCGTACGTACTCTCATAATCGTGTAAATGATATCCTTGGTCAGCCAGGGCATACCTTATTTAACGTTAGCGTTGTTTGGCGTTCAGATGGTGGCCGCTGGTTGCTGGGGGCGAATGGGCTTAATTTATCGGACAAAGAATATATTGTTGATGGTTATTCTTTGCCTGATATGGGAGTGCCAAGCATCGTTCAGGGTGAGCGCGCTGATTCTGACTTTTACGGTAATCCTCGGACTGTGACAGCAACGATTAAGTATTCCTTTTAGGTGTGAATCCGGAGAAGGCTTCGTATTTATTTGGATGCCCCAGAAAAGAAAACCCTCCAAAAATAATGTAACATTCCCAAAGTCAGCCTCTCGTAATTATTCTTATTGGGGGAGTGTTAGGTTTCTAGTTTACCTCTGTGGAGCATGATTTTATTTTGAATATTCGGTTTAGCCTTTTAGGTCTTGTAGTTTTCGGGCTGTTTTATTTTTTCGAAATTGCCGCTGCTTCTGCCGAGGTTGTTGATGCTCACCGATCTATGCCGTTATCAAAAAAGCTTGTTTTTTTTGACCTTCCTTCTCAGTCGCTCAAAAGTGCATTAATCGAGTTTGGGCTTCAGGCTGGAGTTAATATTATTGTACCCGCACATCTCGTTAATTCTTTTGAAGCTAAAGCGGTGCTCGGTCGTTATGGTATAGGGCGCGCATTGGAAATTTTACTTTCGAATACACCACTTATTTATAGGGTTAATGCAATAGCGGGGGCAGTTGTTCTGGAACTTTCTCACAATAAGACGATAGTTGGGCGGGAGCCTCATAAGATTTCTGTACGTGAGATTGAAGATGTTTTGGTGGTATCTGCGAGGCATTATGAGGAGGCCTTACAAGATGTCCCCATTTCGTTGTCTGTCTTTGGTGGCGAAGAGTTAGACCGAGATGGCGTGCAAAATTTAGTTCAGATGGGGGTATCTTTGGCTAATACGACCCTGCAGGTCGTCAGGGGTACGAATACAACATTGGCTGCTTATATTCGAGGGATAGGGCAGGATGAGCCTTTAGCAGGTTATGATTCTGGAGTCGGCGTTTATATCGATGATATATATCTTAACCGCCCCCAGGGAGCTGTATTGGATATTTATGACGTGGAGCGCATTGAAGTTTTGCGGGGCCCGCAGGGAGCTCTTTATGGACGTAATACAATTGGTGGAGCCATTAAATACATCACGCGAAAACTGTCTGATGATCCGTCATTGGTGGTGAAGGCTTATGCGGGGAGTTTTCATCAGCAAGACATAATTGTCAGTGCAGGCACGCCGTTAGCTAATAGCGATATACGGGTGGGCACGAGCTTTGGTTCGTTTAACCGTAATGGATATGGGAACAATTTAGTGACTGGAGAGAGCAATTACGATAAAGATATTATTGTTGGGCGTGCGAGTATCGAATATACCCCCTCTGAGGATGTGTTTGTTCGTATTTATGGCGATATGACTAAGAATAAATCAAGCACTCGTCGTGGCTATAGGTTTGTATTTGAGGATGGGGAGGATCCGCTTGATAATATCTATGATACCAAAGCGGGGACTGGGGCTTCAAAACACCCAGTGAACCATAGTGACGAATCTTCGCATAGCATTGCTGGGTCTTCAAGCTGGAGTCTGGATCATGGTTATACTCTAGAAACGATGACAGCCTATAGAGAAGATAAGAGCCAATCTCCAGGGGATTTTGACTCTATTGAAGAGTCTATAATGAGCGTGCCTGCGATCTATAAAAATAGGCAGTTTAGTCAGGAACTCAAACTTAAATTCGAATTGAATAAGGTGCAGGGCTTGTTAGGTTTGTTTTATTTAGATGCGAATGCTTTAACTGCCTATGATCTTGAGCTTGTTAACGAAGGTTTTGGTGTATTTACATTGGCTGATGTGGATATTAAAAGCCGGGCGATATTTATGTCTGTAAACCTTAAGGTGTCGGAGTTGTTTAGTGTTTCGGTAGGGGGCCGCTACACTATCGAGCAGCGTGATATGATTTCGATAAGGGATGTTTTCGTTCTTAGAGAGGCTGAAGATTTTATTTCCCCTTATTTTGGTGGGGATATTGTTCCGGTTACGCTTCGTGAGTTTGATGAGTTGGGGAGTGAGGTTGTCCCTCGTTTTAGTGGGGCGCTTGAAGACCGTAAGTTTAATCCTCGAATCAGTCTTAGCTGGCAGCCATATGAGATGCTACATTTGTACTCTTCATATAGTACTGGGTTTAGGAGTGGGGGGTTTGATCCGCGGGGTCTCTATTCTGAGCCTAATACAAGAGAAGGCTTTTCCCCCGAGACGGTTGATACTTACGAAATTGGTTTAAAAGCATCTTGTTTTAGCGGTGATATAACATCCAGTTTTGCAGTTTTTCATAGCGATTACCGCAATATACAGATTAGAGATGACCGGTTGACTAACGGAGGGAAAGCGAATATATCGGGTGCAGAGTTAGAAGTTGCAGTGAGCTTATTTGACGGTGTAAAAGCGGATCTGTCAATTGGATTGATTGACTCAAAATATATTGAATATATAAATGAGGCGGGGGTAAATGTTGCAGGCGATCGCGTTTTCGCAAATACTCCTGCTTCAACTATATCTTTATCGCTAAGTGGTGGGACGTCTGTTTTTGGTGGGAAATTATCGTGGCTAGCTTCAGCTAATTACAGGAGTGAGGTATCTCTTTATTCGCAATCCCCGCCTGGGTTAGTGCAAGAAAGTTATACCCTGTTTAATGGAAGTGTAGTATGGGAGTCGGGGGGCAGCGCGTGGCAGTTTGGTTTACATGGGTTGAATTTGACTGAGGTGGAATACAAAGTTGGAGGGTATTTTTTTCCCCAGTTCAGCAACGTAGGTACGGCTTTCTACGGCGATCCTCGTACAATTAAAGTAAGTCTGAGGCGCTCTTTTTAGATTGGGTACGGTTATGCTGTCTTGCTTGGCTTTCTCCTCACATCAGAATCCTTCCCTTTTATTTTGAATGATCTTAGTGGGAATGTTTTTGTTTTGGTGAGGAGACATAAAAAATGTTATTTTCCGTAGTAATTTTCCCATAAAAAATAAAAACCTCGGTTAAAAGCCACCACCAAACCCCCATTTAATTTCACTTTGCTATAGTCGGCTCAAACACTTATTTCTTTTTAATCATTCACTGTCGACCCAGTCACATCCCCCGTTATCGATTTAATTCTTTTGAATTCTAAAGAGGATACTTTACGTGACATTTGCTGCGCCTCTATAGACCTATTCTGCATAATTTGTCTGTTACCTGATTTCAAATTGAAATTAAAATCACCTTAATTACAGTGTTCTTTCGCATAACTCCATCATACTTTAGTCTAGTGTGCGACTAAGGTATGACCCTATAGAATCCTCTCCGTGTTTTGGCTTATCAAATGTATATCGCTTAGTTTTTGCAGTTGCATTGGTAAATAAAACACAGCAGTAAAAATAACAATAAAAATAATTAACAGTCTCCAGGCGAATAAACTGCAAGAGTTCTTCTTGGGGTAATGCTGCCTGGGCTTCAACTTTCTCCGAGGCCTAATCTTATGAGAATATTAAAATCTATCTGTAAATCGCCCCTAGGGCTTGTTTCTGTTTTCGTTCTTAGTGTTTTATCCGCTGCACCCACAACCGCCCAAGTTATGACTGGGTCTGGCACTGTGGATGCATATACATATAGTGGGTCACGTTCACGTCAGTACGATGTGTATGTCCCTCAGTCCTATAACGGAACAACTGCCGTCCCGATGGTTTTTGCATTGCACGGTTGTGCAATGGATCATGATGATGTGCGTAATCTTTGGAACTTCGACTTAATTGCGGATCAGAATAATGTGATTATTGTCTTCCCTTTTGTCACCAGTTTTTCTGAGTCACGAAACACGAACTGTTGGGGCTATTGGTTTGATACCCATGTACAAGAAGGCCGTAATGGAGAGGTTGACGATCTTCATGGCATTGGCGTACAGGTTGAGTCAAATTACAATATTGACGGCGATCGACGTTATATCACCGGTCTATCAAGTGGTGGTGCAATGGCGGTAGCTGCAGCTGTATCCTACAACGACTATTGGGCGGCCGCTGCACCTGCGGAAGCATTGGCGTACGGGGATGGTTCCGCGTCTGTAACGGCGGACCAGTTTAACTCTTTGCAATTTCATGTTGATAAGTTGAATGCAGAATTGAACTATGATCGCGCAGTTCCTATGCTGGTGATTCATTCGAATAACGACACAATTGTTATGCCGCGTGGAGCTGAATTAATTCGTGATTCACAACTTACGGTATGGGGGCCGGATTTAAATTCGGATGGCCCAACCGAAGATTGTAGTGCTGAAGGGATCAGTTGTACGATTACGACATACAACGATGCGGACGGTAACCCTCTTGTTAAAACCATGTTTTATAACGGTGTTACGGCTCAGTCAGCGACTTACGGTTCAGGCCACTACTGGTCCGGCGATGATGAAAGTCAGGCTCTGTATGCGAAGGATATAGGCCCCAGTAATTCTCAACATGCTTGGGCATTTTTTGAAACGGTCACGCTACAAGGCTTTAGTGTTTGTGACGATCCGAACGATACAACGGCTCCCGCGACACCTTCTAATTTAAGTGCTGATGATGTTCATGATAAGTATGCGCTACTGTCGGTTAACGCTAACTCTGAGTCGGACTTTAAAGGCTATAACATTTACCATTCTGGTGGTGCAGAAGCGGGGTTCTCTTCTTCCGCTAGCATTAATGTTTCAGGTTTAAATCCAGACAGCTCTTATAGTCTTTATGCTAAATCTGTTGACCTGTGCGGTAATGAGTCTTCGGCTTCTAATACTGTAAGCTTTACAACCGGATCTCTTGAGTACATTGCGCCAAGTGCAGATGGTACGGCAACAGAGCACTACAATGCTGGCCGACTTGATCTAGATGGGTATCTTTTCTACGGCGATAAATATGGATATATCGAGTCTTTCACTTTGTGGCAGTTACAAGACGGAGACTGGATTGATGTGGATCAAAACGGCACAACAAATCCAACGCCTACCCCGCTTCCTGGAACGCCAACACCCACTCCAAATCCAGGGACTCCGACGCCGACACCTAATCCAGGTACGCCAACTCCAACACCAAACCCCGGTGGTTGTGACGAGTTTACTAACGCAAATTACTACCATAAGACGGGTGGTCGTGCGACTAGCTCGGGTTCGTATTGGTCTCCAACCTACAACGCCAACGGAAGTAATGATGTGATGCCTGGATCGACGTGGGGCAATACGACGCTTCACAGTACCGATGGCAGTTATTGGGAACTTGGTGGTTGTTAATTAGAAAACTATAATAATAAACGATGAAAACCGTGGCATACGCCGCGGTTTTTTGTTATTGAAGTTATAGTTTAATTAAACTATAACTGAACGTTCGGGCTTGTTTGGTTGTAAGTGGTGTTAATAGGTCGTCGTCTATTATTCAAATCTCACCAAATACCGAGATGGCCAATATTTCCCAGTTATCCAAAAAGCTTTTTTTTCTTCATCGTATGCAATCCCGTTTAAAACGCTTTCGTTTCTAATTCGGTTGTTTTTTTCTGCGAGTTTAGATAAATCGGCTATTCCGAGTACGCTACCATCAAGAGGCGAAATTTTTAGAATCAAGTTACTTTGCCAAATGTTTGCCCAAATAGCTGAGTCGGCGTAATCCAATTCATTTAAGTTTTTATAGTGTTTCCATTTGCTATGTACTGAAATACTTTTGGTCTTTTTAAATGTCGAAGGATTGCGAAAGATTAGCGTGTCCGATCCGTCACTCATAATCAGTTCGTTGGCTGAGTGGGTCAGTCCCCATCCTTCTCCAGAATAGCTGAATTTTTTTAACGGTTGCAAGGTCTTTGGATCTAACACCAAGGCCATTCCAGATTTCCACGTTAATAAAAAAAGTTGATTGTTAAATAGGGTTAGGCCTTCAGCAAAAAGGTTGTTGGGCAGTTTGCGTTGTTTTTCTATTTTCTGGGTTTGATTATCATAGCGCCGAATAAATGACTTGCTATATAGCCCGCTGGATTCATAGACTTTTCCATCGCTAATCAATAGGCCCTGAGTAAAGGTCAATGGGTCGTGTGCTTGCTCCTCAAGAACTGTGACGCTCAGCATGTTTTCTGCGAGGCATAATTGACAAAGGCCAAGGCTTATCCCGATGGTGAAAGCGAGATGATAATAGATGTTTCGCATGGGGCTCTATGGTGGCTCTGAAGTAAGGTGGGCTTTAAGGCTAATTATGAGGCAGGAGTATAGGATATTAATACGAGAGATGTCATCCAGAGAGCGTTGACGGATTGGCAGAGGTGTAAGGTGGAGAGCTAAGCGTGTAAAAAGAGGAAGATCATTCCTCTTTTTCTTTTCCTTCATTTTCCTCTTCTTCAGATGCTTGCGAGTCTCTGCTGTCCACATAGTCTACTGCGTCGTTCACCGCGTTTACGACACGGTTTCTCATCTCTTCCATTTCGTTTGGCGTCATGAAAAATGTCATATCCACGTCATGCCGAACATAGCGAGCGGGGAGCCGGTTGAGAGTAACGCATGCGAGGTCGGCTAGATACTCACTGTCTGTTGCCGCTCTGTCATTTGATCGCAGAATTTGGTCAAAAACCATCTGTTCATAATAGTTATGGACGGAGTCGGTTGCGGTGTCTGGAATGTAACGTTGTCGACCTATGCTGAGCAGCATGCTATCCCCCTAATCGGATGTGGCTCTGCTATCAGCATAGCCTACTTGTAAGCGCGCATCCATAAACCGAAGTCTGCAGAGATAGAATTTACAATGTCGTTTTTTTACCGAGTATCGTTGTATGTAAAGGCAAATATTCGCATCTAGATCTTATTGCGCATTAAATCCCGAATGATAAAGCGGCCTGGGGCCATGTGCCGGTATAAGTCACGGGATATGGGTAAAACCTGCCCTGCAATAGCAGACGCCAGTACTTCAGAGGCCAGGGGAATATAGCAAAGTCCTCTGGCTCCATGTCCTAAATTGGCATACAGGTGATGGTGATAAGCCCCGTAATTGTCGATTGTGGCGTTAGCCTTTTTACGGTAAAAAGCAAAACGCTCTTTCATGGAGGAATAGTCTGCAATAGAGCCGACTATTGGGAAATAATCGGGAGTCGTACAGCGAAACCCGACTTTCCCGTCGAGAGCTAAGGAGGTGTCAATGTTAGACGTCAGCGCCGGAGATAGGCTCGTGAGCTTGTCTAAATTCTGCCGATGGTCTCTAGCCGTTAGCCCTGTTCCATATTCGTGTAGGTTAAATGTTGCACCCAGGCTATGGCAGTTATTGAGTGCGGGCGAAATATATCCATCACCGCATATGACTTTGCGGAGCTCCTTGCTCGAAGTTGTGCTGGGGATATGGCTCACTTGGCCACGAATCTTTTTGAGGGGTAGGTGTTGGCTTTGTTCTATTTCTGAGGCTGCATGGGCGTTAGCCAATACCACCGCGTCGGCGTAAACTGTTTCGGTTGAATTCGCTTTATTGGTGTACGTGACTTCCCATTGGTTGCCATCGTTCTGGAGTCCCGAAACTTTAGATTCTGTTCGGACTTCAATGCGCTCGCTTTTAACCAGCTCTAGGCAGAGAGGAGCGGGGGATAGCCAGCCAGTTTGCGGTAAATAGAGGGCTGGAAAAGTACTGGGCACGCCGGATACGGCTTCACATTCTTCCGCCGTTAACCAGCGAGAAAAATCGGGTGACTCTCGAAATGTTTCGCAAAACGCTTGGTATTGAGTGCGTAAATTATCATTGATTGCTAAATGTAAAACGCCACAGGCATCGCCGCACTTTTCGTAAAGTCCTAATGAATGATAAAACTGCGAAGCGTATAGCAGGGCGGCGAGGTTGAAGGTGTTCAGTGGCGAATTGTGTGGTGACAGCTTTGCGTAAACCACTCCTTGTCGATTGCCTGACGCTTCCATAGCAAGTGTGTTATTTTTTTCGAGTAAAGTGACGCGGATATTTTTTTTGGCCAGGGCAAATGCGGTATGGCAACCGGCCAGCCCCCCGCCAATCACAATGCAGTGCTCGACCTTCTTATTCGATGAAAACCTATTAAGGTGCCATGAAGGTTCGGCATCAATTTTTTGGTGTTTATGATCACGAAAATGTGTCGGGGTAGTTTGCTCGTCTACTTCAGGTTTGCGGCCCTTTTGTTTTTCCTCTACAGAGAATTTCCCAATCAGCATTTCACGCTTTCGCCCAAAACCCTTAATTTTTTGACACTCAAATCCGATAGCAATTAATTGTTTTCGCACAGCGCTCGCGGCAGTAAATGTCGCAAATGTGGTGCTTCGTCCGCTGAGGTTTTTTATTGCAGAAAATAGGGCGTCTTTCCACATCTCTGGATTTTTGGACGGGGCAAAGCCATCTAAAAACCAGGCGTCTATTTGGGGGCGTAAGGAGCCGATAGCGCAGGGGCTAGATGAAACATGGGGGCCAGCCTTTGAAATGGGCGCTAGCTGCTGAAAACCTTCTGCGGCGTCACCAAAGCTTAGCGTTAACGAGATATTATCGTCGTAAAAGTTAAGGCGATGAATACCCTGTAGAGGCTGGGGAGGGTAAGCGTTAATGAGTTTCTGGCTGAGTGCGCTTAATTCCGGCCACAGGGCTAGCGCTTTAGTTAAGTCGTTTTTACTGAGCGGATATTTTTCGACAGAAATAAAATGCAATTGAGCATTTTTGTTATGATCATGCTTATTCCATAATTGCCAAGCCAGTAAAAAGTTTAGGCCGGTTCCGAAGCCTGTTTCGCCAATGGAAAATGTGGAATCTATGGAGTGTTGATCCCATCGTTCCTTTAGGCGGTTGGCATCAAGGAAAACGTAACGGCTTTCTGCGATGCCGTCATCTTTAGAGAAATAGATATCGTCGAAGCGTGTCGAGTATGGAAGTCCTTTTTCATCCCAGTGTACTTGAGCTGCGTGGCTATTTTTTTTGGTTTTATTATCGGTAGACATAACTGATTGAGCCTTTCTTTTTTAGATCAGCGTTTAGCTGTCTGTTAGACCAAACTCATTGAGTATTTGAACGCACCAACGATCAACCCTTTCAGCGGTTTTATCAAATTCACTCTCTTCGTCTAGGGCAAGTCCTAGAAAGTGACACTCATCATCGGTAAGTGCTTTTGACGCTTCAAATTCATAGCCTTGGTTGGGCCAGTATCCCACCATGATGGCTCCGCGCGCCTTTAATTTATGATGTAAATACCCCATCGCATCTAAAAACCATTCGGGATAACCAACTTGGTCTCCAAGTCCAAACAAGGCGATTTTTTTTCCTTTTAGCTCCAAGTCTTCAAGGTCAGGCCAAATATCTTCCCAGTCTTCTTGTAGCTCGCCGTAGTCCCACGTGGGGATGCCCATAATAATACAATCGTAGAATTGGCATTCGACGATGGGCGTCGTATCAATGTTATAGACATCGACGTTATTTTCATGATCGAGGGCTTTATTAATGGCGTCTCGAATTTTCTCCCCAGCCATTTCGGTATAGCAGGTAGAGCTCCCGTAAAAAAGACCTATGTGTTTTCGTTCAGACATAATGCGCGAGATTTCAGGATTGAGAGGTTTGTGGTAACAGTTTAATCCAATCGCTCAGTTTTTCAGCCGCAGCCTTGTCATGGTCATCAATCTGCGTTGCATCCAGCACCAGCACTTTTCCCAATCTTACTGCGCCTATGTCTGCAAGGGCCTCATCAATGGTCGCTCCGGCTTGTGCAAAGTTAGGGTAAGACGAATCTCCAAGGCTAATAACACCGTAATGCATACCCGCGATAGCAGGGAATTGATTCGTAAGGTGCAGGTAAAAAGGAATAATGTTTTGTGGTAGGTCGCCCATCCCAGTGCTTGATGTACACACTAATAATATGGAGCTAGGGTCAAAAAACGAGGCATCATCAGCATTAAAGCTTTCATGTAAGGTCGCTTGGTGGCCGCTTTCATCCAGTATCGTTTTTGCTGTTTGAGCGACGCTGAGAGCGGTCCCCATTATGGAGCCTACAATAATATTGATTTTTGCCATGACGCTAATGAAATTCCTGATGACGATCTAATTGGGAGGCGTATAGTAGTGTCTTGCGCACAAGAGGTAAATGACTATAATCCCGCGTATTCAACGGCATAAAATTGCAGTCTTTCGGTACTCGCTTGTCTCAAGCAATCATCCAAAAGTAGCGAGTGTCCGTCCGAAAATGGCTCGTCGCGAGGGGAAATGAAAACGCTTAGATTTTCGTCACTACATATGGGCGCTTGCTTATTGCAAACAACTATATGTAGTAGTGTAAAGATGAGTGTTTATATTTTTCCGCACGACTGCAAGGACGCAGGAGGTAGAGCAACGCAGGAGCAGTTGCCGAGTAGGGATTAGTTTATGGACGGCACTAGTTAGTGCTCAAATAGAAGTAACAAATCAGAAAACTGGAGGGGATATATGACCATGACGGAGCATATTATTCCGGGTAAATACCGGCACTACAAAGGTAACGACTATCAGGTCTACGGCGTGACGCATCACTCGGAAACGCGTGAGGTTCTCGTGCTTTATCGTGCGTTATATGGCGAAAGGGGGTTGTGGGTTAGGCCGCTGAGTATGTTTGCCGAAACGGTATTTGTTAATGGCGAAGAGATTCAGCGCTTTTCTTTGGCTGAAGAGTCAGAGGGTTCAAGCCCTTTCGAATGAGTAATGTAAGCGGTGAGCGTATAAATAACATCTGTGTTTGGCAGTGCCCAGCCTGTGGCAATGCGCTAGAGGCGTCAACGTCTGGTTATCAGTGTTCTGAGGGGCATAGTTATGATCGTGCGCGTCAAGGCTATGCCAATCTTATGTTGGCTAATCAAAAGCGTAGTAAAGATCCTGGTGATGGGGCCGAAATGGTCGAGGCGCGACGCAGTTTCTTAAGTGCCGGTCATTATGCTTTCCTGATCGACGCGATCGTAAATTGTATGAAGGAAAGTGGATTTAAGTCGGACGGTCGATTTTTAGATGTAGGTTGTGGGGATGGCTCTTACCTTCACGCAATAGCACAACAGTTTCCCGATGCGTTTTTTTGGGGAAGTGATATCTCCAAATTTGCCGTCAGGCGAGCGGCTCGTTATGTGGTGGGTGCGCAGTTTTCCGTAGCCAGTAATTACCATTTACCATTTCAGGCAGGTTCGATCAACACAATATTAAGTGTGTTCTCTCCCATTGAGCTGAATGAAATCAAGCGTGTGTTGCAGGATGACGGAATATTTATTCGGGTTTTACCGGGCGAAAAACATTTCTGGCAGTTAAAGCAAGCTCTCTACAAAGAGGCTCAAGTGCATGACGAGCCTTCAGAGCTTGTTGGCGCTAATTTAAAGGGACGGGTTCAAGTCAGTGATACGCAGAGCCTGAATAATCACGCGCTGAAACAATTGATCGGCATGACACCTTTAAATTGGCGGGGAGACTCAGAGGCGAAAACTGCTTTATTTTCTTTGCCGTCATTTGATATAACCTTTGATTTTGTTATTCAGGTTTACACCTTTGAAAAGACTGGCGGTGAGTTCAATGGCGTATAGTGATGAATATTGGATGACACGCGCACTGAGCTTAGCGCAAAAAGCTTTTGACGCGGGCGAAGTCCCCGTTGGTGCGGTGATTGTTTGCGATGATGACGTCGTTGGTGAAGGTTGGAATTCGCCTATTTCCACACATGATGCTTCTGCGCATGCTGAACTTGTGGCTATTCGAGCCGCGTGTGCACAGGTAAAAAACTATCGCTTAGTGAATACGCGTATGTACGTCACGATCGAGCCTTGCACAATGTGTGTTGGTGCTTTGATTCACGCAAGAATTGATCGTTTGGTCTTTGGTGCGCCAGAGCCTAAGGCGGGCGTGTTAGCCAGTCATTCTCATATTGTACAAAGCGATATTTATAATCATCGTTTTGACTGGCAGGGCGGAGTGCTGGAAGAGCCTTGTTCACAGCTGATTAAACAGTTTTTCCAGCAACGCCGAAAAGAAAAAAAGGCTCCAAAGGAGCCTTAAAGATAAGCATAGTGAGTGCTTATGGGAGTCGGTAACCCGTCAACAGATTTCAATCGTTAAACCTGCTGATGAATAAATGAGCTTACATTGAGGACGTTGCAATGGACTTCACTGCCTCGGTCATTACAGGGCTAAATTGAGCAAACTGTTGTTGGGTAACAATGTTTGCGCTGAGCAATTGACGCTTTTCTTTTTCGTTCCAAGCAATAATCGTGTAGAAGTTTCGAATATTTTGAACATAATCGACAGCTTCCCAACCGCGTGCATAGCCGTGTTTTGTAAATTTGTAGTACTTCCGTTTTGCCAGCAGTAATAGATTCTCTTTTACGTCGACCCATTTATCTGGGTTGCCGCCGTGATGCTCCGTTAAAATTCGAGCATCTTCTAAGTGGCCATAGCCAATGTTGTAAGCGGCAAGTGCTAACCAGGTACGGTCATTCGCAGTGATGCGTTCAGGGATTCGCGAGTACATGCGTTTAAAATATTTCGATCCGCCCATAATGCTTTGATCTGCGCTTAAGCGATTTGTAACGCCCATCTCCTTAGCCGTATCCAATGTCAACATCATAAAGCCGCGAACACCTGTGGGCGATTTCGCTTTTGGATTCCAGTGAGACTCTTGGTAGCTAAGTGCAGCAAGCAGCTGCCAATCCAAATCATATACTTCCGCAGCGTCACGTAATTTATCTTCCCACTTTGGAAGCCTGGCATCTAATCGGTGCGAAAATAGTAAAGCGCCGCTGTAATCCAGCTCACCTAAGTGGCCGTAAAAAGTTTCCTTGATGTCCGTTATCGTAGTGGCGATCAGTTCATCGTTAAAAAACTTTTGCGCCTCTTTAAATAGGGTGTCGTCTATTTGATGTGAAAAAGCCCACGCGAGCTTTTCTTCTTCTTTTAGGTTGAAAGCAACGCGTGCACGAGGGTAAACCGACTCGCTCATTTCATAAGCGTTTGAGTCGACAATAGTGAAGTCTGCTTCACCGTTATGAACCAGCTCTAATAAATCCAGCATTTCTACATCGTTACGTTCTTCCCAGGTAAGGGTGGGGTATTGGCGTTGCAGCTTACGTAGGTTTTCTGCATGAGAGCTGTTGGCAATAATCACGATGTGTTTATCCAGCAAATCTTCAACAGACTTTGGTTTATCTTGGCCTATTCTGTAAATAAGTTGTTGTTTGACATTAAGGTAGGGCGTGGCAAATTTAACTTTTTGTTGACGTTTTTGAGTAACCGTAAGGCCTGCCGCTGCGAAATGGACGCGATTGTTGCTGACCGCTTTTAGCATAAGACCAAGATCTTCTTGGTCATGTATAACAAGCTCAACACCTAGTCTGTCAGCAAACTGCTTTGCTAAGGAGTACTCAAAGCCTGTTGTGCCGCGTGGGCCTTCGTAATAAGTGGTGGGTCCGTTGCGAGAAATCATGTGGATCTCACCAGCAGCTTGGATGGATTCTAAGGCCGTGGGTATGCGACTACTGTTAAGAGAACCGGCAGCAAGCATCATCAGTCCCAGCATCATGCTGAGTTTGATTGAGCGGGCTACAGTCCTAGCGGCCATTAATGCGGTTTGCTTACTCATCGTTATAGTTTTTCCCAGACCTTGTCTTTCTATCTATTTACGTTTTACGCTAATTTGCGCTTATCTTTTATTTTCGTACCTGAATAAATTTTAGGCGATTTTACACGCCATTGCTTGGTGCGCCTAGTGTCTTTTGTGACCGATTAGGGTGTGTTTTACCCTTTTTTGCTTTGATATGAGACCTAGTCCACATTTCACGGGCACTTCAGCGACAGCGTTGGCTCGAACTTTTCATAGATTGTTTCTTCATGAATATCGAAACAATCGAATTAAGGCGTTATATTTCGCTGAAATCGATACAAAATGTTACAAGCTAAAAAGCGGGTAACTTTATATGTTTACAAAAGAAACAGTTTGTTTTTTATTCGATCCCGCTCAATGTTGGCACTATAATTAACGATGCATAAACCATGCCTAAGTTTGATTTGGAGTGTGTTTTCATCGTTGAGAACGAAGAGTGGGCCTGAAAATTGAAGTCGATTAGTTTTCACCGTCCGGCCAATTTCCAGTACAATGCCCGCCGTAAACCCGCGAACACTCTAGTCCTACAAAATATCGAGGTCCCCCTCCATCATGCTTACATTGCGTGGCGCTCCTGCACTTTCTGAATTCCGTCGTAACAAACTTCTTGATCTCCTACATTCTTCCGGTATCGAAAATATCGAATTGAATTCGTCGTATGTACATTTTGTCGACACTATCGATGATCTCGACGCCAAAGAGCTTGAGGTGCTAAAAGCTTTGCTGACTTATGGCCCGAAAGCCGAGGTTGAAAATATAGACGGTGCGGTGGATCTTATTGTCACGCCACGGCCTGGAACCATTTCTCCTTGGTCCTCGAAAGCCAGTGATATTGCACACAATGCTGGGCTAACAAAGGTGCGACGAATCGAACGTGGTGTCATTTACTCAGTAAAGACTACCGACGCTATTGAAGGTGTTATTCCCTTTATTCACGATCGTATGGTCGAGGCTGTATTTGACGACGTTAAAAAAGCAGAAGTATTATTTCTGCGTGCAGAACCGGGCGTTGTCACCACGGTTGATGTGCTGGGCAAAGGAGCGCAGGCATTAACTGATGCAAATAAAAATTTAGGCTTGGCATTGGCCAATGACGAAATTGATTACCTTACTGAATCATTTTGCGGTCTAGGTCGTAACCCCAACGATGTCGAACTTATGATGTTTGCCCAGGCAAACTCAGAGCATTGTCGTCATAAAATATTTAACGCGAGCTGGACGTTAGATGGTGAAGAGCAGCCGCGCTCTTTATTTAGCATGATTAAAAACACCTATGAAAAAGGCGGTGAAAATGTACTATCTGCTTATGCTGATAATGCTTCGGTTATTGTCGGTTCCGAGGCAGGTCGTTTTTACCCTGATCCAGAATCAAAAGAATATATTTATTCGCAAGAAGCGATTCATTTGTTAATGAAGGTGGAAACCCATAACCACCCGACGGCCATTGCACCGTTTCCAGGTGCGGGCACGGGTTCCGGTGGTGAAATTCGAGATGAAGGCGCTGTAGGTAAAGGCTCAAAGCCCAAGGTTGGATTGACCGGCTTTACCGTATCGAATTTACAAATCCCGGATTACCCACTTCCATGGGAAGAAAATTACGGCAAGCCCAATCGTATCGTTTCGGCCTTAGATATTATGGTTGAAGGCCCCATCGGTGGTGCGGCATTTAATAATGAATTTGGGCGCCCAAATATTTGCGGTTACTTCCGAACATTCGAAGAAAATTATGATGGCGAGCGACGCGGCTACCACAAGCCCATTATGTTGGCTGGTGGTTACGGTAATATTCGCGAAGAGCATATTGCTCAAGAAACCTTTTCACCTGGGGCGAAGTTAGTCGTCTTAGGTGGCCCCGCCATGTTAATTGGTTTGGGCGGTAGTGCTGCTTCGTCGATGACATCGGGCAGTTCAACTGAAGACTTGGATTTTGCATCCGTACAGCGTCAAAACCCGGAAATTGAGCGACGTTGCCAAGAAGTCATTGATGCGTGCTGGCAGTTGGGAGAAAGCAATCCGATAGCCTTTATTCATGATGTGGGTGCCGGCGGCTTATCCAATGCGTTCCCTGAGCTGGCAAAAGATGGCGGTTGTGGTGCAGTTTTTGAAATACGAGACGTTCCGAATGACGAACCAGGAATGTCACCGTTAGAGATTTGGTGTAACGAATCGCAAGAGCGTTACGTGATGGCGATTATGCCGTCGGATTTAGCGGCTTTTGAAAGTATCTGCCTACGTGAGCGTTGCCCCTATGCTGTTGTGGGTGAAGCGACAAGCGAAGATAAAATCGTATTGAACGACAAGCACTTCGACAATAAACCTATCGATTTGCCGATGAATATTTTATTCGGTAAAGCCCCGAAAATGCATCGCGAAGCTGAAACGCGAGAATACCAAGCATCTACATTTGTCTATCAAGACCTTCCCATTAATGAAGCGCTTGAGCGTGTGATTCAGCACCCTTCAGTTGCGAGTAAAATGTTTTTGATCTCCATTGGTGACCGGTCCGTAACGGGGCAGGTTGCTCGAGATCAGTTGGTCGGGCCATGGCAGGTGCCTGTAGCTGATTGTGCGGTGACAACGGTCTCTTATGACAGTTTGGCTGGCGAAGCCATGAGTATGGGGGAGCGCACACCGCTGGCTTTGTTAGATGCTCCTGCTTCTGGTCGTATGGCCATCGGTGAAGCGATCACAAATATTGCGGCTGCTCGCATTGGCGATATAAAAGATATCAAACTTTCTGCAAACTGGATGTGTGCTGCAGGTCACCCTGGTGAAGATGAAAAACTCTATCGCACCGTTGAAGCGATTGGTATGGATTTATGTCCGGCGCTAGGGATTACCATTCCGGTTGGCAAAGACTCTATGTCGATGCGAACAGCGTGGGAGGAGGAAGGTGAAGCTAAATCGGTCACCTCTCCAATGTCCGTAGTAATTACTGCATTTTCCCCTGTTCTCAATGTAAATAAAACCGTTACGCCGCAGTTGCAGCCAGACCGTGCAGCAGGATTGTTCTTTGTTGACCTTGCAGAAGGTAAAGCGCGAATGGGCGGTTCTATTTTTGCGCAAACATATAATGCGCTTGGTGACGATGCGCCCAATGTCGAATCGGCTGAATTATTAAAAAGATTCTTCAGCGCAATGCAGTTGTGTTTAGAGGAGGAGTTGTTGCTTGCCTATCACGATCGCTCTGACGGCGGTTTATTTACAACCATCATTGAAATGGCATTCGCCGGACATTGTGGTGTTGAAATTGATATCGCGGCTTTGGGCAACGATAACCATGCTTCATTATTTAATGAAGAGCTGGGCGCAGTGGTGCAGGTAGGCGCTGAACACTTTGATCGTGTTCGCGATATTTTCGCTTCCTTTGGATTAGGGAAAGCACTTAAAAGTATTGGTCGCGCTTGGCCGCAAGATCTTATTGTCGTGCGAAACAGCGAGCGTACAGTATACGAATCTGATCGGACTTCATTGCATCAGTTGTGGAGCCTAAACAGCTACCACATTCAAAAACGTCGTGATAACCCTGAATGTGCTCAACAAGAATTTGACGGTTTGGCGAAAACGAACCCAGGCTTGAGCGTAAAGCTCTCCTATGATGCGAATGAAGTTCCGTGTGCTCCGTTAATTGCTTCGGGTGTTCGTCCAAAGGTGGCTATTTTGCGAGAGCAGGGCGTTAACAGTCATGTTGAAATGGCGGCGGCATTTGACCGAGCGGGTTTTGCTGCGGTTGATGTGCACATGAGCGACGTACTTGCCGGTCGACTTAACTTCGACGAATTTAAAGGGCTAGTGGCCTGCGGTGGGTTCTCCTACGGTGACGTTCTTGGTGCGGGTGAAGGTTGGGCGAAATCGATATTATTTAATACGCGAGTGCGAGACGAATTCGAAAACTTTTTCCATCGTCGCGATACTTTTAGTCTGGGTGTCTGTAATGGTTGCCAGATGATGTCGAACCTTAAGGCGTTAATTCCTGGTGCCGCGCATTGGCCTCACTTTGTCAGAAATGTTTCTGAGCAGTTTGAAGCGCGCTTTGGTTTGGTAAAAATTGAAGAGTCACCGTCAATCTTATTTAAAGGTATGGCGGGTTCGCATATGCCTATCGTGGTTTCGCACGGCGAGGGGCGGGCAGAGTTTTCTGACCAAGCATCGCTTGCGATGGCTGAAGATAACGGCACAGTGGCTATGCGATTTATTGACAACAATTTGAATGTTTCCAGTGAATACCCAGCTAACCCTAATGGCTCTCCTAACGGTATTACCAGCCTCAGTTCTTTGGATGGTCGTGCGACGATTCTTATGCCGCATCCCGAGCGTATATTCAGAACGGCATGTAATTCCTGGGCACCGGAAGAGTGGGGCGAAGACAGCGCTTGGATGAGACTGTTTTATAATGCGCGGAATTTTGTTGGTTAGAGGCGTTTTAACCCGTATTGTTTGGTTGGGTTGTTTTTGACAGGTGAAAATAATAATTAACAACTGAGATAGCCATGATTCAAAATCTAGTCTCGATTATTATGCCGGCCTTCCGTGCCGAAGCCTGTATAGCAGACGCCGTACACTCTCTGTTAGCCCAAACTCATGTTCAATGGGAGTTGTTAGTAATTGCTGATGACAATGCCGACTATCGGGCGGTGTTGTTGTCTCGGGGCATTAACGATTCACGTATTCAGTATTATTCAACGGATAAGGTTCAATCTGGGCCCAATGTGGCCAGAAACGTTGGCCTTAAGCACGCAAGGGGTGAATGGATAGCTCCCCTTGATGCCGATGATGTCTACTACCCAAACCGCTTAACATATTTAATAGATGCTGCTAGCGAAACGGGACTTGCGTTGGATAATGTTAACGTTGTGGGGGAGGGGGTAGAGGACAGTTTGGCACTTAATGGCCCACCTAATACTCACTTCTCTCTTGTTGACGTGAAAAGTTCTCTTGTACCCCTGCTGTTTTTATTTCATTATCGGCATATTAAACAAGGCTGGGATGAGGATGTCGTTCGCGGTGCGGATACGTTGTTTAATTTGCGCGCATTGGAAAACGCCGGTCGGGCGGTTTATCTGAGTGATGCGCTTCATGAATACCGAGTGCATAATCAAAGTATGTGTCATGCCGAAGGGGCTGAAGGATTATTTCAGCAAGCTTATCGGCACACGCTTATGCGATTACGTGAAGATGGATTAGGGTTTTCCGACGAAAAATTTCGTCGGCAGGTGATCGATATGATTGAAGAAAAACAAATGATAAATCAGGCCTTTGCCGATGCCGTAAACGAGGGTTTTGACGGTAACTACCAAAGTTTTGTGCAAACCTTTCCTGAATTGAGTGCTGAGGACTAATTCGAATGTCAAAATCTGATCAAGATATTCAATTAACTTTTTTAGGCGTGGGCGGGGCTAGTCAAGAGGGTCTAGGGCATGCTTCGGCGGTTGTAGAGATAGGTGACAAAAAACTTCTGATCGACTGTGGTCCGGGGACGGTGAAGTTATTTTTCGAACGTTATCATTGCTTGCCTGATGCCGTATTTATTACGCACTGCCATTTGGACCATATTGGTGATTTTGAAAATCTATTTATTAAATCATGGTTTCATCAGCCAGAAGCTGTTCAGCCCAAAGTGTTTGTCCCTGCATCGATCATCCCGCTTCTTCATCAGCGTGTTGGGTGTTATCCCGCGGTATTGGCAGAAGGCGGTGTTAATTTCTGGGATGCTTTTCACCTGATTCCGATTGTGAACGAGCTGGTTTTTAACGCCGTGGTATTCTCTGTGATCCCTGTTCGTCACCATGCGCCTGAAACTGCTTTTGGTTTACATCTGCCGAGCAAGTTTTTTTACACGGGTGATACTCGTCCCATTCCTGAAATATTGGAACATCGGGTTAATCAAAATGAAACCATCTTTCACGACTGTGGTGTGATGGGGAATCCCTCTCATACGGGGTTAGACGATATTCAACGGGAATATTCGCCAGAACTCATAAAACGGCTATGCTGTTATCATTACTACACTAAAGATGATGTGCAAAAGTACTTCGCCGAAGATATTCAAGTGGCAAGACAAGGTGATACGTTCAGCTTTTGACCATCTCCTCAGGTCGTTTTGAGTGAGTGCGTAAACGATGATGAAGAATGCTTTTCATGTTGTCGGTCATCGAGGCTTCCCTCAGAAATTCCCTGAAAATTCCCTTATTGGCATAGTGGCTGCTGCAAAAGCGGGCGCCCCTTATGTCGAGCTGGACGTTCAGATAAGCCAAGACGGGATCCCCATCGTATTCCACGATGAAACGCTGGATCGCGCATGTGAGAAATTAGGCAATGTTTGGGATTACAGTGAAGCAGAGCTCAAACAAATAAGTTGCCACGAGCCTCAACGTTTCAAGCAACAGTTTTTTCCCTGCCCAATCGCCAGCTTGCAAGAGGTGTGCG
This sequence comes from Agarilytica sp., assembly GCA_033852175.1. Lineage (GTDB taxonomy): Bacteria > Pseudomonadota > Gammaproteobacteria > Pseudomonadales > Cellvibrionaceae > Agarilytica. The sequence continues at coordinate 166,785 of JAWSUY010000003.1, forward strand.
AAGCTCTTTCTTGTTTCGATGTTAAAATATTTGTCGAAATTAAAGAAAGATCTTTGGATCATATTTCCCGAAAAGATATGTTTAGAGCCGTCGTGAAAGCGATCCAAAGCATAAGCTCCCGCGTGATTTTAGTCTCTTTTGATTACGATATGCTGCCTCAGGTTAAATCGGTAATGCCTTTCGCTTGGGCATTACGAGAAATGGACGCTGCGCATTTAAAAAAGGCAAAAGCACTAAAACCCGACATGTTGATTTTTGATGTTAAGCGGCTTAATAAGAATGAGGGGCTTTGGCCAGGCCCCTGGAAATGGTTTCTGTACGATATTGTCGACAAGCAAGAGGCTTTGTTCTGGGCGGGTAAGGGGGTTGAGTTTATCGAAACCTGGGATGTCGAAGCGTTATTGTGATGGGGGTATGGGAAATGGGGTGCGGGAGCGGGGTACGGGGTACGGGGTACGGGGTACGGGGTACGGAAAACGGGTACGGGGTACGGAAAACGGGTACGGGAAATTAGTGCGTTTTCATCAAACTTCTTTCGTTAATTGATCCAAAGTGTCATACATATTAGAGGGCAGTTCTAATTCTTCTAATACCTGCATGGAAATTTTCTTATTACGTTTTCTAATGGTGGCATGAGCTTCTGCAACAAGGTTCGCCTGATATAAGACATGTGCAAAAGGCGACACTTTCGCGCCCGCTTTAACTGCTGCTTGCTCGGCTAAAGCCGCGCAGACTTCTGCGGGTAAATCCCAATCTTTAGAAACCCAATAACTGACGGGGTGCCCCATAATTTTCATTATGGGTACAAACGCGTTATAGCCGGGTTTTACCTCCTCGCCATTTTTTTTAAACTGCTTGCAAAGCTCACTAAATAAAGTGGTTTTACCAATATCGTGTACCAAGCCCATGACATACACTTTAAATTTTTCCATTCCCCTGTGTTCTGCAATAATCTCGCATGCAACGGCGCAGGTCAGGGAGTGTTGCCACATTTTTATACCTGTGTGCGAAAAGTAGGGCGAATCTCGTTGAATAATCGGCTGCATAACTGCAGCTGATAGCACCGACCGCAATCCATCGATACCCAGTTTAACCACTGCACGTTCAATGTCATCAATGCGCTTGCCGACGGGGTTGAAGTAAACGCTGTTCGCCAGCTTAAGAACTGCTGCGCTCATTACTGGGTCTTTATTAACGATACCAACGTAATGTTTAGCGGCACTGGTTGGGTCGCGCAAACTTTTGAGCAGCTTGGGGATTACGGTGGGTAAGCGTGGTACGGCTTTGGCGCGTACTTCTTTTTTTTGTAAGGAATTTTTCACCATTCCCACCACGAGCTTTTGGGGGACGGTTAAACGCTGAGCGGTTTTTTTAGGGTAGAGGTAGCGATAGTAAGCTTCTTGAGAGTATTCAAGAGTATAAAGTTCGGGTTCTGTGACGACGAGTCTTTCGTCCTCTTCCTCGTTTGCATGCCTAGAAAAAACGTTACTTAGTTTCAATGTGTTACTCGTGTGATTCTATGGATATTTTTAGTCGAATATCTCTTAAGTGTAGTAACAAATATTGATAGGTGGGGGAACTAATGTGGGAATGTTTTGGCGGTGGGTAGGCCGTATTGCCTATCCTGTGATCACTCTCAAGACATGCTTGAGGCGTGTCTTGAAATGCGATAATGGGCTATTCGTCGGTCAGTAATGGAGAGTCAGCACATCACGCTAACTATGTTTCAGGTTTCGGCGAGAGATGTAAGTGAGGCTGATCTCAAGGGCTTAGAGGTCGAGCCTCATGTTTAGCGCGAATAAAATCGCTATGGGAAACATAAAGAAGGCCGCAGGTCTTACGGATAATGTACTCCTCGTACTTATCCAAATTCCCGTCAGCAAAAGCAATCGTCCACATTCCTTTCACCAAATCGAACTTCTCCTCAGCACTGCAGTGCTGGTTTACCTTCTGCGTAAACTGATACATCGACGTCGCATTTTCAGATTCGTGCAAAGCCGTCTGCGCTAGAGAATCACACTCCTCCTCCGCAACACCATACTGCTCAGCCAAAATCTTCTTAAGCGCTGCAAACTCTGTAGGATCAAACTCCTGATCAATTACAGCGACCTCAATTAACAAGGCCGCGCACGCAAGGTTACGTTCTTCTTGATTGAGCTCCCCCGAAGAGGGAAGCTCCGTCTCGAATAATGTTTTTATTCTGCCAAACATAAGCTATTTTTTCGCGCTTAAATAGTTTTCAAGGTTAACTTGGTCTTTCACAAAGTTGCGAATTCCTTCGGCTAACTTCTCAGTCGCCATCGCATCTTCATTCATAGAAAAACGATACTGAGCCTCGTTTTCAATCGTCTTAGCAATAGCGTCACCGGAATTGTTAGGAGAAAGAACACGTTCAAGTGGCGTCGTATCGGCTTCCAATGCACCCAATAATGCTGGGCTAATGGTCAAACGGTCGCAGCCAGCAAGGGCTTCTAGCTCGCCAGTGTTACGGAAGCTTGCGCCCATAACAACGGTGCTGTAATCATGCTGTTTGTAGTAGTTATAGATCTTAGAAACAGACTGAACGCCTGGATCTTCAAATGCTGTGTACTCTTTCTTGTCGGTATTGGCTTTGTACCAATCCAAAATACGACCGACGAAAGGTGAAATTAAATATGCACCCGCATCGGCACAAGCTGCCGCTTGGCTAAAGGAGAATAACAACGTTAGGTTGCAGTTAATGCCTTCTTTCTCAAGCACTTCAGCTGCACGAATACCTTCCCAAGTGGAGGCCAGTTTAATCAAAATACGGTCTTTACCGTAGCCGGCTTTTTCGTACAAGCCAATCAACTGCTTAGCTTTCTCGATACTTGCATTGGTATCAAATGATAGGCGCGCATCGACTTCAGTTGAAATACGACCAGGAACAATCTTTAAAATCTCAGAACCGATGGATACAGACAAATGGTCACAGGCTTCAGTAAGGCTGCTAGTGGTGCTCACTGCAGTGTCGACTAGAGCTGAATATTGCTCCATCTGAGCGGCTTTATAGAGCAGCGACGGATTGGTTGTCGCATCGACGGGTTGATAGCGCTTAATGGCTTCAATATCTCCGGTATCGGCGACGACTTGTGAATACTGCTTGAGCTGCTCAAGTTTATTGCTCATTTGACCCTCGTTATGGTGAATATGATGTGTGCGGCTATTTTGCAATTATCGATTAAATCGCTACCAATAGCGTAAGAGTAGGCGGCGCTATTATCCGGTTGATGGCAGACGAACACAATGCTGAACTTAACTCGTATTAAGACTTTTTAGTTAGTGTATAAGCCTAAATAGAGTCGGGCTCAACAATGGCCAGCGCTTCACGCAATATTTCGGTCGTTGCTCCCGGTTTTGGGGAGTTCTCGGTGATATGTCGGCGAAACAAGCGAGCACGAGGCTGCCCTAAATAGAGCCCTAAAATGTGTCGACTCATGTGGTTTAGCCGAGAGCCTTTTTCCAATTGAACGTCACAATAGTCGATATAGCGCTCCATCACGCTTCGACGGGTGAGGTTCTGCTCGGATTCGCCGAATATAGTCTGATCGATATCACGCAAGAAGTAGGGGTTGTTATAGGCCTCGCGGCCAATCATCACGCCATCGACATGCTGTAACAGTGATTTTGATTGCTCCGTCGTCTTGATGCCGCCGTTGATGATGATCTCAAGCTCGGGGAATTCTTCTTTGAGCTGATAGACCAGTTCATATTTAAGTGGCGGAACTTCACGATTTTCTTTTGGGCTAAGGCCCTTAAGCCAGGCTTTGCGTGCATGTACGATAAATGTTTCGCAGCCCGCTTCTGCCGTGATGGCTACAAAGCGTTTCATGTCTGCGTAGTCTTCCATATCGTCGATGCCGATACGGTGCTTAAGCGTTACTGGAATATTGCTGGCATTACGCATTTCACGTACACATTTCCCAACCAACTCCGGTTCGGCCATTAAAATTGCGCCGATCTTCCCCGATTGAACGCGATCGCTGGGGCAACCACAGTTGAGATTGATCTCGTCGTAGCCCCATTCTTCGGCCATCGCGGCGCATTGCGCCAGGTCTTTCGGGTCGTGGCCGCCGACTTGAAGGGCAATGGGGTGCTCTTCATCGTTGTATTGAAGGAAGCGTTTTCGGTCGCCGTGTATAAGGGCGCCACTCACCACCATCTCTGTATACAGAACGCTGTGTTTAGACAACAGACGCCAGAAATAGCGGCAGTGCCTATCCGACCAATCCATCATCGGCGCAATAGAAAACTTCCGGTCGAGCGAAGGTGGCGTACTGCTTCGGTTGTGGTGTGTGCTTGTTGTCATTAACGAGGTTGAATCACAGAAACTATCGGGCGGGTATTTTATCAGGAGAGGCGACATTTTTCCTGCTGAAATATAAGGACGATTTAGGGCAACATTAGCGCGTTAATCGAGGGCTTGATCGTTGACAGCAACCCTAGCCCGACTACGCTTATTCTATACATACTAGAAGCTTTTTCTGCCTGTGAAATTTTTTAAAATAGCGTGTATTTCATCTTTGTTGTGCCTGGCGTCTTGTGTTGAAAAGCCGCTCGAGCCAATCACCATAGGAATTAATCCTTGGCCGGGTTATGAATACCTGTACCTCGCGGAAAGTAAGGGCTTTTTTGGTGACGTTGGTTTGGATATTAGCCTGGTTCAATTGTCATCTTTATCCGATATCCGGCGAGCGTACCTTGGGGGAAGGGTTGATGGCTTGGCAAGTACGCTTATCGAGGTGGTACAAGTGGCGCAATTGAGTGATAGGCCGCTTCAGGTTGTATTGTTTCCAGATTATTCAAATGGAAGTGATGTCATTGTGAGCCACAGAGATATCCCATCGATGCTCGACCTGCAAGGAAAGTCAGTTGGGGTTGAGCTGGGATCGCTGGGGATCTTTTTTTTGCACCGTGCGTTAACAAAAGTCGGTTTAACGCTATCTGACGTCAATATCATTGATGCCGAGCAAACAGAGGCGGAAGCGGCCCTTTTGTCGGGAGCTTTGGATGCCTATGTTACATATCCGCCTACCTCAATCAGTATCTTGAAGCATGATCAGTTTCATCGTGTATTTAGCTCTGCGGATATACCATTTGAAATTATTGATACCGTGGCGGTGAGCGTAAAAACGTTGCGTGCTGAACCGGAATTTGTTCCTAAGTTACATCAGGCTTGGCAATTGGCTTTAGAATTCGCTAAGCAGCACCCTCAAGAATCCTCCGTGATTATGGCTGAGCGAGAGGGGATTAGTGTTGGCGAGTTTGATAAGGCTGCAGAAGGCCTCGAAATCCTCGATGCCGCTGAACAAAAAAAACTGTTTGAAAACCCTGAGGCGTTACAGAAATCCGCAGAGGAGGTCTGTCAGGTGTTGGTCGAAATCAAATCATTGGTGATGGGCTGCGGCTCGTTGCCGAATTTAATTTACCGAGGTCATGTAGACCGTTAATCGTTGGACATAAATTTTGTAGGCTAGGACCAATGCAGTGAATTTATATAAACACGCAACAAAATCTTTATCGTTTAAGCTAACCGCACCGATTGTTGTGTTTTGCTTTGTTATGTTGTTCGTGGTCGAAAGAGTTGGGCGGGAGTTGACGAGCGAAATCATTATCGCTGGAGTGGAAAAAGAAACTCGCTACATCACCGATAGTTTGGTGATGTTCTGTGAGGTGGATGATTCTAGGCCTCAACTTATACGTTTTGTAAATGCCCTTGCTTCTCAGCATTCAATTGTCAGGTTGCAGTTGATTAATAATGCTTCGCGGAAGGTTATTGCGGATAATAATAATCAATACATTGGGAAAGAAATGGGCGATGTTAGTTTCCCCTCTGATCTTTCTTCTCGGGTATCACCACCTGCTGGTTCCTCACTAAACTTGTCCGCCGAGCAGTCTGTATTTGAAGAGCATCTTGCCGGTAACGGTCTAGGAACGACACAGCGCATATTGGGAGGTTATATTTATAAGGCTGTTTCTGTAAATCTAATTGATTCAGAAGAAAATAGACTGAGAAAATACACCGTATTGCTAACCTTTGATACGAGCATGAGTCGCTATGAGGCTCTTCGTATCGAACGTTATTTTATGATGCTGGTTATCGTTAGCGTTGGATTTCTTTTTTTCGTATTTTATCTCGTTCAGAGAAAAATGGTGCTTCATCCTTTGAGTGTTATTCAAGATGTGTTGGTGCGTCAAAAAAACACGGATGAAGCTCTTCTTTTGCCTCAATTTAGTGATGATGAGCTAGGGGCTATCGTTACCCATTACAACGACATGGTGAAAGAACGCTCAATAAAAGATGGCGATTTGAATCGTGTGCGTCAATATGTGGATGGTATTACGGAGCGAGTACCTGTTTTACTTGCGTATATCGACAGTAACTTTATCGTGCGTTTTGCCAATTATATCCATGAAGGTTGGTTTGATAAAAAACTAGATGAAATTGTTGGGAAACATGCGCAAGATGCGTATATGGAGGAAGTTTTTGCACGATTATCGATTCACAAAGACCGTGTTTTTAAAGGCTGTGTTGAGTCCTTCGATATGGATATCTACTTTGGTCAGAGCGACACCTTGTCGACGTATGTAACATGGACGCCAGATTTTGACGAAAGAGGGTGTGTTGTCGGTAGTTTCTTGTGTGTTGAAGATCGAACCTTGTTGAAGGAAAGTGAAGAGAAACTTGTCGAATTTGCCAACGATTTAGAATTTAAATCGTGGGCATTGGAAGATGCCAAAGAAGAAGCCGAAATGTCGGCAAAAGCAAAGTCGGAATTTTTGGCCACCATGAGTCACGAAATTCGTACGCCGATCAACGGCGTTATCGGCATGCTTAATCTTTTATTAAAAGAAAAGCTAAGCGAAAAGCAATTCCATTACTCTCGGTTGGCGCAAAGCAGTGCGAAATCTTTGTTGTCGCTTATTAATGATATCCTCGATTTTTCTAAAATTGAAGCGGGAAAATTAGAGATAGAGAATATTGAGTTTAATCTATACGAGGTGCTGGGGAGTATTAGCGACTCTTTTGTTTATCTGGTTGATGAAAAGGGGGTGGGTTTGTTTTTGGATATAGACCCCGAAGTGCCGATTAATGTTGTTGGAGACCCCAGCCGTATTCGTCAAGTACTCGCTAACTTTATGAGTAACGCCATAAAATTTACCAATGATGGGCAAATACAAGTTGATATAATATTGGTGGAAAAAAGTGAGAAGGATATATATGTAGAGTTCTCGGTCAAGGATTCAGGGATTGGCATTCCAGAGGAAAAGCAAGAGAGCCTTTTTCAATCGTTTAATCAGGTTGATGCGTCAACCACTCGAAAATACGGCGGGACAGGATTAGGGCTTGCCATTGTTAAACAGTTAGCAAAATTAATGCATGGTGAGGTAGGTTTTGAGAGCGCATTGGACGATGGCAGTCGTTTTTGGTTTAGGGCCCGGTTAGGTGGCGGGAAGGAGCCTGGGGCGGGTGCAGGTCTAGAGCATTTCGAAGATGTTCAATTGATATGTGTTGGCGAAGATAAAGAGTTTACCTTAATTGCTCGGCATGGGAAAAACTGGGGGCTGGATGTCATATCCAAGCCTACCGATCATGATTGCTTACGCATTCTACGTGAAGGAGCTGAGAAGAAAAAATTTATATTCATAATTTATGATGCGACTGATTCAGATGTCGATATGACAAGAGTGCTCAGTAAGTTGGATGATAAGGCGTTATCAGAAAAAGTTCATCTAGTGCCTTTATTAACAATGGGGCAAATGTCCAGTCGCCAATATACTGATGAGACTTCGAGCGGTTCTTTTCTTTCTAAACCAGTTAAACCTCTAGCCTTGTATAATCTCATTGGTTCAATTATTCAGGACTGTAGCCTTCTCAACGAGGAAGGTTCGCAACGAATATATTCTTCAGAAGGTGCGCCGGTTAATATTCTTTTGGTTGAAGATAACCCTATAAATCAAGAGGTCGCATCGGGTATTTTGGAATCGATCGGGCTTAATGTGGAGATTGCGCCGAACGGATTTCAGGCATTAAAACTTTTGGTTAGCAACAAAGAAAATTATTACACGCTTATTTTTATGGATTGCCAAATGCCAGGTATTGATGGTTACGAAACGACGGGTTTAATTCGTAGGGGGCGAATTGGATTTCATAATACGCGTATTCCTATCATTGCAATGACTGCAAATGCGATGAAAGGTGATAAAGAGAGATGTTTGGACGCGGGCATGGATGACTATATTTCAAAGCCCATCGATCCGAATGTTGTCGAAAATAAAGTCGCACAGTGGAGCAGTGTCGGATTGCCAGAAGGTTTGAATGTAAATTCGAAAGTGGAGGTGGCTGGGCCAGAAATCGGGGGCGGAGGAGAGTCTGTCGTTTGGAAAAAAGAAGAATTTTATCTGCGAGCTAAAGGGAAAATGGCGCGCATCCTTCGTTTGATTGGAATGTTCATCGATGAAATGCCTGGGCGAATATCTAGGGTTGAGCTGAACGTGGATTCTGGCGATATGGAGGCATTGAAAGATGTTGCACACGAGATAAAAGGTGTATCTGGAAATATGGGGGCTGAGCGTTTACAGGAGGCTTCAGCCGATATGGAACAGGCCGCTAAGGGACAGGATTTGGATATCATTGAAGATGTATTGGCGCGGGTTAAAAATGAGTACTCAGAAATTGAACGGGTAATGATGAATGAGTTGAAGGATCATTCGTAATGTAGGGAGATGGGTGACGGGTGTGACGGGTGTGACGGGTGACGGGGGACGGGGGACGGGAGACGGGAGACAGAGATGATGTGGGATACGGGGGTAAATGTACGCTGGAAGCGTGAAGCCATTACTGGGTAGAAATGCCAAAAAATCCAAAGTTTGAAATTCTCAATTAAACCTCTTTGAATGTTTCAATTATGAAGGACGGCGCTTTGGGTTTTACTTTCTACGAAAATCAAATAATCGTTAGCAGCTACCGTCCCAATAATATTTTCTATGGGGTTTGAAGTTGAACTCCAAGTCGACCGAGGTGATTATATCAACTTATGATTTATTCTATTACTTCAGCCTCACCTTGCGGGTTCTTGTCGGTCACTTTCACATACAGCAAGTAACCACAAATGAATGCAATTGAGGCAAGTGACGAGTAAGCGCATGAATTTGCCGGATTGTATACGCCACCAAATATATTCAGATAAAGGTGGCCCAGTAAGCCAATAAGGGACGCGACGAATATGGCGTAAGGGTTAATGTATTTGGGGCCGATAACGCCAAACAGTATAGGGACCAATGTGGCGGCAGCAAGGCCGTATATGCCTTTTTGGGCAAATAGCCCCACCATTCTGGGGGGGTCCCAAGCAAATGCTAAAGAAATAAGGCCTATGGAGATCAGCACCCAGCGGGATAGAATAAGTCCCTTGCGTTGAAATTCTTCAGGGCATGACGCTTTGGCGAGTGGGCGGTATATGTCATATACAACCATTGCAGAAAGTGAAACCAAAATCCCGTCTAATGTGCTCAGTCCTGCAGCTAAAAGCGTTATCGTAATAAAGGGTAATAAATAAGGGCCAATATTTGAGGAGGAAAACTCATGCAATAAATATTGAGTGACTACGGTATTTTGGTTTTCGACTTCAACTCCAGCAAGCCTTGCAAAAATTCCTATCAGTACAAAAGATGCGAATAATGCACCTGCGACGGCGACAGTGATTAAAAATTTCTTTATTTGCGCATCGTCTTTTATATAGAGAACTTTTGAAAGGATATGAGGTTGCATGGCAAGGCCAAAAGTCACGATGAAAACACTTGCCGATATGGAAAATACATCATTGTATAGTTTTGAGTCAGGATTGGTCGGTTTTGCGTAATTGGGACTTACGGTCTCTAGTGCTGCGATAAATCCACCGTCAAAATATTTTAGGCCATTCAGTAATAAAAAGGCTGCAACTAATATCATCATAAACCCTTGAAACGTATTGGTGTATACGTGAGCGTATGTTCCACCCATCAAAACATAACTAAACACGAACCCAAGGCACAATATTAGGGATATTTTTTGTGAGATAGGAAAGATGGAACTCATGAGGATGGAGCAACCGACTAAAATCAAAATGACAAAGGTAATGGTCAATAAATTAATAAAAGAAAAATACAATCCAAGGGGGCGACTTTGGTAGCGATCATTAATCCACCCCGGAATGGTGAGTGACTTATGTTTATCTCCAAATCGACGAAAACCTTTGGTGATGAGAAGCAGCGCGGCAAACAATCCCAGGGGAGAGAAAATACCGTAATGGATATACGCAGATAGTCCGTCTTGATATAGAAATCCTGGGTTAATGACGAAGGTTGCGGTGCTGGACATCGCAGCCATCATGGTGATGCCGACAAAATAGGGGTTGATATCTTTGTTGCCGATCGCAAAGCTCGTGATATTCGTGGTTTTTTTCATTCCTATCCAAGATAGGCGAAAGGTTAATGCCACAAAGGCGATGAGAAGAGCGTACTTAAATATTTCTGGACCCATGTTTTACCTTGTTTTATCTACATCAAACGTCTAATGATTGGTCATAGCCCCTGAGCATAAGATCTACCCAGTCTATGTCCATACTGTTTTAGTGTAGTTGATTTAAATCTTCGCTCGTATTGAATTTAGATCTCGCAGGGAAAGTGAAGTCTGTATTTTATTTTTATAGGAAGCTGTGGTCTTTTAGATTCTTTGGGTATATGCGGATAAAGAGTCTTGCTTTGTATATTAGAAGGTACTACATTAGTTGTATCTAATATAGTGTTGAGTGTTGAATTCGTGACAGACAAAAACCTAAGCATGACAGCAAAACAATTACAGCAATTAGCAAAGAGTGCGCACCGCGCTGCGAGCTTGCTGAAGGCCATGAGCAACCAAAACCGACTGATGATTCTATGTGCATTATTGGAACGGGAACTATCTGTTGGTGAATTAAATACTTTAACGCCGTTATCTCAGTCGGCCCTGTCTCAGCATTTGGCGGCCTTAAGAAAAGCTGAATTAGTGAATACAAGGCGTGAGTCGCAAACGATTTTTTATCGTATAGACAATGATGCTGTGTTAGAAATTATTCAGGTTCTAAAAAATACATTTTGTTCATAATGGTTGATCTTGTGATTTTAGTTGTTGGAATCGTTATCGGTGTTGTGCTGGGTCTTACTGGAGCGGGTGGCTCCGTTTTGGCTGTTCCCTTGCTTATGAGTTTTCTTGGGTTTTCAATGACCGAAGCGGTTGGACTTTCATTGGGCGCTGTTGCCGCGAGTACCATTATTGGCTCGGTATTGAAAAGGCGGGCGGGTGATATTCATTGGTTGCCAGCCGTCGTATTCGTTGTATTCGGTAGCGTTGGCTCTCCTATTGGCAGTTGGCTGAATCGACAGTGGCCAGAGAATATTGTATTAGCTGGTTTTTGCTTGTTAATGCTCGTTGTTGCTTTGCATATGTGGCGACAAGCTTCAGTTGATCCAGAATCAAGTAAAGTACTTCGGGGTAATTCGAAAGCCGCAGAGAATCCGCAGGTTGTTTGCCAGGTTCGTCCGAACGACAGTTATAAATTAGCATGGCCCTGCACGTACTTGATGGTGTTGAGTGGGCTGGGTACTGGCATCTTATCTGGCTTGTTTGGGGTGGGCGGCGGTTTTTTGATTGTCCCTGCGTTACTCTCGCTAACCAATATGTCTATGCGCCAAGCGGTTTCTACATCTCTTTTCGTTATCGCATGTATAAGCACTTTTGGATTTTTAAATTTTGTGCTGCTTACCGGGGACGTCAATATCAGTGTGTTATTGCTATTGATGACCGGAGGAATCGTAGGAATGATTATCGGTATCTTTTCCAGTCGCTACTTGGCTGGCCCAATACTGCAGAAACTATTTTCTGGATTAATTTTAATTGCCCTGAGCGTAACCGTATTGATGGGGTTGTGACAGGTGGTTGTCATTGGAGGTTTTTGTGCTGTTTAGACAGTTATTTGATCGTGATTCATTTACGTATACCTATTTGCTTGCTGACGAAAATACGCGAGATGCGGTATTAATAGATCCGGTATTGGAAAATGTGGATATGTATGTGGGGCTACTCGGGGACTTGGGTCTAACGCTGAGCTGTGGAATTGATACTCACGTGCATGCTGATCACATTACAGCTCTAGGTGCTTTGCGATCACAGCTAGGCTGCACGACTTATATTGGGAATATTGGAGATATCGATTGCGCCGATAGCGGTTTAATAGATGGTTTGGTTATTTCTTTGGGAGAGCATCAAATCAGAGCAACTTATACTCCGGGCCATACCGACGATTCATATTCATTTCTAGTGGACGATGGAAAGAAACGTTACCTTTTTTCCGGTGATACCTTATTGATTAATGGGGCAGGCCGAACTGATTTTCAGAATGGTAATCCGGCGGCTCTTTATCATAGTTTGCATGAAAAACTCATGAATCTCCCGGATGACACGATTGTGTGTCCTGCCCATGACTACAACGGAAAAGTACGATCAACAATTGGCGAAGAGAAAAAGCATAACCCCCGGATCAATATTGCCAGCAAAGCGGAGTTTATTACCCATATGAACAACTTAAAATTGCCTGACCCGAAGTTAATGGATGTTGCGGTGTCAGCTAACCGTACCTGCGGTAAAGGTTAAATTTTATGGATGCTCTTATCAATGAAATTTATATTCGGGCGCTTGTTGGGGGCACGATGATCGGCGTTTCTGTTTCATTAATGCTGCTGTGTTTTGGACGGATTACGGGAATTAGCGGCATTATTACACACGCCATATTTGATCGTAAGCTACCCCTATCGTTTGATAGCGCTTGGCGCATAGTATTTTTAATCGGCATGATTTCAGGTGCTGCGCTTGCGTTCAAAATCACGGGAGTGGAAAAGCCGGAAGAAGTGAACGCTAACGCGCTAACAATCATTTTGTCGGGCTTGCTTGTCGGTATTGGTGTGACGCTTGCCAATGGTTGCACCAGCGGCCATGGTATTTGTGGTGTTTCTCGTTTGTCTGTTCGATCTGTTGTGGCAACACTTTGTTTTATGCTGTCCGCAATGTTGATGGTTTTCGCTGTTCGGCATTTATTTTAACGCAGGGACCGTTGGGGTTAAGAATACATGAAGTTTATATTGGTTTTGTTTGCAGGTTTGATTTTTGGTGGCGGTTTAGTGGTATCGGGAATGTCGGATCAAAATAAGATTCTAAATTTTCTTGATGTAAACGGTCAGTGGGACCCAAGCCTATTACTGGTAATGGCTGGAGCGTTAATGATATCTGCTCCGTCTTTTTATCTTATTTTAAAGCGTCAAGCCCCATTACTTTCTCAAACCTTCGTTTTACAGAAAAACAGAAAAGTGAATAGGCCTTTAGTCGTAGGCTCAATACTGTTTGGTGCAGGGTGGGGTGTTTATGGTTATTGTCCTGGTCCCGCAATTGTTTCACTTGTTTACTTTCGTGTAGAAACGTTTATATTTTTAGTTGCGATGTTGTTAGGTATTTATATGACTCAAAAATTAAAAACCGACTGATCTCTATTTCTTTTTGTTTTAACTATCTTTCAATGAAATCGAATTGATCGTATTGGTCGATATCAAAGCGAAATGCTTCAGCTTTTTTTAGAAATGTTTTTAAAAAGGTGATTTTAATTTAGCTTTTGGCGCGAAAATGATTATACTAGGCGTTAGTTCTTTTTCGTATATGAAATGTGTTTTTGTATGTTTATTGGGGCTAATGCTCGTTTGGTATGTTGATCATCGAATATAGATAGTGGGGGGATTGTGTTTAAGCGTTTTCAGAAACAACTGTTTTTTTGCATTGCAGCGATTGGCATTGCCATACTTCCTTCTATTTGTGTTGTAGCTTCACCTTCTGATGTTGTGTATCCCAAACCTAAAAATCAGCATGATGTAATGTTTGAATATCCATTACAGTTACTGAAGCTTGCGATTGAGCAATCTAAAGCTCCGATAGGTCTTGCTTCCAGCTCTAAATACCTTCCTGAAAAACGTGCGTTATACAAGCTGCGAAATAAAGACGGGGTTGATATTTTATGGTCGTTAACGAGCGAGCAAAACGAAGAAGATTTTTTGGCTATTAAAATCCCTCTTTTTAAAGGTCTGTCTGGGTGGCGAGTGCCCCTGATTAGTGAAGAGCATCAAGTTCCCACTGAAACAATAAAGAGTGTGGAAGATTTAAAACAATATACGGTTATCCAGGGCAGTGATTGGCCCGGTCGGTTTATTTTTGAAGCCAATAACATAGCCGTTCACCACGCCTACCAAGAAAAAAGCCGTTTTGAAATGTTGAGTAAAAAACGCGGTGACATGTTATTTCGATCTGTTGTTGCATCTGGGGCAGATAAAAAGCTGCAGGAAGAATTTGGAGTGAAGATCGACTCTAAATTGTTGGTGCGTTATCCCAGCGCGGTTTACTTTTTTGTTCACAAGGGTAATCAAGAGCTGGCGAGTTATATCAAAGGCGGATTAGAGGTTGCCGTAGAAAATGGTAGCTTCGATAGACTGTTTTACAAAATGGTAATGCCTGTCATTGAGCGTAGCGAGCTTAATAAACGCGTGATCTTGGATATCGATAATCCTTTTTCTCCTGTGACGATGCCTACAAATGATAAGCGCTTGTGGTATCAATTGGGTTCTCAAGTTAGTCCGAACTAATCCATGAAGACCCCAGTTGGCTTGTGTTTTCTCCTTTGTGTTTTAACCCTATCCCCAAACTTTATATCTAGCTTTCATCGCTACTATTCTTTAGTGATTGAATAATCACTATTGCTTCGTCGATATCAATTTCCCATCGTTGAAACGAATCCATCGCTGGAGGTTGCTCTACCGTGCTTGGGTTTAAGTATTCTGAGAAAGATTGGATTGTTTGATCGAATATCGTATTAGATTCGTGTGGCTTTTCGAGAGCCTGACCGACCAACTCCAATAGTCCTGACGCCTGAGAGAGCCATTTTTTGTCGTCCTCAACGTAGGGGCGCGCCTCCGACGAGTACGAGTTACTCATGCGCAGAGCGAAAGATACCTGGCTGATGAGGTCGTAGGCTTTTTCTAGTGTGGGTTTGTTCATGGTCTTCTCTGCTTATTTGATCTGTCGGCTCCATCTAATTTGTGGGAGGGAGCAGTCTAGAGCATATCCGATCGTCCAATAAAAAACCCCCACTCTTACGAGTGAGGGTTTGATATTGGTGGAGCCTAGCGGGATCGAACCGCTGACCTCAACACTGCCAGTGTTGCGCTCTCCCAGCTGAGCTAAGGCCCCAAAATCTGAGGAGGCGCATTGTATCAGGCCTCCCTTGCGTGTCAACTCTATCTATTGAACTGCATAGAGCACGCACAACTTCACGGTTAGTTAGCCCTCTGGGGCTGCCTTGCCAAGTTGGTTGTACTCCTTTTCAAAGCGCTTCAATACTTTCTTACCTGCGCCGCCGAGCACTTCTATGCTGTCGCGTAGACGAGCCCTTGTCACGTCAGAGCCGAGAAGCTCCATGGCATCCATAACAGAGAAAGAGTCTTTGGTGCCGACAACGGATACGAAAAGAGGGGCGTTAAAATCACCGAGTTTGATCGACATGTTTCCGGCAAGGGCTTTGATTGTCTCGAAGAGTGTATCGCGTTCCCAGGTGCTGGTTTTTTCCAATTCCCATAGAGCAAACTGAAGAACCTTCTTTTGCGTCTCTAAGTCGAGTTTATTCGCAGTGAAGCTTTGCTCGCTAAGTGGCAGCTTGCCAGATAGTAAGAAGGCGGTTGCGGGGATGAAGTCAGAGAAGGTGCTGATTCTTGGTTTTACCAACGACACCACTTTCTTGAGTTTTTCAGGGTCGATAGCCCACTCGGTAAAGCGTTGTATAAATGTCTCGGTGTCGAGGTCTTCGCGTAACCATAGGCCGTTAAGCCAGTTGAGTTTTTCGACGTCGAAGACTGGGCCACCCAGAGAAACACGTTGAATATCGAAGTTGTCGAGCATGGTTTGCAGTGAAAACTTCTCACTTTCATCCGGCATCGACCAGCCCATACGACCTAAATAGTTAGTGATCGCTTCCGGTAAGTAGCCCGTGTTCTGGTAATACAGAATACTGGTGGGGTTTTTTCGTTTGCTGAGTTTGGTTTTGTCGGGGTTACGTAGCAGCGGCAGGTGACAAAATGTTGGAACGTCCCAGCCAAAGTACTTATAAAGAAGAAGATGCTTAGGTGTCGAGTTAATCCACTCTTCGCCACGGATCACGTGAGTGATTTCCATGAGGTGATCATCGACCACGTTGGCGAGATGGTAGGTCGGCATACCATCGGATTTCATGAGTATCTGCGCGTCGACGAGGGACCAATCACATTCGATGGTGCCGCGTAGCATGTCGCTCACTTCACAGATGCCGTCAGTCGGTACATTCATGCGCACAACATAAGGCGCGTTTGCACTTTCTCGTTCAGCGACAACGTCGGCGGGTAGCGCAAGGTCAGCGGGTTTGAGTGCAGTGTGAATACCCGCTTCTTTTCTTTCCGCGCGCAATACGTTCAACTCATCAGAGGTGCGGTAGCACTTGAAGGCATGGCCAGCCTCTAGCAACTGGTCAACATGTTTGACGTAGATGTCTTTTCGTTCGCTTTGGCGGTAGGGGCCGAATTCGCCGCCGACATCGGGGCCTTCGTCCCAGTCGAGGCCTAGCCAGCGAAGGGAGTCAAAAATGGCCTGTTCGGACGCAGATGTTGAGCGCGTCTGATCGGTGTCTTCAATTCGTAAAATGAACTTGCCGCCATGTTGTTTAGCGAAGCACAAATTGAATAATGCGATATAGGCTGTGCCTACATGGGGGTCGCCAGTGGGCGATGGGGCTATGCGGGTTCTGACCGTCACGGAACATCCTCTTTGATTCAGGGCGAGAAAAGGGCGGGATTATACCCCCGTTTACTTTGCTGCGCAGCTGCGCCAAGATGCGTTTCGTCATTGGTTTGCAGATAATGAATATTTGCAGTCCGTCGTTTATGAGAATTTGGCTAATTGCCAGCTAAAAGATAGAAGTGTATGTATGAATAAAGCTGTAATGGAGTCGCTTTTAACGCGTCGCTCAGTGTTGGCGCGAGACATGATTGGGCCGGGTCCATCGCTTGAGGAAAGAGATCAAATATTAGCCGCTGCCCACAGGGTGCCGGACCACGGCAAAATTGGCCCTTGGCGGTTTGTTATTTTTGAGGGCGAGTCGCGTGAGGCTTTTGGTGAGTCGCTTGCTGAAATTTTTGCGGCGGATAACTCGGATGCGTCTGAGAAGCTTGTGGCTTTTGAGAAAGAGCGGCTGACGCGTGCGCCATTGGTGATTGCGGTGATAAGTTCACCGGTTGAACATAAGGTTCCCCAGTGGGAGCAGCTGTTAAGCAGTGGGGCGGCCTGCCAGAATATTTTACTGGCGGCGCAGAGTTTGGGTTTTGGTGCGCAGTGGCTTACAGAGTGGTATGCGTATCATGAGAAAGTTGATGGTTTGCTTGGCTTGACTGACGGCGAAAAGGTTGCCGGTTTTATTTATATAGGAAGTTTTCAGGATAAGCCTAAGGAGCGGGTTCGTCCTGATCTTGGTGAGCGGGTCTCTTTTTGGGGGCAGGGTTAAAAAGCGGTATTGGATTTTAGGGGCATAAATGTGAAACGAGCGATTGTATTGTTGTTTTTTGTACTGTCTGTGTCTGCGGCTTATGGTGAAATATATAAGTGGGTGGATGCAAATGGTAAGACGTATTTTAGTGATTCGAAACCTAAGTCAGATTCGGTTGAGGCGGTTACGCTTAAAATAAATACCTATACGGATGTTTCGTTTGACGATGGCGCTGGAGATGTCGGAGAAAAGGTTGTGATGTATTCGACGTCGTGGTGTGGGTACTGTAAGAAGGCGCGGCGGTATTTCGAGCGCAATAATATTACGTTTGTTGAATATGACATTGAGCGGAATCGTCGGGCTAAGGCTGAGTACGATCGCTTGGGTGGGCGTGGTGTGCCGGTGATTTTGGTGGGGACGCGTAGGATGAATGGTTTTAGTGTGGATGGGTTTAAGCGGATTTATCAGTAACGAGTATCTTACTTAGAGGCCGTTTGTTGAAACCGGTTCAGTTTAGGGGCGTCTTTTCAATACACGCTGTACCCAGCACTCGCCTTGCTGGCGGCAGGCGCTAAGTACATCCTAACGGGCTCACGGTTCGAATTTCCTGTTTCTCTCTATGGGCTATGCCCCGACGCTCGAGTGACGTCCTACAAATTGTGTTCATGCAATTGTTTAGCGCGGTCTACACCACTAGATCCATGTGGTAAATGGCGACGAAGTCCTTGAAAAGACTTCCTCAAACACCAAATGTCAGTGCAATATGCACTATTGTCCTTGTTCTCTTCTTTGGTCGCTTTCCTTCTGTTACGGTTAGCCAATTAACGTGTTCTGTATATTGTCATTTTAGTGCTGAATTTGGAGAAGTCTGTTGTCGGTAAAAAGTATCGCTAAATGGCCAGCTATTTTTCTGGTTGTGATTGTTCTTTTGTATTCCCTTATTCCTTTTGCTGCTGGTCCGGTTGTGTCTTATTTTTTAACCGGGACGGGGGTTAAGCTGGTCTCATTAGATCTGGGGTATCCTCTTTGGAAAAAAATAGCGATTCACAAGATTGTTGCCGACGTTCCTGGAATTGGCCGCTTTGAGCTTAGCGAAGGGTTGTTTGAATATGAAGGGTTAGTGTTGGATTTTCAATCGGGGAACCACAGAAAAACAGACTATATATTTTCTTCTCAGAAAGTGGGCGATGGGTTTGTCGTTTCGAAGTTTCTTCCCGATAAAATCATTCCACGTCTTCCTCTCTTTGATGTGAAGCTAGAGAGTTTTAGTTCTGATCAATATCCGGGTGTTTTGACGAAGACGAATGTAAAGCATACATCTGAGGGTGTATTTTTCTTTTCGCTTTTTAATGGTGAGCTGAACGAAGTTGAATCTTTTTTGGTTTTTAAGGCTTCGGTTCAGGCGAATAATGCGGTGACGTTTGCGGCCGAATCGCCAGGTGATGGGGGCGTGTTTAGTTTGTTAGGTGATTTTCGTGAGTTAGGCGATGGCTTGAATGGGGTGGAGTTCGATGTGAATGCAAATATTTATCCGCATAAGTTGGAAGCCTTAGCATTAGACGACTTTGATCAAGTGAGGATGGGGTTTGATATGACAGTGTCTTTTCCTGATCGCATTGCTTCCGTGAATGACCTGGCGACCTCTGACGTGCGAGGTTCTGCTTTTCTCGTTCTGTATGATAATAATGAAAGTAATTTGGAGACGGTTGTTAAGGTTTCGCTTGGTGAGCCTGATGTCGGTATGGCTGACGGGGAAAACGATAGCGCGAGTAATGGAAATAAAAAGGAGGTTATAGCGCGGCCTTTTAGTCGTTTACTGGGTTCTGTTACTGTAAATCGTCAAGAAGCCTTAGAATTTGTTATTTCTGACTTGATGTTTGACAAGACCGACCCGTCACTCTCTTTTCGTTTAGATTCAAATGTTCATCACGAAATACTTAAGTTATTTCAAGAGGGTGTCGATCTTGCTGGGGATGTGACCTCCTCATCCTTTGAGGTTAAAGCGGATTTGAAAACGATTCGTTTGGATTTGATTGATGTTTCTCCTCTTAGTTTGAAATTTAACGAACTTGACGGTCTGGGTGTGTCGATTTCTGTCCCTAATCAATCGTTGTCGTATGGTTTTGAAAATCAAGAGCTGAGCGGTTTTCGTTTGGAGTATTCTGCTGAGTATGCGATGAATGTGAGTAGTGGTGGGGGGCTTAGTGTAATAAGTGGAAAAGCTAAAAGCGGGGACAAAGAGCTGGGCGGTGAAATCTTCGGAGCTGTGGTGTTGTCCGCTAAAGACGGAACCGTAAGCATTAATGCAACTTCAAATCGAACGACCATTATGGGTTTCGATATTCCTGAATATCTGGTTAGAACAAATATTCTATATGGTGAAAGTTTATCGGCAAGTTTTATATTATCCAATGCTTGTGAGCAGGAAATTTCTTCCGGAGCCTGGAGTTCGGTGGGAGGGGAGATTAGCCTTTCGTCTTACAAGCAGTTTTCTACTGAATCCAGCCTTCAACATTGGCTGAACGTATCAGATCTCCCTATTAATCTTGAAGAGGGAAGTTTTTCGGCTGAAATTGCGTTATCTGTTAGTGAGGGGGGAATGGTCAATGACGGGTCTTCAGTTGATAAAGAGCTTGCCGCCAATAAAGAACTCTCGAAAGAACTCTCAAAGGGGAGAGAGCTGTCTTCGAATAAAACTGTGCCAAAAATAAATATTGTTCTTAACGAGGGGGGGATGATCACATCATTTGGGCGATTTGAAGAAGTTCAGTTCTCGTTCAGCTCACTTCCGTCAGAATCTAAACGAGATCAAATGTATGGTTTTGAGGGGAGGGTAGCTTCTGCAAATGTAGGGGTTCCACTTGAGAAGTTATTACTTAAGGGACGAGTCATTCAATCTTCCAGTGGATGGTCTATAGATTTGTCTGAAGCGCGAGCGACGATATTTGATGGCGAGGTTGAATTGAAACAATTTCCCACTAAACAGGGGGGAGGCGTGCGTTACGCTCTTGAATTCGAAAATATTGATCTCGATAAGGTGGTGAAAACCCAGGATGTTAAAGGCTTGTCGACGACAGGAAGTATTTCTGGTGAAATCCCTTTTACTCTTGAGGCCGGAGTGCTTCAAATGGGGCTTGGCAAGGTGCAAAACTTTGATGGTGGGATTATTCGATATTTGTCTTCGATGACGGAGTCTACAGATCTTCATGAGCAGTTTAAGTATACGTTAAAGGTTTTGGAAAATTTTAACTATGATTTGCTGGACACTGTTGTCAGTGTGGAGGGTGAAAATGTAATGTTAAAATCAAAAATAGTGGGCCGTAACCCCGAATTTGATAATGCTCAAGCGATCGAACTCAATTTAAATACTGAACTCGAATGGCGGCCGGTATTAAAATATATGCGGCTTCAGTCAGGTTTGAAAGCGACTTTAGAAGATTTTGTTAAGGCTGGCACCAATAGCCAGAGTGATTTAAATATATGCCGATTAGGAGGTTTGTAATGAATCAAAAAATGATGAAAATGGGAGCGTTGTTGTTATTTTCCGTCGTTGGTGCGAGTGCGTGTACACCGACAGTAAAGATAGAGGCGTCGGATAAACCGATTACGATTAATCTAAATGTAAAGATAGAACACGAGATTCGAGTGAAGGTTGATGAAGAGCTTGATGATATTTTGTCTGACGATTCTGGTCTATTTTAAGGGGCGCTTGTTATGAATAAAAAAAATGTTATGGGTTTAGTTTTCGGGGCTTTGATGGCTGTTTCTCAAATTTCTTTTGCATTGAGCTTGTCAGAGGCGAAGACAGACGGCTTGGTCGGTGAAATGACAAACGGTTATCTGGGTTCTCCGTCGAGCGGTGCTTCAGCTGAGGTTAAAGCGCTAATGAAGGATATTAACGGTAAACGAAAAGCGAAGTACATTGAAATCTCTAAAAAAGTGGGCAAGTCTGTTTCGGTGATTGAAAAGCTAGCGGGTGAAAAGGCGCAGGCTAAAACCAAGTCTGGGCAGTATGTTCAATCGTCTAGTGGTCGTTGGGGGAAGAAATAAGGCGCTAGCTTAGGTTTAGTCTTAACTGCCGCTTTATTGTTAAAACCTCGGAAGATGTCTTGTTTTTCGGGGTTTTTTTATGTGCTTGAATAGGAGCGCTAATTGATACTCTACATCAGTTGTGAATTCACAATAATCGTTCGGTTAGATTCGTCTTGCGCGATATTGATAGCTTGTTCTGGAATTCCAGCGGCTACACAAAGTTGCATAAGCGATTCGTCATTTCTTTCTATTGCTGGCCAGTCATCTTCATGATCGATAAAGGGCAGAAGTGATTTTTGCTGTAGGCTATTGGTGAAAAAAATGACGCCGCCATCCTTGATCAGTTTTGACCAGATAAACGTTAATATCTCGCTCATTGTCGTATCTTTAATATAGTCAAAGAGACCGCCCAAAATGACGAGATCATAGGGTTTTGAGTCTCGAAACTCCCGGTCAATTCTCAGTATATTACCTTGGATGAATTCGCAGCTATTATGGATGTCCGATAGAAGAGCCTTTGAGCGTGTTAACGCGTCGTGGTCATGGTCAAACAATGTGAAACTGGGGCCGTTTGTGAGCCATTTTTGGATGCGGTTTAAGTCGGAATGGTAGCCGCCGGCAATAGACAGAATTCGTGGCGTTTTTTTCTCTTGGTATTGCTGCAATATCAATTCTGCGGGGTAAATAGCGGGGGTGTTTTGCCCGTCTGAGGAGAGCGAGTAATGTGACCTAAAGTCCGATATTAGGTTGCCATTAGATGAAGGCTGAAAACACTGTGAAAGGTCGTGCCGTAGCTGTAACCATATTTCAGAAAATTGTCTTTTTATGTCTTCTATCATGGACTGCATTCCTTTATTGCAAGCTCGCTTAAACTCCTAATGACTGCCAATCGGAGTTTAAAGCACGAGCCAAGCTATCGAAACCGTGATTTAAGGGTGAAGTTATAAAAACAGCAGGCCTGCTGGCGTCCACCAGCATTTTCCATATTCACTATTCAGTATTTCTACTTTTCGTCCTTGCCCTATCCGTGTGAAATGCAACCCGGGGGTGCATGTCCTTAGCCTGTGTTAAAACACTGCGGTTAAGCGGTGTTTAAATAAATAAGCAATTAGTGGTTTTGCTCCCTGAATGCCATAAACGGCTTTCGTGTCGATCAACCTGATACATATTCCCTGGTTGGTGTTCGTCCTTTTTTTGCGCGCCACTTGTGTTGCTACTTAATGAGACCCGTCAGAAACGAAACCCCTCAAGAAAAAGGAATGTTTTTTAAAATTAATGTGAGCTATGTTAATAAATGCGCCATATCAACTGCTTCAGCGTCTGAATTCGTGGTTTCTATTGTTATTCGCACTTTTTAACCCGCGCATAATTTTTCCTGTAAGGAATAGTTTTTAGTAAATTGTGGCGCTTAAATCGTCATGCTGTTTTGTTACATTTAACGGATACTGCAATAGATTTAAATGCTGGGGTTTTGCTGCGAGGGTCTGTTGCCTGGCCAACCAAAATGTTGGCTTCAGGGAAATAAGCCATAACGTTACCTTCTGGGAGGTCAAACGCTTTTACTGTGAGGTCTTCCATTTTTCCGATATGTGACGTAACGCTCACTTTTGATCCTTCGGATAGTCCCATTGTCTTTATGTCGTTTAAGTTCATGAGCAAACTCCAGCGATCGTCAACGCCGCGATAGCTGTCATTCTCTTCATAAATGATGGTGTTAAACTGGCCTTCTGAGCGAACGGTCATTAATGTGAAAGGGTATTCTTTTAATTCACGTAGCGTATTTATTTCTGCGGCGTTATTGGGGTGACAGATAAATCTTGCTTTGCCCGATTCGGTATTGAATTTAGGGTTGTGTAACCGTCTACTTTCTACATGAAATTCGCGTTTTGTTTCGTCGATGTCTTGCAGGTTTTTCATTCCTGGGATGCAGAGGGCGATGACTTGGCGGATATTTCGGTGCTGTTTAAATAAAGAAAAATCAAAACGAGAAGCAGGGATTATGTGACTGGCCAAGTCGCATAATATTTCTGATTCCGCACGTACATTGTCTAAGCGAACGATGCCGCCGTCACTCATTCGAAGGTAGTTAAACATGGATTCTTGAGTCGTGGGCTGGGCCTCTTCGTCGCGTGCGCTGACGGGTAATATCAATGTTTCACTATTTTCAATGCCATGTATGTGGCCCTTATTGAGCGTTGTTGTGAGAAAGAGTTTAAAGCCAATGTTGTCCAGAGATTCTCTTGCCCATGTGGCGTCAGGGCTGGCTTCGTATAAATTTCCTCCCATGATCAGCGCAGCGTCGATGTGACTATTTTCAGCAGCTTTTAAACACGCGAGAGTATCCAAACCGGGAGTACGGGGAAGTTTGATGTCGAGTTCTTCCTCTAGAGATTGAAGCACATCTTTCGCTAGAACGGGTTTGACGCCGATAGTCCCGATTCCTTGAACGTTACTGTGCCCCC
The DNA here is from genome assembly GCA_033852175.1 of Agarilytica sp. Taxonomy (GTDB): domain Bacteria; phylum Pseudomonadota; class Gammaproteobacteria; order Pseudomonadales; family Cellvibrionaceae; genus Agarilytica. The sequence continues at coordinate 190,912 of JAWSUY010000003.1, forward strand.
GTAAAGGCAGAAGACCTGCGCCAGGGCGGCCAATCATTCCTCTAACAAGGGCCAGGTTTGCGATGGCCTCGACGTTTTCACATCCGTTTAGGTGGTGAGTGATTCCCATTCCCCATGAAAAAATGGCATTTTGGGATTGGCTATAGCAATTCGCGACTAATTCGATCTCTGATTGGCTAAGCCCGGTATGGCGTTCGATCTCCAGCCAGCTGAGCTTCTTAACTTCATTCTCAAAAGATGTGAAGTTTTCGCAGTTTTGTTCGATAAAACTTGTTGCTGATTTCCCCTGCTGGAGAACGGTTTTGGCGATGGCTTTTAATACCCAAAGGTCCGAACCAATTTTGGGTTGCAGGTAGTAGGATGCAATATAGTCCCCGCCCTTGATGAGAGATTTGGGGCTTTTAGGAACGGCAAATTTTACAAGGCCAGGCTCTTTTACTGGATTGATGACAATCACATCTCCACCGCGATCACGTAGCGCTTTTAATTGATGGATGAGGCGGGGGTGGTTGGAAGCGGAATTAGCGCCGATGAGAAAAAAAACATCACAGCGGGCAATATCCGCGAGCTCGATGGTGGCGGTCCCCGTTCCAATGCTGGTTGTCAGTCCAACGCTTGTCGCTTGATGGCAGTAATAGGAGCAGTTATTAACGTTGTTTGTCCCATAGAGTCTGGCCATTAACTGCAGGATAAATCCGGCTTCGTTTGATGATCGGCCTGAGCTATAGAAAAAGCTGCGTTCTGGCGCTGTGTCTTTAAAGCGCTGGCCAGCAATCGATAACGCGCGGTCCCACTTGATGGGGGTGTAGTGTTTGTCTGTTGCAGATTTGTATAGTGGCGTATTCAGTCTTCCCAGGTGTTCAATTTGGTGACCACTAAGTTGCTGCAGTTCAGTGACGCTATGGTCAAAGATGGCATCTGGTATCGGGGCTTGTATGTCTGTGGATTGGGCCTGAATACTCTTGTTGCACACAGCAGGAAAGTCGTTAACTTCGTTTGTCATGCCGCCGCGCTGTCCGCCCATGCCGAGCCCGCAAGCCTTGCACGTATTTTTTGCTGTCAGAGCTTTTGCTGATTTTTTAAGACCAATGCGTTTTGCCGTTTTTAGGGTGTATAGAATTTTTTTGGCGCCCCCGCCAACAATTTTGGTCATAGCTAAGCCTTGGTTCTGTAACACATTGGGTGATACTCCGTATGGTAATTCTTCAGAGCAAAGGTTGCATCAATGTATGACGTTCATTTACCTATTTTGAGTCTTGAGAGGTGGGTGGTTGAGGATAGGTGTTGTTTGGCGAGGAGGGTGAAATTCAGCCCGGCCTTAAGTTGTATATTTGCTATTCTAAATAGTGAATGTTCTTGCGATATGTTGGCGCTTTAAATGAATGAAACGCTCCCTAAAAACTGCTTTAGGGGGATCTATTTGATTGGTCTAGTGCGTTTGAGCAGGAGAGGTTAGATTGTTGTGATAAAAGAATCATCGTACAGTACTAAAACACTTGCTTTGGTAGCCTCTTTTTTCGTGTTGTCGATTGTTATTTTGGCGTTTTTCGTCGTGCGTTTGCAGACCACTCTTATAGAAACCTCTGCTCTTGAGAGCGCTGAACTCTATTCTGATGCGTTGTCCGAATTCAGGACTATTTATACGGCTAAAGTTGTTAAGCGAGTCAAGACGCATCCTGACTTTAAAGTGACTCATGATTATGTCGGTAGTGAATTTGCTATACCTCTACCGGCCACCTTAAGTATGGAGCTAGGAAAAGAGATTGGTGAGCATTTGTCTGGCGCTGAAACCCACTTATACAGTGCATATCCTTTCCCGTGGCGCGTAGAGACTGGTGGTTTATTCGAGGCGTTTCGGCAAGACGCATGGGAGGCTTTGAATGCTAACCCGGACGTTCCATATTATAGATTTACTGAGTATAAAGGTCGCATGGTACTGCGTTATGCGAAAGCGGATTTGATCCGGCCGGATTGCGTCAATTGTCATAATTCTCACCCGGATACGCCAAAAGCGGATTGGGTTGTTGGGGACGTTCGTGGCGTGTTAGAAATTATTCACCCTATCGATGTTATTACAAACCAGCATAAGTCAGGTATACAGGGTTTATATATCATTTCCACTATGATCGCCTTATTTGGACTGTCTGGTTTGTATATTTTAATGGCGAATAGCAACGCTGCGGCGAAGCAGTTTTTAAAGAATAAAAAATTAGCATCGCTGGGGGTGATTTCGGCCAAAATGGCCCATGAAGTCAGCCAGCCTTTGGGGGCGGCGTTGTTGAAATCGCAGCAAATGAAGCGCTATTTAGACGAATCTCGATTGGACAAGCTGCCAAAACATGTGGATAAGCTAATTCGTAACCTCCACCGAATTGATAATATTGTAACGCAGCTTGCCTCTGTCGGAAAAACTGCGCGGAGGGATGATGATACGCTTTTTGATCTGAATGATGTCGTGCGTTCTACCTGCATTGAAATGGAACCAGAAATAGTTGCGGCAAAGGTTTCTCTCAGTATTGATGTTTGTAAAAAACCGCTGTACATAATGGCAGATAAAACAGAGATAGAGCGGGTGTTTACAAATCTATTTCAGAATGCTCTTCATGCGGTTAAAGACAAAACGGGTTCCAAAGTTGTGAGCGTGCGGACGGCTATCGATAAGACTAACGTGATAATGCAAGTCGTTGATAATGGGTATGGAATGAATGATGAAACAAAAGAGAAAATATTCGATGCTTTTTTTACAACGAAATCTGTTGGAGAAGCAACAGGACTTGGGTTGGCGATGTGTTATGGCATTATTACGGCATTAAGCGGTTCGATACAGGTGACATCGGCAATCAATCAGGGGGCGACATTTACAATTATGATCCCTTTACATGAAAAGATGGAGAAATAGGTATGACCGTAATATTAGTCGTGGACGATGATGATGATTTTAGAGAGTCCGTCGTTGATACCTTAACGGATTTTGGTTTTCAGTGTGATGAATCCGAATCTGCACTAAGCGCTATCGAGCGCTTATATAAAACAAAATACCCTCTGATTATTACGGATATTTTAATGCCGGATGAAGATGGGATATTTCTTATTGATTATCTGGATAAAAACGGCATTAAATCCAAAGTCATTGCTATGTCCGGTGGTGGACGAATTGGGTCAGATAGTTATTTGGAAATGGCTGATGGTTTTGGGGTTGACGCGACACTTAAAAAACCATTTTCGGAAGAAGAGCTTATTAATTTAATTTTGTCATTGAGCGTTAGGCCGTGACGTTGGAGTGTTGACGGTTCAGTTTCTCCAGCGTAAAAGCGGCTCGGTTATGGACCCGTTTATGTCTTTGAATAGAAAATAAGGGCTATGTTGATAGTGTAAATTCGGTCTGAATGTTGTGAGTCGATATTTCTGACGGTTTTATTGATTTGTTGGCGATTGCATTGGGGAATCATAATAGGCGGATGAGTTCGTTTAATGAAATAAAATTCGCTCACTTTTTTCTAGTTGTTTTAACTTTATATTGGTGGCTAATGGAAGAGTGGCAATTGCTCTTGGGCTGTAATAATTTCCTCGGCCATCCCGGTCTATTTTAAGTGTAATATTTTCGGTGTTGTGTTCAATAGATAGAAAGTCACTCGCTAATGAGTTGCGTTGAACCCCGAAAATTATGGGACGAATATCTAATAGGTCAAGATTGTCGAAATCGGTAATCGTGTCAATGTCGTTAACGTTAGAGGTAAAAATAAAGCGATCTTGACCTGGACCTCCACTGAGGGTGTCATTGCCTTTTCCGCCAACAAGGGTGTCGTTTCCCTTTCCGCCTGACAACGTATCATTACCTTCCCCGCCATGTAGACCGTCATTATTATCACCCCCGGAAATTTCGTCATCGCCGTCTTTTCCGATCAGGAAGTCTTCCTCTGCAGTACCTCTGATTGTATTGCTGTTTCCAGTGCCGTAAGTGGTAATACCTTGGTCAAAAGCTGTTTTGGAACGTCTTTCCCAGTCTCCTGGATTCTTGTTTGCCGAGGTAATAAAGTCCCAGCGCGCACTTTTGTCTTCCAAGTGCCGCAGTGCTCCCCATGACCCAAATTTTGAATGTTTGCCGACATCGTGAAAGTGATTCAAAAGTGTCGCACCTGGAATTTTTTCCCAGTGTTTGTGGAATTGTTGATATAACTCGCCCATGCGGGGATCGTTATTTACGGTCACAAAAAAATCCGCCAAACTTTCATGATATTCATTCTGCCCTAATAGGTGGGTTCCGCCTTCGTAAGTAATTGTAGATAAGCCATGTCGTTGAGCGAATTTAGCTTGTACTTTGATGGCCTCAAGTGCGACGAAAATATTGGGTTGTTTGCGATCTTCCTTGACAAGGAAATGTTGTTTTCTATTGCTTAGCTGCTCAAAAATCATATCGATTGCGGTGGCTTCTCCGTGATTTTTGATCCAGCTCGCGATCTGTTTGCTCAATTTGTTGGGTATGTGGAAGTACCATGTTCCGGCTACAGATTTAAATAGATCTGATACGGTTTGGTTATTTTGGCGTGGATCTTCTTTATGAGTGCTTTTATATTGTTGTAAGTAGTACTCTGCTCCACGCAGTGCAGTGGAGAGAGGGTGGTGGTTATCAACGGTTTGTGTGGCTAAGGTAAAGTGTATGCGGTGCTTTTCCTTTTTGCCAAAGACGTGGTGAACGATTTGACTTATTTCTGCGCTGCGGTACCCATAGTATTCGCGTAAGGGGTATTCCCCGAATTTGTTGCCGAACATGGAGAGCCCTGCATTCTGTGCTGCACGGGTTTCTGCAAAGATCCAATTCCAAACCTCGTTGGAATATTCAAAATAAGCGGTGAGTTCCGGGTCTAGGTTATCAGCGACGTAAGTTGAAAACTTCCGGACATAGTCATCGCTAGCGTAAAATGGAATGCAAAACCAGGGATCTGCTCCTACTTGGTTGGCTAGTTCAACGAGTATTTCTATGGGTACGCCGTTTTCCGATTTCTTCTCGATTGTTGAACCCCAGGAATTACTGTTGAGTGTCGAGCGTGTTGACCATTCTTTATCTTGCGATCCTGTGGTGTGCTGCCAGTTCATAAAGCGCAGCACGCGTATGTCTTTTACTAAGTTTAGCCATTGAGGATTGAATGTTTGGCCTGCCTGGTGGAGTTCCTCATTCTCTTCCTTCACTACAGTTATATCTCGTATGTAATCGCCAGTATTTTCAGGGTCTGTAATCTCGATAAAAAGTCGGATGTAAATCGTATCGCTATTGACCGTAAATACGATTTCTCCAGGGGTTTGATTTTCAATTTTCCCATTGGTCGAAACTCTTACCTTTCCTTCTCCTCGATATTGAACGACATACCGGCCTTTTTGGCTCGGAACATGGCCTGCGTCGGCAGTAACAATCGATGACCAGCTGTAGTTTTTCGGGATTGATGTCGGCCAACCGTTTATATCGAGTAGGCTTCTGGCGTTCATTTCGTCAAATCGAATATAGGGTAAGCCCTTGGGTGCTTTATAAGTGGGGGTCATCACGCCGCGGCTGGCCTGCTTCATTAAATTAATAAAAGGAAAATTTGGCCCCCAGTATTTTATGCCGTTCAGCCCTAGTCCCATAGAAGGGTTTAACACGCCGTTTGCGGTTTGGGCGTTGCTACTGAGAGTAGATGGACAGAAAAAGAGTGCGAAAGTTAAAAAGCTAGATGTGAGAATGTTGGCGAGTCGGGGCATGATGTTTTAGTTTCGTACCGTTAATGTATGTTTTTTATATTGGCTGGGAGTTTCGCATATTAGAATATGGAATTAAATTAAAATGTTGGGGGGAGGGGGGGGGAAGAGACGGGGGACGGGAGTGAGGTGAGACGGGGGGCGGGATTTCCGTACCAAGCTATAGGGGGTTAACTGGCTGGATTTCGTTGTTCAGTTATATTTGGCGTGAGGTAATTATTGTAGCTATGCCCTCTAGCAGCATTGTAATGCTGATGGATGTATTTAGGGGGGCAAGTGATTCTTACCTATATCGAATTACGGTACTTGATCGAACGCCTTCCTGTGTGATTTGGCTGTGCAATTCACCACGTTGGCCGTTTAGTTTGGCTAGAAGTGTTTGATGAAACTTTTGCTCAGCGGCTTCATCGTTATGAATTACAATAATTTTGCAGATACTCGTACGACAATCTACAGATTCAATTTCACTGGATTCTATATTAGCTTTGTAAAATGCTTGCCAGGTTTCTGATTCGACCATTGCAGCCCATCTTACATCGTAGCTTTCTTGCTGAAATTTTTGGTTGATTTTAGCCAGTGCTGGCGATATTCCACTGGTTTCTCTTGCTGGATCAGGTATTGGCAAAACATCGTAAGGGGATGGTGAGTTTAGGGGCGTGCTGAGTGGGGAATTAAGAGACGAGTTGAGTTGGGCGCTGGATGTTGGCGTCGGGCTGTTGGATGAACGAGCTTCGACTGAGCGAATAATGGGCGTCTCATAGGGTTCTGCACGGCTTGTTTGAGCCGCAAGGGTTAAATCTAGGTTCTCTGTTTGTACTTTCTCTGGCTGAGCGACGATAGTCTCGGGTTGCTGAGAATTTTTTGTGCCTGATGGCGGTCGCGTTGCGTAGAAGGCTGCAGCAGCGACTGTAACGGCAAGCATTACCGATATTATTATGGGTTGTTTGGTCATGTAGGGCTCATCCATTGTAACTCTGTCATTGTACCTCTTTTTGAGTGGCACCTTAATAAATGATTCACGATAAGTGGGAGCCTCTATAGTCCCCCGGCTAGTGTTTCTGTTGATAAAAATGCCCCGAAACTGTCGATGTAAGGCTTCAGATTATCGTGAATGTTATACGTTTATTCCGGTCTTTCGGATTGAACTTTCAATAACCGGCCTATGATGTAGCTCTAAAGATGACGAAGGGAATGTCATTGCTTGAGTTCGAGTAGGTTTTTGTACAGCTTTTTGTTAGCCAGCCAAACCAGCTAGCGGCTTTGCCGTTTTCGCGACCTAGGCATTCTAGCCCTACCTTATCAAAGGTGCTGTATACGTCGCCGTCTTGTACCGCACGTATGGCGGCGTACCAAATATCGTTTGCTGGGTCATGGCGCCAGCAGTTTGAGGGTAAAGTATTTTTATGTGCCGCGCTGTAGATGCGTGATCCGGCTGGGTCGAGAGCTCCGGGTAATTCCGGGGTTATCGAAATAACCTCGCTCCATACGGGGCCCCATGACGGATATAGACCGCCATGATAAGCCGGCGAGCATTCAAATGTGATGTCTTCGCTGCTGTCTGTTGTCCATGCCTGCAGGGGAATTTGTGCTGTATGGCTGCTAAATTCCTGATTCCAGTAGGGGCTTGTTAGCAGGCATCCACTCAGAGACAGTAATACGACGAAAATACTGATTAATTTTATTGCGGGTATGAGTTGGGAGTTGATTTTATCGCTAGAGACTTTCATTTGAAGATCCTTTTAACTGATAAATATTGGGTGAAGGTTGTGTCAAAAAAACGCTATCGTTTAGGTGATAGGTGAGGTCGCTAATGTAGGCTTCGCAGAGGTGGGCTACAATGCTATATCGGCAACTAAAGCGGAGAGGCTTTTAAGTGTAATCGAGGGGGTGAGCGTGACAAATTCACATCGGTATACTGAACAATAAGGCTTGGGAATATTAAAACGTGAATTGTTTGTGGTTTAAGGCGTTTTAGTTTGGTTAGGTGTAAATATTACCCTCGCGCTCGATATTTTGGATTCTAATAAAGGCATTATTTTGCCTATTTGTAATGCTTTCATAACAGACTTAAATTTGGATGATTTGTGCACTACCTTACCGTTGATTTACGTATCTCTTCTGATGAATACATAAAAATGTACCAAACACCGGGTATCGCGGTAATGACGCATTCTCGAGATGGCCGCAGTCTTCGTTTTCCTGCGAAGATATTGCAGCCCTTCGTGACTCGTGAAGGGGTGGCGGGGAGTTTCCGAATTGGTTTTGACCGAGAGATGAAATTTCAATCGATTGATCGACTGTGAGTGCCGTTTTCTGTATTCTTGCGGGCGTTTCAATTCGACGTATTCCAACTTTATGTATTCAATCGCACGAAAAATATTATTTCTTCTAGACCCTGAGGTCTCTCACGAACTTTCGCTAGATATCATGGGGGCTGCAGAGCGCTTGCGCTTGCTCAAGCCCTTCTGCTCTGTACCTGAAGTAGAAGCAACAGAGGTTATGGGAATAAAATTCCCGAACGCAGTTGGTTTAGCGGCCGGCCTTGATAAAAACGGCGATTACTTTAACGCTCTCGGTCAGCTTGGTTTCGGTTTTGTAGAGATCGGAACGGTGACCCCTAAGCCTCAGGCGGGTAACCCAAAGCCTCGGTTGTTTCGTTTGACTGATCAAGAAGCCATTATTAACCGTATGGGCTTTAACAATAAAGGCGTTGAGCATTTGGTTGAAAATGTTAAGCGGCGGCGCTTTCAGGGTGTTTTGGGAATCAATGTTGGTAAGAATAAAGCCACATCGGAAGAGGATGCGCTTTCTGATTACACCTATTGTATGGAGCATGTATACGAATACGCCGATTATATTACGATCAATGTTTCCTCCCCTAATACGCCTGGGTTACGTAACCTGCAGTATGGTGAGGCTTTTGATCAGCTATTGTCCGGAATTAAAGAGAAGCAAGCTCAGCTCAACACCGAGCATGGCCGGTATGTGCCCGTTGCTGTCAAAATTGCTCCCGATATGAACGAATCTGAGTTGAATGAAGTTGCAGATAAGCTGCTTCAATATGAGCTGGATGGAGTTATTGCGACGAACACGACAATAGGGCGTGTTGGTGTGGAGTATTCTCCGCACAAAGATGAAGCCGGAGGCCTAAGTGGTGCGCCGGTAAAGGACCTTTCTACTGAGACAATTCGACGATTGTCCGAGCGATTAGGCGGGAAAATTCCTATTATTGGTGTTGGCGGTATCAGTAGCGGTGAAGACGCAGTTGAAAAACTGAAGGCTGGTGCGAGCTTAGTCCAGATTTACAGTGGTTTTATTTATAAAGGGCCTAGCTTAATAAGAGATGCGGTTGAGCAAACGGCTGCAGCCAATTTAGCAGAAGCTTAAATTGTCACAAATAAGGTCTTTTGAGCGAGAGTCGCGAAAAGAACATTGCTGAAATGAAAGTCGTCGAAAGCCCGCTCATAGAACGTATATGAGAGGGTTAGACGCAGAGTCATCACTCAAACGCTGGCGCGCCTGAGTGACTACAATGAAGTGAAGTTTATGGAGTATTTGACATATTGCTTAGCTTCTGGACTTGCGCCAGAGTATTGTAACCGTCCCAGAGGTCTTCTCTGCCTTCACGCCAACCGCTCAGCCACACATGTCGGGCGTCTCCGGTATCGTGGGGGCATAAATTGCGAGACCTCCCCTGCATTCCAGCTTGATAACCACGAGTAAGAGCACGGTCTGTACCAGTTCTTTTTTGGCGTTTCATAGGCAAACTACCTTAAGGATGGGGGTCAAATAGATGGATCTGGAGCTAGGCGAGCACGTAATGGCAGAGAACTATGAATTCGTCTAACCGTGACTACGTGCCCGCAAATGTAGAGTCGATTGGACTCTTGATTTACCCGCACTAAAATAGGCGGACCCCAAGTGTCCCAAAGCTGGGACCAAAAGTGAACGATTAAATATTTATAGCCAGCCAATCCTATATGGCCTTAACGAATAAAGAATGATAAAAACGTGAAAACTGATTATTTTGCTAGCTGCCCAAAAGGCATTGAAAACCTCCTAAGTGACGAGTTAGCTCAGCTTGGCTGCGAAAACTTGAGCCAGACAATAGCCGGAGTGAGTTTTTCTGCCACCCTAAAAACGTTGTATAAAACGCTACTGTGGACGCGCTTAGCCAACCGTATTTTGATGCCGTTGGCGCGAGATAAGGCAAAAACCTCTGACGAAATATACAGCCTGGTGTATCAAATACCTTGGGATGATTACATGCTGCCAAGCTCCACAATTTTGGTGGATTTTGTGGGCAGTAATGATGACATCACAAATACGCAATTTGGCGCACAACGCGTGAAAGATGCGGTGGTTGATCGTTTTGTTCGTCTTGGATTAGAGCGCCCCAGCGTTAGCAAAATAGCGCCAGATGTACGGATCAACGCACGTTTAACCAAGACCAGCCTTATTCTCTCTATTGATATGAGCGGTGACAGCTTACATCGCCGAGGCTATCGCACGAAACAGGGTGCTGCGCCCTTAAAAGAAAATTTGGCTGCGGCTGTTTTAGTGCGAGCCGGTTGGCCGCGCTTATTAGAAAAAGCCAGGCAAGAGAAAAAGCAAATCGCGTTGGCTGACCCTATGTGTGGTTCTGGCACCTTCTTAATCGAAGCGGCTATGATGGCTGCCAATATGGCGCCGGGTTTGAAGCGAGAGGTTTTTGGTTGCGAAAGATTACGAACGCACGATAAAGAACTGTGGCAATCGGTGAAACAAGAGGCCGAAGCTGACATTTTACCTTTAGATGACGGTATGTTTCCGATTATTCAGGGCAGTGATATTGATGAGTATATGCTTCGCATCTCTCGTGAAAATATTTCAGAAACGCCGTTTGGAAATTGTATTCGATTAAAACACAGTGCACTGGAGCATTTCACGGCTCCAAGTAGCGAAGGCGATGAGAATCTAGAGGGGCTATTGATTTGTAATCCTCCTTATGGCGAGCGCTTGGGTGAGGCAGAAGACTTAAGGACTGTTTATCAAACCTTAGGTCAAGTGGCCAAGCAAAACCTCTCGGGCTGGCAAATCGGAGTCTTTACGAGCAATATTGAATTGGCCCGAGAAATGCGTTTGCGAGCCAAGAATAAATACAAATTTTTTAACGGCAAACTCCCGACTGAACTACATCTGTTTGATATTCTCGGTGGTGAAGCAAAGTTGCGTGAAGATCGCGATGTGCAAACGACGCCTCTATCGGACGGGGCGGAGATGGTCTTTAACCGTCTGAAGAAAAATCGAAAACGCCTTGATCGTTGGATTAAAAAAGAAAAGATCGAGTGTTATCGATTATACGATGCCGACATGCCCGAGTATTCTGCCGCGATTGATGTATATGGCGACCAATTTCACGTTCAAGAATATAAAGCTCCAAAGACGATCAACGAAAGTAAGGCCCAGGTTCGTTTCAACGAAATATGCCATGCCACGGTTAAGGCCTTTGACCTTCAGCCTGATCAGATGGTATCGAAAACGCGCATGCGTCAAAAAGGACGAGCGCAATATCAAAAACTTGGCGAGTTGGATCAGAAGAATTTCCTTGAGGTTCAAGAAGGGGGCGCTAAGCTTCGTGTTAATCTACACGACTATATTGATACAGGTTTGTTTTTGGATCATCGTCCCTTAAGGAAAAGAATACGTGCTGAGGCGAGCGGCAAGCAATTTCTAAATTTGTTTTGTTATACGGCTACTGCAACAGTTCAGGCTGTATTAGGGGGAGCTTCAGGATCTGTCAGCGTGGATTTGTCGAATACCTATTTGGATTGGGCGAAAAATAACTTTGCTCTCAATAATATTTCCACTACTCGGCATTCGTTGGTTCGTGCTGACTGCATTAAATGGTTAAGTGAATGTCGTCAGGGTTTTGACATCATCATGCTTGATCCTCCTAGCTTTTCGAATTCGAAGAGCACCACAACTATTTTGGATATTCAGAAGGATCACGCTCAATTGATTCAGCGCTGTATGGATTTATTGAACCCGGGTGGCGTTTTATATTTTTCAGTGAATCTGCGTAGTTTTAAGCTGGATGAGTCTCTGGTTGGCCATTTTCATGTTGATAACATATCAAAAGAAACCTTAGATCCAGATTTTGAGCGGAACCCTAAAATTCATTCGTGTTGGGCAATTAAAAATCAGTAAGAAAGCCACACTTAAGCGTATATCGGTTATTGATGAAAAAAGCATTTAAACTTAATAGTAAATACAAGCCTGCAGGGGATCAGCCTGCGGCTATTGACGCTTTGGTGGACGGTTTGGAATCCGGTCTCGCCCATCAAACCCTTTTAGGGGTAACCGGTTCAGGTAAAACCTTTACCATTGCGAATGTTATTGAGAAGGTGCAGCGGCCTACGATATTAATGGCCCACAACAAAACACTTGCGGCTCAATTATACGGAGAGCTCAAAGATTTCTTCCCCGAAAATTCGGTGGAATATTTTGTCTCCTACTACGATTATTATCAGCCCGAAGCCTACGTGCCGTCTTCCGACACCTTTATCGATAAAGATGCATCGGTCAATGAACATATCGAACAGATGAGACTGTCAGCGACAAAAGCTCTGCTAGAACGTAGAGACTCCATTGTTGTGGCAACCGTGTCAGCAATCTACGGCTTAGGCGACCCTAATGCCTATTTGCAAATGATGCTGCACGTGGTGCGGGGTGATCAACTTGATCAGCGAGAGATTCTACGACGTTTGGCTGAGTTACAGTACGAACGTAACGACATCGATTTTCGTCGTGCGACTTATCGAGTCCGTGGTGATGTGATCGATATCTTTCCTGCTGAATCTTCTGCTGAAGCTGTTCGAATAGAATTATTTGATGACGAAGTCGAAAAGATTTCCATTTTTGACCCGTTGACGGGAGAGGTCTTTCAAAAAGTACCGCGCTACACTATCTATCCAAAATCACATTACGTAACGCCACGTTCTCGTGTATTAGAAGCGATGGAGTTCATTAAAGTCGAATTAAAAGAACGCCTTGCACAGTTGCGCGATAATAATAAATTGGTGGAAGCGCAGAGGCTAGAGCAGCGGGCAAAATACGATCTTGAAATGATGCAAGAACTGGGATATTGCAGCGGTATCGAAAACTATTCTCGCTACCTTTCTGGCAGAAATGCAGGAGACCCGCCCCCCACATTGTACGATTACCTTCCCGACGATGCTTTACTTGTAGTAGATGAATCCCATGTGACCGTTCCCCAAATTGGCGCTATGTACAAAGGTGATCGCTCTCGAAAAGAAACATTGGTTGAGTATGGCTTCCGCTTACCTTCTGCTCTTGATAATCGCCCGATGCGATTTGATGAGTGGGAGAACCTTGCACCGCAAACCATATTCGTTTCTGCAACGCCAGGTAAATATGAAGCCGAAAAACAAGATGCCGTTGTGGAGCAAATGGTACGCCCAACGGGGCTGATCGATCCCGATGTAGAAGTTCGTCCTGCACAAACTCAAGTTGATGACTGTTTATCTGAAATTGCGAAAAGCGTAAAAGCCGGTGATCGTATCCTCGTTACAGTGCTCACCAAGCGCATGGCAGAAGACCTGACCGAATATATGACCGAGCACGGTGTTCGTGTTCGTTATTTGCATTCAGACATTGATACCGTAGAGCGGGTCGAAATTATTCGTGATTTACGAATTGGTGAGTTTGATGTGCTTATTGGTATTAACTTACTGCGAGAAGGTTTGGATATGCCTGAAGTGGCTTTAGTTGCGATATTCGATGCCGATAAAGAAGGCTTCCTTCGTTCCGATCGATCGCTCATTCAAACCATCGGTCGTGCCGCTCGAAATGTTAATGGTAGAGCCATTTTGTATGCCGATAAAATTACGAACTCGATGAAACGCGCTATGGATGAGACGGATAGACGTCGAGCCAAGCAAGTCGAGTTTAATGAAAAGCATGGCATTACACCGCAAGGTATTAAAAAATCAGTTGCCGATATTATGGAAGGTGCGCGAGCGCCGGGGGCTAAAGCGGGGAATCGAAGAAAAATCTCCGAAAGAAATAAAGACTTCCAAATTAACCTCCCTGAAGGGAAGACTCCTTGGGAGCAAATTGAAATTCTAGAAAAAGAAATGTTCACCGCCGCGAAGGATTTGGAATTTGAGCGTGCAGCGGATATTCGTGATCGAATTCAGAAACTGAAAACGCAGGTTGTGTAGGGTGGAAAAGCCAAAGGCGTCTTCCACCACGGCATAGATTCTGTTTAGAGTTTCTATTTATTTCGGCTGAGCATCTACCTGCTGTCCACTCACCTCAAGACTATCTTTGCCCATCAAAAACAAATAAACCGCCATAATGTCTTCGGGTGCGGTTACCGTGCCAGGGTTTTCGGCAGGATAAGCTAGCGCTCGCATCCGAGTTCGTGTCGCACCGGGGTTGAGTGAATTGACTCGCACATTACCATTGCCATCGAATTCATCGGCCAATGTTTGCACCATATTTTCACAAGCCGCTTTAGTGGCCGCATACGCTCCCCAAAAGGCTCGGCCTTTTACGCCAACAGAAGAGCCGGTAAATACAATGCTTGCGTTGTCAGCCTTTTCTAATAAAGGCAGTAACGACTTAGTCATCGTAAATGGAGCGGTAAGATTTACTTGAATCAGCTTCTGCCATTCGCCAAGCGGGTATTGAGATAAGGGTGTTCTAGGCCCGAGCTCACTTGCGTTATGGAGCAAACCATCTAAGCGACCAAATTCTTCATGAAGACTATCAAACATGGCTTCGTAATCATGTTCCGCCGCCCCTTCCAGGTTCATGGGAAAGATTGCTGGTTGAGGAAAGTCCAGCTTCTCAATCTCATCGTAAACAGCCTCCAGCTTTTGAAGGGTTCGCCCCACCAAAATAACCGTAGCGCCAAATTCCGCGAATTTTAGTGCCGCGACTCGGCCAATACCATCTCCAGCGCCTGTCACTAAAATAATTTTGTCTTTTAATAAATCGCCTTCTGGCGAGTATTGATCAAAAAAAGTCTTATCGAACATTAAATCAATCCTAAATGTATTTCTGATGCAACCGCATTTAATTGCCGTTGCTTTTAAAAAGGGGTGGGCAAAACGTAATTCTAGGAGCGTATTGGGAGATGGTTTATTTGACCATCTGCTGCATGGATGCAGCAGTTGAGCCCCCAGGGATGGGTTTACGGCGTGTCAAATAAACCATCTCCCAATATGATCCGGGTGACATCCCCGAAGCTGAATTAGATTAAATATTTTCCGCTAACAAAGGCCAAATCTCATCCCCAGTTTCCACCACATAATCAGCCCCCCAATTATGCGCACTATCATCTGCAGCAATATACCCATAATTAACCGCAATCGTCTTCATCTTCGCATTAATGCCACACTCAATATCCCGAACATGATCACCAATATAAACCGCCGACTCGATCGAGCAGTCAGCCTGCTGGCAAGCCAATAACAAAGGCTCCGCATGAGGCTTTCTATGTGTGACATGCTCAGGGCAAATAACGCACAAAGGCCGAGAAGGAAAACGAAAACCCTCAATCAGCGGAGCGGTATAAACTTCAGGCTTATTCGTCACAATACCCCAGCCGATATTATTCTCAGCCAGCCGAGAAATTAACTCTTCAATACCGGGGAAAAATACCGTGCGCGAAGAAAGATCATCCAAATAAAAATCCAGCAAAGTTTTACGTAATCCAGCCGTTTCAGGATCTCCCTGCTCAACACCAAAGCCTAATTTAAGCATGGCATAAGCTCCGTCGGATACAACTTTGCGAATCTCACTTTCCGGAAGAGGGGGGTTATTTCTGAGCTTAAGAAGGCGATTTAACGCATGGGATAAATTCGGTGAGGTATCCAAAAGCGTACCGTCTAAATCAAAAAAAACTGTTTTAAGCGTCATCGTTGTCAAATTGTTGTGTTACGAATGGAGCCAGCATGGACATGTAATTGTTCTACGCTTTTTTAGCGTGAATTATATAATTCACGCCAACATCTTTCGGGTTTAGTTTAAACGTTTTTATAAACGGGTTGTAAGTCATGCCCGTAATGTCCGCTAGCTGTAAACTTGCCGCTCTCATCCAGCGCCCAAGCTCAGAAGGGCGAATGAATTTCTTATAATCGTGTGTGCCCTTGGGTAAAACTTGAAGTACATATTCTGCGCCGACAATGGCGAGTGCGTAAGCTTTTGGTGTGCGGTTAATTGTTGAAAAATAAATATCGCCGCCAGGTTTGCACAGATCGGCGCAAGCTTTAATAACACTGCCGGGGTCGGGTACGTGCTCCAACATCTCCAAGCAGGTCACCACATCAAACGTGCCTGCGTGCGCTTCAGCAAATTCTTCTGCGGTGCTCAGTTGGTAATCAATAGTCAGTTGCTGTTCTAATTTGTGTAGCTGGGCGACTTCTAACGGAGCCTTTCCCATATCGATACCCGTTACATCTGCACCGCGATGGGCCATGGCTTCACATAAAATACCGCCGCCGCAACCCACATCCAATAAGCGCTTTCCCGCGACGGGCGACTTCTCATCGATATAATTCGCGCGCACAGGGTTCATGTCGTGCAACGGTTTAAAGTCACCTTCTAAGTCCCACCAGCGACTCGCCATGCGTTCAAACTTCTCGATTTCGTGGTCGTCTACATTTTGGGTGGCGTTTGAGGTCTGGGCAGTCATAGTGATTTTCTCGCAAGTTTTTCTTGCCAATTTTTAGCGTTAGATTTTAACGCTTCTGTATCGAAGTGTAATGGCTTTCCATTTGAAACCAAGTGTTTGCCATTCACCCACACGTTAGAAACGTTTTGGCCTGCTTGGGTGTAGACCAGTTGGCTGACCGGATCGTACACGGGTTGATATTGGAAACCGCTAAGGTCAACCGCGACAATGTCGGCTTTTTTCCCGACTTCCAGTGAGCCAATAATATTTTCCAGGCCCAAGGCTTTGGCTCCGTTTATTGTGGCCATCTCCAGCGCTGTCGTAGCGTTAATTGCTGAAGCGTTATTCGCGGCAAATTTACCAATGAGTGCCGCAGTCTGCATTTCTGAAAACATATTGAGATCATTATTGCTCGCAGCGCCATCAGTGCCAAGGCATACATTGATTCCGCAGCTAAGCAATTGTTCGCTCGGACATATGCCGCTGGCGAGCTTCAAATTTGACTCAGGGCAGTGCACAACATGAGCGCCCGTTTGTTTGAGAATCTCGATATCGCTATCGTCTATTTGTGTCATGTGAACACACTGCGTGAGGGGCGATAGTAAGCCTAGGTCCAGCAATCGTTCTAAGGGGCGCTTACCGAATGTGTCGATGGAAGTTTGCACTTCCTCGGCGGTTTCGTGTAAATGGATTTGAATGGTGGTTTGAAGCTCTTCTGCATACGTGGCTATCTTACGCAGGGGGGCATCCGATACCGTGTAAGGCGCATGTGGGCCAAAGCCTACGCTGATCAGTTCTTGAGCGCGGTATTGGTCGTGAATATCAATGCCTTTTCGTAGATATTCGTCTGCGTCGTTTGCCCACACCGTTGGAAAGTCTAATACGGGAAATGAAATTTGTGCTCGAATTCCAGACTCCAGTGCGACGGCGGCGGTCTCTCCTGGGTAAAAATACATATCCGCAAAGCAGGTTGTGCCGCCGGTCAGCATTTCTGCAATGGCTAAGCGAGAGCCGTCTGCAACAAAGGTATCGGAAACCCATTTTTTCTCTGCAGGCCAAATGTGATTTTCGAGCCAGTCCATCAAGGGCTTGTCATCAGCATAGCCACGCATCAACGCCATCGGGCTGTGTCCATGCGCGTTAATGAGGCCGGGGATTATGGCGTGTCCTTGTAAGTCTTGTTCTTGAGCAGCGTCGTAGCGAGGCTCAAGTTCGCTTGTGAGGCCAATGTCCACGATCGTGCCGTCTTTGACTGCAATTGAGCAGTTTTCTAAAACTCGCCCACGCGGCACGACGGGAATTATCCACGAAGCATGAATAATCAGGTCAATTTGTTTGCTGTCGCTTGAATTCTGGTCGTTATGTTTGTTTTGCATGCTGTTTTTCCAAGCCTTAAGTGGGGGCAGTATACCGCCAAATTAAAATGGTGGAAGAAAGCATGTGTGTAGAGGCTTCAATTGCTTCAATACTGCCTACTGTAGTGATTCTATGGTAGAATTCGCCGTTTTATTCGAGGGGGATTTCAACCCTCGCTATAGCCCTGTTGGCTTAGTTCTACAGGGGGCTGCACGAAGTGATTGTCAGATAACGATAAAACAATGTCAGTCGACTTTTTCGATGACTCTTTTTAGACCACTCGTTAGCGATTAGTTAATTATCTAGTCTCTAACCTCTAGATTAGGAACGCCGTAGCTGTATGGTTGAAATTGCCAAAGAAATCGTCCCCGTCAACATCGTAGATGAACTGAAGCAGTCGTATCTAGACTACGCCATGAGCGTAATCGTAGGTAGGGCGTTACCTGATGTTCGAGACGGACTAAAACCGGTTCATAGACGCGTACTTTTCGCGATGAACCAACTCAACAACGATTGGAACAAACCCTATAAAAAGTCGGCACGTGTTGTCGGCGATGTTATTGGTAAATATCACCCGCATGGTGATACGGCTGTTTACGACACGATCGTTCGTATGGCCCAGCCATTCTCTTTGCGTTACATGCTGGTCGATGGCCAAGGTAACTTTGGTTCTGTCGATGGTGATAGCGCCGCTGCGATGCGTTATACCGAAGTGCGCATGTCTAAAATCGCACATGAATTACTCGCCGACCTCGATAAAGAGACCGTCGACTTTATTCCCAATTACGACGATACCGAATTTATTCCCGATGTAATGCCGACGCGTGTGCCAAACCTATTGGTTAACGGCTCTTCAGGCATTGCTGTAGGTATGGCGACGAATATTCCGCCGCATAACTTAACCGAAGTCGTCAAAGGTTGTATTCACCTTATCGATCACCCTGAAGCTACGATTGATGACCTGATGGAAATAATCCCAGGGCCAGATTTCCCAACGGCGGGCATTATTAATGGCCGTGCTGGAATTCTGGAAGCGTATCGTACCGGCCGAGGTCGTATTTACGTCCGCGCAAAAGCGGAAGTCGTCACGAACGAAAAGAATAACCGTGAAAGCATCATCGTTCATGAGTTGCCGTATCAGGTCAACAAAGCCAGGCTAATCGAAAAAATTGCTGAACTGGTTAAAGATAAAAAGCTTGAAGGCATATCTGAAATTCGGGATGAGTCTGATAAAGACGGCCTTCGTATTGCCATCGAGATTAAACGCGGCGAAATGGGCGAAGTGGTTCTGAACAACCTATTTGCCCAAACCCAAATGCAAAATGTATTTGGTATCAACGTTGTGGCCTTGGTTGATAACCAACCTAGAATCCTTAACCTTAAAGAATTGATATCACACTTTGTTCGGCATCGTCGTGAAGTTGTCACGCGCAGAACCATCTACTTATTACGTAAAGCCCGAGAGCGCGGCCATGTACTTGAGGGGTTGGCGGTTGCAATTGCCAACATTGACGAAGTCATTACCCTAATCAAATCCTCATCTTCTCCTGCAGAGGCAAAAGAAGCCTTGCTGGCAAAAGGATGGGCTGCTGGCACGATTGAACAATACCTTGAGCGAACGGATGCGGATGCATGTCGTCCAGACGAATTGGGCGAGGAATTCGGCCTTCGAGATGGCGAGTATTTCCTATCTCCTGCTCAGGTTCAGGCTATTTTAGATTTGCGTTTACATCGCCTTACAGGCATGGAACACGACAAATTAATGACTGAATACGAAGAGCGCTTGAAGCTTATTGCTGAATACCTTGAAATTCTGGGTAATGCTGTTCGTCTTATGGAAGTGATTCGTGAAGAATTAGAAGCCATTCTTGCTGAATATGGTGATGAGCGTCGAACGGTTATTCAGCATTCTCAAACCGATTTGTCGGTCGAAGATTTAATTACCGAAGAAGATCGTGTAGTGACCATTTCTCATGGTGGCTATGCGAAGAGTCAGCCGCTTGATGATTATCAGGCCCAGCGCCGTGGCGGTATGGGGAAAGCGGCAACTGCAGTGAAAGACGAAGATTTCGTCGAGCATCTCTTAATTGCCAGTACCCACGACTATATATTGTGCTTTACCAATGCGGGTAAGGTCTTCTGGCTTAAGGTTTACCAAATTCCCGTGGCAGGGCGTCAAGCACGTGGTCGCCCGGTTGTGAACTTGTTGCCGCTTGATGAGGGCGAGCGTATTACCTCTATGCTGCCAATTCGTGACTTTGATGAAGATCATTTCATCTTTATGGCGACGGCAAATGGCACCGTTAAAAAGACGCCACTTACTCAGTTTTCTAGACCTCGTTCTGTCGGCCTACGTGCGATTGAACTTGTTGAGGGGGATCACCTTGTTGGAACAACCGTAACGGATGGCAAGCAAGATATTATATTGATGTCCTCTAATGGTAAGGCTGCTCGTTTCACTGAAGAGCAAGTTCGCTCTATGGGCCGTGTGTCTCGCGGTGTGCGCGGCATTCGATTGGAGGAAGGTCATAGCGTTATTTCTATGGTTGTACCCGTTGAAGATGGCAAAGTACTGACCGTGAGTGAAAATGGCTACGGTAAGCGTACCGCTGTTGAGGATTTCCCAACTAAAGGTCGTGGCTCTAAAGGTGTTATCGCCATGCAAACATCTGAACGAAATGGCAAGTTAATTGGTGCTGCTCAGGTCTTGGATGGAGAAGAGATTATGATGATTTCGGATCAGGGCACCTTGGTTCGAACACGCGTTAATGAAGTCTCTGTCCTCGGGCGTAATACCCAAGGTGTTCGTTTGATTAAAGTGAAAGTAGGTGAGCATATTGTTGGTATTGAGCGAATAGAAGAGCCTACTGAAAGCGAAACGGATGCTGAAGGTGATTCTTCCGAAGATGCATTGACTTCTGATGTGTCAGATACTTCCGAAAATACTCCTACTTCCGCAGATGCAGGTGATGTAAACGGTAGCACTGAAAATACTTCCGAAGGCTCGTCTGAAGACGCTTCCGAAGATGACAGTTCAAGCGAAGAACCGGAAGATTAAGGCTTAATTCGTGTCAGATAAACCATCGGAAAATGCTCAAAAAGAAACTCAGCTGCTAGGCAAGCTGCGCGATAAAATTGACGACATCGACTCTAAATTAGGTGAGTTGTTCAGCGCGCGCGCGCAATGTGCCATGGACGTTGCTGAGGTCAAATCTCAATTTTCAGACCAGACCCAGGCAACATTTTATCGCCCTGAGCGTGAAGCTCAGGTATTGCGCAGAGCAATGGAGCGAAATAAAGGCCCGCTCAAAAATGAAGAAGTTGGCCGCCTGTTTCGTGAGCTTATGTCAGCCTGTTTGGCATTGGAAAACCCCATCAATGTTGCATATTTGGGGCCTCAAGGTACCTATACGCAAGAAGCGGCGTTAAAGCATTTTGGTCAGTCGGCTGTTACGGCGTCTATGTCTTCCATTGATGCCGTGTTCCGCGAAGTGGCTTCAGGAGCGGTGCAATACGGCGTTGTTCCTGTTGAGAACTCCACTGAAGGGGTTGTTACACATACTTTGGATAGCTTTCTTGAAAGTAATGTAAAAATTTGTGGCGAAGTGGTTTTGCGAATACATCACCACTTATTGATTTCTGACGTAACCAAAATTGAAAATATTTCGCGTGTATATTCGCATTCTCAATCCTTAGGGCAATGCCGTAAATGGTTGGATGAGCACTATCCGAATGTTGAAAGAATAGCGGTTAGTAGTAATTCTGAAGCCGCGAAACGTATTAAAGGCGAATGGAACTCAGCGGCGATTGCCGGTGAGATTGCAGCCAATTTGTATGATTTAAAAAGCCATGCAAAAAACATTGAAGACCGACCCGATAATTCGACACGCTTTTTAATTATTGGCCGTGATGGCATTGGGCAAAGTGGCGAAGATAAAACCTCTATTGTCGTATCGACTAAGAATGAGCCGGGTGCTTTACACGACTTGCTTCAACCTTTCCATGAGCACGGTGTTGACTTGACTCGCGTTGAAACAAGACCGTCACCATCGGGGACGTGGAACTACGTATTTTTTATCGACTTTGCTGGCCATGTTAATGAACCCAATGTTGCTGAAGCTTTAACCGAAGTAAAAGCGCGTGCGGCTGATGTGAAGGTGCTCGGGTCTTACCCCGTGGGCGTCCTTTAATCTAACGGATTCTTCCCGTGATAAATAAACTCGTTGTAATTGGTATTGGCTTAATTGGGGGCAGCTTAGCGGCCGCCCTTAAGCAGCGCCACCTATGCAGAGAAGTTATCGGCATTGCTCGCCGTGAAGAGGTTGCACTGAGGGCGTGTGAATTAAAGCTGGTCGATCGTGCTTATACGGATATTGCGCAAATTGCAGAAGAGCTAGATGAGGGTGACCTTATCTTTATTGCTGTTCCCACGTTAACCGTTAAGAACGTCTTGCGCCAAATTCACAAGACAGTCTCCCCGAAGGTGACAATCACCGATGGCGCAAGTGTCAAAGGCAGTATTCGAAAAGACGTTATTGAAATTTACGGCGAAGAGCCTGAGCACATTGTACTGGGGCACCCAATTGCCGGATCAGAAAAAAGCGGTGTTGAATCCTCGAATCCTGATTTGTACGAAAAACATCGTGTTATTTTAACGCCGTTCAAAAACAACAGTGAAGCCCATCTCGCAAGAGTTCGGGATATGTGGCGTTCAGTGGGTGCTGAAGTTGTTGAAATGGATGTCGAGGAACACGACGTGATTTTAGCGGCGACCAGTCACTTGCCTCATGTGATTGCTTTCTCTTTAGTGGATACACTTGCTCACGACAATCAGAACCAAAATATTTTTCGTTACGCCGCAGGCGGTTTTCGTGATTTTACGCGAATAGCATCCAGTGATGCCTCTATGTGGCGTGATATTGTACTTGCGAATAAAGATGCTCTTTTGCAATCGATTGAATTGTTTTCTGACAATTTAGCGCGTTTAAAAAGCGCAATTGAAAAGGAAGATTCGCAAGATATCACCGGTATTTTCACGCGAGCAAAAGTCGCGCGCGATCACTTTACTTCAATGTCATCCAACCAGTCTTATAGTTCCAGTATGCAAAAAACAGAAGAACAAATGATTACGTATAAAGTCGCTCCTGGCGGCGATGTGAAAGGCACAATTCGTGTTCCTGGCGATAAGTCCATTTCTCATCGTTCGATTATGTTGGGCGCACTCGCGGAAGGCGTTACGAATATTGAAGGCTTTTTAGAAGGCGAAGATGCCTTGGCCACCTTGCAAACATTTCGTGATATGGGCGTTGTGATCGAAGGCCCTAACGATGGTTGCGTAAAGGTTAATGGCGTTGGGTTGCACGGCCTTACGGCTCCGAGTGGCCCTTTGTATGTGGGTAATTCCGGTACGTCCATGCGTTTGCTATCGGGGATTTTGGCGGGCCAGACCTTCGATTCTGAGTTAACGGGAGATGTTTCTCTATCTAAGCGCCCAATGAATCGTGTTGCTAATCCTCTTCGAGAAATGGGAGCGGATATCGAAACGGCCGAAGAAGGGCGTCCTCCCATGAAGTTTAACGGAGCAAAATCGTTGCATGGTATTGATTACCACCTGCCAATGGCGAGCGCTCAAGTAAAGTCATGCTTATTGTTAGCGGGCTTATATGCCGAAGGCGAAACGAAAGTTACCGAACCTGCGCCGACTCGTGATCATACCGAGCGTATGTTGCGTGGTTTTGGTTACGATGTGCAACGCGAAGGCGCTACTATTTCTTTGTCCTCTGGCGGCTCTCTTAAGGGCTGTGACATTGATATTCCGGCTGATATTTCTTCAGCGACTTTCTTCTTGGTTGCCGCTGCAATCACACCAGGCTCAGATGTTACTTTAACGCACGTTGGAATTAACCCGACGCGTATCGGTGTGGTCAATATCCTGCGTTTGATGGGGGCTGACTTAACCCTGCTCAATGAACGTGAAGTGGGTGGAGAGCCCGTTGCGGATATTCGCGTTCGATATGCCCCTCTTAAAGGCATCGATATTCCCGAAGATCAAGTGCCGTTGGCTATTGATGAGTTCCCGGCATTGTTTATCGCCGCAGCCTGCGCAACCGGTACAACGACCTTGACCGGAGCAGAAGAGCTTCGAGTGAAAGAGACGGACCGTATCCAGGCGATGGCAGAAGGCCTGACAACCTTGGGCATTAAGTGTGAAACACGTGACGATGGAATGGTGATTGAAGGCGGCGAAATGACCGGCGGAGTGGTTGAGAGCCACCATGACCACCGTATTGCTATGTCCTTCACTATCGCCGCATTACGTTCAAAAGGTGAGATTACAGTCAATAACTGCGCGAATGTGGCGACATCATTCCCTAACTTTACGCAATTGGCTCAACAGGTCGGCATAAGCTTAGAAGTTATTTCCTCTTAAATTCCTAGAGTGCTTTCGCTATAATCCGGCCCCCAGAGCGGTAAAATGGCGAAATCGCTTATTTAATGCTCGAAGTCCACGTAGGTACACTGTCGTGGACAGACATATACAACAGATATTGGTGCGATTTTACCCATGACTTCAGATTTCACAATGACTCACCTTAAGCAGCTAGAAGCGGAGAGTATTCACATCATCCGCGAAGTAGCCGCTGAGTTTGATAACCCCGTAATGCTTTACTCGGTTGGTAAAGACTCTGCTGTCATGTTGCATCTGGCGCTCAAGGCGTTTGCGCCAGGAAAATTGCCCTTTCCTTTAATGCACGTTGATACCACGTGGAAATTTAAAGAAATGATCACTTTCCGTGATCAAATGGCGAAAGACAAAGGTTTTGACCTGATTGTTCATAAGAACCAAGAAGGCATCGACATGGGTGTTGGCCCATTCACGCATGGCAGTGCAAAGCACACCGATGTGATGAAGACTCAAGGTCTAAAACAAGCGCTGAACAAACACGGTTTTGATGCTGCGTTTGGCGGCGCTCGACGCGATGAAGAAAAGTCTCGCGCGAAAGAGCGAGTTTACTCGTTTAGAGATAAAAACCACCGCTGGGACCCGAAATGTCAGCGTCCTGAATTATGGAACATATACAACAGTAAAGTGGATAAGGGCGAAAGCATTCGCGTATTCCCATTGTCTAACTGGACTGAGTTAGATATTTGGCAGTACATCCACTTAGAAAGTATCCCTATTGTGCCTCTATATTTCGCAGCCAAAAGACCAGTTGTTGAAAAAGATGGCGTCATGATCATGGTTGACGATGATCGTATGCCGATTGGAAAAGACGATGTAGTCGAACAGAAAATGGTGCGCTTTAGGACTTTAGGCTGTTACCCGTTAACTGGCGCTGTTGAATCGACTGCAACGACATTGCCTGAAATTATTCAGGAAATGCTATTGACGACCACATCGGAAAGGCAGGGGCGGGTGATTGATCATGACAGCTCAGGCTCGATGGAAAAGAAAAAGCAGGAAGGCTATTTCTAGCCTGTCTTTTTTCGCTATTGGCAGCGCGCAAAGAATACTTGAATAAGCAGATAACGACTTTGCTCTAAAACCCGTAATTTAAAACCCAAATGGTAGCTGGGAAACCGTCCAGGCCATTTTTTTGAAGAAAAGAATATGTCACATCAATCCGATCTAATTGAATCCGATATCGACGAATATTTAAAGCAGCACGAACAAAAAGAAATTTTACGCTTTTTGACCTGCGGCAGTGTGGACGATGGTAAATCGACATTAATCGGTCGCTTGCTTCATGATTCAAAAATGATTTATGAAGATCAGTTAGAAGCGATTCAAGCAGACACTACTAAGCACGGTACAACTGGCGGAAAGCTAGATTTGGCTTTGCTGGTTGATGGGTTGCAGGCTGAACGCGAGCAGGGTATTACGATTGATGTTGCCTACCGTTATTTCTCGACTCAAAAACGTAAATTTATTATTGCCGATACGCCGGGCCATGAGCAATATACGCGCAACATGGCCACAGGTGCTTCGACCTGTGATTTAGCCGTTATTTTGATTGATGCGCGTTACGGTGTTCAGGTTCAAACACGTCGCCATACCTTTATCGCTTCTTTGTTGGGCATTAAGCATTTGGTTGTTGCGATTAATAAAATGGATTTGGTGGATTACAGCGAAGAGACCTTTAATAAAATTAAGACTGATTATCAATCGCTATTATCGACGATCGGCCAAAGCGGTGACGCTCACTTCATTCCTATGTCGGCACTCGATGGCGATAACGTTGTGAACCCCAGTGAAAATATGACCTGGTATGAAGGCGAGTCACTGATGGGTATTTTGGAGTCAGTGAAAATTTCCGGCGACAAAAATACCACCGATTTCCGTTTCCCGGTTCAATACGTGAACCGCCCGAATCTCGATTTCCGGGGTTTCTGTGGCACAGTTGCTTCTGGCGTGGTGAAAGTGGGGGACGACATAAAAGTTCTTCCTTCTGGAAAAACCAGCCGTATTAAATCGATTGTTGTATACGAGGGTGACATTCAAGAGGCGTTTGTTGGTCAAGCGGTGACCCTGACCCTAGAAGACGAGATTGATACCAGCCGCGGCGATATGATCGTGCTTAAAGACGCTGAAGTGACGCAATCTAACCGATTACGCGCACACTTGGTTTGGATGTCAGAAAGCGCCATGCAACCGGGTAAACAGTATTGGTTTAAATTTTCAGGCAAGATGATTCCAGGTATGGTGAGTAACATCAATCACCGTGTTGATGTGAATACTTTTGAGGAAGCGTCAGCTGAAACGGCAGAACTTAACGACATCAACGTTGTTGAACTGGAGCTAGAGCAGCAAGTGGTTGTTGATTCGTACAAAGCGAATCGTGCTACAGGGGCTTTTATCGTGATCGATCGTATTAGCAATATTACTGTTGGTGCGGGTATGGTGAATGAAGCTCTCGATCAGGGCGATGCCAAGCCGCATGACTTTGCCGATTTTGAATTAGAACTCAACGCTCTCATTCGTAAGCATTTCCCGCATTGGGAAGCGAAAGATCTTAGCTCATTATTGAAATAGCCTGTTTGTAGACAGAGACAACCTTATGCGAACCCTTATATTTTTAGTATTTATGTTGGCGGCTATCACTGCCCAAGCCTCAAAAGATAAGGGTATGTATATTGGCGGCAGTTTTTCTTTAATTGATGTTGGTGCAAAAGGTCCATTTGCAAATGATGTGACCTTCAAAGCCGGAGAGATATTGATTGGCTATAAGTACAATCAATACCTGGGTCTAGAAATTCGCGGTGGAAGGAGTTTGCAGGGAGAGGTTATTTCCGTCGCAGGTAATACTCCTGGGCAGGAGTTCAGCGTTGAAGCCTCAATTGATCGATATATTTCGCATTATTATCGAGCTGAACTAGCAAACGATATTGCCAAGGTATATATATTGCTGGGGCAGACAGGCATTAAAACCTCATTAGATTTTGAAGACGATGGCATATCCGATGTTGAAGGCAGCGAGTCAGGTCTTTCATATGGGATTGGATTCGGACTATGGCTAGATGAGCGAATGAATTTAAATTTTGAATTCAAAACACTTCTAGATACAGATAGCGACGCTTTTACTTCTGGCTCAGTAAGCGCAGACTTCCGTTTTTAGCCTCCAGCATTCACACTAATCCCGCCCCCGGTCATCCTTTTTCCGTCCCCGGTCATTTTCCCGTCCCCCTTTTTTCCCCGTCCCCCGATTTTACCCTTCCCCCGTTTCCCCAAACTTCATCCTCAAAAATGCACTAGTACTGTAACGGGTCACTTGGGCGTAATATTTATCGACTAAGTCCTTCACTGTTTCAGTGTAGGAACTGACCAAGTCAGGTCGGATGGTAAAGTTATCGTAATTGACAATCACATTCACGCGTTTACTTAAGGGTTCTAAAAAGCTTTCAACGGTATTTTTAATTCGCGTTATTTCTTCCGGGACATTGATCGAAAGTGATTCAAAATTAATAAATAGCACATTTGATTCTGGATCGAAGTCTATTCGTTGAATAATTGGGACGTGAAGGAGCTCTGAGTCTAGCCCGATAACTTTGTCACGGAATATTCGGGCGTCCATCAATTTTAGATCGTCGGACACGATGGGGCGGAAATCCATGTGAGCAAAAATGTCTTTTTCCAAGTCTATACCTGGGGCAATTTCGATCAGCACTAAGCCTTCTGTTGTTAGGCGAAATACACAGCGCTCAGTAATGTACAAAACCGGCTGAGATAACTGTGCTGAGCGTTCACCACTAAAAGTGACTTGCTCAACTGCTTTGACAAATTTAATTGTCTGTTTTCCTTCTCCAATGACGATTTGCTCATTTCTAATTTCAATTTTGAATTTACCTGCGGCAAAGGCACCGATAAAGACGACTTTTTTCGCGTTCTGGCTGATATTGATAAAACCACCAGCGCCAGCAAGGCGGGAGCCAAAGCGTGATACGTTAACGTCACCATTTTGTGCTGTTTGGGCAAGCCCTAAGAAAGCAATATCGAGTCCGCCACCATCATAAAAATCAAACTGAGCCGGTTGATCAATAAGCGCGTCAATATTGGTACCGGCTCCAAAATTGAGCCCACTGGCTGGCAAGCCGCCAATAAGTCCAGGTTCTGCGGTTAGCGTAACGGTATCCAGAATATGTTCTTCGTTAGCGACGTTGGCAATACCTTCAGGCATTCCAATTCCCAGATTGACCACCGCGTTGGGGCGCAGTTCAAAGGCTGCGCGACGGGCAATGATTTTTCGTGAATTCAGCGGAAGGGCTTCTATGTTTTCCATTGGAACTCTTATCGCTCCGGCGAAGGCCGGATTGTAGGGTTCAGCAAAGGTTTGCCAGTGGTTTTCTGGTTTCGCCACTACAACACAGTCGACCAGTATTCCGGGTATTTTGACATCGCGGGCGTCTAAGCTATTGCTTTCGGCAACGCGTTCGACTTGAACAATGACCAGCCCACCGGAATTGTGTGCGGCGGTGGCAAGGGCCAAAGATTCGAGATAGAGTGCTTCTTTCTCACAGGTAATATTACCGGATTCGTCCGCAGTGGTACCTCGTATGAAGGCAACGTTAATGGGGAAGGCTTTGTAAAAAAGATACTCTTCGTTTTCGATCTCAATGAGCTTGACGAGATCTTCCTGTGTAGAGGCATTGAGCTTGCCTCCACCGTTTCGAGGGTCAACAAATGTTCCCAGGCCTACTTTTGACAGTGTTCCAGGTTTGCCTGCTCCAATATCTCGAAATAGGTGGGCGATAGAGCCCTGAGGTAAATTGTACGCTTCGACTAAGTTCTCGTTGGCCAGCTTTTGCAGGCCGGGAACGAGAGCCCAGTGCCCGCCAATTACGCGTTTGAGCAGACCCTCGCTCGCGATGTGATTGAGCCCCTTGTCTTTTCCATCCCCCTGGCCAGCGGCGTAAACAAGTGTTAAATCTCGTGGCTGCTGGGTTGTATCAAAGCGCTCGCGAAGCGCTATAGCCAGTTCTTCAGCGAAGCCTATCCCGACAAACCCGCCAGTTCCTAAGGTGTCGCCATTTTGAATGAGATTGACGGCTTCTGCTGCCGAAACGATTTTGTTGCGTACGGCGGACTGGCTTTTTGATGTTTGGAGCTTCGAATACATAAGTCAGGTATTTACGTTTATTGTTTAGGGTTTACCGTTTAGACGAAGTTCGGAGCCTAATTCCCCCGGCCTCTCTACTCGATGATACGTCTAAATAGGAGACGCTCAGAAACGAGAGATGCTCCGGGTATCGGGGTTGTTTGGCTGAACTTGGTATTAACGTTACTTTTATTATTGTTCTCAATTCCTTAAGTGTAAGACATTTCTCACACGCTTTGCCGCCGATGTCGCCTTTTACTCATAAAACGATGTCGCTAATATGCGCTTCGAGGCCAAGATAGGCCGTAAACTCTTAAATCAAAGGAATTGAATTATGAAAGTGCTTTCTCGTGTTTCTGTATCTTCTGCTGTTAGCTCTAGCCGTTATTTTGTACAAGAAAACCTATTTTCGATATTTGTTGTGCTTGCTATAGCCCTTCTTATATCGGCCTCGTCAGTAACTTTTGCGGCTGAAAAACAGACAAAAAAACAATCGGAAGCTGTTTCGCAATCGACGACCACTAAAAAAGTGGAATCAGTCGTCAATATCAACCGCGCAGGAATACCGGATTTAACGACACTGTCAGGTATCGGTGAGAAAAAAGCGATCGCGATTGTGAAATACAGGAATGCGAATGGAAAGTTTAAAACGATCGAACAGCTTACCGAAGTGAAGGGCATTGGATCGAAAATCATTGAGAAGAATCGTAAGCGCATAGTGTTGTAGTTGCGCGAACCCTTAAATTAGTTTTTCAAAAACAATAGTGGGCGAGGGCCTATTTCGGGATGGGCACTAATTACTTCGAATAATACTGCGTGAGCCTGGGCCTTGGTCTGGGCTTTTGTGTAGAATACTCTGGTCTTTGTGTTCATTGAGGAATAGATCGTTGGTCGATCCCAAGGTTATAGTTGCTCTTGATTATCATGATCAAGAGAAGTGTTTAGAGTTAGTCCAAAAGCTTAGCCCCCAGCTTTGCCGTCTCAAAATCGGAAAAGAAATGTTTACGCTGTTTGGGCCTCAATTGGTGGAGCGTGTACAGAAGTTGGGTTTTGAGGTCTTCCTCGATCTAAAGTTTCACGATATACCCAACACAGTAGCTAAGGCTGTTTCTGCCGCTGCCAGTTTGGGCGTGTGGATGGTCAATATTCACGCCTCTGGCGGCCGCCGAATGATGGAAGCCGCTGTTCAGGCTCTAGAGTCTCATGGTAATGCCCCCAAGTTAATAGCCGTAACAGTGCTGACCAGTATGGATGGGGGTGACCTAAACGGAATTGGCATTACTGTAAGTCCGGCTGAGCAAGTGGCTCGCCTAGCAAAACTGTCAGCAGATTGCGGGTTAGATGGTGTTGTTTGTTCTGCACAAGAAGTAACTCAGCTTAAGCCCCTTTGTGGCGATGCTTTCTTATGTGTAACACCGGGTATAAGACCCGTTGGCAGTGATAGTGGAGACCAGCGTCGTATTATGACGCCGGAACAGGCAATACAAAGTGGTAGCGACTACCTCGTTATTGGGCGGCCAATCACACAGGCAGAAGACCCTGAATCGGTGTTGCAGAATATAGCGAAATCAATTCAACGGTAGGAATTAAATCTTCGAAGTCAAAAGTGGGTTGTCAGAGTTGATGGCCCGCAACTAGCGGCCAGAATTAAATTGTTAACGATCGTTCAGAATAAGGTGTAGTCATGATTCCTGTAGTTACCATTGATGGGCCTAGCGGGGCGGGTAAAGGGACAATCTGCCGCTTAGTGGCTCAAAAAACGGGATACAGCTTGCTGGATAGCGGCGCTTTGTACCGTTTAGCTGCTGTGGCGAGTCTGAACGCTGCAATTGATTTAGATGATGAGTCTGCGGTGGCAGACATAGCGGCAAAATTGGATATTCAGTTTGTTGCAGAATCAGCTTCCACGCGGGTAATGTTAGACGGCGAAGATGTTTCCTCCGATATTCGTACCGAGAGGGCGGGCATGGCAGCCTCTAAAGTGGCAGCGTATCCTCAAGTGCGTGAAGCCTTGCTTCAGCGGCAGAGAGATTTCTGCAAAGCTCCTGGCCTGGTTGCAGATGGCCGCGATATGGGAACTGTTGTGTTTCCTGATGCGCCAGTAAAAATATTTTTAACCGCGAGTTCAGAAGAGCGCGCTAATCGACGACTTAAGCAGTTAGAAGACGCGGGTGTCTCGGCGGATTATGAAAAAATCTTAGCCGATATTCAGGCGCGGGATGAGCAAGATTCTAGCCGCGCCAGCGCACCGTTAAAGCCTGCGGATGATGCCTTGATATTGGATTCGACGACTATGGATATTGATGCGGTATTGCGTGCCGTTCTGACTGAAATCGATGTGAAAATCCCCGATGCTTAAAAAAATATTCCGACGAATTGCGTTAATCCTGCTGCTGTTGTGGTTTATCTTAACCCTTGTTGTCGGTATGTGGGTTTGGAGTGAAAACAGTTCGCCGGTTGTAGCGAGTTATTTTGGGTTCGAGTTTCATGGTCAGGCCTTGGGTACGGTTATGGCCGAAATGTTTGTGGCGGGCTTTTTGTTAGGGGCTTTTCCTTTGTGTGTGACTGCTGTTGTGAGGGCGTCCGCGCACAGGCGTCAGATAAAAAAAATGGTAAAAGAGTTCGGTAGACAGGATTCTGCTGGCTCGCAGACAGATACCGACAGG
Organism: Agarilytica sp.; assembly: GCA_033852175.1. Lineage (GTDB taxonomy): Bacteria > Pseudomonadota > Gammaproteobacteria > Pseudomonadales > Cellvibrionaceae > Agarilytica. The sequence continues at coordinate 222,942 of JAWSUY010000003.1, forward strand.
GCAAATCGTATCGGAGGCCCTCAAGTTGATGACCGGCAGGGCAGTGATTCCGACAACCTCAAATTGAAAGCTTAAGCTCAGGAGTCGAGTGCTTTGGTTGTGGCGTTGGTTTCTCTTGCTCTGGTTCTTGGTTTTATCGTTGGGCGGTATGCGATAAGCCTGCGGAATTTAAAATTTTTTTTAAAACCGCAAAGTCTAGATCGTCGATATTTCGAAGGACTTACCTTTCTTTTAAAGGATGAGGCAGACGAGGCGATTGATCGTTTCGTTACGGATATGGAAGTGAACAGCAATACACTGGAAGTGCATTTGTCGCTTGCGGGTCTACTGCGGCGTAAAGGCGAAGTGTCCAGGGCTGTTAAAGTTCACGAAAACCTATTGAACAGTTCTCAGCTTTCGTCATCTCAAACCCAACTTGTTCAGCTAGAGCTTTCCCAGGATTATTTTCATTCTGGATTATTGGATAGAGCGGAGCGTTTGTTACGCGAGTTGGCCGATCAGTCTTCAGTTGCTCTCGATGTGCGAGAGGATGCGTTAAAGCGCTTAATCGAAATTTATCAAGCGACGAGTGAATGGCTAAAAGCCATTGATATCGCAGACCGCCTTACTGAACGGAAATTCTCTAGAGAGCCTGATGAATGGCGTAAAGCGCAGGCGCATTACTGTTGTGAACTGGCGCTTTCGGCCGTTGATAAGCCAGGGGGAGCTGAATGTGCTCAATGGCTAAAATCAGCATTGTCGTATGATGCTAAGTGTGTGCGAGCGAGTTTGTTGTGGGCAAAGTTTGACCTTAAACGTGGCGATATTGATGCTGCTATAGAGGCTTTGGGATCGATACCTTCTCAGAGCGCTGAGCTGGCTTCAGAAATGGTTGCTCCGCTGTACGACTGTTACATTCATCAGGATAAAAAAATTGAGTTTATGAAGGTGCTTAATCAGCACCTTGAAGAACATAAAGATATTCGAGCACTCCGCTTACTGTTTGAATTGTCGTGTGACTTTGAGAGTGTCACTTCAGCGTTGAAGCGCATTGGCTGCTTTCTGCCAGCCTATAGTATGTTGAACTCTGCGAAAGAGCTCTGCTTAACACTTGATTCGCTGGCAGGGGAGCAGAATGTGGATCGATTTCGTCCTGTAATGCATCAGCTTTTAAATGTAGACACTTACTACGAATGCGTTAAATGTGGTTTTGAGGGGCAAGAGATTCATTGGTTGTGCCCTAGTTGTACATCATGGGGGAGCATACACTTCGTGGGCGGCTAGTTCATATGGGCAGGTATTGATGGATGAGATAGACTGCAGGTCCAGGGTTGTAGAGTGATGTAGGGGCGATTGCCGTAACGAATGGGCTTAATTTTATGACAAACCTAACATGGCAGAATCATAGTGTTAGCAAGCAGACGAGACAAAAACAACACGGACACAAATCGTGTTTAATTTGGTTTACCGGCTTAAGTGGGGCCGGTAAATCCACCGTTGCGAATGTGCTCGAACATCGTCTAGTCGAAGAATTTAATATCAAAACCTACCTGCTCGATGGCGATAATGTACGCCTGGGCCTGTGTAAAGACCTGGGTTTTAGCGAACACGACAGAGTCGAAAATATCCGGCGAGTAGGGGAGGTAAGTAAGCTATTCGTAGAAGCCGGCCTCATAACCCTGTCAGCATTCATCTCTCCCTTCAAAAAAGACCGCCAGCTCGCAAGGGAGATGCTTAAAAACGATGAGTTCATAGAAGTCTTTGTCGATACGCCTCTAGACGTGTGTGAAACCCGAGACCCAAAAGGCCTATACAAAAAAGCCCGTAATGGCGAGATTAAAAACTTCACAGGTATAGATTCGAGATACGAACCCCCAGAAACCCCCGAGATCCACGTAAAAAATGCTGAACAGACGCCCGAAGAATCCGCCAATCAAATAATTGCCCACTTAAAATCGGAAAACTATTTGTAAGACGGGGGGCGGGAAACGGGGAACGGGGAACGGGGAACCGATGCGGGCAACGGGAAACCGATACGGGCAACGGGAAACCGATACGGGCAACGGGCAACGGGCAACGGATGACCGGAAACCGGCGGGGTTCGGGCTTGTCTAGCTCAGTTCTAGGGTTTAAACGTTTTAGTCATCCGTCATCCGCCACCCGTCCCCCGTCCCCCGTCCCCCGTCCCCCGTCACTGATGTGGTCAAGC
>JAWSUY010000054.1:0-23195 GCA_033852175.1 Agarilytica sp.
CGGAAAAGCTTGACCACATCACCCCCGTCCCCCGTCCCCCGTCTCAATCCCATCCCTCATTTCTCATTAATATAAACAGGCGTCTGCTTAATTTGTATCTGTATAAAAAGAGGCTATTCTCAATAGTGGGGGAAAGCCATTTGGGGCTTAGATTTGAGGTTCTCTCCATACTGAATAGCGCGTAGGTGGATATTTAGATGCATGCGTTATTCGTCATTACCTTGATGTGCTCCTTAACCTAGCTGGATCAGCACTAGGATTACAATTGTGTCGTCAAAATTTATAAATAATCGGGTTATCGTATGTTGAGTATGATTGGCCTTACCTGTGGCTTGGGCCTGTTGATTTACCTCTCGATGCGTGGTGTTAATTTGTTTATCTGCGCGCCTGTGTGCGCGTTAATTGTGACGCTCAGCGGTGACATTACTGTATTCGCTACAGTTGGATCGGACAGTTTTGTTCGAGGCTATATGACGGGTTTTGCTTCATTTCTTGAGTCATGGTTTTTCATGTTCTTGCTGGGCAGTATTTTTGGGAAATTGATGGAAGGATCTGGCGCAGCTGATAGTTTGGCGAATTTTGTGGTTAAAAAGTTCGGTCGTAAACATGCCGTTTTTTCTGTAGTTTTGGCCTGTGTTTTACTCACTTATGGTGGCGTGAGTTTATTTATTGTTGCGTTTTCTGTGTACCCGATGGCGATGAGCTTGTTTCGCGATGCGAATATTCCTCATCGTTTGATTCCTGCGACGCTTGGCTTTGGCTCCGTCACTTTCACAATGACCTCAGCGGGCTCTCCTGAAATTCAGAACTGGATTCCAATTAAGTATTTGGGGACCACACCTTTTGCTGCATGGGAAGTAAGCTTAATCGTTGCTATATTTATGGGCGTTTCCGGAATGTTGCTGTTGCGTTATATGGTTAAAAGGGCAGACAAAAATTCTGAAGGCTACGGCAGGGATGATTCGTCGGCGTCGGTTTTAAGCGCTGAAGATATCAAAAATCTCCCCCACCCAGTTACCGGTTTTTTACCGCTTATTGTGGTACTGGGAACGGCTTACTTAACCCACGAACAGCTTAAAGAGGATGCTTTGGTCGTTGCCTTGCTTTCAGGTTGTTTTATTCTTGGCGTTACTAATTTTCGTTACCTCAAAGATGCCTCAGCTACGTTGACTGATGGTACTTACAGCGCATTACTGGCAATAGGTAATACTTCCGCAGTGGTAGGATTTGGTTATGTTGCAAAACTATCTCCGGCATTTATCTCTGTTGTGGATATTATGACGAACATGGAGGGCAGCGCCTTGCTAGGAGCTGGGTTAGCGATCACCGCTGTTGCAGGGTTGACGGGGTCGGCTTCGGGTGGCCAGACCATTGCCTTACCGGAACTTGCGCCGCACTACTTAGACGCCGGCGTTGATCCGGAAAATTTACACAGAATAACGGCGATTGCTTCAGGGGCATTGGATACTTTGCCCCATAACGGGTATGTGGTCACAACGATTCGTGTGATTTGTAAGGAGACTCATAAAGCGGCGTATGGAAGTATGGCGGCTCTGACTGTCGTCATTCCGCTGCTGGGGTTGTTGCTCGCGATTGGTCTGATGAGGCTTGGGTTGTGATTGAGTGAATGCTGACGATAAGAACGTGATGAGATGAATATTCAGGACATAATATGCTTAGTTTAATCGGCTTGATTAGTGGGTTGATGATACTCATTTATCTTTCCCTGCGTGGCGTTACTCTATTTCTCACAACACCGCTGTGCGCTTTGCTGGTGGCGTTAACTGGCGATATCAGTGTATTTTCTAATGGTGGCACTGAAAATTTTATTCGAGGTTATTCGGCTGGTTTCGCGACTTTTTTTCGTGATTGGTTTCTCATGTTTTTATTGGGTAGCTTATTCGGCAAGTTAATGGGCAGTTCGGGGGCTGCAGACAGTTTAGCGCACTGGATTGTTGAGAGGGTTGGAAAAGATCGTGCAGTCTTTGCGATTGTGACGGCTTGTGCCGTATTAACGTACGGCGGTGTGAGTTTATTTGTGGTGGCTTTTTCCGTGTATCCCATGGCTGTCAGTCTTTTTCGTGACGCGAATGTTCCGCACCGTTTTATTCCTGCGGCTTTGGCCTTTGGTTCTGTGACCTTCACAATGACATCGGCAGGGTCTCCTGAAATTCAGAACTGGATTCCGATTAAATACCTTAATACAACTCCATATGCGGCTTGGGAGGTGAGCTTGGTCGTTGCTATTTTTATGGCTGTCGTTGGGGCGTTATGGCTCAGTCGTATGGTTAAACGAGCACAACTCAATAATGAAGGTTTTGGAGCAAATGCAGATGAATCTGTAGATTTAACGCCTGAACAAATTGCTAAGTTGCCGCATGCTATTACTGGGGTAATTCCTCTGCTAATTGTTTTGTTGACGGCTTTTTTGGTTCATGGTGAGCTACGTGAAAATGCCTTAACGGTATCGTTACTCGCCGGTTGCTTGTGTTTGGCGGCGATTAATTTTCAGTATATTAAAGAACATCTATCCGAAATTCTTGACGATGGCTCTTATGGTGCATTGATGGCGATAGCCAATACCTCCGCTGTTGTGGGTTTTGCTGCTGTAGTAAAAATGTCGCCAGCCTTTGATCTGATCGTGGCCACTCTTACTAGCATGGAAGGTAATGAGCTGATTAGTGCTGCGATTTCAGTAACGATTGTTGCGGGGATTACAGGCTCCGCTTCGGGCGGTCAAACGATTGCTCTGCCTGAGCTCGCACCGCACTACTTGGATGCGGGTGTTAATGCTGAGCACCTCCATCGTGTTACGGCTATATCTTCCGGAATGTTAGACTCTATGCCTCACAGCGGCTATATCGTAACGACGATTCGTGTAATCTGTAAGGAAACGCATAAAGCGGCGTATTGGCCTTTATTTGGTGTTACGACAATCGTACCGATTTTTGGCTTAATACTGGCGTTGATTTTGATTAACTTAGGTTTGTAATACGGACTTTTCTTTGTTCTGCTCTCTGATCGTCTCTCGGTTGTTCCTAGCTGTACTTTTTCTTGTTTGTAATATTCTATGAGTTGATTAATGTTGGGTGCTAGTCGTCTGCTATTTTGTGCCCGTCTATGCTGGCCTAGCTTATGTAGCCCTAGTCTATACAACCCTATTTCTGAATGAGCATTAGTTTTGAGTTATGAGTATTCGTCAGTTTTTGGAAAATGATTTTCCTGCAATCAAAGATATATACGCTCGATCAAAGTTGGACGAGCTTCGTTTTGAAAATCAAACTTTTCAATTGCTTCCTTTAGAACGAGACGCAAGACGTTTAGCAGAGCTAAGGGAATCTGATATCTTCGTTTATGAAGTTGATAGCCGTGTTGTGGCCTATGGTGCTCTTTTTAAATCCGAGGTTCGTGCATTATTTGTTCATCCAGATGTGCGGGGATTGGGAATAGGGCGCAGCCTGTTAGAATTTCTCCTGTCCAAAATAGTTAGGTCTGCAAATTTATATGTGGCTAAAAATAATGCTCCCGCAAAAAAGTTTTATCGAGCGTATGGATTCTTTGATGTTGAAGAATTTGAAACGAGCTACAATGGCGTATCCGTTTATGCTAATAAAATGGTTCAGGCTAAATGTGTAGATTAACGCGGGTTAATTTTTGGTCGGCATATATAAAACTATCATTAAAATGAAATGTTAAATTCAAATCTAAAGTTTAGAATTCGGGAGGTGTAAGCACAGTATATGGAAATTATAGCAACTATTTTCCCCATCTTAGCGGTTTCCGCGGTTGGTTTTTTGACAGCTAGAAAGAATATTTTGAATCGTATTGAATGTGATGCGTTATCAAAATTTGTTTTTACTTTCTTGATTCCGGCACTATTATTCATTGGCACCGTGAAAGCCAAAATACCCGAAAATATGGAGTGGGAGTTTCTTTTTTCCTATTACTCAGCGGTGTTGTTCGTTTACCTTGTTGGGGTTGTTCTTAGTAAGGTACTGTTTAACTGCGGAAGTCATGAGCAAAGTGTTTTTGGCATGGGGGCTGCGTACTCAAATGCGACGATTGTTGGGATACCTATTTGTATATATGTACTGGGAGAGCGATCACTTCTTCCCCTGTTTATTATTATATCGGTTCATAATCTTGCTCTCTTTGTCGTCGGTGTTTTTATCGCAGAAAGAGGTTCTCTTTCGATATCGTCATTTTTTCAGAGCACCCTGAAAATATTAAAAGATCTCGCTCTGAGTCCAATCACCGGTAGTCTAATGCTTGGTGGTGTGATTAATATTTTTAACATACCGTTGATCAAGCCTTTAGATGACTCGATTACGCTTTTGAGTGAAGCGGCAGTTCCTGCGGCTCTGTTTGTTTTGGGTGCTTCTCTGAACAAATATAAAATGCGCGGTAACATATCGCCAGCACTGGTGATCGTTGCTTTAAAAATGTTATTGCTGCCGTTACTTGTTTGGTTTCTTGTCTTTAACGTATTTAGTGTCGATCCATTATGGGCTTCTACTGCGCTGCTAACCGCAGCCATGCCGATTGGTATCAGTGTGTACGTGTTTTCGCAAAAATATCAGAAGTACGAGGCGCCGATAGCAACAGGCATTGTGCTGTCAACGGTGTTGAGTGTTGTAACGTTGGCGGTGATATCGGCATACGTAAAATCGGTTTTGTAAAACCTGTTTAGTTAGCTCAGGCTGTAAGGCGCTATACGAAATTAGGTTGGCAAGCTCACAAGCGTGATAGGTAAAATATGTCTCATGAATTAAAAACCGCTCGTTTGGATCTGCGTCAATTAGATCATTCGGACTGGTCGGATTTTTTACGACTACTTCAAAGCCCTGAAGTCTTTCGTTATTGCTTTGACGCACCGTCCGTTGAGGGGGCCAGATCCGCTTTTGAATTACGTCTGGATGATTGGACTCGTGAATCAACCCACTGGTTGTGTCTGTCCGTCTATGATCGCTCAAACGGTGATTTTGTAGGGGTTAATGGGTTTCGAATGAGCGAAGAGCGAGAATATGAAGCTGAGGTTGGCTTTCTATTTTTACCGGAATATCACGGTAAGGGCTATGCCACGGAATCCCTTCGGGCGATTGTAGAATATGCGAAGATATGTGGCGTCACGTCTTTGCACGCACATGTGACCGAAGGTAATAAAGCTTCGTGCTGCGTGTTAGAAAAGTGTGGTTTTTCATATGTGGGGAAGCAGACGGAATTGGTGTGCATTAACAAATGTAATTATTCTGATTTGTTGTTTAGTCTGCGAATGGTGTAAGTGCCTGCTACTTCTGTAGGGTAGATAATTAGTGCGAATCCAGCAGTAAGTCTCGCAGCGAGTCATTTCTGGATAGGCCCTAATTAGGGGAAGTTTTAATGCCTGTATGATTGGCTTCGACGTGCTATAGCCAATTTTTACGTGGCTATCTTGCGGTGACAATCTACAGTGCAGATCACTCATTCTTAAATGTGTGTTTAGATGCAAAGTGTGACAAGATTAACGACTCAAGGAGATAGTAACCGTCAGGGTGGCGTCTTAATGCATGAATGTGGCATGGTTCACTTCTGTAGGGAAATCATCCTGATAGGATTCATTCCAGCTAATATGTAAACACGCTAGGATTACGAAATGGAATACGCTAACGGACGTCGGTTAACGCCCCTTTACCACGAAAACGAAAACCCATTCGAACGGCGGCTAGCCGAATTTCGCACTAAAGCTAATCAATACCATTCGCAATCTATTCCTGAGGGCGAAACCTCAGAACAAAAAGATGCCAGGCTCTGGCAGAAAAAATCTGATTTTGCGCATTTAAAAAGAGAAGCGGCTCATGTAAATACGCTTGGTTTTATCTGTGCGCGCATGGAATGCTATCAAAAAAATAACAGGGCTCAGCCGGGTGAGTCCGCTCAAGAAGCCCGTGCAAGGCAAAAACGTTTGAAGGGAGAAGCGCATCATCCATCCTTAGGACTTGAGCGGAATATGCGAGCGCAAGGGCGTCCTCAACCTTCAACCCGACATGCTGCGCATCATGTGGTGCCGGGTCGTGGATGGACTGAAAATGCAAATAAGGCACGTGTGCATATGCACTTGCTTGGGGTTGGTATAAATGACGGGGATAATGGGGCTTGGATGGAGAGGAAAAAGCCGTTTAAAGCCCACCATTGGCTAGAGTCCCACGCGAGCGCTCATCGTGAATCGCATACAAAAAACTATGAATTATGGCTGTGGAGTAAAGTGCAGCAATCGACAACTGAAGCGGAGATGCGTATTAACCTCCAGACGATTAGTGGAATGTTAGAGGCTGGAAGTCAGCCTCGTTATATCCGGTATTCTCCTATGGAAGAGCAGTCGTAGTAAGGATCTATTTCTTCATCAGTATTTCTGGTTCAATCGCAGGCAGTGCGTTGAGCCATGGGCGAGGTTTATTATTGGCAAGCCCTTTCCACGTCAATATGCTGTGTTCTGATTCCGTATCAAGAGCGAGATATTCATCACTAGTGGCGGAGACGCCATTCAGCCATTCATAGTCTTCATCCCATTGAGTCGAGATAAAAGGTTGGTCCCTGAGTCTGTCATAGATTAGTCGCATTTTGTTCCACTGATTGGTGTGTGCGTCTGGGACTAGGTCGTTATACAGTTCTTGCAGCAGCACTTCGAGCTTTCTTCCGCTTTCTAAGCTGATTTTAAGTGGGGTAAATGTCTTTATTCCGAAAGCTTGAGACGTGGCAAGGTAAGACATCGTTTTGGGGGATTCCACAAAACCATCAATGCGAATGCTTGTCCAGGGTTCATATTGCTCTGCCCAGTCTATGATTTGGTTGATCGTGTGTGCGTATCCGGTTGTTACGTGAGAGATCTGTTGTGAACTGCGTTCCTTACTCATAGACGTTTCTCTGTGTTGAGGCTTCCAGTGTTGTGGCTGGTTAAAAGATGGGGGCTAGATTTAATTGTGCCCGCTTTAAGGTTCGCACTTTAAAGTAATAGTTAAAGGTTTTAAATAAGTTTAAAGTGAATTCGCAAAAAATGGCGCGAATAGCAACAAGATGGCTTTTTAAGAGGTGTGTTGAGGGCGGTTACACTAGATTAGCGGCTTGTATCTGAAAATGACTCGATATTGTTATCATAAATAAGTGGTTTAAAGGGTGTTAAAGCACTAAACTCTGCGGATAAATATTAAACTAATAATAAAGAGTTAAAACTTCAGTTTAAGTCTGCAGCTAGCTAATACAACCTTTGTAGGTGAGTTTTAGTTTAGGGGAGCTGCTAGATAGGCCGGTAGTATTCGTTGGTTGATAGGTTGGGAGACCTGATGGCCAGCTAAGAATGCCTATTGAGTGATCGTTGATTGGGTTTCTATCTTGTAGAGGGCCAAAGCTATTCACGTTTTTACTTGGCTTGTTCTGTAACAAAGACTCAAAGGATCAGGTGACAAATGACGACGAAGAGCGTTGAAGAAACAATGGAATTAACGCCCAAGCACTTGCCGGGGTTTGCGGCTCGCCTGGAAACTGCATTACCATTTAGTGGTATTCACGAATACGGCAAATTGTCAGCCCTTGCTCGCTTTACGGATATGAGCGCTGCTGGTGTAAAATTATTGTTTTCCCATGACCGTCCCCCACGACATTTGAATAAGTTCCGAATGTTGACTCAGGGTTTGGTGGAGCAAATTCGTTCCCATTCTGGCCGTGGCATTAAGCAGAATCAATTGTCAGATTTTTTGCTGTATAACAGCCGTTCGCCGTTTACGGAATCCGAACGTTTTCCGGGTATTAGCTCTCGCGAAGCATTTGAGGAGTTTGATACCGTATTTCTTGGCCGTATTTATGTGTTTATCGATGAAGTAGCGAAGGAAAATGGTATTAATATGTTTCAGGATTTACAGCCTGGTATGTTGAAGATCATTATTGATCGGGTGCTGCTGCTGTTTTCTGAGCAGAAGGCTGACCTAAAAAGTAAATCCACAAAGGAGCTGGTAAAAAGCACTATATTATTGGGGCAGGCGGGAATGCTTTAAGAGATTCGTTTTGATCGTGTGATCACTTTGAGTGAAGCGACTCGCCAGATCGGGTCGCTGTTTAATTTGCAGGGCCTTTGTGATTTTTAAAGGCCATATTCTGCTCTATTCTTTGCTTGACCCAGCTTCCGTTATTCAACTGCTTCAACCCCCTTTTCTCGATAGCTAGTGCTATGCTTGGTTATCGGCATTTAGTCTCGCCTTAAACGACTTTAATTTTACCTTTCTTACAAAGTGCTAGGGTTTTGAGGGGTCGTATTCTCGTTTTAGAATTCAAGATGGGGGTTGTTGGTTATGTATATTTCACCCGTAGATCATGAGCACAATTCGTGCTTCCCTTTTTGACGACACAGGATAGCCCTTGACGAAGTCGGCGAAGTTATTTGAGAAAGCCATAAAACTCTACCAAAAAGGTGACCTCGGGGGAGCCAAGGCTCTGTGTCTTCGTGCTCAAAAAACATCTACAGCCTTTGCTCAGGTTTACTTTCTAATGGGTTGCATCGTTAGGGATGAAGGTCATCCAAGTTATGCTGTTACGCAGTTTAACAAAGCTATATCGATGGAGCCGGCATCTTTCCTTTTTCATATGAATTTGGGACTCGCTTATCAAGACCTGGGACGTTTGGAGGATTCTTTGGATGCAATGGTTTGCGCCGGAAAGAACGTTGCTTCGCCGCAAGAAGGGGCAATGGCAAGCTACAATATTGGATGTTTGCTAAATGACTTGGGCCGGTTTGATGGTGCGATGGAGGCTTTTAAGCAAGCGGCTATATTGAATCCTCAGTTAGCTGATGCCCATAATCAATTAGCTACAATTTTATTGAACAAAAATCGAAATGAAGAGGCCGTACTATCTTTTCAGAAAGCCATTTCGATAGATGAAAACTTTCTTCCTGCTTGCCGAAACTTAGGCTTGGCTTATATGAAAATGGGCCTGCGTGAGGACGCTTTATCGGCATTCAATCGTGTTCTTGAGTTAAATGGATCTGATCTTAGTGTTCGGCATATGGTGGATGCGCTTAGCGGAATACAAACAGAGAAAGCGCCGGCTGAATACGTTGAAAAATTATTTGATGACTTCGCAGTTAATTTTGAGAAGCTCTTAGTCGATGAGCTAAAATATGATACGCCAGACCGTATTATGTCTTTGCTTCAGTCCCTTGATCCTCCGATTCCTTTGGATCACCACACTGTACTTGATTTAGGTTGCGGTACGGGCTTAATGGGAAATGCTCTATCGCCAATTTCATGTGATATAGATGGCATTGATTTGTCTCAGCGTATGCTCAACAAGGCTGATGAAACGGCGACCTACCGCCAGCTAATCAAGAGTGATATTGTCGATTTTGTTCGTTCCTCCCAAAGTTCAGAAGTGTACACCTTGCTTGTTGCTGCGGATGTCCTGATCTATATTGGAAATTTTGATCCTCTCTTTAGTGCAATTAAGGCGTCGCATTTATTTTCTGCCGAGACGGTATTTGTATTTTCAATAGAATTATCGAGCGATGCGCCTTATTTCTTACAGCCTTCGGGTCGATATTCACACCGTGAATCGTATATTGATGAATTATGTGAGCGTTGTGATTTTAGTGTTATTGCCAGGGAAAGTACGATAATTCGAAAGGAGCGTGATAAAGACATTAATGGACTTATCTTTGTGATTCAACTGAGCTCTTGATTGGGCTATTTCTGGAAACTATTTCACCTATTCTAGTACCGTAATATCATTATCTTATACCTCGTGTAAGCCATGTCTCACAAGACATTCAGCCATTGGCGACTATTTTTGGCGTTCGTGAGCCCGTATCATATTTTCAACGTATACAGATAAGTGGATATTTGATCTAGGCGATGCTATACGCCTTTAACGCGGAGTTGGTATGGGTATGAATAATATGAACAAAGAGACAATATATAAAAGTCTAGAACAGGTTCGAGAAGAGTTAGATCGTGAGTTCAAGGGGTTTGTCAGCGATTCTGAATCCGTATTACTGGACGTTTTACGTGATGTTCCGCTCTTTGGGTTTAAGTCTGCTGGTAATATGACCGTTCATTGATTCGGTAATCGCTTCATTATCCAGGGTTTTTTGATCTAATATTTTCCCTTCTCGGCTCTTGTTCTTATACTCCCCTTTTTTGTATGCTTAGCTTATCAATGTCATAGACGTGACATCCTCGTATCTTCTGAAGGTATGGGGTCAGATTGGGCTGAGAGTTGTTAGCCTATATTCAAAACCAATTAATCTCGCGGACCAACAATGTATTCCGGTGAAAAATTCAATAGCATTACCCATTTGATTGGCGCAGTCCTGTCATTTGTTGGTTTGGGCGTATTACTGACGATCAGTATTCAAGAGCGAAATCCTCTGCTAATTATGGGCTTTAGCGTGTTTGGCGCGACACTGATTTTACTTTATTCAATGTCGACGTTGTACCACAGCCTCCATTCTCCTCAGCTCAAAAAAATATTTCAAAAGCTTGACCACGTTTGCATTTACCTACTTATCGCGGGTACTTACACGCCTTACATGCTTGTTTCTCTATGGGACGGCGGCGGCTTGATGATGCTCATATTGATTTGGGTGTTTGCGATTTTAGGGTTGTTGTTGGATATATTACTACCTCGACGTATCAAGTGGCTGCAGGTCGCAATTTACTTAATTATGGGCTGGCTATGCATGTTTAATTATTCAGAAATGAAGGCCGCTTTTTCCCCCTCTGGTGTTCTGTGGTTAACGATGGGGGGGATTGCTTACACCGTCGGCATTATATTTTATGTGCTCGATAAAATGAAAAAACTCCGCCATGCACACGGCGTGTGGCATCTGTTCGTTTTACTGGGCTCCATTTGTCATTTCATTTCGATTGCGGCTTATGTTCGATAGCCTGATATTTTGACGATGATATGTTTGTTTGATGATCTCCGCTAATATCCGTTTTATTTAAGTACAGGGTTGAGCCTGTCACTATTATTCGATAACTAATCGTTTCTTTGTTGTTTTTCTCTGTTGCAGATACCGCGATAGAATAACTATGCCCCTCGGTGGCCCTGAAAAATATTTGATTTACATACTGAATCGAAGGGTTTAATTCGGCTGTTTCTTGATTTGCCGTAATGATGAGCCCAGTGTTTTTATCGGTTATTACTATGGATAAATGTTTCAAGTTATATATTGAAGCTTGGTTCATAATCGCAACAACAGAAACCGTTTGGTCGAAGGCTGATTGCGTTTGCCAGACTTGTTGATTACTCCCGCTAATACTACCTGCAGTCACGAGCCAGGACATATCATTGACGCGGCCCAATGCATAGGCAGCGTTGTATAGTTCATATAATGGGTAAGTCCGATAAAGTGTTTTTCCATCGGTCTGGTAAATGCTTATAGAGCTAACAGTCTTTGTGGTTTTAGGATCAATAAAATTGCCGTTACTATCAGGAGGATACAGTAGTGCAGCGGTACCGTTTGGTCCTAATGGCCCGAGGGGGCCAATAGGGCCTAGAGGACCGGCAGGCCCTAGCACCGACCAAATTCCGCCCGCCTGTAAGTGTTTTCCGAAATCATTAATGCTTGGTAACGTGTCGCAGTATGCTGTGGTTGTATACGGTCCATCGGGCCCTAAAGGACCGTCAATGCTGAGAGATCCATCCGCGTCAGCAAAGAAATCGAGTTCTGAGAAAAACGTCCCATAAACATCTTCCCAAACCTCAGTCCAATCTGAAGACTCCCAAGCCGAAGCCCCAATCGGGCCGTAAGAGCTTAACGGCCCGTATGCACCAATGGGACCGTAATAGGTTAGAGGGCCGCTCCAGTAGTATGGCGGCAACGCTATATTCTCGGACAGGTACCAACGTGGCTGCACAAAATTGCTCGACGCCTCGGCTTTCGGGTCAACATGTTTGATGCTAAGCCCTTGGCCTAAAAACGGATTTTCGTTACTTAATTTTGCAAGTGAATTGTTAGAAGCTGAATTGCTGTAGTTAGTGATATAAAAGCCTCGGTCGCTCCAACCCATAGTCGCACAGTCGATGCAGTTTGGTGTTGCGCACGAAGCGGCAATGTAAGGAGTAAAAGTGAGTACAACAAAACCGAGTAATGTGTGTTTCATCTAAAAGCCTTTATTGAAGAAGCCGAATGTTGCTCTGTTAGGGAAGCATCATGACGCGTATTGCGGAGTAAAGGGGAGGGACGAGCGCCATTAATTGGAGCTTAAAGTGGGTTTCTGGACATGGGTTCTAACGCGAATGATGTTTGTATCGGCCTTCAGTATTCCATTAGCTATATTTGACGAGACAGCTCAGATGGCTGTGTTACAGTTTTGTTTTTTCGGGTCTAGAAGCGTGAATACAAACGAAATGAGGTTATTGTAAATAATATGATTAATGACACTGAAGCAAGAAAAATACAGTGCCCATATTGTGGGGAAACGATAGAAGTGTTGATCGATCGTTCAGTTTCACAGCAAAGTTATATTGAGGATTGTCAGGTTTGTTGTCGGCCAATTGATTTTAACGTAAATGTTGACCCTGATGGTGATTGCACTGTTTCTGTCTCACATGAGGATGAATAGTTTTTCTGAAAACGATTCTCCTCTTTAGCTTAGGAGGGGGAGGCTGAGATGATCAGTCTTTCTAGGCTGATATAAGATACTGTTTCGGCTCATCTATCGTTAAACTTTCCCAGGCATTGTCTTCATAAACGTGAAGCTTTTCTGCGCCGATAGTCTCACAGTGTTTTTCAAGGGATTTTAAATTATCGTGAGAAAGAGGGACAGTCTCATTCCATATATATCCCCAGTCACGCTCATCGAGGGTATTGAGGTCACCAAGAGCGATAAGCTCGTTAGCCGCTGATGCCGAACTGTATTTACCGCGTAACACACCGCCTACATCGGAAAGCTCGTCGTGATGACAGAGGAGTGAAATATAGTGATGTCTGTTTTTTACGGCAATAATGCAGTCTTTCATGTCTCAAGCCCTTGGTTTTAGTGTCGGCATCGGAAAACAGAGTTTCTGATCAGCGGTCAGCAGTTGATGGCAACGATGTAATTCTGGCAGTCAATGCGGTGCTTTTCTAGGCGACATTTACCATGATAGTTGTGAGATATTTCCTACAGATGGCGTGATTATGTGAGTGGTGGAAGTGACGGACGCCATATCCATGAACGGGGTGCTTGATCAGCTGTTTTTGCGAAGGCTATCCAGTCTTAGCGTTTAACCTTTACGTTCCACCTCGAATCTTATGGCCTCAGCAGCGTCTGGCAATTCCATTGGGAAGTGGCTCGCTTCATAAGCCTGAATAAGCGAGACCATCACATCCAATCTTTCACCTTCCGGTGTGTCAAGCCTTGCCATCATCAGATTTTCTATTTCCTTTAATGCCGTGCGATAGTCGGCATCAGTTTTAATTGGTTTGATGTCCATAATTATTCCTCTCGCTTCAGCTTCTGGGGTATTTAAATCGTTTGCACGTCAATTTTATCGTATTGCGTATGGGTGCGGATGTATGAAGCTGGTTTATTTGCATAATTCGTTTTGAGGTTGTGAATCGTCGAACTCGGTATATGCTTGTGAGAAAGTGCAGGCAGAGAGTCAGATCGACTAATGAAAGTTATTAAAGAAAATCAAGATCGATCTTCGGGAGATGCACATCCGGCGGAATATTGGGGTATGGATATGAAGTTTATTCGCCATATTTTATACGGTGATCGTTAACGAAATGACTCTATTAACGTGCTGTATTATTACTGTTAAAAACAGCGGCACTATAAAAATCGATCGCGAATTGAGTTCCTGCAACCCCATCAATACTATTAAAAATTGCCTCGCTTCCCCCACTGAATCTCCATCATGCTTTCTTTATAAAGAAAATTATTACTCCCTTCCGGTCACATAAAGCAATTTTGCCAGGAAAATATAATTCAAAAAAATGAATGAGACGATACGCCCAAACAGGACCTAAACGCCATCAAAAGAGCCACGCGCCAATTTCCTTTGATTAACACAGTAATCACTCAAAATTTATAATTGTCTGTTGATTTAGTCGGACGATTGAGGTTGAATTGCGCTGTTGTTTCACCGAACAAGTAAGCGGCTTTATCAATAACTGCATGTGACAACACCATTGATAAGCAACTTGATGTACAACTTTTCAAGCGAAACAACATTAAGTCAAAAATAGAAACGTAAACCCGAGGAGAAAAGCTTTAGCATTAACGTAATGTTTTAAAAATCACAACCCCTGAAGTGCGAGAACACTTAGAGGTTGCTAACCCTAATAGACTGTTTAAGGAGTCCAAAATGGCTGATGTAGATCATACGCTAGAGTCCAGCTCGGCCCAAGAAAATTTTCCCCTAATTATCGACCTTACCCTTAATGAAACCTTCATTGCTGCCCCGAAAGGGTTCGGTAGCGTTGCTTTGTCCATGATTTTACACCAGAACGAACCCAGCATACTTTTGCAGGGTGAGTGGGTGCGGAAGATTGGATTTAAGGTTGGCGATTCCATCCGGGTTGTTGTCAGGCACAAGCACTTGAAAGTGGAGCAGATCAATGTTCCGGCTAAATCGCGCTATAAATATTGGGGCGAAGACGATAACGCTGATGAAGAGGACGAAGAAATTTTGTCGTTTGACAATTTCAAGGATGAAACAGACGCAAGTAATACGGATAACGACGACAAAAGGGAACGGGAGGGGGAAGACCGGAATGGGGACGCACAAGGAAGTGAAAACGGAAACAAGAACGGAAACGCATGTCGATACTGCAATGGAAGCACGAATGGAATCAACAACGGAAACGAAAACGGAAGCGCGAGCGACGACAAAGGCGATGTGTTGGCCGAAGTTAATGACGGAGTTGATTGTGATTAACCTCGGTAAGTGGCGGTCAGGGACCGCGCTTACGCAACCGAAGAACCCTGCACGCATAAAGGAATCATTCACGTGTAAAGTTTATCGGGGCTATTTTCAAAAAAGCAGCGACAACACACCTCATGACGGACGAGTCCAGCTGCCTTCCCCGGCGCCTTGGATTCAACTGCAAGGGGTTTGGTTAAGTCAGTTAGGGTTCCCTGTGGATATGGAGTTGACTGTCGAAGCGACAAAGGACTGTATAACGCTGAGGCCTAAGCTACCTCTTAAGTAGTGCATGTGTAGTTGATGCATGTGCTGGATTAAGTAAGGTGGTGCGATCGGGAGCGGGCAACAAGTTTGCAATGTTGTCTGCTTCCCTTTTTGGTTGCGTAGGTCTCAGCGCGTAAGGAAAGCTGTTATTGATTGTAAGGTCTGGTAATGGCCGGTAATGGTTGTAGGTCTCATTTTCTAAAGGTCTGAATTCCCCCATCAGGTCGCGTTTTTACGGATCGTTTTTTCTAAGTAATTTCTTATTTTTTATCATCACTTGTCTTTTAATTTCCGCAAGCAGACATGATATGTCTCTTCAATGCTAGCGTGGGGAATGTTGGAATGGGAGTAATTCAATGGACGCACAATATTCCAATAAGCAGTTTTTCAGGAGTACCCCAAACCTGTATTTGGCATTGTATTTTTAGAAAAAATAACCTTCGATATTTATTTCACCCAACAACAAGAAACTGACACTGATGCAATACGTGAAGGCTTAGGTATGATTGGTTTGTCGAAAGGAGCCCTAAGCGCCACTTTAGCTAACGTTTTAAACGAACCTAGGAGCACTTAGCAGGTATGGGATTACTAGAAGCGCAGATGGCAATAATATTCCTAGTAACAGTCCAATTGTCGTAAGCGGGGGCAACCCTGCTATTCGACGTTCCACAGATGTTTCGCGTAACAAAGCTAGAGGAAAGCAGCCGACTGACGCCGCTAGGTATAGGGTGAGGAAAAATCCGATTCGCTCACGCTCTGTCTGCAAGGTGAAATCTGAGATGAAGAAAAGGAATAGAAGAATAGAAACCCAGCTGAGCCCTTCCCCTATAAGCAGCGGGATTTTCATCGTTAGGCCTGGAGGTTTAGAAAGAAAGCGCCAAAGTAAAAAACCGTTACCCATAAGCATGGGGGGAAGCATGATGAGACTAAACGCAATAGAGAAGGAAAATGTCGCGCCAATTGCGATATAAAGAAATGGGCAGGCCACAATTCCCAGGATGCATGCCGTTAGTGCTGTGGTGGGGAGGTTCGTTTTACGAGTGTGCATCATATTGCTGGTACTTCATAACGTTTGTTTACGATAATTCTCGTAACTAGGGGGGCGAAACCGTGTTGGTGTTGCAGCTGCCACCATGCAGTAATCCCGACCGAAGCCGACGATGAAAAAATTCCGTCGGACTTTGCTCCGAATTCCTTGAGGTCATCATCATCTAATCCGAATACGTCGTAGAAGATGAATCTCATTTTGATTCGATATTTGTTTTCCGTTGAGTCATAAGCGTAGTTTTTGGCTATCACGTTAAAGTAATATGATCTTGCCGAAGTGGCTAGTTGTTATAGGGAGCGGTTGCTATTTTAAATAGGTTCTTTCAAACGTTAAGCCTGAAAGGTGGTTGTCATCATAAAGATTCTTAAAGCTTTCTGTGACGTAGCTAAACGTTAATTTATTAGTGGGAGTTTTAAAAAAATGCTTACCCGCCAAAGCTGGTTCACGGAAGAGCACGCGGTCTTGGCCCATGTGTACGCCAGTATTAACAACCTCTATCGCTTGCGAGCGGTCTACACCTTCTTCGGGAATGACAAATAGCGTGTTAAACATATAGTAGGTGTCATCACTAATAATAAAAGGTAAAAACTCACCGGAAGGGGCCAAAAGATCTTTAAATGCTTGGTAAGCTTTAGGGCTGAGTACAATATTACCCAGAGCCCAAGTTGTGATATCAGGTATCTGCTCCCCATCACCTTCGTAGTTTTCACTGGCGAAGAATGATGCTTTTGGAGCTACCCAGTTTTCAAGTCTTGGTTTGGCGCGATAGCGCTGGCTATAGGTGGGCATTTTGTTGAAAAGTTCATCACCATCAAGTAAAAGCAAATAGGTATTCTCGAAGTCGTATTCGATTTTATACATCATAATTTACGGTTCTTTTTAAGCCTGTCACTGTATCCGGTCTGTTCACCTATGAGGAATTCCTTTTTGTTTACCGTCATTATAGTTTGGGCTCCCAATAAGTTGAGGGGGGATTTTGGCCTAGTTTGCGCGAGTTGTTGTAATGTCGTTTTATCCCTAAAATGTCAAAATGGTTAAGTTTTTAGAGATGGTTGAGATGTGAGTAGGCCTTTGCTACGGCCTAGGTAAGCTTCAGGGCTAATCTTGAGATAAACAGCCTTTTATTCCCGCCACAATGGCATCTGCGCTGTCCTTTGAGTAACCTCCGCCCCCCAATACAACGTAAGGTATGTTCAACGCCTTTAACCTTTCAGCGGTGACTCGTTCTCTCTTTTCAACCTCTTCTATGGTGAGGTTCATTCCTCCCAGTGGATCGACGTTTAAAACATCTGTACCAGCAACGACAAATGCTATGCGATAGTCTTCTGAAATAGAATTCAGGGCGGTTTTGTACTGGCTTAAATACTCTGTGCCAGAAACACCGCTTGCTAGAGGGACGGGAATATTGATCCTATTGCGGCTAGAGGGGGAGGTTGGGTAGATGTCTTTGTTATATGCATCTAGCAACGTCACATTGTTATTCGTTTCAAAGGTAATGGCGTTTCCGTTACCGTGGTGAGCATCACTATCAATGATTAGAATCTTGTCTTCCGCTTTCAACTCTCCCGATTTAAGCAGCGTTTGATAGGTAATACCAATATCATTATAAATACAAAACCCTTCAATGCTTTCCGGGCTGGCGTGGTGATAACCTCCAGAAAGGTTCCAACAATTAACGCCCTCTAGCGCCTTTCTGCTGGCCGCAAGCGTGCCCGCTACCGCCCATTTCATGGATAAAAGAATTCTCTTTTCAAAAAAACTGAAGGGCACAAGGGGGATCGATGGTACTTCTAAAGCACGACACAACAGCTTCTTGCTTTTCAAGTGCCTTTTGATAAGGGGGTTAACAAAATCGTCTATCACTTTCTGCTCGATGGGTGCAGTTGGTGATGACATCGTTACTCCGTCAATATTCGCTATTTTTTTTGCTACCCGTTCGAACTTACATCCGTCGAACGGATGTAGGTGAGCCAAAAGACCTAGGCGGTAGTTGTATTTATCGTGATAGAAAACGTTCATTAGGCTAACTCTTTAGCAAATTTTAAGATTTGGTCTGGTGTCCAAATACCTCTGCCCAAAACTTTGCCTAATCGGCCATAGGCGCCTGCATTGGGAACAAAGGAGGGTTTTCTTGCTGCGCCTTCACTTAGGCATTGGGCAACGACGTGAGAACAGTTGTGTTTGGCAAGCTGATAGCGAGGTACGCTTTCCTGAATTTTGGTGACGTAGTCGAGTATTTTGTTTTCGTCTAAGCCATTAATTGTTATCGTTGTTGGTTGCCGTCTTCCTTCACTTTCTATGTCGTCTGCTAGTCGTGCCATAAAGGCGCCTGGTTGGCTGGTTTTAATTTTTAAATCTTTTTTACCTGCCCCGGTTTCTGGCCAGAAGCTGACGTAAACGTTGCCAATTGTAATGGCAGTGTGGCCAACATGCTGTGCGTTGGGCATCCATATGTGTACTTTTACCATGCTGTATTTTCCTTGTATAAAGTAAGTTTAAAATTTACGGGAGTCATGTGAGCAAACATGTGACTGTCTGACAGCTCAAGCTTCTCTGATTGCTCAAGCCGCTTCCATCTGCCAAATCTGGTTTTTCAATGCCTTCAGCACTGAGTTCAACTTTTGATCTAGGCATTTATTAAGATTCTTTACGCCAGCGATCCCGGAGTAGCGCTCATTGATGACGTGTTTGCCATCATCCTTCTTTGACGAGTAAGGTGGCTTAGCCTTTTGGGTTATATGTTACTCCTGTCGTGTAAGTTGTAATACTCTGAATTGCTTTTAACCTGACCCAAAAAGGGGAATGAAGGCTTCGCTCAAGGTGAGCATTGGTCATCAGTCCTGCGAGGTGAATTCAATAAAGCTCGATTTTTAGCACGCGCTATCTCGATGTTTGTCCAGTTTTTCCGCACGTAGGAGTCTAGGGTGATTAGAGCAGATTCTACCGTCTCTTTTTTTAAGAATATTCTCCATTTCGATTTTCATTCGTTTAATTTCATTAGCGAATTTTGGACAGGAGCAAATAAATGCGTAAATCGCACCGCGATACGTGATGATAGAGCCTGGGGTGCTTATGAAAAACTTTAAGACTGTATTGCCAGATCTGTCTTTCATCAGGCCTGAAAAAAGCCCCATTAATAAGGTTGATGGGGACTTTTTAGGTTTGGTGGAGGGAAGGGGACTCATTTCAAACTATTTTATCGGGCCATTGCGGGTGCTTGCGTGTCAATGAGGGCTATTGAGGATCGGTTAATGATCAGTGGAGTAATTCGCACAGGACAGGCATACCAGCTGCCCCTTATATCAGCCTACTTGCTCCTCCTTGTTCGAAAGCTCGCCAATTTTGTAGGGTTGTGATAGGTTGTACGTAATAACGTACAAAAAGGCCTTTCTCATGCAAAGAATCAATCCTCTTGAAGATATTCGTGCTCTGTCCGATTTTAGGGCTGGAGTTAGCTCATATGTGCAGCAAGTGACTGAAACTAAAAGACCTTTAGTCATTACTCAGCATGGAAAAGGGGTTGCTGTTTTAGCTGATGTGGGAGAATTTGAGGCCATGCAAGCTCGTCTAGAGATGCTAGAAGAGATCTACAAGGCTGAATCTCAGATCAATGAAGGCCGTGGTATATCGCATGAAGATGCTAAATCTATAGTTATGAAGGGCATCAAACCTTGAAAATTACTTGGTCCCCTGTAGCGGTGGAGCAAGCTCGAGATATTGCCTCTTATATAGCGCTAGACAATCCCAGTGCGGCAGAGCAGTGGATCGAAAAGATCTTTGGCTCTGTGGAGCGTCTGGTAAAATATCCCGAAAGTGGACGTGTGGTTCCCGAAATCAAAAGAAAAGAATTTCGTGAGGTTGTTCAAGGTAATTATCGAGTCATTTATAAAATTCAAGAAACTCAACTTTTAGTATTGCTTGTTAAAAACTATCGGCAAAATTTAGACGAAGATGAAATTCAGAGTTGAATCGACGCGTCTTTGGATTTCTGTTGGGAAAAAACGAGACGGTCATTGTTAAGAAAAACAATTAAACAGGACGGGCATCGTTAGTGACCTTAGGATGCGCCGCCATGAAAAACCACGTAATTCTCTTCTGGCACCTACTCGTTCAAAAGGTCCATCACAAGAACTGATTAATGCCATCATCGAAATGAAGCAGCGTAACCCTCGTTTTGGCTGCCCGCGAATTGCTCAACAAATCAATCTTGCCTTTGGAATCGATATTGATCCGGGTGTCGTCCGACGTGTTCTAGAAAATCACTATAAGCCAATCTCTGGAAACAACGGTCCTTCCTGGCTAACACTGCTAGGCCATACCAAAGACAGCTTATGGAGTATCGACTTCTTCCGCTGCGAATCGATCAATCTAAAAAGCCATTGGGCTTTATTGGTCATGGGCAAAGATTGCTCCCGGCAATCTTGCTGCATTTCCTCCATCCCTGGAGGTCACCAATTTACTCGACGTATTATTGGTTTTTCTGTTCACAACGGTGATCTTGACGGGGCATGTTACATGCCGCATGTTCAATAGCATTATCTCGAATCAAGAACATCCAAAAAGAATTAGTAGCGATAACGACCCACTGCTTCCATTTCATCGATGGAAAGCTAACCTTCGAATACTGGACATCAAAGAGATCAAAAGCATTCCCTATACGCCCACATCACATCCTTTTTTCGAATGCCAGATTGGAACCGTTCGTCGTGAATGTCAGGACCACACATTTTTCTGGAATTCGTCCGACCTAAAGAAGAAACTTGGTCTTTTTCAGGACTATTACAATCAAAATAGAGTGCATACCTCACGTGGAGGAAACACACCCATCGAAAGACGATTCAAACAGATTAACCTGTTAGGTTTTAGCTGGAAAAAATATTGTCGTGGAATGTTCGAACTTCCTAATTTAGCTTAAGTTAGGAATTCGCCATAGACAGGTTATTTGGAAACGCTCCAAATCAGTATTTGAAGCTCGGCAATTTGAAAAGAAAGAAGTTACACCAGATATTGAAAGGATGAGGGAGCTTGCTCCTGCCACCTCAGAATTTGAGTGAGGCGGCAGCGAACAATATGATCTGTTGTTTTAGCTCGAGTCTGTTATTTAACACCGAGTTTTTCAAACGTTAAGCCGGTCAAGTGGTTTTCTGTATACATACGCTTAAATGCCTCGGTGGCATAGCTGTAACTCAGTTTGTCTGTGGGGGTTTTAAATACGCAACGACCTTCTAGGATGGTTTCGTTAAACAGCACATTCTTTTGCCCCATGTGAACCCCCGAATCGACCACTTCGAGTTCTTGGCTTCGATTTATACCTTCTTCAGGAATCACAAAAAGGGTGTTAAGCATGTAGTAAGTATCGTCGCCGATGATCAACGGTAAAAATTCACCCGATGTCGCTAGGGCGTCTTTCAATACTTGATAGGCTTTAGGGCTTAGTACTAGGTTGCCCAGCGCCCAAGTGGTGATGTCGGGTATTTGCTCGTCTTGGCCGTCATAGTTTTCACTGGCAAAAAACGAGGCTTTTGGTGCTACCCAATTGTCTAGCCTTGGTTTGGCACGGTATCGCTGACTATAGTGCGGCATTTTGGTCGCAAGATCCGTGATATCGGGTAAAAGCGAGTAAGTGCTCGTGTAGTCATTATCGATTTTAAATATCATAGTTTGCGGTTCTTTTTTAGCCAGTCGCTATATTCTGCTTCGTCGATCTCTTCTTGTAGCTTCATTTCGTCTTTTATGTTGCCGTGTAAGAGCTGAGTTCTAACTGTATTTAGGAACGCACGAATTTGTGAATCATTATCCATTATTGAGATAGCGTTTTCGATCCAACGATAATAAAGCTGGCGGTGAATTCTATTGTGGCCGATGGCGTTGGGATAAAGCGTTGGACGGGCGTCTTTCTTTGTTTTCGGCATCCATGCGCCATTGTCGGGATCATCAATTCTAATTTTGATTTCTTCATCGGCTAATATTAAACGTGCGGCCGCCGCTTCGGAATGCTTACCTGATATTAAATGATGTGCTTCCCATTTGGCTCCTGGCCTTGAAATTCCGCTCACGCGCAAATGTTTGCCTAGCGTGGTTGATGAGTGCTTTTCATGAAGCAGTTCAAAAAACGTCATGTCCGCACCTTTTCGCCGAAACGCGGCCAATTTCCCCGCTAAGCGCGTTTGGTTCATGCGAGCCATTCTTTTTTCGACACGGTTAAATGTCTTGTTATCTTTATCGGAAAGGCTTTCAAATTTGGCTTTTTCGAGTACGTTAAATGGCTTTGGTGCCGTCTGTGACATGGGTTGTTCCCTAACTTTATGAATCTATTGGTTCTTTATTAAGTGCGTAATTATATCGGTTGCTTGATTGAAGGCACTATGACGGTTTCACATAAACAAGCAATTTGCCTAGAATAACTGGGGTCAGATGAAACTTAATCAGTGATCTGTGTGTAGAGCGCCACTTTGAGATCGTACGATGGGCCAGTTTATTTGTCGTACAATTTGACTGATATAGAAAGAAAATGTTGGCAGGCTCAATACCTTCATCAATTTTTGACGTTGTCAACCCACCGAAATCCGTTGAACTCCCCTTCGCTACCAATAAAAAGCATCAAAACACTCTCTCTTGTCTAAGTACGTTTTTTGATCTGCAAAACCACAAAAATATTGGTTAAAAAATAGATTGTTAGCTTGTTCTCTGTCTTCTTTGACTATCCCTTGAACGTTTGCTCCCCTCAGCCTACCAATATAGCTAAAAAACCGCTCTCTCTAGTCCGCCAGTAAGTCTTTGATTTTAATGGGGTTTTTTGTTGGCGTGTTAACGGACTGGGAGAAGTCCGTTAACGAGAGGGGGAGAGAATATGGCCCCAGAGATAGTATTTACGCTTTACACGTCCGGGATCAAAAAGCAGTCAATACGTGAATCCCTTGCCACGTAAGGCCCATACTGTAAGGGTTTACCAACAAAAAAGGCCAACTCCGAAGAGTTGACCTTTAATTTTTGGTGGAGG
>JAWSUY010000055.1:0-59548 GCA_033852175.1 Agarilytica sp.
ACGCCAGGGAATGAACGCTTACCCTGTTGAGTAAGCGTTCATTCCCTGACAGTCATGCGTCAATTAACTTGTCCGGCCCGCGACAATTAAGATGGTTGGTTGACCGCTCTATTACTGCTTCATAGATTGTTATTTTCCCTCCTCTTCAGAGAGGCTTTCGTCTCTTGCCTACCTCTAAGATCGTTGTTTTACGAACTATTTTGGTTTAGAGGGATTGGGCAGTTAGAATTGAGCATAAAGGAAGTCTTGTGAGTCTGAAGGCTTTACGACATCCTCTTAAAAGCTATAGATAAGTCCGCTTGTGGATAGGCTCACAGCATATAGACGATAAAAGTGCCGTTTCCAATATGCCGTGATTATTTACAGTCAAAAATGAAACTGAGTTACCCCTTCGTAAAATTCGACATTTATACTTTCGTTTAAAGCAAATCGACGCTTTTAAGACTGTTTAGATACAGATACTAAGTTCCATTGTTAACCGGAGCGAAAAATCACCTATTTTAGTTTTCTAGAATGGTCAAAAATGTGATTAACTGTCGTCCATAACGAGACCTAAGTCACATTCCTGTTCCGAACCTCCTGTTTCCGCGAGCCTTTAAGTAGGTTTGCATACTTATTGCAATGCGAGACCTTCACTTTGATAAATTTAGACTGTTCCAAAATGATGAAAAAATCGATGAAAAGTAAGGCTTTGAAGGGGTTGAGCTGTCTGCTCATAACATTGCCCAGTGCTGCAATGGCGACTGTTACTTGGGAAGGTGATGAAGGGGTTTATGCGCAGGTTTTTGAGGACTGTACGGGTTGCCATTCGTCTGGTGGTGGGACAACGCCTTATTGGACCTCCCAGAGTACAGCGGCAACATACATATCATCAATTGTTACTCGGATTAACCTCGATGAAGTTGACGCTGGGTTTATGCCGGATGGTGGGTCTAAGTTAAGCCAAGACTTATTGGACCTAATAGATGCCTGGGATACGGCTGAAGAGCCTAATACCGCAACGCCTCAAGTCACGACTTCATCAGCAACGAATGTGGATAAGTACAGCGTTACATTTAACGGATCGATCAATGAGAACGGGATCGATACCGCTGCAGACTTTGAATATGATGATAATTTATCATTTACTAGCCCTACGAACACATCAAATCAATCTGTTTCAGGAACGGGTGGTGGCACTACGTATACGAGCTTTTCGAATAGCACTGTTTCTAACCTTGCTTGTGAAATGCAATATTACTATCGCTCCAGGGCGATCAATAATGGAACGTATTCAACAGTCGATGCGAGTTCACAATCCTTTACGACAGATGATTGTAATGTTTCACCCACAATAACAAATTCAGCAGGCACCTCTGCAACAGAGGACACAGAATATACTTACACTCCTGGTGTCTCAGATTCAGATGATAGTAATAACGGAACAGACTTAACTTGGACGCTCTCAAATGAGCCAAGTGGTATGTCCGTGACTAACCGAGGGGTTGTGACATGGACCCCCGCCAACGGCGTAAGCTCTTCCGGCTCTGTTACTTTGACCATCGTAGATGGTGGAGAAGACGGAGCTTCTGGAGATACAGAGGTCTTTACCGTCAGTGTTACCGCAGTAAACGACGCCCCTTCAATTAACACAACAGCGGGTACCTCAGCCACAGAAGATACGGAATATACCTACACTGCTGGCGTAACCGATGTTGATGATTCGAATAATGGTACAGACCTAACCTGGTCCCTAAGCAATCAACCTAGCGGTATGGAAGTAACGACAACAGGAGTGGTTACGTGGACTCCCGCTAATGGAGTCTCCTCTTCCGGTGTCGTGACAATATCCGTTCAAGATGGCCTTGAAAATGGAACTTCTGCGGACACAGAAAATTTTACGGTTAGTGTCACAGCTGTTAATGACGCACCAAGTATCACATCAACTGCGGGTACTACAGCGACAGAAGATGTGGAATATTCCTATATAGCCAGTGCGAATGATGTTGATGATACAAATAACGGCACAGCGCTTTCTTGGGAGCTATCAAATGCACCTTCAGGTATGGTTGTTTCGTCTACGGGAGTTGTGACGTGGACGCCGAGTAACGGCGTGAGTGATTCCGGAACGGTCACTCTAACGCTTCGTGATGGTGAGGAAGACGGTGTAAGTCCTGACACGGAGGACTTTTCCATAAGTGTCACCCCGGTTAATGATGCGCCCACGATAATGTCAACGGCGTCGACTAGCATCGTTGAATCAGTTGAGTACACATATGACGCTGAAGTAACAGATGTTGATGACCTTAATGATGGTATCAACCTTTCTTGGGCATTAAGTGGGGAACCCAGTGGCATGGTTGTTTCAGCAACTGGTGAAGTTACCTGGACGCCAGGCAATGGAGTTGAATCGTCCGGGCCTGTAACGTTAACAGTCGTAGACGGACAAGAAGATGGTGCGGTAGCAGATACAGAGGTTTTTACCGTATTTGTTGTAGCGTTTAATACTTCGCCTTCAATCACATCTACCGCATTAGAAACGGCAACGGAAGACGTTGAATATCAATATCAAATAGATGTTGTAGATGATGATGATGCAAATAATGGCACGGATCTAACTTACGAATTATCGAATGCACCTACTGGCATGTCCGTTTCGAGCACAGGCGAATTAAGTTGGACAGCAACTGAAGGCGTTACGACTTCTCATGAGGTAACTGTAACTGTTTCAGATGGTGGAGAAGACGGCTCTATCTCTGATTCAGAAGTTTTTACCATTCTTGTAACTCGTGTTAATGACGCACCAGTGATAACGACAACAGCAGGGCCAACGGCAACGGAAGACATTGAATATATCTATTCGCCAACTGTAGTTGATGATGACGATATTAATGACGGTATAGATCTTAGGTGGACATTAGCCGACGAACCGACCGGCATGGTTGTATCGTCAACAGGCGAAGTAACTTGGACACCTGAAAACGGCGTGATAACGTCGAATGCAGTCACGCTAACAGTCGAAGATGGTGGTGAAGATGGTGCTGCAGCATCCAGTGAAATATTCACTGTCTCGGTTACCGTTGTTAATGATTCGCCAACAATTACGTCAACGGCAACAACTACCGCCACCGAAGATATTGAATACACGTATACGCCAGAAGTAACCGATGTTGATGACGCTAACGATGGGACAAACCTAAGCTGGATACTATCCAATGAACCCTCAGGAATGGAGGTTTCAAGTACAGGTGAAGTGACCTGGACCCCAACCGAAGGTGTAACCACCTCGGGTGAGGTTACATTGACTGTACAGGACGGCTTAGAAGATGGCGGCTCTCCAGATTCAGAAGTGTTCACACTGGCAGTAACTGCTGTGAATGATGGACCAACAATTTCGTCAACGCCGTCAACTTCGGCACTAGAAGCGAATGAATATACTTACCAAGCGGTTATAGTCGATCCAGATGATGCTAATAACGGTACAGATATCACCTTTAATTTGACCGACGCTCCAAGTGATATGACGGTCTCGGTTACAGGTTTAATCAATTGGATACCCCCAGAAGGCACGACAACCTCCGGCGCATTTACCTTAACAGCAAGTGATGGTGGGGAAGATACTGCACCTTCTGCGACACAAGTAATCACCATAAATGTGGGTATCTTTAACAGTGCTCCCTCGATAGATTCTGTCGCGCCTACCGCCGCTACTGAAGATGTGGAATACAGTTATCAGCTTGCAGCAAATGATGTTGATGATCCCAACAATGGCGCTGATCTAAGTTTCACTTTAACGAATGCACCGTCCGGAATGAGCGTTAGCACCACGGGTGAAATTACGTGGACGCCTCTCGAAGGTATTACAGAGTCAGGCATTATTACAGTAACAGTAGCGGATGGTGGTGAAGATGCTGCAGCTGCAGCAACGGAAGACTTTGCCGTATCGGTCACAGTTGTTAACGACGCCCCGCTTATTACCACGACGGCTCCAACAGCAGTAATCGAGCTCAACTTATACTCGTATCAGGTGAATATCACTGACCCAGACGATGCAAACGATGGTTCAGGCGAAATCACCTACAACCTAAATGCTGCACCTTCAGGAATGACGGTGAGCGGTACGGGTTTAATTGAATGGACTCCACCAGAAGGCACGCGAACATCCGGTGAAATCACATTGACCGTAGCGGATGGAGGTGAAGATGCTGCAGCACCTGCACTGGAAATCTTCAGCATAATCGTAATTGAGTTCAACACAGCTCCCGTAATTACATCATTGGCCGGAACGCTTGCAACGGAAGATGTGGCTTACGCCTATCAAGTTGTTATTGACGATATCGATGATCCCAATGATGGAAGCGGCGCATTGCGTTTCGATCTCCTTAATCGAGCACAGGGAATGCTCGTTTCCAATACAGGCCTTATTACTTGGACGCCTTTAGAAGGTGTGACCACTTCAGGTGAAGTGACGTTAGTTGCGACGGATGGTGGAGAAGACAGTGCTCCTGCAGCAACGGAGTCAATTACCATTGCAGTAACAAGGGTCAACGATGCGCCAAGCATTACATCAACAGCATCCACTGATGTAAATGAAGACGAAGAATACAGTTACCAAGTTGTTATCAGCGATTCGGATGATGTAAACAACGGCAGTGATATCGTCTTTGCTCTTAGTAATGCCCCTACTGGAATGAGTGTTTCACGCTTAGGCTTAATCACCTGGTTAACTAATGAAAACAGCCCTGCCGTATCCACCGTTACCGTGAATGTGAGTGATGGCGGCGAAGATGGTGTTGTGCCGGCAACCGAAGCTTTTACCGTAACGGTCAACTTCGATGTCGATGGTGATGGCGTGAGTAACGATGGGGATAATTGCCGCAGCATTGCCAACGCAGACCAAAGCGATAATGACAATGATGGGCTAGGAGATCTGTGTGATGACGACGATGACAACGACAGCATCTCTGATGAATTTGAAACGGCTAATGGCTTAGACCCACTCGACCCCACAGATGCAGCAGAAGATTCAGATGGTGATGGTGTGAGTAACCAAGACGAATTTGTAAATGGTGGTGATCCCAATAGTGACGATAGCCCACCAACCGTGACTGCACCGTTAAATTTATATGTCCTATCAACAGGCTTCGAAACTTATGTGGATATTGGGCAAGCCTTGGCAACCGACTCACTCAATGGTCCTTTAACCGTAACGCCCAGCAGAGCGAGTGGCGGCTTTAGACCAGGTCGACACACCATCGTTTGGTATGCAGTTGATAGCTTGGGTAACAATGGCACGGCATCGCAGAACGTTGATGTGATTCCGCAAATAAATATTACAACTGGTCAAAGTGCAGAAGAAGGCCAGCTTGTGAATGTTACGGTAATGCTTAATGGTGATCCGGTTCGTTACCCTGTGACCGTGGACTACACTGTATCCGGTACAGCACAAAGTAGTGATCATTCACTTTCAAGCGGAACCTTGAGTTTAAGTAGCTTAGAGCGGGAGCTGGAATTCACAGTATTTGCTGATGACGTGACCGAAGGTACAGAAACCATCGAAATTACCCTCAGCAATCCGCGTAATGCTGTGGTCGGAAAGAGCCCAACGCACGTATTAAATATTATCGAAGCGAATGTAGCGCCGATTGTCAGTTTGGATGTTTTGCAAGATGGCATTTCAGGGCTAATCGTTAATCGAGTTGATGGTCTAGTGGTGATTGATACAGAAGTCGAAGATCCGAATATCGATGAATCATTTACTTATGATTGGAGTGGATCGGATAACGTCTTGGTTTCACAAGTCGGCACAACGCAAAACCGCTTTATATTTGACCCGTCGCCTTTGTCTATTGGCATTTATAAACTACAGGTTGAAGTGACAGATAGTCGAGACGCGATGGTAACGCAGAAAGTAGTTATTCAGATTACAGAGACATTTGTTGCCGATGCTGATGCGAACGGGATTGATGATTCTATAGATCAAGCGGAAGTGGCTTTTGTGCTACAGACCAGCCCAGACGATACTTTTATCGAAACTGAACCGGGCTTATCGATCCAGTTGGGTGAAACGGCAATACATGCTGGAGCGACGGGGGGAGAGATAGACTTGGATGAACTAGAGTCATTAGGTGATGAAGGTAGCCCCATTGCAGAAGAGACCGATTTTGTCTTCGACGGTGGTTTGTTTGATTTTGTGGTCTCCGGTTTGACCGAAGTGGGCCAAAGTATTGCCATTGTTGTCCCGCAGCAGATTGCTATTCCGGACAACGCTGTCTATCGTAAGTTTATCGACGGCACCTGGCGAGATTTTGTTGTCGATGAGAACAATACGGTCTCTTCGGCGAGTTCTGAAAAAGGTCTATGCCCCGCTCCTGGATCAAGTGATTTTACGGCAGGTTTAACGACAGGTGATGATTGTGTTGAGCTATTGATCGAAGACGGTGGTGCCAACGATGCTGACGGCGAAGCCAACGGCGTCATACAAGACCCAGGCGGTGTTGGTGTTTCGACGAGCGCAACATCAAACGCAGATAATGATACTGCTCAGTCTTCTAGTGGTAGCAGTGGTGGAGGAGGTTCGATGAACCTGCCCGTATTTTTTGCGCTCTTCATGCTGGTACTACTGCGGCAGCGCAGTGTTCGACGATACAAATAACAACGCAGCATAAAGTTAAAAATCAGGAAATGACGAATGAATAAAATTCCCGGTAAACGCTTATTCTTTCTAAGCGCTCTTGTACTCGTCGGTTGCGGTAGCCAACAGACAAAACCTGCAAACTATAGCGGTGAAAGTCTTGCCGACCTACAAGTGGTGGACTGCCTTCTTCCTGGCCAAATGCGGCGCTTGGGTAATTCCTCCTATATGACGCCCCGCCGCCCTGCTCAGGTCACAGCAGCAGAATGCCGGATTCAAGGTGGTGAATATGTCGAATACGATCGAGCAGATTATAAAACAGCTCTCAATGTATGGATGCCCTCTGCTGAAGCCGGTGATGCTGAAGCGCAAACCAATGTTGGGCAGATCTTTGAACGTGGGCTGGGTGGAGAACCGAATTATGAAGCAGCGGTAATTTGGTATTCAAAAGCCGCAGAACAAGGTAATTCCCGAGCTCAGTTCAATTTAGGCACTTTGTATGAGCAAGGTTTAGGCGTCGAGAAAAACAAACTGTTAGCGTTGAACTGGTATCGCAAAGCTTGGGGCTTACCCGAAGACAACGTGATGTACACATCAGCAGCAGCCAAACAGCAGGAAGTCTTGCGGGAAAAACTGAACAAAGCCCTGTCTGAGAAAAACATTCAGATCAAACTGCTCTCCCGTCAGATCTCCGAATTAGAAATAAGAACCGGACAAAAGGCAAATGAAAGCGCAGCCCGTCAAGACGAGCTCAATCAGTTGAAACAATGGGTCGCTCGTTTACAAAAAGAACGCCAAGTCACCGTTGCGGGAATTGACGAATTGCCACGCTATCGCCAGCCGGAAGCTCCGGCTGTTATGAAAATGGAGACGGCATCGTTGAAGGAGAAAGTCTCCTATAAAGATATCGAATTTGGTAAGTACTATGCCTTAATCATTGGAAATCAAAATTATGATTTTATAGATGATTTAACAACTCCTCATTCCGACTCATTGCGTGCCAAAGCCTTACTAGAGAACAAATATGGGTTTGATGTGACTGTTTTGTTGGATGCAGACAACGCGAGCATCATGCGGGCGATAAATGACTTAAATGATAAATTGACCGATGACGACAACTTGCTTATTTTTTATGCGGGTCACGGCAGTCGTATCAGCACGGGTGATTATGAAGCGGGTTATTGGTTACCGGTAAATGCTGCAGCTCCGCCAGACGATACATTCTGGGTATCGAATGAGTTTGTGACGCGGCACTTAGCGCGTTTAAAAGCCAAGCGGATAATGGTTGTTGCAGATTCTTGTTATGCGGGTTTACTATCCGATGCGCCGGGTTACCTCTTTATGGGTGATGATGCGGACTACAGTGTTGACTACATTCGTTATAAACTGCCGAAAAGATCACGTTTGCTCATTTCCTCTGGCGGAGATGCGCCAGTACTGGATAACTACGGTCGTGGCCATTCGGTATTTGCAAGGGCGTTTATCGATGTGCTTGAAAAAAGCAAAGGTGTAGTTACCGGGCCGGAACTGTTTTTAAAGATTAGAAATATCGTTACCGAACGAACAAAAGATTCTGGCCTGCCACAAACACCAGAACTTAAAGCGATTAAAGGCGCGGGTCATGAGGTTGGGGACTTCTTCTTCGTGAGTCAAGCTTCATAAAATATAAGCTTGCCAGTAGAACCTTGTTAGCCGCTAGAAAATTGGGGGAATAGTGAATGTTATTCGCGGGATGTAAAATAATACTAATGCGTGGGGCATGTCTTTCGGGCCTGTTTGTTTTAGCTGAAACAGCTCAGGCAGACTTGCAACAATTGATTGATGATAACCGATTTAATGAACTGGAAACGCAGGCAGCGGCTGCTGCACTGCTTACTTACAATCGTTTAATCGCGAATGAAGGTTGTGCAGATAACTTACTGTTTGATCCTGGGGCTAATGGCGGAACGTGTACCGGTCAAACCTACACCCTATTCTCCAATGTAAGAGAAATCATTCACTCTGCAAATGAAATTACCGGGGACGGTGCAACCATCTTCAGTCTGGGAGCCGATATCGAAGGTTTAGGGTTCGCCCTGCGATGGACGGCAGGTGAGGAATACGCAGCACAAGGCAGTATGTCCAGTGAGTTTGTGGGTGGCCAAGTTTCTAGCGTCGCAACTCGTTTAACAGCCCTTCGTGCAGGTGCTTCCGGTTTTAATGTCATCGGTATTGCCGGATATTCAGATAAGAGTAATGGCGACTATGCGAGTAACAACGCGATACTTGGCAATGGTGCCAGTGGTGATGGCTATGGTCGATGGGGTGGGTTTCTCAACTACGACTTCGGCGATGGTGATAGAGAAGCAACAGACCTAGAAGATGCTTTTGATTTTAAAAATTCTCAAATTACCATGGGTTTGGATTACCGCTTAAACGACCGCTGGATTGTCGGAGCCGTTTTAGGTTGGTCCGATCAGGAAGTCGACTTCAACAGCAGCGTAAGTATTGTTGAAGGCTCAATGGAATCAGATGGCTTCAGTATCATGCCATTTTTGATGTACCAAAAAGATGCCTGGTTTGTGAGTTCATCTCTAGGTTGGCAACAAATGACCTTTGATACTGAGCGAGCCATTCGCTACCCATCGTTTAACCCAGACTTTGCTAGTGCTGATACCGTTGCCGTGAGTAGTACAGATGCCGATATGAAATCCCTCTTTATTGAAACCGGATATACCTTTCAATGGAAGAAAACCAGTCTAGAACCCTTTATCAATATTAAATACAGCGACATCAGTGTGGATGAATTTGTTGAAGATGATATCAATGATGATGCCTTTGATTTGGTTGTGGAAAGCCAAAACATCAGCTCAACAGAATATACGATCGGCACAAAACTTCAGTACGTCTTTACACCCTCCTTCGGTGTTTTCATTCCCTATCTTACAGTGGAATTTGTTAATCAGACAGACGATGCGCCGCGCGTGGTTCAAGCGTATTATGCACAAGACAGTAGTGGAGAGTCGGCGTTTAATATTCCTACTGAAGAGCTAGACAGTTCATACCGCGTGTATACCGTAGGTCTTTCTTCCGTGATTCGTGGTGGTCGACAAACAGAATACGGTGGTTCTGTTGGTGGTGACATTCAAGGTTTTGTGAATTACCGGACACTACAGGGGCTAGAAGGCTTCAATATTGATTTCTATTCTTTGGGGCTGCGTTACACCTTCTAAAGAACAGCTTACTTCCAAACTTCATATTTTTAGATTCAGTTTATGGGTTCAAAATGAACTCTAGGGTTTTTCTGCAATGATCAAAGCATTCGTTAAAAGTGTTGTGATAGGTTTCGCCTCCGTATTAATCATTAATTGTGGCGGCGGAAGTGGCGTTGGCAATCAATCCGATGTCGCACCGGAAGCAAAAGCGGAAGTTTTTGGTGCTGGCGTCGAAACGGAAGGCGTCATTGAAGTTCGTTCAGGTAAAGAAGTATTACTTTCGGGTTTTAACAGCGACGGTATAGACGATCCTTTGCTGAGCTTTTCATGGACGCAAGTGGACACAACAGGTTACGACCTTGCTCTATATGAACGAACCAGTAATTCAGTCGCGTTTACAGCGCCTAAAGTACCGCTGAGCAATGAAGATGGGGTGCAGCTGGATTTTGAATTGCAAGTTACCGATGCTGACGGAGTTACAGCAACCGATACCGTATCTGTATTAGTAAAGCCTGCTTACGACGCAGATCAATTTCTATTAAACCCACGTGTTGATGAGCGCTTTGTACTTATCGTAGCGGCACCCGCGGGTGAAACTGTATCAACAGACATCCCCTTTTCCCTAGAATACAGTACGACAGCTGAGTGGACAGACCGCTTAGGTATCAGTCACACACTCGCGTTAGAGACCGAGACCTATACCGGTGAAGTGGTTCAAGGTGTAGCGCCAGCGTTAACGGACCAGCATAACACCTACTACAAAATAGAAATTCCCTTATTGGATACAGATGACATTAACCTCAATTTTCAGGGGGATGCGCGTTCATCTCGTTTAGAGTTAGAAAATGTAGAAACCGCTTTTTTGACCATCGACCTACAATTGACCCCTCAGGGTAGCGGCAACATACAAATGTATTTGGCTGCCGAAAGCGAAACCAGTTTTGAATTGCTCAGTGAAACCGGACTCACGCGCGAATCCAACACCTTACAGTTTACCGATGAATGGTTAAGACAAAACTTGTTAGTCGAATCTCGGCGCACGGCGAATAACTATTATGATTGTATTGATCCAGCAGGTTATTCAGATACTTTAGCTGAATGGATCGAATATACAGGCTTCAACGATTACCCAGAATCGGTAGTACACACCTCATACGTCAATAACTACGATCTTAATTTTGGTCGTGATATGTATGTACGACGCGATGCAAATAATAATGTCTATACCTATGTGACCAACTACCCCTCTCTGGAAAATATATTTTCGGGTCGAAATGAATTTGCTGTTGTTGCCATGGAATACAGTGCTGCACCCACAGGTAATTGTGGCGATGGTACCTTTACGGATGATGCTACCGGTAAAAAAATCGTTAAGTTTTTCTCCTTCGTTCCTGATGAAACTACAGGTGAGTACATACGAACTAACAGTATGAACTTTGACGGGCGTGGAGAACGTATATTGCCAGGGGTATGTGTGGCCTGCCATTATGGCGATACCAATTCCGACCAGTTCAATGCCATGAATTTAGCGGACATCGATGCAACAGCTGCGGATTTGAATTCCAGCTTTATACCTTGGGACTTAGATGCATTTTTGTTTACAGAAAGTGTTAACGACGATTTCATTGATCCTATTTATGACCCAAGCGAAATAGCACCTGAAATTACAGCCAACTTTAGTCGACAAGCGCAGCAAGACGAATTCAGACAGCAAAACCAAATAATTCTGGATACCTTTACCCACGACATTAACAACCTTAAGCGCTTCGAAATCCCGATTAAAATGGTTCAAGGTTGGTATGGAAATAAAGCAACAATAGAGCCATTGAATTTCGGCAGTGAAGAAACCCCTCTGGGTATAACAGAGTTACTTGAACTCAAATCTGCAGTTTCTACCCTACCGAATAACCCGTTTGATGGTCGTTATGTTCAGTCAGGCTGGGAAGGCCAAGAGGAGCTATATCATGATGTGTTTGTTCGGAACTGCCGCATTTGCCATGCCCAAGTAGCCAGTCCAACCAAAAATTTCGACTCTTACCGTGAGTTTGTAAACAACGATCGATTGGTATCATATGTGTTTGAACAAGGAGCAATGCCGCTCTCACGATTGACCATGGATCGTTTCTGGGTAAGTTTTTATGGTTATACCTCCCCTGCTGAGACCCTACGAAATCACCTTAACTTAGACAATAATCCAAATAATGATGTGGCCATTGGCAGCTTACCGGGCTATCCCGTTGCGAATGTCAGCCCATCGGCAAATGCCGAGTTATCCTCGGATGTCTCCGTGGATTTTGATGGCAGTATATTATTTGATGCAAACGATAGCCGTTTTACGAATACCTACGAATGGAATTTAAATGGCAGTTTTGTCAGCGATGCGGATAAATACGAGTACAGCGCTGAAGACCCCGGAACGAATTCCGAAATTACGTTTATTGCGATTAATACCACTGATGCGCTAGTGTCTCCGACCGTTCGACGTTCGATCAGTGTTAACGACAACACGCCATTGGCGAGTGGAGTCCCCTCCCCTGCGGTGAACGAAGGTGCATCGGTGAGCGTTAATATTTTTGAAAGTTTGTGTGCAGGCTTGTCGCCTGATAGCGTCGCGTGTCGATCAGTATTTGGCGATATAAGAGAAGGTGAAGTTCCTGCTTTAGCGGTAACCGGTTCTGTAACTAACGGTACAGCAACCGTGACGGATGCGACCAACGGTCTTATACAATTTACGTCGACGTCTGCTTTCTTCCAAGGTGATGGAGGGTTTAGCTTTACGTTAACCGATAGCTTTGGCGAAACTTCAACACCGGGTTCTGTCAGCGTCACCATTAATACGCTTGATGGACCAGAAATTGTTGGTCCTGACACATGCGCCGTATCAGCTAAAAACTATTCAACAGAAAGTACATTTCCACAAATATTTGGCAGCACGCCATGTTTAGATCCATCCGCGAACGATACTGTTTCGGGTGGGCTTAATTTACAGACGGTTGAAGTTGGCGTGCCGACTCAAACGGGATCGACTGTAACTGTTGATAATGTTGGTGTGGTTTCCTATATACCCGGTCGCTTTTTTGTTGGGCAAGATAGTTTTGCTTATACCGTACAAGATGATTCTCTATCGGAAAGAACCAATAGAGGAACAGTGGTTGTAACGGTTAGTCCCAATCAAACTTATACATCTCTAAGTACAGGAGATGGTGTCTTTATGAGATCTGGTGTTAGCGATGGTTGTGCGGAATGTCATGTGGGGCAAGTTGGTGATATTGGGCCTAGTTGGTTGGAAATTAATAACTTACGCCTAGTGGCAACCAATACGCAAGTTGCGCCTTATGGTTCAGCAGAGATTACCTTGGCCGAGCCGACGACGACAACAGAATTGCTAGGTGCAATTATTTTCCAAAATGCTTGTGATGCTTTTGGTGATCACCCTGGCGGCAATCGCTTGTGTAATACAGCGGGCTCACCGGATGAAATATCGGACTTGAACGAAGATGGCTTGTCTATATTGCGTTGGCTTGAAGAAGGTGCTCAGGATAATTAATCCAGTATTTATCACAGGTTAGAGGCCTTTATAGAGCCTCTAACTCTGCAAACACAGGATACAACCGAAGATCATTAAATTGAGATTCAAAAAATTTTTTTGATTTTTCATCGTTTGCGCGACTCAAGTTATCCCTAAATATTGTAACGATTTTTTTTCTAGATTCCTCAATGTCATCGTGTGAGGTATGAATCTCATACGCGGAATTAAATTTAACAACGGCTTCTTGCAAGTCCTTAAATCTCAAGGCTGTATTGCCCTGATCTATAAAGGCATGAAACTGAGATTGCTGCTCTTCGCTTAGTGTATCGAATGGAATTGCTTCAACATCGATCGTTTGGATGTAAAAGAAATTAGCGACGATAGCGATAAAAGCAATTGCGATAGCTGAGACGATTCGCTTTGGTGCCGCTGTAGCGTTGGTAAACTTCTTTAAAAATACATTCGCATCCGCAATGCGATTATTCCGTTCGAGAGCTAACGTTTGCCGAATAACCTTCTTTAAAAAAGGGTTATTAGTTTTAGGTATTTTAGGTTGGCAGTTTTCTTCGAATGCTGTTTTTGCATCTTTGCGTTCAAATGGATGAACGCCATCCATGAGCAGCTCACAAATAATAATACCGAGAGCGTAGATATCATCGCTGGGGTGCGGAGGCTCAAAACGTATCATTTCTGGGCTGGCATAGGTCATGGTCATTGCACCCAGTTCACCAGCATCAAAACTATCTTGGTATAGCTCCGTATTGACCGCGCGAGCAATACCGAAATCCAATACCTTTACAATATCGTCGTCGGTGAAAAATAGGTTAGCCGGTTTAAGATCTGAATGCACAATGCCTTTTGTGTGTGCGTAGGCCAGCCCCTTTGCTATCTGCTCAATGATATCGAGCTTTTGTTTATAGTCTAAAACTCGATCGGTCTTACCGCGAATGACATCGATAAGAGGAGCGCCAGTAAGCTGCTCCATGGTGAGATAGACCACATCGTCTTCGCGATCAAAATCATAAACGGTAACGATATTAGGATGCGCGAGTTCCTGAGTCTTTTTTGCTTCACGCTGCAAAGTGACAAATGCTTGAGGGTGGTCTTTAAAACTACCCGTCAGCAGCTTAATGGCAACGTAAGGGTTATCGTCCTCTGCTTCTTCTTTAATTAAATCCAATGCTCTGTAAACGGCACCCATACCGCCACGGCCTAAAACCTCATGGAGAATAAAACGATCGCGGATAACACTGCCGACGTCAATTTCCCTTTGTACAGCTCCATGCTGGGGGCGAAGCGTGCGCTCCATGCGTTCTATTTTTGTAATCGGTGCATCGGAACATACCGTATCCGTATCGGACTCAGAGATCTTCGTCGCGTCATCGTTTGGATCTGATGCGGAAACAAAAGTCGTACCGGAAGGATCTACACTTTGTGCGGGAGAAACCAGCGTTTCATCGTCGTGATTGCTCAGGCGAGTGGGTACTGCCCGAGTAGGTTCAGTGGTATTTTTTTTATCGTCGTCCATAGAAAGACAACACCCTAGATTATGAATTTGTCTTCAGTCTAGCGTGTAGTTTGTCGTATATCTAGGGCTCAATTACATTCAAAAGCCGAGACAATATATTGCTGTATGGCTCTGTGTTAGAGCCACCTTTTATTTGAGGTCAATAAACATACAAGCCCATGAAGTGCTATGTAAAGCGGTGAAGAGAGTACGCTAAGAAGCGTACTCTTCCAGTTCATAGCGATCTATCAGATCTTTTACGAGCCCGCTACGCACAATATCTTCACGCGCAAATTCATGCACATAAACACCAGGAAGACCTGCTACACGATCGACAGCATCTGCAAGACCATTTGCTCCCCGAAGGTCGCTTTGTCTTATGTCCCCGTTGACGACAACTTTACAGTTTTCGCCAATACGTGTGAGGAACATTTTCATTTGTTCAGGAGAAGTATTTTGGGCTTCGTCCAGAATAACAAAGGTGTCTTCTTGGAATGTCTTGCCGCGCATAAATGCTAAAGGAGCAGCGATGATACGACCGTGTCGTAAGCAGTAGTTAACGGTTCCGGCTCCGAGACGCTCGTTTAGAATATCGCGAAAAGCATCGATATAAGCCGCGAACTTCTCGTCGATATCGCCTGGCAAAAACCCTAAGCTTTCCCCTGCTTCAACGGCGGGCCGCGTTAAAATGATACGCTCGATGGTTCCGCTTTCGAGGGCGTCTGCAGCTAATGCTCCAGCACAATAACTTTTACCGGTACCGGCAGGGCCAATACCAAATGTGAGTAAGTGATTGTTGATGGCTGAGATATAGCGCTTTTGTGCTGCGGTGCGGGGTTTTAGGGGTGACTTATCTTGTCGAGGTGAGTAGGCCGTATCGACGTTTTGAATGTGAGCGTTAAGCTCGACTATTTCTGCACTTTCGTTGTTACGTTTTTTTGATGGGTTATTTCTGCTGCGTCGGTTTTGCTTGTTGTCAAAATCACGTGACGCATAACTGTTTTGCTTAGCTCGAGACTTTCTCGCCATAATCTTCTCCGCTTTTTTCATAAGATCGATTACTAACAAAATATTAAGTAACCATGAAAGGTGGTGAGATGCTTATGCCTCCTTGATAATTTCTGTGTGTTTAAAGGTTTTGATAACAAAACTATTGCAGCTTACTTGAGCCTTGTAAATAGCATTTTCCAAAATATTTTTTAGAGCTCAATTTTAATACCCAAAAGTAATTTAAGGTATTACATGCTGTTTCTGAGCTAATGTATTGAAAATATGAAGGTTTTTTAATGTGCTATGCAAAAGGTATTGATATAAGCTAAACTAAAAGAGACAGGAATTATTGATATATTCCTTTTAGTAATAACCTATCTTTTTCGCCATTCATAAGCGCCGGTGCCTTTCGCACCTCTAAATTTAGCTAAACCTAAAATTTCACGTTCTAATGTAGAGTATTGATTGGAATATTTACTCGATTAACGGGTAATTAATGAGTGCGTTTTATTGGAATTTATAACAACTTAAAGGGCTTAAGAGGGGCAATAAAAATGCGGATTCATAACTGAAACGCATCAAAATTTGAGTTAGGTTAACATTAACTGACAGTATAGATGGCTGCAATAGATTCATATCCATAAACAAGGTGCATAGTAAACTCTAGTTTATGACTAGGAATCCTTTGCGCAGCGCTTACGATCTGGGTGAAACAACTTCGGTTGTCTCTTCTTTTAAAAAATCATTGTGTCGCTTAATCCTTTGAGTAGCAGTGAAAAAGTCTTTTTTGACAAGTTTTCGCGTAATATCTTTAACTAAACGATTCATCGTGATTTTAGCTGTTCGGTCATAATTATTTATTGCATTAACGGAACTGCGAATTCTTCTTTCCCAAAGGATCTCACCCTCTCTTGTTTCCAGTGTTAGTTGAAGAGTGATACTCCCCCAAGTTGAAAATAGAAAGTTACCGAATTTAATTTCTTCAACATGGGCGTGTAGATAACCGGCCTCTGCCGAATTAAACGTTGACTCTCCTTTTGAATTATAGCCAGCAGCGAGAAGTGCTTTACGAATACTTTTCATGATATTTGTGCTGGTATCACCCTGAGGCTGAATTGGACCGACAGGGATAAACACAACTGTCGTATGGCCAATCCAATTACCCTCGACCCCGGTCGCGCGGCTAACAACATTGACGGCACCACTCTGTTGCGTCTTTGGCGTATAAGTCTTCGTCGACTTGAGCTCTGCGATTGTAGAGCATGCGCTAACCCAGACAATAAGGATTAGTAGTAGAGTTAGCTTCAATGTGATCTCCCAGAAGGACGTAAAATAAAATTAGTGAAGTACTGCGTCGTTTTTGGCAATGGCCTGCGAGAGTCCTGTGTTGCTATCGTAAGAACAGCAGGGGCTATCGATATCATCTATATAATCGATATCAATGCACATTCTAAGGACAAAAATAACGATGCCGAAATGACCAGACTGTTTAAGTCGCGAATTACCGACGAGTAAGGTAAAAATACTACGCTCTTGAGTTTACATCAAGGAGGCTAGGTAATCTCACTAGGCCTCTTCTATTATAGCGAACGTTAACCCTGCATTGTCTATTAAACGTTCTATAAGATGGTTGCCCAATAGGGATGCCGGAGTCCAAAACCCACCACCTGTTTTATTTGCTGCATCTGAGCCAGTAGCATCAGCTGAAGAATCCTTTGGAAAGTCTTCGGCTAAGCACAAAGCTGCTTGTGCTAGCATCTTAGCGGTTGAACCATAGCCAGGGTCTTTATCACCCGAGACTTTGCATCGTATCTTGCCGTAACCGCGGATATCACCGAATAATACGAAGCTAAATTTGCCATTTTCCTGTTCTTCGGGACTAGGGCCCTCGCCTGGCTTTGGTAAAAACCATTTTTCTAAGATACTGCGTAATAACGGGACAGTGGTGCAGAGCATTAATAACCACAGCCCGATTGCCATGCGACTGCCTCGTTTTCGACCTTTTCGACCTTTTCCGGTGACGAGGGCTTCATCGTAGCGAAAGGAATCGCCATAGGGCATACCAAGTAGTACGTTTGAGCGATGGACTGTTCGTACATTTATACCTTCCATAATAAATGGAGCGATCCAAGCGTCAGTCAAAGGATCAAAAGAGATATATTTATGGACGGTTTGCCTAATAGAAAAAGGATGATCACAGGGGCAAAAACAATAGGGGCTGGCTATGGCTTTGCGAACAGCGGGATTTTCAGAGAATTCTTTTCCGATGTTCATTAGGCTGGCGTAAGTACCACCTGATAAACGCCCTTTTAATTTGACGACCCGTGTATTGATCTCTTGGCAGGCATGTCCGTATTTTTGTTTTGCTTGGTTTTGTAAATAATAGACCCCAAGATCCGATGGCATGGAGTCAAAACCGCAGCTATGGACGATACGTGCTCCTGTTTCTACCGCACGAGTTTGATAGCGGCTGATCATTTGAATAACCCAGTGAGATTCACCGGTTATGTCACAATGGTCGATGCCCTCTTCCACGCAAGCACGCACTAAATTTTCACCGTATAAAGCAAAGGGACCGACGGTCGACACAACAACCCGTGTGCGCTTACACATAGTAACGAGAGATTCATAGTCGAGAGAATCTGCAACAAGAATATCCGGTCGTTTTTCATTCTCCATATCGAGCTGACTGAGGAGCGCGTTGAGTTTTTCAGTGGAGCGACCTGCAATAGCCCAACGAAGGTTTGAGGATGTTTCTGTTATACGGGAAAACTCTCTTGTCAGAATTTGACCAACAAAACTGCTAGCGCCAAATATGATGATATCGTATTCGCATTTCTTCATTTGGGAATCTTATCGAGTGACGAAATATTCAGCACACTATAAATTAAAACTGAAGAATAAACACAAAAAGGTCAACAATATAATTGCTGACCTTTTCCTTATCACGGTGCCGTAATAGAGGGCACCAAAACTATATTAATTAGAACTTGTACGAAACACCTACATTGACATTTTGTGTATCAAAATCGTTACGAGTGTATTCTGCAAATACGCCAATATTATCGGTAAAATATTGCTTGGCGCCGACGGTCATACTAGAAAAGTTG
This sequence comes from Agarilytica sp., assembly GCA_033852175.1. Lineage (GTDB taxonomy): Bacteria > Pseudomonadota > Gammaproteobacteria > Pseudomonadales > Cellvibrionaceae > Agarilytica. The sequence goes on from JAWSUY010000055.1 coordinate 18,944, forward strand.
GAATCGAATTTTGTATTCGTTAGTTTTCCGTATAGTTCAGTGGAGTCGGAAACCATTGATCGTAGACCGACGGATAATTCATAACCGTCTTCAGTATCAGAATAGGTTCTAGAACTTGTCTTCGCGTCTAAATAATTTGCTTCTGTAAAAATGGCGGTTCTATCGCCTATCGGAAACTTTAACCCAAGACCAATGGTTTTAATTTTTAGATCGACATCACTATTTGCATTAGTTTCGAGGTTCATGTTCGAGTACGAACTGTTGAGGTAAATTATATCGGTTATATCTGCGCTGCCGCGCAGTATGTATCCATTTGCGTCTTCATCGAAACCGTCGGTGTCCATTCGACTATAGCCGCCTTCTATATAGGTAAATGAAGGTTGATCGGCTAAAACAGCTTGAGCAGAAAAAGCCGAAAGCATAGCGCCTATAATAAGTAATTTTTTCATGAGAATTCCTATTCTATTAATTCAATATTGAGCACTTGAAAATTGTAATAGCCTGCTGGGCTGATCCGCTCCTTAGTGCTTGATAGGAATAGTACTGAGGGTTAACTGAATGGAATCTGAATCGATGGTGCTTCTGTTAAAAGAGAGATTACTGTCATAGCAATATTGGTGGAGGAATACACCTTGTTTAAACCCTGAATATATCCAGCGTTCATGAAGTTTCAATCTATATCTTCGGGGCGTGAGAGATCCGGAGTTTTTTAAGTAGAGTGTTCAGAAACAACAGCTAAACGGAGTTTTCGATAAAGGGTTTTCTAAGAGGGGAAAACGATGGATATCAGCATTTTTACACTCAATGCGAACAAGAGAATAGCGAATATCTTTTTAATGATTCCAACGGGCAATCGGTAATGCATTTTTACACCAAGGGGAGCAAAAAACACGCTGACTAATGAAATTGCGAGAACAGCGGGAACATAAATGTAGCCAAGCGTGTAAGCCTCAGAGGAGCTTTCTGACCAACCATTTATAATGTATCCAGCCGCGCCGGATAATGCGATGGGAAACCCTAGCGCGGAAGATGTGCCGATGGCCTGTTTTACGTTCACGTTATGCCAGTACAGAAACGGTACGCTTAGCGCCCCACCACCAATAGATACTAAGGCTGAAATGCCACCTATACCCGAACCTGCGGCGACGAGTACACCCTTGCTGGGTAAACTCCGGTTGGCCGGTGGTTTAGCATTTACAAACATCTGTATGCCGATACACAGCATGAAAAAGGAAAAGAAGCCGGCTAGAAACACTGGATTTAGGTGGGCAACAATAAATGTTGTGATAAACGTGCCCAATATAATTCCTGGAGTCATAGCCTTAACGACGGGCCAGAGCACGCCGCCTTTAAGGTGATGCGCTCGCATGCTCGAAAATGAAGTAACGACGATAGACGCCATGGCCGTACCCAGAGCCAAATGAACCACCTTATCAATCGGCATGCCTTGCCAAATAAACAGAGTCGAAAGCAGTGGCACCATAATCCCACCGCCCCCTATTCCCAATAGGCCGGCCATAAAGCCAACGAATGCGCCAAGTGTGAGCAGAGAAAGTAAGAAATAAGGGTCGATCATCGCAAAGGTTTCGTTCAAATTAAATAATTTTAGCTCGTTCTGCGCTGGCTGGGGGCTGAGTGCGAGGTAAGTGGCGCTTATTGAAACCTTTGCGTCTACACTTTGCAAGTTGATGATGGCGTTTTGATCCTATTCCAGGCCCCTGTTAACGGTCTATACTTAGTCTGAGTTGCTGACCTTATCTGCTGTAGCGATAGGTTTGGGGTATGGGTGTGGGGTGTATGTTTGTCGTTGTGAGAGTCTAATTTTCGTCTAAATATTGCTGGATGGTGTTTTGGCGCTAAATACGTTTTAGGGTTTTCAACAACAGTATTTTGTATCTCCTCTCATAAATTGCGTTTTGACTATTTGTAAACAATCGGAATTCTTATGTCGTTGGATGAAAATGAAATCCCCGGCTACAAAGTAGGTAAGCGGATAGGCCGTGGGGGCATGGCAACCGTTTATCTGGCCATGCAGCAGCCTATGAATAGGCAAGTAGCGCTCAAAATAATGTCCAGTCAATTAGGCGAGGACAGTGTTTGGGCTAAGCGCTTTATTCAAGAAGCCCAGGTTATCGCCCAGCTTACTCATCCTAATGTGGTCCCCGTATTTGATGTGGGTGCTCACGAAGGAAGGTACTATATTGCAATGGAGTATCTTTTAGACGGAAGCCTAAAAGATAAAATGAAGCACGGTATTCTGATTCCGGAAGTACTGAGGATTGTTGCTGGCGTTGCCGCTGGTCTCGATTATGCGGGTGAAAAGGGATTTGTTCATCGTGATATCAAGCCTGACAACATAATGTTTCGCGATGATGGTTCGCCGGTTATTTTGGATTTTGGTATCGTAAAACAAATGGACTCTGGGCCTAGCGGAATGACGCAGACGGGCGTAATTGTCGGTACAACTTCGTATATGAGCCCGGAACAAGCCCAGGGGAGAGAATTAGACCAACGTTCCGATATTTACGCCTTAGGCGTCATGTTTTTTGAATTGCTGACTGGCCGGCCACCTTATAAGGGTGAGACGGATGTTGGCACTCTACTGATGCATGTTAACGACCCTTTACCAGAGTTACCTAAGCCCCTTTCAGTTTTCCAGCCGATTGTTAACAAAGCGCTCGCTAAAGATCCATTTCATCGTTATACCCGTGCACGGGAGATGATCGACCATATTCAACAGCTTGAGCCTGAAATAAAAAAAACCATTTCACGCTTGAAGGTTGGGAATGCCAGTGATCCGACATTGGTTAAAAAGAATAAGGATCTTGCTGATGAAGATGCAACTCTGGTCATGTCTCAAGGAGACAGCAGTAATACCGGCTCTACGCATCATATAACAACTGAAGAAGAGCTAACGAAGGTACTGAGCAGCGCTAAAGCGACTATCAAGGACTTTTCTTCTGAATCGAGAGCGCGAAAAGCGCGTCGTACACGTAATTTGATTCTCAGCGTTTCGGTTGTCGCTATATCAGCTATTTCTTATGTGGGTTATCAGCAACTGGTTATTGTCCCGCAGGAACGAGCGCACGCTGAAGCGCTGATTCGTGAAGTTGAAATGAAAACTCAGCGCAAGGTTGACTCCTTAATTGCAGAGGCAAAAAAAGCTCGAGAGGGTTTACTGCCGACGGAAACTGATCGAGTCGACAACATTATCGCCATATATAAGCAGGTATTAAAATTAGATTCTGATAATAAAGAGGCCGAGTTCACTCTAGAGAAGTTTGGTGATCGTTATATAGAAATGGCGAAAACAGCAGTACGTCGTCGCGATATCAAAAAAGCAATAACGTATCGTGACTATGCTGAACAGCTGGTGCCGACGAGTGCAGAATTGCCAGGATTGAGAAGTATGATCAAATCTCTGCGTGCAGAAGAACTTGATCGTGAATTTTTTCAGGAAGAAGTGAATAATTTACTGGCAGTGGCGAAAACGGATATAAAGCAGTCCAAAGGTTTTCCTGATTCTGCCTACACGAAATTACAGCAAGTATTACGAATTGATCCAGACAATAATACGGCTAGAAAATTAACCGATATGATTTTGGAGAAATTATATAAACAAACAGAATCGGATATCAGTCGCGGCAGGCTGGGTAATGTGCGTTCAGATATAAAAATTTTAGAACGCTATTATGAAGATCCAATAAAGGTCGCGGAACTCAATGTAAAATTTTCGAATGTAAGCTCTACGTTGGCTAAAAACGACAAATTCGAAAGGCTAGAAAAAAGGGCGAAGCGATTGTTGCGGGAAAAAAGAACCTTGTCCGTTAATGATGAGTTGAGAGATGTGTATCTTTCAATGAAAAAACTTGATCGAATGAGCAGAGAGGTTAAATCAGGGTTAAATGACACGAGCGACTTTGATGCTGGCATTGCCCGTAAGGCTATTGATGAGCGGGACTTCAATCGAGCAGATCAACAAATTGATATTATCGAAAAATACACCCCTCGATATGCCATACTTGCAGCGCTTAAAACACAGCTGAAAAATGCTCGTGCATCGTCGGAAAAATCTAGTCAATTTATTACTGAAGCTAAACGTTATATGAACGCGAACAGATCGGGGGACTTTAAGCGAGCAGATCTTGCCAGTGCTTATGCTGCTATTGAAAAATCGCGCTCAGTTGATAATAAAAATATAAATATATCGGGCACGTTAATGGACCTAGAAAATCTATATGTTACCGAAATTAAGCGGTTAATTTCATCTAATAATAAAGAACTACTCTCGGCCTATACGCGAGACACACAATTAAAAGACTGGCCGAGTGATCGACTATTTCAGTTAGAGCTCTTGGCCAAGAAGCCAGTTAAAAAACCTAAGCGAGTACTTACAGGTGGATTTTAGTCTTTACTAAAAATAAAAATGGCTCAATAGAGCCATTTTTATTTAAATTATCATTTACAATAAGTAGTTTAGAAATAAAACTGAACTCCAGCAGTTAGTCCTGTCATTTCTTCTTCAGAGTGTAGTGAGACGCCATTGAAGTTACTTAAACCTGTTTTATCATCTCCATCCATCGAGTATGCTTGTCTTCTTAAATCGACAAAGTATGCAGCTCCATCACCAAGAGGAGCCGTCCATGTTGCGCCAAGGCTAGTTCCTGTAGTACTTCCTTCATAGTGAAAAGCGACAAAAGAGCCACTAAACGCATTTCCCGGGTCGCTAGCATTATCTTTATACTCGCCATCCATATTGGCATAAGCAAAGCTAAAAGATAGAGTGCCTACGTCGGCAATATTAAAACCATAGCTTACTCCAAGGTATGGCCCCTTTTCTCTGTATCGTTGTTTATACTCTGGCTGATCTTCACTAAAGCCTGCATCTTCAAGAAAAAATTGGACGGCTGCACGATTTATACGCGAGCAATTGACTGATAATCCATTGCCACCATCATTGGCATCTGAAATTTGGTCGGCGGTTAGCGTATATTGTATGTCGGCACAAAATGCGTTTGGAGTTAGAGTGGTTTTACCGCGTAAATAGCCGCCGAAGACATTTAGGTTTTTCCATATATTGTAGCCAAACGTCAGTGATACATCTTGCCTGGCAACGTTTACAAAACTGCCTTCCATAGCGATTAGATTAAATTGACCGATTTCGGACCGATCTGTTTCATCTGTTCTTGTTGGTGTCTCATCCAGGTTTCTCTCAACTTTTAGAGTGAGGAAGAATTTTTTAAAGACCCCGGTCAATGAGAAATTAATAATGGGAACTCTAGTTGAAAAATCGGCTTTGTTCGACTGGGCACCGGTATAGCTTTGATCAAAACTAAGTACTTTGTTCTGATACGCCAAAGATGGAATAATTGTGACAGGCCCCAGCGCATAGCTGGCACTTGAAAGTGAACTTATAACAACAAAAGAAATTGCGAAAGGTCGGGCTTTCATAGCTCCCCCAGAGGTTTTTACGTAGGTAAAAATAGTATAGCAGGGATCTTTCGCCTTGCTTTTTAGAGGGGAGGGAAAAGGCTTTCTGAAGGTGTTTGATTAAGTGAGAGAAGTGTAATCAAAAAAGGCGCTTGAACGCGCCTTTACAATAGAAGTCAGATATTAAATGACAGCAACGCCATCGGCTTCAACAAGTGAACCTTTAGGCAGTTCATTAATGCCAATAGCGGCTCTCGCTGGGTACGGTTGTTTAAAAAATTCTTCCATAACTTCACTTACAACGGCAAAATTTGAAAGGTCAGTTAAATAAATATTAAGTTTAACAATGTCGTTTAAAGAACCATTTGCCGCTTTGCAGACGGCTGCTAAGTTGGTAAAGACTTGACGTGTTTGCGCGCGAAAATCACCTTCAATCAACGTCATTGTTTTAGGGTCCAGCGGAATTTGACCGGAAAGGTAGACTGTGTCCCCGGCTTTTATGGCTTGTGAATAGGTGCCGATGGCTTTCGGTGCTTCTTCAGTATGAATAACGGCTTTATTCGGCATAACGCTGCTCTCTCGAATTCGTATGGATGAGTTTAAAATTAATTTTTGGCGCGTAGTACACGTTCAACTGAACGCATGGTTCGGACTTTACGCATGATATTGGCCAAGTGCACACGATTATTAACGGCAACAATTAAGTTGATAACACTGTGTTCTGCATCACGTTCATCAACTTGTATCCCTTCAATACTCGTGCCTGTATCGGCTATACGTGTGGCCAAGGAGGCAATAATACCGCGTTCAGTTTTGACTTCAACGCGGATGTCGGTAAGGTATTCACCGCCTGCTTTTGCGGCCCAATTGGTAGGGATGATGTTTTCTTTTTTATTGCGCAGGTCTTTCACATTTTTACAGAGTTCGCGATGAACCACGATGCCTTTACCGGTACTGGTATGGCCTATGATTGGGTCGCCGGGTATGGGGCGGCAGCAACGTGCAAAACTAATTAAAATACCATCAGGTGAATCGATGGTAATTGGTGTGTGGGCTAGACTTCCTTTTATATCGCTATTGGGTTGCAGAGTTTTCGCTACTGAGAGCGCTGGTTGTTGGCCGAGGCCAATACTTTCGTACAGTTCATCAATGCTAGCGACGTTGCCACTATCGCGCAACAACTCCAGTTGCTCTTCGGTTAATTCGTCTAGATTGATATCTAGCTGTATAAGCGCCCTGGAGAGCATGCGTTTTCCGAGTTCTACAGATTCCATGTGGCGCTGGGTTTTCAAATAATGCCGAATAGCGGTACGTGCTTTTGCAGTGACGGCGAAGTTTAGCCAGTTGGGATTGGGTTGAGTGTTCTCGGACGTAATGATTTTAATTTTTTGTCCGCTGGTCAGCACTTGTGAAAGAGGCGCTGGCCTGTCATTAACACGGCAAGCGACTGTTGTATTACCGACTTGTGTGTGAACGGCGTAAGCAAAATCAACTGGTGTTGACCCTGCTGGTAATTCAACAATTTCGCCCTTAGGAGTAAAGACATACACTTCGTCTTGAAATAGATCAATCTTAACGTGCTCAATAAACTCTTCGGAACTGTTGGTGAGTTGTTGTATCTCTAAGAGTCGTTTTGTCCAACGGTGAGCACGATCGAAGGTGCTGGGCATCGTGTTATTTTTATCGTCTGATTTGTACAACCAATGAGCTGCTATTCCTGTACCGGCCAACTCGTCCATTTCTTTTGTGCGGATCTGAACCTCGATGGGTACGCCCTGGGTCCCAATTACAATGGTATGCAAGGATTGGTAGCCATTTTCTTTTGGAATGGCGACGTAATCTTTAAATTCACCAGCTTTGGGTTTAAACAAATTGTGTATGACACCTAGCGCTCGATAGCAGGTATCAATTTCATCAACGACAATACGAAAGGCATAAACGTCCATGATTTCTTTAAACGACTTATGCTTATTCCGCATTTTGTTATAAATGCTGTACAGATGCTTTTCCCGACCAATAACGAGAGCGTTAATCGTTTCACGTTGTAGACGGGATTCAATCGACTCTTTGATCTTTTCGACTAAGGTTTTTCGGTTGCCACGTACTTTATTTAAGGAAACCTGAAGCCGTGACGCTCTTAGTGGGTAGATGGCGGCGAAGCAGCGATCTTCAAATTCTATTCGCCAATCATTGATACCTAGGCGGTGAGCGATGGGGGCGTATATTTCGAGGGTTTCTTTTGCGATGCGGCGTTTTTTTTCTGGAGGCATCGCACCTAAGGTACGCATGTTATGGAGTCGGTCAGAAAGCTTTACGATAATGACGCGTAAATCTTGTGCCATCGCTAAGGCCATTTTTTGAAAGTTCTTAGCCTGTTTTTCTGCCTGAGTCTCGTGTCCAATCTTAGCCAGTTTGCTTACGCCATCGACTATGTCGGCAACGGTTTCACCGAATTGATCAATGATGGCTTCTTTGCCAATGCCCGTGTCTTCAATGACATCGTGTAGCATCGCGACGACCAAGCTTTGGTAGTCCATACGGATAGAGGCAAGTATGTTGGCGACGGCTAAAGGATGGGTGATATAAGGTTCGCCACTGCGGCGAAATTGGCCTGTATGCGCTTGTTCTGCGTAGTAATAGGCGCGTTTAACCTGATTGACCTGTTGAGGGTCTAGGTAAGATGAAAGCCGGTGACTAAGTGTATCAATGGTGAGCAAAATGTTCCTCTACATGTTCTTCTAGTCGACATGTTCTTCTAGCAAGACGAAGTCAAAACTGCAGTAATTGAAAATAATATGGAAATGCGCTCAAAAACGGGAGCTATCTATCTAATTTACAACAGATTTCGTTTTTTCGCTGCATTTCCCTTCAATTTTTGCAGTGAGAGGATATTCTGGGTTTGTTTGTGATTACAAACCTGGAGGTGGAGGCATGCCGCCCAAGCCGCCAATACCTTCTGATACGATATCGTCCATAGGGTCTTCATCTTCTTGTGTAAGAATACTTGCGTCGATAAGGCCTTCTGCGATTTCACGTAAGGCAATTACGGTGGACTTGTCGTTTTCTGGTGGAACCAGCGGCTCTTTACCTTGGATCGCCAATTGTCGTGCACGCTTGCTGCCTACCATCACGAGCTCAAAACGGTTATCTACGTGATCTAAACAATCTTCAACTGTAATTCTTGCCATGAGTGGTTCCGTAAATGAGAGGAATAAATTTGATCATTAAAATGGCCGGGAAGTGTACGCGTTATAGGCACTCACGACAATAGATTGTTCAGTAAACTCTGATGCTTCGACTGTTGATAACTCAGTTTCAGGCGTTGAACCAAAACAATTGATCGAAATTCGATCAGCGCCTGGTCGAAGTCATCATTAATAACGAGAAAATCTGCTGAAGAGAAATGAGACATCTCACTTTTTGCCTCAGCCATTCGAGCGTTTATAACTTCTTCTCCATCTTGGCCCCTTCCTGTTAAGCGTTCACGAAGAGCTGCCTGAGATGGTGGAACAATAAAAAGACCAATAGAGCCAGGCATCAAACGGTGGACCTGCTCAGCCCCTTGCCAATCAATTTCAAGGACAACGTCCATGCCTTCGTTAAGCTGCTGTTCTACCCACCCTTGTGATGTCCCATAGCTATTGGTGAAGACTTTGGCGTGTTCCAAAAATGCTCTTTCATCAACCATATGAGAAAACTTATCATGATCAACGAAATGATAGTTTTCCCCGTCTATTTCACCGGGCCGCATAGGGCGAGTGGTGTGGGAGACGGATACGCAAACATCGATCGTGGATTCGACCAAAGCTTTGACAAGACTAGTTTTTCCCGCGCCGGAAGGTGCAGAAACGGTATATAAAGTACCCTGAGTGCTCATATTATTACGTCGAATTTTGTAAACTATATCCGGTTTTAAGCGGCATTCTGATTTTATTCTATATTCTGGATCTGCTCACGCATTAAAAACAATATGTCTTTATTTTTCAATGGCTTATGGTTAGATTTTATTGCCTAAAGGCTGCTTCTGTCACCAAGTCAGTCACCAATTGAATGATTTGAATTCGTTTTTAAATCTAATCTAAATTTTTGCGAGAAAAGCCCAAGCTCGTTCATGATTTTTATCAATATAGCAGGTAATGAAAAGCCTTTGTTCTGATTTGTTTGTTGGTGTGGTTCTGTTTGGAGTTTTAAGTTGGATCACGCAGATATTACCTTGAGCGTATCCACTCCTCAATCTCGCTCATTCTCCAACCTACGCTGCCGGTACACAGAGGTACGCGAGACGGAAATTGACTTGAACGTTCGAGTCTCCATATAGAAGTCCGTGATAATGACGTAATTTTAACCACTTCCTTTATACGAAGGATTCGTTCGCTAGAAGCCGGAGGAGTATTGAAAGACTCAGTTGAAACGCAGGAAAGCAGGTAAGTTAAAAGTTGGTAGCCAAAGATCTCTGCTTCTTGGCCGGAAACTTGGAGGTATTCGAGTGCGCCCTGTTTTTGTAATTTCTTTACTTCTTTAAGTGGACAACGTAAAAATAACGCAGCTTGATTTAGGGTAAATCGCTGGTAGAGCGATACGCCCATGCTATCCGCGCACTTTGAAAGCTCTTCTGAGAAAGGTTGATCCATAACTCTGCAAAGTACCGATTTATGCGTAAAAAAGCAAAGGCAGAGTGCTAATATTGCATTTGCCGCGTAGCAGGTAGAAAATGATGAGACATAAACGAATAGGTTAGCTCAAAAGTTAATGACTGCGCATCTCTACACCCCTAAAAATGACTCACTTGAAGAGCGAATACGGGTTTACAAAGCTACTCTAGAGGCTCAGCGGAATATTGACGCGAGTAGCAAGCTTATGGATGACGAGGAATGGTCGAGTCGCCTCGGTACGGACAGTGAGTTGAGGGACGCGAAGCTTATCACCGGCCAAAGTTTAGATATGGCTGTATCTGCGATAGATGCGTCTGAAATATCTATTGCGCTGGAAGGTGGTCTTTTGACTAAAGAAGAAGCAAGTACCTTGGAGTCTTTGAAGAATGGGAAAGATGATGCTTTGGATGACAGGGAGCGGATTATTCAGGAGCGTAAAGACAGTATGAGAGAGTTTCGAGCGGGTATGGATGAGTCTTCGAGTGAGGTTAAAAAGTGAGTCTGTAGGTAAATAGCTGCTTTCATATAAAAGCGCCACAGACCCTGTTAAGGCACCTCTTGGAATACCAGAGGATCTTAGGTATAGGTTGTCTCCCTGTCGACATCAAGTTCAAAATTATATACTCATAAAATACAGTAAACTCTTGATTTAAAGAGACAAAACATGGAAGATCCGCAGGGGCAGAGGCTTAGTTGGATATTATTTAAGCTCGCAAGGTGTTTTGGAGCCATAAAAACTGCTTTAACAGCTTGTTATATAAGGATTTCCTATTATATTTAGAGTGAGTCATAGATGCTGTTTTACAGTACATTAGCCCTGCCTGATTAGCTGGTTGACTTAAAAAGTGAAATGATTAACTTGGAGCGGCGGTATGAGCCGGAATTGTCCGTTAGTACCAATTACCTAAGTAAAAAGTTTTAGTAAGTCTAAAGAGGCTGTCTTCAGAGAAAAGAGCACTAGCACCTCTTTGATAAATAAATGCCACTTTATCAAAAGAACGCGATAATGGCCGTTTATTTCCATGCGCTGCGTACGTTTCCAAGATTTTATCGAGAGAAGGTGTGGAGCAAGATTGGCGCTATGGGTAATCAGTGTCCAGGGGTGGTAGCTTAGGCTATCAAGATGCTCAGGTAATAGGTTTAATCTATGACGGTAAAGATATTAGATTAAGCTTTTGAGGGTGGACTTAATAGGGTGGGGGCTGGTTCTACGTTTGCTTTATAAGGGGGCATACGCATTATCTGTGCCCTTGACATTGTAGATTTATCAATATAATGGCATGTAGTTATTGGTTGTATGCTTTTTGCTGATGCAGTTTTAAAAATAATTTGCCGTCTAATTACGGCGTTACATAATAAATTTAGGCACGATATGAATGACAAATATGAATTAACTTTATATTTAGCAAATAAATATAAAAGCTCTTCAGTAATTGAAAATCATAGCTATTTAAATGCCGCTTCCGTATACGAGAGAATATTTTTATCGTGCGATGAAGAGGTTATTATTTTAGCGCGTGGCATAAAGCAGAATATTTTCAATCAACTTAAGGTCATAACTTCAGCAAAAAAATTCCTAAAAAAGCCAAATGTAAAGCTCAAAATGTATTTGCGTTGTAAGGATTCTAGCAGCGAGGCGTTATCTGAAAAATCTGACTTTCTGCGAGAGATAAAAGAATCTATAGATGATGTTTCCAAGCTAGATGTCAGGTATTTTAAGGGCGATGATTCTTGGCTTTTAGATACGCCATCCATTACGTTGGGCGATGATCGAATTTATAGAAAAAGGCGGCTTCAGGCAGACGGTGATTATAATAAATCATCTGAATCGGATGTATGCTTTAATGATGCAGAAACGGTTGTTTCATTTAAAAATAAAATTAATCGGCTCCTTGAAATAGGTTAGAGGAGTCAGTATGGAATTTGATATATCCCTTGTGGGAATTATCATCTCATTTTTTGTTTCGGTCATTCTCAGCAGTAATTTTATTCATACTATCTCTAATGGCATCATTGACCTAGCTCGAACAGTAGATATTCAAATAAGTGTTATTCAACTAAAAAAGAAGTTAAGTGCAAACGAAAATATCAAGGAGGTTGATGCCAAAAGCGCAACAGAAGGAAGTGATTTTAGTAACTTCTCTCGTTCTACTATATGTAATCTAACCCTATTTTTTTGGTCATCTACTTTTCTTTGTATACTCGTTTTATTTCAAACTGTTGGTTTTATAAGTTATAAAAATGAAGATATTTTTTCTGCATTATTATATATAACGCTACTGCCATATTGTTTTCGTTTTTTGTGGTTTAAAGCTGATAAAATTTTCGAAAACGGATTTTATGTAAATATTAAGAATAATAAAACAGCAACGAGGTATCCAATGTTGTTTTTTGTTGCTTTATCTACTTTTTATTTCGTCAACTTTATAGAACAAAACATTGGAAAAGAATACATTATTTTATCGTTTGCTATGGGGGCAATTGCTTTCATTGTATTCGTTACCTGTATTGTTTTTATCTATAGAGTGATTATTATTAACAAATATGAATATGATGAAAATAATGAGGATGAGGTCGAAGCTCGTTATAGAACTGCTGTTTTAAATAAAAAAGGTATTTTGGCTGAGATCACGACTTTGTGTTTATGTTCGATAGTATTAGGGTTGATTATACCTCTGGTAAGTTCTTATTTATACAGGATGGTTTTTAGCGGCGACAAATTTTCTGTTTCGGCTTATATTGTCCTAGTATGTATTCCATTGATGGTGTTGGGGTTTAATTTTGTTAATGGAGTTATTCGTCCCTCATGGGCGCTTGCAAGGCAGCAGTGTTAGGCGTCTAGTGCCGGTGATTTTAGCTGAAAATGAAATTCCTTTCTCTACCCGCCGACTGTATATCACGTAACTCCACCAAATTAATTTTTCTTAAGTATTCTCTAAAAGCTCAAGTATCGAGCTGACCGGGAGTACCAAATCAAAAATATCAAACCTCTATATGAGGTTTTTCTTTTATTTAAGCCATTTCAAAAATAATTTCCTGGGATGTTATTTTTTCGAAAAGAAAAAAGTCCCTAGTTTAAAGGGTTGTAAGTTCAATCACCCGTCAGGTGTTTTTTTATAAAATCGCTTTAGGATAGGATTCTGTGTTTTGGTTGCTTATAAAAGATTGAACTTCAAATAATGTTAATGTTGTTTTATAAAGATAGTACTACCAGATTCGACATTTTTTAACTTTGAACATGATCCTTCAATTGAAGCGAATTTAATACATGGGCTTGCAGCTCTTGGTGCATTTCCATCACCAAATTTTGTATTGCCATAAAATATTGCAATTGCAAACTTGTCCTCTTTTTGAGCGCGCCAATACACCACATCACCAACCTCAAAAACCTCTTCTTCACTTCCATCAAAAGGAATATTTAAATCGATTATATAAAATATTTCACCTCCAATATTTTTAGCATTTCCGGAAATTTGAAGCTCAGATAAAATGTCAGCGCAAATACTGCTATTTTCATCCAATTTTAAAGCGAAATCGCCTACATCAGTACATAAATATATGTTTTTCATTAGTAATACCTGTTAAAAATTAAATCGTCCTTGTATTTTTCTTTCTTAGCCATTTTAGAATAGGATCCCCAAAGATCCCATCTGTATTTCCTCCAATTATACCAATTTTTCAAAGACAATTTCTTTCCTTCATTTAAAAGATTGTGCCTCCCTACCTTTAAATCACCTTTTTCGAAATAGAAATCTATTGTTTGGAACATTTTTCCATAAACAGTTTCAGCTTCTATAGTGATATAAAAATGTCCTTCAGAATAATTTTTATTTCCTGGAAGAACCCACTCAATAGGAACCTTTTTCCTTGTGTGAGTATTTTTCGCTGATGCATGCTGACTATTTTCATTTGAATCTATTTCAGCACGCAATAGAATTCCATAATTAGGAACCAGTACATTTCGCTCTTCTGGAGACAACTTAATTTCTCTCGTGGAGCCCATTTGTGTACTATTCTGATTTTCATAAATCAAAAAACGAAACATTCTAAACGACAAATTGTAACAACTTGATGGTAAGGTTGAATAAAACCGAGCCGATAAAAATTTTGTCTCAGGATCATATAAAAGAAAAGGGACTATATCAAATGGTGCATGGGCCTGAAGTGCCCTAGCAATTAACAATGATAAGAATAAAGCATTAAATGACAATCCTATTAAGCCATTTATCGATGACAGTAGCCTAGATCCATCATTTACCGGTAGAAACTCTGTAAATCCTGGAGAAATAAATGTAGTTAAACTGTAATACCATTTATGATGCCACTTTATATATTCTGGAGATAGGTGTTCTGGCCCGGCATACGAAATAATATAAAATATCGAAAATATACCCGTTATCGCAAGAACCAATGATATATATACAAAAAACAACCAATACAGGTTACTTTTAAAGAAAAATGAAAATATCCCATAATAGGATTTTGGTTTTTTTATAAATAACATTGTTATATTTTTCACCATTTTCTCAATATAGACTTTGCCTATAACTACGATTATATATGAATCACAAAATAATCAAGATTCTCTTAATTATTCGTAATTTTTCAGATGCCTCCCAAAATCATACTTAAACTATCAAAATCTATCTCCTCCAGCAAGCTACAAAAGGTTCTAATATAAGACCTATCAGGAGTACCAAACAGATTTTTTAACATTTTAGAGCTTTTTAATAACGGACTTTCCGCTATTTGAAGCTCTTTTTTGGTGGTAACAAAAAGTTCAATCACGTAGATTTTTATCAGCTTTGCTTTTATCTCTTTATTTGCCTTTTTATAAGTCCTATAGTGGCTTCCGATGAGTTCAATCAATAGTTGGGTCTTTTTCTCAAAATCAGAATTTTTTATCATGTCTTTCTGATCGTTCATCTCCTTTATTCTGTTTTCAAGTAAATTGTTTTTTTCCAAATAAAGTTCTTCCGTTATTTTTTCTCAGAGTCTCATATCGAGCAAATTATTTTGTTGTTTTTTTAGGCGTTCAATCGCCCTGCCAAATTCTATTTTTCGTTCAACGGTTTCGGTTTTCTCATTTTTAAACAAGTCAGTTATGATTGATCTGTCGATATTCTTTTCTGTATCAGTGATTGGGTCAGCTTGTTTTAAATACTCTCAAAACTTATCGAATATAATATTCTCATTAATATTAACACTCTCAGCGCTCCTAGATTGGCTCATATAGTAAATATGAGTCTTCTTCATATAAGCGCAGAGGTTAATTCAAGAGGCATCCGTTAAAAGTCACTTGAGGTAATATCTACCTTTCACTTTTGGTTGCTTATCAATGGTCTCTTTGCGTTCGTGTACTCATTTTCAAATAGAGTTAGCTTTTTCGTATGTCTCTTTTGAAATCAATGGTGTGTGACTTCCAATATGTTCCTTTCAATTCCAACGGAAGACGCCATAGTAAAATGTTTTATTGATAAGCGTTTGAATTCGGCTAGCGCGAAAAGTTAGTCATATCGAATCTCAATATTTCTCCTTTATGATGGAAGAGATCGTTGTGAATGCCTTGCTTTCGATTCTCAATGAGAATATTTCTTTTACTATTCGTGCCTGACGCTTATCTATAATGATTTCTTTGTGTCATTTTTTAATGGTAACGTTTTGGTATCAAAATGGCGCACAACCTAAAAATCGTCAGGTGTTCTTAATGCAGGTTTCCATTTTGTCCTTCACGTCTTTGCTTCTATCTTCATTATCCATCTTTGATAGGGATAGGTCGAGTTGAAGAAGAAACTTGTCTCTCGAATTGTCGGACATGTATTGCCTTGATGTTCAAAGTATTCACTTTATTTGTTTCTTATCAAGTAGATCAATAATTCGGGACGTGTCGATATTGTTTCTTGATAACCTTTTTGGTTCATCAATGATAATGAAGTCAATGTTTCACTTTTTGCAGATTTCGATAAGCTCATTGAATCCGGGTCTCGAAAATTCCGTTTTCGCGCTACGGCTTTCTCAAATTTCTTTAGTGGGTTCCATTTTATGAGATTGAGCGATTCTTTTGCAGTTTTCTAGTTGGTGCTGCAATGAATTTGCTTGCTTATCATCTCTGTCCGTTGATTTACGATAGTAAATTATTGCTTTCATTGGTGTGCTGTTTAAGTAATAAGAAGGTGCCTATTTGTTGATCCGTTGAATGGATGGTGACCTGAATTTAGCCGGTCAGCTCCTCGATATGATGCGCCAATATTTTCCAATATAGTACTTTAAGAGAAAAATATTCTTCAAGTTTCTTCTTCGAATATTCTGACAGCGTTTTCTTTTCGGTGTTTTTGTACTTTATTGGTCGTGGTCAATAGTTATTCATTTTTCAATAAATTATGAATTACGAACGCTAAATGTAGTTTATAACCATTACGAAATATTACAAATAAATATTGATTTTGTGGTGGGGTGATCTAAGATGTATGCCGATTGATAGGGCTACCCCTTGCACATAATCCCCAGCCATTCATAAGCTTCATTCACCAGTTTAAAAAGTTCGTTCATCTCCTCCCAGATACGTTTATCTTTATTCTGATATCTATCAGGATGAACCTTTGAGGCTTTTCTTTGGTAGGCCTTTTTAATCTCTGAGTAACTGTAATTTCTATTTGGGTCGAGGCCAAGGATTTTTAGGTATTTGTCTTTCTTGGATTCTCGACCAGAACTCTGCTTTTTTTGGTCGCTCCCTGTGGATTTATTTTGTTTCGATTCCTCTTCTTTCTTTTCTCTATTTTGTTGTCGGTACTGATTTGACTGCTCTTTCCGTTTCGCTTCTTCTCGATTCCGTTCTTCATGCATGTTCTCTCGTTGATCTTGACTATATTTTCGACGTAGCTCCTCAACTTCAGCTTCCTTTCGTCGTATATGTTCATAGGCATCTTTGTAGCGGATGGCATTTATTGCATCGCTAATAGACTCTGAGAATCCCTCAAGGAGGTGAGCATAAGGGAGCAGGAGCCCCGTCATAAAGGATACAAACATGAAGATCAAGTGGCCTCGACCAATGTTGAATTCTATGACGAATGGAATCATGCACGCGAGTACGAGAAAGAGCTTCCATAGGCTAAAGCTTCGAGTATTCCCGACGGCATAACCGACAGCAACGAGTATTACGCTTATGAATATAAAGACAGAGAAATCACCCATCGCGTTTCATGAACCTCACTATAAATGCCCCGGCAAATATCACGCTTAAAAACGCATTTTTGAAATCGGCTATCATGACGGCGCTCAGATATAGAAACATGATGATTATGGGAAAAACAAAATAGGCGATGAGCCCTCCCCACTTTCGGTAGATCTTTCCCATATTTTTGAAGAAGTGGGCTATGGCATAACCAACTCCGAAAGATCCAAGAGCGGTAAATATCCACGCGGTTTCGTTCATCTCCATTTGCGAATCAACTCCCTGCCGATATCAAAGGATTCAGTAGCATAATATTTGGTTTTCTCTAATCCGATGTGTCCGCTCCAGGCGGAAAGTAAAAATGGGATAGTAGAGAACATTACGTCATTGATATCGATGAGCCATATAATGGAGCAAGGAATTACAAAGTAGGCTGCAATAATTTTACGAAAGTTAAGATCCCGTAGCAGGTAGCCATCCAAATAACCCAACAAGCAGGAAAATATGACGCCGACAATATGGAGGTCTCCACCGAGATCTATTGTCCAATTCATGTGAGAGAAACATATTGTAAATGTTCATTGTTACCGTGACTTTCCATGTGTAAGGCCCCTTTCTTGGTCTGTCGTTTAAATTTCCAGTTTTCGAAATACGGAGTTGCCGGGATCTGAATGGCTTGTTTGTTTCCTGATACTACCAAGACACTTTCCGAGTCGAGCATTCGTATTTCTCCAGCGTTCATCAGATTGTATTCGCGGTATTCATTCGTGGTATCAAAGAATTCTTTCGTTTGTCGTTCTCTGACTCTGCCCATGATATTTTCGAAGAAGTTAGCCGTTTCTGGGTCGGCACCGGCATAGGTAAGGTAGGTGTTGAAACCACCCTGTATCGACTTGGCATAATCGTGACCATACCGCGAGTTTAATTGGCTAATACTTTGCAGGATAATAGAGATCGAAACTTCATAACCCCTGATAGTATTGGCCGTTGAGACAAAATTTGGGATGGTGCTATGACCGAATTCATCATAGAGAATGAAGACCGGATATGTGCCTTTTTGAGGCATACTGCGCATACAGGCGTTGAATACACTTCTAAAAAATAGACTCGTTAAGAAGCTGTAATATTCACTGTGTTGGGCAGGCGTCACGAGGTAAATTATGGTCTTTTCATGACGTATGTCTTCCAAGTTAATATCCGACTTGGCCGTTAGTTTGGCGATGTTTTGGTTTGATAGTGACTTGAGAGAGGTTATGGCATTGAGAACAAAGCTCAGTACGCCCTCTTTATTCCCTGTTAGTACCCCCTTCCATTCATTCCACAGGCTTTGGTCGCTCGGGTTGTCTGGAATGATACTGTAGCGTGCCATAAAATCGTCTAGTGCTAATCCATCTCCCCCAAAGTTTTGAAACAGATAATAGAGGTTGTGGAGGTTAAAATGGTCTGGGTTCTCTTCACCAGCATTTTTAAGGCATTTGATAAACAGAGAGACAAAACGTACTGCCCCTTGTATCCAGAAATCATCCTTTCCGCTGGAGGTGGGATTACCGCAGCGTACAAGAATTTCTGCAACTTGCTCTAATTCGATATCGTTTTTCGCTTCGAGGAAGGGATTGAAATAGCTCGAACGATCCAGATTTTCAGGATCGATGAGAATAACCTTGTAACCACATTGTTTCATGTACCGAGAGGTGGCAGAAAAAACCTCTCCTTTGGGGTCGTTAATCACTTGAGAGCAGCGCCTACGAGCCCTATCCAGTACATTTGGAATGATATAGCGGGAGGTTTTCCCTGCGCCAATGCGAGCGGTTACACAGACATTTTGAAAGCTTTGTTTTTCCGACAGGCGAAGCTGGTCTCCATCTAAAAGGAGGCCGGTATTTCGACTGTTGAGGTAGGATGAATAATCGGATTCATTATCAAAACTTGCTCCACTGTGTGAATTGAGCAACCGCTTTTTGAGCAGATACATGAGCCCAGCACTTACGGCCTTCATTGGTCGTGTTATGAGCTTCGTAGCTTCAGACATAATGAGCTCTTCGTAAAAAAACTATAGTTATCATCGCGTTTTTCCTCCTTTGTGTTCTGGCTTTGAATCAGTCTGATGTTGAGGTTTTTGCGTTTCTCTCCACTTCTTCATTTCGGCTCTATTTTTTGATGCGGTATCTTCAGGAGTAGATTCAGAGGTCTTAGATTTTGGTTTTTGTTCTGTCGCCTTATCATTATTTGGGGCGTCGCGTTTGCTTTTTGTGTTCTTCCTATTCTCGCTTTCCGCTGTCCCGTCGAGCCCTATTCTGTTTGAGAGTTTTTTAAAGTCTTCTGAGAGTCCGAGCGTTTTCAGTCGGTGTTTTCTTCCAGATGAATGATCAGTAACGCCCATCGTGTTTCCTCGGACATACATTTCAAAATTCTCATGAATCATACGCGAGAAAAAATCTTGTTTTGACCTGGAGGTCGAAAAGATGTCATGAAGTTTGTCTTTTACGTGGTCACGCTGGGGTGTGTTCCCCGTTCTACGTTTTCGCTCATAGCCTTTATTCGACAGCTTTTCATCTGCCTGCCTGTTTATAACAACTTTCTGCTCCAGTTCTGGGTATGATTCCAATATCTTTGCCTCCATACCTTTTTTCAGTTGGTCGAATTGCGCTTTGGTCAGGCGCATCTTTTTTGATTCTTCCAGTGCATTTGAGCTGATAAGAAAGTGATAGTGCAGGTGCTCCGCGTGGTCGTCGTGGAGCGTACCGAACACCAAGCAATGCTCTGCCCTTTTCTGGGCGTATTCGTAGGCGATATCTCTTAGGATTTCTTTCTGGGTTTGGGTTTCCAGTTTTTCAGCTCTGCTAATAGAGAGAATCTCATGGTAGAGATACACGCCGTTCCGGCGTTGATCAACGTGTTCGGCATTAGTCTGAAACTCTTCCTCGATATCGTCAGCTTTGCGGCCATACAAATTTTGGTAGATGTTGTAACGCTGTTCGGATTTTTCAATGTCGTTCATGTAGGCAATGAGCTGACCGAAAGATTGTGTTTTTCTGCTCATAGACTTGATGATCACCGGGTGGCCTCCTTACTTACATAAGCACTCACCGAGTCTTCCAGTTTCTTGAGTTCCATCAGGAGGTCGCGTTCATCTACCATTACTTGCAGGGTGTGCGAGCGGTGGGTTATTTGATTGATATTGTTGGCGATATTGCGAATGAGGAACTTGAGTGCTGAAAGCTCTTGTTTGAGTTCTCTTGGAAGGTGCGGATTTTTACCAAGCTTTTCCTGAACGACTTGGGAGATATATGAGGTGGGTTTGAGTTGTTCCCGACTTGCGAGATATTGGATCTTTTTATAGTCGGCCTCAGACAGGCTAACGCTGATCCGCTTTCGGAGCTCTTGATAGCTTCGTAGATATTCTCGTCGCTTGTCGTCCATAAGACCCGTGTAGTTTCGTTATTATCCAAATCTGCTGGTAAGTGAAAATACAGTCTTACTCAGGCTCGTTTTTGCTCACTGAGCTATTTTTCGAATGGGATTCTAAGGGTGATCCCTTGGCAAGCAGGCAATAGTTGGTAACCAACTTGCAATCTTGCTCTCATATCCCACCGAATGAGATTACATTAATTGTCGCTGATAAAATCGTATTCCCTGAACGCCGCTTTCTTGTTCGTTGCCACCTACAGAGCGCACTCAGGAATCCTATATTCAGGGGCTCATGGTTCATACATTTTTCAACCAAATATCTTTTCATTTCGTCGATAATATTGAACGGGAGATTCTTTTAGCGGTCCTGCTGATCTTAATGACTGCAAGTTCCTTTGGCGCGATGGCTTTCAAAAAGGCGCAAGTATGATCTCGGGTTTGTCGCGCAACCTTTTTAAGGTTACAAAATATTAGACGACAAATACCTCGCTAGTTACAGAATGATATAAACCCACCAGATTATCAACAATACTTCCAGGCAGTTTGAATAAGCATAAAAATTATTAGCGAGAAAATAATTAATGACGCCAATAGGGGTTGTTTGGTGCCGTGCAGGGCTTGTAGCATTAGCTGTACCTCACGGATTCTTGATAAACAATATGAACTGAGGTTGTTGATGGTATACCATTCTGTGATTCCCGAATCGGTTCAAATTCCCTAGATATTATTGGCTGCCTTTTTGCGTGGCATGAAACAGAAATGGATCTCCTGAATGAACGAAGAGATAAAAAGAATTGTTATCGAAAACCCTGGTATAAAAGCAAAGACACTTGCAAGTAAGATTCAACTCACTAAGTTAGAAATAAATCAAAAGCTTCATGATGATGACAGCTACATCCAAGACAAAGATACCTATGGGTGGTCTTGGGCTGGTAGCCCTCAATCTGTTGTTATTAAGCTCCCTTCAAAATGGATTACTTCGGATGTTTTTGAAAAAACACTGATCAGTTCGGGATATATTGGGATTGATGATTCGGATATAACCATAGTGTTTTCAGAAAAATCGAAGCTAATGATGGATGCTATAGCGCGTTTGATTAGCTTGGTGAATCAAGTTGCACAAAAGAAACAAAAGGTCATTTTAGATTTGTCTTTGGCCTCTGAATCCAAATCTTATCTAAATAGAGCAGGGTTTTTTGAGGTATTACACTCGGATGTATGTATTCTACCGAAGAAGCCGAAAAATTCTAAGGCGGAAAAATATAAAGGAAATGCTCAATCTCTCGTTGAGTTTAGGATGCTCCATCCTCACGCGAGAGATGATGGAACTCCGCAATTGCTATTTGATAGCCTGTCGCAAGCCCTTGGAGAAGAATATCGGGCAGTATATTCATTTATTGCTGAAATCTACAACAACGTATACGACCACGTTTTCGACTTAAAGAATAATTCTTTGCATGGTTTTGCTGCGTGTCAAACCTATAAAAGAAAGAACAACGAAATTCATACTCAAATAGTAATTTCCGACTGTGGAGATGGTATTTGCAATACCTTGAGGCCAGCTCTCAAAACGAACCCGGCGCTAGAAAAATATAGGTATCTAGAGGACATAGAGTTAGTTGTGGAGGCCTTTACTGCTGGGAAAATAACACGACTTGATCCCGAAGCTGAGCCTGACCACGGAATGGGGTTATATGTTGGTGCGAATAAGGCAAAGGTTATGGATGCTACGATCTTGATTCGACAAGAGAGCTTCTCGTTAAAATTAGCGTGGACCGGGGACGAGCTGGTTACGAAAAGCCTTAAAAAAGCCCTGAAGCCGATACCTGGTACAAATATTTGTTTTGACTTTTGCGTTGAACTATCTAAAATCACCTGCTTAAATTAAGGGTGTAAACCAGAACGGTGGGTGACAATATGAAGATAGACCTTATCGCCTTGACCAAAAGAGCTGATGTTCATGGAACTACAGAAGGGAAAGTGGTTTACCAGGCGTTAATTGATATCGTATCAGAGAACCCGAGCGAGGAAGTCTTCAATATTTCACTTGAAGGTATAGTCGCTACGGACGCGTCCTTCCCAAGAGAAAGTGTTTTAGCCGTTGCCAAACAGTTTAGAGACGAAGGGAAGTGGTTTTGTGTGAGCGGTAAGATGACTGCTGATATGCAGTTCAACTGGAATTGTGCTGCCGAGTTCAAAGGCCAGCCATTAGTCCTATGGCATGAAGGAAGGTACAGCTTCCTAGGCCCGAAGATAAGCGCTGGCTTGCAAAATATTGTGGACTTGGTTATGTCTCAGCTGGTAGTTACGACCGCTGATGTAGCTGAAACACTTGATATTTCAACTCAGAATGCGAGTAGTAAACTCAAGAAGCTTTCAGTTAGTGGCTACATTGCCCGTAACGAACGAGTTGCCGAGTCAGGTGGAATTGAATTCGTATACAGGGCTATTGCGTAAAAAAATTTACTTTTTCTGCTTCACTGGCTTGATTTTATCAGAGTTATCCTGCTATCCTTTAGGTGGACTGGAGGTTTGCCAGCTTTAATATCTGCTTATCTTGCTTAAGATTATCAGATGTTTCGAAGCGCCCTTCATGTGATTTGGAGTATGGCTCGCTGCAACGCCTGCTTGCCCTGCTTAATTATTTTACAAAAACCAGAAAAAGGTATAGATATGGCCACTAATCCTCCAAAGGGCGATGGGCAAAGAAAAGGAATGGTTCGTGATCGGTCTCAGACTAAAACGAGCTCCGGAAACTACGTGAAAAGGGATACCAATACAGGACGTTTTATGGATGTTAAATCTGATAAGAAGCCCTTTAAGGGCGTTCGTAAGGAGCGATAACATGCAGGGTTCGAGTATCGTAAAAGTTGGGTTTGGTCTATACGATCATTTTGGTATTTATGATGGCAACGGTTATGTGGTTCACAATTCCAAGAAGCGTGGAATGGTCGTTCGTGAACCCGCAATTTTGTTTTCGGAAGGAAAACAGATAAGAAAGGTATCTGATGTTAGCCACGTAGTAACCCAAGAGGCGCTCAGTCTTCTTGGCATGCCGTATAACTTACTTTTTAGCAATTGCGAGCAATTTGTAACGCGTTGTAGTACGGGAAAGAGTTACAGCTTGCAGGTTGCGAATATTACTGCCGGTGTTTTAGCTCTTGCATCAGTGGTCTACAGTAAAAATCCGCAGATTAAATCCTTCTCCGTTCTCTTATTGATTGCGGCCATAGGAAATTTAATTTCTGAAAAATTTTCTTCAACTTCAGGTGTTTCCATCTGAATGTTATTAACTTCACTAAAAACTAACCCTCATAGGTAATTATTATGTCTAGATATTATGTAAATAAAAATGCTCAATCCAATGGTGATCACGAAGTGCATACCACGGGATGCTCTCACATGCCGAACACTGAAAACAGAGTATTTCTTGGTGACTTTGATTCATGCCGTCCAGCGGTACGAGAGGCAAAGACGCACTATTCTCGTTCGAACGGTTGCTTTTTCTGCGCACGGCCTTGTCATACGAGCTAAGGTCGATTTGTACACAAAATTAACAGGTAAAAATATTAAAGGGGCCAACAGTGGACTTGTGGAATCAAATTTTAAGTAAAGAAGCCGATATATACATAAATATATTCATCACTATTTTCGGTTTATTTCTCGGCTATCTTATCGATAAGGTAAAGAACAAAGATCCCCAAGTCCATGTTGGTGATACTACTCATACAACGAATACCGTCAATATTACAAAAATTATTAGTGAGTCTAAAAAGAGTCCTCACCGAAAAAGTAATGATGATCAACTGTTCATGATATTTATGGGTGCGGTACTAATATCTGTCGGCATTACCTATCTCTTTTACCGAGAAGAGATATTGACTACTATTCGGTATTTATCTTTATTTTCTTTTTCCTTGTGGGGTGGAGGAACCGCCCACTCAATTATTAAGCGACAATTTGAAGGGCTCAATTGGTTTTTGTACCTCATGTTTATTGTCATTTTTGTTATCGCCTCCTTGTTTATCATCGATCAGGCTTTCACACCAAAATATCCCCCGACTCATTTTGAATATAGTCAGCAAATAATAAATGAGAGAGGTGTTTACGGCTTGTCAGGTGTTTTCAGTGCGAAAGATGGCGTTTGGTTTTTGGTGCATCTATTTGGTGTTTTATTGATATTTGGGTCTCAATATATAATGTTAATGTCTTCCATTTATTTTGCCACGATGGGGCGATATATAATAAGAGGACAAGTTGATGACGAGCCTTGGATTGCAAGAAAGGTGAAACGATATGGAAATTTTTACAAAAATATAATATTTGTTTCCCTGATGATGTTTATGTCATATTTTTTGGTGTCGGGGATTTTCCTCCTTTGGATAGAAAACGATTTGCCGGTTCATGTAAATAACTTTATTTATACTGTGTTGCATGGAAGGTAGGTTGGCTGTAAATGCCGAAATATTTGGGCCTACAGAGTAGGCCCGCCCCCCCCTCCTATACCCGCTCATTATGAGTATTCATGAGCTTGCGCGAGTGCCTTATCTTGTTATTCCGGTTTGTAAGGCAACCTTGCACGTAACCCGGTACTCAAACATGATCTACCTCACACTTTCCGACTGAGCCTAGCTGCACTTAGATCGCTAATTCGGGTAAAATAACCGTAGTCAAAATACTAGGTCAACAAGGAAAACGGAATGCCAACGGTTCCTATATCTGAAAATGTTCAACTTACTCACCTCAAAAGTGCTTTAGATCTCGCTATAGAGGGTTTCAATAGTCGTTGTTCCAGCGGCACAGAGAAGGCCAAGCAAGATAAATTTCTTACTACCGAACGCAACCACATTCGAAATGTCGCGAAGATCCAAGCGTGTTTGGATGTCTATCGGCAAGGTGCTGCAACAAAGTGTTCCAATGAGCTTATTGGTGAAAAGCATGATTCAAAGAAGCTCGGTAAGTTTCTCCGTTCTCAAGGAAAAGCAAAACCCAATATTGCTTGGGATGCTCATCACCTTGTTTCTGGAAAACATGCCAGCGCAGCTCTTGCTCGAACGGTTTTAGCGGATGATGATTTTAAAGTTCGAATAGATGATCCGGATAATGGTTGCTGGCTTCCTAAAACGAGGGAAGACGCAAGAGGAACCGTATTTCCGAGTGCAACTCCCCACCAAAACATTCACCGGAACCTGTACTATGATTGGGTGTTTTCTGTGATAGTAACTTCTGAGAGTGAAATGGATCTGCGAGCCAAATTACGCCTTATCGCTACACGTCTACAACGAGGGACGATTCCCCCAAATATTCTGGCCAAAGCGCCGATAAAAAGGTGTTCATGATGACGGTATACAAAATTTCACAGGCTCCTGAAGAATATATGTCATTTTCTATATCAGCGGAAGAGCTCACGCAAAAAATGGGTGGACGATTTAAGGCCCGTTTCAATGGAAAGCCTCAATTGGAAAACTGGACGCAGCCAAATGCGTATTTCTATTCCGATGAAGGCTGCACAAAAATACCAGATATTACGTGTTGGGCCATTGGAAACCTCGTGTTGAATCAAAAGGCGTTTGATATATTGGGTGATACTATCGCTCAATATGGTGAATTTTTGCCGACGAATTGCGAAGGCATTCCATATTACATTTACAATTCGCTTTCTATCATTGACGATTCTGCCGTCGATGCGTCAAAAAGTGAGCAAGATATAGATTTAGGTGTATTTATGGGAGTGAAGAGCCTTGGCTTTCACGACGATAAGGCATCCGAACATATTCTTTTCAAAACAAATTTTGATAAAAAAGTGAGCCTGTTCTGTAACGATAGGTTCAAAAATCTTATCATGGAAAACAGTCTCCATGGGCTCTCATTTGAAACCGAGCTCGTCTAGCGGCCAACTCTTCCCTGTTAGGCTCTCAGCATGGAATCGTGATAGACGTTCGTGATGTATACTTTTTGTTCGTCTGAACTCACCACATAAAAAACGCTATATTTTTTATAGCTATAACATCTCATTCAGTGTGTATTTCCATGCTTAGGACAGGAGTGTGGAAACACAGATATTCTATCGATGGCATTTCAGAGTAATTCTAAAACGTGTTGTTTTGCCTTTTCGTGATTGTCTTTTGAGATATAGCTTTCTATTGCTATAAGGTTTTTTCGGGCCTCACCTGAGACTATCACCTTTATTGTCATGCAAACATGTTAGAAACTACGGCATCAAGGTTTCCATGGTTGATCTCAAAGCAATCTCATTGTTTGATATCATTTAATCCGTCTCGTATTCATGATTCTATTTCAATATCTGACAAAGTTTTCAGCATGTTTGAAACAAATTCGTCTGGAGAGTTGTAGCCGCGAATGGCGGACTGCTTTTCGATCAAGTCAGCCACGTCTCCGTGTAATGTTACCGTCATAGTGATTTGTATTAGTATATAAAGTCTAATTTCATTTTACTGAAATAAAAATAAAGTCAACAAAAGTTCGGGGTGCTGGTTCGGCGGTTTCCGTCTAACAAAAATCGTATAGTTTTCATCTCGGGCACGTCCAGCTTCTTTCAAAACTCTCCGATAGGTTTTCGATGGTTTTAAATCGAAAGTGGTTCACAAAATTATCCAATCAAGGTATGTTCCTAAATGCCTTCATTACTGAGTTCATGCATGAGGCATATTCAAATACAAAGTAGGTGAGAACGCTAACGTTTATTCCGTACTTTTTATTTACGGCTCACATTGATAATCAGATGCAGTGGTTCGCTATTTGTCTCAGTGCTCGTTTTGTATCTCTTCCCATGTGTTGCTCAAAGACAAAGATACTCTGAATTCCATTTCCCTCGTATCATCCAACGGCATCAGGGATGATACGAAAGTTTTCATCTTTGATTGCCGCTTTGGATATAGATAGAGTACCGGAATGAGAGTTGTTGCTTCATTCGCGCTCGAAATACATATCATAGAATTTTAGTCAGTATGATTTTGATGCGAGCCGTTGTAAAAAGTAGATTTTGAAGTTGATTGTCTCAGTTCTATGAAAATAGTCGCTTACATAGAATCCTCCTCGCGCTAGGGGGCGCTTTACGAACTCATGTTTATATCATAAATGATTCACGAGGAATCGCTCCCCTGTTTGTGTTAGATAGTGTACCGAAGCGAGTGGTCATCTTCCCGGCACGAATCAAAATCAAAGACTTCTCACCAAGGGCGGGTTCGTATTTCTCAAAGAATTAATATATCTATGTATCGAGGATATACTTTGAATCGGAAGCATCTTCTGTAATTGACGTGAGGTCAGAAATTTACAGAGCGAGAGTGCTTCTAGGATATACGTTTCTATGAGCCTTAATTTCATTAAAGTTGGTATTTAGGGAATAATTTTTCGAGATGGAAGAGTCGGGAATTATCCTGATCTTGAAATCACTCGTTATCGTCAAATATGGTTCATATTTTCTCATAGTAGTTTTTGAGTGAGAAGCGCTTCACTTGCTCCCAGTCGTTTCCGCTCATGGAATGACTATGTTGTAATAAAAACGTTGGGACGCGAAGCTTAAATGGAAGCTTGTTTCACGCCTTAATAAAAAACTCTCACTTTTTCAGTAAATTTATACAGGTACTTAATATGCCGGTTTCTTCTTGTATGCGTTTTCTACTTTTTTGCTCGTTCGAACCGGCGATTATGACTCATACTCAAAAGAGCGCCTTTTGCAGGTACTTATTCACATGCTGTCACACATATTGGCTCGATAGAACGAGGTATAATCGATATTTTCTTAGTTGGGTCAGGCACTTTTCCAAGTCGTCAGATATGAAATTTTGAAACTCGTCGATGTAGGCGTAGGTCGGAGTCCTCTCATGTCACGGTTGTCTACTTCTTCTCAGCGCTATGACTCTGAGCATTCAGATAACAAATCGTCCAAAGGCTTCCACGCTGTCACTTCCAATTTCTCCAAGTGTCAGCTTAAAGATAATAATTTTCTTTTGTTCGATAAGCGTTTCGAGGTTGAGAGTGCTTTTGTTTGATATCAGGTTTTGAAAGGTCTGGTCATTGAGGAGCACTTGCATTCTCGTGTAGATGCCGTGTTTTGTAGCCCGCAGACATTTGTCATAAAATTTTCTGTAAAAAAATTGACGGTGCTGTAGGTTCGTTGACCTTCTTCCCATATCAACCAAGTCTTGGTTTGCACTGTCATCCATAAATCGCTGCAATTCTGAAAAAGATCCGTTTCATGATCGAAGTAACGTGGTTATACAGGGAATGATAACCGAATCCATCTGATTGGTAATGCCAGCGCCTTTGAGTAAAACATCGAGTATTCGTTTTATTTCTTGCGCGGTTGCATTCACATTGTTGTCGCTTTTATCGTTGATATCGAACGGATTGATACTTGGGCTGGATCAGGGTTTTAAATGCGGATCGATATACACCAGTCTGTTCATTTTTCGATTTGGGCGAAACTCTTTAAATTTCGCTATTTCGTTCGCCATGTCACCGTGTGGATCAATAACAATAATGGAGCTTTTGGGGATTTTATTGGTCAGCTCTGAGTAGACCATTGCTTTTATGAGTTCGCTTTTCCCGCACCCGGTTTTTCAGCATATGTATATATGCCTCTGTCTGTCTTCGAGTGTGATTCGTCTCATAGATAATTGTAAGAATATCCAAAACCTAAATTTCCTAATAATTTTTATCATAAATTGCGTTTTAGGTGATAAAAAGCACGCTCCCTTACGGTCTAAGCGTTCGGCGCTATGAAGCGATAAATTCACCAAAAATGTTTTCAAGTTATATACATCCATCATGTTGTATTTCAGGCGTACAAACTTTATGACGTAATCATCGATATTCCATGTATCAGCGCTTTTATTTCTTTGGCGCTCAGATCCAACAATTTATAATATACTTTGACTCTGTTGTCTCACTGCGGATATTTTTTTCACGGTGTTTTTCCGTTCGAGAAAAATACATCCATTGAGATAGAAGTCGTAAATCTTTCCATGTAAAAATGGTTAAAAAAATAAACGTCAAATAAATTGACGTGCCACATTATATTCATACCACATTAACTAAAGGTTAATTTATACAATGATTTTTTAAATTGTAAATATTTCTTCTGGTTTTTAAATGCACAATATATTGATACGACGTAATCTCAGTGTGGTATAATCTTTGTTCAGGTCGGGAGTTTTCCAAGACCATTACAAACGGGTATTTACCATGTTTTCAGTTCAAGAAAAGTCTGTCTTAGATCGTGCCGCACAAATTATAGAATCCAAAATCGAAGTGGCCCCCTCTTTCATATCTTCGAAATTGACGAAAGACTATTGCCAGTTTACGTTATGCCATTATGAGCATGAGGCTTTTGGTGTTTTGTTTCTCAATAATAATCACCGGCTTCTCGGTTCAGAGGTTCTTTTCAGGGGCACCATTGATAGTGCCGCTATTTATCCAAGAGAAGTGCTAAAAGAGGCTCTCAAGCAGAATGCTGCGGCTGTCATCTTTTACCACAACCATCCTTCTGGAACGCCGACACCAAGTGACGCGGATATATGTATCACTAAGCGACTGAAGGAGGCTCTCAATTTGGTTGATATTCGAGTTGTAGACCACATTGTTGTAGGATTGGAGAGTTGCGTTTCGTTTTCAGAGACTGGTCTTCTTTGACCCGTTCCCCATAACCGTGAGTCCATATGTCAGAAGAATCCGTTCCATATAGTAATTCAGCGCCAATTACTCTCGATGCCCTCAAGGGACGGCCTTGTTGCTACCCCAAGATGCATCCGGCTTTTATCTCGCCCGTACCGGAAGAGGTAAAGGCGCTCCGAAATTTCCTTGGGCTGAGCCAAGAGGCGTGTGCAAAATTTACCGGGGTAAAGTTTGTTTCTGGCAAAGGCTCTCAAGTGGTTCGAAAGTGGGAAACTCATATGGATAGCTCGAATCACAAACCAATACCCTATAGCGCTTGGAGACTTATGCTGGCCGCTGCCAAGATCGTCGACTTGTCCGAAGATCTTGAACAGGCTAAGCGCCCCTCTTCTTAATCCAAAAGTTATTTATCAGCCATGTCGCGTTGCATATTGATATGAGATCATCCCTATTATCAAGCGCTAACTCAATGAACGTCTTTCGTAGTGAGTGGGGGGTAATATTCTTTTAATCAAAACTGCAGTGGCAGACAATACATTTCCATATATGTGAGTATGTCTTTAGGGTGTGAAAGAGTGCGTTCTTGTTTTTAGTCGGAACCTCAATCAAGCTGAGAATAGCTCGGCTTTGGCGCGATACCACACAAAGATTGGCAAGTGACCGTGTATCATTCTTTTCACGGCAATACGCTCATTCAGCATATTAACGATGTTAGCCATAACATCTTGAGGAAAATCATGAAAAAGTATCTGGCAGTGTTAGTATTATCTTTATCGGGGTGCTCAACAATTGATTACGGAGACGATTACAAACGCCATGCCGAAATCATTGATCAAGCAATAACAGCAATTAAAATCGCATTGAGTAACGTGGAAAATGAGCTTGTAGGTTCAAACCTAAAGCTGGATAAAGCGACTTTGACACTTTCCACTGGCTATACACAAACAAAGGAAAGCAAAGGAACAATATTCATTTTAGGTGGCGGTAAATCGTCTACAAATGGATTCTCAGACAAAGTTGTTATAAATCTTAAGCCCATTCCATCGAAGGTGAAATCCTCAGCTGTTAATATGACTCAATATTTAAGCGAGCGACTCACAAAAACTATAGCTTCAACTATCGATGGCATATCAAATATACAATCTGGCTCTCTACCTTTGTTACCAGAAAGTATCGAAATTGAACAAGCTATTAGCATTAAATCAACAGTTACAATTGGTGGCGATTATGAAACGGAAATTATTCCGGTGACATTTGGTGCCAGCTCAAAGAAAGAAAAAAATAGCGGGCATACGCTAAAAATCATTCTAAAGCGTAAAAGCGACTGAGAGTGTTCCGAATGAATTAAAAAAATAGTTTAATTTGTATTAGCTTATACTTAACCTGGCGGCGCTTAATATATCTGTATGACATGTAAGGTCTCATGTTCTGATCGTTGAACGTGCTACGATTAATGTCTGTTTTTCGCCCTTCCCCCTTTGAGGGCATTGGGTATTTGATCTAAACCTGACTTTTAAGTGCCATCAAAAGCGGAAAACGACCCAAATCACAATTAAGCGATCCTGGGAAATTTCCATTTATAAAAGATATAGATGTCAGCTTAAAGATCAAAGCCAATGATAGGTAATGCATATCACGATGATACGTCTCATTGACTTTGACAATATTGTTAAAATTTAATTGACTAAAACGTCCATTCCGAGCATCATCGCCGGGAAAACTGTCTAATATAATGTATAACAAACTGTTCAATGCTTTGATTTGGGTGAGCTATGGCTGGGAGATATAATAAGGCGCCAATTGTCTATATGGCGGCTGTAATCAAAACATTAGAAATCCCACCGTTTCTCGAAGAGCAAAAAACACTATTCCAACAGCTCATGATGAAGCATGGGTTACCGATTCCCGTGGAAGGCAATCTTTATCATCTTCAATTCGAAGATGTTAGAGGCAGTGAGCCCACTACCACAAAGCAAGAGATTAAACGCTACGGATATTTTAGCCAAGATAGAACAAAGGCTTTAATCATTGGCGGAGGTGTCATCGAGTGGCGAACAACGCAATACACTAAATTTATTGATGTTCTTCAAGAATTAAAGCCGATACTCAATACTTTGTTAGAGAATATCGATTTTTTTGAATCATTATATGCTGAAGAAATTGTGCTCAATTATGCGGATTTAATTGTTCCCTATGGAAACAGGTCTTTGGCGGATTATTTTCAAAAAGGAGAAGCCGCACTGCCGAACACTGTTTTTACCACGCACGAAAATGATCTGCGGCGCATTGGCACTGTAAAGATCGAGCGCATAGTTAATGATACAACGCGCATACTTGCTTCTTTAGAGCAAATGCCTGTAGTGGATAAAAAACTCCCAATACAGATGCCACAAGTTTTTGCTGAGCTTGATGTCAAGTTCAGCCAGCCATTATTCGCCCGGCATGATGAAGATATAACGTCATCGGACTACGCGTTGCTTGGCACTCAGGCGGCGGCAATTTGCAAAAAAAAACTAGGTAAGTTTGACTTACAAAAGGATTTTTATAATTTACATGAGTTAACTAGCAAAACATTCAAAGATTTAATCAACGAAGAAGTATGTAATAAAGATTGGGATTATCAAAAGGATTAAGATGATGGGCGAGACGGCACGGCATTACAATTTCGAAAATAGTCCCACTACTTCCTCGGCTGGAAGAACCGATTTCTGTGGATGGCTTACGAGCAAAGAAAGACCGCGAACCGTTAGAGCAAATGCTTGTTTTGAGCCTCTGACAGCAAAGAAAGATAACATCGTCATTCGCGAAAACATTTACCATATTAACGAAGATGCGCAATGCGAAATACAAGTTTCGGTTATGCAGCCGGAGGGTGAAGCCATTTCGGTTGAAGATATGGTGAATAATATTACTCGTGTTTTTGATGTTAAGATTACACACCTAGCGAAAATACTTGGCGTCTCAAGAGGGTCGGTATACAACCATGTCTCTGGCAAAGAGATACCCGCTGACATTGAAATCTATCAACGTCTCGATAACTTGGCAGGCAGGGTTTCCCGGCAATGCAATATTGAACACATTCGGAATGGATTGAAATCGGTTCTCGTGAGTGGTCGTACTCTATTATATCATTTGCAACATGAAAAAGATGAAGAAGGGATATTCCGTGTGTGTAAAATCGTCGAAAATAAAGTCGCCGAAAGAGAGCCATCTAAACAGCTGCCTACCGAAGAAATTCGACGATCTGCGCGCCGCTTTTCTAAACAGGGATAACGCCGCACAATGAATCTCGTCGAGCATGAGGTTACACAAGGCGCTATTTTTAGCGCCGAAAAATTATCTGAAAGTTTTAAAAATACTATTCTTGACAGCAGGTGCGTCCAAGCATCCCGCAGTAAGGAATTGACACCAAAGTGCGCGCCTGCTCGCTCTCTGCTCGTGCTCACCCAAGATTGCGATATCTATAATCCGAATAAAAAAAATATTGAAGTAGTCGCACTTAAACCTAGAGAGAGAATTCAACCTCGAGTATCACGTAATCAAAATTACTCAACGCTCCAGCTAGTGAATAATGGTCAATGTTGGCATATCGAGTCTGATCTTATTAGCGTCATTCCGAAAACAGATTTGTGTGAGGAAATTAATCAAGAGCTTACAAGCATTTCTGACAATTTATCAAAAGAGAATTTAACAAAGGTCATTGGTTGGCGAGTGGGTTGTTACGATCGTCGTCCCTTTCCCCATAAATTTAACCAAGAGTTTTATCATGGTTATCTTAAACAAGAGGGAAATGCTCTAGGACGGTTTTTTGATGAACATTCTGAAGATATTATAGATATTTATCTTCACGTTGATCCAATGGATGATGAGGACGCGAATCAGTATATTGTCGTATTCAATGCGGTAATATTCAAAAAAGGTACCAACGAGCAAGAGGTATCAGATGAAGAAAACTTCATCGAACAATTTGAACGTGTCTTGAAACCTGCGTTAACAGAGCTTCATCACGATAATAATAGTTTGATATTTCCGCAGATATCCGATGAAGCCTATAGTCAAGATGGCGTTCGGCTGGATCTAATTATCCCGGAAGATGATTTCACTTTGTATGATGCCAGAAATGTGACCTGTTTTAATCTCGAATATTTCTGTTACGACGATGAAGAATAACCCTAAAAATCCATCAAAGCTTTAATAAAAAAACTACTAGAGTTTTGGCACCTATGATCTTTTAGGTTTGCATTGCGTATTCGAGCGTCCGCTTTTTAGTATGCCATTAAAAAATGGGGACGGAAGAGCTAGAAACAGATAACCTCTACGATTCGCGAATCCATTTAATTCGCCTTCATTTTCATCCCCGCGAGGCCACAAAACCCATCACTTCTTGGAGATTCTCAGAAAACCATTTCTACGTCTTGGGTTTCTATCATTATAAAAAATTACTCCTGCGCGGGCGTTAAGAAGATCGCCTACTTGTTCTTAATGAAATTCAACCTAATCCGTTACGTTGCAATTCGCTACTAACTTTCACTGACTTCCTGTTGTCTCAAATTTTTCCTGCACCTCTGAATATTAAATCTCCCTCCGTCATTCATGATTCAGCGAGATATGAGCATGTGCCGCATTTCGTTTTTGTCCTCGACTTTTCCGCCCATTCATAGATGAGATTCCTTTGATATCGGATTTTCGGTGCTTCCAGAGATCATCTTGTTAAAAAACATGATCAAATTTTCTTTCCACTTCGTGCCATTACGCTCATTTTCGGACTCTCAAAACGTTCCATTTTTTAATTGGAGTTTCGATGGATCAAGGCTGATTCCGTTCACAAGTAGGCTTCACGATTTGATCTCATTGATAAGTTGATCGGTATGCTTTTTTGGTATGCGATCAAATCATATGTCGGAGACAAATTTTAGGATTTCGCGTGATCTCTCATCCGATTCAAATACTTCTTTTCTGTGTTCGTGAATCGATTTCACCATTAATATTTTGTAATTGTCGTCAATATCATGGAGTTGATTTTCTAGCTCCTTTTGTGTCTCACGTAACAGAGCGGGCGATGTGAGAAGGTTTAAATTGGTTATGTGAGTAACGTCGAGATCGAACGAAAGTTTTAGTCTGAGTTTCACTTGCTCAAGGCTGTATTCATGACTTACTAAATCCTCTATGTACTCTTGAATGGCGAGTGTCTGCAAGGAATTTATGGACACAAGTTTGGTGTTTATATCAGATCTTTGTTTTTGGTATTCGGCTTCGGGCTTGTGAAGTTTTCCGATAAACGCGTGTGTTTCAATAGCGTAATCAGAACCATTCAGCGATAGCGTTCTGAGTGGAGGCTTTTCTGATGCGTCGATTGAAATATTATCGCCGTATTGATTTGAGGATTCTATAATTTTACCGTTGCGTTTTATGTCGGTTCCAGAAAGCGAATAGATATAGGCATCTGGAAAAGTCAGTTCGTCGTTATTATGTGCGAGCTCTATTTCATTTATTAAAAGCGTAAATCAAGGGTCGATTGATTCCAGTGTGTACTTCAGCGTTTCATAATGGTTTGTATGGTTGGCCTTATCGGACAGTCGTACTGTTTCGATAAGGTCTTCTAGTTCATGAGGGTTTGATAATAAATGGTCTCGTAATTCTTTGTATGCCTCGATGCTCCCTCCTGAAATGGCTTTCAGAAGAATGAACGTGTCTGAAGAGGTAGAGTTTGCGGAAATGGCTTCATATATTTTGCTGAGGTTTTCGATGTTGGCGTGATCGATATTTCTTAGAGCGGAGTCTTTCTTTTCATGCGTCGTCTTAATATCAAGAGCGATTCAAAACTCTTTTCCGAAAATATCTAGTGCCATTGTTGATTCTGGTAGGCCGTTCGTGTCGAAGTAATTTGAGAGAGTAATAATATCTATGTTGGATATGGCGTTGATAAAATCTGTTTTAGATTCGTCGGTAAGTGACATAAGGATATTTGAAAATCTGTCGAATCCGTTATTGTCCTTATATCTCTCTTGAAGTTTATTGAGTCCTTCGCAGTTTCTGCGAAGGACAGTCAACATATGTTGACTGTCGTCGGGTTCGTTGATGTCGAGATTTCCGAGCTGAGCAATTTGTTCGTTTAAAAAATCGGCAAGGCTTTGATTTCTGATGTGGGTTTGAATATAGGATTCGAGACCATCTACGGACTCTCTACCGGAGCTTTCCTGTGTTACGGGGCTTTCCGGCAGTAATGAAGTTTCAAGTGACATATGTATCGGCATTAAAAGTTAGGCAACAACCTCATTATATTGATGATGCCTTAATTTCATATTAATTTTCTGATGGATTTTCGTACTCTTTGCCATGAAGAGCTTTGTAGAGCCTCAACGATTTTTCTGTTTCTCTATCTATGCGCTCAATGTCACCGGTATACCAAAGGTTCGGATACTTATCTTTTGGGAGCTTTAGAAACTTAAGGAGCGTGTCGGGTGACACCGATTTAATGCGTTGAATGGTCGATTTATATGGTTTGTCCTTCCCAAGCGCTATGGCCATATTCAGAGCAGTGCGTATTTGCTCTTGCTTGTCTTGATCGTGCCGCTTGTAAAACGCTATCAATTTCGGTTCTAAGTCCTGCATAAGTTCAGTCAGGAATTCATTGTTGGTATATTTCTGATAGTGAAGGCCAAGAGCTGACTCTTCCTGCGCCATGAGATGGCTAGATGATACTACCAGTAAGAAAATTACCATCGTTTGAAGATGTAGGGATTTAAAGCCGCGAACTAGCTGAAATTTCATGTGTGACCTCGCGTGAAAGAATTTTTAAGTGTGCAGTATACTCCGTGGCAGTATACGCCACAAAAGTAAACCATTCCAAGCTTCAATCAGTCGGGGGCTTGGTGTGGATATTCGAATTATCTTTGGAAGGGTTTTGTGTCGGGTGCGTAAGCAGAAAGGGATGTCGCAAGAGAAATTGGCTTTAAACAGTGATACCGATAGATCGTACATCTCAAAATTAGAGCGAGGAGGGTATCAGCCTACCTTGGCTATGATTTTTTCTCTTGCGAAAGAGCTTGGGATTCGCCCCGGAGAATTGGTGGATATGGTCGAAATGGAGATAGAAGAAGCCGGAAAATGAATAAAACCTGTTTCGACCAATTTTTATTTACTTGCGAGCTGGGTTGATAATCGGCGCTAAGAGTTCAGCAATGACGTTTAGCGCTTCCCTTCTCTCGTCGAGATAGTCATATCTGTCATAAATTCCAGCAACTCCAGGTATCGCGTGGTTTAAACAGCGTTCGGCCACATGGCCGGGAATCCCTTTACTGGCAAGGAGGCTCCGACAGGTTCGTCTGAGGTCATGGACTGTAAAGTGGGCGATCTTCAGCCGGTCTTCCCGAAACAGCTTCGCAATGGCTGCATTGATGGTGTCTGGAGAGATATGAGGGTTGCGTTTACTCGCTCTTCTTCTGGGGAATACATAATCAGACTCACAGGCACGTATTTGTAACTCCTTGAGCCAATTTATTGTTATATCAGGCAGTGGGACGGTGATTTCTCTGCCTGTTTTACTTCGTTCTTTCGGGATATCCCAGAGCGCTTTTTCTAGGTCAAATTCTTCCCATTGAGCGCCTATCAACTCCCCTTTTCGAATTCCGAGTGAGAGCAGGAGCGCGACGGCAAGAAAATTTTCACGAGTGAATTGGTCTCTGTTGGCTCGAAAACACACGAAGACTTCCTCTAGCTCCTCTATAGACAGAGCCCGACTGCGGCTCTTCTCAACGCCTCCAGCATCGTTTACATTAAAAGCGTCAGCAGGATTGGTGGTGAGGAGGTCAAGCTTGATTCCGTGCCGAAAGAGCTGCTTACAGTACATGAGCGCATCATTGGCTACAGTGGGACGATTACTCTCAGTGATTTTGTTGATCGTTCCTCGAATATCGCGGGGGGTTATTTGCCCTATGCCGAGCCGACCGAGGGTTGGGGCGAGATCCTTTCGGTACACTCGTCTTGGAATGTTTGGGTGTTTCAGTCTCTTGTCGCATTCTGTTAGCCAATCCTCGGCCAGATCATCGACGGTATTGAAAGTGCTGCTTTCGGCTCTTTGGCGTTCGGCCAGAGGATCAACCTTATTTGTAACGCCTTTTTTGATTTTCGCAGCTTCTAGGTTGGCGTCAGCAAGTGAAACATCCGGATACCGTCCTAAGCTCATTTGTCTGCGTTTTCCGTGGATGGTGTACCTTACCTCCCAAAAACCATTTAACTCGGCGCTTACGCGGAAATAAAGGCCGTTGCCAGCGGCAAAACGACCGGGCTTACTTTGCTTGAGTAATGCTTTTGCTCGTTTGTCATTAAAATTCATAGTCGTGATTTCTCCCTTATTTATTTGTAGGGGTGACAGGAATACGAATTTTTCTGAATATGGGCTGATTTCGATAATCAGTCACCAAGCCTGTCACCGTTATTCTGAAACAACGAGCAACAAGAGTAAACGGCTAGAAACGACAAAGCCCCGAAATGCGGGGCTTTTAGGTGATTTAAAGCAGGGTGAAACGAGTGGAAACTCTACTCGATGTTCTGAACTTGCTCTCTCATTTGCTCAATGAGAACTTTAATATCAACCGCAGACTGTGTCGTATCGCTAGCAAGTGACTTTGAAGAAAGCGTGTTAGCTTCCCGATTGAGTTCTTGCATCAAAAAATCAAGACGACGGCCGATCGGGCCGGTTTGTTCGAGAGTGTGGCGTACCTCAACGAGGTGAGTTTCTAGTCGATCGAGCTCTTCTGCGACATCTGATTTTTGAGTGATATAGATAACTTCTTGGCTGAAGCGCTCTTCATCTACTTCAATTTTAAGTGTTTCAATTTTAGTTCGTATCTTTTGCTGCTGAAGTTCGAGTAATGCGGGCATATTAGCGCGCACGTCAACCACAGCTTTTCCAATGCTGGTCAATCTGTCCTCGATGAGCAGGCCTAGTTCTTTGCCTTCTCGTTCTCGGTTTGATATCAGTTGATTTAATGTTTCGCTGAATAATGATTTTGTAACCGAATTGAGTTCATCTGTGTCGATTTTTGCGGCTTTTATAACGCCAGGCCAGCGCAGAACATCAATAGCATTGATGTCTGCAGGTTTAGAGAGTTGTGATTGAACGGACTCTGCTAATTTGATAATTGTGCTTGCAAGCGTCTCGTTCAGCGCAAGCTGCGCATCAACGCTGTCTTCTGTTTTGAGAAAGAAAGTTGCTTCAACTTTTCCGCGACTGAGTTTTTTGCGCAATTGCTCGCGAAGGTTCGATTCTATGCTGCGTAGGGCTTCAGGCAGGCGAATCGACGGCTCAAGATAGCGGTGATTGACGCTGCGTATCTCACACGAAAGTGAACCCCAGGAATGTTGAACTTCTTGGCGGGCAAAGCCCGTCATACTGCGCGGCATAGGGTACTTCCTCGAATAGATCGCAAAAACTCATGTTATCACACAAGCATAGCGGAAGTTCGAGCGCTATAATGCTCGCTCAATTTGAATTTAAACCTTCGAGGCCATTATGCAAAGACCCAGCGGACGTAATAATAACCAACTGCGCGACGTACGAATTACACGAAATTTCACCTGCCACGCAGAAGGCTCAGTCCTAGTTGAGTTTGGTAATACCAAAGTTATTTGCACGGCTAGTGTAGAAAAAGGAGTACCGCGATTCATGAAAGGTGAAGGTCGCGGATGGGTTACAGCTGAATACGGAATGTTGCCGCGTTCTACTGGCTCTCGTATGGGTAGAGAAGCCGCGCGTGGTAAGCAAGGAGGAAGAACCGTTGAAATACAGCGCTTAATCGGTCGTTCATTACGAGCAGCAATCGATTTAGAGGCACTTGGCGAACATACAGTTGTTATCGACTGTGATGTTATTCAGGCTGATGGTGGTACGCGTACCGCATCTATTACGGGTGCCTGTGTTGCTCTTCATGATGCCTTTAGCGGCATGGTTGAAAAATCAATGATCAAGACGAACCCTTTAACGAATTTATTGGCAGCAGTGTCGGTAGGTATCTATGAAGGCGAGCCTGTTTTAGATTTGGATTATCCTGAAGATTCTAATGCGCATACCGATATGAATATTGTTATGACATCAAACGGCGGTGTTATAGAAATACAAGGAACAGCAGAAAAAGAACCTTTTACTCAAGAAGAGTTTGCCAAAATGTTCGACCTTGCTAAACAAGGAATTGATGAACTGATCGTTCTGCAAAAAGAAGCGTTAGGGTAATAATTGACGGGTGACGGGGTTGACACTAGTCGATTCAGGACCACAATTATTGGTCTCCGGTCTCCGGTCTCCGG
>JAWSUY010000055.1:59606-102128 GCA_033852175.1 Agarilytica sp.
GTCTCCGGTCTCCGGTCTCCGGTCCCTTAAGAAGTGACGCTCACTTTTGGCAGCGATTACAATAAACCGTGGATCGCTGTCCAAGTCGCTTTTCTATCAATATCTTCCCGCATTGCACGCAAGGCTCCCCCCCCCGTCCATATACATTAAGCTCTTGAGCGAAATATCCGGGTTTGCCATCGCCTCCTACAAAGTCTCGCAAACTTGTACCGCCTCGTTTAATGGCGGTAGTTAATACAGACTTAATCTCTTCTCCAAGTAGCGCATATTTAGCCTTAGAAACTTTACCTGCAGACTGTAGTGGATGAATTCCAGCTCTGAACAGGGACTCGTTGGCATAGATATTCCCAACCCCCACCACTACCTTGCTATCCATTAGCCAGGTTTTAATCGCCTGCTTTATTTTGCGTGACTTTCGAAAGCAATAATCACCATCGAAATCCTTGCTAAGAGGCTCGGGCCCAAGATGGTTCAATAGTTTATGTTCGGAAGGCGTTTCCTCTGTCCACACGACAGCCCCAAAGCGCCTAGGGTCGTGAAATCGGAGTATTTTCTCGTTGTAAAATTCGACATCAATATGATCGTGTGAGGCTATTTCTTCTTTAGGCTTAACGATACGCAAGCTTCCTGACATCCCCAAATGCCATAATAGCGTGCCATGATCGAAATGCAGCAGTAGATATTTTCCTCTACGAGTAATGCTATGCAGTATTTTATTTTTGAGAGTTATAGGGAGGTTGTCGTCGACTGGCCAGCGTAATCGACCGTTTCGAATACGTAGTTTCTTAATCTTTTGTTCAACGATGTGAGGCGAAATACCGCGCAGGGTTGTTTCAACTTCTGGAAGTTCTGGCATTACTCTGGCCCAGTGAATCTAAGCGGTAAGCATAACATTCATCGGGTAAAGTAGAGGGAGGCTACAATTTAGCGATAGTAACTAATTAATCTTGTCTGTCGCCTAGAACAGCAGATAGAGAACGGCGAATGCAATTTAAAACATCGGTTTCGTTACCTATGTGAATAAAGCTATCTTCCATACCATTGAGCACACGCTCTGTTAGCTTGGTAAAAAACTCTTCCTGCACCTCTGTCAGCTCAAGTACGTCGAAACTGGCGTTAATCGAGGAAATAACATGATTCATGGCGCCAGTAATAAACTCTTCATGGGCTTGCATGACTCCTGTGAGTCGTTGGCTAGACAGTGCTAATTCCCGGGACGTTTGTCGCAATAATCCTAGGCGTTGTAAATCTAATAGTTTTGCATCGAGCCCCTCGACTAAAGTTGCCAAGATATCCCGTAGTCGACCATTTGATTCCTGATTTTCAATAGGCATATTTTTCACAATGAAGGAGGCGTATGTTCCATTCACCATCATCCGGCTGGAAAAAGGAATAATACGATCGCCCTGTGCGAGGTTTTCATATATTTGCATTTCAATTGGGCTGCAATCACCGTCTAGGTAGTCGCGGGTGACTATATCGTCGACGCGAAACTGTATAGAGCTTTGGAGTTGAAATGTCGACATAAGGGAAAAAAAGCTGCTTGTTACTTCGTCGATCGAAGTGGCTTTGTACATAGCATTGTAAAAACGTAAAACCTCTCCGTATTGGGAGGCTTCAGCCATGGCGTTCATGGCAGTTTTGGTTGCGTAATCGGATGACTGTTTAAGTTTGGATTGAGATTGGTGAAGTTTATCGAGAGTTTCGATTTTTGCTCTAAGTTCTTGGACTCTAAAGGGTTTTGCTAAAAAGTCAGCACCACCGTGCTGGTATGTATCCAAGCGCATTTCCAAAGAGTTATCTCCAGAGATGTACAACACCATTGGCTCGCTTTTTAACTTGCTGATCTTTTCGCCAAGTTGCAGGCCGTTTCCGTTAGGAAGATTGATATCCATAATGACAATAGCGGGGTGAAGCTCAACAATCATCGGTACGGCAGTTTCGATGTCGGTGGCGTGTTGGACTTGGTAGTCTTTGGAAAGCGCATCCTCGATTAACGTACATAAATCCTGATCGTCGTCGACGATGACTATTCGCGTCTTCATATATCGTTTCCGTTGGCGCTAATTAGCCGCTTTTATCGGTTACTTTTAGGTTTTTGTTGATCATGTCGATCAGCTCTGTTCGTGTGAAGGGCTTAGCAAGCACATCGGCCTTACCGACAATTTGTCCTAAGTCTAAATTATAGCCGGACATAATAATGCAGCGAATATTTTCGTTTGCATGTATCGCTGTCTTCACGAGCGTATGGCCCTTTACGACGCCAGGCATGATTTCGTCGGTAATTAACATATCTATATTTTTATCTTCAAGCAGCATACGCTGAGCTTCCACTGGACTTGAAGTTGTAACGACCTTGCAGCCCAGTGGGCTAAGGTATTCACTGACGATTTCGAGTATGTCTGGCTCGTCGTCTACGACAAGTATAGCCGTCTGTCGGTTGATGGTAGTCTCAATTTGAGTTTTGATTTTTACCTGTATCGAATCATCTAAATCTGAGCGAGGCAGCCAAATACAAATCTCAGTTCCTATCGTATCGCCGCTATCAACACAGATGTGACCGTTCGATCGCTGTACAAACCCATAGACCATGCTGAGACCAAGGCCACTGCCCTGCTCTTTGGTTGTGAAAAAAGGTTCAAAAATTCGCGCTTGTATGTGTTCTGGTATACCCGGTCCGGTATCTTTTATGGTTAATTTCACGTAATCGCCAGGAACTGCAGAGCGACGGTGTGATTTATGGACCAATTCGTTTGTGAGTTCACAGTTTTCGGTGATGATCGAAACCTTTCCATTGCCTTCCATCGCGTCACGGGCGTTAATCACCAGGTTTAAAATGGAATCTTCAAGGTCTCCGCTACTTCCCCATACAGAGTAGGTTTCGGGGTCTAAAGCCAGTTCTAACTTAACATTCTGAGTGAGTGATTTAGTGAGTAAGTCAGCAAGGTTATTGATGACATTGTTAGGGTTGATCTGCTTTGATTCTGTGACTTTAAACTTAGAAAACTGTAACAACTTTTTGGTTAAGCTAGTTGCTCTATTACAGGCATGAAAGGCTTTTCCAAGGTATTTGTTTTCATATTGGTCGAGTTTAAGCTCAAGCAACTCCAGGTTTCCGCGCAATATTCCCAAAATGTTATTAAAGTCGTGAGCAACGCCACCAACGAGCTGGCCAAGTGCTTCCATGTGTTGTGCTTGAGCTAAATAAGAATCTGCTTTTTTTCGATCATTAATGTTGGTTTGAATGCCAATGAAGCCTTCTAGCTTATCGTTCTGCACAATTGGCGTGACGACCACGTTAATCCAATAATGCTCGCCATCTTTGCGGTAGTGGACCAAATCACAATTCACTGGCTTGTGGTTGTTAAGGCCCATACTTATTTGTTCAAGTGTATTTTTGTCTGTTAATGGCCCATGTAAAAAATCGGCTGTAGTTTTGCCGATCACCTCTGCTTGTTCGAACCCGGTCATTCGTTCAAAACCTTGATTCACCCATTGTATTCGGGACTCTTTGTCGCAAATGAGTACCCCATTGTTGGTTCGACTGGCGACGAGTGACATTCGTTCAAATTGCTCTTTACTTTCAACCTCTTCGGTTAGATCTTGTGCGATCCCAAAAAGCGAACGTACATTGCCATTCTCATCCACCTCTACACTGGAACGAATACGTATGTGGCGCCTTTTTCCTTTGTTTGGATTTGTTGCTAGTGTAAGTTGAAAGCTGTTTTTGTTCTCTAAAGCATCCTCAAACATAGTGTTTAGATTTTGAGTGTCGCTCTCTTCAAGTAATGACTCCCAATGTTCTAATGTAGGCTTGAAGGTTTCACTGTTTTCGTTGTGGATAATAAAGACTTCATTTGACCAGTAGAGCTTTTGATTTTGAGTGTCGAAGTGCCAAAACCCTATATTGGCGAGTTTCTCCGCCATGGCAAGTAAGCTTGTTTTACGCTTACCTCTGGCAATAAAGTTAATTGGAACGGATGCGCTGTGCTCTGAGTTGATGAGCTCGCAAAGAAGTAAGGTGCGGGAGTTTGAAGCAACACTTAAGCATATAACTTGATAGTGAACTTCATCGCACCACAATTCGCCGACAATATTACTTTGC
Source organism: Agarilytica sp. (assembly GCA_033852175.1). Classification (GTDB taxonomy): domain Bacteria; phylum Pseudomonadota; class Gammaproteobacteria; order Pseudomonadales; family Cellvibrionaceae; genus Agarilytica. The sequence continues at coordinate 63,712 of JAWSUY010000055.1, forward strand.
TCTGCTGACGTATTGATGGGGTTGATATTGTTGATGAAGTCATCACTGAGGATACCGCAGCAAGCGCCAGCGGCAGAGTTTTGAGAAATGATTTTCCCGTCAATATCTACAATTACAACGGGCTGATAAAATTGTTCTATGTCAGGCACTCAATTTATCCTTGTTCAATTTTTCGTTATCTTCTGTGATTATAGAAAACAACAGCATGTTAGCGTTGTTATTCATCAAAATTGATGGCGTGTAAAATAATATTTGATCGCTGATTGATCCATATTTCGAATCATCATAAATTGCATCTTTCTATAGATCAGGATAAGTTAACGATCTAGCATCTAAAGCCTTCAATCTATAGGAAGTTGCCATATAATATTAAGGTTAATAAAAAGGATGCTCTAGGTGTCACAGATTTGAAAATCTAGCCTATCTTTTTTAAAAAATTCAGTAATAATTATCAGCCCAGAGTACTGCTTCGCTTTTGCAGTAAGTCGAGAGTAAAAAATAACGATGTCTCTTACTAATGAAACGGGTGATCAATTTAAAGTTGAGTCTTTAATAGCCGAAAACGCTGAACTTAAAGCTATATTGCTCAATAACTTAAACAAATTAATCGAAGATGAAAAAATTGGTCGTGTCTTTCACGACTTCAATAATATTCTGTCATCGTCGATGGGCTACTCTAACTTAGCATTAGAGCGAGCAAAAGCGAGTAGCGATGAAAAGCTGGCGCGTTATTTAGACAATATTGAGCGTGCAGGGATTCGTTCTCGGGACTTGGTACGTGAGAGTATTATATCGCGGCAAGAAGCTAGAGATCGTGTTCAAACCGAGCTATCGACAGTGGTTAGTAGTCAGGCTGCAGAAAATGCCGCGAAATTGCCATCTGGTGCTAAATTGTATTACACGGTTGAACAATTGGCGGCCATATACCGCTTACTGTTTGCTGGGTATGATTCTGATCATGCCAGGATGAGCGCTGAAGTCGTAGAGGAATTCACCTGCGAAGCGTGTAGCCAAGATTTAAGGGGCGTACAGTTAAAGATGAAAGTTGAGGGTGTGGAACGTTTGGGTAAGGTTGATTCGGCTTTGGCCGACGGTGACCAGAAGTTACTCATAGCCCTTGTTAATAGTCAGGCTGGGCATCTATGTGAATCTTTGCTGCAAGATAAGCAGTTTGTTGTATATTTAAGGTCAGTGACGCCAGATGACTCTTAAACGTTGAGAGTTGTTAATTACGCCGCTTCATATGTATTAATCACCAATAATGGATAAAGAATTGAAAGATTATCTCACTCCCAAAGAAACGGCAGATGTATTGCGCGTATCACCTATAACTGTAAGAGTTTGGGCTCAAAAAGGTTTGTTGAAAGCTAGCACGACTGCTGGCGGACATCGGCGTTTTGAGCGAGAGGAGGTCGAACGTTTTGCTCGTGAAAAAGGCATAGAAATCATTGAAGATAGCGAGATGCGCGCACTTATCGTAGATGATGACTTAGATCATTTAGAGCTGTTGACCGATGTTTTTAAGGAGCGTTTACCTGATATCGTGATAGAGACCGCAAGAGATGGCTTTGAGGCGGGCCAAAAGGTTGTTTCATTTAAGCCTAAAGTTGTTTTGCTGGATTTGTTAATGCCTGGTGTTGATGGCTTTAAGGCGTGTCGCCGCATCAAAGAAAATACCGATTCGAAAAACGTTCGTGTTATAGCAATGACGGGTTTTATGAGTGACGAAAACGTCCGAAAAATTAAGCATGCTGGTGCTGAAGTGTGTTTGGAGAAGCCGTTAGATATCGCGCGTTTGATCGCGCTGTTAAGCCCTGATCCCAAACTCTAGGGGCTCCAATGTGAGAGGCTGGTTGTTCGCGTTGTTCGTGATCAATCAGTAGATACAAAAAAGCCGACTCTGAAGTCGGCTTTTTTATGCAGCAAAAGTAAGGACTACTTAATTTTAGCTTCTTTGTACATTACGTGCTTACGAACAACGGGATCGTATTTTTTGATCTCCATTTTTCCGGGCATATTGCGCTTGTTCTTGTCAGTTGTGTAAAAGTGACCAGTACCAGCAGATGAGTTGAGTCGTATTTTTTCGCGCATGTTGGGTTCTCCTATGTATTAAGGGCGGCTTAAACTTTTTCGCCGCGTGCTCTGAGATCGGCCAATACAGCTTCGATACCGCTCTTATCAATGATTCGTAAGCCTTTAGTCGATATCCGTAAACGTACGAAACGTTTCTCGGACTCTACCCAAAAGCGGTGAGTATGTAAATTTGGCAAAAAACGACGTTTCGTGTGGTTTTTTGCGTGTGATACGTTATTACCTGTCATCGGACGTTTTCCGGTAACTTGACATACCTTAGCCATGGTGGAGCCTCTTTAGTCTTTGCGACGGCTGGTGGTCACAACAAGCGTCCAGCGGTCTTTTACAATAAGTTAATAAATTCTGTCTTATGCCAAATCGCTTAGCTATTTGGCTAGGTCATACCAGTTTACAATTGGCTGACCAAAAAGAGGCGCGATTTATACCAGAATCAGTCGTCGAGATCAAATTATATTTGTGTTTTCGTTACTGAGTAGGTGATTTATAGGGGAATTTACTCCTTCGAGGGGCAAAGTTCTCTAACACGTTTTGTTGTGCGTTGTTCTCTCCACTATCTCCCTGTTACACACTTTATTGAAAATGTTACGTTGATCGCTATGCGGCTAACTTTTACAACTTACCGTGCTCTGCGAATGAATATGTTCGCCCTTCACCAACGATTATGTGGTCAATAGTCTTGATGTCGATGAGTGAGAGGCACTGTTTTAGCGTTTTGGTGAGAGCGATATCGTCTTCGCTGGGCTCTGCAAGGCCGGAGGGGTGATTGTGGGCGAATATTACAGAAGCAGCGTTGTGCTTTAGTGCGTATACAAGAACTTCTCTGGGGTACACCGTGGCGGTATTGAGGGTACCTTGAAACAATTCCTCATAAGCAATGAGGTGATGGTGAGAGTCAAGGAACAGTGCTGCGAAGATTTCTCGACGTTGATGTCGAAGCTTGGCACTTAAAAATTTTTTAACATGATGACTGCTGTCCAGTGATGCATCCTTAACAAGTAGTTCCGCTAGGTGGCGTTTAGCCATTTCGAGCACGGCTTGAAGTTGAGCGTACTTTGCGGGACCTAATCCGAGGCCCAGGCAAAATTGTTCACGGCTAGCTTCTAGCAAGCCGCGTAGGCTGCCAAAAGTGAGGATGAGCTCTCGGGCCAAATCAACGGCAGACTTTCCTACGCAGCCCGTGCGTAAAAAAATGGCTAATAGCTCGGTATCGGATAATGAGTGAGCCCCTTGAGTGCAGAGCTTTTCCCTTGGGCGATCTTTTTCAGGCCAGTCTGAGATTGCCATTGTTACCTCCTGGTAAGTGGTGCGTCCTTTAAATCTGTTCATTCGCTAGAGCGATAATGGTATCTTAACCGCCATTTCAGAATAGACAAGACTCGATCCATGCTTTCATTGACAAATAAGCGCATTCTGCTCGGACTGACGGGGGGTATTGCGGCCTACAAAGGGGCCGAAATCGTCAGGGGTTTGCAGAAGGCGGGCGCTGAAGTGCGTGTAGCCATGACGCGAGGCGCACGGGAATTTATTACACCTCTGACGTTACAAGCCCTATCGGGAAATCCCGTGCACACAGACTTGTTAGATTCGGACGCTGAAGCAGCCATGGGGCATATTGAATTGGCCAGGTGGGCAGATGTAGTTTTGATTGCGCCAGCCTCGGCGAATTTTCTTTCCAAGCTGGTGGCTGGCGAAGGCTCAGATTTACTTACTACGCTTTGCTTGGCAACAAATGCCAAGATTGCCGCAGCTCCGGCAATGAATCAAGGCATGTGGCTGAATGAAGCGACACAGCACAATATTACGACCTTAAAAGAGCGCGGTATCTACTTATTTGGTCCTGCATCCGGAGTTCAAGCCTGTGGTGATGTTGGGCCTGGAAGAATGATTGAGTCAGCTGAAATCATCGGGCATACGGCAGCTCTATTTGAGTGTGGTATTTTAGCCGGTCGTAAAATCGTAATTTCGGCAGGTCCAACGCGAGAAGCCATTGATCCAGTGCGTTACATCAGCAACCACAGTTCAGGAAAGATGGGGTTTGCGTTAGCGGAAGCGGCTGTTGAATCAGGTGCTAAAGTTGTATTAGTCAGCGGCCCAGTTAACCTGCCTTGCCCTAGTCATGTCACGCGGATTGACGTCGTTAGTGCAGCAGATATGTACGAAGCCGTTCACCGCGAAGTTGATGATGCCGCTATATTTATCGCGGCTGCTGCAGTTGCGGATTACCGACCCGCTATAATTGCAGAACAAAAAATAAAAAAAGGTAAAACTAATTCTTTGAATCTAGAGATGCTCAAAAACCCAGACATCGTTGCTAGCGTTGCTGCGCTACCGGAAAAACCATTTACCGTTGGTTTTGCAGCAGAGACGAACAGCGTTATTGAGCATGCACAACAAAAACTAGATAACAAGAATTTGGATATGATCGTTGCGAATAATGTTGCTGATGCTGCCATCGGATTTAATAGCGATAGCAATGCTGTCACTGTATTGGACCGTTCTGGGCAAGAGAATTTGTCCATCCGCAGTAAGTCGCAGTTAGCAAGAGATCTTATTCAAATGATTGCAGATAAATACCATGCGACAGGCATAGGAACTGACGACTAGTGAAAAGTAGCCTTGAGCAAACCTTCGAAAAGTTTGCAAATAAAAAAAATGGTCCATCGAAACCGAAAAAGAAGCGTAACCCACCTCGTATCGCATCTATCATCGGTATTGGCCTAGGTCTCGTCATCTCATTAAATTTGTGCATTTATTTGCATAAAACTCAAGTGCTGGATGTTCGGGTTGATGGCGTTAATCGTTTGGCTAATCAGCGAGCGGAAATTATTTCTGAAAGCGCAGAAAAATACCTTAAAGACGTGTGGAGTCAAATTAGCTTCTATACGAGAAAGCCGACATTAGCTGCGGGTCTCGTTGTTGCAGATGAAGAAATTGTTGAAGCGACAAAAAAATCAATGCTAGAAAGTATTGATGGCGCATTTGCAGTGCATTTTATTGGGCGAGGGAAGGCTGCGTTTGATGATTCAATAAAGCCCCCTATTCGCTTTACTGAACTCGAAATGATTCGCAATGCCGAACGGCGAAAGGATACGCCTCCAGAGGCTGCGAAGTACGAAAATAGATGGATACTTAATTTTGTTGCGCCAGTTCCCTTTGATGCGAATCAAGAACCGATTGCGAGCATTATATTATCCATTGAGTTAGAGGCTCTGCAGCAAGCTATCGTATCGGATAAGGTCAGTTTGGGCGAAATTGTTTTACAACAAAAATTTGGTGCAAATAAAGCTGTCGACATATTAAAGGTAGGCGGCGGCTCGGTTGGCTTGCCATCGACCAAAAGTATACCGGGTTCTTTTTGGCAGATTCGATTTACACCGTCTTATTATTTATTCGAAAGCGCTAAAAAAGACGTTACCATCATATATGGGATGGGTGCTATTGCTTCGCTATTGATCACGCTTCTGTTTTTTGTACTTGGTCGAATCATCGGCTGCAAAGTGGACGAGAGGATTAAAGAAAAAGCCTTTTTGGCTCGGGCGGCATATAGCTCTAGCGTTGAAGGTGAATCTGATTTGGCAAGTCCTGCGTACCACGCAACCGATATCCTTGATGTTGAAATTGCTCAAGAAGATGAAGATCTACTAGGTCTTGAGGAAATTGCAAAACCAAATCAGGAAGAGCTTGCGGCACAGGAAGAGGACGTTCTTGACGTTATAGATGATGGCTCAATTCCCGACGTCGTTTTTAGAGCTTATGATATTCGTGGTCTGGCAAATGAGCAGATTACGAATGACTTGGCGACCCGCGTCGGTGAGGCATTGGGTAGTGAGGCGATCGATCATGGTCAAGATACGTTAATTGTTGCACGCGATGCTCGACTTACCAGTCCAGAATTAACCGAGTTTTTGATTCGGGGAATTATCTCTACAGGTTGCCATGTTCTTAATGTTGGTACAGTACCGACCCCGCTTATGTATTTTGCGACATCAACACTTAAAGAAAGCCAAAGCGGAGTGATGGTAACCGCCAGTCATAATCCGGGTGAATACAACGGCTTTAAAATAGTCATGAATGGAAAAACACGCAGCGACGACGATATAAAAGCTATACGCCAACGTATTCTGCAAAAAAATATATATGAGGGTAATGGAGAAGAGCATCGTTATGACGTGATTCCTGAGTATATTGATACCATTTTTTCAGATGTCGCACTTGCTGGAGATGTCACCATAGTTATTGATGCCGCGAATGGCGTTACAGGCAAAGTTGCTCCCCAGTTATTTGAAGAATTGGGTTGTCATGTGATTCCTTTGTTTTGCGACCTAGACGGCCATTTCCCAAATCATGAGCCAGATCCTTCGGTGGAGAAAAACCTCCAAGCCTTGATTGCCAAAGTAAAAGAGAGCGATGCCGATTTAGGGGTAGCATTCGACGGTGATGGTGATCGTTTAGTTGTCGTCACATCATCAGGCCAGATCATATGGCCCGATCAATTATTAATGATGTTTGCCAAAGATATTGTTTCACGTAACCCTGGGGCAGATGTTGTTTTCGACGTGAAGAGTACGCGCCACCTTGCCAGCAGTATTACAAGCTATGGTGGTCGACCCATTATGTGGAAGACCGGTCATGCACCGATGAAGAATAAAATGCTTGAGACTGGAGCTTTGCTCGGGGGCGAATATTCCGGCCATATCTTTATCAAAGACCGCTGGTTTGGTTTTGATGATGGAATGTATGCTGCAGCTCGTCTAATCGAGATACTGAGCTTGCAGGGGGAGAGTTTGGATATGATGTTTAACGAATTTCCTAAATCGCCATGTACACCAGAGATTCGCGTTCCAGTGGGTGAGGATAAAAAGTTTGGTATCGTGTCTCAGTTAGCTGCGTTGGGCGAATTCGGTGAAGGAAGACTAACAACGATTGATGGAGTGCGTGTCGACTTCCCTAATGGCTGGGGTTTGGTGCGTGCATCGAATACTTCCGCCAACTTAACGCTTCGGTTTGAAGCAGACGATGAAGAGGGGCTTCATCAAGTGAAGTCGATTATTGTTAAAGAACTTAAAAAAATTGATAACTCGATTACGATCGATTGGGAAGCCTGAATATGCAGTCTAGTAAAGAAGCGTTGAATATTGCCAACGTTTTGACCGAAGCACTACCTTATATTCGACGCTTTAAGGGGAAAACATTTGTCATCAAATTTGGTGGCAATGCGATGACAGACGAAGCCTTACAAAATGATTTTGCGAGAGATATCGTTCTGATGAAATTAGTGGGAATGAACCCTATCGTTGTTCACGGTGGAGGTCCTCAAATTGGCGATCTGCTTAAAAAGTTAAGTATTGATTCACATTTTGTCGATGGAATGCGAGTAACCGATAGTGAAACCATGGATGTGGTTGAAATGGTTCTGGGCGCGACCGTCAATAAACAAATAGTGAGTTTGATTAATCGTAATGGTGGTCAGGCTATTGGCATTACAGGAAAAGATGGAAATTTAATTAATGCCGAAAAAATGACGGTGACGCGTAATTCGCCGGACATGACGGCACCGGAAATAATGGACATTGGTCATGTGGGTAGGGTAAAAACAATCAATCGAGCCGTTATTGATGTGCTAGTTGCTGGCGATTTTATTCCCGTAATTGCCCCTATAGGCGTATCACCAGACGGTACTTCATACAATATTAATGCAGATTTGGTTGCAGGAAAAATTGCTGAAGTATTGCAGGCAGAAAAATTGATGCTGTTAACTAATGTGGCGGGCCTGCAAGACAAAAAAGGTGAAGTCTTGACTGGCCTTAGTACGCAGTTAGTGGATGAGTTGATCGCTGATGGCACAATATATGGAGGCATGTTGCCAAAAATTCAATGTGCTCTTGACGCGGTTAAGTCAGGCGTTGCTAGCGCTCATATTATTGATGGGCGTGTTTCTCATGCGGTATTGCTCGAAATCTTTACAGATGAGGGTGTCGGCACGTTAATTTCTAATACTCAAGGTAAATAAACTCAAAATTTTTCGTATGAGCATTGATGGCACGTAAAGTTGTGGTTAGGATAGAACATACGTATCGAAATGCGATTTGATCGGTTGACTCAATTGGCTGGTGAGTTCGCTAGTAGTTTCGACTAATAGGGCCTACTATGATCAGCTAGTGTCTACATATTATAAAGATGCGTTGTTTTCCCCAGGTCCAGTTCGTACTCAAATGTTTGCAAGGATCTTCTAGCCCTTTTTAGGGCATAGGTTTAATAAAAGCACACGTTATACGCGGGTTTCTCTATGGCAATACAAAATAAAAAATCACGTCGCCAACAAATACTCGAAGCACTTGCATCGATGCTTGAAGAAAGTCCTGGGGCGCGAATTACAACAGCAGCTCTTGCTAAAAAAGTAGGTGTATCGGAAGCTGCGTTGTACCGTCACTTTCCTAGTAAATCAAAAATGTTTGAAGGCCTCATCGAGTTTATAGAAGAGTCGGTTTTTTCCCGTATTTCACTAATATTGTCTTCTGACGATAATGATGCATTTATGCGTTGTGAAAAAATACTCCACCTAATACTAGTCTTTACCGAAAAGAACCCTGGCATTACACGTATATTGACCGGTGATGCACTTACGGGTGAGACAGCGCGCCTTCGGCAGCGTGTCGCACAGCTATTTGATCGGATAGAGACCCAGTTAAAGCAGGTCTTACGCGAAGCGGAGTTGCGTGAAGGTTTGCATTTCAGCCTATCGATAAGTGCAACAGTCAACGTATTTATGGCGGTAGCGGAAGGGAAAATTGCTCAATTCGTGAGAAGTGAATTCAGAGTACGCCCAACGCAATCGTGGAAAGAGCAGTGGCCGTACTTAGCTAAGAGCTTTATTGTCGAACCGGCTTAATTGCCGGAGTATATTGCTGATCAATCGCTCGTTAAGTTTAGGGAGAGTTAGCTGGATTTATTTTGGGGTTTGTTATTTGTTAAGAGGCGGAGCCTAGTTAAAGTTTCCGTTGCTGCTCATGGCGCTGCCTAGAGCGAACGTTGCCAGATCACCATCATATTGATCTGATACAGCTTGATACTCCTCTAGGCGCAAGCTTAGAGCGTCCTCAGAGACGCTAAGCTCTGCTTTGGTATCGCGTAATTGTGTCAAAAGGGCAGAGCTGACGTCCCTGCCAGACCTTTCTGAATCCGCCGCCTGGCTTCGTAAATTATCGATTCTTATGTTAATGCCACCAATGTTGCCGCGTAATATCGAAATGTTTGTATTGATATTGGCCAGACGACGTCTTTTTGCCGCTTCAATATCTTCTGGTGAGCTATAGCGCCGCTTAAGGATGGCGTACTTTTCGCGCAGCATACGCACTGAATTTTCTTTTGCTACAGCGCCGTCTGTAGGCGCCGCGTCTACCCTTCTAATCAGCTGACCAGCTGTGCTGAGAATTTCGTAGCCTTTCTGGGCGTATTGAGGTGGAATCGTGTGGTTTAAAACATTCACTCCCTTATCGTTCTCATAGCGATAAAGGTAGGTTTCTGAGTAAGCAGCAGGCGCAGCAATGGCCAGAGATATTATGCTCCGAAACAGGTATTGCTGTAATTTACATTGCTTCATTCTTTCTTTTGCCTGATTTGATTATGTTCCGTACTGTTGACGATACAAACGAATTGCTTCCAAAGTTCCACTATCACCACTTTTTTCGAGAAAGTGCATTATGTGAGACAAGTTCACAATACTAATGACGGGTACGCCCGTTTCTTTTTCCAGTTCGTCGATGGCAGAAAGTTGCCCTTGCCCACGTTCTTGTCGATTTAAGCCAACGACAACAGCTGCAGGTTTGGCGTTGTGCTTGTCAATTATAGACAGTACCTCACGTATGGCTGTCCCTGCTGTGATGACGTCATCAATAATGGCAACTCGTCCCTGTAATGGCGCGCCAACTAAAGAGCCACCTTCGCCATGCGTCTTTGCTTCTTTACGGTTATAGCAAAAGGGTAGATCGCGGTTGTGCTGTTCTGCAAGTGCAGCAACGGTAACTGCCGCGAGTGGTATACCTTTATACGCCGGGCCGAATAACATATCAAACTTTACATCAGACGCTACGAGGGCTTGTGCATAGAATTTCCCTAATTTTGCGACTGCTGACCCTGTTTGAAACTTCCCCGCATTAAAGAAGTACGGGCTAGTACGGCCAGATTTAAGGGTGAACTCACCGAAGCTTAGTGCTTCGACATCGATGGCGAGTTGGATGAACGCTGACTGATAATCTTCCATTAGGATTCCTGATTTACGAATTTATGGCGCTGTTAAGCCTTAAAACGGTCTATTATAAAAAAAACCCCAAGGGATTTACTAGAATTAGTAGAAAATGTGCTTTCTGCTGTGGTGCGGCATATTCGGTGCTGATAATATGGCGCGGTAATAGATATCATAGCTGAAAGCAGTACAAGTTAGGGGCTGACATGAGAATAATAAGTCTCTGCGTCGATGGCATTCACCAGGCAGCACAACGGGGGTTGTATGACTGGCTGGCTGAACAAGATGCAGACATCATATGCTTGCAAGATTTGCGGGCGCTTGAATACGAATTGGATCATGCAACTTTCCATCCGGAAGGTTATTTTGCCTATTTTTTCGATTCTGGAGTAAAGCATTACAACGGAGTGGCGATCTATACGCGTCACCAACCCAAGGCGCTTATCTACGGTCTAGGTTTTTCGACGGGTGTCGATATGGAAGGCCGTTACCTGCAGATCGACTTCGATCAGTATTCTATTGGCTCCCTATTGGCCCCTACTGCGTTTTCTGAAACAGAGTCTCAAGAGGTGAAAATCAAGTTTTTCGAAGATTTTCAGGCTCTTTTGCATAAAATTACGCGGAAAAGGCGTTCATTTATCTTTTGCGGTAACTGGGCAATGGCTCATGCTAAACGTGACGTAGAGAACTGGCAAGAAAACCCCAGTCAGTCAGGTTTCTTGGGGCATGAACAAAAATGGATGAGCCAATTATTTCAGCAATTGGGATACGTTGATAGCTTTCGCTACGCTGTGAAAGATGAAGGTGAGTACTCTTGGTGGCCTTCCGGCACCGTCGGTACCGGTGATGGTATTCGCGTGGATTACCAAGTGGCTTCGGACGCTGTTAAAAAGCGTATCGAAAATGCTGCAATGTACAAAACGAAAGCTTTTTCGAGTCATTTACCCGTAATAGTCGATTACGATATTGAAAATCTATAAGCGCTCTAGTCATTAGTTAATTGATAGAGCGCCTTGGTGTTCTTTCTGTTTGTTGATTGAACGTATATACAGAGCCTTTGACCAAGGTCAAAGGCTGTCGAAGATTGAGGTCTAAGCCCTTTCTTTCAATCGTATCCTTGCTGCAGCTATTGCTTTTTCTACTTGTTTTGGTGCTGTGCCGCCAATATGGTCCCGCGCTGCGACAGACCCTTCTAGAGTCAAGACTTCAAATACATCCTCACCAATCTCTTTACTAAACTTCTGTAACTCTTCGAGTGTCATTTCTGACAGGTCTTTATTCTGCTCAATGCCATAAGCCACAGACAGTCCCACAATTTCATGAGAGTCGCGGAAGGCAATGCCCTTTCTTACCAAGTAGTCAGCTAAGTCAGTTGCGGTGGAAAAGCCACGCATAGCTGCGTCACGCATTTGATCAGGTTGAGCCTTGATGGCCGGAATCATGTCAGCAAAGGCGCGGAGACAGTCCTTAATAGTGTCAGCAGTGTCAAAGATCGGTTCTTTATCTTCCTGGTTATCTTTGTTGTAAGCCAAAGGCTGAGACTTCATGAGCGTGAGGAGGCAAATAAGGTGGCCGTTTACACGCCCTGTTTTCCCACGAACCAACTCTGGAACGTCAGGGTTTTTCTTTTGAGGCATGATAGATGAGCCGGTACAGAATCGATCCGGCAAATCAATAAAGTTAAATTGAGCAGAAGCCCATAGTACGAGTTCTTCACTCGCTCGCGAAAGGTGGGTCATCAACATAGAGGCAAATGCACTGAACTCGATTGCGAAGTCACGATCGCTTACAGAGTCGAGTGAATTTCGGGTTGGCTCGTCGAAGCCAAGCAAAGCTGCTGTACGCTCACGGTTAATTGGGTAAGTCGTACCGGCAAGCGCAGCTGCACCCAGTGGGCTAACGTTCATGCGTTTACGGCAATCCAAGAGTCGGCCGTAATCGCGGTCAAGCATTTCGAACCACGCAAGCAAATGATGTCCGAAAATGACCGGCTGAGCAGTCTGTAAATGGGTGAAGCCTGGCATAATCGTTTGTGTATTTCGCTCGGCAAGAATCAACAAGCCTTCCTGCAGCCGTGTCAGTTCTTTCGCGATTTTGTCGATTTCGTCGCGTAGGTACAACCGAATATCAGTAGCGACTTGGTCGTTACGCGAACGTCCGGTATGAAGTTTCTTACCGGTGATGCCAATGCGCTTAGTGAGCGCGGCTTCGATGTTCATATGTACATCTTCGAGCGCTATCGACCAGTCGAACTTTCCTGCATCGATTTCGCTTCGAATGGCTTCCAAGCCGTCGATAATAGACTGCTTTTCTTCAGCGGTAAGAACACCGACTTCGGATAACATAGTAGCGTGAGCAATAGAGCCATCAATATCTTGCTGGTACATCCGCTGGTCGAAGTCCACGGATGCAGTAAAGCGTTCGACAAAGGCATCGGTGGCTTCAGTGAAGCGGCCGCCCCAGGGTTTGGCTGAATTATCGTTTTGGCTCATGGTTAAGTGCTACTGTTGTAAATGAATGGTGTAAACGGGCAGGGATTATCCTTGATTCCGTTGTTAGGGACCAGTAGCCACACATCAAGAATTTTGATTATTTTTACAGACATCGCGTGTAAGGGGCAGAATATTCTAGGGTTAAGCGTTACAAAAAAAACTGACGGCGATTTTTTACCAGATTTATGTACGCCACAGGCCGTTTTCTCGCTAATTCTAGTGGGAGAGCTTCTGTCGTTTTCCTTTGTGGTGATTGATCTGGGTTTTACCCAATTCGAATGGGCGCATTTCGGTGCAGTTTCATTCTTGGTTCAATGGATCGTGCTGGCGAGTGCGGCTTGTCTGTGCCCCCTACGTCCGTGGCTGAAGCATCAAATTGGTTTGGTTGCCGGAACGGTATCCTACGGCATTGTACTTCTGTTAACGGCGGTTTTCACCCTGCTTGGCCAATGGTTAAGCGCCCAAAACTTCTTCAAAAACAACATGACGGTTCTAGAGAACTTGATGATTTCTGCGATCTTTGCGGGCGTCGTGTTACGGTATTTCTACCTACAACAACAGCTACACAATCGAGAACAAGCGGAATTGCAGGCTAGGATCCAGGCCCTACAATCTCGCATTCGACCCCATTTTCTATTCAACAGTATGAACAGCATCGTGAGCCTAATTGATATTGATCCGAAAGCGGCCGAAAAAATGGTCCTGGATCTCGCACAGCTATTTCGCGCAAGCTTGAGTGAGCTATCAATCGTCAGCCTCGAAGATGAAGTGAAGTTGTGTAAGCAGTTTGTATCGATTGAAAAAACTCGCTTAGGCGATCGTCTTGAGCTCGATTGGCAAATTTCGATGGGGGAAAAGCCAGTTGAAATACCAAGCCTGCTATTGCAGCCATTGATCGAAAATGCAATCTACCACGGTGTACAACCATTGCCCGAGGGCGGTACGGTTACCGTTAAAATAGACGTCGGTGATCAGTATGTGAATATTGATGTACGAAACCCTTTTACCGCCCCTACTGCAATTAGCCAAGATGACTCGAAAAATAACGGTATGGCTCTTGAAAATATATATCATCGGCTACAAGCCCATTATGACGATCTGGCGAATATTGAAAGCAGCCAAAATAATAATGAATTTTCGATAAGCATTCGATATCCCATTCACTATATAAAAAAGTGACAATCACACATGCACATACTTGTTGTTGATGACGAAAAATTAGCTCGCCAACGTATCATAAAATTGCTCACTGAAATGGATGGATATAGTGTCGTTGGCGAAGCTGAAAATGGCGAAAAAGCCATTCAGGCCGTTGAATCCCTTGATCCTGACTTAGTGTTAATGGATGTGAAAATGCCGGGCAAAGACGGCCTAGAAGCGGCACGGGAAATTGCCGAGATGAATGAGCCGCCCGCCATCATTTTTTGCACAGCCTACGACGAATATGCAATAGATGCTTTTGGTGCACAAGCCGTTGGTTATATCGTCAAGCCTGTTCATGAAGACCAACTAAAAGAAGCGCTAGAGAAAGCTCAAAAAGTTAACAAGCTACAACGAGCGTCGGTTAACGAACTTGATAGCGAACCAAAAAGACAACATATTTCGGCGAAAACACGTAAGGGTATTGAATTAATTCCAATTGACAGCATTAGCTGCCTTATTGCTGATCAGAAATACGTTACAGTTATTCATGAAAACAGCGAAACACTCATTGACGAAACCCTAAAAGACCTTGAAGCGGAGCTGGCTCCAGATTTTATCCGTGTTCATCGCAACGCCTTGATTGCTAAACGAGAAATCGTCGGACTGCGGCGAGAAGAATCAAGTCACTATGAAGTATTATTAAAAAATACAGAAATAAAACCCATGGTGAGTCGTCGACACTTAGCCAATGTCAAAGCGCTCATTACAGTACTGTAATCAGTCAACTGTTCTTGAAAATAATTGTATAGTGGCGGAAACAATAAATACACTTTATAAGTGAGGATGTTTTCTTTTCTCTTTACGTAACGCTCAATTCAAGGATTCTTACTGAAAACGGTCCGATAAATCTGAGATGCTACATTAAAAAATATTGTTCGGAAATCATCGTTCACGGGAGAGGACTTTTTGCCGCGTCCACTAAGCTCCGTACGCGGTGAAGTAATGCACTTGATTCATACGGTTTATGCATGATGGAAAAATTATGGGCTTCGTTGTCTTTTATCAAGTGGCGATTTTCGGTGAATCCACTGGCCAGCAAAATTTTAATATCCGGGTTGCTTTCTTTAACCTTTGAAGCGAGTTGATAGCCGTCCATCTCGGGCATAATTACATCCGAAATCATAATGTCGACCGACTGCTTAGAAAGGATATCCAAAGCCAGTTTTCCACTCTCCGCAGTTATGACATGGTATCCATTTCGAGATAAAGCTTCTTTCGTAACGGTTAATAGTGCAGGTTCATCATCGACCAAGAGTATTGTCTCGTCGCCGCGGGTGCAAACCATGGGCATGAAATCGGACACCGTTATGGGGGCGGGTTTATCAATATAGTGTGGAAAATAAAGAGTGAAGGTTGTGCCTTCGCCTGGCTCAGACGTAACGCGTATTTTTCCATCACCTCTCTCAACAAATCCATACACCTGGCTTAAACCAAGACCTGTTCCTCCCTCACCTTTTGTCGAGAAAAATGGATCAAAAATACGAGCAAGAGTCTGCTTGTCAATCCCATGACCTTTGTCCCGAATGGAAAGCATGGCGTACTCTCCAGGCTCAAGCTGCAGTGTGCTTGCTTCGGCCTCATTAAGTGTGATGTTTCTAGTTGTAATATGAATTTCACCCTTATCGCTCATTGCGTGCATCGCATTTATACAGAGGTTTAAAAGAGCATCTTCAAAATCATTTTTATCGATATATACAGTATGTAAGTCGATATCTAGATCGTAATAAATATGAATGCGAGCCGTTAAAACACGTTCCAGAACATTGCGACCGTCGTCCAATATCGAGTTAATACAGATTGATTGAGCATTGGGTAATTGCTGCCGAGAAAAGGCCAATAGTTTTTTTGTCATACTGGCGCCGCGTTCACATGCGCGTAGAATTTCGTCGCTGTATCGAATCAATTTGGGATGATCATCCAGAAGGCCTTTGAGCAAATCACCGTAACCCATAATAACGCCGAGTAAGTTATTAAAGTCATGGGCCACTCCGCCCGTGAGCTTTCCAAGCGCATCCATTTTCTGAGAGCGTTGGAGCTGCTCCTCCTGTTGTTTAATTATCGTAAGATCTAATCCCGTAGCAATAAAACGGCGTCGAGAATTCGCAAGAGGTAATTCAGCGATAGTTAAGCGAATAGGAAACTGAGAGCCATCTTTACGCTTTGCTGTTAATTCACGTGATATTCCAATAATACTGGAGACTTCAGAAATCGAGTAATCTTTAATATATTGCCCATGTTTACTGGCAATTCCTTCGGGCATCAATATTGAAACGTCCTGGCCCATGACTTCAGCCTGACTAAAACCAAACATATTGACAGCAGAATTGTTAAAAGTTTCGATGACACCGCTTTCATCAATGGTGATAACAGCATCCACCATGAAATCGAGTATTTCGTCTTGTTCTTGTTCTTTATATCGCAAGGCCTTAGTGGCTTCATGTTCCGCGGTAACATTCACAATAAGTGCCGCGACACCAATCATCTCGCCATTATCATCAATTAATAAAGTGTTATACCAATCACAAACGATTTCCTGACCACTGCTGGTAATATTCAGTATGCGGCTGAAATGACCATTCCGGTTACTCATCATCGAAAGCCAAGAATCGTCAAAATTTATCTTGTTGGTGTCCGTCAAAAAATCAACGGCCGGTTTTCCGACGGCCTCTTCTTTTGAATGTCCAAACGTGACATAAGCCGAATTGTTCCAGTTCGTGATATTCAACTCATTGTCGAGTTCAATAAGAGCGAGTGGTGTATTCTGGGTGTGGAGAACCAGTTTTTCTTTGGCATTTTTTAACTCTACATCCGCTAGTTTTCGTTCAAGCTCTGCTTCAGCGCGTGTAATGAAAATGCGTAGCGTTCCATTGATCTTTTCAATATCCTCAATGGGATCTTCATCAAATAAAGCGAGCACGCCAATAAGTTTGTTTCTTGAGTCAACTAGAGGAATTCCCAAATAACTTTCAATCTTTGAATTGGAGAATAAATCGAACGCAGGGTATTGGCTTTGTATTCCGCTGGGTTCAAATCGAGCTTTTTTTTCAAATATATGCCCAAAGGGAGAAAGTTTAGTTTCGTATGTTAAATGTTTTTCGAGTTTTCCATTAGCTTGCTGAGCGATAATTTGAATGGTTTTAGTGTTGTTTACGTCTGCAGATCCAATGCAAACATAGCCGACTTTTATTAGCTTGGCGAGCTGTCTAACCAAATATTCAAAGAACTTATCTCCAATCTTTTCAGACACACCAATAGCAATGTAGTCCAATTTCTGTTTGGCATTTTTAAATTCAGTGATGTTTTTAGCTTCGGACAGAATAGCCGTTACTTCATGACTTTCATTATAAAACGGCCAGAAGTTCATTTCATATATCGGTTCGTTATCAGAAACAGGATTCAATTCGAATCGGGAGTGATTGCCTAACCTCGCTGCTTTAATCGCATTCTGAGTTCGAATTTTATTCTCGCATTCAAGCGAAAATTTACTCACCTCCCATAAAGGCTTGTGGACAACATCCTCCAATTTAAAATCTTCGTACATCAGAGCTGAACGGTTACATTTTAATATTTCTCCTTGTGGCGTTAAAACAACCGTTAAATTGGCCGTTTGCGCCAAGAATGCATTAAAAGTTGCTTCCGAAGAGGCAAGAGCCTCACGGCTCTCACTGTGTGTATTTTGCATCCATCTAAGGTGAATAATTGAACTAAAAGCGACAATGACAATAAAGATCCCAAAACCAATTTGAATACTATATTCCAAAAATTTGGGACCCGGAAGTTGGTGTGTTTGGTATAAAATTCCCAATATTAAAAATACATATAAACAGCTGGCAGCTACTAAAATAAGTTTTGACTGATAGCTTCGAGACACCCAGCCCGAAACGCCGATAGCAATGAAATAAGAATTAGTGAGAAAAAAGTGAGTCAGCATTACAATCAGACCAATACGGTAAGGCAACAAAAATTGTGCAGCTGCAAGAGCAATCCAACTGTAAAATAACGAATTGTATATGAACCGCCGCCGAGGATTTTCCTGCTCAAATATCGCCGTAGACCAATAGTGAGATAGTGATGCTATTGAAAGGCAAAATAGAACTGGCAGGCCAAATATGGCTAGGTGAGATACTGAAGGTGCAAACAATAATTGAGCGTTTCCGTCATAGAAGGAAAGTGCTGCACCGCATAAGCTGATAAACATCAACGAAGAAAAATGTTCAGGGCGCCTAAAAACGACCAGCTGCAAAATATTAACGAGAATAAAGAGTGACAGCCATCCGTATAACACACCAAAAGTCATCGTCTCCTTGTTGTCACTGGCGATAAAACATGATTTTTCCCAAAGAATCATATCAATGTGAATGGGGGCCTCACTTTTATAATGAATAAAAAACTGGGTTCTTTTACCTTGTTCCGCAACGATATTGAATAACAAGCGCCGATGTGGGATGTCACGGCTCGATTGCGACCGTAAATTACCAGTATGCACCTTCTTTATAACGTGGTGTTGTTCATCGAGAACATACAAATCTAAATAATGCGTATTGGCATAACGCTGGTCGAGAATCCACTCTCTGTTGGTTGAATCATTCACAATTGAAAACTTCAGCCAGTAGTCTGTATTAGTGAATCCAAGACCAGGAGCATCGTCTTTGACAGGCGTAAACTTGGCCTTATATTTATTCTGAATTAGATTGTCGAGAGTAACACTGCCGTCATGATTTTCAATCCACTCGATATACTCACCAAGATCATATTGGCGAGAGTGATTATCCAAGTAAAGAGTGTCGCTCGAATAGCCATAAGGCGAAAATAGAGCAAATAAAACCCCAGTATAAATTTTCAGCCACCCTGCTGCGCGGCATTTTCTATACATAAGCGTTACACCATTTTAAAGCCGGGTTCACAGGAACCGTGTGCCGAATACGTGGGTTTGTTCTGTGTCCCAGCAGAAATTTTAACGTATGATTTAATGATTCAAACCGCCAGCGTATTTTTTTGTAAGGTACCGCGCGGCAAATACAATCGAGCAAAAATAACCATTGTGATGAACGCCGTAACATCTGCGCGGGGATTGCTGTAAACCTTTGACAGATCGACTGGCCGTTTAAGATATGGCTCGATAACACGAGCAACAACCGCATATTCTCCGTAGCGCAATAACAGCAAGCCCAAGCCTCACACTCACTGGTCAGCCTTAAGTACTCTGAAAGGTTCTTATCTTTGTAATGAATAACAACACCCATGTTTTATTATTGCTGCATAACAGTTATTCGAAAACGAGAGCCAAAGTGATGCTCTGGTCAATAGATAATAGGACATAGAGGGTCAGTAACTGTACAAATGGTGATTTACATGCCCGAAAAATCACCTAATGTTAAGAGGATCTGGAAACCCCGATCTGCAACGATGTTTGATATCATGGGCCGCATATATTGGGGGGAAAAATGAAAACACTTCGTATCGCTACTCGTAAAAGTCCACTCGCGCTTTGGCAGGCAGAGTTCGTTAAATCAGAAATTGAAAAACACAACAAAGGTGTCGCCGTAGTACTCGTCCCAATGACCTCCAGAGGCGATAAAATACTCGATGTGCCCCTCGCAAAAGTGGGCGGAAAGGGCTTGTTTGTGAAGGAGCTAGAGCAATCCATGCTAGCCGGGGAATCCGATATCGCCGTGCACTCAATGAAAGACGTCCCAATGGAATTTCCAGAGGGCCTGTGTTTAACCACCATTTGTGAACGAGAAGACCCCCGCGATGCGTGGGTATCCAATAAATACCCAACCTTCGAAAGCCTACCCAAAGGTGCAGTGGTGGGAACATCCAGCTTGCGCAGACAAAGCCAACTCCTCAACTTACGCCCAGATATAAAAATTACGTTTTTACGGGGTAACGTCAATACACGCTTGGCCAAATTGGATGCGGGCGAATACGACGCAATCGTTCTTGCCTCAGCCGGACTCAAGCGCTTGGAAATGGGAGAGCGTATCAGCAGTTACTTCGAGCCAGAACAACTACTGCCTGCTGGTGGCCAAGGCGCTGTTGGCATTGAATGCCGAGTTGACGATGTTGAAACCCACGCACTTTTGGCGCCACTACACCATACCGCTACAGCCCAACGAGTACTGGCCGAACGCGCGATGAACCGAGCACTTGAAGGTGGCTGCCAAGTCCCCATTGGTTGCTACGCGATACAAAAAGGCGATCAACTGTGGTTACGCGGTTTAGTCGCAGACCCAGACGGCGGTACAATCTTGCGAGATGAAATCTCCGGCGCACCAGAAGACGGTGAATCCATGGGGCAAACACTAGCGGACCGCCTCCTTGCCGCAGGTGCAAAAGAAATCCTGGCCAAAGTATACGAGAGCGGAGCGTAACCACATTCAAACTCGTATCGTCGTTACGCGCGCAGAACCCCAAGCAAAGTCTTGGTGTCAGACCTTAGAGCGTGAAGGTTTTACCACCGTCAATTTCCCCGTAATGGAAATTGTCCCAGTGAGCGATAATGCACATAAACAAGCCGTCAAAACTCATATACTAGAACTCGATGATTTTAGTGTATTAATCTTCGTCAGCCAGAACGCAGTGGCACACGGCTTTAACTGGATTGACGATTACTGGCCGCAATTCCCAGAAGCACTTTCCTGCCTAGCGGTGGGGGCAAAAACAGAACAAGCCGTACGTAAGCGCCTAGAACAATTTGGCGTACATACGGAAAGCCACATTAATGCGGATTCAAAAATGGACAGCGAAGCCTTACTGGCAATGCCCGTTTTGGAGGATGTAAAAGATAAAAAAATCCTTATCTTTCGCGGACTGGGTGGTCGAACTAAACTGTATGAAACACTTCAAGCGCGTGGTGCCCATGTGAGCCATTGTGAACTCTATGAACGCAAACTACCGCTTGCCGCAGCAGCTCAACTTAAGCAACTTAGGCCGCATATTGAGAACGACATCGTCACAGTCTTTAGTGGGGAATCCTTAGAAAATCTACATTCCCTCCTACAAAAAGAAACGAAAAACTGGCAAGACCTATCCATCGTCGTGCCCAGCGCTCGCGTTAGCGAACAAGCCGCAACCTTAGGCTTTAAAAAAGTCACGCAAGCTTTAAACGCGACAGAAGAAGCTATGTACCAAGCACTACTTACGCTCAAAACTTTCTAGATCAATTTCGTCGAGTACACGGTTGAAAATGCGTGTGATAAACAAAGTAAAACGAGTGCTAAAGTTAGATCAAAGCGACAATAAAAACGAAAACAGGTTTGAAAGTTATTAAGTGGTTAATAGCGGTGAACTTAAAGCTTAATTCGAAACCGTCAAAATAAAAATGCATTTTAGAAATGCTCAAGAATAATGAAAACGAGAAAACCATGAGTGACAACGAACAGACTCATCAGAAGAATACCGAAGGCGACGTTGTGGGAGAAAAAACCGCTACATCAGCGCAACCCGCAAACAAAGAGCAGGTGAATTCAGAGCAAAAAGTCAGCGCAGATATGAAAGAGAAAAAAGAGCGGAAAGAGAAGACAGAACAGAAAAAAACGTCGGCAGAAAAAGAAGAAGAACCTGCGGGAAAAAACACAGAAATGACAGAATCAAAAACCACCGCGCCAGAAGACCCAAAAGCTACCTCAGAAAAAGCGACTGCAAGCACCACCCCGCCCAAACAGGCAGAGCAAAAGCGTAAAAGCACATTCTCATGGGGTGGGCTGTTAACCGCCATCAGTTTATTACTGCTGACGGCAGCAATAGGCTACATCGCCTACCAAGGTAAGCTTCTGCTCGATGCAAAAACACAAGAAATCGCAACGCTAGAGCGCAGCCTAAATGCCACCAAAAACACACAAATAAAATCCCTCGAAAGTTTTGACCAGCGAGAGAAGAAAGCACGTGAAACATTAGCCAAGCAGGTTAAGCAAACACAAACAGCACTGGGCGACGTCAACCAACGGGTATCGGCCCAAAGCAAGCGACTACGCGCATTATCCGATACATCCCGAGACGATTGGTTACTAGCGGAAGCTGAATACCTATTAAAGCTAGCCAACCAACGCGTTCGTATAGAGCGCAGCCCAGACGGAGCCGAAGCCCTTCTTGAAGACGCCGACGCAATTCTTCGCGACCTAGATGACCCCAATTTACACCCATTGAGACGAGCCATCGCAAAAGACCTTACCGCTTTACGACTGCTGCAAAAAATAGACATTGAAGGCATTTACCTTAGTTTAGTGTCCCTAACGGGTGAAATCGTTAACATTCCAATGCATGTCACCCGCACTATTGAAAACACCGATACACCGCAACCGTTAGCTGAAACAATCGAAAAACGTACAGTATTGCAAACAGTTAAAGCAAGCTGGAAACGCTTTACCCATTCTCTTAGTGACTTTGTCAGCTATAACACCACACGATCAAAACCCAAAGCGTTATTGCCCATACAAGACCAGGTGTACTTACAGCAAAATTTGCGCTTAATGCTAGAGCGCGCACAACTCGGATTACTGCGTGAACAGCAAGACATCTACCAACAAAGCCTCACCCAAGCCGATACTTGGCTAGAAGAGTATTACAATGAAAGTGCCGTGCTACTGAATTTCCGCAAAGAACTGCAGCGCTTAGCCAGCAAAACCGTTGTGCAAGAACTTCCCAATATCAGCGCATCTTTAGAATTGATCCATGAATACATCGATGTATTACACAGGCTAGAAGGCATAAAGCCTAAACCCGAGCCAAAAATAAAACCTAAACAGAAACTACAGCCCAAAACAGCCAAACCTGAAAGCCCTGCGACGGGAGCCGTCCAGCCAGCAACGGCGAATACAGATAAAACGGAGCAAAAACTGTGAAGCTCACCGCCTATATTCTTCTGGGCTTAGTGGGCCTACTCACCGGAACATTCGCCATACATGTTTTGGCTAATTACCCTGGTTTAATCGTGATAAGCGTTGGCGACAGCGTTATCGAAATGGGGTTCTGGTTTGGCGTAATAGCACTCGTAGGTTCATTGACCATACTCGTACTAGGCTGGAAAACCTTAATGATGTTTTGTCGCTGGTTAGCCAGCAGCGTTTCTTGGATACAAGAAAGCCGCAGTAAAAAAGCAGAACGTAGAACCGAAGAAGGCCTCATTCAATTTGTAGAAGGTAACTGGAATGCCGCAAAGAAAAACCTATTGAGCGCAGCACAAGACACCAACCAACCATTAGTACACTACCTTGCCGCCGCAAAAAGCGCATATGAAATGGGCAGCCGAGAAGAGTCCACCTTCTTACTTGAACAAGCCGTAAAAATTACATCCGACAAAAACATATCCGTCATACTCAGCAAAGCGCGTATACAAGTGGCAGACAAAAAATACGAAACCTGCCTAACAACCTTAAAGTGCCTAAGCACATCAGATCAAAAAAATGGCGCAGTACTCGATTTAAAGCAACAATCGTATATTGGGCTTCAAAAATGGGAGCTGTTAAAAGACCTATTACCCCAGCTCAAAACTTGTGGCCTATTTTCTGAAGATACTTATCAAGAACTGGAAGAAAAGGTTTACCGTTCAATACTGGACCAGTCCGCAAATAAAAGTGGTGATTCGAAAGAAACGTTAACTGCCGTGTGGGAAGGCTTCCCGAAACAGATAAGAAAAAAAGTGAATTTAATTGGCCTCTACTGCACCTGTCTTCACCGTCTAGCTCAGACCCAGACCCAAGAAGAAGATGAAACCGCAGCCGCACTGATTAAAAAGACCTTAAAAAACCACTGGCATATAGGTCTGGTCGAACTATACGGTAAGCTAAAAGTAAAAGACGTAAAAGCGCAACTCAACACAGCCGAACAATGGTTGTCTGCACATAAAGACGACGCACACCTTCACTTCGCCTTAGGTAAACTTTCCGTGAATAACTCACTATGGGGCAAAGCCAAAGACTATTTCAATGCGAGCCTAGCCATCCAAGAGCGACCAGAAGTGTATGCAGAGCTTGCTGCATTGATGGCCCACATGGGCGAACAAGAACAGAGCGCATCCATGTACAAGAAAGGGTTGTTACTGAAAATGACATAGTGAAGCGCTTGGCTATCTCAAATCGTGGATTTTCCAGCGACAATCGCTAGCCTTTATTTCGGCCAACCTCCAGTAAAGTTAATTTCTTGGCCCGTTGTAAAGGGCGATCTCCCCGATACAAAAAACTCCACCAACTCACCGAACTCCTCTGGAGTGCCCAATCGCCCCACCGGAACCGTCTTTTCAATTTCTGTTCTTCCGGCCGGGTCATCGACATATTTTGCTTTCGGGTAATAGAGCTCGCTGTACAAATAATTAGGTTGAATCGTATTAACCTGAATATCGAATGGCGCAGCTTCAGTGGCCAATGCGGAAGCAAATGCCGTTGCACCAGCCCGAATGCTCGTTGCGACAGCAAAGCCGGGCTCTGGTTTTAACTGCCTAGCAGAAGTGATAAAGACAATGGCACCCCGCTTTAAGATCTTCAAATCAGGCAAAAATAACTGACTCAAACGAAAAGGAAACACCAACAAAGCTTGAAACGCGGCGTTAAAAGACTCGACGTCGATATCTTCTATTAATGCCGCTGTATTTGGGTGTGTATCATTAAATACAAATTTATCGACATCCCCAATCGACGACACCTCCTTATAGATATTGTCAGGCGACTGTGCTGCTATGGCGTAAGTCTTCGTTGCGAGGGCAAAATCCTCCCGCACACCTTTATCCGCAAAGGACGGGTCATGGCAAATAACATGGTAGTTATGCGCGACTAGCGCCCGCACAACGCCGGGGCCAGTGTATTGTGTCGCATTAGTAACAAAGATTGAACTCATTGTATTCCTGTATTTGCATGCTCGATAACTAAGAAATTTACCGTTAGGAGTGTAGTCTACGTCGAGATTATTCGTTGAATAGTTTTGCAAAAGGTGATGTTTGCCATTTTTTCTCGCGCCATACGAGTAGGCATAACAGCCTAATAGACAGCTACCGTTCTTGGTCGTTCGCTAGGTGGTGGCGACTGTCACGTTATTCTTTCCTATACTTTAAGAAATTTCTCTCATTGGCCACAGTAAATGATGGCCAGAGACATAAAGGCAAAGGGTTGTTTATGAGCGTCATTAATGTGCGAACAAAAAAAACATCTAAGATATACGCTACCGCTCTCCTCATTATCGCCACGGTAATCATAACGACCATGCTGTCATCTTGCTCTTCGTCAAATCGCTTGGCCAGAAGCTGCTACCACAAAAATGTACGTCTGGAACAACAGTTCGGTGTATGCCAAGCCGTGCGAGTGGGTGACATGCTCTATGTATCCGGCATAGCAGGAACAGGCGATGCTCCAGACGCGATGAAACAAGCCTACGACGCACTGGCACGAACGCTAAGGCTGCACGGCCTTACATTTGATAACGTCGTAACAGAAAGAATCTACAGTTCAAAGCTAAGCGAAGTGATCGATCATAAAGGCATTCGATTAGCTTATTACAACAAAATATTCCCAGTATCTACCTGGATCGAAGTCGAAAGATTCAAACTATCAGAAAATGTAATAGAAATTGAAATTACCGCAGTGATCCCCTCTAGCTTCAAGATAATTTCGTATGATTCTTGGTAAGGCTTTACCGAACCCAAAAAATACAGTTTCCTCAGCAGAAGCGAAAGCACTAGCTAAACGCTTGTGAGTGTGTGGAACTCATCTATTCTATAAAATTCCTTCCATTCCACTGGAATGCGATACAATCTGATTCCTAGCCTGCTAGCTGCCGCATCTATTACCCACTGTCTTGAACCGACTTCATACTAATCGAGCAAACCTATATGGAAATTAAAGTAGACGACCTTATCAATCCAAAAGTACAAAGTCTCTTACAAGACCATCTTGATGATATGAGGTCAACGTCGCCACCTGAAAGTACACATACACTGGATATTACCGAACTGCAAAATCCCGACATTACCTTTTGGGCCGCTTGGGAAGAAAACGACCTAGTGGGCTGCGGAGCACTCAAAGCAATCGATGCAGATACAGCAGAAATTAAATCCATGCGAACATCGAAATCTAGTCGCGGCAAGGGAATTGGTTCAGCCGTATTGAAACACATCATCGAATTTTCAAAAGACCAAGGTTACCGGTCAATCTATTTGGAAACCGGTTCCATGTCATTTTTTAAACCCGCGCGAAAACTCTATCAAAAATATGGCTTTGAAAACTGCAAGCCGTTTGCCGCCTATGCCGAAGACCCAAGCAGTGTTTTTATGCTTAAGCGACTGTAATTCTAAAGTCATGAGATAGGAATGGCGACTATAGCGAGTGGAAAATATATTAGAATGTACACAATTTTCATAAGGTATAGCATTTGATGAGTGAAGACGATAACCTTAACAAAAGGTTAAATTGTTTTTTTAAAAACAGACTTCACACAATATTAGAAACCCCTCCTTCATGAATATAGTTATCAAAATTACAGCTGTTCTACTTATTTCGGTTGCCGCAGTATCGGTTTCATTCGCTAACAGTAAGGATGAAGACTGGCACGTTCTTGATCAGAAAGTTAAAAGTTTATTTCTCCAGGGTGATTATGAGCATGCAGTAGTCATTGCGCGGAAATCACTTAAATTGGCTAAAGGCACATACGGTGAAAACCATCCTACTACTGCGGCTAGTCTAATCAGTCTAGCCAGGCCAAATTTAAATTTAGGCAATAATATAGAAGCAAAATCTCTAATAGAGCAGTCTTTAAAAATTAGAGAAGCAACGCTGGGTCCAGATCACATTGCGGTAGCTGAATGCTTACATATGCTCGCATACTTTTATAAGCGTTCAGGAGATTATGAAAGAACAGAGCTTGCTTTACGTCGCTCGTTATCTATCAGAGAGACACGGTTGGGGCCAGAGCATAATTTAGTAGCTGTGAGTCTAGGTAGCCTTGGACAGCTATATGAGAGTGTTGACGATTTAGAAAAGGCAGAAGAATTTATTTTACGCGCTATCGACATTAAAGGAAAATCTATTGGGCTTGACCATCAGTTAATAGCTGCCCCACTATTAGCGTTAGGCCGTCTTTATATGAAAATGAAACGCTTTGACGAAGCTGAGGTGCTAATTAAACAATCTATAAAAATATGGGAAAATACACTTGGAAAAAATCATCATTTTGTAGCTGAAGCATTAAATAGCTTATCTATAATTTATAAAACTACCAATAAAATTGAAGACGCTGAAAATTTGGATCGCCAAGTACAGCAGATAATTAATGGAAATGGTTTAAAACCAGAAAGATTTTTCTATAAAATATGGCTATGGATAACTACATAGAGTAGTTAATTGCCGGCACTTTTTCCTGCAGATCCACGCATTCCCTACTCGTAACGCGCCAAGACTCATTATTCTGAAATGTCAACGAGCACTGTCTTTTCGCCAGCGTTAACCGGCGCATCGGAAACCCAAGCTTTTTTATCTGTGAGTAAATATTGACCGCTGATACAGGTGTGGAGGGATCTTATCGGCAATAGTCGCGTGTAATGCCGGCAACTTCGACCAATGTACACCCTGACGATAGTGATGAGCCGTGTGATAACCCAAGTTACCCGTTAAATAATTAAATATGGTACTCAGATTATTATACGAAGCCTCAAATTCATTCTCTGTTTCAAGGCCCGTGTGATGGTCGTAAGTGACATACGCCGTAAAAATAAGGCTGGTAACCATCGGTAAAGCGAAAAGAAAAATGCCCGCCATAGGTTTGAACCAAACCAACAGACCCACAACTAAAAAAGTGGGGCCGATAAAAATAAGAAAAGGCTTTAACTGCTTTGGAAAGCGCTTTCCAACAGCATAGCCACGTGGATAAGCGGTAAGCGCGACCGTCAGGGTATATTCAACAACCCCCATTTTTGTGCCATCTTTGCGCTGCCAACGACTCTCATCGACTTTCTGATCGAGGAAATTTACGTGATGGCCCAGCACATGGTGAAGTCGCCACAGATTGCTAGTAACACCCGTATGCAAAGCATAGAAAAACTCTAAACCACGATTAAGCGCGTTGTAGCGGAATGTAAAAAGGTGTTGATGGTGGTGATTCCAAGCACAAATTACACCCTTTGGAATAACCATTAGCAGGTAATAGCTGAACAACAAAACGCTGCTCTCGAGAGTGAAATACAAGGCAAAATCGAGGACTGTTAGCGTTAAAATAATAATGACCGGCCAACGATCCTCTTTGTGCTTAAAAATACTTGTTCTTTTTACTGCTTGAAGACTTTTCTGCATTTGATACCAATCTGACAAATAAATATAGCTGAAGCAGTCCCTGCAATAATATAGATGAAGGGAGAAACGGACCTAACGGACAAGGACCCCCTCTCATCATTGACATAAATACCTAAGTACTCGTGATACTTTTTAAACCACCCTTATGCTTTGCCTTGCAACTATCGGAATTTAAGCGCTTTTTACGCCACGTTCGTGAAACGCGAGAATCAACCACCATGAGTTTGCTGGCCTAGGTATGTTGCTGCTATTTTAGCGTGGCCAACTACAACTTCAAGCATACATCTGCGTTAATTTACGGTCTTTGAACTTGATTGGCGATATTTCGAGACATTAGCACCTATTCGAAGCCAGTTCAGACTTTTTGCTTGCTAATTAACCGCTATTGGCAAGCAAGGTTTTCAACATACCTACGTTCGGTTACTCGATTACTGTGGCGCATAATTGTAGCGATCATTAGGGCTGAATTCTGACAGAGGGTCTTGCGCCTTGAAACAGCCGACATAAAACACCCTGTCTTTCCTAATGATCACCTCGATACCATGCTCGATATCCCAGTCACACTCTAATTCTAGATGAATAATGGGCTCATCTACGTTTCCGGGCTGATCGATTATTAGACTATTAGGTTCTATTGACATGAGGATATCTGAAGGTTTATCGAATACTCTTACGTCACGACCTGTTATCTGAAGAAAGTCGTTACAATATCGAATGCACGACTCAAATAGAGACCTTAAAACCGTTTCATCGAGAGTGTTGAGAGTTTCAATGCAGCTTTCAGCATATTCAACAGACGCGTTGTTATAGAGATGCACGCCAACCTTCGAGTCAAAAAGTTCAAAGTAGAAGTCGCCCTCAATCTCATTAGCGCCCTTAATAATATTAAAGATGATGCTCATATTTTTATTGAAAATTAACCTTGCCGGAATGAGGCGTGCGAAGCGCAGCAATCGAGTTTGTGACTATGCTAGTTAAGCCGTGAGCATTCATTTCATTCTGAAAAACTGTATATGATTCCTACTCATATACAGCCTTACCGTCTTGAACTAAGTCTTTATCATTACAGTATTGTATTCACTATCAACAAGCCACGCACGCCGATAAATATCCCGATCGTAGACAGAATACAAGTCACCGGTAGAAACAACCAATGTGCCAGCTTTACCGTTTTCTCTATACCATATCGCCTGATCCAAGCTTTACCCTTCAGACTTGACTGAAGGGACCTTCGCAACATACCTTCATTCAGAAAAAGCAAAATACTCTTTAGAAGAAAAAAGCAGCATCCAATAGAAAATAGAGCCAAAAATATAATGGTAATGGTGATTCCTCTTTCAGTTCCGCGTAACCCGGTTATATATGGTTTTCAAAGTGCGGTGAGTAAAAACCCAAATTGATTGTGCTCGCTAAAGGGTTTTAATCGGCACATAAATATCAATTACCGAATTGGGATTATTCCACAAAAACCGATGATCATACTGTTCGTAATGAACAACCGTTCGACTACACTCAAGTTCAAATTTTGACGTGGCTATAAGCTTCTTATAAATCTCGTGTATTGTGGATTTTAGCAAACCCATTTCTCCCTTATGTTCGAAGCAAAGGTACTCCCCTCCTTTCAACTCCTTTTCCAAAAAACCTTCAATCGCCATCACCTTAGGGATAGCGGCTAAATATGTATAGTGATCTCCAACTTTTCTCGTGACCCCATATTTTAACCAATTTTTATCAAATCTAATTTTTTTGATTCGCAATTCGTGGTTAAACATCTTCCAGTGACGCGCAATTATTCTGTGATTTTCGCTCTGAGATCTCGTCAACTCAACCTGCAGCCCGAGTACACTACAGCACGGCTTTGTAACCATTTTATAATTCATTAGATTTGTTTAATACTTTTAGTCGCAACAGGTCGATTGTGGTAGGTTACTGTACAAAAATGGCTAAGCCGTACTGAAAAGTTCAGCGCCTAATTATTCTTATTCATATATCTCATAGTATAAGTGAATAGCCAAAATACAAGCAGGTAGTTTTAATGTGGTTGAATGATGCACTAATAATTGATTCTGCCATAAGAGCATATCGAAAATCTTTATTGAGTTCTTATCCCAATCATATCGTGATTGACGGCCTATTTGACGAGGCTAAACTCGATGACGTAATGAAAGTTTTGAAGCAACCCCGCCACTGGGAACCTCAAAAACATACCTATTCTGCTCTATATGTCGATAGCGCCCAGTGGCAAAAAGCCAGCAACGAACAACGATTTGTGCAGCGAGATGTTTGGCGTAGCGAAGCCGATATCGCCAAGACTGTCAGTACTACTAACCTCAGTTTCAATAAAGCGCAGGATTTTTTATCCTTTTTGCGCGGAGATGAATTCATGTCCTTCTTATCACGTATTTTTAACGTGTCATTAACAGATATGAACGTCGCCGATCCCAAAATCAACACGAATTATTTTCGCCTAGGCGCTGCCGATTTTGTTGAACTTCATGCAGATGATTCCCCCGGAAGAGAGGTGTGTATGCTGCTGTACCTAAATAAAGAATGGAACAAAAAAGCGGGTGGCGAACTAGTTTTCAGTGGCAATGATGATGAGCAAATTAGCATCGCTCCTCTATATAACCGCTGCGTTTTGTTTGACCCATCCTCAAAGGGCTCTGAACACCGGGTGGAAATGTTAAACGCCGAATACGCAGATGAATATCGCTATAACGTGACCAGCTGGTATTGGTCTGAATAATATCGCTGTTCTCACATTGTCCAAATGTAACGAGTCACATGTAAAGCTAAAGGAAAAGTGCAAGACCTCCCCCTCAATGAGACGCCTCAGTTTTCTCGATAGAAAAAATTTGATGGTTTGGAGACGCCTGGAATAGGCCGTCTCCTATTTTTGATGCGTCTGAGCGAAGACCTCATCAACTTTTAGCCGCGAAAAGAGAGGTTTTGTCGCGGCGCCATCTCAGCAGTTAGCGATGAGGCTAATACTCCGCAGATGGACTTCCGCCGGTTTCAATGGCTTTTGGTGTGATTTCCACATAAAGGGTCAAGATGTTGTTTTCAACAAACTCATCTATATTTTTCGTTAGCGATGCAAGGTGCACCTCAACAGCAGTCTCTTCTGACTGGCCAAATTTACAATCGAAGCCCCAGTATTGAGCGCCAGGGGGTAGCGGTTGTTTCCGTTCTTTTTTGAGGTATTTTTTGATTTCATGCTTTACGGAGTCCACAACGCGCGGCACTTTGATTTTAGGGTGTTCTAACTTAAAGGTCTTTTTCATGGGGATCCTACTGGAATGGGAAGCTAATGCACGCTGGAGAGTCTCTAGTAGCGTGCAGAGTAATGTATGGTTTATGTGAGGATTCTACCACTACTTTGGACAAAACTCATGACTACGACCATTGTTTTGGCCTCGACTCGCCGGCTTACGCTTTAGCGCTCACAAATCACACGCAACGGGCTTTGCTATGACCTCTCGACTGGACCGGCTCCGTCTAGGCGTCCTACTGTTGCTTTCAGCTCTCCTGAGATACGACACCAACAGTAAGAGCGCGGCTATTTGACGTCTCCTTGGCTGTTTTTGTTATACCTCCAATTTCCATATATCCAATGTCGCACAAATGTAATTAATACCATATACAAGCCATCTCAGGCCGTTTGTCGTTATTTTCTAGCAACGCACCATTTTAAACGTAAGGGGGTAATGGAAGACCTGACCCCCAAATTTTGAGTGAATTAAAAGCCTAATATCAGTCGTAATTTTTTGATTTGTTTTTGTATTTCCAAAACGCTAGCCCAGCAAGCTAGCTGGCGATTGTGGCTGGAATTATTATGCATTCGCGCCCCAAAGCCAGCCGTAATAAAGCGCCACACCAAATATAGAATGTATAAAAAAGTTTTGCAGACGTACCATGTTAGGTTGAGGCGCTTTAGATGCGCAAAACCCCATACCTAAACTTGGCTGCATGATGAGCCAGGGTGACAGAATAGTGATTAGGCCGAACACCCATGCAGATAAAAGTGAAGGGTGGCTGCCGAGAATCAACACAACGAACACGATATAGAAAACTGCATACACGATGCCAATAAAATAATGAAACATCCAGCCCAAAGCATTCTCATACCGAATTTCAGGAGCGGAACTAATAGAGCTGTGGGCTAGTTGACCACTTGGGATATGAGCCAGCCACCTGCCTACCATTGCCCAATTGGTGCGTGGCAATTTAAGGACCTTGTTCGAGAAAGTGGCCCAAATATCAATTGCAACGGTCGCGAAAACGCCAAGTAATAATATTTCCAGTACTTCACTCATTTTCTAAAGATTACACCTTATTAAAGGCGCATAACGTCCACAACTGCGGCAACCGGGGAGATCTAGCCACGAAGCGGCATCCCAGTTTTCCGATAGACGGGGTTTGTTGTGTGTGACTTTATTGAGCACCGCTATGCCTCAGTTTTGATCCTGTTGGTGAGGTTTAGCCATTAAGCAAAAAGGTAATGCTAGCGGACCAAATATGGCGCCCATTAAACTCCAAAAGACAGGCTTAACGCCACGAGACTTAGCGATAAAATGGCATGCCACAACGCATAAGAGATTTATTAAAACTACTGCATAGATCATGATTCAAAAATTCCAATTTAATATGAATAACTTTTCGCTGTATTGATAGCACGTAACGCCAGGCTTATGAGCGCCTAAAATGGAGCGGTTTTTTCGCTAAAATGTAACTCACCGACATGCACAAAAAGGTGCAGATCTTTAGGTGTCTGCGTGGAGCTTCTTGTTAGATTTTTCTAAAACCTCTTCAATTTTGTCATATTTAATATAGGTATCCATTTTACCGTCACCGTCTGAATCCAATTCCGCCGACTCAAGCCTAAAAAATTCGAAAT
Organism: Agarilytica sp.; assembly: GCA_033852175.1. Classification (GTDB taxonomy): domain Bacteria; phylum Pseudomonadota; class Gammaproteobacteria; order Pseudomonadales; family Cellvibrionaceae; genus Agarilytica. The sequence continues at coordinate 96,910 of JAWSUY010000055.1, forward strand.
GCTGAATTTTTATCGGTCTTTTTGTATCTGGATTGATAAAAGTCGCCGACTTAAGAATTCCATGCTCATATCTCTGAACATAATCATTTACACCATCACCAGTAGTATCCGAGCGTAATAGATCAGTATTGCCATACTTGAAAGTCATTTTGGTTTCGAAGTTTCCATCGAAATCACCATCTGATTTCGCAGATTCCACATTTCCATGTCGATCAAATTTATAAATTAAGTCGTCATTCCCATCAAAATTATTGTCCATTTTTGACTCGCGCAATACAAAATTAATGTAGGTCCACGACTCATCGATAGTGCCATCTTCGTTACGATCAATCCCATCTTCTGTTATGGGCGTAAGAAAATAGAAGTATGATACAACTAGCCCACCCACGAACGACAATATTGAATATAAAAATGATTTAGAGCTATTGCTTGCAACAACTTTGACGTTCTCCTCTACCACTAATGGCTGACTTTCATCCCATTCTTTCACAATGTTTCTTGCATCCGAATAATGAGAATCATCGACCATAACCCGCACAACGCCTCCGGCCTGTAGATCACCCGCGCCTCCTTGAAGGAGCTCTCCATCAATCCTGCCGATTAGGCCAGCATTCTCAATCAGATTTAATATCATATGTGCTTCTAATGAATTTGAAGCCTCGTATACCAATCTCATTTATCTAAATCCCTCCTGGTTTTAACTACCGCTAATCTAGCGTCGTATATTTGCCCAGTAAGCAAAGCGTATGAAGAAAAATAGCGTTGTTAAAAATTATTTTTTACACAATCTATGTAGTGATTCTCTTTTTTACTGATTACACTGCAATTCGGAGAGTATTTTATTGCTTCTTTCTTTTTGGTGCTACTAATATTGTGTGTATTATAAGGGCCATCTGCCTTCAAGGTACGTTTATTGACTCTAACTATAAGGTTACCGTGGAGCCACTCAGGATCAAGTGGATTAAACATGAAGCTCCAATATTTACCCGTATTATAGGGTTCGTGAAATTCGGTATCATCACCACTAAGATAAAGAGAATAGTAATCGCCATCATAGTAATTCAGGAAAACCTTTTTTATTTCTCCGTGTATGACATGCATGCTTTCTGCATATGATCTACCACAGGACAAGCTGGCTTGTATTGATGAACACCCACCAACGAATAGAAATAAAAACACAAGGCCAATTAATTTCAGCATATTATTTATAACGCGAAAAGTAGGGTCAGGCAAGACTTTTGGCGTGCCATTCTCCAATTAAATTTAAGCCGTATCTGACACCACGTATCAAGTTTTTTTCGCTAGGAAAATGGTATGTCGGCTGCCTTTGCCAGGCCTCGCTCTTACGGTACGTACTGCAACCGAGAACCCAGCTTTTTTTAGTTTAATAGTGAACTTGGAATCCGCACGAGCAGACCACACAGCCAACATCCCATCAGGGCTTAAACAATTATATAAGGCGCCTAAGCCACTCATGGAATACAACCAATCATTATCGCTATGGGTAATGCCATCCGGACCATTATCAACATCCAGTAAAATGGCATCAAAATTTGAGTGCTGTATTTTTATTAATTCAGCGATATCGCCCAACAGTACATGACTGCGGCTATCTGCTAATGGATTGCCAGCACACTCACCTAGTGGACCCCGGTTCCATTCCACTACTTCTGGAATAAGCTCTGCCACAGTGACCCGTGAGCTTGCAGTCACACGCTCTAGCGCTGATGCCAAGGTATAACCCATACCCAAACCACCCACTAATACTTCTGCATTGTTTTTATTTTGAATATGAGCACAGCCGAGCTTGGCTAACTCCTGTTCGGAATTATAAACTCGGCTATTCATTAACTCCCCGCGCATGCCTGAAAGCCGGATAGAAAATTCATCTTCGCGGCGAAACAAAGTTAACTCACCACCATTGTTAGGAATAGTTGCTATCGCAATTTTGTTTAATGGCTTCATATTAAGACGTATAACGTTCTCCATATTGGGCCGAACGAAGTGAGGTCCAGCCCGAAGGGCGATTGTGATTGGTTTTGTAATAAAGCATTACTCAAAACTCTCTATGTCGATTCTCGATTGCGCGAGGGCTTCTTGTGCCTGGAGCTTTTTCTGACCTGCAGCAACAGCCATAACTTTAGCCAGCACCTCGGATATTTCACCTTTTTTGATGCCGGCATTATTCGCCTTTGATAAATAGTATTTTGTACATGGCTGGCAATTCATTCCCATTGCAGCAGCAAGCCCTACTAACAGCTCTGTTCGTTCATCTAAATGTTCATTCGAATGGGTGGAATCATAGAATGCATCATAAAGACTCTGTTGATTTTTTGTTAACATCTAATACCTCCTACGTTATAACGTCGCCAGATGGGGCGAGCCCCTATGCTGGCCTTGTTAAAAACTTTTTTCAACTTGACGATCCAAGCTCTGATTCTGTTAATATTCTCAGCTCTATAGAGCAGTTGTTTTCATTTGCCCAAGATAGACACCTACTTATGAGATCTGAATACGCGCCACTAGAGTCCGGGTGGATTTTAACTATAACGATTGTGTTATCTGGTGTTGGTCGCACCTTGGCTTGATAAATGTATTCCTCAGAATTGATAAAACCAAAATAGTTTTGCAGTTTTATTAATAACCGGTTTTGCGAAAACTCAGAACCATTAATAGGGTCGGAAATTACTACAGTAAGATCAGCGCCACCATCCTTTTTCACGGTCATGATATCCAAACCATTAAGAGCAGGAATCGGATGATCCGGCAAATCAGCCAAATCATTTGGTTTATTGTGTTCAATAATATCGGCCATGATTTTTCCTTTTAACGATTTAAGCATGCGTGCGTTTTTCGCATCGCTTCCTTGTTATGCATTTTCACTACAGAGCTCATCAATGTGAGCCTCTATTAGTTCCGCAGGGCTTCTATACTTTGGATTGAAGGAAAAACTCTTTTCATTGCCTTCATTGCTACGATAAAATGCTAAAGCCTCTAGGTATAGAGCGCAGTATTTTGGCTGATTGTTTTTCCTCTGTATGCTTGGGCCATTTCAAACGTTACCTTGGACGCTTGAATTTTTTCATTTATTGAAAGGTAGCCTTCTTGTGCTTTTGAAAGATGAAGGATTGATTCATCCAAGGATTCTTCACCAGATATTCTTTCAAAACCTTGGTTAGACTTGTAAATAACACCGAGTACGAAATGAGCTTCAGATTCGCCGGAGATATTACCCTCCGCTATAAATATGGATAGTGATTCTTTTGCTAGGCGCTCGGCTGGCATGGCTCTTTGCAGATTCATTAATTGATAGGCCTGAACCAATTTTTCATGTGGGTCACTCGTATATGGAACACCTACAGCAGAACATCCCAATAAAGCTGTAATAATTAAAAAAATTAGTGGTAATCGAATTTTCTTCATTTCCATCTCAGATGCATAACGCCGCAATTTACGGACGGAGTGGGATGGCGGCTTTTTTGCGTGCTCTTTGCAAAAAAGGTGACGGCACACGGAGTTCCGCAAGATTGCTTGGTTATGCAATTTTTAGAAGCTCCTTAGTTAATTTTACCCACTGAGGGTTAACGTTACCCTCTAGTGCTTGTTTAAACTCTTTTCTATGCCGCTCATCCAATGGTGATTCACTAGACACCAAGGATTTTGGTTCAGACCATTCGGTAAACCAAGGCTCAGAGTGTCGCTGTACAAAACTAGCCATATCGACGGCGCATAGCTCAACAGACTGTTCAGTTTCCTCGTAGTCAAACGAAGCTTCAGGTTCTAACTCTTTTTCAGTAGGCCCAATTAACGCAATAGCCTGGAATGATGCGTTGAAGGGCCTTAAACATGTATGGATACGAAAACACGGACCAAAAGTATATTTATGGACATGTAGAAATTGAACAAATTGTTCCTTTTCCCTTACCCAAAAAGTAGGTTTAACCCTCCTAAATCCAAGTGGCTTAATACGATTTGTAAATCTTCTGAGTACTTTATCACAATTAGATTTCTCGACTTTCTTATCCATTACTCTCATTTTGCATAACAGTTGTATTTCGCGCCCTAGTACGCGATTTCCCTGGCGCGGCTATTTTATAAATTCAAAAACGACACTACCCTGTAACCCTTACAGTAACTGACTTTACACCATTTAAGCAAATTCCCAGTCTGGGAAATGCCGCCCTAGCGCCTCGTATCACCAGAAATGGAGAGCGCCCTAAGTCTATGATTTTACTCAATAAATTAGGTATTTGTGCCAAACCCTCAGGATAACGCGCCGGGCCAGCTCGTTTTTTGATCGCGCTTGTTTGCTCTTCTGAAGGACCACACGTGAATCTTGTTGGCGAGAGCAGCTTATAAAGGGTTAAATATACGATTTGAAGTCACAAGGCCATTTCTTGGACTTCCCCTTTAAGCTCACAGTGGTCCCTATTGGTTTATTTCAGGCTCTCGACTAAACAGCCCAGAAAGAATATAAGTAAATACAGCCACAGCAATAGAAAACATGAAAGGGTGTTGTTTCAGTCTATTGACTACTTCTCCGTCTAGGCTGGTAACGTTGAGAATGAAAAGCCCGATTAACATGATTTGGCCAATTTTGACTAAAGGCGAATTCAAATTTTTCCTGCATTTCGCTGATGCCACCATTTTATTGGGAGATTCATAACCCTCCTTTCTAAGGAGCCGAATGTAGTATATGAATACAATTGCTACTACGGCAAAACAAAATCCGGGAATATGAGTTGCCAAACTATAAGGATCTATAAGCATCCAAAAACCAGATGCGGCGCTCACTGCCGCTACAGACAAGCAAATAATTTCAAAAATATTATTATTCATAAAAGTAACTCAAAAAGATATAAGATAAATAATTAGGGTAGCTACCGTAACGCCATGCGGAACCACAAATCCCTTCTGCAAACTCTAGGTGAATTTCGTTCGCAAGGTCCTAAAAGTGAAGGTCATCAAAAAGCTCCAAATAAAGCTATTGAGCAATATCGGCACGCAGCTTCATCAATCTATAAAAAACCCAATCGGCGCAAAGCGAGAAAGGTGAACGATGGGGGAATATAAAATGATAGATACAGTCGTAAGAATCGATTCTAGTAGTGTTGCTGATCTTCCGGAACCCAATTTTTACATTACCTGTGTAAATATATACGTCAATATAGCGTGGGAAAAACCCCCTCTTAGTATTGCTAGCTAGTGCCCGTCCATAA
>JAWSUY010000056.1:0-40130 GCA_033852175.1 Agarilytica sp.
GACGGATGACGGGTGACGGATGGGCAGGTATGGCAACAACTAAATCTATTTAAAGAAATCGTTGTACACGGTAAAACTCTGTGGCACAATTGCGTCCCTTCTTGAGAGGGTGACCTGGGAAAGTTCTATTTCTCTATAAAAATCATAGGCTTAGCTCCATCGCTTGATGAGTAGGCTTAAGATGGTTAAGTAAAAAAGACGGATTAGTGCGCGGTCGTGGCGGAATTGGTAGACGCGCTGGATTTAGGTTCCAGTGTCGCAAGACGTGAGAGTTCAAGTCTCTCCGACCGCACCATGTCTTTTTTATTACACCAATCAAAATCTCCTTTCTGTACAGTATTAAGTTTTCACGAGGCAAAATCATGCAAGTTTCTATTGAGACGACTTCTGGTCTAGAGCGTAAATTAACTGTTGGTGTTCCAGCGGAAGTGGTTGATAAAGAGGTGAGCAAGCGCCTCAATGAAGCGGCAAAAACAGTTCGCATTAATGGCTTTCGTAAAGGAAAGGTACCTTTAACGGTTGTTAAGCGTCAATACGGCCAAGGCGTGCGCCAAGAAGTGGTAGGCGACACGATCAATCGCACTTTCTACGAAGCTCTACAAAAAGAATCTGTTCGTCCTGCTGGCCAGCCTGCCATTGAGCCTACTCAAATGGAAGAAGGTAAGGATTTAGAGTACGTTGCGACATTTGAAGTTTATCCGGTTATTGAGTCGATTAATTTCGAGGGCATCGAAGTAACTAAATACGACGCAGACATCGAAGATGCTGACGTCAATAAAATGATTGAAAACCTTCGTAAGGGTCAGTCTGAATGGGTTGACACAAAAGCAGCGATCAAAAAAGACTTTAAAGTGAATATCAACTTTGCCGGAACTAAAGACGGTGAAGCGTTTGAGGGTGGTTCATCTGAAAGCCATGAGCTAACAATTGGTTCGGGTTCTATGATTCCAGGTTTCGAAGATGGAATTCTCGGAATGAAGGTTGGCGAAGAAAAAGACGTTAACGTCACTTTCCCTGAAGATTATCAGGTTGAAGATCTTAAGGGCGCGGATGTAGTCTTTAAAATCACCTTGAACAGCGCGCAAAAGCAAAAACTTCCTACGTTGAATGATGCGTTTTTTGAAAAGTTCGGTGTTACAGAGGGCGGCGAAGAGAAGTTCCGCGAAGATGTAAAAGCGAATATGATGCGCGAGAAAGAAAAAGTTAAAAAGAGTAAGACCAAGCAGCAGGTTTTAGACGGTTTGCTAGATAAGAACCCTATCGACGTGCCGTCTTCTCTTATTTCTGATGAAATCGACGCTTTGCGTACACAAACGATGCAGCAGTATGGTGGCGCGGTTGAAAGCTTGGATATGAAAACATTACTTCCTGATGACATGTTCCGTGAGCAAGCCAAGCAGCGTACAGCGCTGGGTTTGTTGGTTTCGGAAGTTGTTGTGAAAGAGAAGCTAACTGCCGATAAAGACAAGGTAAGAAGTCTTATTGAGGAAGCTGCGGCAACATACGCTGATCCTGAAGAAGTGGTTAACTATTACTACGGTAATGAGCAGTTGCTTAAAAATATAGAGGCAGCTGCGCTAGAAGAGCAGGTTGTTGATGTGTTGCTCGATAAAGCTACTGTGACTGAAGTTAAGGTGGGCTATGACGAAGCGCTTGCACCTATCCCCGCTCCAGAAAAAGAAGAAGCGTCCGCTTCTTAATATCGCTTTGCTTACGGCGGGATTCTCTCGCCGTTTTTAACTTTTGACCCTATTTCCGTTTCTGTTTTATTGATTGCTGTTGGAGGCTCTTCTGGCGGCAAATTCCTCTTTTGTGATTTTCACGGCTCGTTGCTCGCTCCGTATGTGCTTTTGATGGGTTTGTGCTATTGCTTGCGAATAATTACGAAATGCTCTTTGTTAGGCTTCGGTTTTCTCTTCCTGGTGGAGTGTCTTTACGGCTTGGAATAAAAACCGCGCAATATGTTTCAATGTTGCGCTATCTTTTTGAAATTAAAAGCCTTTTATTTTATTAGCTGTTAACATCTCCCTTAAGAATCTGCACATGTTAGCCAATGTTAGGCTAACCTTTCTAATTACAGAACATGAATAATTCCTGGGGGGACGCTATGTCCGTATATGATCCGACCGGTAGCAGCCTAAACGTAGACAATACTCTTGTCCCAATGGTTGTTGAGCAAACCGCACGTGGTGAACGCTCATATGATATTTATTCGCGCCTTCTAAAAGAGCGTGTTATTTTTCTTGTTGGTCAGGTCGAAGACCATATGGCTAATTTGGTTGTTGCTCAGCTGTTATTTTTAGAAGCTGAAAACCCTGACAAAGATATACATCTGTATATCAACTCACCTGGTGGGTCGGTTACTGCGGGCTTGTCCATCTACGATACCATGCAGTTTATAAAGCCAAATGTGAGCACTATGTGTATTGGTCAGGCTTGTAGTATGGGGGCTTTCCTATTGGCTGCAGGAGCTGAAGGTAAGCGCTTTTGTCTGCCAAACGCTCGCGTGATGATTCATCAGCCTTCTGGTGGAGCCCAAGGGCAAGCGTCCGACATTCATATTCAGGCTCAAGAAATACTGAAAATACGTTCTCGGCTGAATGAGCTTATGGCTAAGCATTCTGGACGTAAAGTTGAAGAAATTGAGCGAGACACTGAGAGGGATAACTTTATGAGTGCTTCTGAGTCTCAGGAATATGGCTTGATCGACAAGGTTATTGATGAGCGAAGCGGTGAAAAATAACCGAGGCGACATTTAGCGAATAAAGTGGCGTTCGGATACTGTTTTTGATGGAATAGTAGTCAGTTTGAGCGTCAAAACCGTGAGAATCGGACTAATATAGGTATGCAGAGCAAAAAAATGGCGCTCTGCACTTGAAACTTAAGCCTAAAGCAAGCATCTTGTTTTAAGGTTGTATTTAAAAGAATGAGTTGGAGATCCAGATGCCCGACCAAAAAGGCGACAACGAAGATAACGGAAAGCTACTGTATTGCTCGTTTTGCGGCAAGAGTCAGCATGAGGTGCGTAAGCTAATTGCAGGGCCGTCAGTGTTCATTTGTGACGAATGTGTCGAGCTGTGTAACGATATTATTCGTGAAGAAATTCAAGAAAGCACCACGGAAGGAAAAGGCGAGAAGTTGCCGACGCCAAAAGAAATTTCAGGCACGCTCGATGAGTATGTCATTGGACAGAAAGACGCCAAAAAAGTATTGGCTGTAGCCGTTTATAATCACTACAAGCGTTTACGCATGGGTGAAGGCAAAAAATCTAAAGACGATATTGAGCTGGGCAAAAGCAATATTTTGTTGGTGGGTCCGACCGGGAGCGGTAAAACGCTATTGGCGGAAACCCTTGCTCGCATGCTTCAGGTACCTTTTACTGTTGCGGATGCTACGACACTTACCGAAGCGGGTTATGTCGGTGAAGATGTTGAAAATATCATCCAAAAGCTATTGCAGAAATGTGATTATGACGTCGAAAAGGCTCAGCAGGGTATTGTTTACATTGATGAAATCGACAAGATTTCTCGTAAGTCGGACAATCCGTCGATCACCCGTGACGTTAGTGGCGAAGGTGTTCAACAGGCGTTATTGAAGTTGATTGAAGGTACGGTTGCTTCTGTTCCGCCCCAAGGCGGTCGTAAGCATCCTCAGCAAGAGTTTTTGCAAGTTGACACCTCTAACATTTTATTCGTCTGTGGCGGTGCTTTTTCCGGCTTGGATAAAGTGATATTGGAGCGCTCTGAGAAGGGTGGCATTGGTTTTAATGCTGAAGTGAAGAGTAAAGATTCCAAGAAAAACATTGGTGAAACCCTAAAGAACCTTGAACCAGAAGATTTGGTTCGCTACGGGCTCATTCCTGAGTTTGTTGGGCGCTTGCCGGTTATTGCAACACTAGATGAGCTGGATAAAGATGCGCTCGTTACCATCTTGACGGAGCCTAAAAACTCTCTTGTTAAGCAGTATGGCAAGCTTTTCGATATGGAAGGTGTTGAGGTTGATTTTAGAAAAGAAGCCTTGGATGCCGTGGCTGAAAAAGCGATGGATCGAAAAACGGGTGCTCGTGGCCTGCGTTCAATAATGGAAAATGTGTTGCTTGATACTATGTATCGCCTTCCGTCAGAGGAGGGGGTTACCAAGGTTGTTGTTGATGAGTCCGTGATCAAAGGCGAGTCAGAACCTTTGCTTGTCTATGAGACAGTCGAAGCGCCAAAAGCCTTGCCGGAGTAGTCTCTGGTTAGAGCTTGTTCAAGACATGAAAAAGGGGCTTTTTAAGCCCCTTTTTTTATTGTTCTGAACTTGTAATTTTGGTGAATTACCCCCAATCTTATACCCTGAGTCAATATTAATTTTTGAGGTTCTGAATGGATCCTATGGAATCATCTACCCCCGAGTCACCTATTCCGTTATTACCGCTACGCGATGTAGTGGTATATCCCCATATGGTCATCCCATTGTTCGTTGGTCGGGCAAAATCTATTGCCGCACTCGAGCGGGCAATGTCCGACGACAAGCAAGTATTGCTTGTCGCACAAAAGCACGCATCGGTGGATGAACCGGTAAAAGACGATCTGTATACCTGTGGCACTATTGCTACTGTGCTGCAATTGTTAAAGCTACCGGATGGAACCGTTAAAGTATTGGTCGAGGGGAAGAGTCGAGCGAACATCGTTGACGTGGTTGAACAAGACGAATACTTCCTTGCTGAATTTACGGAGTATGAAAGCGACGCAGACGAAGAAACAAAAACCTTGGAAATGTTGACGCGTACGCTTCTGTCTCGTTTCGAGCACTACGTCAATTTAAGTAAAAAAATACCTGCTGAAGTCATGACATCATTGAGCGGTATTGATGAGCCGGGCCGTTTGGCTGATACCATTGCAGCACATATGTCTTTAGAGTTGGCGCAGAAGCAAGAGATTCTGGAGATCGTTTCTATCCGTGAGCGTCTAGAGCACCTAGTTGGCTTGATGGAAGCGGAAGTGGATTTGTTTCAGGTCGAAAAGCGTATTCGTGGTCGCGTGAAAAAGCAGATGGAAAAAAGTCAGCGCGAGTATTACCTCAATGAGCAAATGAAAGCCATCCAGAAAGAGCTGGGTGATATGGGCGAGGAGGGGAATGAAGGCGACGAGCTGGAGAAAAAAATCAGCGACGTCGGAATGCCTAAAGAAGCGCAAGAAAAGGCCATGGCGGAGCTTACAAAGCTTCGGATGATGTCGCCGATGTCTGCAGAAGCATCCGTCGTGCGAGCGTATATTGACTGGATGGTTAATGTGCCTTGGTCAAAGCGCAGCAAGGTTAAGCATGATCTCGAGCGAGCAGAAAAGATCCTTGAAGAAGATCATTACGGCTTGGAAGAGGTTAAAGAAAGAATCCTGGAATATCTCGCCGTTCAAAAGCGAGTGAAAAAGGTAAAAGGGCCAATATTATGCTTGGTCGGGCCTCCTGGTGTGGGTAAGACCTCGTTGGGAGAATCTATTGCGCGCGCGACCAACCGAAAGTTCGTCCGTATGGCGTTGGGTGGCGTTCGAGATGAGGCAGAAATTCGCGGCCATCGCAGAACCTATATCGGCTCAATGCCGGGCAAGTTGGTTCAAAAAATGTCCAAAGTCGGCGTGAAAAACCCTCTATTCTTGCTTGATGAAATTGACAAGATGGGAATGGATCATCGCGGAGACCCCGCTTCCGCTCTGTTGGAAGTGTTAGATCCTGAGCAAAATACGACCTTTAACGATCATTATTTAGAGGTGGATTACGACCTCTCAGACGTTATGTTTGTGTGTACATCGAACACGATGAACATTCCGGGTCCTCTATTGGATCGAATGGAGGTTATTCGCATTCCGGGTTATACCGAGGATGAGAAAATGAACATTGCGAGTCGATATTTGATTCCTAAACAGATTAAAAATAATGGTCTGAAGAAAGAAGAGATCACTATAGAAAACGACGCTTTACGTGATGTCGTTCGATATTACACACGAGAAGCCGGTGTGCGCGGCCTGGATCGAGAGATCGCGAAATTATGCCGCAAGGTTGTCACAAAAAATGTGAGAGCTAAAGCCGATCAAAATATTTCAATATCAGAGATTGAGCTTGAAGACTACCTTGGCGTCAGAAAGGCCGATTACGGCAAGGCAGAAGACGAAAATCAAGTTGGCCAGGTCACCGGCCTTGCTTGGACTCAGGTCGGTGGTGAACTGCTGACTATTGAGGCTTCTGCGGTGCGTGGTAAGGGGCGTTTTACTAAGACGGGCTCTTTAGGCGATGTCATGCAGGAATCGATACAGGCGGCTATGACGGTCGTTCGTTCGCGCGGTCAAATTATAGGTTTGGCGCCTGACTTCCAGGAAAAGCTTGATTTGCATATTCATGTGCCGGAAGGTGCAACGCCAAAAGATGGACCGAGTGCCGGTATTGCAATGTGTACTGCGCTAGTATCCGTTTACACCGAGATTCCGGTCCGGTCAGATGTGGCGATGACGGGTGAAATCACGCTGCGAGGTGAGGTGCTTAAGATTGGTGGTTTAAAAGAAAAGCTTTTGGCTGCACACCGTGGTGGGATTAAGACAATTATCATACCGAAGGATAACGAGGCCGACTTGCGGGATATTCCCGATAATATTAAAGACGAGTTAAGTATTATCCCCGTTAAATGGATCGACCAAGTCTTAGAGGTTGCCTTGCAGATGATGCCAACTCCGTTGAGCGATGAGGAATACGAAGTTTTGGAGGCCAAGGCGAACGCTACAACAATTGACAAAAACAGAATAAGCACGCACTAGATTATGCTTATTTACGCCAAACTTGGTCGATTTGCAGTCAGTTATCGAGGGTTTTAGTTAAACAGGAATAAATACCCTATTTGATTCTTGACCGGTATCATCCCAGTTGGTATAAATCGCAATTCGTTATGGCTTTCGGGTTCCTCGTAGGGGCAGGTGAAAGGTCAGAGCGCGGTACAGTTCGGGGAGCAGGCACGTATAGTTGATGTTTCATTTGTTCGAATGATGGCTAATTAGGTCTGTCACGTTGATAGGCTTAGTGATTACTCCTGGAGCGGTAGCTTGTTTCTGTCGCCGGTTAGATTTAGTACAATGCTCAATCTAAGAGGCAGTAAGAGCTGTAGTTGCCAAGGTTCCGTTCGACGCAACAAAAAGAAGCGGCAACGTAAATAAAGTGTTTGTCATAACAAGCTTCGCAAAAGAGTAAGTAGCTCTGGTAAGAAGCAACAAAGTTTTCAGTTTTACGAAGTTAATTCGAATAATTAAAGGGGTGAATGGTGAATAAATCAGAATTGGTTGAAGCAATAGCAGGTTCCGCAGATATTTCAAAAGCAGCGGCTGGACGTGCGCTGGATGCGATTACAGATTCAATTACAGCAGCACTAAAAGGCGGCGATCAAGTTGCCTTGGTTGGTTTCGGTACTTTCCTAGTTAAAGATCGTGCAGCTCGCACCGGTCGTAATCCACAAACAGGTCAGCCAATCGAAATCGCTGCAGCAAAAATACCGTCTTTTAAAGCCGGTAAAGCGCTTAAAGAAGCTGTTAACTAAGACTTTCGAATAAACTTTATTCGGGTCGCCGCTAGTATTGATTGCTAGCAAATTGTTAAGTAATGACGACGAAAAAGGCGCAGACATTGCGCCTTTTTTTATAGGACTGGTCAAAAAAGGTAGGGTGAAAAAATGCTGCAAAATATACGTGAGGGCTTAAAGGGGACAGTTGTTGCCGGAATCGTTCTTTTCTTGTTTGTTGTACCGCTGGTACTGACAGGTATTGGAGGATCGTTCTTGGGCAGTGCAGCGGGTACCGATGCAGCATCTGTCGATGGGAAAGGTATTTCTGAGTCCTCATTACGCAGAGCGGTCTATCAACGTAAGCAGCAATTACTTGGCCGAGAAAATGTTGATCCAAACGCAGATTTTTTAAAGGATGAAAATCTACGTGGACCAGTTCTTGAGGGTTTAACGCAAAGAGCGGCTATAGTTGTTTCTGCTACAGAGGGTGGTATGGGTGTTGCCGATACAACCGTTGCGACTTCTATTCGAGATGTCCCAGACTTTCAGCTTGATGGCAAGTTTGATGCGCAAACCTATCAGCGGTTGATATCTAACTTCGGCTATACACCAACAAGCTTTAAGGTTCAGCTAGTTGAAGATATTCTAGTGAATCAGCACACGCAAGGTATAGAAGCCTCTGCATTCTCCACCGAGCAAGAGCTAAACGTACTGGTTTCTCTGACTCAGCAAAAACGTTCGTTTTTCACAATTGATATCCCTAAAGCCGTTGTCTCAGAAAGTATTAGCGTGTCTACCGAAGATATTTCTTCTTACTACGAAGAAAATAAGTCAAAATTTGTCGAAGAAGAAAAATTATCGGTTGAATACATTGAGTTGTCGGTAAGTGAAATTGCGCTAACTGTTGATGTGAGCGATGACGAGATTAAAGAGCAGTTTGACCAAGAAATTGCAAGCTTTAAACCAAATGACGAATATGAAATTGCCCATATACTACTTGAAGAAAAAGATACTCAAGCCCAGAACGTTGAAGAGTTAACGAAAAAAATAGCCGAGGGTGTCGATTTTGCTGAACTAGTGACAGCGTATTCTGATGACGGTGGTTCAAAAGAAAATGCAGGCAATTTAGGCGTGCTTACTTTGGGTGTTTACCCGGAGGCTTTTGAGGCGGCAGTGTTGGCTTTGGACGAGGGGCAAGTGTCTGGCGCAGTTACGACAGATGCCGGCGTTCACTTTATTAAAGCAATCTCCAAAAAAGTTGATAAGGCGCCGACCTTCGAGGCTCGTCAAGCGTCTATTGCTAGCGCACTTAAAATAGCAGCAGCGGAAGAGATATTTTCGTCCAGTTTGGAGCAGTTCGGCGAATTGACGTTCAGTAGTTCGAACCTTCAGCCTGCGGTTGATGAGCTTAAACTAAAAGTGAAAACCACAGGGTTCTTTACCCGAGAAGGAGGCGTTGGCGTTGCCAATAACGCTGAGTTTCGTGAAGTGGCATACAGTGAAGAAGTGCTAACGAAAGACTACAATAGTCGGGTGATTGAGTTTTCGAATAGCCAGGCAATAGTGTTGCGGAAGGCAATACACAAGCCTGAACGCACAAAAGATTTGAAAGAGATTGAATCTGAAATCACCGAAACACTAACCAAGCAAAAAACAGAAGAAGCTTTAAAAGTGCTCGTGGCGAGTGTGATTGAAAAACTGGAAGCTGGAGATTCTGCCGAAGAACTTGCAAAATCTGCGAGTTACGAACATAAAGCGTTTGATGGTGTCGCTCGCTCATCCAGTGATGCGAGCTTCCAAGTGAACAGTAAAGTGTTTGCAATGAGTCTCGGAGAAAAAGCAGTAGCCTATGATTCTGTAGCTGCGCGGGATGGAAATCAGACGGTAATTGCTTTGAGCTCTGTGGTTGCAGGTACTCGTGCAGATATCAAAGATCAACAATACAAAGGTTTATCGTCTCAGCTAGTGAATCAGAATGCCAGGTTTGAGAACCTAAATTATGAGTCACAAATTGTTGCTGATGCTGATATCGATATTAAATAATATTATTTTCTAGACGGCCTGTTCAGTAGTCGTCTTTCTGGTACTTTCTAGCCAGCACTAACTTAGTCAGCACTAACGAGAGCTCTTCTCGTTAGTGCTTTTCAATAAAGCTTCTATATTTCTCTTCTGTATCGACATCAAGCAGTGAAAACTCGATGCTGTTTTTTTTCGTCTTTATTTCAGTGTGCCCCTGCTCGTGGAGGAGGTGCTGGACTCGTTTAGCGATAGCCTCACCCGAATCAATCCAGGTAATGCCGCCTTTTTGTTGAGCCGCCTGCTTCGACCACTGCTCGAACTCTTCTTTTAGTAAGGGAAAGTGTGTGCAGGCCATCACCACTGTGTCGATGGCCTGGCCGTGAGGCTGTTGAAAAAGCGTATCCAACTCCTTTTGAATAACGGATGATTTAATAGTCTCTCCTGCAACTTTTCGCTCCGCAAGCTCAACGAGAGAATCGCTCCCATGCAGAATGACGTGGTGGGTGGGCGCGAATTGCTCGATGAGTTTACGTGTATAAGGGCGGTTTACAGTGGCGGGGGTGGCTAGCACACCGATAACGCCGCTTTGTGTCAGGTTTGCGGCAGGCTTAATAGCCGGTACGACGCCGACAAAGGGGCAGGGAATACTTGAGCGTAAAATGTCGAGCGCTAGAGTGCTTGCTGTATTGCACGCAATGACGACAATGGAAGGTGAGTGTCGTTGATACAGGGCTTCAACCTGCGTCACGATTCTGGGTATTAGCTTGCTATCCGCTTTTGTGCCGTATGGAAAATAGTCTCGGTCAGCGGCGTATATGACGTGGCAGCCGGTAAGCCTGGGCAACATTGCTCGAACGACACTTAAGCCGCCGGCTCCTGAATCAAACACAAGTACTTTGGGGGCGGTGGTCGAGTCATTGAGGGAGGCGGTTAAGGGAGGATTCATATTTTTGCTGAGTTCGATATAGGGGAGTAAAACACTCTGTGATCGTGGATAGTAGCGTCGCTCTACATTAATGCATTTTTATTACTATGGCTGTGCCAATTCGTTACTTGAATCCTTATGTGCCCCATGTACACTGCGTTTATCAGCTAAGGCAGGTTTTCTCGTATTCTTGAGTTGGCTTCAAGCTCCGCTCTCAAGCGTTTGTATTCTGGCTGGAGTGACCTCCTGCTTAGCCCTAAGGCTGATCTCTGTGTGGGTGTAGGATTGAAATTACTCCCCCTCACAAAAATACAATTTTTAGAGATGCTCTGTTGTTAGAATGATACGTCTCAAGGCAAAAGAAAAGAAGGTTTTTACGCGTGTTAATTGAACAAACCATAAATCTCCCACTATTGATGGCGGCTTTGACTGTCTTCATTACACTGATTGTCTTTTGTGTCTTAATGGTTCAGAGGGTTCGTTTTCAGGCTCGAGAATTAGGGCGCCTGCAGAAGGAGCTTGATCTTAGCCTTTCATCTTCAGGTGAGTTACAACGATTTCGTGATGAGGCCGTCCTGGAAAAGGAACGGCAAACGTCTAAGTTGGAAACATTATTGAAGGAAAAAGAAGAGCAGCTTTTGGCTGCTCGTGAAAACATTATTCAGTTGAACCTGGTGAAAGACCATCATATTGAGTTGCAGGCGCGGTTGGAGGAAAAAGACGTTCAGCTGAAGTCGAAAGAAGAAATGATGAAAGAGTCGAAAACTGTGCTGCTTAAAGAGTTTGAATTAACGGCAAACAAACTGTTTGAAGCTAAGCAGCAGAGCTTTAATCAGAGCAGCAAGCAAAATTTAGAAGTCGTACTGTCACCGTTTAAACAGCAGCTAAGTGACTTTAATAAGCAGGTCGGCGACGTTTACCACAAAGAAAATGTACAGCGAAATCAACTTATTGGGCAGATTAGCGAGCTACAAAAGCAAACTAAGCAGATCAGCGAAGATGCAAACAACTTGGCGAGCGCGCTAAAGGGCGATAATAAAGTTCAAGGGCAGTGGGGTGAAATTATTCTCGAACGCCTGCTTGAGCAATCGGGTCTTGAGAAAGGTCGAGAATATGAAACGCAAGCGAGCTATAAAAACGATGAAGGTAAAAGCTTTAGACCTGATGTGGTTATTCACTTGCCGGAGGAGAAGGATATTGTTATCGATTCTAAAGTGACGCTTGTCGAATATGAGCGGTATGCCAATGAAAGTAATGAGGAGAAAAAAACTCAGTTTCTTAAAGGGCATGTCGAGTCGGTTCGAACACATATAAAGGGCCTGTCTTTAAAAAAATATGAACAGCTTGAAGGGCTTAGGACCCTCGATTTTGTTTTTATGTTTATACCGATAGAGGCCGCCTATGTCGCCGCGGTACAATCTGTCCCCACCTTATTTAAGGAGGCTTACGATAAGAATATTATGATAGTAAGTCCGTCCAGCCTTATGGTCGCATTGAGAACAGTCGAAACCATGTGGCGTTATGAAAAACAAAATGCCAATGCAGAAAAAATTGCAAGCAGTGCAGGAAGGTTATACGACCAATTTGTTTTGGTTATGTCGTCCATAGAAGATGTGGGCAACTATATTGGAAAAGCGAGCGATTCTTACGATACCGTATTGAACCGAGTGTCGAGAGGGCGCGGTAATATTTTAAAGCGGATAGTCGATTTGAAAAAGTTGGGCGCAAAGGCATCTAAAAAATTGCCGCAAACCATGCAGGATCGCTTAGAAAGCGATGTAGATGATTCTGTTATGGTAAATGCCGAGAACGTAGAGCTGGCTGGCGAAGATAAGGTGGAATCGTAAAGTGATTCTCAATCTCTGGGTTTTATTGGGTGGCGTAATTGTAGTCTGTCTCGCGGCTATAGCGGCTTATTATCAAATGCTGCTTTTCAAAAAAGGGCGGCAGGAGCGGCAGAATGAAGAATCTTTGCGTTCAGAGCTGGCGCAACGGCAGGAAAAGAATATTAAAAGCATAGTGATTCTGTCTAGGGCCGTAATTGAGAAGCAGGTAACTTTGACAGAAGCATGCATTCGCATTAATGCTTTGATTCAAACTTTAGGGTTGGATACCAAGGTTGAGGAAGAGTTATCTGTCTTTAGGCAATTAGCTGAAGCGACAGCTCATATTCCGATACTGGAGAGGTGGAAGGCGCTGTCGCGAAATGAAAAGCAAAAATTTGAGCGCGAGCGGGAATCACTTGAAGCCAATTTCAGCGACTTTGTTGTTGCTGCTGCAGAAAAAATAGTACGAAAAGGTATCCTGAGCTAGCATTTTCCGAACCCCGAACCCCGAACCCCGAACCCCGAACCCCGAACCCCGAACCCCGTCATTTCCTGCTCAGCAAAACTCCACATTCACGATGTTCTGTATAGGGAAATTGGTCGAAAAACGCAAACTTTTCAATGCTGTGCGTTTTGCTTAGCGATGTTAAATTATGTTTCAGCGTCTGCGGATTACATGAAATATAGAGAATATGTTCAAACTGAGCAATCATCGCCTCAGTATCTTCGTCGAGCCCAGAGCGTGGTGGGTCGACAAAAACACACGAAAATTGGTAGCTGGATAAGTCTATATCGCGCAGTCTTCTAAATTCACGCACCCCAGTTAATGCTTGGGTCAGCTCTTCACTCGACATCCTAATGACGCTGATATTTTCGTTGTTATTGAGCGCTATATTAAATTTTGCAGAATGTACGGACGTTTTGGCGACTTCAGTTGCTAAGACACGATTAAAGTTTTCTGCAAGTGGAAGCGTAAAGTTTCCATTGCCGCAGTACAGCTCCAGTAGGTCGCCTCCAAGGTTTTGTGACGATTGTACAGCCCAATTCAGCATTTTTTCACACACGGCAGCATTGGGTTGCGTAAAGCCAGTCTCAACTTGCTGGTAGCGAAATTGTTTTCCGTTTACTGTAAATGACTCAGTGATAAAATCTTCGCTAAGAGTGACTTTCTGACGGCGGCTGCGGCCAATAATTTTACAGCCGAGTTTTTGGCTCAAGACTACTGCTTCTTCTTTCCAGTTTTCGTCGAGAGGGCGATGATAGATTAATGTCGTAATGGCTTCGCCAGTTGTGGCCGTTAAAAACTCGGCTTGGAAAAGGCGTTTTTTGAGCGTTTCGCTCTTATTGATCTCGTCCAATAATTTGGGCATCAAATCACAAATGGTTTTTGAGCCAATACTGTAATTATCTATCTTTATTGGTTTTTTATATTCGCCGGGTTTGTACATTGCATAAAAGGCGCTGTCTTGCTCATGCCAAATTTTAAATTCCGCACGCATGCGGTAGTGGGATGGAGGAGACGCGAATGCTTCCAGTGCTGGCGGATTGAATTCGGAGAAGTCATTCTCTGTTAGGCGTTTCTTCTCTTCAAACAGTTGTTCATATTGTGTCGGATCGGCAACGCCAATAGGGATGCTCATTTTTAATACCAAGTTTGTATTGGGGTGTGTTGTTCGCAAAGGTTAACCAGGAGTTGATATCCGGTTAACTCCATACCTTTAGTGTGTTCGGTATTCGTCTTTTTCTGGTTTCCGATAATGTAGGTTTGCTTCGTTTTTAAGCTGACACGCTCGGCAATGGTGGAGGCTTCTTGGCTCGTCACAACCTCTTCGAGGATGGCGACCGCATCCTCTGTTGTTAGCACACTCAGCAGTGTGTGGAGTACGGCTGGGTCAGCTGAAGACATAATGTGTAACACTTAAAAACTCACAATAGCACGGCAGTGTTTTGCCATATTGGAATACTCAAAAGCTGATAAGGTCTTCGAGGGTAGGTTCGCAGGAATATTCTGTACGTTCATCCTTTCGAGGTGGTGTATGACGCCCAATCCCATCTCGTGAAGGGTTTTAAGCTTGTGGGCCACCTCAGGCGCAAGATTTATATTTTGCTGGCTTCCTGGGCATATAAAAACAACTTTGAGCGATTGCTCAAACGCAAGGTTTGTTAACGCAAAATCTAAGCCTGCAAGAAGGCTGTTTTCATCTCTAGGGTTTAGTGTAAGCATCATCAGCGTTGACCAAAGGTGATGATGCGGTCGGAGCTTGAAGAGGCCTCGACCAGTTGGCCAAGTCCCGCAACTTTAAACGCCGAAGACATGCAGGGGGTCTGTTTTCCTTGAGAGTCTGAAAGGCCGTATCGTTGAGCTGAAGCTGTGCAACAAGCCGCGTCGCAATGACTGCTCTCTATCATGGCAATCCACAGTTTACAGATTGCTTGGTTGAGGTGGCTATTTAAAACGCCCTCATCCAAAAAAAATACCCGATGAATATTGTGCGATTGCTGATAAGTCGCGAGACAAAACTTCAGCGCCGCTTCTGATGCGGGTTTATCGGGGGCAGAATGAACAATAACGGAAAATTTCATACGGGAATAAAAAGGCCCCGCAATGCGAGGCCGTTAGAAAGTTTTAAGTCTGCTAAGTTAGTCGTCGCCAAATACGCCGATCAAATGTAGTAAGCTGGTGAATAGATTCAGTATGTCCAAGTATAGGGATACAGTTGCGAGTAGATAGTTAGTTTCGCCGCCGTGAATGATTCTGCTGGTGTCGTAAAGGATAAAGCCGGACATTAGCAGCACGATCATAGCGCTAAAAGCTATGTGGAAGCCTGAGACGTGAAACCCTAGCATTCCAGCAACCATCATTGCCAAGCCTGCAACTAGGGCAACCATTAGCCCGATGAACAAGAAGCCACCCATAAAGCTAAAGTCTTTACCTGTTGTTAAAACGTAGCCCGATAATGCGAAGAATACAAAGGCTGTTGCCCCAAGTGCTTGCATAACGATTGTGGAGCCATTGGGGAAAGATAAGTAGTGGCTAAGCATTGGGCCAAGGCCTGCACCTAGCAGTGCCGTGAAGGCGAGAACAACCCATATGCCAGCAGATGACTTAGCTGTACGCGGAAGCACGAAAAACAGTATCCCTATCGCTGCGACATTCATGACGAGAGCCATGATATAGCCAACCTCTAGCTTGATAGATATACCTGCAGCAACGGCGCTGACAAGCATAGTTATTGCGAGTAGCGAATAGGTGTTGCGTAATACTTTGCTAACTTCTGGCGATCGAGTCGCAGAGCCGGTCTGGGAATATAGTTCGTGCATTAGAATCTCCGTGTTTTCCGTAAGGGTAATGGTTTAATCATACAATTTAGTGTTCGCATATCAAGCTTTTATCACTTTAAATCGTCGTTAGTGGGTTCGACATGATGCCTGGATAAAAGTTTTGCTTCTCATGAGAGTAAGGTGGGGCTTTGCTAGAGCAATATCAAGCCTAAGAAGGGTTGGTGTGTTCAGCAAGTAAAAGCTTGACCCCGTTATGCGTAGTGCAAAAAAAAGGCTCATCCAGAGGATGAGCCTTTTCAATATGGCGGTGGGGTAGAGATTCGAACTCTAGGACCTGTTACAGTCAACGGTTTTCAAGACCGCCGCTTTAGACCACTCAGCCACCCCACCAGAAGGACGCAGATTATACATAGGATTACGCTTGGTACAAGCCTAGCCCTATGTTTTTATTGAAAAAATTACTGCTCTGCTGGCGTATCAGTCAGATTGGTTGAATCTTTTGCTTGTTTCGCAGCGCTGCGCGGATCGTTAGTTGGTCGGCGTAGATTGCGAGGTTTGCGCTCAATTTCTGCGGGCGCTGCTGTATTTAAAGCGCGACCCATTTTTGGCTCTATCTCAACGCTGGTTACTGTGGTTGTAGTAGCGCTTTTCGGTTTTGACCGAGGGTCATTGCTAGGACGAGAGCGTGGTTTTTTAGCTGCTGGCTCTTGCTCTGCTGTTGGTGCTTCTTTCTGCTTTGTTGGCTCGACTGTTGCTGCTGGCTTTGCTTCTGCTACTGGTTTCGCATCTGCTGCAGGCTTAGTTTCTGCCGCAGGTTTATTTTCTGGTGTAGGTTTTTCGGCGGGAGCTTGAGAGGCTGTCGAAGTTGGTTCTGCGGGCCGTTCTTCTCTTGGTTTGGTCTGAGCCGGTTTGGATTGAGGGGCTCGCTCCTGTTTTGCTTCGACTTTTGTTTCCGCTGTAGGAATTGCAGTGGTTTCATTACCTGTCGTGTTGTCAGTATCTGTACGTGCTTCTTCAGGGATGGGGCCGCGTTGTTTTTGTTGCGATTTTCCACGACGGTTTGCTGGGCGTTTTGTGGGCCTGTTTTCTTTGTCTCCAGCTTGCTGTCGATTGCTGCCGCTGTTATTTTCGCTGCTGTCACGATCACCGTCTTGTGATTTGTTTTGTTCGTTATCACGACGTCGATTTCTGCCGCCGCGGTTTTGCGGTTTGTTGCGGCCTTCGTTGTTGCGGCCCTCATTGTTGTTGCGGCCCTCATTGTTGTTGCGGCCCTCATTGTTGTTGCGGCCTTCGTTGTTGCGAGGTGTGGGCGCCTTTTCTGGAGCTTTTCCCGTTAGGTTATCCGTAATCTCGTCGCTGTCATTATTGTTGCGACGACGGCTGGAGTTGTTGTTATTGTTTCTGCGTCGGCTTTGATTGTTGCGACGACTGTTGTTGTTTCTGCGCGGCTGTCGAGATTGGTTGTTTTTCTCTTTGGCCTTGTCTTTCTCGTCACTGCTGAATAACGCGATTAGCGTTGCAATGAGTTTGGTTATCAGGCCTGGCTCTTCTTTGGCTTGAGGAGTCGGCACTGGGGCTGTCGGTGGGAGTGGTTGCACTGCTGCTTTGGGAAGCGGTTCAGGTGTTTGGTTGGTGGCCGCTTCCATTGGGCTTTCTTCAGAGGCAACGCTAATTTTATAGCTGGTTTCCACCGTGCCTAGATCGTCGTCTCGGAGACGCTGAACTTCATAGTGCGGAGTAACCATTTCGGCGTTAGGTAAAATTACCACGCGTGTATTGTGGCGGGTCTCAATATCCGAAATCGCTTGGCGTTTTTCGTTTAGTAAAAATGTGCCTACAGGGACCGGCACGATTGCGCGAATTTCAGCGCTACGTTCTTTTTGTGCTTGCTCTTCTAGTAAGCGCAATATTGATAGTGCTAGAGACTTTGTTCCGCGGATGGTGCCTTGGCCTTCACAGCGAGGGCAGACCTTGGAGGTTGTTTCGCCTAGAGATGGGCGAAGACGCTGGCGTGACATTTCAAGTAAGCCAAAGCGAGAGATGCGGCCAACCTGTACGCGTGCTCGGTCAATGGCGAGTGCGTCACGGATGCGATTCTCAACAGCTCGTTGGTTCTTAGCGGGTTGCATATCGATGAAGTCGATAACCGCCAAGCCGCCAATGTCGCGTAAGCGGAATTGGCGAGCGATTTCGTCTGAAGCTTCTAAGTTTGTTTGTAGTGCGGTCTCTTCAATATCGCTACCTTTGGTGGCGCGAGAGGAGTTAATGTCGATGCTGACCAGTGCTTCGGTAACGTCGATAACTATCGATCCGCCTGATGGAAGTTTTACTTCCCGCTCAAACGCTGTCTCGATTTGCCCTTCGATTTGGTAACGATTGAATAGAGGGAGGGCTTCTTCGTAGAGTTTGATTTTACTGCTGTAGCTAGGCATGACCTGCTGAACGAAAGCGCAGGCGAGCTCAAACGCTTCGCGGTTATCGATAATAACTTCGCCCACATCTGGGCGTAAGTAATCCCGAACTGCGCGGATAATGACGTTGCTTTCTTGAAATAAGAAGTGAGGGGCAGATGAGCTGTCGGACTCAAGCTTAATTGCAGCCCAAAGATTGACTAGGTAGTCCAGGTCCCATTGTAGTTCTTCTGCGCTACGGCCAACGCCAGCGGTACGGACAATTACGCCCATTCCCTTAGGGACTTCTATTTGGTTGAGTGCGTCTTTGAGTTCTGTGCGATCATCGCCTTCGATTCGACGGGATATGCCGCCAGCACGAGGGTTGTTCGGCATTAAAACGAGGTAGCGTCCAGCGAGGCTAACAAAGGTTGTGAGAGCTGCGCCCTTATTGCCACGTTCTTCTTTGTCGACTTGAACAATAACTTCCATCCCTTCCCTGAGGACATCTTTGATTTTGATGCGCCCGCCGGAGTCTTTCGAATCTTTGATGAAGTATTCGCGGGAAATTTCTTTTAAGGGGAGGAAGCCGTGACGGTCTGCGCCGTAATCGATAAATGCGGCTTCTAGGCTGGGCTCAATTCGAGTGATTCTGCCTTTGTATATGTTGGCTTTCTTCTGTTCTCGTAAGCGGTTTTCGATATCCAGATCGTAAAGTCTTTGTCCGTCGACAAGAGCAACGCGTAGCTCTTCAGGCTGGGTTGCGTTAATTAGCATTCTTTTCATGTTTGTGTGATCTCAAAATGGCACATAGAGATCGCTAAGAGAGAGGAGGAACGAGAGGGAAAAACGGCGATTTTGAAAAAAGCTGTATGATAAATACAGAGATACAAACAACACTCGGCGCTAGTGTTTGCGCGGAAAGGAGTGTTGCCTTGCAGCTTTCTTTTTCGAACAATCCGGCACTAAATACAGCAGTGGATTGTTTTAAATCGTAATTCTTCGGTGGTCCGACCACGCCATTCTAAGCGTGTATAACCCTGTTACCCGAACATCAGTACCTGATAAAGCAAGCGGTATTTCCGGCTCACAAGTCGTGAGTGAAAAACGGCCATCTTTTGTGTTGGTCACTCGAAGTGACGCTCATCTCAAGGTACTCGAATTTCAGCGCCTAGGCTTTCCATTAAGCTTTCTTAACTTCTAAGTCTTAGCTAATGGCTCTATTTTAGTGCGATTAACCTTGCTAGGTAAGTTAGCTCTTCAGGGAGCTTAGGGCTTCAGTAGTTGTCAGCTTCTGGCTGAGGCTACTCTTCTATTCTTATAGCTTACACATTACGCGATTGTGTTGCGTATGATCCCGCTGGGACCTTGTGGTTTTACTGTCAGAATCTTGGTCGGGCAAAGGGCCTGTCGGTCCAAAAGCCTCTAATTTTATTCTCTACAATTCGCGATCGTTTTGTGCGCGAGTTTATAAATTGTTTGAAGCCCTTAATTGTTAGGGTTCAAACACCTAAAAAGTCCAAATATGACTGAGGCTGCGAGAGCGTATTATGTTGCCTTGGCTAAGACGTCAGTCTTCTATTCAGTTGTTTGTGTTGATTGCTGCGTATCGTATGGCTAGTTATCGTTATCCTGTCGTTATCGAGACAAACCAAGATGGGGGTTTTACCCAACTAAATTTACTCCGAAGTGATATTCGCCAGACGAGACCGCTACTTGAAGCGGTGCACCAATCACCCCTCAATATATCATCGAAGTGCTAACCTTACAAATAACCCCCGGAAATTGGCGCTTTTAGGTGATTTTGGAGTGGAATGTTGGCCGCTACGTAAGACTTAGAATGCTAATCTGCGTATGATGCGCCTGTATTTTGTCCGGCCCCCACGAGTTTAACTTCTGAATTAACGGCTAGTTCTATGTCTTCCAGCGTTCAATACCTCACAATATCTTCCGATGAAGCGGGTCAACGCTTGGATAATTACTTATCTAGGATCTTGAAGCGGGTTCCCAAGTCATTGATTTACCGAATTATTCGCAAGGGTGAAGTTCGGGTCAATAAAGGGCGAGCCAAGCCTGATCGAAAGCTAGAAGGGGGGGATGTCGTTCGCGTCCCGCCGCTAAAACTCGATATCAAAACAGTGACAAGTAAACCGAGCGAGAGCCTGTCTGCACTATTGAAGTCTTCAATTCTTTATGAAGATGCTGGTCTTATCGTCGTCAATAAGCCTTCTGGTTTGGCGGTGCATGGCGGTTCAGGTATTCAATTGGGGCTGGTCGAAGCGTTGCGCCAAATACGGAATGATCATTATTTGGAACTTGTGCACCGTCTTGACCGCGAGACTTCAGGTTGCATTATGCTGGCAAAAAAACGATCTGTACTGAGAGCGCTCCATAAAAAACTACGGGAAGGAAGTGGGATAGATAAGCAGTACCTTGCGTTAGTAAAGGGCAATTGGTCCAAGCGTCGGGGCAGTGTTGATGCGCCATTAAGAAAGCGAGAATTACCCAGTGGAGAAGGAATTGTAAAGGTTGACGCTACTGGTAAAGCTTCAAAAACCATGTTTGAAGTGGTCAATCGTTACGAGGATGTGACCTTGATGAGGGCAAAACCCATTACGGGGAGAACCCATCAAATTCGGGTTCACGCTTTACATATGGGGCATCCGCTAGTGGGAGATGAAAAATACGGTGACGAAGAATTTAATAAAATAATGCGAAGAACGGGCGTTAAGCGCTTGTTTTTACACGCCGCATCGCTACGTTTTAGTTTAGAGCCCGATAACGTTATTGAAGTGAAGGCGCCGTTGTCGAAAGATCTACAGTCGGCATTAAATCGATTGACGCCACTTTAATCGGGATAAATGGAACGTCAATATTAAATGAGAGCTTGTCGAATAGGCTTTACTTGTATCGGCATTTGTAATTCAAAAGGGGGCCGTTGTGCTATATATCTTTGACTGGGATGGGACCTTAAGTAATTCCACCACAAAAATTATTAGTTGTATGCAGAAGGCCGCTAAAGAAACGGGGCTTCCATCTCTTCCAGACGAGACCATCAAAAATATCATTGGTTTGGGCCTGCCCGAGGCTATTCGTCTACTCTACCCTGAAGCATCATCAAGTAAGGCTGATGATTTACAGGTGCATTATGTTGAAAACTTTGTAAGCGATGATGCGAACCCGTCTCCATTTTTCCCCGGCGTAATGAAAACGCTTGAACACTTACGTGATCAGGGGCATATGCTCACAGTTGCGACTGGTAAGAGCCGAAAAGGGCTGGATCGAGTTTTAAAAAACCTTTCAATGACATCTTTTTTCCACAGCACGCGCTGTGCGGATGAAACTGCCTCAAAACCAGCACCTTTAATGCTCGAAGAGTTGTTGGGTGAGTTTTCAGTCGGCGTAGATGAGGCGGTGATGGTCGGAGACACTGAATACGATATGGCGATGGCACATGCTCTAGGCATGGCAAAAATAGCTGTGACTTACGGGGCCCACCACATCGATAGGTTAAAGACCTACGACCCGGTTTTATGTGTGGATGAGTTTGAGAAAATTCTGACTTGGTCGTAGTTATTAATTTTAAGCGTAATGTCAATCG
This sequence comes from Agarilytica sp., assembly GCA_033852175.1. Taxonomy (GTDB): domain Bacteria; phylum Pseudomonadota; class Gammaproteobacteria; order Pseudomonadales; family Cellvibrionaceae; genus Agarilytica. The sequence continues at coordinate 21,563 of JAWSUY010000056.1, forward strand.
AGCTAGAGCTGGGCGTGGCCTTTGTATGGATTGTTTACCATCCGCTCATAGCGCGTCAGAATAAATTTGAACATTCCCCGGCGCTAGTTTTTTCTTCCCGTAACCCGTAACCCGTCACCCGTCACACCCGTCACACCCGTCACACCCGTCACACCCGTCACCCGCATTCCCCCATCACCCATTTAGTTCAGAATGCAGCGTTTCGTATTCTTCTGTTTTATTCATCCAAGTTTCCTCGGCTTCTTCAAGGGCTTGGCTTAACGTGTTTTGTTTTTTGAGTAGGGTTTGTAGTTTATCGCTTGGCCCTTCATAGAGGCTGCTATCAGCGAGCTGTTCTTCTATGTCTGCGAGTTTTTTACCCAGAGACTCAACTTCTGTTTCCAGTTTTTTGAGAGCATTGGTTAGAGGTTTCAGCTTTTCGCGAATAGCTGCTGCCGATTGCCTTTTTTCCTTCTTGTCGCCCTTATCTTTATTTCCTTGGCTGGGTTCTTCTCCCTGTTTTCCCGCTGCATCAGTATTGAGCGAGCCATCATCTTTACTGTTGGAGTCTGACTCTGCTAAATTTTGATCGTTTAACCACTTCTGGTAATCCTGTAGCGTCCCGTCAAATTCGGTGACCTGGTTATTATCCACAATTAAAAACTGCTCGACCGTATTCTTGAGCAAATGGCGGTCATGCGATACCAATACAATCGCACCTTCGTAATTTTGTAGGGCCATGGTGAGCGCGTGGCGCATCTCTAAGTCTAAATGGTTGGTAGGCTCATCCATCAATAACAGGTTAGGTTTTTGCCATGCCACAATGGCCAGCGCTAGGCGGGCCTTTTCTCCTCCAGAAAAATGCGTGATGACTTCAAAGGCTCTATCTCCAGCAAAGCCGAAACCTCCCAGAAAATTGCGAACCTCTTGCTCCGTCGCTTTCGGGGTGATGCGTTGAAGATGAAGTGCGCACGAGGCCGTGAGATCGAGGGCTTCCAGCTGGTGCTGTTCAAAATACCCAATTTTTAGATGGGCCCCGTCACTACGACTTCCTGCGAGTAAGGATATGTCGCCTGCTAGCGTTTTCATTAGGGTTGATTTACCTGCGCCATTGCGACCGAGTAAACCGATACGTGAATTTTCCATGACGCTAAATTCTATTTTTTCAGCCAGTGGCTTTGCTGAGTCATACCCGATACTGGCTTCGCTCAGATTAATGAGCACGTTAGGGCTTTTTTCTGCCCTTGGGAATTGAAAATAGAAGGGTGAGTCAATGTGCGCGGGCGCAATTTTTTCCATACGCTCCAATTCTTTAAGTCGGCTTTGCGCTTGCTTGGCTTTGGTCGCTTTGGCTCTAAAGCGACGAACAAAATCTTCAATTTCGGCTACGCGAACTTGTTGTTTTTGATAGGCTGCTTCTTGCTGTGCAAAACGTTCGGCTTTTTGAATTTCGTAGGATGAATAGTTGCCGTTATAGGATGCCAGAGTGCAGCGTTCAATACTGACGATATGATCGATTACATTGTCGAGAAAATCACGGTCATGTGAAACGATAAGCAGTGTGCCTTTATAGGCGAGCAGCCAGTTTTCTAACCAGAGCGTTGCATCCAAATCCAAGTGGTTCGTTGGCTCATCCAATAATAAAAAATCAGAACGGCACATCAATGCTTTTGCCAGGTTTAAACGAATGCGCCAGCCCCCTGAAAAGTCTTTAACGGAACGCGATGAATCACTGCTTTTGAAACCGAGTCCGAACAATAATTGCTGGGCTCGTGATTCTGCTGTGTAGCCGTCGATATGTTCCATATCTTCGTATAAATGGGCCAGTTTTTCGCCATCGACACACGTTGCAATTTCATTTTGAATACGGCGAAATTCACTGTCTCCGTCGAGAATATATTCAGAAGCCGGGCTGTCAGTTGCATCAACTTCCTGCCCCATATGCGAAAGTTTCCAATTTTTTGGAATCTTGTACTCGCCTTGGTCTTCGTGTAATTCACCTAAAAATAATTTGAATAAGCTGGATTTTCCCGATCCGTTCTGCCCAATCATTCCCCATTTTTGACCGGGGTAAATGGTTAGGTCGGCGTCTTCTAACAAGACCTTTGTACCAAGTTGTAAGTGTATCTTGCTGAGCTGAATCATAGGTTTGGGTGTTCATTGTTAATGGCTTTTTGCCAAAATAATGCGTGTCCGGTTTCGGGGCTAAGTTCGTAGCCTTCAAAACCAAAATTAATGTACGCCTGTTGGGCGGCTTTATTTCCGCTCAATACTTCGAGCGTAATTTTTACGTAATCATGACGCTTAGCGTAGCTTTCTACCGATTGAAGTAACTGCTTCGCAATACCTTTACTTCGATATGCCGGAGCGACCGCAAGGTCGTGAATGTTGGCCAGGCATTTTCCTGAAAATGTAGAAACGCCTTCCTGGCAGTTAGCCAGCCCCACGGCTATATTTGCTGTTTTGTCGTAAGCCAAAAAACTGAAAGCGTAAGGCTTAGACTTGAGTAACTGAATACTTAATTCTGCCTGCTCCATCGATAAGGCTTTACCTCCACCCATTGGGTCCGAAGAATAGGTAATTAACTGCTTTGCCAAGTCCTCACAATGTTGTGCATTGTCAAAATCGACTTCCGTTATTTCAATAGCTGGTTTTGACATAGGGCTCAACCTTTCCTGTTCGCTATAAAGATACCGCGCAGCGGTGCAGGGTGCCCTTCGACGGTAAGCTTAGGGTTTTCGGGGTCGATAAAATCTTCTAGCGACTGCGTACTAACCCAGCGCGTCACGCGTTGTTCGTCCAGGCTGGTTGTATTGGTATCGACACAACGTATGTTTTCAAAGCCGCATTTGCTCAGCCACGATATTAATGTGGGCGCACTGGGAATAAACCAAACATTATTCATTTTTGCGTAACGACCTTCGGGTACCAAACATTCACCTAGTCCACCGTCGATAATCAGGGTCTCAAGTATTAGCTCACCGCCTGTTCGTAAGGTATCGCGTAACTGCTTTAAATGGTCCATCGGTGATTTTCGGTGATACAACACGCCCATCGAAAACGTTGAGTCAAAAGCTTGTAGGTTTTCAGGCACGTCTTGAATGCCCACAGGCAAAATATCCACCCGAGTATCGGGAAGGTATTTTTTAAAGACATGAAATTGCACAATAAACCGAGGCGAAGGATCGATACCAATAACGCGGTAGGCCTCTTCACCGAGCATGCGCCAACAGTGGTAGCCGTTGCCACAGCCGACATCAAGTACGTGTCGGTTTTTTAAGGGGGTAATATGTGGCAAGAGGCGGTCCCATTTCCAATCGGAGCGCCATTCCGTGTCGATGTCGATGTCGAACAGTTGGTAGGGGCCTTTACGCCAAGGCCGCAACGCCATAAGGCTTTCTTCAATTGCACTTAACTGCTCTGGCGTGCAGTCAGCTGCATTTCCAATGCTGACGTTAGCACCACAAAGGTCGACGTCTGAGGGGCTTTTGGCTGGTAATGCGTTCAAGGCTGCGAGCCAATCTTTTAGGTCGCCGTAACGCTTATGAGAAAAACATTGTTCAATTTGTTGGGGTAACGATGCTGCCCACGCAGAAAGCTTGGTGTCTTTTTGGGATTCAATAAAATCGGAAAAATCGATCATGCTGGCATCTGTCATAAAATCTGTATCGGGTTGGGTATGGGGGTGAATAGCTGCGTTAAAACGAAGCGTCAGTAATGTGAATAATGAGTACGCTGTTTAAAACTCGCCTTACGCTTTAAAGGCAATGAACGAGGCAAAGTTGAAACACTGAAACCAAAGCTCCGTGCTTTTATAGCCAATTTTTTGTAAGCGCTGTTGGTGGGTTTCGAAGCTTTCTGAAATCAAAACGTTTTCAATAGCATTGCGTTTTTGGGCAATTTCGAGATCACTGTAACCGTTGGTTTTTTTAAAATAGTGGTGAAACTCCGTCATCAATGAATGATGTTCGAGGTTATCAAACGCTAGCTTTTCAGAAACGATAAGAATGCCACCGGGCACCATGCCCTTGTAGATATTTTCCAGCAAGGCTTCTCGTTGATCTGTTGATACGAATTGCAGTGTGAAATTTAATACACATACTGAGGCGTTTTTGATCTCAATATTCAAAATGTCATCGTGAATCAAGGTGACGGGGGTCTCGTTTGAATCTGCATCGATGACTTGTTGGCATCGTGTGATCATATCTTTTGAATTGTCCACGGATACAATACACGCACCTGCAGAATGAATGCGGTGACGCATAGCGAGGGTTGCAGCGCCGAGTGAACAGCCTAAATCGTAACAATTCGTGCCGCTTTGGCAGTATCTTTCCGCCATTTGCCCAATCATATGGAGAATGGTGGGGTATCCAGGAACCGAACGCTTGATCATATCCGGAAATACGTCCACCACACTCTTGTCAAAGGTGAAATTAGCGACCGTATCCAAGGGGTCGACGTACAGCGTATCTTTCGGAGTATTTGTCATAGGGGCCGTGCTAGTCGTGTATATCATCAAATAAATCAAATTTCCGCGTATTTTAGGGAACAGATAGAGGCCTGTATAGCGATAGCGGGTAGTTGTTGATATTTGGTTGATTACGCTTGGGATGCTGAATTGGAAAAAACATTGCATGGAACCCTGTAAACGCTTCAATTGTTGCCTGTAGGCTTGCAGTCCATCGAGTGTAGGTGGAGTTTTGGATATGGCGTCTGCTGAAGTGATAGCACGGTATTTGAGGCTTAGTGTGCCAGGGTATCGCCCTCAACCTTATGATAACGGGAGAAAGCGACGATGCTAGGGCGAGCAGGCTGATGTAAGCCTATGTGTCATAGGGCGTCTGGCGATCAACAACAATCTTTCAACTACACTAGAGGGTATTGAGGGCAAAATGACGATGACAGAGGCTTTGTGAGCAAGATCCGATATCAAGATCTATCAATACTTGTTGCCGATGACTTCAGCAGCTTCCGTAGCACCGTGAATACCATGCTGATGAACCTTGGTGTCTTGGATGTTGAGATGGTGGCCAGCGGGGAAGAGGTGATTGCCAAGTGCGAGCTCAAAAATTATGACGTTATCTTGTGTGATTATGACTTAGGGCTAGGGCGTAATGGCCAACATGTATTAGAGGAATTACGTCATCGAAAATATCTGACGCCCAACAATATCTTTCTTATTGTCTCCGCCGAGGCGAGCCGAAATATCGTGATGTCCGCTTACGACTGCGAGCCTGATGACTATCTTATGAAGCCCATTACGGGCTTGATGCTTGAACAGCGCATGTTCCGATTGCTGACCCAAAAAGAAGTGCTTCGCCCGGTTTTTTCTGCTTTTAAAAAAGGCGAAGTGCAAATCGCTACGGACATGCTGATCGATTTATCCATTGCCGAAGATCGTCATTCGACAGCAGCGCAAAAGCTTTTGGGCGACCTTTTTATTCGTCAGGGTGAGTTACAGAAAGCAGAGAAGCTGTACACCCATGCATTGGAAATTCGACAGGTGGACTGGGCAAGACTGGGCCTTGCCAAGGTCAAACAGCTAAAAGGTGACTTAGATACTGCTGGAGACTGGTTGGATAAAATAGTGGAAGAAAACCCACTCTACCTTCCTGCTTACGATGTGCTGGCCAATAACTGGGACAAAAAGGGCGAGAAGGCAGCTGTTCAGGATACGATTAAGCGCGCTGTCGAAGTGTCTCCTATGTCGATATTACGGCAAAAGCGCTTAGCGAAAGTCGCTAATGAAAATGAGGATGCGGTGGCTGCAGTGGATGCTTTACGTAAAACCATCAAATTGGGAAAACTCTCCTGTTATGGGTCTGTCGACGATAGCTTCGAATTTGCCAGGACCGTTTCCAACGCAATGGAAAAAAATCTCGACTTGCCGCCTGGTGCAGTACTAGAAGCTGTAGAAACACTAAACTTAGTGAAAGAGCAATTTGATTTAAATGACGAAGAAATTTCTCAAATCAGCCTGCTACATGGTCGAGTTGTGGCGAATCAAGGGCAGACAAGCCTAGCGCGGGAGCGTTTAAACGAAGCACAAGACGATATGCGCAGTGATGAACTCAATATCGATATGGATGTTGACCGTGTGTCATTGCTATTATCGCTCGGGGAAAATGACGAAGCGGAAGACCTTCTCGAATTTCTGCAAACAAAATATAAAGACGATCAAAGCTCCCTAGAAAAGTTAGATAAATTCCTCAGTGAGCCTGCCAGCGAGATGAATCGAGAATTGGTGGCAGAAGTGAACCGTAAAGGGATCGATTTATACAGTGTTGGAGAGTTTGATCGAGCACTTGAATGCTTTGATCAGGCGCGCAAACTTTTCCCCAAACATATCGGGATTCAGTTGAATATTGTTCAGTCCCTCATTGGGAAAATGAAAGAAACTCCAGAAGAAGATGAGCTACAAGATGAGTGCCGAGAGATACTTGAAGTGGTTGGAACCTCGGTAGATAAAGAACATGCGCAATTTAATCGATTTTCACGATTAAAGCGGCGCGCAGAAGTTTTCATATCATAACGCGGGAGTTCCCATGGCCGACAACAATGACCCCATCGACTTTTCCTTAGTGATTGCGTCAAGTGTTCACGACATGAAAAATTCAGTAGGCATGTTGCTGGCCACTGTTGAAGGAGTCATGCAAGACACGCCTCCAGAAAATGAGGAACAAGCAAAACGTTTTAATACCTTGCATTACGAAGCCTCTCGCATAAACAGTGAACTCATTCAGCTATTGACGATTTATCGTATGCAAAACCAGTTTTTACCGGTGAGCATTGATCAGCATTTTGTGATTGATATTTTAGAAGATCAAGTTGCTCGTAATCATTTATTACTTGAAACCGGCGGGATTGAATTGGCATTAGACTGTCATGAAAATCTGCATTGGTATTACGATGATGACCTGATGGGAAGTGTCGTACACAACATATTGGTCAACTGTATTCGGTATACCAAATCACGCATCGCTATCAGCGCTACTATCGAAGACGATTGCTTGGTAATTACCATTGCCGATAACGGGCCTGGCTACCCCGATCATATGCTTGAAAACCCCTCCAATATGGTTGAAGACGCGGAGGTGAGCCAGGGCAATACTCATTTGGGCTTGTATTTCGCCGAAAGAATTGCTGCACGCCATAAGCAAAAAAATCGTCACGGTTATATAAAACTGGAAAATGGGGGTGCCTTGGGTGGGGGTATTTTCAAAGTTGTGATTCCCTAAGCTCAGGCGAGTCTCTGTCTGTCCCGTTACTAAGGCCGCTAACGCCCCATTTAAGTGGATCAGGGGGCTGCTCTGCGTTAGAATGCGCGCGCTCTGCGCACACCTCCAAATACCCCAAACCTCATACGTGTCGCAGAATTCGATAGCGATCGACTCAATTAACAACCTTATTTAAATCATTGATATTGACGCAGCCATCGAACGAAGATGGCCGTGTTGATGTAGATGTACAGGAAAATTATGTTACTGCACTCAACCAAAGAAGACTGGATTGGCAATATTCGTGGCGATGTACTAGCAGGGCTGGTGGTGGCGCTGGCATTGATTCCAGAGGCGATAGCCTTCTCTATAATTGCCGGTGTAGACCCTAAAGTCGGTTTATACGGTTCATTCTGTATTGCCGTGATTTGCGCCGTTGTTGGTGGACGTCCGGGAATGATATCTGCGGCCACAGGCGCGATGGCATTGCTAATGGTGACGCTGGTTAAAGAACATGGTTTGCAGTACTTGCTTATCGCAACGTTATTGACCGGTGTGCTCCAGATTGTAATGGGGTACCTGAAGTTGGGCAGCCTTATGAGTTTTGTCTCCAGATCCGTCGTGACCGGGTTTGTGAATGCCCTGGCTATACTCATTTTTATGGCCCAGTTACCCGAGTTAACTGATGTTACTTGGCACGTATACGCCATGACAGCCGCTGGTTTAGCGGTTATTTATCTATTCCCTTATTTTCCTGTTATCGGTAAAACAATCCCTTCTCCACTTGTCTGTATCTTGATGATCACAGCCCTGACGTTGTCTTTAGGTTTGGATATCCGAACGGTTGGGGATATGGGCGAGTTACCGGATACCTTGCCTATGTTTCTGTGGCCGGATGTTCCACTCAATCTTGAAACGCTCAAAATAATCTTTCCTTACTCTGCAGGCTTAGCCGTTGTCGGTCTTTTGGAATCATTAATGACCGCCACTATCGTCGACGATTTGACTGATACCGATAGCGACAAAAATCGTGAGTGTAAAGGACAGGGAATAGCAAATATCGGCGCGGGATTAATGGGTGGTATGGCCGGTTGTGCGATGATCGGGCAATCAGTTATTAACGTGAAGTCTGGAGGCCGAGGACGTCTTTCTACCTTGATCGCTGGTACAGTATTACTGATTATGGTGGTGTTCCTCAACGATTGGGTCGCCCAAATTCCTATGGCGGCGCTGGTCGCAGTGATGATCATGGTATCAATCGGGACATTTGACTGGAATTCCGTGATAAATGTGCGGAAATACCCTCTATCGGCCAATGTTGTTATGATGGCTACGGTCGCTGTCGTTGTATGGACTCACAACCTCGCTTACGGTGTGTTTATGGGCGTTTTCCTTGCGTCATTATTCTTCGCGAACAAAATCAGCCACCTTATGTATGTTGAAAAGGATCTGGATGACGGCGGGGCGATTAGAACCTACCGTTTTCATGGTCAGATCTTCTTTAATTCAGCAGACAAATTTTTGAAGACATTTGACTTCAAAGAAGCAGTTTCTAAAGTTGTAATCGACGTACATCTCGCCCATTTTTGGGATTTGTCCGCGGTTCATGCTTTGGATACCGCTGTAATAAAACTAAGACGAGAGGGAGCTGACGTCGAGGTTATAGGTCTCAATGATGCGAGTGAAACCATCATTGACCGATTTGGTATTCATGATAAACCTGAAGAAATCGAAAAGATGATGGGTGGACATTAATGAGTAAACCGAACAATGTAGTTTTATCCTGTATCGATGGCTCCTCTGCTCGTGAACCTGTTTGCGATTATGCCTGCTGGGTTGCCAACAAAATCGCCGCACCGTTAACGTTTTTACACACAATAGAGCATCAACGAATTCCCCTAGAAAATGATTATTCTGGGGCGATTGGGCTGGGTGCTCGGGACGATCTTCTTGATGAGCTTACCGTGGTTGAGCATGATCGAAGCCGCCTTTTAATCGAAAAAGGCCAAATCATGCTTAAAACAGCGCAAGAACGTGCGCTCAAAGCTGGTGTTAAATCGATGGATTCCTGTCAGCGTCATGGCAGCTTGTCTGAGTCACTCATTGATTTAGAAGATTCAACCGATCTAGTCGTTTTGGGACTGCGGGGCGAGCAACACGAAAACCAAGCGGGTATCAGCACACAGCTGGAATCAATTCTCCGCAGTTTGCATAAGCCTATTCTGGTTGTGGATAAAGAGTATTCCGAACCGAAGAAAATTATGTTGGCATATGATGGTGGTGAGACTGCACAAAAAGCCTTAAAAATGGTATCGACTAGCCCGCTTTTTAAAGGCATCCCCTGTCATATCGTATACGTGGGAACTGACGGCGATGAGCTATTAAAAAGCGCAGCAAGCACACTCGAAGATGTTGGTATCGATGTCACCACCGCAAAACTCGTAGGTAAAATTGAAGAAGTATTATCCGTCTATCAGTCTGAAAACGAGATTGACCTTATGTTGATGGGCGCGTTTAGCCACAGTCGGATTCACGATTTACTTTTAGGCAGCTTTACCGTAAAAATGCTGAAGGCAACCAATAAGCCATTATTGTTGTTGCGTTAACGAACAAGAGAAGTTTGATTGAGTTGTTGGCCACAACGCTAACGGGTTAAGCGTTTTACGCTCAATAATCTTTTAGTTGGTTCTCCTAGTCGATTCTCTGCACTGTTGTCTGAGTCTATTATCGGCGTAGTTTTATCTGGTCGTTATGAACCTCAGGTAAGTGCCAACAGCGATTACCTGAGTTCACTCTCCACTTTTACATCTTTTGGCGCCACTCATTCCAGTCTTGGCAATTCAAAGCCTTTTCGCGTTACTTCTTTTTTGGCAGAATGTGCGGCCACAATAAAATAACCATTACGCATAACAAATCGCTATTTTCTACGTTATACACTCAGACCACTTTTGAAGTTTTAGGGGAAAACCATGATTCAGACAGCCGCTAACTTTTTTACACGCATAATGCAGCGCTGGCTTCCAGATGCCTTTATCTTCGCAGCCATCATAACTCTCGTGGTTTTCTTGGCTGGCGTGTTGACCCAGGGGAACTCCCCAGTAGAAATGGCCAACCATTGGGGGGGCGGTATTTGGAACTTGTTAGCGTTTTCGATGCAAGTGACCGTAACCTTAGTTGCTGGCCATATATTGGCGCAAACGTCTTTGGTGAAATCGATTTTACAATCGATAGCAGGGCTAGCGAAAACACCCGCCCAAGCCATTATGCTGATGACCTTTATCGCACTTATCTGTTGTTGGTTTAGTTGGGGCTTTGGCCTCATTGCTAGCGCATTACTGGCGAGAGAAATTGCGAGCCGTATACGCGGAGTTCATTACGCCTTATTAGTTGCTGCAGCGTATTCCGGTATGTTGATTTGGCATGCAGGTCTATCGGGTTCCATACCTCTTAAAATCGCAGCCTTAGACGGCGGTACAATTAGCTCGTTAATGAATGGGCAATCGATTCCTGTCAGTGAAACGATATTCAGCATGCCGATTATTGTTATTTGCCTCGTACTATTGTGCACCTTACCGATTGTTAATCGATTCATGATGCCGAACGAATCAGATGTGGTGGAATTGGACCCTTCACTCTATGAGAAGGACGAACCTGTCATTCTCGACAAGTCGACTATGACACCGGCAGAACGGCTTGAAAATAGCATGTTTGTTTCTTTGTTTTTGGGTGGGTTAGGGCTAACTTATTTGGTGAGCTATTTTGCCGAAGGCGGAAAGTTAAGCCTGAATAGCATCAACTTAGTCTTTATTGTTTTGGGTATTTTATTACACAAAACGCCCCGCAATTATTTACGTGCGTTAAATAACGCGATATCCGGTGCGGCTGGTATCGTATTACAGTTCCCGTTATACGGTGGCATCATGGGAATGATGGTGGGCTCCGGATTGGCCGGGTCGGTTTCTGAGTGGTTCGTCAGCATTTCAAACCCGACTACATTTCCTTTATTCACCTTCCTTAGTGCAGGTATCGTCAACTTCTTTGTGCCTTCTGGCGGCGGTCAATGGGCTGTCCAAGCTCCGATTGTTATACCGGCAGCGCAAGCTTTAGGTGTCCCCCTTAATCAGGCCGCGATGGCGGTGGCAATGGGGGATGCATGGACGAATATGATTCAGCCGTTCTGGGCTTTGCCGCTTCTCGGTATTGCTGGGCTTAGCATCAAAGATATTATGGGCTATTGCACTGTATGCTTGATTTGGTCTGGGATTGTTATGGGGTTGGGGCTTTGTTTTCTTTATTAGTGGTTTAACTCAAGCCCTGTCGTCAGAGGTTTACGTATAAGGATCGGGAGTTAAATCCGTGTTATGACATTTATTGATTAATTAAGGTGTAAGAAGTTTTCCAAGCTTAAAATAATAGTAACTACATTGTATCTCGAAAATAGCTTTGTGAATAAAAATGAAAAATATTGTAACGATGCTGCTTGGGCTTATTGCTGTTGGATGCACTGCTGAAACACCACCTAATAAGGAATTCAAAATGTTTGACGGCAGTCTTAAAAATTACGTTATATTCTCTCCAATGAGGGGCGTCTTGTTAAAAGATGGAAACCCACTGCCCAACGTTAAAATTATTCGTACACTAAAGTGGAACGGAAACGACGAAGGTGAAAAGGCTGAGTTTATCACTGATGAAGGTGGCCGTTTTTCGATCCCAGCTCATGACGAAACATTGAGTTTGGGTATGTTGAATCAGTTTGTTGGAAAGGCAGATTTGGAGGTCGAAATTGAAGGTGGTACAGACTATCTGTGGACGAGTAATAAGTTTACTCCTGAAATGTACGCGGAAACAGATGGGCCAATTAGTGAGCTTGTCTGTGATTTGGAATCAGAAGAAATACGTATTGAGGTCGGTCAGTCTACAATTCTTACAAAATGTCGTTGGAAAGACATGTCTGTGGGTGAAAGTTGAATGGCGCGAAAGCATATTAACGAAGAGTGTTCTTTTTTAAAATGTTATCGTTAAAGAATTAAAAATCTTTAAAAGATATGGGTTCTGATGTGGTGTGATTGTGATTTTTGACAGCCTAAAATTTCAAGTTTCGGGCGTGGCTGTGATTTGGCTGCTTCGTCGATAGTGATTTTAAAGAGGGAGGACCCTGAGTAAATTCCCCTCATACTTATCATTTTAAAGTCCTTGAGACAGCCGTCGAAATTCTGAAGAAGGTCCGCAGTGTTGGTTTGACCTATGTTCCTGCTCAATTAGAGCAAGTGGCTTCGAGAATCTGAACTTCTCCTGATCAAAAGGTAACCGTCACTGTCGAGCACAGTGTACTGAATATTACGGCAAAGTGTCCTGGTGTGAGGTGATGACGGCGCGGGAGGGGAAATCACGAATTTCTAGGAGGTAAATCAATGTGGTGGCAGGAATCCCCTTCTCTGCTGACAACTTCCCCCTGAAATCCACGCAAAAACGCCTTTGATCAATTTTAAATCGTTTCGTTCTTATTAAGGCCTTTGATCGCTCAATATGAGAGTCGGGTCTATGTTCTGCCTAATTTGTCGTGTTAAATTGCAACTCTTACGCAAGTCTGGGGCTCGCAAGGAGCTGTACAGGGACCAAACTTAGGGAGTTATTGATGAAAACAACGATCAAAACGAAAAACGCAAAGCCGTATCAACTGGTTTTTGATAAAAATCCCGCTCGCCCCCCCCTAAATGTTTCACAGTCTTCCCCTGCGCTTAGTAGTTCGCAAGTCGGCGCGATCTTAATCGGTGCCAAACCAAATTCTCACAAGGATAGGTCTAGTTTATGGAAGGCTGTAAAGCCTATTGATGGCAAAGTCTTGGTAAAAGAGTCTAAGATCTTTGAGAAAATAATATCGCTGGAGGCCGCCAACCGCATTCAATTGCAAGCTCTAGAGGCGATTACTCCACCAGCTGTTATGGGCGGAGTATCCAGTGGTCGTAATTCGGGGGGGAGCCGCAGCTCTGGACGATCAGCCGAGCCGGCTAACCTTGGTCCTGCAAGGCTGGAGCGAGACGTCTCGGCTGAAACACCGCCTCCAGCAGCCGAAACTCCTCATACAGAAGGGTTGGCGACGACAACGGCAGAGGCCCCAACTAATGGAGGCCAAAAAATTGAGGATACACCTACAGACGGAGACCCTGTCAGCATGGTCACGGGCGAGGAAATGCTGCAATATACGGATTTTGCACTGCCTGGCCCAGTGCCATTTGCTTGGAAACGCATTTACCGTAGTTCACAGACGCGAGATATTGGATTGGGCATTGCTTGGTCCCATAGCGGTAGTGAACATCTAGAAATGGATCACGAGACGGTGATGTATGTTGATGACGAAGGTCGCTCCATTCCGTTTAATATCCCGTCCGTCAATCAACGAAGTAAGTACCTACCCGAAGGACTTAATCTTGATCGAATGTCAGAAAATTCTTTTATCCTGAAACAAGAAGGTCAGTGGGATAAGGTCTTTTCTCGCAGCTCACATGTCCAGGGCCATTTTCGGCTCACAGAATTACACCATATGTCATATAGGCCTGCTCAGAATGTACTTGGTGTTTTAAGTAGCGAAAGCGGCTTTTGTATCAAGTTACATTACAACGACCAAAACCGAATAAGCCGAATTCTGGGGAGCTGGGGGAAGTCGCTGCGCTTAGAGCGCAATCAGCAGGGTCGCATACAGGCTGTTTTTCTCAGTAATGATAAGTTACAGCAAGAAAAAATATTAGCGCAATACGAATACAACTCAAGCGGTGACTTAATATCCCATCGCAATGCCAAAGACGTTGGCGAGCAATATGAATATAAAAACCACCTACTGACACAGCGCACCCTCAAAACGGGTTTTCGCTTTTGTTTTGAGTGGGACGGTGACGACCATACCGCCCGCTGTATTCATAATTGGGGTGATCGTGGCATCTATGAGTATTACTTTGATTGGGATACCAAAAATAAACGCAGTAAAGCCACAGACAGTCGAGGCTTTCAGTGTGAGTACCATTACAACGAATACGGTCAAGTTATTGAAAGAAAGGATAATGAAGGGGCCGTTCATCAGACTCGTTATGCAAATGGACGTAAAATATCGACCACTGACCCTGAAGGGCATACTACTGAATATTTTTACGATAGTGAAAACAACGCTGTCGGTATTCGCGACGCCTTAGGTAATCGCGTTGCCATTAGTTATTTTCAGGGAAAGCCAATATCCGTTGTAGACAAAGATAAAACGAAGTGGCAGCGAGAATACAATCGCAAAGGCCAGTTAACGAGTTTAGTGAATCCTTACAATCAAAATACTCGATACCGATACAACGATCAAGGCTTGGTGTCGGCCGTTATCGACCCATTAAATCGCAAAACATTTTATCGGTGGAATGATCAAGGTGAGCTGATTAAGGTTACTGACTCCATGGGGCACACGCGGCAATTTCGCTATGACCCATGGGGACAAGTTATTGCCATGGAATTTCTCGTCGATGGAAAAGACATTGCGAGCAGGACAGAGTATGCCTATAGCGCGACGGGCTTTATTGAAAAAATCAAAGCGCCCAATAGTGAAACCAGCTACACCTACAATGAGAACGATCAGCTTACCCGGCACAGCGATCCTCAAGGTCGAACAACCGAGTTCTTATACGATGGATTGAGTCAGGTTGTTGAGCGTTTTGATGCAGAAGGACAGCACTTAAAGTACGAATACGATACTGAACGTAATCTAACTGCGTTAATCAATGAAAATGGTGAGCGTTACCAGTTTTTTTATGATGGCAATGAGCGGCTTATCAAAGAAATTGGTTTTGATGGTCGTGTTCAGCATTATCAATATAACGGCGCTGGTTACCTTATTAAACATATGGATGCGGGGGAAGTGCTGACGGAGTTTGAGCGAGATGCTCTGGGACAAATGGTCACCAAAACTAGTAAATCCATCAAAAGCCAAGAACAACAAGAAGAGAGAACGCGATTTCAGTATGACGCAAAAGGACGCATTAAAGAAACCTATAATGCCAATCAACTATTGGTGCTGGACTATAACCGCTTTGGTAATATTGAAAAAGAGCAGCATTGCGACATTAACTCTCGTAATAAACTGGTTTCGTCATCAAGGGCTGATATTGGTTTTACTTATAATTGGCCCGGTATTCGCAGTGCGATTCAGCTACCCGACGGGCAAGATATTCGCTACAGCTTTGATGTGAATAGTCAGCTCTCTGGAGTCGACCTTTTTGAAGGCGGACAGCATAAGCAGCTTATCGCTAACATACAGCGCGACAAACTTGGTCGAGAGATTACCCGTCATCAAGGTCAAATAACAACAGAAACGCACTATGATCCTATGGGGCGATTGCAAAAACAACTGAGCTATAAAAAAGAAAGCGAAAGCCTCGGTCCCATACAGCGTGAATATAATTACGATAAATTTGGTAATTTAAGCCAGCTGACTGACGGTGATCAGAACACGAAATTTATTTATGATTTCGTAAATCGTCTAGAAAGAGTTTACGGGGGGCAGAGCGAACAATTTGCTTTTGATCCTGCCAGTAATTTAGTCAGTATCGATGGCAACCCTGTGAGTAAAAGTGAAGGCAATCGTCTTGCAATGCAAGGCGACCGAAAATTCACCTACGATGCGCGCGGCAACCTCGTTAAAGAAAACCGAGGAAAGGACGGAAATCTTGAAACCTTCTATCACTATAATCTGCAAAACCAACTTATCAAGGTCGAAAAAGACCATAAAATTACTGAATATCGATACGACCCTTTGGGGCGACGTATTGAGAAGAAGGACAAGTCCGGTAACACTCAATATCTTTGGGTTGGGGATCAGCTCACTCAAGAAACTCGTAATAACATAAAAAAGACCTACATCTATGAGCCTGAAAGTTTTAAACCTCTTGCCATGGTACAAGATGGAGAGATCTACCACTATCACCTGGACCATTTAGGGACACCAAAGGAATTAAGCGACCAGCAAGGTAAAATCGTATGGAAGGCACAGTACAAAGCCTACGGCGATATTGCGGTGAAGGAAATTGAGGAGGTTGAGAATAATCTGCGTTTTCAGGGGCAGTATTTTGATGAGGAGACTGGACTTCATTACAATCGTCACCGGTATTATAATCCGAGTACTGGGCAGTTTGTTACGCAGGACCCTGCAGGCTTGTTGGGTGGGGTGAATGGTTACCAGTATGCGCCCAATCCTATGCTGTGGGTCGATCCATTGGGGTTGAAGGCTAAGGATTGTGAATTAGCAAAGTTAGTAGATGATGATCCTGCTAGGGCTTTTTTTAAAATAAAGGGAATGATTCAGTCTGGCGATCTTGATTTTAGTACAGGTAAAGATGAGGCCGTATTTTGGGGTGCATCTAGGCATGACAATACAAATAATATGGAAATAGCTCAAGAGTGGGCTAAATACAACAACAAAACTACTCTAGAGCAAACCATTGGTGGACAAGTATTGGACAAACTTGAACTTTTCTCTAAAGATAATTTTGATCCGGTAATGGCTGCAAAACTTTGGAATATGGTTTCTACAAAATTTGCTCTTGGTGCCAATGGTGATATTAGTGTTTTTAATTCTGGAGCCAATAGAATGGGCGATTGGGGTGAGAGAACCTGGTGGCGAATTGAGAAGCCCATTTTGGTGGAAAACAAACAAGTTGATTCCGCCACAAAAAGAAAGATGGAAGTGTTGCTAAGACGGGGCATATAAAGAAATGAAAAATATTTTTAAAATAGACTTAATTGTTGAGGTTAAAATTGTTCGTTATAGCGATGCCAAAAGTGTTATTGCTGTCCTAAGGGCATACAGTAAAGAGTCGATTGGTATTCTGTCGAAGGCATTGAGGCGCGGCGATGTTGTTTTTAAAGCCCCTTTAAATAAATCTCAATTTTATAGGGGCTGGAAAAATTTGTATGATTTATGTAGCGATTTGAAAAGTTCAGAAGCATCCCTGGAGATTATTGTGAATGGGAGCGTGGAAAACATAGACTTTATGGAGGAGTTGAAGTCTGTTGTGCTCGGTATTCGGCGTGAAGATTTATATTAGGTTAGCATAGTAAGTATCTCAAAATTGCGTGACTTAACTGAATTGTTAGAGTCTTTCCATGAAGTGAAAAAATATTGAACAAATATGATCAGTTTTTTCAATATAAAGAATTGTGGGGGGATGAATATGGCTATAAGGTGGAGAGCTTATGGGAAAATCATATTCAACTGTTTAAAAAAGGTGAGCTACCAGACTCGTCTTGGCAGGAGACAACGCTGATTATCTCGTTTGATTATTACTTGGGGGCGAGCGTTGGGCTACCTGAAGATATAAAGTTAAAATTTTACAACTGGCTAATCGCTGGTATGCGACGACAATTGGGTTATGAGGTGTAAAATTGAAGGTGCTTTGTGGAAAATAAAATCACTCTGATAGATGGCAACGATCTACTTTCCCTCAATGTCTGCGATGAACAGATAATGTTTGTCAGCGTTCCCGCAGGGGAATTTCAAATGGGCTCTACTCAGGGTTTACCTTTGGAATTGCCCTGTCGTTTGGTGACGGTGGAAAATTCTTTTTATGTGAGCTGTCAATTGGTGCCTCAATACTTGTGGGAAAGCGTGATGGGTCTTAACCCTTCGGTGTTTCTAGACGACTCGTTAGGCCCGGTTGAAAATGTTTCTTGGGATGATGCCATTTCCTTTTGCTCAAAACTGTCATCACGTATAGGTAGAGTTGTACGTTTACCATCAGAAAGTGAGTGGGAATACTTTTGCAGAGCAGGGACTGATGGAGAGTATTTTTTTGAACCGAACCAATCTTCTATATCTGATTATGCCTGGTTCAACCTGAATTCTAATGGCAGTACACATACTGTAGGGCAGAAGAAGCCAAATCCATGGGGATTGTACGATATTGTCGGAAACCTTTGGGAGTGGTGTTCGGATGTGTGGCATTCTGATTACTCTAAGGCTTTATGTAATGCGTCCGCGAGAGAGGATGGCCTTGAGTCTCAATCCCGTAGAGTTTTGCGAGGAGGGGCGTGGGATATGGATGCGTACAGGTGTCGTTCTGCGTATAGAAGTTGCGAACACAAAAGCATGTCAACGTCCAAGTTTGGTTTGAGGTTGGTTATAGAGCGATAATTCATCGCTTATTAGTGCCAGGTACCATCGGATTCTGTCAACAACAAATAAACGAAATAGCTAAAGTGGCGGTGTGAACCTCCTCCATGTTCACCTAATAGAATTATATAGACAATTAAAGGAAGTAAACTATGTACGCAGTGAAGTTGGGAAATCACCGGTCCGTCGCGATTATTATACTGACCAAAATGGAAAAAATAATGTCTCATCTTGT
>JAWSUY010000057.1:0-11605 GCA_033852175.1 Agarilytica sp.
AGCTTGACCACATCAAAGACGGAAGACGGGGGACGGGGGACGGGGGACGGGGTAACCGGAAACCGGAAACCGGAAACCGGAAACGAGGTGTAAAGCAGGAAACCGGGCACTTGACGAAGTCTGGCCCTGCTTTTTACGTTTGGCTGTTATTATGGCTCGGAGATAAATACGATACGGCGTATTTGATATCCGTTAACGGCTCCACCAATAAATTTGGAATCAAATTGGCCTACCCGAATTTTACGCACGTTTAAGGTGGTGGAACAGTTGCCCGACAGCAACTCTGAATCGAGAACACCTGCACTAATCGTTAACATGCCTGCATCGATATTGTCTGATATGGAAACCGAATCAAAACTGCTGCCCTGGCAGGTAGTGTTCGCTTCTACCTCGATGGAGGACGCGGAATCGGCATTGCTCCACTGCACAACAATGTCATCTCCACTTCGGCTAATTCTCTCACCGGATGCTGGGGATGTCACATTAAACGATTCCGGTAAGGTGACAATGGAGTCCCGAGCGGTGGTGCCATCATCCCGATCGCGAAAGAGTGATATATGATATTCACGCTCTTCACTTTCGGGGAGTCGTGCGGAATACCAGGTACCGAGTTCATTAATAATCACGCGGGAAAATAAGAAGTCGTAGGATTCACGTCGCCTGGTGGCAGATTTAAACGGTGCCTGAGTATCTTCTAAGTCACTAAAGCCGCCAAATATATCATCCGAAATATCAACCTCTCTTAAATCTTCGCCCGCCGACAGCCACAGTTCGTCGTTGCCGACTAACTGGACAAATGTGGCTTCATCCTCGGCATTAAGCGGCGGAATACCGTCGGTTAATTGGGCTTCCGCATAGACATAATCATCACCATCGGCAATAATTTGGAAGGTTGCGTATATCTGCCCGGTTGCAACGCCTTCGGAGTTTACGGTGTTGTCATCGTCGCTACACGCAATGATTAAGCTTGAAATAAGCGTGAGTAATAATATTTTTGTTGCTATGCCTTTCATATAAGCACCTGTCCCATTCAATATGTTTTTATGAATTCAAAAATAAAGCCTTTTATTTACAACCCAACGTGCCGCTAAAAAGAAAACCGCACACCGGCCTCTAGCACATGAAAGTCTCCACCGGAAATGTCGTCGATATATTTCCAGTCCGTTTGTATCGATAAGAATTTGGTGAGATCGAAAATGAACTTTACATTGAGGTAGGGGCTGGTCTCACTATCTTCTCCTACTTTTTCGTCGTAATAGTAGGCTTGAGCATTCGAAAACATCACGCCACCACCAACCTCGGCTTTTAAACGTTTGATATCCAAGGCTTTGGATATTCCAAAATATATTGCTGAAACTTCAATTTCTGTTTCACTTTTATCACTCCCGCTGCTTGACCTAAGATCTCTGATCGCAAGCGCACCAACTCGGTATACCAGGCCATCTTCATAGGCAATAGCCGGATCGACGACATAACCACCTTCGAATCCTCCGCTGCTCACTTGCACCACACCTAAGCCTGCATCCAAGTGAAATATTCCTTCAGCTTGTGACACTTCCGCAACCATGAAGGTTGCCGCTATTGCGGCTAACGAGGTACGAAAAATTTTATTCATTGCTTGTCTCCTGAAACTCTAAGTTGTTTCCCGCCAATTGGCGATATGTATTCTATTAGGGTGATTACGGTCGGACATGACCCATTTGGACTATGGTTTGAATTAAAGTGGTTTTTTAGTTTATTATTTTCTGTAACTGGGCATCTGCTTTCTCTCGCGTACCCTATTCTAGGTCGGGCTTTCTGGGCCTATCACACTAGGCCAAACTAAGGAAAGCACGAGCGAAATATTTCTCGCCAGCACGTATATATCATGAGGTGCCCTGCGCCTTCAATTTTTGTTACTTCACAGTCGGGAATGCGACACAATTTTTCGTGCATCATGTAAGGCAATGCATGATCTTCGGCCCCGGACCAGAGATGTGTGGGCACTGTAATATCCGCAAGGTCAAAACCCCAGTTCTGCGTGAGCACTACAGATTCTCTAATTAAACCCGCCCCTCCCGTGTCTATACAGTCGGCAAATCGGTCGGTTAAACTTTGTAGAATAAAAGGATCTGAAACTAATCGAGCGTCATAGGCAGACCAATGCTTTATGTAATCGCGAATGTAGTTTTGCGGATTAGCTTTTACCGTTTTGAGCAAAGCCCTGAAAAATCGTTGATACACACGAGGCGCGTGTTTAGCAAACCCTAAGACAAGTCGCGACATTGCTGGACGAGCCGTGTCCATTTCGGAAATACTGCCCACGGGTGCTGTACTGCTAATTAATACCAACCTTTCGCAACGTTCAGGAAGGTAAAAAGCAAGACTCGCGGCAAATGCCCCACCAGATGAAAACCCCATACTGACCACCTTCTTCACTTTCAAGTCATTCAGAAAACATCCTATGTCTGAACACCAAGATTCAAAGGATAATTCAGAATCCAAATGTGAACCGAGGTAGCCCGGTCGCAATGGCACAATTAATCGCACACCTTGCAAGGCTATTTTATCTTGGCCAATCAGGTTCCACCAATCCCATGCAACAAATTCGTGCAAGTACAAAACGGGCTTACCGTTAGCGTCGCCAATATCAAAATAATGAATCTCGTGTCCGTTATCCAAGAGCATCACTTTCTTGCTGCCAATTCGGTCTTTTCGGGTCTGCTGATTTTTGTCCAGCAGCGACGAGACATCTGGAAAGTCAGGGTTTGCAGGTGTTGATAATATTAGCCCCACTAGCTCAGCTTGGCGCTTTGTTCCCGTTTTGGAGAATACAGATTTTAACTGGTTACGCACGGTGTTATGACTAACGCCAAGTTTTTCCGCTATATCGGTCAGCGCATCGCCACTCACGAGCATGTGCGCAAGCCGCGCTTCAGCGGGTGTTAGCTGATACAGCTCGCGCAGTACTTTTGCATTGACATAATCGGGGAGAAAATTGGAGACGATAAATAAGGTGCAGTATTCTTGCGGTGCTGAGCCCAAGGAAGAGGGTGCAATCTGCTGAGTTGTTTTAACCGCGAAAACAGATAAGACTTCTTGCCGCGTTTCGTCGGCAAGTTTAATCGTGCACTTGGTATTGTCTTTAGCACTTAATGCTGCCAGTACTATTTTTTTAAACGATACTTTGTGCTGTGCGGCTGAAGGACGTAACACTCCCTCATTAATACTCAGGAGCTTGGAGCTAGCAATAATTTTGTGCGCCAGGTTATTACTATTTTCAACCTGACATTCTTTATTAACGGTGATGATTGCCATCGGAAGAAAGTCGAGTACGTTACGCGCAACACCCGCTTCGTTTTGCATCTGCCCTAGACGTTGATTCATTCTCAATGCGCGCTGGAGATGCCCATTAAAGGTCTCTTCATCATTTACGGCATTCGTGGCACCTGAGGTTTTTACTTTTGTGGTTTTTATTTCTGCGGGCCTGACCGTTGCCAGCCCCCCTTCTACGCATTCTATTTCAGCTACATCAGAAAAAGAACGCCGAGAGTTTTTCATGGCGGGAGTAATAGTGTTGTTTGAGAGTTTAGCCGCCTCTCCCTCTCGAAAAAAAACGGAGCCTTCTGAATGACCATCAATTAAGGCTGATTCTGGCTCACCGCTTAACGCTGTAATATGCCTAGGCGTTACATGCCTTAGATCTTCATCACCCCATTCATCCCGACAGGCATCTAGCAATTTAGGCCAAAGCTCTACATCTTCTGCTGTTTCATAAATGAGGCTGACAATTGTATGAGTATCTAGGTGATTGATGACCGATCTCCGCTCTCAAGAGGTGTATATACAGCAACTAAACTGGTTCGTTAATGAGAGCCGCCATGTATTACGCCCATGGATTGTAACTGCATTTGCAATTCCATCTGGTCACGCTCGGGATCAGGTATATCAAGTTTTGCTTTTAGTATGCGTAAAACATTTTGCATGATCAGGTTCGCTCGTTTAAGTAAACCTAGCGCCCGTACAACCTCAGATTTTTCGTAGGCAGGAATTTCTTCGCTTTCCCACGCTAGGAATACACCGTACACCTGAGCGACTTGACGCTCTTTATCGGTATACTGCTCAAACATTTTGACCAAGGAGTCTGATGGTTTAGAAGTAGCCTCTAGCTCAGAAAGCGTTTTCAGCGTCGCTCGAGCATCCGCGAGCAGCGATTGGACCTGCTCCACTAACCCTGGCAGCTGTTCGATTGGGTTTTTATTTTGATTCGTATCCATGAAGGCTTATCTCAATATTTTGTCATATAAAGGTAGGCAGTGTACATGAAATATCGTATCTGCTTCTATCGATGCCGTCGCGGTTTTAAACATGATGAAGTGTGCACTGTTGCGGTATATTGAGCGCCTAATCCCGAAAAGTCAGTTGTTGCTCATAATAATAGAAAGGAATACCCCGATGCCCCGCCCTATCCAAATGAGCACATTAATATTGATGAGTGGTTTTTCATGGGTTTGCAGCGCAAGTAATGACTTCGATGCCGATAACAATGTCGTATCTCGCACAGCAGTAGTATTAGTGCGGTTTCTATTTCTCGCTCCTGCAGAGAGTAATACGGCAAATATCCGCCTCACAGCCTCAGAAACGCTAGATTAGATGGATAAAAGTCTAAGCTACCCACATCCGGGCCATGCTTATGACCAGGTTATCCCTCCAAAGCATCGCGTCATTCTTGCTTCTCAAAATCAGCACTACAACATACACCTCAGCGCACATCACAGGCTTGTCTGCACACAGCCAGACAGCATACTTCCCTACACCTTCGCGATGAACTTAAGCATTGATTGGTCGCGCTGGGGCTGACCTGGGGATACAAAACAATAATATTATTGGATTCAGCCCACTGGCTGTATCCGGTATGCATAGCGTATTCATTACCCACTTTATTTTTATTCTGAACACAGCCATGCAGAACAACATGTAGCTTACAGCTTGCCCCACTATCACAAGCATCTGGAACATAAATATAACCATCATTATGAAGATAAAACGAACTGCGAAAGACAGACTGATCAAAGTCTTATAAATTGCTCACAACAGTACTGGCTCGTGCACATAACGAGCCGTAGGTATGGCTCAAAATTTCCCCGGCTGCGCCGTAATTACAGTCGTTAATATAGGGGGCTCCTTTATATGAACAGGAACTCCCATGATCTTGGGTTGGCATCGAATGCTCGGCACCAACGGTGTTTCGAATATAAACGATACCCGAACTGTCACTCAATGAAAGACCTATAGCGCCAACAAAGATACTTTAACGCCAGACATAAATAAAACCCGCTAATATAAAAACAAAAGCTCTTGTTATTTTTCCCATCTCAACAACTATTAACTATGCTCTCGACTTTTGAATACTTTAAACAACGTGACACAACACTCAAAAACCACAATTAAAAGTTAACCTTACGGAAAAGTAAAAATCTCAATATGAGAGGTCATTTTTGGCAGGGAAGTTGTTTTTTGTTTTACTTTATGGGAAGCAAGGGTAAAAGCCCACATAGGCGAAGTAAGATTAAAAAAACTTAACCGAATAAATATTAACGCTACATATTTCGGTTATAAATAAGAAGAAAGGGTATGAAAATCTTATTAAAATAGGAAGTTTACGCGGGTTCAATTTCTTTTTTTTCCAACCAGTCTAAAATCGGTTTCCACTGTTCTGTATCTCGACGATTTTTACTGGGAGGCAAATCAAATATCGTAAGTCCAGCATCCATGGCTCGTACGTAATTTTGCGTATCACGAAGAACACTCAGAATCGGAAGATCGATCCCTTCTAAAAAACCATTTAATGTTTCGGAATATTTCGTATTCGAACGCACACGGTTTGCAATAAGCCCAACACGAATACCGCACTCCATAACTCCCGAACGATGAAAATCCATAATAAAACGCAAGCAGGCTTTGATATCGTTTGGGGAGGACAGAACCGGAATGAGCACTTTGTCGCCTTCGTGCAAAATTTCTTGTACATTTTCCAAGGTCCACGCCGCGGGCATATCATGAATCACCCAATCGGCATCCTGAGTATCGATCTCCGCACCGACACTGGCGACGATCGAGCGTATCTGAGCTTTATTCTGTGGTCGGGTGGACAGCCAATCACTACTGCACTTTAATGCATCGTGATCCACGAGCAGCACTTTATGCCCCTGATTGGCAAAATAGGCGGCGAGTTGTGAAGAAATTGTTGTTTTACCACTGCCACCCTTAGGGTTGGCCACAAAAACTTGTTCCATGGTGACGGGATACCACCGTAGCTATGTTTTGTTTAGGGGATTGAGCGTTCCGATCATCATGTTGAGGTCTGCGCCAACTGACACGGCTTTCGGAATAGTTACGGTTTCAGTATAGACGGATCTTTACTGATAATAAGGTCCTCTCTTATATTTATTTTGACCAAAATCAGAATAATACTGAGGCGCCAAAACAAATATGAGAATACTAAAACGAGGGAAAAGAAGATGCTCTAAAGGAGCGCAGCGGCGAATTATTGCTAATTCGCCCGCCGCCTCAACAGATTGGCTTTTACTGCTCAGTAAAGAAGAACGTAAAGTTTAAAGATGGATTAAAACACCCGACCTTTTTGAGCTGCAATACGCATACGCAATGCATTTAACTTGATAAAGCCTTCCGCATCTTTTTGGTCGTATGCACCTGCATCGTCTTCAAACGTCGCTATGTTTTCATCGAATAAGCTATCGTCAGAACGACGACCAACAACTGTCACCGCGCCTTTGTAAAGCTTCAACCGAACATCACCATTAACAACAGACTGTGACTCATCGATCGCCGCTTGAAGCATTTTTCGCTCTGGACTCCACCAGTATCCGTTATAGATCATTTCTGCGTATTTCGGCATGAGTGAATCTTTCAGATGAGCCACTTCACGATCAAGCGTGATGGATTCAATAGCACGATGCGCAGGCATCAAAATTGTGCCGCCAGGTGTTTCATAACAACCGCGAGACTTCATGCCCACATAACGATTTTCAACAATGTCTAAGCGACCAATACCATGTGCGCCACCTTTCTTGTTCAAGGTTTCAAGTATTGTTGCAGCCGACATTTCTTCGCCGTTTAACGCAACTGGGTCACCATTTTTATAGGTTATTTCGATATATTCAGCTTTATCTGGAGCTTGCTCAGGTGATACCGACCAACGCCACATATCATCTTCAGCTTGTGCCCACGGGTCTTCAAGTATGTCACCTTCATAGGAGATATGAAGCAAGTTTGCATCCATTGAGTAAGGCGACTTCTTCGTCGCTTTTGCGTAGTCAACAGGTATATTGTGTTTTTTACAGTAATCCATCAAGGTCGCGCGGGATGTAAGATCCCACTCGCGCCATGGCGCAATCACTTTGATACCTGGCTTCAGCGCATAGGCACCTAATTCAAAGCGTATTTGATCGTTACCTTTACCCGTCGCACCATGGGAGATTGCATCTGCGCCCACTTCGTTAGCTATCTCAATCAAACGCTTAGAGATCAACGGACGAGCAATGGATGTACCCAACAAGTACTCACCTTCGTAGATGGTATTTGCTCGAAACATCGGAAATACGAAGTCGCGAACAAATTCTTCACGTAAATCATCGATATAAATTTGTTTAACGCCCAGTGCTTCGGCTTTTTTACGCGCAGGCTCAACTTCTTCACCCTGACCAATATCTGCCGTAAAGGTAATAACCTCACAATCATAGGTTTCTTGTAGCCACTTCACGATTACGGAAGTATCCAACCCGCCCGAATAGGCAAGCACGACTTTATTGATATCAGCTGACACGGCAACTCCTTAACTTTCGATAAAACGACAAATCATATAAAAATATCCCTCGGAATCGAGGGGTTGCGGATTTTAGCGCTTATTAGAGGATTTTAACAGCACGTAAAAAGGGGATCGAAACGAAATCATNNATTTCGTTTCGATCCCCTTCAACTTTCTAGTTTGAGGCGAGCGGAAGCACTTCGATCTCTTCGACCCGCTCTATTCTGACGGTTACGCGGCGGTTTTTTGCTCTGCCAGATGAATTGCCGTTACTGCCTTTTGGGTAACGCTCGCCATGCCAGCGTGTTTTGATCCAATCCTCTGGAACGCCTCGCCTCTTAAGGTATTCCGCGACCATTTCTGCACGCGTCCTAGACAGTTCGAGGTTGTCGATCCTGTCTCCAGGTGAGGAGGTATGCCCATCAATGAAAAAACTGCGTATTTTATTGTCGTGCTTAACCAGCTTTAAAATTTTATCGAGCTTACGCATATTGACCACGCCAACCCCATCTTTATCGTCCTGGTCTCCGGCAGGAAAGTACAAAGCAGTGCGACGCATTTGATCAAAGTTTGCAGGCAGCAAACCCGTTAAACAATTGAGGTATTGCCGATATTCTTCTCGAAACCCAATATTACTAAGCGACAGCCGCACTGACGAACCGCCTTTTTTCTCGAACCAGGCCCTGCGAACAAATTCTATCTCTTTGCCCTCATTCAGTTCGGACAACATCTTCTCTGTGTTTTTAGTGCCCAGCCACATCGGCCGAGTGCCGCGTTTTACCGGCACCATACCGAGATCTTCAACCGTGGAATTTTTTTTCCAGATCGGTGATTTGGAGTAGACCGCAGCTTGGCCTGCATCGAACTTTGCGGAAAGTGCGTTCAAATGGAATTTGGATTTTTCCCCTGCACGCGTGATGAATACAGCGCTACCGAAGACCGGAACCTGATGTTCCAAGCGGCATTCGAATACTGAAGACGAGGCATCCCAAGAACTTTCATTTATAGCGTTGCTGTAACTAATAGAGCTAACTTGTGAGGCCTCAGCAAGCATAGCCAACCCCACAAGCAGCCCGAGCAAACTGAACTGCTGTAAGTGCTTCGACCTATTTTTCACATCCATCACTATTGAAACCACCTGATTATGCTCCAACTTGTCAACTCCGCTTCACAACCAATCATGTCTCACGTGCCGCGATTTTAGTTCCGTATTGGAACAGTTATACACCTTATAGCGGCAAATGGGAGAGAGTCTTTAACTGTGTTTTGCCAAAGCCTATAGTGGGAGCTCTTTGAATTCCCTGTACGGCTCCTCGCTGAAAAGTCTTGGGCGGCCCCCGTTAAAGATCGTTCAATCATGCATCAAACGGCATTTTCCGGTAGGATGCGCCACAATTCAGACAACGAAAAACGAACGCATATTCTTATGACAGACACTATTACCGTCACAGCACCCGACGATTGGCATATTCACCTGCGCGACGGCGAGTCTCTCAATTTAACCGTAGCGCACGCGGCAGCAAGTTTCGAGCGCGCAATTATTATGCCCAACCTTGTTCCGCCAGTGATGAACGCCGAGCAGGCTCTTGCCTACAAAGCGCGAATAGAAAGCCACATCCCTTCAGGTAAAGATTTTGAACCTCTGATGGTCCTTTACCTCACGGATAATACCGACGCGCAGATGATTGCCGACGCGAAGGCTGCAGGCGTTGTTGCCTGCAAACTCTACCCTGCTGGTGCAACGACCAACTCCGATTCGGGAGTGACATCCCTGGATAAAATTGCGGGCGCTCTCGCCGCAATGGAATCTCACGGTATGCGCTTGCTTGTGCATGGAGAGGTGACGGATAGCGCTGTCGATATTTTTGATCGAGAAGCTCTATTTATCGAGCAAAAACTTAAGCAAGTTGTGCGCGACTTCCCCGCACTCAAAATCGTGCTTGAGCACATTACAACAGAAGACGCTGTTCAGTATGTTAGCGAATGCGGGCCGAATATCGCCGCAACGATCACCGCTCATCATCTGTTATTTAACCGCAACCACATGCTTGTGGGTGGCATACGACCTCATTATTACTGCCTGCCCATTCTTAAGCGACGTCAGCATCAAGAAGCTCTCATAAAAGCCGCTACCAGTGGCAACCCTAAATTCTTTTTAGGAACAGATTCAGCCCCGCATGCACGCAACAAAAAAGAAAATGCCTGTGGCTGTGCAGGTGCATACACGGCTTTCGCAGCACTGGAACTTTATACGCAAGCATTTGACAATGCTGGCGCTCTCGATAAACTCAATGCCTTCGCAGGCCATTTCGGACCAGCCTTTTATGAGTTACCCCGCAATAGCAAGCAGATAACCCTAGAGAGAGTGGACTGGAATATGCCGCAAGATTTTGATTATTGTGGTGAAAAACTGGTTCCGCTTAACGCAGAGCAAAGCCTTCAGTGGCGAATTAAGCAAGTATAATATTAGACCTTATTATGAGCGATACTAAAAAACCAAAGTCTCTTATGGCCCAACGGTTTCGTGGCTTTTTACCAGTTGTGATCGATGTGGAAACGGGGGGGTTTAACGCCAGTACCGATGCATTGCTAGAATTCTCAGCTGTCCCATTAAAAATGGACGGCGAGCAAATAGTCAGAGGCGCTACCCTAGAATTTCATATCGAACCGTTTGACGGCGCCAACGTCGAGCAGTCGGCTTTGGAGTTCACGGGTATCGATTTAGAGAATCGAGAGTCGGTTCCCGAGCAACATGCTTTAGAAGAAATTTTTACGTCGATACGTAAAGAGGTGAAAGCGCAGGGCTGTACACGTGCCGTTTTAGTTGGCCACAACGCCCACTTTGACTTAGCATTTTTAAATGCCGCCGCAGATCGCTGCGAAATGAAACGCAGCCCTTTTCACCCATTTTCTTGCTTCGATACCGCCACATTGTCGGGACTAGCGTTTGGCCATACGGTTCTCGCCCGCGCTTGCGCAATTGCAGGAATAGACTTCTGCAACAAGGAAGCGCATTCCGCAGCTTATGATGCGGAAAAGACTGCCGATCTATTTTGTCAGATTGTGAACAAGTGGAAGAGTTTGGGTGGCTGGCCCCTACCTGTAGAGGAGCAGGCAGAAAACCCTGAAGAAGATGAAGAAAGTACTGACCAGTGCAGTAAAGACGAGAACAGCAAAGAAAGTGGCGAAACCGACAACAAAAAAGAGTAGCGAAGTAAACAGCGACGAAAGCTAAGCTAAAATCACAGCGAAGAGCCAGACCCTGAACTGTGATTGGTACTGCATGTAAAACATAATCTGCATATACACAAACAAAAAAACCCGCAATTAGCGGGTTTTTTTATGTGCTGCCATTTCGTTTAAGCCTGCTTTCAGATCACACGAAAATTCAACAGACTCAACGTAACCACTAGCTTATAGTGCGTCAGCGTTTTCTGAAAGATATGCTGCTACGCCTTCAGGGCTAGCGTCCATACCTTTGTCACCGTCTTTCCAGCCCGCAGGACAAACTTCGCCGTGCTCTTGGTGAAATGCCAAAGCGTCAACCATACGAAGCATCTCGTCGATGTTACGGCCTAATGGCAAGTCGTTAACCACTTGGTGACGTACATTACCTTCTTCGTCGATAAGGAATGAACCGCGGAAAGCAACGCCGCCAGCTGACTCAACGTCATAGGATTGACAGATAGAGTGTGTAATATCAGCAACTAATGGATACTTAACTGCACCGATGCCGCCATCGTTGATTGCAGTGTTACGCCATGCGTTGTGAGAGAAGTGAGAATCGATAGAAACACC
>JAWSUY010000057.1:11616-12105 GCA_033852175.1 Agarilytica sp.
TCTGAAGGACATACAAAGGTGAAATCGAGCGGGTAGAAAAACACTACTGCTTTCTTGCCTTTAGTCTCTTTTGCAAAGTTAAATTCGCCTACGATTTCGCCACTTGCCAATACTGCTGGAGCAGTGAAATCTGGCGCTGGTTTACCAACTAATACAGCCATGAGTTTTCTCCAATTTAGTGTTTAAAAACAAAGCGTTAGGCGGGCACTATTCATCGAACCCGGAAAAAGTAAAACAAATAGAAATCCACCGAACGGATACAAAATTTACAGCGGGCTATGATACACCGATGACTTGTTAAGCCCCATTGATTTTCCATATCAAACTGATAGTTTTTTGCAAACAGCTCTAAGGGGCTCTTTGCCTCAGCTTCTTTCCCTCTTCTTCGGCCCACCCTCTCACACCAGCCTTCATCGCAGGATCGCCCACTCAAATATGTCGCTAGACGACAACCAAACGCAAACATAATTGACAATCATTCTTATTTGC
>JAWSUY010000095.1:0-438 GCA_033852175.1 Agarilytica sp.
GGACTGTTGCTGTTGCTAAGTTTTCCGATGGTATCGAAGAAGAATTTATTGCCCGTGTTTTAGCGGTAATGGGCATGATAGGTGTTGGTTTCATCGCGTTCACTTTATTAACATCAAACCCGTTTGAACGATTATGGCCAATGGTGCCTGCAGAAGGTCGAGACTTAAATCCAATGCTGCAAGATGTTGGTTTGATCATTCATCCACCATTACTTTATCTTGGTTATGTCGGTTTTGCTGTTGCGTTTGCTTTTGCTGTTGCTGCTTTAATGGCTGGAAAAATGGATGCCGCTTGGGCACGTTGGTCGCGCCCTTGGACCGTTGGTGCTTGGATGTTTCTAACAGTAGGTATTGCGCTTGGTAGTTGGTGGGCTTATTACGAACTTGGTTGGGGGGGGTGGTGGTTCTGGGATCCTGTTGAAAATGCTTCTTTTATGC
>JAWSUY010000058.1:0-141084 GCA_033852175.1 Agarilytica sp.
TTCTGGATGGGCACTAGTTAGTTCCCGAAAAATTAATCGGGATCAGATGCTGAGGCGTTGGCCTGAACTGTTGCTTCGTTTACATTTTCGGAGGTCGTAACACTTAGTATTGACTCTCGAAACTTGGCAAAACCATCGAATACAAGATCGTAAGTACGGTTTATATTCTCTGCAAGATCGCCTTCAAGTACGCCAAACCCATCGAGTATTTTCCTGGCTTCGCTAAAGCCTTGGTCAACACCTCCGCCTATCACCGAAAGGAAGCTATCGACTTGCTCTTCTAGTTCCATATCTTTGTTTTGTTCTTGGAAGGCTGCAAAAAATGCAGTGGAGAGGCTTACGATGCGTCCGGCTGTTGCTTCCGCTGAAACATCAATGCCGCTGTCCTGAATTTTTTGCGCTGCGTTGGCTCCAAAGCTGGGTTTGAGGGCTTCGTTAATGCCTTCTAGGGCGGTTTTGTAGATCAATGACATCGGGTTGTATTTTGAGCCGATGCTGACGTCTAGGTGCGCTTGAAGCGTTGCTGCATTAGTTTTTGCTTTGCGGGTTTGGGCTGAATCAACTGGCTCTAGGGGCTTATTGGGCTCGCTGGTGGGCCGTAAAGTGCTATTTTTGGAATTGCTTGCGCCTCGACTGAGCTTTGGTGATGCGGTTTGGTTATTAGATGGTGGGTTTTGTAGAGGTTGCATAATATCGCGCCCATGTCTGGCTGAATAATGATCAGTATAGGCGCTGTATTCCACTAAATCGAGCAATTTAAGATTTATGTTCGGAATTATTATTGGCTCTCATTAGACTGGCGGTTGATCTACGGGAGGTCGATCTATCGCGGAGGGGTTAGGCCGGAATCGTAAATGATATGAAGTCAACATTATCTGCCGGCATTCGTTGTTAATAAAAAGCTCGGCGTCTTATTCTTTAAATTACTGTTTCTGGCTTCTATTTCTAATAGCTAGCGGCTTCCTATTAAGCGTACATGCCGTCTGAGTGAAGTCATTCGAGACGAGCGAAGATCCTCCGCTATACTCAAGAGAAAACCCCTTAGGTCATTTTTATGAATTTTACGGAAGAAGAGAACAAGCAACTCTTATCTATCGTGAAGCTTTATCGTTCTTGGATGTTTCACTCGATGGAGTCGTCCGGGGGGCTGGACGGATTAACGGGGTCCGATGTTTCCAGTGGTTCTGATGAAGGCGTTGATACAGCAAGCGTTGCATATTTTAATCAGGCTCTAGAGGTAATTGCGAGTATCCAAGAAAAGCTTGAGGGGGGGGCTGCAGCATCAGACCAAATACAGCTTCCCAGAGTTAGTGAGGCGAGGGTGTTGGTTGCAGACGATGATGAAATTTCGGTTCAACTGATATCATCTATGCTAGATGACACCGGTTTTCAGCACATCGATGTGGTTTCTGACGGGCTTCAGGCATATGAAAAAATCACTGGGGGAGAGCATTTCGATTTAATCATATGTGATTGGCGAATGCCGAAAATGAACGGCTTGGAAGTGCATGCCAAACTTAATGAGAAGGGCTTGTTGGAATCGAGTATTTTTGTGCTATTAACGGCGATAGATGACGAGATTTTGGCTTCACGTGCAAAAAAACAAGGGGTAAAAGAATATCTGACTAAGCCTTTTGATGCAGACTTATTTGACGAAAAACTGAAGCGGTTTTTTGCTTTGTAATTCTTCGATTTGGCTTAATGTTTTCTAATTTTCTGTTCTGCCTTTTCGGTTGAAAATACTAACGAAAAACATGTAAGAAATTTAGCTTTGTAAGCGGTTATTTGCGTGGGGTATGGTGCATAGGGAGTCAAAATCGTTAAACACTACGTCTGTAAAGTCTGTTGAAAAATCGGCTTGAAATAAGACGTGTTCGGAGGAGTGAGGAGGTTGTACTCGTCATCAAAAAAATATCGATAGAGCGGCCAACGACGACCTCCTTAGTGGTTGTGTTCTCTGTTCCTACACTGACGCCATCACCTGAAGAGTCTGCTTCAGAGTAACTGATCCAGCGTCTGAGGCTCCAGCTAGTGAATTCCCTTCATTAGTAGCTGTTGATAGATCCGAATGTCCCCGCCCTGGGAATGTAATAGGCTTAGCGAGTTCGTGAGCGTATCAAGAAAAGCAGAAATCCCCATTAGTGTTGTCATTGTGAGTGAGTGACAAGAACATAGCAGGTTAAAATTATTTTGTTTGAAAATAGAAATAGAAAACAAAAAGGAGAGGGATTAAAAACTAGTGAATAAAGCGGTCAATGATTTCTCGCATTTGCTTAGCCATTGAATAAAGCCCGTCCGTTGCCGATTTAACGTGGTATACATCTTCCTGTGCTGTGTGGGTAATATTGTTGATGCCAATAAGGTTGCGATTAATCTCTTCTGTGGTAGCGGCTTGCTGTTCCGCTGCCGTGGCGATTTGCGTATTAAGGTCATTAATTTCAGAAACCGAGTGAATAATTTGCTCTAAGACCTCTCCAGTTTTCTGGGTTTTTTCACTGGTTGTTTTAGCTACCGTTACAACAGTAGTCATACTTTTTGAAGCTTGTTCAGCTCCTGAGTGGATGTGCTGAATTATTTCATCAATTTCATGGGTTGATACTCGAACCCGTTTGGCCAAAGTGCGGACTTCATCTGCAACAACAGCAAAACCACGGCCATGCTCTCCAGCGCGAGCAGCTTCAATTGCGGCATTCAGTGCGAGTAGGTTGGTTTGTTCAGCTACCCCGTTGATAACATCGAGGACCTTATTAATTTTTTCTGCGCGCGCTAATAATTGCTGTATTGCATCGTTTGATTCGGATATTTTTGCAACGAGGGTGCCCATAGATACAATTGTTTGATTAACACTCTCTTTGCCTGCATCCATCTGTTGGTTGGTGTTACCGGCGATATCTGCTGCGTGTGCAGTGTTGCTGGCGATTTCATTGACCGTAGCGGACATTTCGTTAACCGCCGTAACGACTTGATCCATTTCAATACTTTGTCGGTCAGTTCCATCTTTTGTACGGTCTGCAATTTCGACGAGTTCTATAGCTGAGGTGTTGAGCTTTTCATTGACTATATTGACTTCTTTGACGACCTCTTGCACTTCAACTTGCATGCGGTTGAAGTTAGCGGCGAGATCGCTTAGTTCATCTTTCCCTTGTTCATTTATACGTTGCGTTAGGTCTAGTTTCACGCCAGTGATTTTATTCATACTGATTACGGTCCCTTGTAATGGACCGATGATGCTTCTCATCACGGCAAAGGACACGGCGCCAAGAAAAAACCCTGTTATGGCTAACACAATAAGTGAAGATCTTATACTTTTAGCAACGACAACCTTTATAGAGTCGGTAAAATCACCCGAGCTGAACATCCAATCCCAAGCAGGGTAATGTTTGTTAAAGGCAAATTTTTCCGAAGGTTCTTCAGCTCCTGGTTTTGGCCACCAATAGTAATTAAAGCCTTGGCCTTCTGCATTTTGAATGGATTTTATATGGTTTACGACGATTGGGGCGCCAACTTTATCCTTCAAGTAATTCATATCCTTTCCAGCAAAGCCTTTTATTGTCGGGTGCATTACGCCCCAGCCTTCGACAGTCATTATATTGATGTAATTGCCGCCATCAAAGCGCATGTCCTTAAGGGCATCCATTGCATACTTTTGGGCTTCTTCTTTGGTGAGTTTTCCTTCGAGCTCTTGCTGGTGGAAGTAGTCTGCAACGCCAATACTGGCGACCACGACTTGGCTAATTCCATGTTTCTTAAAGTCAGTTAGGGACTCTTGTAAAATCAGAATAGTAAGCACACTCGCAACGAGCAATGTTGCCAGCGCAATGATGACAAGTAGGTAAAATCGGACTCGGATACTACTGGATCGTAACCACGACATTTATACGTCGACCTTTTACTTATATCTTGAGCAATTACCGGCTTCGTACCTTAGCCCCAATTCATATAGTGGCCTGAGAGGTACCCTCCATTTCTCAGTATAGACTGCGATTTTAAGTCCGTAAGTGTATATAGGGTGATAATGATGGTGCAAAGTGATGATTCTGTTCAAAAAATTGGTTTAGCGATCAATGATTGTTCGATTATTGCGTTAGTCGCTATGGCGTCGTTATTTGCGCTAGGGAGAAGGTTATTATCAGGGTTACATTTGTGAGTGATATTTATGCCCGGGTGGGGGATACCGAATGTGCCGTCGTGTGCTGGGTTGTTTGTTTTCCGGCTGATAGTGGAGTTGTCACGTCACCTAAGGGGGCTTATGGCGACACTCGGCACACATTTATTTGGGTGTGGGTGTGATGAGTCGATAATGGATGGCTTTCCACAAGAGTGAGGTCTCGAAAGCAACGTAGATTGGACTGTAGGTTTAAGAATGGTTGGGTTTACTATACGTTAGAAGTTGAGAGTGATCTCTCTAAGAGGGTTATCTGAGGGGGCGGCTTGGGTCTTGAACGAATGCCTAATGGCTCGCGCAGGGGCCGCTAGGAAGAGCCGTGAGATTAATGGAAGCAACCATCAAGCCCAGGCTCTATGCCACGATGTTGGGCTAATTAGCCTCTACTTTGTCTTTGCTAACGGACTTTTTTTTACGAGTGTTTTTCTTTTGTTTTTGAGGGGGTAGAAAGCGAAGGCAGCTCTCATCGCAGGGGTATGCAACAACCTTGCTATCGATATCGTCTTCAGCAACCCATACCGATTGGTCTCCTACCCAAGAGCCATCTTCGACTTGGTTGATAAAGTCGATAATGATTCGGCAGGATATGTCCGGTATTTCCAATGTAAAAGCATGGGAATAATGTTGGATGATCATTAGTTTTGAATTTTTGATACTTTTGCGAATAATATCGTGAATATGACGAGGGGTAAAAAAGTCGTATTCAGCGTTCAATATCAGCGTCGGTGCAGTAATTTTTTTGATGTCTTCGGTAATGCTCGTAAAGTCTTTGAGCGATTCCATTAAGTTTTGAATGCCGTAAACATCTAAGCTCAAGCTAGAGAGGCGTTTGGAGACTTTTAATATTTCTTCCATTTTCTCCAGGTAAGCGCTGGTGAAATTCAGAGGAAGCAGTAGGTTTAAATAACCTTCAAATCCGATTTGAGTCATTGCCATATACAAGTTTTCACTGTGCATTTTGAGCTGGCCATCAAACTCAGAAAAGGTGCTTATGGGTATTAATCCTTTAGTTTTCTTGGGGTAGCGAAAGGCGAATTCTTCGGCGACTACGCCACCAAATGAGATACCTGCAATATAAGCTTGCTCAATGCCTATCTCATCCATGACTTGGGATATAGCATCTGCATTTTCGCTAAAGTTAGTGCCTAAAACGGGTTTTGATGATGCCCCTTGGCCGAGCATATCGTAAAGCAATACTGAAATGTTTTGTGCACTGAGGAGCTTAACAAAGGGCTCCCAGTGGTTTGTGCGCATGGATAAACCATTGACAAAAACGATGGTGGGTCGAGAAGGTTTCCCATAGTATTCGTAGTAAACGTCGTATCCACGGTGCTTTATAGTCGACATAGCAATCTCCGGTGTATTCGCAAATAATTATTGTTGAACGATGGATGTCAAAAGTTCATCAAATGAAGCGGCTACGATGGCGCGCATTTCGTCAGCGATATTTTGCTTTTGTTCGTTAGTAAGATCAATATTCATGTCTTTTAACATGCGGACTTGGGTTTGAATTTGGCGTCCATTCTCAAGGTCAATTTCATGTAGGCAGTGAATAAACGGATTGTTAATATCAAAATCGTGAGGGAAGAGCGCGAGAATCCGAAGCTCTGACATAAAGGCATGGCTCAATGACAGGTATTCGTAAAGAGTGCGGTCAATTTCAAACTTGGCACTTACATATTTATTTACATCGGCTTTTTGCCACAAATTGAGGTTAATTTGTGTTGCCGCCATGTACAACATGGGGTTGAAGCTCCATTCACAGGCTTTTGCTAGGAGGGTGGAATGCTCAATATCTTTGTAATATTGCGTGTGAAGGTACTTATACGGGAGCCATTCACAGGGCTGAAATTCGATTTTGGACAAAATAGCAGCATTAGTAGACTTAACGCTTTGTAAAAATAAGCAAATACGTGTTTTGGTATCGCTGTTGAGAGGGGTTTCTGCAAAGTACTTGCGAGCTTCTTCGCGAATGTTCGGTGTATTTTCAGTCATTAGGTGTTTGCCTGGTATAACGGATCACAGTGGGTTATCTGAAAGTGCGGCTCGAGGACCTCAACGTAGGCCTCTTTTTACGGAGCGGAACACGACCTGTCGGTCAGCATGTGGCTAATCGAATATTGTTTGCATATTCATGGCCTGCTTCAGGGCGGCAATGTACCATATCTCGTTTAAATCTTCATCGAATCGAGCGTATTTCCCGGTTTGTTTGGGTTTACCTCCTATTTCGAGTTTGGCTAAGTTAGGTCGACCATTTGGAATACGAGTTGTTAACTTAAATCATGACATGTATTTATCAAGGAAGGGCTTCACAAGCCTAAAAACTCCAGACATCATGTAATGGTGTACGTCAAAAAATACAATTTAGAGGGGTTATATGCGTTTTATAATGGTAATAGTCGTGCTGCTGTTTTTGGTGGGATGTCAGAGAGGACCTGCAAAGTTGAATTTAGCAGGGCAAGAGATCGACAGTGTCTATTGGTCGGAAGAAGAGAAGGCAAAGGATTTCGCAATCAGAGCAGTGTTTAACGATGATGATTCCAGTTCTGTTTTAATGCGTATGCAGGCAAGCGAGCCACCGCATTATCATGATCGCCATGGCTTGGCAGTCACTGTGGTTTCGGGGAGGGCAGCGATTAATTTCAGCGACAGGCGCGTTGAGTTGAACCCTGGTGATATTGTTGTTATCCCTAAAGGGACGTATCACTGGGCAGAGTCTTTAGATGATAAGCCGAGCGTTGTATTTGTTGTGTTTTCTCCTCCTTTTGATGGGAGAGATCGAAGAGTTGTAAAGTCGATCGATAAATGATCTTTTTGGCGCCTTGTGGCGCAAAGAAGAATTGATTTGATCGAATTTCTCCTATCGTATATTGAATCGGCTATACTGCGCTGGCGTTTTAAATACGCCAAATAAAATAACAATAAGATATTAATGCAGGGAAGTAGTGGGGGGGGGGGCAGATTGCTATTTTCTGAGTATTTGCTTGTGTGTTTACCTTCCTAACTCTCTTGCGCTTGTTTCTTCAGTCCCCGGGCTTAGGCCTATAGAATAATGTTCGTTTCTCCTGCCCTATAAGAACGTTTGGTGAGTTAATGAACTATAACAAAGATCAAAATTAGGATACTGATTATGGGCCCAGAAATTTTTAAGTATGTTTTGCTTGCAGCCTTTGTAGCGCTGACGTTTTGGCTGTCGTGGGTCGGCATGCAAAAAGCGAAGGGGCTTAGAGGTTTTGCTATAGGCAATAAGGATATGAGTCCAATTCTTGTCGGTATTACTATGGCGTCCTCAACAGCTAGCACGTCTTTGTTTGTTATTAACCCCGGTTTTGTCTATGCACATGGATTGTCGGCATATTTACATTTTGCTGCGGCTGCTTTCGGTAGCTTTGCGGCATTATTGTTATTAACGAAAAAATTTCGTATTAGTGGTGATAAATTAGGATCGATTACGATTCCGGGTTGGATTTATGATCGCTATAAGAATCGCGGGTTGAGCTTGTTCTTTGCGTTCACAAGCCTGTTAATGGTTACCTTCGTTGTATTGATTTTGGTAGGCAGTTCATACATCCTCGCGGCTCAATTCCCTATTTCGCAAAAAGCAGCCTTAGTGTGTTGTTTATTCTTCGTTTTTTCTTATGTCTTGATGGGCGGTGTATACGCGCATGCTTATACGAACGCCTTCCAAGGCATTATGATGTTTGTTATTGCGATTTTCTTGTTTGCTCAAGGCTGGAAGTATTTTGATGGGGACATTTTTGGAAGTTTAGCCAGTGTAGGCAGGCATTATGCGAGCGTCTACAATCCTGACTCGGTTCTTTATACCAATTTTTTCTCGGTGTTTGTGGCGTCATTTATGGTGACGTTTGCCTTAATGCTTCAACCTCATATCTTAACTAAGGTCTTGTATTTGAAGGATGATAAACAGGTATCTACGTTTATTTGGACAACGGTTATTATCGGTACAGGATATACGCTCATTCTGTTTCTTGGCTTTTATGCTCAGCTATCAGGAGTTGAAGCATTGAGTCAGGATTTAGTGATACCAACGTATCTCTATCAAGAGTTTTCGACTGGAACCTTTGGCCCTTATATTTCTGCGATAGTCTCAGTGACCTTGTTAGCTGCTGGTTTAAGTACGTTGGATGGGGTATTAGTTTCTCTTTCTGCAATGGTGGTCAATGATATTTATCGCCCACTGGCTAAACCTGATACAAGCCAAGAATCCGCACGCAGAGACCTTATGGTGTCTCGTTTAGTACTTGTCTGTGTAGGGCTCATTGCTTTGGTGATTGCATGGGGGCAGTCGGGGGAGTCGAATTTGGTTGGTATTTTTGCTATGCAGGGGGTCTATGGCTTAGCTGCGGCGAGCTTGGTTCCTATTCTGTTTGGTGTGTTTGGCCCTAAAGATATCCCTGTTGCGACTATATTTGCATGCGCTGTTGTGGGATTGGTTGGCCATCTTTATCTGAATTTGTCTGGCCGGGTTTATAATCCGGCTGTTTCAAGTGCCTATGCGATGATCATGTCGATTGGCGTTTACGCAGTTTCATTCCTCTATTGTCGCTTCACTCGCTCGCCTCAACCGGCATAGCGCAGTTGCGGGGTAAGTTCTTTACCCCGTTTTTTTGTCTAACAATTATTGAATGTGAATGTGAATGTGTTTGCTCGAGGCTCCATGAGAATGGAGTCTGAGCTTACTGAGAAAGGTCGAGGGAGAGGTGCTGTTACAGCAGGGTATAGCGCTGGTCTAATATGTCTTAAACGTTCGCGAAAACTCGTTTCTTTTTAACAATAACGTTAGGAGTTTTTTTCTGTACAGTGGGCTCTGTGATGCCTTCTGTTGAGTAGAAGCGAACGCCCTCAGATACCTTTTGCTCAATTTCTCGCTCAGCTGGTGTTGCTGGGGTCGCTGCTATGTTTTTTTCTTGCTGGATGCGGCGATAAATCTCTTCGCGGTGAATGGCAACGTCTCTTGGTGCATCAGCACCTATTCTTACTTGGTTGCCTTGCACGCCAAGCACCATAAGAGATACGTCATCTCCAATGCGCAAAATTTCTCCAATTCGACGTGTCAGTATTAGCATCTAGCTTTCCTATGGTTATATCGTGTGTTTGAAGGGGACGGCATTGTGCATATCGAGTAGAAAATAGTCAAACGATTTGATGGAAAGTTGGGGTTCTGGTGAAAAAAACTTTGTAAAAGTTAATGAAAAACGAATTCTGATGACAAAAGATGTATTGGATTACAGCAACAGTACTGCTACTACAAGCGCTTAGGGCCAATCTGCCCTATGACATATTCACCCCCTAGGATGACAAGAGTAGTCGGTTTTAACATGCCGAAGGTTTAAATGGAGCGTTATACTCTTTGCATGGGGCTTCTTATTTGCCCAGAGTTTTCACGAAAGGCATTGTTTATGAGTAGTAACTTCAAACTTAAACGAATTAGCGATGGCGTGGAGTTTCCCTTGGGTGAGATTTCTCTGATTGTCGGACGCAGCGATTCTTGTGATATTCAAATTACTCAGGGGCATCCTTCGAGGGAGCATGCGAGGGTCGCTGAGCGCGGTGGGGCTGTCCTTGTCCAAGACCTGCACTCGACCAATGGAACATTTGTGAACAACAAGAGAATCGAAGCCGCCACTTCGCTGCAGCCAGGGGACGTTGTTAAATTTGGTGATGAGGCATTTAGCGTTCAGTCGTTGTCGGAGCCGGAAGCGACGGTGCTGATGAGATCTCTGGGATCTGGGGCAAATATCAGTGCAACGGTAATCGATGATGACGATGATGAAGACGAAGATGTTGATGCAACGAGCATGCTTGAGGTATACGCGCTACCACCAGGCTGGGATGACGGCGGAACCTTTGATGACCATGTTGGCAAGTTAGATGATAACAAGAAGGCAGCCATTAACCGGTATATCGAAAAATTTAATAGAAGCCTTAAGGGAAAGGTCGGAATTTTTCTGATCTTTTTTTCAGATGGTAATCCTCCTGTATTCAAGACGCTAATTGTTAAAGGCAGTAAGGATGGCAAAGAAACGTGGTCTCTCGGTCGTATAAAAAGCTGCGATGTTAGCTTCGAGAACCCTTGCATATCGAAGCATCACGCGAATATTACATTCTCTGCTGGCGAATGGAATATAGAGGATAATAAATCGACCAATGGTTTTGTGTGTAAGGGGAGAAAGCAGGGATCTATAGCGTTAGAAGATAACCTAACGTTTGAAATTGGCGCTGTTGACGTGTTAGTGCGTTATTTAACGTAGCGCTTGACTGTTAATCTAGCAAGTCTGCTGGGTAGCTTCCTGTGGCTAATAGTCTTCTTGGTCGCGTCGGCATACATCGAAATGTATGCCGACGCTGGGCGTAAAGCCGTAGTGTGAAGTCTATTTGATGTTGAAATGTGCGACAACAGCCGAATGGGAATAGGTGTTATACCGTTATGGGGCCGTTGGTTATAACCGACCTTGTTTTGACTTGAAATGCTAGGGTTGTTTCGACCGTAACTTACTGATAAAGAAAGAGTTAACGGCTTTTCAGTACCGCGTGTATGACGTATTCGGATTCAAAATATACAGTAAAACCAGCGTACTCCCAGTAATAAATAGGAGGGTTTCCGCTCGGGCCATGCGTGCTATTTGCAGGGCCGTATTGAGATTCGACTTGATCCTTCGTTTGTCCTCGCAGAGGGAGGCTGCCCGTATAATTACTGGTTTTTTCGCCTACGGCGACTCTCAGGGTGTCAGCCATTGCAGGCAAGCTTGCACTTAGAGAAAATAGGGTCGCAATCGCCAGTAGCGTTTTGTTCATTTAGGTGGTTCCTGTAGTCTTGATTCGATTCTCGTAAGCTTGTTTGTACTTATTTGGCTTTTATGTTCTTTTTGCGGCTACTGACTTGAGCCTTCATAATCTGCCGGGAAATCTCTTGCCTGTCAGTGTCGGATAAACGATGAAATTTAGCCGCTATTTGGTATAGCTCGTCTTTTTGGTCGCAGCGCAATACTTTAGCAAAAGTAACTACAGGCGAATAGCTGGGTAAGAACACCAAGCGAACGGCAATATAGCTTCCTTTGTAGAGCGCTCGCTCATTTAAAAATACCAGTCCGTCTTCACTGAGATTTATTCGCGTCGTGATCTTATTGTTAGCGTTTGCGTCATGGGCAAACATGGTATGTCGTGCAATGAGATCTATTTTGCTGTTTAGGGTTTGCAGGTAGTCGCCAAGTAGACGGTTTTTGTCGGCCAAAAGGCGTAACGTTTGCACGTTGTCGCGATCTAGGCGTCTTAGCTCATCAATCAAGCTTATGGACGTGGCGTCACCAAACTCATTGTCAGCATTTTCGTTTTCAGCGGCATAGCTTTCAACCGATTTGAAGTCAAAGATCACGTCTTGACTGATTCGGAAGAAGTCGCGCTTGTCGGGGCCTGATGTGGATTTAGTAGAAGCTTTACTCATTGTCTCGTCGAATTGATTTTACACTTGTCAGTTACATCATAGATCACCGAGATAGTCCTTGTCCCGTTTTCGTTTCTCCTGTTTAATCAGCGCCATGTCACAATCCGTCCCTTGGTTTATTGGTCTCCGCTATATCCGCTCAAAACGTCGCAATGGCTTTATCGCTTTTGTGAGCATCTTCGCGTTACTGGGAATGATGTTGGGCGTTTTTGCTCTGATCGTCGTTTTATCTGTAATGAATGGATTTGATCATGAGCTTAAAAGCCGTATCTTAAAGGTGGTCGCTCATGGCTTTGTTACAGCTGACACCCCTTTGAAGTCTTGGCAGAAATTGTCGGCTAATATAGAACAAACACCAAATTTGTTGGCCAGTGCTCCTTTTATAGAGGGGAATGGCTTGATCGCTTATGGCCGATCGGTGAGAGGGGTTGAGATCCAAGGTATAGACCCTAGCTACGAAACAAAGATATCTGAAATTGATCAAAATATGTTGGTTGGTGAGCTGGCGTATCTTATGCCAGGTGAATACGGCATTGTTTTGGGTAGCTTGGTTGCACGACATTTGGGTGTTACCACTGGCGATAAGGTTTCAATTACTTTACCTGTTATGTCGATTACGCCAGCAGGCGTTTTTCCGCGCAGTAAGCGTTTTACCGTTATCGGTGTGTTTGAGGTCGGTGCGCAAGTCGATCAGACACTGGCACTTATACATATTGCGGATGCACAAAAATTATTCCGCTTACCCGCTCAAGTGCACGGCCTACGATTACGTTTTAATGATA
Organism: Agarilytica sp.; assembly: GCA_033852175.1. Lineage (GTDB taxonomy): Bacteria > Pseudomonadota > Gammaproteobacteria > Pseudomonadales > Cellvibrionaceae > Agarilytica. The sequence continues at coordinate 12,410 of JAWSUY010000058.1, forward strand.
TATACGCGGCTCCAAAAGGTGTCGAATTATTGTCGGCGACCCTGGGCGATGGCTATCAAGTTAAAGACTGGAGTCAAACTCAAGGCAGTTTATTTCAAGCCGTGAAAATGGAAAAAACAGTAGTGGGCATTATGCTCGGCGTCATTATTGCGATAGCTGCTTTTAATATCGTGACCAGCCTTATCATGATGGTGGCGGAGAAACGATCTGATATTGCCGTATTGCGTACCCTGGGGATGACTCGACAAGATGTTATTAAAATATTTATGGTGCAGGGTACAGCCATGGGTTTTGTTGGTATTTCTATTGGCGCTTTGAGTGGGATTTTTGTTGCCCAGTATATTTCTGAAATTATGGCGTTTTTTGAACAACTCTTCGGTTTTGAAGTGTTCGATAAAAATGTCTACTTTGTGAGTTATTTGCCTTCGGTATGGAAGTGGCAAGATACTCTGTGGACCTGTGGTCTAGCTGGAATAGTCTCCTTTCTAGCGACGATTTATCCTTCATATCGTGCGGCAGCGATAGAACCTGCAGAATCTCTGCGTTACGACATTTAAAAATTTATGGAAAACAACTCTTCAACACCTTCTCAATCAAATCCTCAAGCCAAACCTGTCTTGACCTGTTCTCAAGTAACCAAAAGCTATGAAGAGGGGCCGCAGCGTGTCGATGTATTAAAAGGCATCGATTTTGAGTTGCTACCTGGCCAGCGCGTTGCAATTGTCGGGGCTTCTGGCAGTGGAAAAAGTACTCTTCTGAATGTGCTTGGTGGCCTGGATAAGCCGTCGAGTGGAGATGTTGTCGTAGAGGGAAAGTCATTTTCACGTCTAGATGAAAACCAACGGGGTTGGGTTCGAAACCAGACGATGGGATTTGTTTATCAATTTCATCATTTATTGTCCGAGTTTTCAGCGCTGGAAAACGTTGCGATGCCGCTACTGATTGCTGGAATCACAAAAAAAACCGCCTATCAAAAAGCCTCCCAACTCCTGGATAAAGTTGGCTTGTCTGGCCGTTCAGAGCATAAACCATCTGAGCTTTCTGGCGGAGAGCGTCAGCGTGTTGCCATTGCGCGAGCTATCGTTAACGACCCCGCATGCGTGTTGATGGATGAGCCGACGGGGAATTTGGATAAAGACAATGCGTTGGCGATACAGTCTTTAATGAACACGTTAAGCGAGACCTTATCGACGAGTTTCATTATAGTGACCCACGATGAGCATTTGGCTGACACAATGGACTGCGTTTATGAATTGGTAGATGGACTATTGACGAAGAAGAATCGTCAATGAGTTTGCCGATTTTTATTGGGTTACGTTATACCGGCGCTAAACGTAAATCGCAGTCGGTTTCCTTTTTAGCGGGCGTGTCGATGGTCGGTTTGGCCGTTGGCGTATCGTTGTTGATTTTAGTCTTGTCCGTAATGAACGGATTTGACCGAGAGTTACGTGAGCGCATTCTGGGTTTAGCGCCTCAAGCCGCAGTATATCACCGTGAATCTATCGTAGACTGGGTATCGTTGCGGGATCAAATCGAAAGTTTTCCCGAGGTCGAAGCTGCTGCCCCTTTTGTTCAGTTACAGGGTTTAGTGAGTCATCGAGCGGAAGCGATGTTCGTTTCTATTTTCGGGTTTGATCCCGACGCAGAGCGACGCGTTTCGCTTATTAATGATTACGTATTACCTGAAGTTCAGAAGAGGATCAGTGCAGGAGACAAAATAGTTTTACTCGGGAAAAATGTTGCTGAAAAGCTTGGCGTGGTGGTCTCGGATAAAATCATGATTGTCGTTCCCGATAAAAGTGGTTCCTCTCGCTCTCCTAAAATTGCTTATTTTGAAGTTGGTCAAATAATAGAATCAAAGACCGAGCTGGATTCAACCTTGGCATTAACGTCATTGAAACATGCTTCAATTCTTACCGGTCATAATGGGCGGGTGAGTGGTTTACGATTAAAGCTTGTCGATTTATTTGAAGCACCGCGTGTTGTTTATAACGTGACGTCATATCTGAATGCTCAGCCAGATTCAGAAGGGTTTAATGGTTCGGGGTATTACAGTAGTAACTGGACTCGAACGCATTGGAATTTGTATCAAGCCATACAAATGTCCAAAAATTTAGTGGGGCTGCTAATGTCCCTTATCGTCGCAATAGCTGCCTTTAACGTGGTTTCAACTTTGGTGCTAGTGGTGATAGACAAGCAAGGCGATATCGCAATACTCCGCACGCTAGGTGCTAGTGGTCGAAAAATTATGTGTATCTTTATGGTGATGGGCTCAGCCATTGGAGTCATAGGGACGTTGTCTGGAGTCATTATTGGGTGCTTAATGGCTCTGGGCGTTCAAGATTTTGTGATTTTTATAGAGTCCGTTTTTGATGTTCAGTTTTTACAGTCGGATGTTTACCCCCTAACGTACCTGCCAACGGATATTCGTTTATCTGACATTATCTCGGTAACGCTTACCGCTTTAGGTATGAGTCTTTTGGCCACTGTATTTCCTGCATGGAAGGCGTCAAAAATTCAGCCCGCTGAAGCATTGAGATATGAGTGATTGCTGCTGAAAATTAGGCGTGAGGAGTTTGATGGAGCAAGGGTGAGCCAGAGTGCTCAAGCCGAGGTCGAAAAGACTATCAGTAGGTTCTCTATCTTCATTTCAAGAAAAGCATAGACAGTCATCGTTAAAAAGAAAAAGTATAGATAGTCATCGTTAAAAAATGGTCGTCGTTGTCAGACCGTTACATTGACTGAGCTGCCTTAATATCCTGGTGGTATAATCGAAATGTTAATTCGTGTTTCGGTTGATTTTCTGGGAGGCGGGTATTGTTCTTAGCTAATTTCTTTTCTTCCTGTTTTAACTTGCCGTTGTAAATTTTTAAAATCCTCTTCGGAAGGGCGGTACTTGAAGGTAAGTATTTCCGTGACGCCACGAAAATGCTTTGGAATCTCACAATCTTGTTTTTGTTGTTGCTAAAATTTTAGTCTTTTCGGCATCAAAGGCACAGCGTGACACTCAATGATAATAGGGTGTGGAGTCTAAAGAAATAAGATACTTTCTGGCCTTTGGCATACTCGTCGTTCCTTGAGTGGTACTGTTACCATATATGTTTATATGTGTTTGCGTACAGTGTTATTTGGATGCTGACAATATTCGTCACAACTGATAAGTAAGCATCAGATGGTTGTTGATTTGTTCTATGGAGTGAAGTTAACTTAAGGAGCTTCTAAATAATTATAGGAAAGGTGAAAGCGAGGCAAAGCAACAGCGTCGCATTCGTGTAAACCAAATATTGAAATATTTGTTTACTTCGTGGCATGATACTTGTTGGTTTAGTTAGTCCCTTTACAGCTATTGGTAACACTGATGTTTAAAAAAATAGTCAGCCATTTTATGACTTCTGGCTCTCAGCCTTTGATGCAGCAGGGGCGCAATTTACTGGCCTTGTTTTTGTCTATGCTGGTTATCACGCTCCTAAGCGATATGCTCAGTCCTGACGCGCTGCCACTATTGTTAGTGGCGTCGATTGGCGCAAGCATGATACTGGTGTTTGTTTTGCCGAGTAGCCCTGTTTCTCAGCCTTACCCCTTAATCATGGGGCACTTTGTATCCGCTGTCATTGGTGTGAGCTGTAGTTATCTTCCATTTGATTTATATCTTACTGCCGCTATCTGTATCAGCAGCAGTTTATTAGCCATGCTTTTATTTAAGGCTGTTCATCCTCCTGCAGCCGCAACGGCTATGATGCCGGTTATCGTTGGTCCACTTGCTGTAGGTGGATATTACTTTACTATTTTCCCGGTATTACTTAACGTCGTTGTTCTGACTATTATGGGGATTGTTCTCAGTCGATATTGGTTGAAGGTTGAATACCCAAGAAACCCCACGCCTACCGAAGACCCGGTCCATAAACACAAAGATGCGAGTCCTTTGGCTCGCTTAGGGATTAGTCGCAAAGATCTAGAATCCTCTATGAAGGAATACGGTGCTTTTTTAAATATTACTGAAAAAGATATGGCTGAAGTGTATGGTCTTGCGCAGCAAAAATCCTATCACCGGAAGTTCGGTGAAATTCGCTGCAAAGATATCATGTCTAAAGATGTGATTAGCGTAGTTAAGGGCACAGGGTTAGAGGAGGCTTGGGCCATATTACGATTACACAAAATAAAGCTGTTACCGGTAATCGACGAAAACAATAAAATACTTGGCATTCTTTCTTTAGTCGACTATTTAAAAAGAGCGAACCTAAAAAACTACGACGGATTTTCCGAACGGCTGACTAGGTTTGTTCGCCAGGACCAAAATATGATGGGCAGTAAGCCCAGCCGGGTTGGACAGATTATGGCAACGCCGGTGTTTAGCGTGGATCAAAACGAATTAATTGCCTCCTTGGTTCCGTTGCTGTCCGATAAGGGACTGCACCATATTCCAGTCACAGACGAAGAACAAAGCTTGGTCGGGATTGTGACTCAGTCGGATCTTATTGCGGCTCTTTATTCTGGTTCAATTAATATGGAGGCATCAACTTCCGATCACTAGAAATTTGTTTTGACTGATAAGTGTTTCGCAGTGTCGTTTAATGGCGGTGTGTTCGGATGTGTCGGCTATTTAGCTCTTGCGGGATAGCGAACTAACGAGACATATATGAACGAACTAACGAGACCGATATGGACGATCCCGTTTCGTCAAGTAAAGTAATCCAAAAACCTCAATATAGGGAGGCTTGTCGCTGTACTTCAATGTCACTCTAGTCTTTTGATCAACCATCTTTTTGATTTTAAGAAGGCGGTAACGAAGACATATATCCGGCGTCAACAAGGGAGGTGGGTAGGCCCTGCTTAAATATATCAGATGAAAGTAATAGTTTGGATTATGGTTTAGTTATGGATGTGATCGATTTTTTTCAACTCAGTTTTTCTGAGGCTGAAAATATTAAAGAAAAAGTGTTGGGGGAGTGTTTGCCAGTGGAGGAAGGTGGTGACTGAGATGGGGGTTTGCAGAAGCGAGCAGAGTGCGATGGCACCTGCATTTAATGTATAAGTTTGTTAAAGAAATATAGGGCGCCCATTAACATGACACGGGGATATTGTTATCAAATCAATACACCGTCCAAGCTTTGCCTCTCATGTTAAGAACCTTTACCGAAAGTTAGCCATTCACTCTAAAGGTGAAGCCGTTGTTGAAGCGATACGCTACGGGCTAATCGATGTGGGTTGAGCGAATGTAGGTTAAGGCGTTTGCTTTGAAATGCTGGTTATTTCGTTTTTGCACTGCGTTGAATTAATATAGGATTGTTTATTAGATAAGGGACGAGAAGTGGAAATGGTTAACTTAAAAGATATTACTGTTCGTGCTGTAAATTCTAGAGAAGTTTCATCGGGTCAGCTGTCCAGGGTTCTCAGTTTGTTTGATAAATCGTATGACCAAGCCAATCATGCTTATCTTCGGTGCTCTCTGGAAACGTTGCGCAGCACAGCTTTGGCTGAGCACGAAGGGAGGTTGATTGGCTTTTCTTTAGGTGATGCAGTTCTTGCCAGTATTCCTCGTATGTCTGAGCTTCAGGTCGTTGTTTTGGCCGGAATCTGCTGTATTGATCCAGCTTATCGCCGCCTGGGTTTGTTTCTTGAGCTGGCAAAAGCGGCTTGTGCCAAAAGTGGTCTGTTAAATGATGGTGTGCGTTTTCTAAAATGTGGCCGAATGGCGCATCCCGTCAGTCTGAGATCTTTACGAAAAGATGCATCTTTAATTCCTAAAGAGGGGACTGCATTAACGTCTTGGCATAAAGAGGTTGGCGTCAAAGTCGCGAGTCTATATGGGGTTGAAGTCAATACTGAAAATTTTGTTGTGAAGGGGAGCGGGCAGTCGATAGGAAACCCAAAGTTAGATATTCAGGTAGGTGATGATGAGTGGAATATTTTTAGTGGAGTGAATCGCGAGAGGGGAGATTCGTTGCTGGCGATATCGTGGTCATCAAATGTACCAAAAGGCTGGTAGTTAACGGTAGAGGGATTGTCTGGCTTTCCTTGTTGCAAGATGAAGTTAGTCAGACGTTTTGTTTTTCTTAAGCTGCAGTTTAAGACGTCGTAATTTCCGTTTCTCCCATTTTTTGACGACATGCCAGCGCCAAGTCCACTGTATGGCCACATAGCCGATACAGCCAAATAATAAACCAGACAGTATGCAGCCCAACAGTAGGGGTTGCCATATTGATCCAAACTCGGTTTGTAGCCACCTAAAACTCAATTCAAAAGCAAAGTTCCGTTCTGGAATTTGTAGGATTTGAGCGCCAAGCTTGTAGCAAGCAAAAAATATAATGGGAAAGGTTAGTGGATTACTAACCCATACCAAAGCTACGGCTATCGGTAAATTACAGCTAAATAGTAAGGCCCCGCCTGCGGCAATCGCGATTTGCATGGGCATGGGTAAAAAAGCAACAAACAGGCCGACAAAAAAAGCCACCGATACGGAGTGCCGGTTTAAATGAAACAGATTGGGATCGTGGAGGAGAGTACCTAAAAATTGCAGGGCAGGGTTCTCTCTTATTTTTTGAGGAGAGGGGAGCCAGCGTTTGAAGGTTTTCCGAGGCATGTACGGGGTTCATTTACCTGTTTTAGAGGGGCGGTATTATGCCGATGAAGACAATATTTTTCCAGACAAAGTTGCTGCTCTTGCTTCTAATTTAGAGTGGCGGTTGTACCAAGGTGTTTGGACGGAAGTCCTCTATTCGTCTGGATCTTTATCTTGCGGGCTATTAGGCTTGTCTTTATTAGTATAGGTTGAAATCAAATGGGTTGGAGTTGCCCTAAACGCAGTGAGACAGGGAGTTGTCGCTTATCTTTTATGCAGTTTTATTTCTTCTGGGCCTATTTCTGCCCGTGTTCTCTTCTGAGTTTCCGCCATTAGCTGTACCGCTTGTTTCGCTCTGTGCAGTGGCGCCGTTTTTCCGTTTTTTTGTGGCGCGCGGGATAGCCGTTTTTATCTTGGGATGTTTGCTTAGCTTTGTTCAGCTTCACTCGGTACTTAATCGCCAGCTATCCGCTTCTCTTCAGGGGCATGAGCTTCAAGCTACGGTTGTCGTCCTCGCTTTGCCTGTGGAAAAAGGACGCAGTGTTCGTTTTGTAGTAAGGGTTATTGAAATAGCTCGGGTGGGTGAAAAATACTGCGATCAGTGCGCGGGTCTAGTCGGGGAGAAAATAAGGCTTTCTTGGCGAAGGGCGGGAGCATTTGAAACCCTTCGTGCAGGCCAGTACTGGTCATTGAAGGTAAAGCTGAAAACGCCACGAGGCTTCGTGAATCCAGGTGGTTTTGATTACCAGGCATGGCTGCTCAACCAAGGGGTTAGTGCTACAGGTTATGTTCGATCGGGCAACAAAAACCTAATGCTACCGCTAAAAAAATCAACGCGATCGTCTTTTCAGTCTCCTTCCCAGTCGTCTTCCAAATCTCCCTCTCAATATTTTGCTTCAATTGCCGGGTTTATAGAGGCTCGGCTATTTGCCTCTGGAGGTTTTGAATCGGAAGCGATTATGAGGGCGCTTTTATTGGGAGATAAATCACGACTAACGCCTGATCAGTGGAATGTTTTTCAAAAAACTGGAACAACGCACTTGATGGCTATTTCGGGGCTTCATATTGGTTTAGTCGCCATGATGTTTTTTATCGCTGTTCGACGTTTGATCGGTGTAATCCCTTTTGCTCTGCCAGTAATTGTTATCAGAGTTTTACCTGTATTGTTTAGCGTCGTGTTCTCCGGTTTGTATGCAGGCGTTTCCGGTTTTGCGGTTCCTAGTCAGCGTGCCTGGTTTATCGTTGTGTTTGCCAATATATGCTATTTTTTTGGCCGCAAAATAAATCCTTTTAGGGTTTTACTGTATGCGGCGATTTTTGTTGTACTCCTTAATCCGCTTTCTGTGACGCAAAATGGGTTTTGGTTGAGTTTCACTGCGGTGTTCCTGTTGGTGTACTGTTTTGCCTTTCGGGTCGAACGGTTCAGTTCAATAAAGGGCCTCATCATCGCGCAATGGGTGGTGTGTGTTGGCCTTTCTATGGTTTTGTTTGCTTGTGTGTTGCCTATGAGTGGGTTGGGGCCTGTCGCAAATATAGTCGCTGTGCCCTTGGTGTCTTTTGTTGTAATCCCGGCCTTGTTTCTGGCGGCATTGCTATCTTTGTGGTCGGCTGAGCTTTCAAAGATTGCTTTAACAGTTGCGGATTTTTCGTTGCAAAAACTTTGGTCGATTTTACATTGGCTGAGCAGCATCGATTTGAATCTCTGGTTTTCACCGTTCAGTGTGTGGTTTGCTGTACTTGGCTTTATTGGCTGCATGTTTGTATTGGCGCCTCGGGCATTTAAACTGCAATTACCGGGTTTAATATTGATAGTGTTGGTCTTATTTGCCGGTCGCTCGGATCGAATGTCTGATTTTTATCGAATGACGATTTTAGATGTTGGTCAGGGTTTATCTGTAGTGATTGAATCGCCCAGTAAAACGATGGTATATGACGTTGGGGCCAAGTTCTCTCCAAGCTTTGATATAGGCAGCCGTGTTCTTGCGCCGTATCTTCGTTATCGAAATCGCATGAATATTGATTCCTTAGTCATCAGCCATGGTGATAATGATCATGCGGGGGGGTTGAAGGGGCTATTAGCGTTAGTACGGGTTGAGCGTTTGTTTATGAATCAAGACGTAATTGACGTTCAGAGTGGAGGCGGTCAAAAGAAAGGTGAAAATAAGCAACAAAAGGGCCTTGGAGGAACGGGGCTATCTCAACCGGAGTCTATTGAGTCGTGCATAAAGGGACTGAAGTGGAGAATGGATGACTTAGAGATTAAGGTGTTGTGGCCAACGCTGCAAAGTCTGTCGAATAATCACTCGAATAACGATTCTTGTGTTGTTTGGCTGAGATCTGCAGACGTCTCAATCCTGCTAACGGGTGATATTGAAAAAACAGTTGAAAATGAGCTGATCTCATCTGGGGTTTTGCCCAAGAAGGTTGATGTATTGTTGGCTCCTCATCATGGTAGTAAAACGTCTTCATCATTGGCATTTATTCATGCCGTTAATGCGCGTCATGTCATCTTTAGTAGCGGCTATTTGAACCGTTATAAGCATCCATCATCTGTTATTGAAAAGCGGTATCGTCTGGGAGGCAGTAAAGCGTGGAATACTGCAGAGCATGGGGCGATAACCGTTGAGTGGAGGCGAGATGAGTTTTTACGAGTGTTTTCCGAGCGATTGAAGAACGCTAAATTATGGTACGACTGAATTCCAATGACGTCCGATGTTGGGGGGGAGTCTAATCTGGGGTGTCGTTGTGTTATCTCTGCCCATGATGTCTAGGCTCTATTCTTAAAATAGATTCGTTCTGTGATCCAGTTTCGTTACGGCTACGAGGTATAAGATTTTCCCTTGATGATCATGTATCATTACTTTTTTGCAATTTTTGGGATTTCTCTCAATAATTCAACAAGTTAAAACGCTATTATTAGTACTCTGTTAAGAGCTATCCAGGAGTAAAGTGTGGAGAAAATTGTATTCTCAGGTGGGATCTTGATGCTGCCAATCTTATTGTGTTCCGTGGCCGTTATCGCGATTGTTGTCGAGCGTTTTTGGACGCTGAACCCCACTAAAATTGCTCCCAAGGCGCAGCTTGGCCAAGTATGGTCGTGGATTCGTGATAACGAACTCGATAGTGAGCGCCTTAAACAGCTACGTCGCTCTTCACAGTTAGGGCGTGTTCTGGCTGCGGGCTTGAGCAACTCTCGCCAAGGTCGTGATGTGATGAAAGACAGTATTCAAGAGGCTGCTAGTCAGGTTATTCATGAGCTTGAACGCTTTCTCGGAATGTTGGGTACTATCGCTGCAATTGCTCCACTTTTAGGTTTACTTGGTACTGTAATCGGAATGATTAAAGTGTTCACGGCACTTAATCTGGAAGGGGGTGGTAACGCATCGGTATTGGCTGGCGGTATCTCTGAAGCGCTTATTACCACGGCTGCTGGTTTGACTGTTGCTATACCCGCAATGATTTTCCATCGTTTTTTCGTTCGACGGGTCGACACTTTGGTCGTCACCATGGAACAAGAGTCCGTTAAGTTAGTTGATGCTTTACACGGTGATCGCCGTGTTGATCTAAAGGTGGCTTAGCATGACAATGAGTTTCAAGCGGCAGGTAACGCTCGATGAAGGGATCAATATGACCCCATTGATCGATGTGGTCTTTTTGCTGCTTATCTTCTTTATGGTGTCGTCGACACTTACCAAGCCCAACCATTTAAAGATCGATTTGCCCGAAGCTTCCGGGGATATTCAGCCTGTACATAAAACTCAAATAGATGTCGTGATTGATGCTCAAGGATCATACGCAGTAAACGGGACGATGCTGGTTAACAGTCAGATTAATACTCTGCGACGAGCGTTAGAGGAGGTTTCTGGCGGGGATACTAAAATTCCTTTTGTTATTACCGGTGACTCGAAGAGTTCTTATCAGTCGGTCATTTCAGTGATGAGTCTGGCGAATGAAATGGGGTTTGTGAATTTCAGCATGACCACAAAGCCTGCTGATGAGCCCGACACATGATATTCCTCTTGGTCAATTAAGCGATGAAGGACGAGTCTTTCTCGCTTCAATCCTGGGTTGAAAAACGTTGGTACGGTAAGCCTGGCTGTTTATTGTTCTTTCTCCCTTTTTCTTTGCTATTCAATATGGCGTCGCATATCCGGCGCTCATCTCAGCGCCGAAAGGCGTCTCCTTATGATGTCCCTGTAATTGTTGTTGGCAATATTTCTGTTGGCGGTACTGGGAAAACACCCACAATAATTGCGTTGGTCAACTTTCTGAGCGGGAAGGGTATCAAGGTGGGGGTGGTGTCGAGGGGCTATGGGAGAGACTCCGATCGTTTAGTTGTCGCAACTTCAATGAGTCAGCCAGCCGATCTTGGTGATGAGCCTTACCTAATTTACCAGCAAGCCGAATGTGCAGTGGCCGTTTGCAGTGACCGAAGTCTTGCTATTGAAGCACTGATTAATGAATGTGCATGTGATGTGGTGTTGGCCGATGATGGCTTGCAGCACTATCGTATGCATCGTGATCGGGAGATTGTCGTCGTAGATGGAGAGCGTCTATTTGGTAATCGGCATTTGTTACCGGTTGGTCCTCTGAGGGAGGCGCCAGCGCGACTTGATGATGCGGACTGGGTGTTGGTGAATATGCCGGCGGATAGCCATAATGGTGAGCTCCCTGTTCGTCATCAGCGGGCGTACCGAGCCGTTGTTTTGCCTGTCGAGCTGATTCAATTAACCAGTGGAAATTGCTACCCTTTATCCCACCTTCAAAACCTGAAAAATATTACGGCTGTCGCCGGTCTGGGGAATCCCAGTAAGTTTTTTAGTACCTTGCGCAATCTAGACGTAAAGTTTGTAGAAAAACCGTTTAAAGATCATCATGCCTACACGAGTGAGGACTTTAGTCGTCTTGCTGGACAGTCCATTGTGATGACAGAAAAAGATGCCGTGAAGTGTAAGGGCTTAGTGGGTGATAGCGCATACTTTCTTCGGATTGCTTTAAACTTGCCAGATGCTTTTCTTGAAAATTTTTACCAGTCCGTTCGTTGTTTGGTTGATGGAAGCGGGGGACGGGAGACGGGACGGATGAGCGGAAGATTGAAAGGCAAAATTGAAGGTCAAGACGGTAAGGAAAGATCAAGGTAGTCAGAGTCCAGTAATTAGTTTAAATAACATAGTAAAAAATATATGAGTTTTATCGTTATTATCCCGGCGCGTTACGCATCTCAGCGTTTGCCCGGAAAACCTTTAAAAGATATCGCTGGCCGCACGATGATCGAGCGAGTGTATAACTGCGCTAAAAAAAGTGACGCTAGTCGGGTTATTGTGGCGACAGATGATCAGCGTATTGTTGAGGCGGTCAAAGGCTTTGGTGGTGAAGTGGTTATGACTTCGCCTGATCATGTATCGGGCACTGACCGTTTGCACGAGGTTGTTTCAAATTTAGCGTTGACTCCTGAAGATATTGTTGTAAATGTTCAGGGCGATGAACCGCTTATTCCTGCAGAAGTAATCAATCAGGTTGCGATAAATTTATCTGAAAATACATTGGCTAGTGCGTCGACCTTAAGTGAGCCTGTAAGCAGTATTGATGCTGTCTTTGACTCAAATTCTGTAAAAGTTGTAACGGATGTTAATGGCTATGCTTTGTACTTTTCCCGCGCCTCGATTCCTTGGGTGCGCGGTAATTTTGATTCCGAGTCTCCAAGTTTGCCATCAGATAATTTGATGCAACGGCATATTGGTATTTATGCTTACCGGGTTAGTTTGCTCAATAAATTTGTAGAGTGGCCAGTCTCCAGCTTAGAGTCGTCTGAAAAGCTAGAACAATTAAGAATTCTTTCAAATGGGCACAAAATTCATGTTGCAGAGGCCTGTGCTGCTGTACCGGGCGGCGTGGATACGCAAGAGGATCTTATTGCGGTGCAATCTTTTTTTTCTGAGGTAAATTAATCGTGTCAAAAGCGCGTGTGCTGTTTGTTTGTCTGGGAAATATTTGCCGCTCTCCAACTGCCGAGGGCGTATTTGAACATTGTATTGAACAAGCGAGCTTGGCAAATAAGATAGAGATTGATTCTGCCGGTACATCGGATTGGCATATTGGCGCGTCGCCAGAATCACGCACGGTAAAGGCGGCTAAAAATAGAGGTTATGACCTGTCTCTTTTGCGCGGACGGCAGGTTTCTCGCGACGATTTTGACCGATTTGATTATATCTTGGCGATGGATGCCGACAATCTAGCGGAGTTAAAAAAACTAAAGCCGCCAGCTTATGCTGGTTGCCTTGGTTTGTTTCTAGACTTTGCTTCGGCGTATGAGGAGAGTGAAGTGCCCGATCCTTATTATGGCGGGGGACGTGGTTTTGATTTGGTTTTAGACCTTATTGAAAATGCCAGCGAAGGATTATTAGAGCGTATCCGCTCTGATCTGAGCTTGCCGTCTCGAAACGCTAAGTCGTAGCGCATCTCTCCTATGAATATTGAAACCAACAAGCAGTTAAGCTCATACAATACTTTGGCCGTACCGAGTGTCTCGGAGTTTTTTGTCGAAATAGCCAGTTGTGAGGAGTTGGTTGAGGCAGTGTCCTGGGCTAAAGACGAGGGTGTTAAGGTACATGTTCTCGGTAGTGGCTCGAATGTTATTTTACCGAAATTCATAAATGGTTTAGTTATTCACCTTAAAATTATGGGTTTTGAAGTTGTCTCAAAAAGTTCCGATGAGGCTCTTGTGAGGGTAGGGGCTGGAGAGAACTGGCATCATCTCGTATGTCGGAGTGTAGAGGCTAAGCTGTTTGGCGTTGAAAATTTAGCACTGATCCCTGGTTCGTGTGGTGCGGCTCCCGTGCAAAATATAGGCGCATATGGCGTTGAGTTAAAGGATGTATTTTATTCTTTAGTCGCACTCGATACCCAGACTCTAGAGTGTAAAACGTTTTTTGCGGATGACTGTTGTTTTGAATATCGTGATAGTGTGTTTAAAACGCAATTTCGTGGCCGTTATATTATTCTGCAGGTTGAATTGCTTCTGTCAAAGCAACCAAAATTCAATATTTCCTACCCCGCTTTAAAGCAAAAATTAAATTTTCGAGATGGCGATGCCTTAAGCTCAGAGCAAATAAAAAATGCTGTTGTAGAAATTCGAACCAGCAAACTGCCTGACCCGTCGAAAGTTCCTAACTCGGGTAGTTTTTTTAAAAATCCGATTGTCTCTTTAGAAAAGTACAAACAGTTGAAGGAGGCGTTTCCTTCTGTGGCTGCTTTCGATCAGGGGTTGCACAATAAGAAAATAGCGGCAGCTTGGTTAATCGAGTCCGCAGGCTGGAAGGGGAGGTTGTTCCGGGGGGTTAGGGTGCATTCGGATCATGCCTTGGTGTTAACTAATCCTAATGGTTGTGATGCAAAGTCGATTTTAAATGCAGTGGCCGAAATACAGCGTGATGTAAGCAGTATGTTTGGTATAGAGCTCGAAATGGAGCCCCAGGTTCTGCAGTGAGGTTAGAGGCGTGAGTCAGAAAAGTTTGTTTCCTAGTGATGAAGTACAACAGTTTAATTTGGGTGGATATGGGGAGCTACGGTATTTTCCCGCGTGGATTGACGGGCAAGACGCCGATCGCTATTTTGCAGCGCTTTTGAGTGATGTGAATTGGACTCAGCCTGAGATACGGGTGTACGGGCAAATGAGGCGGATACCTCGGCTGCAGGCTTGGTATGGGGATAGCGGCGCGAATATGTCTTATTCTGGTGTATCGTTTGCGCCTGAACCATGGCTCCCCGTGTTAAAAAATATAAAAAACGTAATTGAGGCCAGTTGCGGCCACTTGTTTAATAGTGTTTTGGTTAATCGTTATCGAAGCGGGTGCGATAGTGTGGGCTGGCATGCTGATGACGAGGATGAGTTGGGTGGTAATCCTGTTGTCGCATCGGTGAGCTTGGGCGCTCCACGCACCTTCAGCTTAAGGCCGAAGTCTGCTCAGTTAGGCAATGCCTCGTTTAAAAGGAGAGACTTACTTTTGAGTAATGGTGATTTGATGGTGATGAGCGGTTCGACGCAGGAGTTTTGGCATCATGCCGTGCTAAAGGACAAAATAGCGCCAAGTGAAAGGATTAATCTAACCTATCGATTCATTTGCCCCCGTTAATGGTCTTGTCAGATCTTACTTAATAGCAATATTTCTGCTACAATCCGCCCGCTTTTTGCCTGGTATAGCGGCTGAAATCTTGCGTAATTTTCCCCTTATGCTTTAATTTTTAAATCTGTTAGAAGCAGATTAGACGGAAGCGTATTAGTAAAAAGTAAATTGCGTAATTATTTATTAGCAGCCTAATCACTGGCAACTATTCAAGCGAAACATTCAAGATACTACTCTATTGACTGGACTCATGATCTGGGTTCTTTTTTTGTTAGTAATCTTAACTGCCAATATAACAATGGAGTTACCGCATGGGATATCAACATATCCAAGTTCCTACCGATGGTGAAAAAATCACCGTAAATGATGACCTCTCTCTTAATGTTCCCAATCGACCGATTATTCCTTTTATCGAAGGTGACGGTATTGGTGTGGACATTACTCCTGTCATGAAAAAAGTGCTCGATTCAGCTATCAAAAAAGCCTATAACGGCGAAAAAAGCATAGCTTGGATGGAAGTCTATTGTGGTGAAAAAGCTGCTGTGACATACGACGGCGAATGGTTTCCGAAGGAAACTCTAGAAGCGTTGCAAGAGTTCAGTGTTTCAATTAAAGGCCCTCTAACAACACCTGTAGGTGGTGGTTTTCGATCTCTTAACGTGGCATTGCGCCAAGAGATGGACCTTTATGTTTGTCAGCGTCCTGTTCGTTGGTTTACTGGTGTTCCTAGCCCAGTTAAACAGCCAAACCTTGTGGATATGGTGATCTTTCGAGAAAACTCTGAAGATATCTACGCAGGTATAGAATTTAAAGAAGGCACTCCTGAAGTTAAGAAGCTAATTACTTTTCTTCAAGACGAAATGGGCGCGACCAAGATTCGCTTCCCAGAGTGTAGCGGCATAGGCATTAAGCCTGTATCCGAGAAGGGCACTAAGCGACTTGTTCGTAAAGCGCTTCAGTACACTATTGATCAAGACCTGCCTTCTCTTACTATTGTCCACAAGGGCAATATCATGAAGTTTACTGAAGGTGCATTTGCTGATTGGGCATATGAGCTTGCTCGTGAAGAGTTTGGCGCTACTCCAATTGATGGCGGCCCTTGGTGTAGTTTTAAAAACCCAAATACAGGCAAAGACATTGTAGTTAAAGACTGCATAGCTGATGCTATGTTGCAGCAAGTCCTCTTGCGTCCATCTGAGTACAGTGTCATTGCGACATTAAACCTAAATGGCGACTACCTGTCTGATGCTTTGGCTGCTCAAGTGGGCGGTATCGGTATTGCTCCTGGAGCAAACCTTTCAGACAATATTGCTGTTTTTGAAGCGACTCATGGCACGGCTCCTAAGTATGCCGGTCAAGACAAAGTAAACCCTGGTTCACTTATCTTGTCTGCTGAGATGATGTTGCGTCACCTTGGTTGGGGTGAGGCTGCTGATCTGATCGTTAAGGGTATCGAATCTGCTATTGGTGCTAAAACAGTAACCTATGATTTTGAGCGCTTAATGGACGGTGCGGAGTTGAAGTCATGTTCTGGCTTTGGCGAAGAGATCATCAAGCATATGTGATCATCTCTTTTTGAGTGATTGAATGTGAAAAGCCCGGCAATGCCGGGCTTTTTTATATTAATCAGTAACTTAGCGTTGAAAGTTAATGTTGTTTTGTCGGATTTAATGCTTGTCTATACTACTTCCTCAAGAGGGCTTTCTTTTGTCTCCTCTATTGCCTCAGTCACATCTGTGTCAGCTACTTCCCGGGCTTCCGCGTCAACTGAATCGCTGATATGGGCTCGGATATGGCAGGCGTGAAGGCCTTTATCACCTTTCTCGATATCGAAATCAACGACCTGTCCCGCTTTGAGTGTCCGGTAACCGTCCATCTCTATTGATGAGTAATGCGCGAATAAATCGCTCTCGCCGTCTTCCGGTAGGATGAATCCAAAACCCTTTGCGTTGTTGAACCATTTTACTGTTCCACTTGGCATAACTTGCTCCCCACTTATTTTTAAATATCTACGAACCCATAATTGCCAAATGGGTGTAATATTGTTGTTAATTATTATTATCGACTACTTAACGAATGGTTGAACGATTTTCAAACAATTGAGAAGTGGTTGTCAAGTTTTTCGACGATATTTACGCGACTGATTTTTCTAAACGTTACTTAATGTGGCGTCTGGTTGTAAGTCTCCACACGCCAATCTGTTTTTTGCTGCGGCAGCTGTCCATATAGCGGCTGTTTTTTAGTCGCAAAAATAGGGCTTCGGAGTGATCATGCCATGCTTCTGTTGTGGCTAAGCGTTAGGCGATCTGTATGTTTGGTGGCAAACATTACGTCTTTTTGTTCGGAAAAATCACAAATATAGAACGTTTTGAGAGGGTTAGGGTAATCCATGGGTAATTCTGAAAAACTTCAGCTAACATTAAATAGAGAGAGCGATTCAGGGCCTCTGATTGATGATGGTGGGGTTGCGGTTCAGGAAGATAAACCGAAGTTAAAGCGACCTCCTATGTATCAGGTGGTACTTCTAAATGATGACTTTACTCCGATGGAGTTTGTTGTTGATGTGCTGGAGCGGTTTTTCTCGATGGATAGAGAAAAGGCAACGCGAGTTATGCTTGCAGTACATACGCAGGGAAAGGGCGTTTGTGGTGTTTTTTCACGCGATGTAGCTGAAACAAAAGCTGCGCAAGTGAATCAATACTCTAAGCAAAACGAGCATCCTCTCCTATGTGAAATTGAAGTCTCAGACGAAGGTGGTTCAGATTAAGGTCCGAGGAATTTTTACAGAATTTAGGCGAATTCGACATGTTGAGTAAAGAGCTAGAATCAACGCTAAATACAGCGTTCAAAAGCGCAAGAACAAAGCGACACGAGTTTATGACGGTGGAGCATTTGTTGTTGGCCTTAACCGAGAATGATTCGGCAGCAGGGGTGCTAAGGGCGTGTGGTGCGGATTTGGGCTTGTTGCAGCAAGATCTGTCCGAGTTTGTTGACTCGACTACCCCTCTAATTCCAGATGAAGATGAAGAGAGAGAAACGCAGCCCACACTCGGGTTTCAGCGTGTGCTGCAGCGTGCTGTTTTTCATGTTCAGTCATCCGGTAAGAATGAAGTCACGGGTGCGAATGTCTTGGTTGCTATTTTTAGTGAACAAGAGAGTCAGGCGGTTTACTACCTGAAAAAACAAAGTGTCGCTCGTATCGATGTGGTCAATTATATTACCCACGGCATATCCAAGGTGTCGGGTCAGGGTGGAACGCAGAGCGATCAGCATGAGCAGCATGAGGATGAGGCCTTCGGAGCAGGAGAGGGTGCTCAGCAAAATCCACTCGATTCCTATGCGACTAATTTAAATGAGCTGGCCTTAATGGGGCGCATTGATCCCTTAATTGGGCGCGACATGGAGGTTGAGCGGGTTGTCCAAGTTTTGGCTCGACGCCGTAAAAATAACCCCTTATTGGTGGGTGAAAGTGGTGTAGGTAAGACAGCTATAGCTGAAGGCTTAGCGAAGAGAATCGTTGATGGCGATGCGCCTGAAGTTTTGGAGGGTAGTACTGTCTACTCTCTTGACTTGGGTTCATTGCTTGCCGGAACGAAATATCGAGGAGATTTTGAGAAGCGCTTTAAGGGTTTATTAGCGGAGTTAATGCGCCGTGACAAAGCGATTCTGTTTATCGATGAAATCCATACCATTATTGGTGCTGGAGCAGCTTCAGGCGGCGTAATGGACGCATCCAATTTACTCAAGCCTTTGCTGACGTCAGGAGAGCTGCGCTGCATTGGTTCAACAACATTCCAAGAGTATCGCGGTATTTTTGATAAGGATCGCGCGCTTTCTCGACGCTTCCAAAAAATAGATGTCGATGAGCCGAATGTTGAAGACACCTATAAAATTTTGAAAGGCTTAAAACCCCAGTTTGAAAAGCATCACAATCTTAAATATACGGATAAGGCTTTGCGGTCTGCGAGTGAGTTGGCGGCTAAGTATATTAGTGATCGCTTTATGCCGGATAAGGCCATTGACGTTATCGATGAGGCGGGCGCTTATCAGCAGCTTCTGCCGGTGAGTAAGCGTAAAAAGCAAATTGGTGTGCGTGATATTGAAGAGACTGTCGCTAAGATTGCGAGGGTGCCGGCTAAAACCGTTTCTTCTGATGATAAGCAGCAGCTTGCCAAGCTGGAAGATGTCTTGAAAATGTCTGTTTTTGGGCAGGAAAAAGCCATCGATACAATATCTGCTGCTATCAAGTTGTCGCGAGCGGGCCTAACGAATCACGAGAAACCTATTGGCTCATTCCTGTTTTCGGGTCCTACAGGTGTTGGTAAAACCGAGCTGTGTCGTCAGTTGGCGAGTTCGATGGGCGTAGAGTTGGTGCGCTTTGATATGTCTGAATATATGGAGCGTCATACGGTATCGCGTTTGATTGGTGCTCCTCCAGGTTATGTCGGGTTTGATCAGGGAGGTTTGCTTACCGAAGCGGTAACCAAGCAGCCGCATTGCGTGCTCTTGCTGGATGAGGTTGAGAAAGCTCACCCTGATGTATTTAATTTGCTCCTGCAGGTCATGGATCATGGCAAGTTAACGGATAATAACGGCCGCTCTGCTGACTTCAGGAATGTTATTTTGATTATGACGACCAATGCGGGTGCGGAGTCAATGAGTCGGGCCTCTATAGGGTTTACGAAGCAAGACCACAGCACTGACGGTATGGAGATGATCAAGAAAACGTTCACGCCAGAATTTCGTAACCGTTTAGACGGTATTGTTCAGTTTGGTGCTCTATCGTTAGAGGTCATTAAGACTGTTGTTGATAAGTTTCTTATGCAGCTTCAAACACAGCTTGATGACAAGAAAATCACTATGGATATCACTGAAGAGGCGAGAGAGTGGTTGGCGGTCAATGGTTATGACGAGGCGATGGGTGCTCGACCTATGGAGAGAATTATTCAGGAGAAGATCAAGAAGCCTTTGGCTGAGCTGGTGCTGTTTGGAGCGCTCTCAGAGAAGGGTGGAACGGTAGTGATACGTATTAAAGATGATCAGATAGAAATGGAACCAGAAGCGGCTTAGGCCGCTTCTCGTTGTTTGGATCGCCTTACCGAGCTCGGTAGGTGATTCTTCCTTTGCTGAGATCGTAAGGTGTCAGTTCTACCTTTACTTTGTCCCCAGTCAATATTCGAATGTAGTTTTTGCGCATTTTCCCAGAAATATGAGCTGTAACAACGTGGTCATTTTCTAGTTTTACACGAAATGTAGTGTTGGGAAGTGTGTCGATGACTTCACCTTCCATCTCAAAATTATCTTCTTTTGCCATCCGGCAGTAACCTCGGTCTAAAGCGTGAGCTTATTGGGTTTATGAGAGCAAGCGGAGATTAGCCCAACTTGTTCAAAACTCTCTGAAATTTGAAAGGGCGCAATTCTGCCTGATTTAGCCGCGAATGCCAAGAACCGCTGGCCGATCTGTGTGTTTATTTTAGATATAGCGGTTACGGCTTGTAGTCCTTTACGGTATTCCATTGGTTGTCGATAAATACTTGGAAAGGCCGATAGTCCATCTTATAGCGCATCTTTTGGCAGGCTTTTATCCAGTAGCCTAGATATACATAAGGTAAGCCTTCTGTTTTTGCCCGTTCTATTTGGTGAAGGACGTTAAATACGCCAAGGCTGCGTTTGGCTGCGTCGGGCTCAAAATAGGCGTAAATGGCCGACAGACCGTTGGCGAGACGGTCAACGACGGAAACCGCAATGAGCTTGCCGTCCAGCCGATACTCTAGGAATTCCGTAATCCCCCATTCTTTGGTTAAAAAATCACTATATTGCTCGCGAGACGGTGGGTACATGTCACCATCGGCATGCCTCAGGTTGATGTAATTTTCGTAGAGTAAGTAATGCTCGTCGGTATCGATGCTGTCAATAACTTGGAAGTTAAGGTCTCTATTTTTCTTGTAGCAGCGTTTTTGTGACCGGGTTGCCACAAATTCATCAACATTAACTCTAATGGGGATGCAGGCTTGGCAGCTGTCACAGTGAGGGCGGTAGATGTGAGATCCGCTGCGACGAAATCCAAATAGAGAAAGTTCGCTATAGAGCTCGGCATCCATTTCGGCATTTGGATCAGCGAATATCGTTTTTGCGCGATGGTTAGGCAGGTAACCGCAATCATGTTCGGGGGTCGCGTAGAAGTTAAGGTCAGATAGTTCGGTCAAGGTAGTACGTCCGTTTATTCTCGTCATTCAGTGTCTGTATATGCTTGGTCAGCGGTCTATTTGATAGGTTCGCATTTGCACAGGTGAACTTATGCATGGGCTGGCCAATTTTTTGCCCACTGATTAACATCTTCCTGGTGGACTGACTCACGTAATGCCAGCTCAAAAGTCTCGCGCGATATCTCGGCGGCACCGAAAGAGGCCAAGTAATCCGTGTGAATCTGACAGTCGATTAGTTGATATTCCCACTCTTGAAGTGTTTTGGCTAGATGCATAAAGGCAACTTTTGAGGCTCCAGATTCAAGGCTGAACATCGATTCACCAAAAAAGACCTTTCCTAGCGATACTCCGTAGAGACCGCCAACCAGTTTTCCGTCTCTCCACGCTTCAATAGAGTGGGCGTATCCCGCCGCATATAAAGCCGTGTAGGCCTCTATGGTTTCATCCATAATCCATGTTCCGTCCTGGTCTGGGCGAGTAATGGTAGAGCAGTGGGTTATTACTTGGTGGAAAGCCGTGTCGACTTTGATGGTGAATGGGTTTTGTTTTAGCAGTTTCCTATTGCTTCGGCCGAGATGAAGGTCTTTGGGCCGTAAGATTGTGCGAGGGGATGGTGACCACCACAAGATAGGTTGGTTTTCGCTATACCAAGGGAAAATGCCTCTCCGATAGGCTTCTAACAAGCGTGGAACACTAAGATCACCACCGACGGCCAGTAAGCCGTCAGGGTCATCTAGGGCGAGTGATGTCTCGGGGAAGTTTAGAGTTTCGTCAAGCCATGCAAGCTCGCCCATCGATCAGAATCCTAAGTAATGCGCTTTGATTACTGGTCGAGGAACTTTTCAGCATCTAGAGCTGCCATGCAGCCAAAGCCTGCAGAGGTTACGGCTTGACGATAAACGTGGTCGGCGACGTCTCCAGCTGCAAACACTCCAGGGACGCTCGTGCCTGTTGCTCCGCCTTTAAGTCCGCTGTTGATGATGACGTAGCCGTCTTTCATATCGACTTGGTCCTTGAATATTTCCGTATTGGGTTTGTGCCCGATGGCAATAAATACACCGCTGACTTCAATGTCCTGAGTGGAGCCATCAATGGAAGACTTTAAGCGCGCGCCATTAACGCCAGTGTCGTCACCGAGCACTTCGTCTAGGCTGTTGTTCCACATAATGGTGATGTTGCCATTTTTCTCTTTTTCAAAAAGTCGATCTTGGAGAATTTTTTCTGAACGAAGACTGTCGCGACGGTGAACGAGTATGACCTCTTTACAGATGTTAGATAGGTAAAGGGCTTCTTCAACAGCGGTATTACCACCACCAACAACAATAACCTTCTGGTCACGGTAGAAAAAGCCGTCACAGGTTGCACAGGCGCTCACGCCTTTGCCCATAAACGCTTCTTCACTCGGTAGGCCGATATATTGAGCCGATGCGCCAGTTGCGATGATGAGAGCGTCACAAGTATACGTTTCGTTGCCAACAAGGGTGTAAGGAGCTTTGGATAAATCGACTTCATTTATGTGGTCAAAAAGAACTTTTGTGTCGAAGCGCTCTGCATGTTGTTGCATCTGAACCATAAGGTCAGGACCCTGAAGCTCAGCAATACCACCTGGCCAATTCTCCACCTCGGTTGTGGTTGTAAGCTGACCACCTTGTTGCATACCGGTTATCACGACAGGGTTAAGGTTGGCCCTTGCTGCGTAAATGGCTGCGGTGTATCCCGCTGGTCCCGAGCCTAAGATGATCAATTGGTGGTGTATGGCGTCGCTCATGGTTAGTTGGCTGTCCTGTTGGAGTAAAATATTATGATTCGAATTTTAGTGTGTTTTTTTAATTGCGTGAATGATAGGTGATTAGCTTAATTTACGCTACGCAAAAGCTGCTATCCATTCGATAGCTATTGGCAAAGTTACAACTTTCGGGCCCTATAAATTTGGAAACTTACAGGATCGACACTGGCTAGTTGGCTGGGGTAAACTACCCGGTTTTACGGGCTGTCAGTGTGTAAATGGCGCTAGGCCTAATCTATTAAAATCGCATGCTAGATTGGTAAATCGCGAACTTAATAGAGTTTTATTGTAATTGTATAAAACTTACCAAATTTAGTGAAAGTAATAACCAAAGGTTAGGAATGTCTAAAAAGGCGGCGAAAGAACTCGAAACTGCTCAAAAAGCGGTCACCATCGGCGGTAAGATCCTAAAAGAAGGGATTCTTATTGGCTTGGTGGCTTTGAGTGCATATTTGATTTTGGCACTGTTTTCTTACAGCTCGAATGATCCCGGGTGGTCTAATACCGGCACGGGCGGCGACATTGAAAATGCAGCGGGTCCCGCTGGTGCATGGTTATCGGATGTGTTTTTCTCCATTTTTGGGCAATTGGCTTTTCTATTTCCGTTGATGCTTGTATTTCAAGTTTGGCAGCAAATACGTAATCGTACTCGTGACAGTTTTGATCCCTTGATGATTGGGCTTAAAAGCATAGGCTTCATATTGGTTATGGTTTCGGCCACAGGAATCGCCGTCATGCAATATGGCGACACGAGCTCGTCTTTGCCGTTTTCAAATGGCGGTTATTTAGGCCTTTCAACCGCAACAGCTGTAGACAGTTCATTTGGATACATGGGGGGAAGCTTCTTATTGCTGGCCCTGTTTTTATTCGGTTTAACCGTCTTTGTCGAAATATCGTGGTTTGCGGTAATGGACTCGATTGGTGCGAGTGTTATCTGGTTAGGTCATTATCTTAAGCAGCGGTTCATTGTTTGGCGTTCAAAATGGCAAGAGAAAAGGCAAATTAAGCAGGTAGTGCAAGAGCGAAGAGAAGCCGTAAAGGTCGAAATAAAGCGCCAAGAAGCGAGAATCCCTCCGACTATTGAACCGGTGAAACAAAAGCCAAAAATTAGCACGCGAGTGCAGAAAGAAAAGCAGCAAGCTTTGGAATTTGATGACGCCCCGGTAGGCGAACTTCCTGCTATTAACTTGTTAGATCCAGCTGACGAGCAGAGTGATAAAGGATATTCCGCTGATGCTTTAGAGGCGATGTCACGCGTATTGGAATTGAAACTAAAAGACTTTGGTGTCATTGCTGAAGTAGTGGCTGTATTGCCCGGGCCAGTAGTAACCCGCTTTGAAATCCAACCAGCAGCGGGCGTTAAGGTCAGCAAGATAACCAATTTGGCCAAAGATTTGGCCCGCTCGATGGCGGTGATCAGCGTTCGCGTGGTTGAAGTTATTCAAGGAAAGTCAGTAGTGGGCATTGAGATCCCTAATGAATATCGCGAAATGGTTCGCTTGAGTGAAGTTATTGCATCGGAGGTGTATGAAAACAACAAATCGCCACTCGCATTAGCGCTCGGACACGATATATCCGGTCAGCCGATAGTGGCAGATTTGGCTAAAATGCCGCACTTGTTGGTAGCCGGAACAACCGGATCCGGTAAGTCAGTGGGCGTGAACTCAATGTTAGTGAGCATGCTTTATAAATCGTCACCCGAAGACGTTCGAATGATTTTGGTTGATCCCAAGATGTTAGAATTATCGGTTTACGAAGGAATTCCTCATCTTTTAACGCCAGTGATTACCGATATGAAAGACGCCGCAACGGCACTTCGTTGGTGTGTTGGTGAAATGGAGCGTCGATACAAATTAATGGCGGCGCTAGGAGTGCGCAATTTGGCGGGCTTCAATAAAAAAGTGAAAGATGCTGCGAAAGCGGGTGAGCCCATATCCGATCCGATATGGGTTCCGGAAGATGATGGCGTGATTGAAATGCCAAATCAGGAAGCGCCACACCTGGAATCCATGCCGTGTATTGTCATTGTGATCGATGAGTTTGCGGACATGATGATGATTGTCGGTAAAAAAGTAGAACAATTGATCGCGCGTATTGCCCAAAAAGCGCGTGCTGCGGGTATTCATTTGATTCTTGCTACACAGAGACCGTCGGTTGATGTGATTACGGGTCTCATTAAAGCGAATGTCCCCACAAGAATTGCTTTTCAAGTATCGTCCAAAATCGATTCACGAACGATTCTCGATCAAGGCGGTGCAGAACAATTGTTGGGGCATGGCGATATGCTCTATTTACCACCAGGCTCTGGAGTAACAACTCGTGTGCATGGTGCTTTCGTTGATGATCACGAGGTTCATAAGGTTGTCGCAGATTGGAAAAAGCGTGGTAAACCAGACTATATAGACGCTATTTTTAGCGAGAGTGTTGACTCAATTCCTGTGCCTGGATTTGACGACGAATCCAGTGATAAAGATGATGAATCGGATCCCTTGTACGATGAGGCCGTTGCTTTTGTTCTTGAAACGCGAAAGGCCAGCATTTCTTCTGTTCAACGCAAGTTGCGGGTGGGATATAACCGAGCGGCACGATTGATCGAGCAAATGGAGCGGTCGGGTGTTGTGTCCGAGATGGGGAATAATGGCAGTCGAGATATACTTGTACCGGCTCGCTAGACCCTCGAATTTTCGTGAAAAACATCAGTACGAATAACAAACCTAAGTGATTAAAAAGAACGATTAATAGGACCAACTATGAAGTTATTTTTCCCCTTACTCTTTTGCATCTTATGGTCGGGGCAAATTTATGCAGATAAAAAGGCGGTGGAGTCTTTTTCCGAAGCATTGTTATCTGTAGAAACAATGACTGGACATTTTACACAGCGAATAATTGATTCTGAAGAGTTTAACAGTAGTGGAGACGCAGGAAAAAACGATGACGCAAGTATTCAAACCTCTGAAGGTAACTTCATCATAAAGCGTCCGGGTTATTTTCTTTGGCATGTTTCGCCGCCGTATGAACAAATGATCATTGGCTCTCCCGGTTCTTTGAAAGTTTATGATCCTGATTTAGAGCAAATGACAGTACATGCGCAAGATTCTCTTTCGGGAACTCCAGCTTCGTTGATCAGTGGAGACGTCACCTTAATCGATAAAAACTATGACGTTGAGTTGAAGCAAAGTAAAAAAATACGGACCTATACACTTACTGAGAAAGGCGCAGGTGAAGGAGCATTTGAATCATTAGTGTTTGTTTTTTCGAGAAAATCGAAAGACAACTTACTTTTCGAAATGTCCTTTATCGATAAGCTCGGCCAAAAAGTTGAAATTTTAATTTCACAGCAAAAAAATAATCCTCGGATTGAGGATAGCGCGTTTGATTTCGAGCCGCCCAAAGGCACAGACATTATCATCGATGGCTGATCTTTTTGAGCAAGATGTCGATATGGGGCAGCCCTTGGCTGCACGTATGCGCCCCCAAAATCTTAACGAATATATTGGGCAAGATCATTTGCTGGGTGCCGGTAAACCTCTACGCCTGTCGATAGAGCGGGGGCAGATCCACTCCATGATTTTATGGGGGCCACCTGGGGTGGGTAAAACCACCTTGGCGAAATTACTCGCGAATGAAATAGAAGCTCATTTCATCGCCATCTCTGCAGTTTTATCCGGCGTGAAAGATATTCGGGCAGCGATAGAAGAAGCTAAGCTCCATCAGAGCACCTACGGCAGTAAGACCATATTATTTATTGATGAAGTACACCGTTTTAACAAAGCGCAGCAAGATGCTTTCTTGCCCTTTGTTGAAGATGGCACCGTTGTCTTTGTTGGAGCAACGACAGAAAATCCCTCGTTTGAGGTCAATAATGCTCTGTTGTCGCGTTGCAGAGTGTATGTCCTCAAGAGCTTTTCTGAGGACCAGCTTCAGAAAGTGTTAATCCGCGCGTTAAACGACGAAAAGTTTGGTTTAGGGCTTCGCAATATCACAGTCGCAGAAAACGAAATGCGCGCTTTAGTGGTCGCAGGTGATGGTGATGCTCGTCGGTCTCTCAATTTACTGGAAATTGGCTGTGACCTTTTAGATGATGGCGATAGCTTGTCCGAAACGGTAATCGCCCAAATACTGGTTGGTGATGTTCGGCGCTTTGACAAAGGCGGCGACCTATTTTATGAGCAAATTTCTGCCTTACATAAGTCTGTAAGAGGGAGCGATCCTGATGCTGCCTTATACTGGATGATGCGTATGTTGGACGGGGGTTGCGATCCTCTATATTTGGCACGACGCGTCGTACGTATTGCCAGTGAAGATATCGGCAATGCCGACCCTCGCGGTTTGGCGCTAGCGATTAATGCTTGGGAAGCGCAAGAGCGTTTAGGCAGCCCAGAGGGGGAGCTATCAATAGCACAAGCTGTAGTCTATTTGGCTTGCGCTCCCAAAAGTAACGCCGTGTATAATGCCTTCAAAAAAGCCCGCAGTGAAATTCAGTCCCTACCGAGTTATGACGTTCCCATGCATTTACGTAATGCGCCGACGTCATTAATGAAAGGGATGGATTATGGTAAAGATTACCGTTACGCACATTCAGAAGAGGGCGGCTTTGCTGCTGGTGAATCGTACTTTCCCGATGAGATGGAAGGGCGAGTTTATTACGAACCGGTCGAAAGAGGCTTAGAAATTAAAATTTCAGAAAAACTGAAGCGGCTTCGTGCGCTGAACAAGCAATCTCAAGGGTGATCATGCATTGGCTAGCTGTGGCTTTAGGCGGAAGTGTTGGTGCAATGTGCCGTTACGGCATTGCTTTGGCGCTACCCACTCAAGCAGGTAAATTTCCCATCGCGACTTTAACGGTCAATGTGCTGGGATCTATGTGCTTGGCGATGTTGTTTGTACTCATCACTGAAAAAGCCGTTTTACCATCAATTTGGCGCCAAATATTAATGGTTGGTTTTTTTGGCGCTTTTACAACGTTTTCAACTTTCTCGCTAGAATCGTTGCAGTTATTGCAGGCGGGACAGTTGAAATTGGCGTTGATCTATATGCTCAGCAGTGTTTCGGCTTGTATAGTCGCAGCATTTGCAGGATACAATTTAATTAACAAAATACTTTAGGATTAAAGTGGGAACCTTATGCTAGACCCGAAACTTCTTCGTTCAGAACTCGAAACTGTTGCAGCCAACTTACAAAAACGTGGTTATACGCTCGACACAAATAAAATAGAGCAGTTGGAGACTCAGCGAAAAGCCCTACAGTCAGAGTCAGAATCTTTACAGAACCAACAAAAACAAAGCGCAAAAAAAATTGGCAAAGTTAAAGCTTCTGGCGGGGATATAGCGCCATTGTTAAAAGAGGTTGATAACCTTAAGTCATCGAGCAATGAAGCCAAGCAGCGACTTACAGAAGTACAAAATGAAATAGAAGCGATCGTCACAGCCATACCAAACGTAGTGTCTGACGATGTTCCGGCCGGCGCGAGTGAAGATGATAACGTTGAAGTGCTTAAATGGGGTGAGCCAAAAACCTATAGCTTTGACGTAAAAGATCATGTTGATGTTGGTGAGGGCATAGGCGGACTGGATTTTGAAACTGCAGCAAAGCTCACTGGCTCACGCTTCGCTTTAATGCGTAGAGACATCGCTAAGCTTCATCGGGCACTCATTCAATTGATGCTGGATACGCATGGTGACGAGCATGGCTACGAAGAGCTGAATGTACCGTACATCGTCAATAAAGATTCACTTTTTGGAACGGGCCAATTACCCAAATTTGAAGAGGACTTGTTTAAGTTGCGCGAAGATCGCGAACTTTACTTAATTCCTACCGCAGAAGTTCCCGTCACCAACATCTTGCGCAACGAAATCGTTGACGAAAAAAACTTACCGATTAAATTTACGGCTCATACACCGTGTTTCCGTTCTGAAGCCGGTTCTGCTGGTCGTGACACGCGGGGAATGATTCGTCAGCATCAATTCGAAAAGGTTGAACTGGTTCAATTTGTCTTGCCAGAAAACTCAAATCAAGCACTTGAAGATTTAACGCAGAATGCAGAGGCAATTCTGCAAAAGTTAGAATTACCGTATCGTAAAGTTATATTGTGTGGTGGGGACATAGGCTTCTCAGCTCATAAAACCTATGACTTAGAAGTTTGGTTGCCTTCGCAAGCAACGTACCGTGAAATTTCGTCGTGCAGTAATTTTGGCGACTTTCAGGCGCGTCGAATGAAGGCGCGTTATCGTAGCCAAGAAACCGGAAAACCTGCGTTGCTTCACACTGTAAATGGTTCGGGTTTGGCGGTAGGTCGGACCTTGGTGGCTATTTTAGAAAACTACCAACAAGAAGACGGCTCAGTTGCTATACCATCTGCATTGCAGGCCTATATGGGTGGGAAAACCGTTATGGCTGTAGCGTCTTAATTTCAATTGGTGAGGATAGGCAAGTAGAGAGCTAAGCTATGGAATTTTTACCGCTTTTTTTTGATTTAAAACGAAAGCCATGTTTACTCATTGGCGGTGGCGCGATCGCCACGAGAAAAGCTCGCTTGTTGCAAAAGGCTCAAGCAAAGATTTTTGTTTTGTCGCCTGATGTTGATTCAGAGTTGCTTGAAATTGTGAAGGATAGTGGCGGTGCCTACTATGCAGAGCAATATGACGTTGCCTATCTTGACGAAAAGGTTCTGGTGATTTCAGCTACAAACGATAATGTTTTGAATGAGCGTGTAGCGGAAGATTGTCATGCGCGGAAACTGCCGGTTAACGTTGTCGATAATCCTGCAGTTTGCAGCGTTATTATGCCTGCGATTATTGATCGGAGCCCCTTGATTATTGGTGTTACCAGTGGCGGGGAATCACCCGTGTTGGCGCGACGCCTGCGAACGGAATTAGAAAGTAATATCCCAGCTGCCTATGGCGATTTAGCGAAAATGGCCAGTGACTTTCGTCAGCAAGTTAAAGATAATTTTCCTGCTGACGTTGACCGACGTCGATTTTGGGAAACCGTATTAAATGGCGACATTGCAGAAAACGTATTAAGCGGAAATTCAGTACTAGCACGCGAACGCTTACAGGAAAAAATAGACGCTAAAGACGTAGAATCCCATGGCGAGGTTTATTTGGTTGGCGCAGGCCCCGGCGATCCGGATTTATTGACCTTTAAAGCGCTTCGGTTAATGCAAAAAGCTGAAGTTGTTTTATACGACCGTTTAGTCTCTGGCCCAATCCTCGATATGGTGCGTCGTGACGCTGATCGTATTTATGTCGGTAAAAAACGCGACGAACATGCAGTACCACAGCAAGAAATTAACCAGCTTTTATTGGAATATGCGCAAAAAGGTAAGCGTGTTTTGCGCTTAAAAGGTGGTGATCCGTTTATATTTGGTCGCGGCGGAGAAGAGATTGATTTACTGGCCGAGCACAACATACCGTTTCAGGTCGTTCCGGGAATAACAGCTGCTTCAGGTTGTGCGAGTTACTCAGGAATACCGCTTACGCATCGTGATTTTTCACAGTCTGTACGGTTTATCACTGGACATTTAAAAACGGGCGAAGCCGATTACCCCTGGGAAGAGTTTGTTAACGACAAGCAAACACTTGTTTTTTACATGGGCCTAAAGGGACTTCCGAAAATTTGTGAAAACCTCATTAAACACGGTAAAAAACCAACAACTCCAGCGGCATTAATTGAAAAGGGCACATTACCAACGCAGCGTGTTCATATCTCAAATTTAGAAGATTTAGCGAGTTCTATCGAAGGTAAAGGCATACATGCTCCGACTTTGTTGATTATTGGTGACGTGGTGTCACTTCACAAAAAATTGAATTGGTATAAAAGTTCCGACTAATTGGCCGATAACTCTAGATGAACGGCTTCAAAATCGACTTTTTATGCGTCGGTCTCATGTTATTCTGACGGAGTTGACCTTCGATAACAGCAAGATAGTGTTGGTCGCCGCAGGACTCGTTCATTTTTAAAATAGAGTGATTTAAAGAGGTGTAGGGGATGGTGGATAGTATCCGACCAACATACCGCCCGCTTACGGCAAAACCGGGGGCAGAGCGGGTAAAAGAATCGAGTGATGTCGAAACGCCTACCGACGACAAGTCCGGTCAATCCTATATTGTGACCAAGGATCGTCGGGGAAGTCGCGATCGTCGTAATAAAAAGGGTGAGTCACGCCCCATTTATGACATGCGTGACGGTGATGGGCGCCGTAAAGATGACGATGGCCGCCCCAATATAAAAATTGAAGTGTAGCGCCAATCGTCATCGCCTGAACAAACGAGTCTTACCTAGGTTGTCGAGTGAAGAGCCCTAACGGTTCTTAAGCCGACTTTCTTTTTCCGATAGGCATTAGCTAGTGCCCATCCAGAAATAGGACTCTGCTACGGAAAAATATAAACTCTCTTCTTTGCACAACTACATGACATTATTTGCAATAAGCAAACGCCCACATGTAGTGGTGAAAATCTGAGTATTTTTATTTCCCCTCGCGACGAGCCATTTCTAGATAGGCACTAGCTTGTTCCAAATTCATCTAAACACTTTATTCATCACGCAGTCATAGCGTACTCATTTACCGTATTAATTCAATTTAATCCTGAGGAGGATATGTGGAATACGATTACGATCTTTTTGTAATTGGTGCTGGTTCTGGAGGCGTCCGTGCAAGCCGAATTGCTTCCACGTTAGGCGCAAAAGTTGCCGTTGCCGAAGAGCGTTATCTCGGTGGTACTTGTGTCAACGTAGGCTGCGTACCCAAAAAACTTTTTGTCTACAGTTCAGAATTTTCAAAGATGCTCAAAGACGCTCGGGGCTTTGGTTGGGAAGCGGAAAATCCGGTTTTCGATTGGGCGACTTTGCGTGACAACAAAACAGCCGAGATTTCGCGCCTTAACGGCATATACGGTTCAATACTCGATAATGCAGGCGTTGAAGTTATCGATGGTCGAGCCGTGATAGTTGATGCACATACGGTCTCTGTGAACGGCAAACACTATAGCGCGAAATCTATTTTAATCGCGGTTGGTGGCTGGCCGCGTAAACCGCAGTTTCCTGGAAGCGAATACACCATCGACTCGAATGAGGTCTTTAGCTTGGAGTCTTTTCCCAAGCGTATATTAGTGCAGGGCGGAGGTTATATTGCCGTTGAGTTTGCGGGGATTTTTCAGGGCTTGGGAGCGGAGACCGAGCTGAGTTATCGAGGCCCTTTATTCTTACGCGGATTTGACGAGGAAGTGCGTCAATTTGTGGCCGAAGAAGTTGCCAAAAGTGGGGTTAAACTTACATTTAACTCCGACATAGAAAAAATCGAGAAAAATAGCGACGGCAGTTTAAAGGTATTCTTCAAAAATGGTGAAACGAGAGAAGTCGACACAGTATTTAGTGCTACCGGGCGGGTGCCTAAAGTAGATGGTTTGGGACTTGAGAATACAGCCGTCTCTTTAGGTAAAAATGGCCTCATCGAAGTGAACAATGAATTCCAAACTGCTGAACCCAGTATTTATGCCTTGGGCGATGTCGTTGGGCGAATGAGCTTAACTCCAGTTGCCTTGGCTGAAGGTATGGCATTGGCTCGGCATTTGTTTGACGGCCAAACAATCGACATGAACTACAAAAACATCGCGACAGCGGTTTTTTGCCAGCCCAATATTGCAACCGTAGGGTTGACCGAGCAAGAAGTTGAGCAAGCCAACATCCCGTATGCGGTATATACCAGTAAATTTAAGCCACTCAAAAATACCATGAGTGGCTCAGACCATCGAACCTTGATGAAGCTGATTGTTGATCGCAGTAACGACAAGGTTGTTGGTGTGCATATGGTCGGTCCGGATGCCGGAGAGATTATTCAAGGTGTGGCAATTGCGATGAAAGCAGGTGCAACAAAGCAGGACTTTGATGACACTATTGGTATTCATCCGACTTCGGCAGAGGAGTTTGTAACAATGCGCGAACCTGCGAGAACAGGGGGGGGGGGAACTGATGGAGATTAGGCAATAATAGAGTAATACCTAAATTAACTAAGCGCTTTAACCCGTTGATTTTAATGGGTTAAAGCGTTCCTTCCTTCAGTTCATTCCTGACTACCTCATTAAAGGCTTTTACCCATTCTTGGTCAAATTGAGTGCCTACTCTGGAGTTGATTTCAGACATTGCCCTAACGACTGTTTTGCGTTTTTCACGGTCTGCTCGACCATTTAAAATTGAGAAGAACGAGTCAATAATCGCGAGAATTTTGGCTCCGTCATGAATGACCTTGTCATCGATACCGATAGGGTAGCCTTTGCCGTCGATGCGCTCATGATGCTCCAAAATCATTGACGCAGCCGGAGCCCAACCTTCAATACGAATCAAATAGTTATAGCCCCATACCGAGTGCTGTCGCATTTGAGCAAGCTCATCAATGGTCAGGCGTTCTTTTTTTTCCAATATATGGTGGGGGATAAATGACATGCCAATATCGTGTAGATAGACAGCGGCGGATAACTGATTAATATCCACTGGCGAGCCGTTTATGGCGTTTAATTTTTGAGCCCAGTCGTGGGATTGTTCCGTTCGGCCCTCCCAATAGATGCAATGTTGGTCGGTTTGTTGGGAGAGTTCTCTAAAGAATAAAAGGTCAAAAGCTTGCTTGCTGTGGTCTGGTGATGACGCTGAACTATCGTAAAGTAATAGGTCTGCAGTGGAATCGGATGCGTCAGGCTCAGCATCATGGGCGAATCCAACACCAACTAACCTCAAAATTTTATGACTTTCCTGGTCCGCTTCGTCTCCTTTGGTTAGTGACAAATTGGTATAGAGTGCGATCAATTCCTCTTCTTGGAGGTTGCCATAAGATTGGTCAAAAAGATCTCTTTGATGGATATCCCGAAGGCGGTCTATACCTAGCTGAATCACATCGATAACTGCGTGAGAAGCTACAAAGCGCTTCATGCGTATTGACTCGATAACTTCTTCGATGCTGTGGGTGAAGTGCATGACGGATTCTAATCCGACGATAGCAGCATTTCCTTTTATCGTATGGACTGCACGAAAAAGAGCGTTAATATCTTGTTCGTCTTCTTCTTCACCGCTATTGAGACCGTCGAGAGCAGTTTCAATTTCTAGCGATAAATCGAGAAAGGCATCAAGAATTTCGACACGCATTTCGCCATCAATGTCCATACACAACCCTCAATAATCTATGGGTACAAATACAGCATAGTTATAAGGACTGTGAAGGGAAAGCAAAATGGGGCACTAGCGATGGAACAACTAGAGAATTTTGGAGCTCAGGCGTTTTTGTATAGAGAAAGAGGTGTTAGATAAATGATAAATTAGGCGACAACGAAACCACTAATTTGAAATGATAGCTAGGTCGAAAGACCTAGCGATAATATTTAGGGCCCGTGAAGTTGGCATCGCGCTCAATAGGGCGGTATTTTCTCAATTTGTCTGCGATTGTTTTTTTCATCGAATCTTCATCTTGAACGGGTTCAAGAATAGTTTGTATTGTGATTGCATTCGCAGCATCATCCGATATTTCAGTACTCTCCCTGATCTTTTTTTGTTTTTTACTAAATAGCGCCAACATCATTTTTACCTTCTATTTTTGTCGATGTTACTAATCACCCAAACGCCTGTTTGATCGAAGCATTGTAACGAATTTCGACAGGTAAGTGACGGAAAATGGTGATAAATACTCAAAAATGCCAGTTTTAGTGATCTGTGTCACATTGCCCAGAAAATATTCAGATGTTGTTTTAGGTGTCAAGATAGAAAGTGGTAATTTTTCAGCGTTTTCGTTACCGTTTTGTTTGCAGGTATCGAATTGATCGAAGGTGGTGTTTTTACCTGCGTGCTGCACTATCGTACGAACAAGTTAACGGGGATGAAAACTGACAATTTAGCAGGAGAGCGATCTTACAAAAATACAACTGAATACGTACAGTTAGCACTCTTTTTGGTTGGAGGCTGACGTATTTGAGTTGTCTGTAAAGACTTTAGCTTCGTATAGTGACTTTATTGGAAGCGATGAGTTTGAGGCACTATGATATAAAGAGAGTCGTGGGCGTACTCACCCAAAAGGTATTCAATGCAAGCAGGCATCAGTGGCAACAGTTATCACTTGGACACCGAATTTATTGGCCCGTTTCTAGAGGGGGTTAAGCAAGTTTTTGGTGATATGGTTGGTTTGGATGCTATACCTCAGCAATCGTATGCATATAGTGATGCAGCCCCTCTTGGTGATATCGCCAGTGTCATGCCTATGGAGTGTGCCACTCTAAAAGGGCAGTTGTGTATATCGTTCACTTCCTCAGCGTTAATAAATGTTACTGAGATTCTTTTACGTGAAAACTTGGATCAGGTGAATGTTATTGCACTTGATGTTGCGGGGGAGATGACTAACATCGTAACCGGCGTAGCCAAAGCATTGCTGGCTGAACGCGGGTTTAATTTTTCACTGGCGCGCCCGGCAACATTTCTTGCTGATGACTATGATCAGATATCGTTGACTGGTATGCCTAGATTTGTCGTTCCATATGATATTCCATCAGGTAAAATTTTTGTCGATCTCGGATTTACCTCCCTATAAAGGCCTGTTTCATTTAAGGTTTTTGTCTTTAGGCTTTTTCTTTCGCGTTTGTTTTGTTTTGATACTGTTGAGTAGCTTATTAACGGTAAGGCAAGCGCTGTCTGAAGATGTTAAAGCCGCTCATAACGAGCCGCTTGCTCTCGAAGGTTCCAATTCAGCAATAGCGTCTCCTAAACCCGAGCAGGCTAGCAATTTTCTTGATCGTCAGCATGTCTTTATCACCGATCAGTTTGTCGATTTGAATGAAGCGTTAGACCGTCTTTTATCGAACAAACGGTCAGAAAACCCGGGGCTTAACCAAGGATACTTGGTGTTAAAAATAGATTCTGAATTTGGTGAAGGCGGGGAGACTGAATCCAGTGTGCGGTTGCGAGCTAAAGTCGATTTGCCGCATTCAAAAGAACGTTTTAAACTAATTTTTGAATCGGATCCGGAGGATGATTATTCGTTACGAGAAAATGAACGAAGTGGGAGTGTCGGTGACGAAAACCTTCCTTCTGATCGGGCAATTGCAGGTTTAGAATATGTAAAAAAAGGAAAAAAATACGAATGGCAGCCGTCAATAGATGTTGGTACGCGACTTAATTTTCCTGTTGATTTATTTACGCGTGTTCGACTCAGGAAACGAACGTTACTCTCTGAATCTTGGGAATTAAAAACGAAGCTAGAACTGCCTTACTTTGCTAGAGAAGGAGCAAAACCCTCTCTGCGTTTGAGCCTGTTGCATCCTATCAATGAGATGTTTTCGTTCAAGAGTATCAGTCGATATAAATATACGAGAAAGCAATCTTTGCACGAAGCTTATCAGTCAATACAACTTAATCAGTTGGTAAATGAAAAAGTCGTCATTGAATACAAAATAGGGGCTTTAGGGGATAATCAAACAGCGGAAAGAATAGAGGAATACTTTGTTCAAATAGCCTATAAAAAACGGATTTATCGCGACTGGATGTTTTTTACTATTGCTCCTGCAATTAGTTATCAGAATGAACGGGACTGGTCTTCGTATTTTTCATTAGCGTTCCAACTCCAGGTCATATACTCCAATTAAATTTTGATCGTGAACCTCGATAGCTTTGGTCTAATGAGGAAAACTGATTATGTTTCGTCTTAATAGTAGGGCTAATGCACACCCTGTTTAGGAAATCTCATGGTTTATTCCTCCTGCGCCGTTGCGTTAGCAACGGCATTTTTTCAATGATTCGTCTGTTATTTGGACCATTGACATCACTACGACTACCTCATACAGTGCGGCCAGCATATGGTGCTCTGCTAAGCTATTTTCATGTACCTTATTCGCAAATACCCGGTTGAGCATAGGTTTAGCTGCGTAAAACTAGAGAATAGGCGACAAACTGCTTTAGCTTAAAATTTGCTCAGATAGCGATTTCTTTATCGAACGTTACTTTACGGTATGCAAGTCGCTGATCTGAAAGCCAAATAGGCTATTTCAAACCCGCTTTCACTCGATTATGTCGAGTGTTGAAGGGCTGATAGCCCATTGAACTGAGTAAATAAGAGTTAAATGGGAAGATTGGTGAAAAACCAACGCTGCCCCCGCAACGGTAAATTATCGACAATCCGTCGACAGTGAGTCCGATACCAGCCTAATGCGAGTTCGTTGATGGAGCGGAGGGCCGCCATCTGGGGCTGATTCGTCTTACGATTCTTCCTTGTAGACCCTTCCTTACAGCTCGACGTGGTTTTGACTGCGCTTTGGGCTTATAGACGTCAATGACCTTCCTGATTTTAATGTTTAATTAATATTGATCTGCTGAGAGAGTACTGTCTCGCTATTCATAATGTTCCCGCATCGAAACAGAGTTTCCGTTGGGCAAATAAGAAACAATTTGGATTTTGATATGACAAAGAAAGAAGTCACAAATCAAGACGATAAGGTCGCTACGAACTCCTATGATATGAGCAAAAAGGATCGAAAGCATAAAGCCGCTATGGAAAAACAGAAAACCAACGTTGATCAGAATATAGAGAAAGCCTCCATGGAACGTGGAGTTGCTATTCTTTTAACTGGTGATGGGAAAGGTAAATCCAGCTCTGCCTTCGGCATGGTCATGAGGGCTCTAGGCTATGGATATAAAGTGGCAGTGGTGCAGTTTATTAAAGGTGAACAACTGTCTGGTGAAGAAATCTATTTGCGAGATGTCTGTCCCGACGTGAGCTTCTACCAAATGGGTACGGGGTTTACATGGGATTCTCAAGACCGATCCGGTGATATCTCGGCTGCAGAAAAAACCTGGGAGTTTATTGAGCCAATACTTAAAGATGAAAGTTATCATTTGGTTGTGCTTGATGAGCTCACCTACATGCTTGCTTTCAAGTATTTAGATGAATCCATGGTCATAAATGCACTAGCCGACCGACCAAAAGAGCAAAGTGTTGTTGTGACAGGTCGTGGTGGTGGTTCAGCGCTAAGAGAAATAATGGATACAGTTTCTGAAGTTAAAGAAATTAAGCACGCTTTTAAAGCGGGTATAAAAGCGCGTAAAGGCGTTGATTTCTGATGATTTTTTTGTCACAAGGCCTTACCACTCCATCCGTATAATTTGCTTGGTTTTAGAATGAAGAACATAACCTTAATGGTGCAAGGCACAACCTCCGATGCAGGTAAAAGCACCGTTGTAACCGGCTTATGTCGAGTATTACTTGATCTAGGTGTAAACGTTGCTCCGTTTAAACCACAAAATATGGCGCTTAATAGCGCGGTAACGGAAGACGGTGGCGAAATAGGGCGCGCACAAGCTGTTCAGGCGCAAGCCTGTGGCTTAGAAGCTCATACAGATATGAATCCTGTATTAATAAAGCCATCGAGTGATACTGGGGCGCAGATTATTATTCATGGGCAAGTCAAAACCAACATGAACGCCCAAGAATTCCACGATTTTAAGCCAAAGGCAAAAACAGCCGTCTTGGCTTCTCATCAGCGCTTACGTGAACAGTACGACGTTGTTATTGTTGAAGGTGCTGGCAGTCCAGCTGAAATAAATTTACGTAAAAATGATATCGCCAATATGGGGTTTGCTGAAGCCGTAGATTGCCCTGTTATATTGGTTGCCGATATCGATAAAGGGGGCGTTTTTGCACACCTAGTGGGCACTCTTGAACTTCTTTCCTCCACAGAAAAAAACCGTGTTATAGGTTTCGTTATTAACAAATTTCGTGGCGATATTGCACTGTTAGAGTCTGGCTTAAAATGGTTGGAAGAACGTACCGGAAAGCCGGTTTTGGGCGTGTTACCATATTTGCATGAATTCTATCTAGAGGCCGAAGACGCGGTTGATAATCAACAGTGCACAGACAGCTCACAAGAGTTGTTGAAAGTTGTTGTGCCAGCTTTTCCGCGTATTAGTAACCACACTGACCTTGATGCATTAAGGCAAAACCCCGCTGTGGACCTAGTCTATGTCAAAACAAACCAAAGCCCACCGGCATGTGATCTGATTGTCTTGCCAGGAAGCAAAAGCGTGATCAATGATCTGGCTTGGCTAAGGGACAATGGCTGGGTTGATTATTTACAAAAACACTTGCGCTATGGTGGAAAAATTATTGGGATTTGTGGCGGTTACCAAATGTTAGGAAGAAGTATTTGTGATGAAGAGGGCGTCGAATCAAAATCAGTAAAGACACCTGCTCTGGGCTTCATTCCAATTGCGACCGTTTTTGAACGCGAGAAAAAGCTTGTGCGAAAGAGAGGCGTTCTGAGCTTAGATGGCCAATCTGAAACAATAAGTGGTTACGAAATTCACCATGGCGTGAGCGTCCTTTGTGATGGAGCAGAGGCCCCTGACAAACTGAACCCAGAGCACAATGATTTAGCTTTAGCCATTGAATATGAAGATGGCACTCGGGACGGCTATCTCAGTGACGACTCGCAGATATTTGGTTGTTATTTGCACGGTTTGTTTGACGAGCCTGGTGCGGGTCAGCAGTTATTGCAATGGGCTGGGATTCAATCCGAGAAGATCGTTGATATTCGTTTAGAGCGAGAAAAGCAAATAGATCGCGTTGCAAAAATAGTTAAAGAGCATATTGATATTGAGAAAATTGAATCGCTTATTCAAAGTCAAAAATATTCCTCGGCTTCGATACAACGTGAAAAATAAATCAATGATTAGCATTCTGAAAGCGTGATAAACAGCTCAATAAGTAGTAGCGTAATAAAAGACAAACTGCGAGTGTGAAAATTGTATGAAAGAACTAGTCTTGGGTGGTGCACGCAGCGGCAAAAGTCAATTCGCGGAAGATCAAGCGCGCGCGACCGGTAAACAATTAATTTACATCGCTACTGGCGGTGCCGGTGATGATGAGATGGCTCAGCGTATAGCTTTGCACCAGAGGTCTCGCGGAGACCAGTGGACCTTAATTGAAGAGCCGGTCAAGCTAGCGGAGGCCATTAGCAGTGTCGACTGTAAAGATAAGGCCATCGTTATCGATTGTTTGACGCTATGGCTGACTAACTGCTTAATGCAAGATGTATTCGAAGAAGAAAAAAACGCATTTCTAGAAGTCTTACCAACATTAAATAGCGATATTTTTATCGTCAGCAATGAAGTCGGTTCCGGAATTGTTCCGCTAGGTGCGCTGTCTCGTCAATTTGTTGATCAAAGTGGGTGGCTGCATCAATCTCTTGCAAAAATATGCGACCGTGTAAATCTTATAGTGGCGGGTTTACCGCTAAATTTAAAAGGGGCTTAATATGAACGATAGTTTGGAGGGTGGCCGTTTATACGGTGTTAATTCTGACGGTGTTAGCTCCGAGGGCGATATCAACAATAAACACCATTGGTTTTGCGAACCCGGGCAAACACCCGATAAAAAATGGTTTGATGACGCAATCAAATATCAGAATACCTTAACTAAACCCCCTGGCTCTCTCGGTGAACTGGAAAATCTTGCCGTCAAATTTTGTGGATTTCAAAAAACGCTAAAGCCCACCATAAATAAAGTCTGTGTCCGTGTTTTTGCCGCAGACCATGGCGTATGCGCTCAAGGTGTTTCTGCCTTTCCCCAAATTGTCACCACACAAATGATCGAGAATTTTGTTCGTGGAGGCGCCGCCATTAGTGTCCTCAGCAAAGCTCTCGACGCCGACTTTTCCGCCGTAAACATGGGTGTTGCCAACCCACTGATTAGCGAAGACGACGTGATTGATGGTGTTATTGCTGCGGGTACAAAGGATTTTACGACAGGTGCAGCAATGACAGAAAAGGAATGCTTGCGAGCCATGGGTGTCGGTCGAGATGTCATTGTTCCAGCTGATCTTTTTATCGGTGGTGAAATGGGGATTGGTAATACCACATCGGCTTCGGCTTTATACAGCGTACTTCTGGATATTCCAGTCCCAAAAAGTGTGGGTCCAGGCACTGGTCTTGACGATGAGGGAATGCTGCATAAGCAAAAAATAATAGAACGCGCAATTGCTCTTCATGCGGATAAAATGGAGTCTCCATTATCCGTACTTGCCTGCCTTGGTGGATTTGAGATTGCAGCTCTAACGGGGAGTTATATCGCCTGTGCGCAGAGAGGCATCCCGTGTTTGATCGACGGCTTTATTAGTACCGCAGCAGCACTACTTGCCGAAAAAATTAACCCTGGCGTTAAAGAGTGGTTCATTTTTTCT
Source organism: Agarilytica sp. (assembly GCA_033852175.1). GTDB lineage: Bacteria > Pseudomonadota > Gammaproteobacteria > Pseudomonadales > Cellvibrionaceae > Agarilytica. The sequence continues at coordinate 53,284 of JAWSUY010000058.1, forward strand.
CATCGTTCAGCAGAACCCGCGCATCAAGCAGCAATAGAATATTTTGAAGCCAGACCCTTACTCGATTTGGGAATGCGTTTAGGGGAGGGCAGTGGTGCAGCAGTATCCGTACCGTTAATTAATAATGCACTCATGTTACATAATACGATGGCAACGTTTGAGCAAGCTGGGGTAAGTGAAGAGTAGTCCTTATCTACCTCTCCCATAACTGAACGCTAGACCTATAAACGCTAGACCTGTGAACGCGGCACTTAACAATGACGAATGAATTTTCAACCACAACGATCGACCTGCTTCGACATGGTGAATGCGAAGGCGGGCGTATTTTTCGGGGAACAAGCGATGTTGCTCTCTTACCTGAAGGCTTTGCAAAAATGCAGCGGGCTTGTAACTTTGTCGATGACAAGTGGGACCATGTCATCTCTTCGCCGTTAAAACGTTGTCGGCAATTTGCAGAGTCGTTAGTGACGCGAAGCGACCTTACATTTTCTGTCGAAGATGATCTTCGTGAAATGTCATTTGGTGATTGGGACGGTTGTGAAATTGAACGTATCTGGCAAGACTCAGAGTCGGAGATGCAAGCATGGAGTGATGACCCCTCCAAGTATACGCCGCCAAACGGCGAGGCCATAAAGGATGTCCTTGCACGGGTCGTTCGATTCTACAGTGAGTTGCTTCGCGCGCATAAATCCAAACACGTGTTGCTGGTAACGCACGGTGGAATCATCCGTGTGATGTTAGCTTATTTGCTCAATATGCCAATGTCGAACGTCAATCGTTTTGATGTCCCCTACGCCAGTCTCACACGCTTTGTGGTATATCATAGTGATAGTGGTGATATAACAAAGTTGGTCGCGCATAATTTTGGCCCTTCAAATAATTGTTCTACATCGTAGAATGCAACCGCAGTAATGCTCATGAATCGATTCTATTCCTTCATCCTTGCGGTCGCCTTGCTGACTCGCTTGCCAATACCTAATCGACTATTCCCCTTAGACGTCACCGATAAAATTAAGTCAGGCTCCGTTATTTTCTACCCTGTCGTCGGTGCGTTAATCGGTAGCTTTCTTGTGTTGATCTTGTGGGGGCTTCCCGATTTAACACCTACGTTTTTAACGGCATCGATACTGTTGTGTTTCTGGGTGTTTTTAACAGGAGCTTTGCACTTAGACGGTTTAGCCGATTCTACAGACGCAGCATTTGCCTCCCACAAAGACAGAGCGCGGACAATGACCGTGTTTAAAGATCCCCATGCAGGACCGATGGCATCGGTCAGCATTACCCTAGCCTTGATCTTAAAATTCAGTCTTTTGCTTAGCTTAATTAACTTGCCTGTTGATAAGGTTTTGCTTGGCGAAGGCTGGTCTTGGGGTAATTTAACGACTGATTTGTTTTTGGGTAGTGGTACGAATGTGGCTATGGCGCTGATACTTTCTACCGTCTGGGCTCGTCTTTTGGCTGTGGTATATATGGCGACAACGACCTATGCGAGCTCACAAGGCATGGCGTCGGGGATCCAGCTTGTCGAGTCGAGAGCTGAAATCGTCATAATGGCCTTTGCTGTTATTCTTCTGTCGTTGTGCTGTCTCTCGACGTTGACGGTGATCATAGTAGCGTTTGCATTGGTGGCTTGGTGTTTTGCGTGGAGGCGCTTCTGGTTAAGCCGTATAGGCGGTTATACGGGGGACTGTGTCGGTGCGTTGATCGAAATTGCAGAAATATTGGCCTTACTGGTCATTGTGCTGATGGCTGTGTAGGAAATAGAGTAGGTTCGGGAGACGGGTGACGGGACCCGTCACCTGTCCTCTGTCTCCTGTTCCTCATCCCCCAATTCCCTATCCCTAACTCCAGCGATACATTCAACGCAGGGGTTATTCAGTATATCTTTGGGGATCGTGTGATATATCCTTTCCAGTCGTCGCATTACAGCTTTTGCGTTGGGGTAACTCTTGCTGAGTAACATGTAAAGTTCGATCTTTCGCAAAACAACATATGCGATTCTCTGCTTTTTGGCTTCCTCATAGATGCCCGAAGTTGCTACTCGGTAATCAAGTATATAATCTGCACGTGCGGCGACTAACATAGACAAAGCTGTCATATGTTCTGCCGCAGTATAGAGTGTAATGTTATTCTTTTTGTCGTTGAGGAATTGCCCCACAAGGCCGTATTGATAGTTTTCAATGACGATTACGCGTTTATTCTTCAGGTCCTCAAGTTTCGTAAATGGCTGGTTTCCGATGGCCTGATAAACACCCAACTCCATAAAAAATGCTGGTTTTTTACTCATTACACAACAGGATTCTGATCGCTCATTTTTTACAAAATAAGCAAAGTTAGCTTTGCCGCTTTCTAATGCAGAAAACATGCGCCGTATTGGCAGGAAAGAAGCTCTCCAATCCACGTTAGCTCTACCAAAGAGTACTTTGGCAACACTTATGCCTCGCCGGTATTTCTCTCCTTTGTCATTTATTTCGAGAACTATAGGCTTATCTGGCAGGGTGTAGATGATCGTTTGGGTAAGTGCTGTTTCATCGTCAAATTCGTGCTGAATACTTAGAGCGTTGGAGTCATCGGAAGACGCCATAGCAACCGAGCCGGTAAACAATGTGACAAAAAGCCCGAAAAGGAATGCAATAACAAACGTAGAAAAGCGCCAGAAGAATTGCTCCTGACAAATAAGCCATTCTGAGCCGTTACTGTTTTTCACCAGACTACCTCTAAGAGCGACGAGATAAGATCAATCGAGAGTCGTTCTTATAGGATAGACGATCATCTCCACGAATATTGTGAGAAGTGTCGCCGAAATATTCATATCGCGTAAACCCGTCGGTTCATACCTTTTGATTGTCTTTTTCCAACGGAGTTAATAACCATAAGTTATAAACATGAATATATTTATCGCTGGGCGAGCTAATAAATGTTCGACGAAACATTCATTTTGGGCACTGGTTTGAGCGTTGCTATTAATAGGAAAGACTTCTTGAGGTGCCAACTTGTGTTTTGGTTAAAATGTAGACCGTCAGCATCACATTCAGGTGGTTTAACACCGCATCCTACAGCTTTCTTATGAACCGAAAGATATAGATCTTTTCTGTACCCATATTCATACCGTGTACCCAATTTTCTATACCCCGTGAACCCTTTTTGTACCTTTTGACGGATGTTCAACAGTTTGACGAAAGTCGATACTCACTTCCGAAAACCTTAGGAGCGAAAAGTGGAGCCAATAAGAATACTAACATTTGGACTCCCAAAGATTCTTCAGGGGATTGTCGCAGAATCATTCCGTAAATATGGCACGTTAGATGTGCTTGGGCACTACGGAACAATAGAAGAATACTTTACAGATCCTGGTAAAGACGATTTGCCAAACATAATTATTGTGGACTCAAAACAATCTGACCAATGTCCGGATGTTTTGTATCAATACCCCAAGGCACGTGTCGTTAGCATTGAAACCCAGGGCCAGTATTTTTCGGTATGGCGAATGGTTCCGGATAAAACAGATCTTGGTGAGATTACTTCAGATGAATTGGCTGAAGTGCTGTGCGTATTTGAAAGCGAGAGTTATTGATTAACGAGAAAGTAAGTTGGGTTTCTGCTAAAGGAAAAATCAGAGGTTACTGTTGATATATGGCCGACTTTAGAGCGATTAGAGCTGTAGGCGAATCATTGATGGGATTGTTAGAGTCCAGTTACCGGCCTCAGGATTTTAACGACATCGTTGCCGATTTCCGCATGTTCACATCGCGAGACTTTACCAATAATGCGATTACAAACGGCGCCTCGTTATTTATGTATCGCGTGTATTGCAACGGTATTAATCGAACGCCAATGGGGCGCATTGGTACCGATGGAAATCGAATGGATACCGAGTTGCCGCTAGATCTTCATTTTTTAATTACAGTGTGGGGCGGTGAGGCATCTTATCAATATGAATTGGCGGGTTGGATTATGCGGATTATTGAAGACACTCCAACCTTGCCTTCTGCTGTATTGAACTCGACCACACCGAACGTTTTTCGCTTAGATGAAACAATCGATATTATGCACGCTGAATTAAAAACCGAAGACCTTTTTCGAATATGGGATGTGCTAGGTGTGAACGCCTATCAATTATCGATTCCCTATGTCGCGCGTGTAGTAGGGATAGAGTCAAGCCAGACGAAACCCAGTGAATACGATGATCGTGTGCAGGAACGTGTTAGTGAAATGGGAATTGTTTCAAATGTGTAAACGAACTAAATTGCGAGGCTTAGCGTAAATCGTGCTGCAATATCAGTTTGTAGAAAGCGTATCGAAAAAAACATTACTGGGTATCCGGTTTTGGGACCCCGCTTTGGATGCGCAAATACAAGACGGATTACGCGTGACATTGACGCCGATAGAAAATTTACGTCAAGTGAATACAGCGTTTCGAACGAAGAGTGGGGTTTATGCCTTCAACAATGTACCGGGTATGTATTTATATGAAGCCTTCGCTACAGAAGCCGAAGACGTCAGCCCGCCGGAAACCAAACGATTCATTCTCGACGTAGTGGATAGTCGCCGCCAGTTTAGCCCGGTTTCACTTTTGGTTGATTTACCACTTCCCTATGACGGCTTGTTTTTGGTCGATGACGATGCGGGTTCCCCCAGCACTGCGCCCAAAGGTTTCAATTTGTATTCTTCGATTAATCGAACGCCTTCTGCCCAGCATACGTTTGTAAGAGGTGAACTAATTGATCGCACAAACGATGAGCCAGCGGCCCACGCATTAGTGCGAGTACAAACCGAAGATGAATTCAGTTGGTATGGCGTGGCGGATGAAGACGGTAAGTTTGCCATCATGATGCCGTACCCCTTAATTAGCAGTTCGTTTGGCAGCTCACCACCCACAACAGAAGGCACGCGTTTATTTCAGCGGACTTGGGATATCGATGTAACGGTGATGTACGAACCTGTGACTCAAGACTTTATTGATGGGGCATTACAGCCCGATTATTCAAGCATATTGAGCCAAAGCCAAGGGCTTATTTATACCGAGACTCCGAATAACGATGATGGAGAAGTTTCAGAGCTACAAGCAGAATTGGTTTATGGGCGGGATTTGATTCTCAAGACAGAGGACTTATCAGAATTGTATGTTCAAGCGTCTTAATAAAAAACAATTACTAGCAGGGTAGAAGGTAAGGTTACTGTTTGGGTAAGACCGTCTGCCGCAAGGATGCGGCGGTCGAGCGTACAGGGACGTATTCATAGCGTGTGTTACCCAAATAGTAAACTTGCCTGGATACTAATCGAAGCCAACGAACATCATTAATTTTGCCTCGTTAGTATATTTTACGAAAAAATAAAACCGGTAATATTTAAATAGTTAGATCCATAAGGATCACCAGCGCAATTGCGGAGGAAGAGTCATGCCAGAATATTTAGCTCCTGGAGTATTTGTAGAAGAAACAAGTTTCAGACAGAAAACCATTGAAGGCGTGAGTACCAGTACAACCGCTTTTGTTGGGCCGACACGATTCGGTCCTCCTGCTGGTGAACCACCATTATTAACCAGCTTTTCCGAGTTCGAAAGAATTTACGGTGGCCTCGATCAAATGCAATTTGACACCGAAGACACCACCCATAATTATCTCGCACAGGCGGTACGCGCATATTTTGAAGAAGGCGGTCGCCGACTTTATGTTGCACGTGCAGTTGACGACGAGGCATTGCGGGGCAGTGCTGAAGTTACCGCATCACCTTCTGTAATAGATTTTGAAGCGCGGCACCAAGGTGCAGCGGGTAATTTTAACGTTACCTTAATATTTAAAACCGGTGAAAACATATTGGGCGAAACGCCGCGTGACCCAACGCAGCCATTAAGTGACGATACCGTTCCGATTATACGCGGCGCCCGTGATGGCGATATTGTTCTAGCAACAGAGACCAGTTCGCCAGCCGGTGACTTAGAGCTGTATCAAGTAGAAAGTTTTGTTGATGGTGGACGCAGCACTTTCCGTTTAGCTCCTGCAGACCCCGCATCGCCAAATGAAGCTCAGGCGCTTGATGACTTTTCAAATGTCCATCTATTAACCGTTAGTGTCATCACCGGGGCATTGGGTCGATTTTCAGATCAGCAATCATGGGAAGATTTAAATTTCCGGGCTGAACATTCGTCTTCGTTTTTCACCGCTTTTCAAGCCGAGTCTGCCAGTCGTCGTGCGCAATTGTACGTACCACTAATGGTTAATTTGGATATGGCCAATAGGCTAGATGCCGTTTCCGACCTTTTAGACTTGAACAGCCTCGCTAATAGTGAGAGTGCATCGCCAGCCTTAACCATTCTTAGCGGATTAAATGACGAGGACTCAACAGACGCCGAACGCTCAACGCGATTATTCTTAACCGGCGGAACGGATGGCCCGCGTTTAGGCGCAGCGGATTACGAAGGGGATGACGATCATCCAAAAACTGGCCTGCGAACGTTAGAAGACCTAGAAGAAATTTCAATCGTCGCGGCTCCGGGTTCAAGCCATAGCGATGGTGAAGATACTGGGTCAGATGTGCGGCGTTTATTAATTTCTCATTGTGAACGCATGCGTTATCGCGTAGCCGTGATGGATTCAGCCAACAATCAATTAATTTCAGAAGTGCGTGCAGACCGATCAACGATCGATACAACACGTGCTGGCTTGTATTACCCATGGATAGAAGTTGCCGATCCAGTTACTGAAAACGATATCTATTTACCGCCGAGTGGCTTTGTTACCGGAATCTTTGCACGTAACGATGTGGAAAGGGGGGTACACAAAGCGCCTGCTAATGAAGTGTTGAGATTGGCCAAAGGCTTAGAAATTAGCATTAACAAAGCCCAGCAGGAAGTGCTGAACCCCGATGGGATTAACGTTATTCGATTTTTCGAAGGCCGAGGTTTCCGAATATGGGGCGCACGAACAGCCACTTCTGATGCGGAATGGAAGTACATGAATGTACGCCGTTACTTTGCCTATCTTGAACGTTCGATAGAACTGGGAACCCAGTTCGCCGTGTTCGAAAATAATGGCATAACGCTTTGGGCTAATGTTCGCTCGACGATTCAAGACTTTTTGTTTAACGAATGGAAGTCCGATCATTTGGCGGGCGCTACGCCAGACGAAGCATTTTTTGTACGCTGTGATCGCAGCACTATGACACAAAATGACATCGATAATGGTCGCATGATTTGTTTGATAGGCATCGCGCCGTTACGACCAGCTGAGTTTGTTATCTTTAGAATCGGCCAAAAAACTGTCGACAGTGCGGCGTAATAAATACGATATTTGATTGGAGAAATTGAAATGGCAACAGCAAAATTACTATCCCAATTTAACTTTTTAGTGACCTGGGACGATATGAAAGGCGAAACAAAAGAAGGTGGCTTCCAAGAGGTCGCTGGTCTAGCGATGGAAGTCGGTATGGCAGAGTATCGTGCAGGCAATGCAAGAACGAATGAGTCCGTCAAAATAAGTACCATGGCCAAGTGTGGTGATGTGACGTTAAAACGAGGCGTAATGGGCGCAAACGACTTGTATAAATGGATGAACGATGTTCGTGATGGTAAAGATGATCAAGGCAAAAAAGTCACCGTTACACTGTTAGACGGTTCTCGTAACCCGGTTACAAACTGGCATTTATTAGGTGCACGCCCGATTAAATTGGAAGCACCATCCATGAATGCAACGGGTTCCGACGTTGCCATCGAATCGATTACCCTGACCGCAGAAAGGATAGAGCAAGAGGCCGCCTAATGAGTGCTCAAGCGCAGTCTTTACCCGGTATCGTATTTGACGTGGTGCAGCCTCCCGTTGAGGACAAACTGCCACGCATGGATATAGCCTCGTTTGTGGGCTATGCCAGTGCCGGACCGATCAATACACCAGTCGTTGTTGATGATATGCAACGGTTCCGTGATGTGTTCGGTAAAGATATTGATCTCGCTTGGGATTCTGATCGCAACCAAATGGAAAAAAGTGCCCTCGGCCTGTCGGTAGATACGTTTTTTCGCAACGGTGGCCGACGGTGTTGGATTGTGCGGGTAGCGAATGAAGAACTCGCGCAAACCGCAACGTTTGAAATTCCTGGCCTTGTGACTTGTAATATTAGCGGCTCTAGCGCTAATGTCGAAAAAACGCTAGCCAACGCACGAAGCCCAGGAAGCGCGGCAAAAAAACTCAAGGTCAATACAGCCTTACAAGTTACGCAATTACCCTTTGTTAAAAATCAATCATTATTCGAAGCGTATTTTAATATTGATGCAAACGGTTGGCAGGCGAACTTAGTTGCCAGCGAACAACAACTTGAATCGGGTGACTTGCTGAGCTTACGGCCTTACCCAAATACAACGTTGTACCTCATTATTGAATCAGTGACAGCATCCGTTTTCGGCATTTACGTAACCGGCACACAGGCGTTTTTATCCGATGAAGATGCTGAAGCGTCACCGAGTGTTTTTGACTCTAGCCTAGCACTCGTTGCGGGAGAGGGATTAAGTGGCATCCGGATTTTTCCCATATCGAGTTTTGAAAGCTTAGGTGTTGCGCAGGCTTTATTCTCTAATGATGCTAGTGCTGAAGTTACAGACGGGGCTGAGATAACAAGCCCACCAGAATTTACAATGGACGCGCAGTCTTCAGTGCAGCGTTTGCGTTTTGAAATAATCGTCGACGACAACAATAAACAAGAATGGCGTTTGTCCCAATTAGGGTTTACCTTCGTACAGTCACGGTTCTGGGGCGTGCTGCCATCAGATGAAGCGTTGTTTCAGCAAACCGAAGGTAAAGTGGTCATAAAACTGAGCGATAAAACTCAGCAATTAATCGACGAGGCTAATACACCGCGATTCCCCTTGGCCTCTCCATTTTTTGATTTGATGGATGATCACGAATGGATCAACCTTCCGATCGGAATGCCAGTATTCGAAAACAAGGACCTAGCCGTAAAAGGCGATTACTCTGAAGATCTTTCTGACTTGCTGTTAAATGGCATTGAAAACGCAGGATCATCAATCTTCTTGGATGAACGACTCGCGCGAGTCGGCAGCGATAGTGTACGGCGAGAAGGGCAGTCAATTGTTTACCTGTCAGAAAACAGCAAGCCCTTAAAAGGCATACACAGTTTACTAACTCTTGATGAAGCCACGTTGATATCCGTTCCGGACGCCGCACATCGACGTTGGGGTAATGAGGCTACTATTTATGACTTACCCTTAGATGCTCCCGAATTAATTGATGCAGTTGCAACTGATGTTGAAAGTGAATACCGGGTACAGTGGACACCAGTTGATGAGGCCACAAGGTACTACCTAGTGTGGAGTGAATCCCCTGAATTTACCGACTGCGCTAAACATACCATTTCGGGCAACCCTTTGCCTCGTGTCGGTGAATCCATTGATTTAATTCCTGAGCCGGATTCAGAATGTTATATCAAACTGAACAGTTCCTGTCCTCGAACGTTTTATTTTAGAGTGCGGGCAGAAAACCGAAATGAAGTGAGCGTTTGGTCGAATAACATTGCTCGAAGTGTTCCCGATACAGATTTTTTCGATTGTAAATATTCGCGGGCAGAGCCTTTAGCCTTAAACCTAGAGATTAACGCAGGCCCAATTGTGTCGCCATCAACCACTGATGACGTCAAGGAATATGTTTTGGATATAGATCTCGATTGGGCGATTGTCGATGAAGCGTCTATCGATACCATTGAGGTGCAAAAATCCAGTGAATTTATCTTCTTTGAACCCGATGTGGTTTTTTCAGATACACCCGAAGCATTAGATGTCAGTGGAAATTTACAACTTCAGATCGAAAGTCAGCCCGATTCAATCGTCTACTATCGGGCACGGGCGATACGTGAAAACACCATAGGTCCATGGTCCAACACGATTATCGTTTGGCCATCACACTTAAGTCAAAACGTATTAAGTGATAAATCAGATTTTAATGATGCCGATATCCTCGCCGTTCATCGTTCCCTGCTGCGTTTATGTTATGCACGTGGAGATTTATTCGGTGTTCTCTCTCTACCAAAACATTACACCGTACAAAACGCGCAAGATCACTATGCTCAGCTAAGCCCGACAGCGTCGTATGACGGTAACGTGTCAACGAATAGCGATACGCTGACCGCAACAGTAAACCCGCTTAACATTGGGGAAAAAAACGTTTGTAGTCATGGCAGTTTGTATTACCCATGGCTGACCACGCAGACAGAGAGTTTGGGACAGGGCCGTATAGCGTTTCAAACAATACCGCCAGACGGAATCGTAAGCGGAAAAATATCACGCAAAAGTATCGAGCAGGGCGCGTGGATAGCGCCAGCCAACTCGATCATGATTGATGTACTTGCCTTAGACACCCAAGTGACGCGAAGCCAGTGGGCCGCGTTAATGACCTCCAAAATAAACGTAATTAGAGAAGAGTCACGAGGATTTCTATTGTTAAGTGCAGACACACTTTCCGATAACACCGAACTAAAAGAAATTAACGTTCGTCGTTTAATGAGTATGCTAATGCGGTTGGTTCATCGTGAAGGTAATCGCTACGTATTTGAGCCTAATAGTGCTTCGTTTCATGAGCGGGTACAACAACACTTTGAAAGTCTATTTAACGGGTTGTTTTCTCGTGGTGCTTTCTCAGGGAAGAAGGCCAGTGATGCTTATCGAGTCGTTACCGATGCAAGTGTGAATACCGCACAGAGTATTGAGTCGGGACGTTTTATTGTAGAGCTGCATGTTGCCCCATCGCACGCGCTAAAATTTATCCGCGTGCGTTTAGTTCAGTCCGGTCCAAGTCAGCTACATGTGCAAGAGGTCAGTATATGAAATTATTTACGACCTTTAACTTTCATATATCATTTACCTTACCGGATAAACAAAAAGAAGTGTGCGAGGCAGAATTCTCCGAATGCTCCGGTTTAGAAATGAACATGGAAGTCAATACGATTAAGGAAGGCGGAAACAATACCGAACAAATTCATTTGGCTGGCTCGATGACCTACGGCGAGTTAACGCTAAAAAGAGGTATGACCACTAACTTTGATTTGTGGGACTGGTTCGAAAGCGTTCAAAGCAATCGGTTGTTACGGGTCGACGGTGAAGTTCAAATGTTATCGTCGCAAAGAATGTCCAGTGACCCCGTGCCGCCAGGTAAAAAGAACAAAAACGTAGTATTTAAACTGTCGAGTTGTATGCCAGTAAAAATAGTTGCGCCCAGTCTAAGTGCGATGGATGGCGAAATAGCCATCGAAGAATTTAAATTAGTCTACGAACGTTTACAACGCGTAGCCGTGTAAAGAAAACACTTAGGAATCGTTTAATGCCAGAACAGCCCACGATTGCCAAAGCCATTTTACAACAAATATCCTGGAATGAAGATGGGGATGTTGTAAGCCCTGGCCCAGAGTTCGAGGTACAGTTTAACCCCGAAACGCTCAACATGGCCTTTTCTAACCAAGTGGCGGGTGGTGATCAAGCCGGTGGATCAGCGATTCAGTTTAATTCAAAAGGTACGACCAAATTAACCTTTGATTTGATATTTGATGTAACCGATCCAAAAATAGCCCAACGCTTCAGCAAGGATAGTAAACCCGAGTCGATTAACGATGTTCGGAAGATCACCAAACTTGTAACCGATTTCATGAAAACGGAACAAAGCGGGAGCGGTGATAAAGCGACATTTATTCCGCCAGGTGTTCGCTTTAAGTGGGGCACCTATCGTTTCGACGGGGTTGTCGATTCGATTAGTGAAAAGATCGATTTCTTTTCAGAAGAAGGTGTTCCGTTACGCTCGACTTTAGGTGTTGGCATCACCAAGCAAGATGTCGATGTCAATTTCGGTACACCAGCGGCGGATTCTCAAGGGAATCCTGCAGCGGGAACATCTGCTAAACCGACACCTAAAAAAGGTGGAGGCATAGCGGATGAGTTGGCGAAGTCGGGTAACCCTGAAAAGTGGATGGGGGATGCTTTGGCCAATGGGATTGAAAATCCGCGAAATTTATCTTTTGGTTCGCCACTCGAGTTGGGTACCGATTTATCGCTTAATTTAAACGCCGGTATGGATTTTAGTGCGGGCGCCAGTATAGGTGGTGGTTTGAGTGCGGACTTTGATGCGGGCATTAGCGGTGGAATTAGTGTCGGCGGAAGCATTGGTGGGAGTTTGGGCGGTAGTTTTGGTGGTGGTATTTCGCAGAGTTTAGAGTTGGGTATTGGCTTGGGAATCGGAGGAGGTATTGGGCTCGGCGGCGGCATTGGCTTAGGTGGCAGTATCGGGTTGGGTGGTGGTATTGATCTTGGAAGTGGTATTGATCTAGGAGGTGCGGCGGATTTTGGTATAGATGCAAGTGCCGATTTGGCTTTGAGTGGCGGTGTTGATTTGGATCTCGATGTGGATGTTGGTGGCGGGTTTAGTTTGGGTTAGAAAAGTATGCGGGACCGCTGCATACAAGACCATAAGAACGTAAATGATTATGCAGCTTTGGGTATGGCGTGTCTATGAAAGCAATGCCGGACTCGTACTATGCACCATGTTGAACTCAGGAATAAACAGAATATTTATAGGTAATAAAAATGAGCGTAATCATAGACCAGTTTGAAGTGATACTGGATTCTCAAGAAGACAAAGAGAAAAAGTCGAGTGCATCTGAAGACGGTTCAGCCGGAAAACAAGCCGGTTTAAAACCCCGCGATGTAGCGTCAATATTTACACAGCTGCAAAACCGGCGTGAACGTGTTCGCGCTCACTAGAAAACGAACAAATAGAACAGATAGAATATAAAAATATAAAAAGTTAGGTAAAACCTTTATGTCAGAACTTGCAACAACTTTACCGCTGTACGCCTCTCGGCCTCGAATAAAAATCGATGGCAAGAGCGATGCGCGTTTAGATGCAGGTTTATTGACCCTATCCGTTATGGAAGACGAGCACGGTTTATATCGTTGCGAATTAACCTTCGGTAACTGGGGGAGTAAAGATAATGACTTGGGTTTTTTGTATTTCGATCGTCAGGTTTTTGATTTTGGTAAAACGATAAAAATAGAAATAGGCGACGGGGATTCCGCATCATCAATATTTACAGGCCGAATCATGGCAATAGAAGGGCGATTTATCGAACAACGCGCGCCAGAGCTTATGATATTAGCCGAAGATAACTTACAGAATTTACGCATGGTCCGTCGGACACGAACATTTGAAGACGTGAAACTAACCGACGTACTGGAAACGATTTCGTCTGATCACGGAATTGACCTGCAAGTGGATATTGATAGTCCAGAGTATAAAACCCTGTCGCAGTTCAATCAGAGTGATTTAGCGTTTGTTCGCGAGCGGGCGCGGTTGATTGACGCCGAGGTCTGGATGGAAGGCTCCAAATTATTTGTACAGTCTCGGACGCGAAAGAAAGTGTCGACGTTAGCGTTAACGTATAAGCAACGTTTACATGAATTCTCAGTGCTTGCCGACCTGGCCCACCAGCGAACGAGTTTGTCCGTGAGTGGTTGGGATATAGAGGCGAAAGAACAGTTGGCAGTGGGTACAGATAAATCGTGTATTGAATCTGAACTGGAAGGTGGTACGCCAGGGGCACAAATTTTAGCGGATGGCTTTGGTGGGCGTCATGAAAATATTTCGCACCTGACGCCGAGTTCTGGCGAAGAAGCAAAAATATTGGCCGATGCACATTATCGAACGATAGCGCGTCAGTTTGTTACAGGGACGGGCTTGTCAGAAGGGGATGCTCGTTTAAAAGCAGGTGCTCACGTGACAATCAATGGTGTTGGTGAGATGTTTAACGGTTTGTATTTTGTAAATAGTGTTCATCATATGTTTTCGCCAGAGGCCGGTTATAAAACCCAGTTTAGTGTTGAACGCCCAGCGATCGAGACGGATTCTTAACTATGCACGATACGATGTTGCAACAGATGTTCGATTCTCGCGTACCTACCGGATACGGCGGAAGTTTTTACGGCGTGTATACGGCAGAGGTGACGGACATTGTTGATCCGGATGGCCAAGGCCGTGTGCGGATTAAATTACCGTGGTCAGTTGATGGTTACGGAGAGGAGTATCAAGCCTGGGCCAGGGTGGCAACGATGATGGCGGGCGCGAATCGTGGTTCGTGGTTTATCCCCCATGAGGGTGATGAGGTGCTAGTAGCATTTAATGCGGGCGATACACGTCACCCGTATGTCATCGGGTCTTTGTGGAACGGACAAGATGAGCCGCCAGAGACGATGGACAGTACAGGAAATAATTACGCGAAGACGATTCAATCGAAGAATGGTGTCCGGGTGAGCTTGAATGATAAAGATGGGCAAGAAAGCCTAACCCTAGAAACGCCCGGCGGTCAGAGTTTTGTTTTAAAAGATGGACCAGGTGAAATTAAGATTGAAGACAGCAATGGTAATTCGGTCACGCTGGGGAGTTCGGGCATCACAATCGATGCGTCTGCAACGGTTACTTTAAATGCGACGATGGTTGAAGTAAAAGCGGCGGCGATTACGGTAGATTGTCCATTTACCAGTTTCAGCGGCGTAGTGAAAGCCGATACCGTCATCACGAATAGTGTTGTAAGTGCGTCGTATACGCCGGGAGCAGGAAATATATGGTAGATATACTGACACAGCACGATACAAAATGGGTTTCGCCTTCTCCAATGTGGGCAGATTTTTCGGATACGAGTACAAGTAAGGCACGCAAGGATTTTAATCGACCAACGATTTTGCGATTTAATACTGACAGTTTTATGGATGAATTACTGTCGGTGATGAATTACTACCCTGAAACACTTTCTGAGTGGAAGGCGCAGCCGGAAACATGGCGAGAGCCAATGGCGACACCGGCTACTGCGGCGAAGATCCAAATTGCGCAGCCATTGTCCCAGTTCAAAAAGGTTCAGACGCGACAGGTTAAAGAATTTTCTCCCGTCGTAAACAGTCTTTCAGCGTCTTCAGCGGTAGAGGTTGTAGCAGATGAAGAGAATAAACTTCCGTTAAAGTTATATCAGCCCGCTCAGTTACGTTTCTACTTGGTCACGGCTTCTTTTGTTTGTCGTAAGGTAGGCTTGCCCGATCGTAAAGTAGATTTGGCGAAACAACAGAAGGTACGCTTTGTTTTACGTCGTTTGTTACCGAAGGATTTAACGCAACCGGTCGACCCGGAAAAGTGTGATATCGATGAGTGTGATGAATATGCATTCTTGCTAACGGATCAGGGTAAGCAGTGGAAGAAGGTCGGTGATGGGGCGAACATCGGTAATGCGACTTTACTTGAAGATGAAGAGCGTTTACCGATGTTTAATGTCGGTTATGAAGAAACGACGGATAAGAAACGCCGTATGTTGGCGGGTTACATTCCTGTGGCGCAGCGTGAGACCTATTTGAATGCTGATATTTCAGAAGCGTTTGAAGATGATGGTGGTGTGAGTATTGTCTTAAGTTCCGCTGAGAAGGCTGAACTTAAGGCTGCTATAACTTTAGATAAAAAGCGTGATGCTATTGCCCATTTATTTAATATTCAAATCGCCGGTCCGTGGAAGCGCTTAATCTCCCAGGCGATTAATGAAGGGAATAAGTCGGATGATTGGGCGTCCAATCCTCCACCGATTGTGGATGACCTTGGCGCGCCGCCTGCGAACGATGCGAGTGCTGTGAGCAATTTGAAGGAGACTCGCGAGAAGATTCAAACGACTTCTTGGTATGTTTTGGTCGATATGGTTAAGTTTCTGAAAGACTATGTGCCGAATGTGTACAGTTTTATCGAAAGTTCTGTTTCGCCTGTGAATATTTCCGATGAAGAAATGGAGTTGTATGAGGCGCTAGCCGAAGTCACGTTAAACCATGCGAATTACCAAAGTGAGTTTATTGAAGATCACTTTAATTATCTTGATGATGCCTACCATAATAGTAACGAATTATATTCTTCGCTGATTAGTGCGTTGAAGCATCTTATTGATAACCCTGAAATCGCGACAGAGTTGGATTTGGTCGATTATCCTTTTGATCGCGATACGGATAATGTTGAAAAAGATCATGTGTGGCCGTCATTTTTATTTCCTTTAGCTGATCCTTTGCATAATGCACCTATTCCAAATTTATCGATTCCCCCTGAGAATCAAAGTGATTCAGAACCGGATATTTCTCATGATCAGTTAGATGCGTTGATGGCTCTGGTCCGTGAGGCGATTCCTAGTGATTTACAGCGGTCTGCTCCGGATGTTGATGCACCTAAGGCGCCGAAGCAGAGCAATGCGATTGGTTGGTTTACGATTCGTTGTGTCTTTGAGAGCCCTAATTGCGGTCCTATTCACCCTCCGATTGTGAGTGAGTCGACGGAAGCTTTTCAGATGGCGTCATTTTTTGATCCAGATGCGCCGGGTCGTCCGATTAAGATTCCGATGCCCTTGGATATTTCGCCTGCGGGTTTACGGAAGTTTAATAAGAATGCAACGTTTATGATTTCGGATATGTTGTGTGGAAAAATTCGGGGTATTCGGAAGACGACGTTGGGTGATTTGGTTTTGTCTGTTTTACCGTGGCCGTTTCATAAGGATTTACCGGACCCAGGTAAGACGGGGCCATGTGCGAAGAGTGGTACGTCGTTTGGGATGTTTTGTTCGTTGTCGATTCCGATTGTGACGTTGTGTGCGATGATTTTACTAATCATCATGGTGACGTTATTTGATATCTTTTTCCGTTGGTTGCCGTTGTTGTTTATTTGTCTTCCTATTCCTGGGTTGAAGGGGAAGATTGGATGACTATTTTAGTTATTTTTAGTGGTTTTTTTGGAGTCCGATTCAACTATTCGGAGTGTATATCCAAGACACGCCACAAGTACGTCCCTGTAGGCTCACTAATGCCCTCCATGGCATTAGATGGTCTCGGATATACACTCCGAACAGTTAAATCTCAGTGCCAATATCGGAATCTTAATGTTTTTGTTCCCATGCTCTCGATTCTGGCTTCCTGTTGTCTGCTCGATTTCTATTCCATACGAAATTCGACCTACCCCATCGATGGGGGCGTACCTCCTGCATCCATGAAGTCAGGTATGGGAATAAAGATTGGATTTAGAAAATTATCGGTATGGATTACCACGGAGATCATGGGAGCAAGGGTGAAAGACTACCAGCGGGGAAGGTTAGGGTGTGCTCTGGCTAAGACCGTTCGCCGCATGGATGCGGCGGTCGAGCGTACATGGACGTATTTAACGCGTGTCTTAGCTAGAGTACAGCCTGACCAAATACTGCTATCGAAGTTACGAAAAAACAGCGTTGAAATCCACAGCCAGGCGGAACCCCTATGTTAGACGAAGGAAAGATATTTGGCCGTGGAATAAACTTCCCGCCAAAAATAAACGCTAACGGTCGATGGGCGTGGTCTTCTGGTGCTGAGAATGTTCGTCAGTCAATTCAGGTGATTTTACAGACGGAACCGCTAGAGCGTTTGATGTTGCCGAATTTCGGTTCTGGACTAAAGAAAATGTTGTTTCAACCCAATACGGTGGAGACGCACAGTTTAATAGAAGAATTAATTACACGTGCCTTAGCGCGTTGGGAGCGGCGAATTAAGGTGTCGTCGGTAGCAGTATCGCCAGATCCTAATGAGAAGAATACGGCGTGGATAACATTGAGATATCAATTGGTTGCTAACCAGGCGTCTGAACAAATTCAGTTACGTGTGCAGTTAACCGCTTAGTTCGTGTGAAATTTGAATATGAAATAAATTGTAATAAATTGCGCTATAACCGATCACTTGGCAATAGACCGATTGGCAATAGTCCGTGTGGTGAAAAATAGCTTAGTACAGGATACATAGGTAAAAACAATGCCATTACCCGAACCGAAATTTGAGACTCGGACTTATCGCGACCTGTACAACGAGGCGATCGCGCGGATTCCAGCGCATACACCCGAGTGGACGAATCGGAGTGAGCCTGATCCTGGGGTTACGCTGTTGCAGTTGTTTTCGTTTATGACGGAAAGTTTGTTGTATCGAACAAATTTGATTCCGGAACGTAATCGTCAGAAGTTTTTACGTTTGTTGCAGATTCCTATGCGGGCGGCATCTTCTGCAAAGGGGATGGTGGAGTTTAAAAATCCGCGTGGGGCGTTCGAGGTGTATACCCTAAATGCTGGGCAGTCGCTATCTGCAGGCAATGTCGCATTCAAAACAGATTCGGGGCTGGCCGTGTTGCCGGTTGAGTCGAAGGTTTATTACAAAAAACCGAGTACCGCGGAAGATAATTCTGAACTGAATGATTTGTATAAGAATTTATATGCGGCGTTTGACCTCCCTGAAAACAAGTTGGAGTTTTACGAGACGAGTATTTTTGAGCCAGCAGTCGATGGGGCTAATTTGCGCTCGATCGATATTGCACGGGAAACGGTGGATGGCACAATTTGGATTGCGCTGTTAGCGCGTTCGAGTGAAACGCCAGCAACTGCGCGGGAGAAAATAGCGAACACGACTTTGTCGTTGGGGATTTTACCGACGATTGGTGATGAGGGGTGTGTCATCGAACCGGTTCCCGCCTTATCCGAAAATCAGCAAGATTTGGTGTTTGAAATTCCGAATGCAAGTGATGATCGAATTCGTTATGAACCGCTTGAATTTACAGCGGACCATGATTTATTAAAACAGGCGGGGATTGTCAAGTTGCAGTTACCGGCGGCGGATAAATTAACCGTTTGGGCTGAGGAGGCATTAACAGCAGGTGTGGATACGCGACCGCCTTCCTTAGAAAATACGGACGATCAGGCACGTTTGGTGACGTGGTTACGCGTTCGTTCTCCGCAGGTGGATACGAGTTTGGATATTGCTTCGCGGCAGTTGTCGATCAAGCTAGCGTGGACGGGTATTAATGCGGCGATGGTTGAGCAGCGCATTGATGTAAGTGCAGAGAAGTTGAGTAAGGGCACGGGTAAGCCAGACCAGGCAACGCGTGTTTTAAATGTCCCGGTCATTGAACGTTCTCTTCGGCTTTTTATTAGTGGGGTGGAATGGACTGAGATCGATGATCTAGCGACAGCGGCTTCGGAATTGGATTGCCAGGTTTCTTCTGCGTCTTCTAGTAATAAGGTTTTTAAGTTAGATAACGAATCCGGTGAGATTACGTTCGGCAATGGTGTGCATGGTGCTAGGCCGCCGCAGGGTGCCTTGATTCAAGTTGCGTATTCGCATGGTGGTGGTTTACAGGGGATGGTGGGGATTGGAACGATTTTAAAATCTCCGGCTTTGCCATCTGGTGTGAAGGTGTCGAATCCTGTTCCTACGTGGGGCGGTACGGCGGCCGAGAAAGTAGCGGATGCGGAGCGGAATATTCCGCAGGTGATGCGTCATCGTGAGCGTTTAATTTCTGAGGATGATTATAAGGATATCGTGTTACGAACGCCCGGTGTGGATATTGGCCGTGTTGATATTTTACCGTTGTTTCATCCGAAATTACCAAAGCAAACATCAGCAGGTGTCGTGACGGTGTTGATTATTCCGTTAACGGATGGTGTGTTTCCAGACTCGCCAGAGCCGGATCAGTTAATTTTAGAAAATGTGTGTCGGTATTTAACGCCGCGTCGGGTGTTGACGAGTGAGTTGCATGTGCGTGGGCCGGTTTATAAAGAGGTTTGGGTTTCGGTGGGATTGAGCACGGTTCCTGGTTTTGATCCTGCCCCTGTCAGAGAGGCGGTGAAGGATGAGATTAAGCAGTTTTTGTCACCGTTGGTTGGTGGGTTTTCGGATTCGGGTTGGCCGTTGGAAAAGTCGGTTGATGGTTTGGAAATTTCGGCGGCGGTGACGCGGGTTGATGGTGTATCGAAGGTGAATCAGTTGAAGTTGAGTGAGTCTGTGGGGCCGGAGGTTTCAGAGATTGGGATGGCAGGTTTGAATTTACCGCGTGTGATGAAGATTGCGGTGGTGGAGGGGGATGCTTTGAGTATTGAGGATATTCGGGGCGATACGGAGGCTGAGCCTTTGACTTCGGATGGGACGAATATTGTGCCTGTTCCTGTGGTGCCGGTTGAGTGTTGATTTTTTAAGTGAGATTGAGATGGTTAGCTTTAGCTTCGATCAGGGCATGTAGGAATGCTTGTACTCCGAGTAAGGCTCGCTGTGAATACGTCCCTGTACGCTCGACCGCCGCATCCATGCGGCAGACGGCCTTACTCGGAGCACAACCATCCCTTTCCCGCGCTGCTAACTATTGAACGTCGACGAGAGAAAATAGTTAAAAATAGGCTAG
This sequence comes from Agarilytica sp., assembly GCA_033852175.1. Lineage (GTDB taxonomy): Bacteria > Pseudomonadota > Gammaproteobacteria > Pseudomonadales > Cellvibrionaceae > Agarilytica. Next base: position 73,518 of record JAWSUY010000058.1, read on the forward strand.
AAGAATTTCATCGTACGGTCCCCATAGAAATGCAGGCCAAGCTTTAAAAAATCCGTGAGTATTTACGGAATAAAAAAAACAATTTGAAACAACATTGCAAACGCAACAAAACAAGAGAATTAATTAGAGATACCGATGGACGCAAATAACACTAAATATCATTTAATCTACGGTGAGCGTGATTGGCTGCCTTTGCTCATTGAGCAAAGCAGTGTTGATATGTGGTGGGATAGTGAAAAACAATCCGTGTCGTTAGCCCCGATTGTCCAGCAGTTAGATGATTTTTCGCAGTCTCAGTTACTCAATGAGGATCTTCGGCGCGGCGCGGCTTATGACCATTACGGGAATATTTATTGGATCAATGACGCCGAGAATGAAATTGTTTATCACCCAGCGGCAACGCCTTTAGAATCGGGAAGTTTTTGGCAGGTGGATTTGTTAGAAGCTTTGTGTACAGCCCCAGTTGAATCTCAGCATGGTGATTTTAAATCAGCTTCGGATACGTCTAGTCTGGGAGCAATTCCTCAGACCGTAAAACCAAAATTGAAAGGCTTAACTGTAACGTCACATGAGTATCTCGTGGTGGGAACGGTCGAGCCTGCAGGTTTGTTGGTTTTTGATTGTCACGCGGGTGGTCCGCCTACGTGGTTGTGTTGGCCAAAACAGATTGCATTTTCTCCCTTTGATATTAGCTGTGCGCCGGATGGCGGATTGTGGGTGTTGGATCGGGATTTTGTGAGTGGTGAATCTCGTGTTTGGCATTTGGATAAGAATTTTAGAGTACTGGATTGTTCGGGTGAGTCTGTCGATCTGTTGTCGGTATTTTCTCATGATTTCTTTACGTCGCCCGAAGAGATGTCGAATCTAGATGATGCCAGTGAGGGGGAGAGCGATGGCGTTGCGCGTCGGCGGTTTCTTTCTGGCTTGTCGATTAATGTCGGCGGTTCAGTTCTTGCGGAGGTTCCAGTTGCGATTGAAGCTTTGTCTGCTAATCGGTTTATATTATTAAATACATCTTTGAGTGATGAATCGTCTGTGATTCATTATTTTGTTGATGGGGCTTTGGTCGATTCGGTGAGCTTGGATGAGTCGGTAATAGGTGGGTTGTTGGGCGAGCCTGCTATTTTTGCTCATGATTTCGCTTTTGTTCCGGATTCTAATGACGATGATCGTTCGGTTGTTGGGAGTTTGTACGTCGCAGTGACACATGCAAAACAGTCGTACAAGTTTTCCTTACGGGCGAGTGAAACGGCGTTAACGCTAGTTTTACAGCCGATTTTGTTGCCGATGCGCGCGTATAGCGGTAAAGGACTGATAGCATCGGGAGCAAAGGCGTTTTACGATTTTGGCGATCGTTGGTTGCCGCTTGCTGAGCAGCCGCGTCAAACATTTCAAAGTGAAGCCGTTATTAACGGCATTATTAAAGATGGTGAAGAGCCTGATTGTGTGTGGCATCGAATTATTATTGATGCCTGTATCCCGGCGGGTACGTCGGTGGTGTTTGAAAGCCGATGTTCAAACACCGAAGAAACCTTAAGTGAGGTGGCTTGGCAGCGCGAACCACAGGTTCATTTGCGGGCTGAGGGCGCTGAGTTGCCGTTTTTTGATCCCTATGATTCTGAAAAAGTGAATGCGGATATTACCGGTAGTTGGGATGTTCTTTTTCAGAATGCGGTGGGGCGTTTTGTTGAATTGCGTCTCCGATTAACGGGCAATAAACGTTCTACACCACGAATACAGTCGTGTCGAATTTACTATCCACGTTTCTCATATGTGGATCGTTATCTTCCAGCGGTTTATCAAGATGATCAAAGCTCTGCCAGTTTCCTAGATCGCTTTCTTGCCAATGTCGAAGGATTATATACGGGGTTAGAAGATAAGATCGCGCGAGCAGAATCGTTGTTCGATACTCGCACGAGTCCGTCTGAATTTTTGGATTGGTTGGGTGGCTGGTTGGGCGCATTTATTGACCCCTCGTGGGATAATAATCGAAAGCGGTTGTTTATCGATAATGCGATTTTACTTTTTAATTGGCGTGGCACCGTGTTGGGCTTGCAGGCTTTATTGACCTTGTCGACAGCACCATGTCCAGATGAACGAATATTTGATGCCCTACGCAGTAAAAGTGAACAAGGGATTAGTGAAAGCGGCCAAGAGCTTGACCCAAAAGAACCAGCGTTTAGTGGGGGTATTCGCATTGTTGAGCACTACCAAACACGGCGTAATTCAGGAATTCTGTTAAACGATTCAAATCCAATAAATTCGGAAACAAGTTTAGAGCAAGAAGGTAACCGTTCAAGCTGGGAACCGGCTTTAGGTGCTGGTATTTTGCATGAAAAGTACCAGGACTTTTTGGCTGCGACCTACGTGAATAACATTGCCCATCTCAATCTGGCTTGGGAAACATCGTTAACGACTTTTGGCGATATTATTTTTCCGCCGACACTTCCCGATTTATTACGGTTCGATAACGATTCGGAACAGCGTGACTGGTTGCATTTTACACGCGATTTTATTGGCTTTACCTATCCCCAGGTCACTGAAGATGACGAATGGCGTTTTCAAGATTATTGTCAGCGACGATACCGGCAGATTGAAAAGTTTAATGCTGCACATGGATTGCTCGGTGATTTCGAACGGTTGAGTTTTGATGACATTGCTTTACCGAAACAATTCCCGAATAACAAACAAGCCCTACACGACTGGATAGAGTTTGTTTCGCTGGCTTTACCGATAGCGCAGCAGGCACATACCTTCACCGTACTGTTACCGACGGTGTTAGGTGATCTACCGTCCGAATTGGAATTACAGCGAGCGCGTGTTGAAGAGATTGTCGCGCGTGAGAAACCAGCACATACCCTATTTGACGTGAAATATTTTTGGGCCATGTTTCAGGTCGGCAGCGCGCGCTTAGGCATCGATACCTCTATCGGTGATGGTGGTCGCTTCGTTGCTTTAGTTTTAGGCGAAAATTTCTTAGGTCAAAGTTTTCTTTCAGAATCACATCCCTGGAGTGTTGTTGATCGCTCCATAGTGGGGAGGGGACGCTTACGGTCTTCTCTTGAATGGAGAGTATAAAAAATGAGTGATTTCACCAGCGTATACCCAGAAGCCACGGTTTTAGACCCGACCAAGCGTGTAAATTATATTCATGGTTTGGTCTTGGGTGTAGACGAGTTTAAGCAAGAAGAGTTTTATCTCCTAGAGAAAGACAAGCTTCATAACCGTTCGTTACACGGTTACGGAACAGTGTGCGGTCTTAAAGTCGATCAGCAAGAAACCAGCGCGGGTTTAGAAATTCAAGTGTCGGCAGGCATGGCTGTTTCGCCAAGCGGCCAAGTGATACAAGTCCCTCGTACGCAATGCGCCGTCATTGATGAGTGGCTTGCCAGTCATGGTGATGAAGTCGCTGAACATCTGGGTTCGCCAGCCGATGGTTCATTAGTTCTTAATCTAATGCTGTGTTATCGCGAATGTAAAACCGATATCGTGCCCATTCCAACTGGACCGTGTCAGTCCCTAGAAGAATCAACCGCACCTTCACGTATTGCCGATGACTTCAGTTTATCGTTTGAATTAGACACACCGCCTGACATGCATTTTCAATCGTCGATGCAAGACTTAACCGAGCTACTACTGAATATAGCAGTGGAAGCAGGCGGTGAAATGACCGTCGACGATATTAAAATCTTGGTTCGCACCTTAATTCCTGGCGATGCGTTTACATCACCTCCAGAAGGCGGAATCAGTTCTCCCCCATTATCCTCACCTGATCTGTCCAATGTGATAGACCCTGGCAATTTACAGGAATTATTTAACGCGGCGTTTCTAGTCTGGGTGACTGAAGTAAAAACCTGTCTGTTGTCACAAAGTATTGGAAATAATATTGAAACCGTACCTGGTGACCCATTCCAAAAATGCGTATTTTTAGCCGCAATAGAAGTGGATGTCGAAACCATCGATGGCCTTGTACGAATTGACGCAGGCACAAGCGTGTCAATAGACGAGCAATATCGACAAATACTGCTCAACACCCAAGCCATGCAAAATTACTTGGGGCCGTTGTCGACCTGGGCGAAAACCCTGGCAGATTTTGTAATGCCAGAGGAACTTGCTGGCCCAATTGATGAAGAATCCCTCGTCCATATCGATAGTGACGAAACCATAAACGGGTCAAAAACATTCGAAGCACCGCTGCTTTTAAATGGTGATGGTCGTGTGCGAAAACGCATAAGTTTATCCGCGCATCAAGCCCATCATGGGCGCGGAGCTGCACGCGGGCTATTCTCGAACACATTACCGGCAATGCATTTTCTAACCACCGGCCCCAATGCCTATGGCGGCGAAGCTTTATTCAACATTCCAATGCCGGACGATATTGATGTTTCTGTACGCCCACAGTTCCGTTTGATATGGGGTTTTCAAGGCGCACCAGAGCCGTCAGCGATCGCCTTCGATTGGCGAGTTGGCGCGCAATTTTATGAAGCGAACGAATCGGTACCAGGTTCCCCCTTTGAATTTATAAATATTGCCATGGCCGAGCCCAGCGTGCGTCGTAACGATGTGTTAGTTACTGCATTTCAAGAATTCGACGGTGATGTCGATCTCACCAGTGATACACAGTTCGGTGCATTGCATATCTCGATACTCGACCCTGGCGTGGCAATTTCTCAAATCTACTTGCTGCAAGTAGAAATCGAATACACCGCAAACCGACTCGGTGGGAGTTTATAGCCATGAGCTTTAAATCGCTGTTAGAACCGATTACCGAAAGTGGTATTAAAAATACAAATTACTTTGAAGGGCGGCTATTAAGCGGAAAAGATTTAACCGAGCAAGAAGCGGCTAACCGTCGACATCGACAACAACTAGGCCTAACGATGGGCCATGGCGTGGTCAATGGTTTAAACGTGTCGATCGAAAGTAACGGGGCAGAAGGTTCAGACCCGGTCGTGCGTGTTGATAAAGGCATGGCCATCACCTTAGAGGGCGATGTGGTTGAATTACCATTGAATTACATCGACTTAAAATTATCCCGAAGTTTTGAAGGACTTGATGCAAGCTTAACGGGGTTTAAAAACTGTTCTCCGTTACCGTCTGAAAAACTCGTGCCGAGCGGCGCGGGCTTGTATATCTTGGTTATGTCGCCCGCCAATGCCTATGAAGAATATGCCCCCAAAAGTGGATTGCAGAAAAAAGGGATTGCGCATAACTGTGGCAGAGCCTACTTGGTCGAAGGTGTTAAATTTCGCTTAGTGAAATTCGACCCCACTTTAATGCCAAACATTTCCGAAGCGACACGATCACAGTTAAGCGATGATCTGCTAAGCACCACCAACCCCGTAACTTTATCGGATATTGAAAACCTTTCGTTAATGCGCAACTTAGTTGCCCATGTGTGTTTCGGCACAGATGGCGTAATGGAATCAGCAACGGACCCCACCTTTTTAAATAACCCAAAAACCGCAGTAGGTTTAGATGCCTTGGTCGGGTTGGATGAAGGCTTTGATTCCTGCGACACACCATTGGCCATGATCTACTGGAATTTAGAAGGCATAGCATTTGTGGATAATTGGGCGGTAAAACGTAAAGCCAGTCAACGTGACATCGTGGCGTATAGCATCCCATCGTTTACACGTCACAGTTATTCTCGGTCAGATGAGAGTCGTTTACAGTTTCAAGATCAGATTAAATTCCTACAAGATGAAATAGCCGATCTCAGTGAGTTTAATGTAATCGATTATTTCCGTTACCTTCCGCCGGTTGGTTATATTCCCGTGGATATCGTTAATACGGGATCTGGATTTACGGAAAAAGAATTCTTTGATGATTTAAGTATTCGAAAATCGGTATTTGTTGAAGCCTCTGGTTTGGTTCCAGTAACGCAGGTTGCGATGACTTATTGGCCGATTGATTTGGAAAGTGAAGAGTTTATGTGGTTATACCGAACGCGGGAAAATGCACAGCAGGCGGATAATTTATCGATAGGCGTTCAGGAATATATAGTGTTTGCGAGTGGGCATTCTCCCTACGCTGGTAATGCGAGGTTTAATTTGTCGAAGTGGGATTATAGTAATTACGGGTTGATTTAGGGTTTTGGGTGATGGGTGATGGGTGATGGGTGACGGGTGACGGGTGACGGGTGTGGGGCAGACCGCATCGGCTATACGGGATGGTTTTCGAAGACACGCTACAAGTACATCCCTGTAGGCTCGCTAATGCCATCCATCGACAGTGTGCTCCTGCACTGTCTACTACACCACATCCGTGTGGTAATGGCATGAGACGGTCTCCGAAAATCATCCCGCATACCCGACGCTCAGTGCCAGAATCACTTTTGGGAAAAACAAAACCTCATGAACTGGTACGCACTGTCTCCGTACTAACCCACACCGAGGTCAAGCGAAGTGAAGGTATGCATTCCCAAACGAAAATATGGGGACGAGAAAAAAGGCAAATAGAAATAACTAGCTACAAGCACGTAGCTACAGGGGTTCGGTAAGTATTTGTGAGACCTTGCATTGCCATGGATGGCAATGGACAACTATAGGGATGTAGTTGTTAGAGCGAAGTAGGATGCCAGAGCCGAGAGCCTACAGGGACGTACTTGTGGCGTGTCTCATAAATGCTTACCGGATCGCTGTAGCGGGCAAAAATCACGAACAAACTAAAACCTGAAAATGTTACATGCTAAATGTAAAAGAAACAGAAAACAGAATTTTTTTAATACAAACGGACGTTAAAAACGTTCTAGCAAAAATATCCGGGAGGAATTTATGCCAATTGACCTAACCACCGCCCATCCTAGTGATGTGGTTGTCCCACTTTCGGACATGCTAGACCTACTCAGCTCGCGGCTGGAACCAAGTGAACTGGATGCGCTATCTGAAGAACTCATACTGCGGCGCTCAACACAAGTTGCCGCAGGCGATGTTATTAGCGCAGAACTAATGAACCAGATACTCGCCGACATCGACAACCTGCAAACCCGTACCACAGTACTGGAAGAGGGTATCCCCGAAGTCGATGCGCCGAAAATTGTATTGGTTTCACCATCCGATGGCGCACCGATAGGATCGCAACTTGAAGTATCGGGATTTAATTTAGCGCCCGATCAACTGACCTCAGTACTTATTGCAGGACGAACCGTTACCACCTTCAGTGCAGCGAGTCATAGCCGTTTATTAGTGTTTGATATTCCGTCTATATTAGGGATTCCACCAGAAGGCGCGGATGTAACTTTGGTTGTGACGAACGAATTTGGCAACGACAGTATTACAGTTCGTGTCGAACAAACCATTGTTACAGAATTATCCACGGCGATAACTTTGGGGTATCAAGCATTCCCTGATGAAGAATTAGAAGCCGATACGGAATATACCGTTACGGTCAGAGTCACGGCGATTACATCACTAGCCGCAACGTATACTATTTCTGCGAGTTTTGATAATCCCGGTTGGACCACTGAAATAGAAGGGGGGATGAATCAATTGACCATTCCCCGCAGTCAACCCACACCTTTCGTGCAGGATATTGATGTGACGGTGACAACGGGTTCTGCAGGTTCGTCTGATTTTACATTCAATATAGTGGCTGTAGGTCAGCCATCAGAAAATGCGACCTCAGAAGCCTTGGAATTAGAAATTGGTGATACGCCTGCGGTTAATACCGAAATTACTTTCCAGCCGATTCAAATTAATGCTGCCAATCTCGATGCGTCGACTGGCAATATTCGCGTTGCTGCTGGTGGCTTTGTCACCTTCGGCGTTAATTCGGTTTTGGGTCCGATTGGAAATTACGTTGTTACAAGTCCTGTTGTAAGCGGCGACCCTGGTGAATTTTGGTCGGCTGCTTTAGTGACATCACCAAACCCTGCCGCGAATCAGGTAAACGAAAACCACTTAAATGCCATTCGTCTTGATTTGGGTTCCGGGGCACCATTGGCTACTCCGACAGCGACCGTAACATTTACGGTCGCACGTACAGGGTCGACCGAACCGCCCGCGGTATTCACGCGGACGATTGAAGTCATGGCGCTGCTCCAGTAGAGATATAAGCGTAGGTTTAAACAATTACTTAATAAATTACCAGCCATAGGAGTTGGGATATGAACAAACAAATATCTACTATAACTGAATATTTTACGGTGAAAACTGTTGCCGTTGTAACTGTGTTAGTTGGCTTACTTGCTGGCGGTTGTGGCGGCGGTGAAACGACCCCAAGTCCATTTGATACGAATTTTCGTCTAATAGTTCCCAGTACTGCAGTCGTGTCTGCACCCGCAACGTTAGATGGTTTGGTAACGGATGCGAAGTGGGCCGATTCATTTCGTTTGGATTTGGTCGAGGGCGTTAGCCCCAGCGGAATGATTATGGAGGGGGTTACGGACGCAAGTAATCTTTATCTGTATTTTGAAGTTGACGAAACCAATTTTAGTGGGGCGGATATCGTCGCGATTGCGTTGAATCCAAGTGCGGGTGCAAACGACAAACGTTTATTGTTGATATACCCCTGTCCTAGTGGAGTGTGTCCCGCAGACGCCACGAATATTACACCGGATATCGATTACTTTCTCGATACTAATGATGACGGGACATGGGAATCTCAAGTGACAGATGGAGGAGTAACGGCTCGTACTAGTTTTGCGGGAGGAACTCTGTGGACGGTCGAAGTGGCGATTCCTCGAGCGGCACCGTTTAATTTCGGCAGTAATGACTACTTTGGTTTTTATACGAATATTATTGCAACGTCTAGTTTCGCAACGGCCCATGAATATACATGGCCATTTGACCAAGACAGTACGGGTGGTTTGTTAATTTTCGGAACGGAAAGTGCTGTTCCACCCGAGAGCGTGTGGGGTAATGCAACTTTGGACTCGTCGATTGGTAACGGCGTTCGTGTGGATGGCTTAGCCACGAATCACAATACATCAACGATCAGTTGGAATGAGGAAAACATATTTACAGCAGTTGCTCATAATAATACATTAACCGGTGGAAACTTGGTTGCAGCCAATGACGTTAGAGCATCTTTTAAATGGGCCAATTTTGGCTTGCCTTCTCACGATACTTTTCAGCGAATTCCTACCGATGCTTCCCCTGCGCCGGGCAGTTTAACGGCTTATCAAAATATTCAACCGACCGATAGTACGACCTTTCAGTTTAATTGGACAGTTCCCGTTTCAGATCAAGCCTTCTATCAAACGAATCCGCATTGGTGTGTGAAAGTCGAGTTAGAGTCTAGTGATGTAACGACGGTTTTTTATCGTCAGTCGATGCAGCGTAATATGAATTTCGCCGAGACGAACTCCCCATTTATGAGTACGGCGACGATTAGCCCACTTGGCCTCAAATTACCGGAAGGTGATCGCGAGCACGATTACATTATTACCGAACGTTTTTACAATGTTGATTCGAAATTAAAGTGGTCTTCGAAGCTGGGTGGTATCAAACAATTTGGTGCCCAGCAATATCGAGCGAAAGTTGCACAAGAGAAAACCTCTCGAATTCGGTTGTCGGTATTACCGCCGATGGAAGCGCTCACGCCATTTAAAAATATTACAGTTAAGCCTGGTAAACCGGGTGACTCAAACAGTTATACAAAAATATCATTACGCGCCGGTTCGTTAGTGACCTTGATGGTCGATCAGTCGAAAAAGCCTTCAACCGTTCGAGTCAACTCGCTCAGAACAGAAGCGGTTCAGCCTGCAATTCGTGCGCTTTCATCGGATTCTGTTACTGAGAGAGAAGCCGCTGAAACAAGAGTGTCAAGCGAAACAGAAGCGATTGCCAACCCCCAGTCGTCAGGCTTGCTTATGGCTTCGTGGGATGGTTTTGAAAAAACACAATTCACCATTAACAATACGATTTCATTAAAAGTGCCTAAAGGTAAAACAACTTTGAGCATCGCCCCTCAGGGTAAAGAAACGCGTGCGTCACAGCGGGAAGTATCGCTACGCGTTTATACGTCAACTTTAGAAAAATACCATTTATTGGCGAATTCATCACTGGCACATGATCGTGATCCTAATGGCATTGTAAATCTGGGAGCAAATTTACCGATTGTGACGTATCGCGGTGATAGAAAAACTGGCCGTACAATCAAGATTAAAGGCAAGTCATTTGATGTGTATGAATCTGCCGGAGCCTTTGGCTATATCGTTAAAGGTAAGGCTGCAACGCCTTAAAATATCATCTTAAAATTAGTATCTAAAGCCCGATACGCCTAAATTCAAGCAACGAGAATTTCTATGTTAAGCGATAGAATTTGTCAGTTAAATGTTCGATCTTCGACTGGAGATTCTCGGGCTTTGCGAATGGGCGTGTCACAACTGTTAAACGCTGTGGATTTTAGACCGTCGGGTATGCCACCGTCGGCCATTTTAATGATTGATAAAGTTGTCGAAACGATGCCGAGCAGATCATTGAATGGAGCTGTGAATGGATTGCCGTCCAATAATCGCGCAGCATTAGCCGCGAAACAACAATGGGAATCTACGCTAAAAGTTCGATTAGATTCGGTTTACAAAAAAGCAATCAGACCGCATAAAGGCCGCTTGAGTGGCAGCTCGAAGGCGGTTGTCTTTAGTGACCAAGCCGAACTGGTCGCGTGTTTATGCCACGATATTATCGAAGGTAGCGCCAATCAAAAATGGTGGTGGAAGCGTACCTATTCCGAACAATTCCTTGCCGCCAATATTTCATCCGCACTTACGTCTTGTCTGCTCGATAATACCAAGTTAATCCCCATGGTGGTGGACACCTTGGCAGACTGGGATCAAGGGATCTCTTTGGTTAAACGACTTAGCAATAACGATGCGGAAAGCTTATTAGCTGCAGTCTTGCACGTATTTTCATTTTTTGGTCTTGCGGCGAAGCTTGAAGGCGTTCGTCATCAGTCTAAAACTGACAATAAAAATACTTCAGGGAATTCTCACCTTATTGATAGCCGATTGATAGGCCGTCATGAATCTATAATTCATGACGCCAGTGATACACCAATAGAGCAGTCGCCAGCGCATTACTTGGATCGTGGGTATCGGGCATTGTCCGATCGCAATGATGACAACACGGATCAAAGAGAGTTTGAAAAGACCGGCCACTATGTAAAACAACGTTTGAATTATCCTCCTTGGATGCTGATGTTTGACGCACAAGGTTGGGAACGCCACCTGGGGCGGGCGCAAGCGTGTTTGCTTGGCGTCGCCCGCTTAGCAGCTTCAAAGCCTCAGGTATTGCGTAATCGTGTTTTTGAAGATCAGATAGTCCATTGGTGGCAACAAACGCAAAACGTCGAAGTTAGTGATCAAATATTTTCAGGGCAAGGAGCTGAGACCGGCGCGGGTTTAGCGGGTCTACAGAATGACTCTATTTTTCCTGATACTGATGATGCTGTTGTGAATGAAACTGATGTTGGCGATTCACTATTTTCGTCGTTGCACGGACTCGAAAACACTAAAAAAACTGTTTCAAATAATAAAAACAAACAATACGTTTCAGAAGAAACTATTGATGGTGGTGGAGAGGGTAATCGTATGGACGATACAGTCGATGAAACGTTTCGAATTGATCAGGTTAAATCTGATGGTCAGGTATCCAGTGATGTTTCAATTACGGATAAAGAAAATGACACAGGAATTTCCGAAGTTAAGGGAGTCGAATCACAACGTGAGGCTGTTGAATTACTTGATCTTCCCAGAAACTCCAATATTACCGACGCACTTAAGAAGTGTGATTCGCAAAATGAACGTTTGACTGAAGCGCTCGACGATAAACTCTATTTACAAGGCGGGATGTTAGATACCCAATTGAGTGGATGCTTCTACTTAATCAATCTCCTCGAGCAATTGGAGTTACCGGAGTGTATGAATGAAGCGTGGGGTATCGATAGGGTGCTTAGTCGATGGGCATTGCTAGAACTGGTGTCGCGATCGTTAATTGGCGATCAAATAGCTGACTTCAAAAACGACTCTATTTGGAACCTTTTTGCAAAATTGGATGACCGGAATGCGAAGTCCCGTATCGGTGAACAGTTAAAATCCTATCCTGATTATAATCTGCCGTTAGATTGGTGGCATTATCTGCTTGAACATGGAGACGCTGCTAATCTAGACAATGAGAGCGGAGAATCAAAATCCCAAGAAGTTGAGGTGCATTGGGCAATGCAGCGTGAAACGCTGCGTATATGGTCACAGGGCTGCATCATTGTTGAGCGAAAGATAAAGCTCTTTGGTTTGGATTTGGAATCGCGTAACGCAAAAAAATACGATGATATAAAAATCAAGATAGTTGACGAAAGTTTGCAGGCGTATCGTAAATCCGGCTGTGAGGTATCGCTTATTCAAAGTGATTTCGAAAAGGCTCCCATTGAAGAAGTTATTCTTCACAACAAAAAAAACATTTCACCGTCTATGCAACGCTGGGCATCGTTGACGACTCCCTTTATCCGGCATTACCTGAAAAGCCAATTGTCGCTCGACAGTCTAGGTAACGATGTTTTAATCGATACCTTATTTCAATTTCCCAGTCGGGTTTATTTCACGTCTAGCCACATAGATGTAGTAGCCGAATTGAAGCACACTCGGCTCGATGTGCGGTGTTCGGGGTTGGACCAAAACCCAGGTTGGTTGCCGCTGTTTGGTCGGGTTTTTCAATTTCACTTTTCATCGGGCCTTTAACTATGTGTGACACGAGGAAATGCTAATGGACGCAGTAGTCGAAAAGTATGCAGTTGAACCCGAATCGCATCAGTCCTTAACGGTAAAAGATCACTATGCCCTGAATATGTATGCGAGTATTTATTGCCTCTGTTTCTATATCTCACGATTAAGCCAAGTTGGCGGTCAAAACCTCGATCAAAATTTTCAGCGCTATCCGTTTTTAAAACAATATTTTGACCAGTCAACAAGCGTGATGCCAGATGGGTTGCGCTGGGAGGAAGGGTCGGATTGGTGGGCCGAAAAATTATCGGAAATGGAAGATGAGTCTCCTATCCAACTACCACTAGCCGCGTTGCGAGAGGGTTTGCACCTGAGCTTCGCCAGTAAAATGGCATTGATTCTGGCAGGGTTAGTCGAAGAGGATTCGCGTTTTGGTACTTTATTTTCCGATTTGCAACAGCCATTATCGGTACGCAGACCCATGCTGGAAACTTTGGGTCATATCGTTGTGGGTGAAAACATCGCTCAGGGCCAAAGCCCTTGGGATATTTGTTATCCGTTGATTCAGAGTGGAATAATGCATGCGGAAAGTACATTGGTGCCGCGTTCTGAATGGGTGCTAAAAGTAAATGCAGTTGTCTGGGATTTGATTCGTGGCAATCAACGAAGAGACGATGATGTAACGTGGGTTTTTCATTCGAAAGATGATTTGCTCAATATGGATGCGCTAATTCTTACTGATGAGTTACACACGAAGGTTGCGGGTGTCCCTGAATTATTTCGTTCCAAGCGGATTAATACCTTGGTGCTTCGCGCGCAGGAAGGCAGTCACAGTGTTGATGTTTTTTCTGCTATTGCATCATCTCTGACTAAGAATCTAATTGTTGTCGATTTAACACTTGTCGGGGCGAAAGGGAATTCAGGGCCGGATAAAAAGACGCTTCCAGTCGATGACTCCTTTGGTATTTTATGTACAATTTTAAATGCCTTGCCGGTTTTTATTGTTGATCTTGGTCCTGGTGAAACGTCGACGGTTCCTAAGCTTAAAGGGTACGACGGTCCCTTGGGGATGATTTTGGGTGAGGAAGGTGGTTTAGAAGGTAAGCATACGGATACGATTATTACGCTGTCTTTACCGTTACTTAATCCAAGTTTACGCGCGTCGTTGTGGCGAAAGCATTTGGCTTTTTATAGTCCTCAGCCCTCATCAAACTCCCAAGATGTTCAACCTTTTCGGACGGTAGAGGATGTGGATCGGATTGCGACTCAATTTCGTTTGCCTGGTGATTATATTCGTCAGGTGTCTGAGATGGCGGTGAACAATGCGTCTTTGGAAAAACGGTGTCGTATTGATCTCGCGGATATTCGCTTGGCGAGTCGAAATTTGAATCGGCAGAAGTTGGATATGTTGGCTGACCCTTTGGATGCGAAGGGGAGTTGGGCGCATTTGATTTCGGTGGAGTCTACGGCGGAGAAGTTGGATGAGTTACAACAACGGTGTTGTTATCGGGAGCAGCTGTTAAATAACTTGGGGCCTGCGTTTAAAAACTCTTCTAATTGTGGTGTTCGTGCTTTATTCACGGGACGCAGTGGTACGGGTAAGACGTTGGCTGCAAAGATTTTGGCAGCCGAGGTGGGCATGGATATTTACCGTGTCGATTTGGCGTCGATTGTGAATAAGTATATTGGTGAGACGGAGAAGAATTTACATAAGGTGTTAACGCGTGCAGAGGCTTTGGATGTAATTTTGTTGTTGGATGAGGGGGATGCATTGTTGGGTGCGAGGACTGATGTAAAGAGTGCGAATGATCGTTACGCTAATTTGGAGACGAATTATTTGTTGCAGCGTTTGGAACATTATCAGGGTGTTGTTTTGATTACGACAAATTTGTCGGACAATATTGATAAGGCATTTCAGCGGCGTATGGATATTGTTATTCCGTTTTTTCAGCCGCAGTTGGAGCAGCGTTTGGCTATTTTTATTTTGCATTTGCCGGATGATCATTTGGTGGGTTCTGGGTATTTGGAGCGGGCTTCGAACTTTTGTGCCTTGATGGGTGGGCAAATTCGCAATGTGTGTTTGCATGCGGCTTTGGTGGCGTTGGATGAGGGTTCTCGTGTAGAGGATCGGCATTTGGATTTTGCGTTGCGGAGTGAGTATCGGAAGAATGGTGGGACGTTTCCTTTGGATGTGAATGAGTGTCGGGTTGAGTCGGATGGTGGCATGGGTTCGTTTGTTAATGCTTTGAGTCAGAATAGGTAGTTTTTATAGATAAGTTGGGTTTAGTGGCTTCGAGTTAGATTGTTGGGAAGCGGAGGTTATGTATGAGACGCGCTCTAAATACGTCCATGTACGCTCGACCGCCGCATCCCTGCGGCGCACGGTCTCATACATAACCTCCGCTTCCCCTATAGGCTGGTAACTTATTGGATTCTATTAATAAGAGGTTTCAAATTTTGTGCGTAAACGATTAGGCCGAAAGAAACGTGGACTTAAAAATGTTAGTGCGAATGCTAACGATGAATCGCGCGCGCCGGTTATTTCGAAAAATAAAGGGAAGAATGATTCGGATAGTAAATCTGATAAAGGCTCGGGGAAAGTCTCGGGGAAAGGCTCGAGGAAAGGTTCAGATAAAAGTAATGGCGCTTTTTATAATTTGGGACCAGCGTTGGCTATGCCGAATTTAAAAAGTGAGCGTGGGGGTAGTTCTAAGAATTTGGAAGAGGGTGAGGGTGGCACTAAAGCCACAGCGGGTGCGGCTGAAGGGGATGATGTAGCGCGTGGTGCAGCTGCTGGTGCGGAAATAAGGTCGGAAAACATTTCTCCGTTACCGAATGTAAGTGGAAGCGGCAGTCCGAAGTTTGGTGACGGTGAAGCGAATAGCGTTAGTTTGAGTGGTTTGACGCAGGGTGATTTTGATGGCGGTAGTTATTTTACAGAGAATGTTTCGGTGTCTGCGGGTGAGGGTTGTGGTAGTTGCAGTGATGCAGATCCGTGTGTTCTCGCTCAGGGGACGTTGGTGGCGACGTATGGGATGTCGACGACTGTGACCTTACCGAGTGTGAATGATTTTCCTGATTTAACGCCGTGTCAGCGGGTGGTTGTTCAGAATGCGATTGATACGGTTTTGGCACCGCATGAGCAACAGCATGTTGATGCGTTTAATCAGTATCGCGGTGTGGTACGTACACGTTTTGATGTGACGCTTTGTCGTAGTGCG
The DNA here is from genome assembly GCA_033852175.1 of Agarilytica sp. Taxonomy (GTDB): domain Bacteria; phylum Pseudomonadota; class Gammaproteobacteria; order Pseudomonadales; family Cellvibrionaceae; genus Agarilytica. Next base: position 89,397 of record JAWSUY010000058.1, read on the forward strand.
TTTGATTCGACGATGGAGTCTATGTTTGATGCTCAAGAGGCAGTTCGTCATTCTTCAGCGCAGGCGGCGAGTGATGCTTTGGACCCGTTTAATTTTACGGTGGATATTGATTGTGAGGAGCCTACTGAAGTGCCGGGAGATTCTTCTGCTGAGGCTGAGGTTCCGGTAGAGGGTACCGAAGAGATTGAGGAGTCGTCTGTTGATTTAAGTAATGAATCTTCGGGTGATGTTGATGCTTCTACTAAACCGAATTCGGAGACTGTTTTTTGATGTAGGGTGGAAAAGCCAAAGGCGCCTTCTATCGTTATCAGCCGTTTATTATGAGCAATTTATTTCGGCGGAATATGGTTTTAAACCGCGGAATATTTAAATAGTGCATAGCATTGATTCAGTAATTAGTTCAGCGACACGCCGTACCCAAAGCACTCGCCTTGCTCGCGGGGCAGGCTCTAAATCCATCCATGGAGGCTCGGCTGTAGCATTCTCGATCGCGTGCTCCTGCGCGATCTAATACAGCACATCCGTGTGCTAAATGCTGCAAACGGTCTCTGATCTAACCACTGAACCCATGCTGCGATATGGTGCTGAACTTTATTTAAAAAACACAACTATCTAGCTTCCACGGTCACCGGTGGGAACTCAATACTGGCTACGGCTTAACGTGAGTAAGATTAAAAATTAAAGTGAGATAAAACAAAATTAGAGAAACAGGCATCAAATAAAGTAAAAACCCCAATTCACATTAACCAGAGATTTATATGTGAGCACCGCTAAGGCCATATCCCCTGCGTCGAAAAAATCACAAAGTAGCAGTGATTATTCCTCCGGAAAAAATGCCAACCCTTCTTCTGTTAAAACCTCAGAAAGTTTTTCCTCGCCTGTCGTGAATGGTATGCAGTCGGCGAACGCTTCCGTTGGTGCGTTCTATGCCTCCGCTCCGGTTGCGTCTGTTAGCCCTGCTATTCAAGCAAAATTAATCCAGAAAAAAGAAAACATATCTGAAGGTGCTGGTAATACTGAAGTGGACGGTGAGAATAACGCAGTTCAATTCGCCTGTGCTGAGTGCGATAGAAAAGGACAGAACGGCCCGGCGGGTGCAGAAAGTGTTGCGCCGGATGAAAAGAGTGGTGCAGTTGTGGTTCAGCAGGAACGTGCTGGTGAATCTTCTAGTGACGGTTTGGCGTCGGGGGCTGGTGATGCGGTTCAGATGTGGAGTTGTGGTGGCAATAAAAAACCAACATGTTCGATTCAGAAGAAGGATATTGATTCACCTGTTCAGTTTATGTGTGCAGAGTGTAAAAAGGAGTTGGAAGGTGACGACAAGCCTGTTCAGCTTATGTGTGCAGAGTGTGAAAAGGAGTTGGAAGGTGACGATAAGCCTGTTCAGCTTATGTGTGCAGAGTGTAAAAAGGAGTTGGAAGGTGATGACAATCCTGTTCAGGAGAACGGTTCAGATAAAGCTGAGTTGGAATCAGATGGTAATGTTTCGGGTTTAGATGATGCTGTTCAGATGTGGAGTTGTGGTGGTTATAAAAAACCAACGTGCTCTATCCAGAAAATGGAAGATGGTGCCGAGTCAGAAGCGTCGACGGGGAAGGTGGCCGAAGAGTCAGATGCTGTTATTCAGGAAAGATCCAGTGGTGGTGAAGGGTCCCAACAAAACACGGGCAAAAATAATTCAGGAGATTCAACGTTAAGTGATGCTAGCTCAGGACTTAAAAATGCTCATGGAGCTTTGCCGCATTACGATTCGATTCAGTCTTCGTTTGGTCATCATGATGTTTCAAATATTCGAACCGAGGTCGGTGGTTCGGCTGGGCGGGCGAGTAAAAAGATGGGGGCTTTGGCGTATGCGTCTGGAGATCGCATTGGTTTTCGTAACGCGCCAGGTTTGCATTTAGCGGCGCACGAAGCGGCGCATACGGTGCAGCAGCGTTCGGGTTTGAAGTTGCCGGGGAATGTCGGAACGCCGGGTGATAAATGGGAGCGTCATGCGGACAGTGTCGCGGATGCCGTAGTTGCGGGTCGGTCGGCGGAGTCTTTGTTGGATGATGTAGCGCCGGTTCCGAGTTCGTCTAGTTCTGCGGCTACAGTTTCAGCCCCTGGCGATTCAGTTGCGGTTGGTCGGGCTGTTCCAGCAAATGGTGATGGGATTTCGGGAGCAGCGGTCCAGCATCGGTTTACGTCGGGTGCTTCGCATCAGGTAGCAAGTTTGGAGTCTGATGAGGTTGACGAGGGCGGCGGTGCGGGTAGTGCGGGCACAGCTAAAGATGGCGAAGATGCGGGTGGTGAGGCTGCGGAAGCGGCGGCATCGGAGTCGACCGAGGCGGTAGCGGAGCAGGCGCCGAGTGATCCAGCTGCGGATTGTGCAAAGTCGAAGGGTGAAGAGAATTCGGCGGACCCAGCCAAGGATGCGTCTGCTGACGGGGGTAGTCAGGGTGAAGGGGCTAAGGCCGAAGCGGGTGGCAAGCCTGAGAAGGGACGTTGTTATGATCCCGGGTCTTCTGATCCACCCGAGGGTACTGAAAAGCCGAAGTCGGACGCTCCACCCAATAAGGTTGAGGAAAAGAGCAAGGTTACCTACGGCGATTGGGTCGAGTCAGATGATACGTGTGAGTGCGCTGCGCTTGAGGCAGTGAAGAAAGGGGCGCCCGGTGCGGGTGAGTCGCAAGGTGCTGAAAAAGGCCAAACTGAGTCGGTATTGTCGACGCAGGTTGAAGGTGGTGCGGAAGGCTTGGATGTGGCTGCGGCGGCTTCAAGTGGTGGCAGTGATGCAGAGGTAAGCTCCTCGGACGAGATTGTCGAGAGTTCTAGTGAGGGTTCTGCTGAGGCGGCTGGAGGCGAAGGGGCAGGTGCGAAAGGCGGCGGTGATTCAACAACTGATTTTGGCCAGAACGAGAGTTCTCGCGATGCAGCAGCGGCAGGTTTTGATGCCGCTATTGCGAAAACCAGAAGAGTTCCAGATCGTGCAGCGAAGTTATCGAAGGGTTTGGATTTCTCTGCCCCGAAAACTGGTGGCGCAGCAGAAGAGGCCGCGCGTGCTAATTCTCTTGATCAAATTCGATCGTTTATGGTGAGTGCGTCGTCGCAGATAGACGGCGCGGTGTCATTCGTGAGCGATGAAGTGCCTGCGCGGTTCGGCAGTATTGCAGAGTCGGTTAAGGCCGGTATTTCTGCGTCAATGTCGTCTGAAAAAGACAGTATTTCAGCGCGTATTAACCGAGCGAAGGCAAAGGCACGGGGTAAAGCTTCAGATGCGCGCGGGGCGATTAATGCCTCGCACATAGCGAATGTTTCGCGAACGGTAAAAGAAACCGATGCGGCGATTGCTACATTGGGCAAGTCCTATGAAACTTCTTCTGCTGCGGTCTCAAAACGGGAATCAGCAGCGTTGGCGGAGATCAATAATCGCTTTTCGAAAGGTCGTACCGACCACGAAGGGGCTGGTACGAAATCGGCTGGTCTGGCAATTTCAACTGGCCAAGCATGGGTAGATGCTTATGACGGATGTCGATCGGCATCTGGAAATAAAAATAAATATAACGGCGATGACGGGTTTTGGGATGGTTGCTTAACCGTTCGTCGTGCGAAAGCTCAGCAAGATGCGGCATGTAAAACGGCTAGCGGTACGGCCAGCAGTATGATTGAAATGTCGAAGAAGAAAGGCTTCGAACTGCGTAAAGATCGTACCCAATATCGTTGTGCTGTGATCTCAGGTGCGGGTGAAGCACAGAAGGCTTTGGATACGGCATTCGAAAAACTGGTATCGGGTTTAGAAAGTGCAAAAGCCGGAACGGTCGCGGGTTTAGATCATACCCGTGATATGAGTATTACCTCTGTCGATGCAGCACTTAAAGGCAGCTTGAAAAGCCTCGATAAACAAAAACACGAACAGAAGCAAGCCGTTAACGACGCGGGGTATGTTCAGCAGGTTGCGATAGAAGAGCAAGCGCATCAGGTCGCAGCCGGATTAGCGAATGGTGTTAACTCGGCAATGGAATCACTGGAGCAAATGCTCGGTGATATTCGGGAAAAATTATTAGAGGGTGAAGGGCCTGCACCAGAGGAATTGAGTCAGGTTTTGACATCGGCTGAAGAAGGTCTCGGCGGCGGTGTTGGCACTTTGCTTGATAAAATGCAGGAAGGGGCGAGTACTGGCGAAACCTCAATGTCGATGGCGGGCAGTAATGCCGAAGGAGCCTTGCACGAGGTGACCACAGGCAACGCCACATTGGCCTCAAAATCTGAAAGTGATTTCGCATCACAAATGTCATCGTTGACCGGCGGCGCTACCGATGCCATGAATGGTCAGGCCGACAAGCAGGTTGCAAAAGCGAAGGACACGGCGATTAAAGGTTCGGAAAGCATGAAGCTGGTCGCAACCAAATTCGAAGGTGCCACGGAACAAATTTATACCGCGGTTGATGGAGCGATTACGGCTTCATTAGCGGGGCTTAACAAAAACTTAAAAGTTGCTGCTGACGGCTTAGAGGGCAAGATTGCATCGGAAGCCTGGCGCGCAGCGTCAAAAGAGCAAGCGGCTTGGAAAGGCGTTGTCGCGATTGTTCTGATCATACTCGTCATCATTGCGTCCATCGCGTTAACGATTGTGACGGCTGGGGCGGGCGGTGTTCTCGGTGGCATATTAATCGGGGCGCTAATCGGCGCGGTCACAGCGGGGCTTATTCAAGTCATAAATAATTTAGCCTCTGGTGAAGAATGGGACAAAGGTTTAGTTGAAGCGGTTGTTATGGGCGCGGTTGGCGGCGCATTAGGTGGCGCCATCGGGGCGGGTGCAAATGGTTTGGCTCAAGCGGCATTGCAAGGCGCCGTTAAAGCGGGTGCCAGCACATTAACTCGTGCTGCTATTAACGTGAGCATCAACCTAGCTGGAGACATGATTGCCGAAGGCGCGACCCAAGCATTCGGCGCTGCCGCCTTTGGCCAGAAAATGAATTGGCAGGGCTTCTTCAGCGCAGGTCTTATGTCCTTCGCTTCAACCGCACGCGGTGGTGTTGCGGGTGCGCCAACACCGAAAGCCAATGGGGCGGTTCCGGCGCCAGCAGCCGGTACGCGTTTGGGTGTAGGAACGGATGCAGCTGTCGGGCTGGGTGTTGCTACAACTGTTGAGTTGGCCAATATCGCTGCAGGTGGTGAATTCGACGCGAAACGTTTTGCTACCGGAGCCGCTGGTGCAGCGGGTTCATCTCGTGGTGCATCGTTGGGTGCGAATAAAAGTCGCATAGCCAGTGCGGCGCCAGAAGTTTCAACGCCATCTACAACACCGAAAGTAACGGCGGATGTTGACGTGCCAGCGACAACACCGAAAGTGAATGCGGATGTTGATGCGCCAACCACTACGCCAAAAGTTACACCTGAAGTCGATGCGCCAACGACTATAGCGAAAACTACACCTGAGGTTGATGCACCGAGTACAACACCGAAAATTACACCCGAAGTGGAACCTCCAAGCACCCGAAAACCAACCGACACTGATACAGATTCCCCAGCTACCACGCGCAAACCAACAGACGCCGATACCGATTCACCGACAACCACACGCAAGCCAGGAGAATCAGAACCGGACGGTAGTGGTCAAAAACGTTCAGGTGATGATGTCGATGGCGCGCTACCGACTCAAAAACCAAAACCTGAAGTCGGTTCCACACAGCCCATTAACAAAATGAGTGATGCTGACGTCACTGAAATGACAAAAACTCCCGTCAAAGTGGGAGACGCCGATCATGAAACCTTTGTCAGTAAACCAAGCGAGAAAAAAGTTGAGTGCGGTATTTGTAGCCGTGCCTGTGGTCCGGTTAAAACCAAAATTAATGATATTGAAAATGTCGTTGCCAATAAGCAAAACGCTACAGATGCAGACGTAGAGCTCGTCGGTGGATTGCAGGGCGTGAAACAAAAAGTTCAAGAAATTGAAAGTCGTATCGAAGGAAAAATGCGAGAGGGTGTATACGAAGCCGGGGATAAAGTGATTACCCTAGCACGCGACATTGCCGTTGATTTTCAGGCTTTGGGTAAAAAACACAGTATCTTGGGTGATGCGATTAACGACCCTACTATTATAAAAAATAACTCAGACAACTTTGCTCTTAGCGGAAAAGCGGGCGCAGTGGATGTCGATGCGCTGATCTTGTCGAACAAACTGGATACGGGTTCTAGTAAGGTTTTCGCGCTTGATGATTTTGGAACGATTAAAGCGACCATGAAACTGAAAGACGGCCAACAATGCGTTTACGTATTGAAAGGTCCAGACGGCGCAATCCTGAAAGTCGGTAAAAGCTCCGACGGTAATGTTGGTCAGCGTTTTGGTAAATACAAAAAAGCAGGGATTGAAACGGGCCAGAAGCTAGTCCTTGAGGTTATTCCGCTAAAAATGGAAGTGGATGGCCAGAAGCTAACGCAAACTGACGCGAGTGGAATTGAAACGGCGTTGCGTAAAGGCTTAGAAGGCGAAGGTCATATAATGCCGTGGGACAACACGCGGGATATGGGGCCGAATCATCCGAGCCGATTAGAGCGACCTGGAACGGGCGTGCCGTTTGAACCCATTCGTGGTAAGGCATATAAAAATGATGAAGGAAAATGGCGTGTTTCTAACGAGCCTACGCATAAGTGGGTGAAGGGTGGTAATGTCGAGCCGGTTGACCCCAACTATGTGCCACCCGTTAAACAGACAAAACCTGAGCCTAGTGTTTTAGAGCAGTTATACAAAGACCATAATGGGGATGTTACTAAGGTGAAAGAAGCCATTGCAAAAGACCATAATATGGATCGATCGTTAAGTAACATCTACAAGTGGTTAAGAGACGCTGGTGTAACGTCAAAGTAGATGAAAATCGCCCGCTAATCGTTAAACTAAAGACGATTCAATAAAATTGAATGCAAACTATTATCGACGACAATAAGTTACACCTAAAACCGAAAGTAAACTAAAAAGCAGAATATGAACGTCAAAAATATCCGAATAATTAAAATGGCAACAGATCATGGGCGGAATATCCCAGAAGAAGTGCCGCAGCAGTTCTGGGACATCATTGAACAGGCAAATGGCGACTCTGCTGTTCTACGCGTCGAATTACAATCTATGGCTGTCGAAGACATTATTAAGCTCTACTGGAACTACGAAGAAGCCGTGGCGCAGATAAAACCTTTATATTATGAGTTCGGTCGATTTTCTGAAGATAGTGTCGATGAGATTTGTTATTGGTTAGTGGCTCAAGGGAGTTCTGCTTATAGGGAGTTTTGGCATGCGCCCGATGAGGCAATCACAAATGAGAGCAGCCCCTATTCACAGTTAAAAAATGATCCGGGTTTGATGAGCGAAATATATGAGGTTTATGAGGAACGATTTCATGAGCCTTTGCCGGATAAAGGTCATGCATATTTCGTTGAGTAAATAGTGCCGGTTTAATGTGCGGTTAATGGTTCTACGACCAAGGTTGATTAAATGAAAAAATGCAGTGAAAATATTTTACTTAATTCAACGAATGTACATGATGTTAGTGTGGAAGATTGTAATTTGGCGGACGAAACGTTAGAAAAAATACGAGCCAATAATGTCAACCTTACGCGTGTTGATTTAAGTCGCGCCAATCTCCAGGGTGGGCACTGGCGAGGTTGTTTCTTTGGTCATGTTAATCTCGATGAAGTTCAAGCGCTTAAGCTCACTATGCGCTTGTGTGATTTTGAACACGTTACGGTACGTAAAGCGTCTTTTTGTGATTCGGCTTTGGAAAACTGTAATGCGCAAGGCTGTGATTTTGAAGGTTCTTTTTTCACGGACACATCCCTTACTGATAGTAATTTTAATCGTGCGAGTTTTGCGGGTTCAGTGATGACGGATGTTGATGCCGGTTATTGTGATATGCGCGGTGTGGATTTTCGTTCGGCTGTATTGGTGCGTTGTAATTTTCAAGATGCGGATTTACGTGGTGCTGATTTTACGGGTGCTAAATTGGATGAGGTTGATTTTCACGGTGCGGATATAACGGGCGCTTTATTTGATGCGGATTTGGTGGTCGATGTAAAGGACGAGGTGGACAATGGGGCTTTGCCTTCTGATTTTTCAGATTTGATTGCGGCTGTTAATCCGGTTGTGGAAAGTTTGTTTAAGGTGGGCGGGGATAAGGGCTTTGTTAATGGTTCGAAAATGACGGATGAATTGGAGTCGTTGATGAAGAAGTTTGGCCAACCTCGAGCCTCTAAGGTGGTCGATTCTGGGTTTAATCATGAGATAACGGACATGTTGAATCACGCATCGAAGGTGGGGATTGGTCCGTTATTGGATTCTTTGAAGCAGGATGGTGGTGAGCCGCCGTTGGTGGTTCAGGAGATGATTGAGGGGTTGATGGCGGATATGGAGTTAGGTGATGGCGCGACGGCGGAGGATTTGTTGTCGGCTTTGAGTTCGACCTTGGAGGGTAAGGGGGTTAAGCATTAGTTTTGATTTTAACCTCGTTCCAACGTTATCAGTACAGTATTACTTGGATAACTCTACCTTCATCTCATCCGATGGGTTGTCGGTGCGAATAGATATCGAGTCTGAAAGGGTGGTAGATGGATTAAACGATTGGAGTCCGCTACAGCGTTTCGCGAAGTGTTTTTAAGACACGCAGTAAACCCATCCATGGGGGCTCGCTAATGCCATCCTTGGCATTAGACGGTCTTAAAAACACTTCGCGAACCCCTGCAGCTACGTGCCTTTTCTGAATTGTTCTTGTTTCTCCTACTTCGCTCTAATGGCCCCTATCCAAAGAGTCGCCGGAGGAGTAGGGGGCTTGATTTTAAAACAATGAAAACGAAAAAATACAAATCCTCGAATATTGGAAAACGGAAAAGTGATCTCTATGCGAAGTAAGATACAAAGAAAACCCGTTAAAAATCCCTACCAAAAATTCTCGGAATATAAGAACGCGCACAAAAACGAAACCATCATCGTCTGTGGATGCGGTCATTCTTTAAAAACCCTAGAACATCCAGAACGAACGATTACTATTGGTGTTAATGATGTCGGTCGGCAATTCACGCCAGACTATTTGGTTGTCTTAAATCCGAAGAACCAATTTAAAGGCGATCGATTCAAGTATGTTGAAAACAGTACGTCAAAGGCGTTGTTTACCCAGCTTAACCTTAAAACGAAGCACAAAAACACGGTTAAATTTAAACTGGGTAAGCGTGGCGGGACGAATTTTGATGATTCTATATCCCTGCCGTATACCCGAAATTCTCCTTACGTAGCTTTATGTTTGGCCATCCATACGGGGGCTAGTCGGATAGGGCTGATCGGTGTCGATTTCACTCAAGATCACTTCTTTTCAAAAACGGGGAAGCACTCCCTAAGTGCCAGTCTTAAATCAATTGATCAAGAGTATCGTAAGTTATTTAAGGCCGCGAAGGATTGGGGGGTTGATATTGTGAACCTCAGTAATGAAAGTAAAGTTACGGCATTCCCTAAAGAATCTTTCGAAGAGTTTTACGTGCATTCAGATTCACATACAACGCTATCCAGTAGTGAAAACATTACGGAGCAGGATGATGTGACTCCTTCACGATTGGGAGAGGCGAGTCTGCGAGACGAAAATCCGAAAGAAATGACGTTGAATCAAGTGAAGGTGGTAAAAATAAAACAGCCAAAAAACAATCCGAAAGAAAAACCGCTAAAAATAGTCTCGTATTCCACAACGCCGGTTGCGGGTGTGCCAGAAATTTTGTCAAACTGCATCAATCGTTATACCAATAATGAATGTCGCTGTGTTTGGGCAACGAACAGTTATGGGAATGGAGTGATTTTCCAGTCGGACATCGAGTGGAAGGTTCAGCCTAAACTGGCCATGCAAGTGTTAAACGATGCCGATCTCGTCATTGTCCATAATGGAAAAGTTGCCGTACAGCATCAAGCTTTATTACGCAGAAAGCCCGTTATCACTATGGCTCATAATTATATTTGGAATGTGGATCAAAGTTTTGTTAAGCGAGGTTATCCCGGTGTGGTCGTTGCACAGTACCAAGCAACACTGCCTGAGTTTAAGTGCTGGACGCCGATTCCAAATCCTATGATATTAAACGGAATATTAAGTGGATTTGGAACTGAGGGTTTAGATGAGATTCCCCATTCTTCTGTTGTTGCTATAAGAAGTTTAGCCCTCAAAAATGACAGGATTAGTATTTGTTATACGCCGTCAGGAAAGCATGACCTTTACCCAAAGAATCATCGTTTATATTGGCATTCAAAAGGCTATACCACCACGATGGCGATATTGGATAAACTCGCCAGTCTGTACCCAATCAAGCTAGAAGTTATTCGTGATAAGCAATTGCCTCATAGCGAGGTTCTCGCGATGAAGGAACGATCGCATATAGTTGTTGATGAATGTGTAACGGGCAGCTATCACCGCAATAGTTTGGAAGGCTTGGAGTCTGGCTGCGTGGTAATTAATGGAATGGGGATACTTAAAGGGCTAGGTCCGATATTTGAAAACTGTGCGGGTGCGACTTCTCCATTTATGGGTTGTGGTTTGGATAAACTCGAAGCTGTGCTCGTTGGTTTGATCAGTAAGGGGCTAGAAGCACTAATTGATGATGGAGAGAAGAATAGGGTATGGATAGAAAACCATTGGTGTTTTTCGGATCAATGGGAAAGCATGTGGATGCCTGTGGTAGAAAAGTCCTTGACCGTGAATAGCACCTCAAATAAAAACAACATCTCAAATAGAAGTCGTATCTCAAGTAAAGACCGTGGCTTAAATAAAGACGCTAAAGCCCGTCGCTTAGCCAAAAACAGCCAGTCAAAAGAAAATAATTCAACTGAAACAAACTTAGCAGAAACGAATTCAGTTGAACCAAGCCGTGGTCAGAACGAGAAGAACGAGGTCGTCGCTAACCTTAAACCGCATAAGGTAAAAGTACGGATTCCAAAGCCGACGAAATCAAAACACGCTAAAGTCAAAAACGGTGACATTCCGGTTTATTGGACTTGCAGACAAAGCCGTCGTGGGAATTTTGGCGATATGTTGTCTCCGGTTTTAACGAAGTCCTTAAGTGGAAAAAATGCAGTATTTCGCAATACGGGTTCACGTCTATTTGCTGTAGGTTCATTGCTTAAATTCGCAGACCGAGGTGACACTGTTTGGGGGACTGGTTTTATCAGTGCTACGGATAAGTGTAAGCGAGGTTTGGATATTCGAGCCGTTCGCGGCCCCTTAACTCGCGACATTATTCGTAAACAAGGGTTTGATTGTCCGGAAGTCTATGGCGATCCGGGTTTGTTATTGCCAGCGCTGTACCCGCAATTAAAGCAGGGAATGAAACATAAACAGGAACGGAAACAAAAGGGAATAGGGATTATTCCCCACTATGTTGATTATGAACGGGTACGTTCACAGCTTGCGCATAAGGGGTTTAGGGTTATTGATATTCGTGCTGGTATCGACCAGGTAATTAAGGCCGCGACTCAATGCGAAGTGCTACTGTGCAGTTCTTTGCATGGCTGTATTTTGGGAGAGTCTTACGGTATTCCAACCGCTTGGGTGGAGCTGAGCGATAAAGTGGTGGGTAAGGGATTTAAATTCCGTGACTACTACGCCTCTACCGATAGAGCCCCCGAATGTGTGGATTGGCGTAAGCGTATTGATATAGATTGCGCTGTGAATATGGCTCTAGATTTATCTCCTCCGAAAATTGAGTTAAACCCCTTGCTTGACGCTTTCCCTTATCCGAATGAATGTACGTCAATTATTCGATCACGATTAGGCAGTATTTTTAGGCAAGCATCAGATGATAATAAATCGGACAGTGATAATAACGGGGAAATTTCTTCAAATAGAGCGGGTGTGATCAATCGCTTAGAAATAGAATCCTTCATAAAACCGGATGAGGCTATCGGCGAACGAAAAGTGCTCCAGCCAAAGAAAACGACAACAGAGTCGAGGCTTATAGAGGTAAGTGTGAGCGAGTCGAATGGACTCAAAGTCAACCCTAATAGGAAACAAAAAATTGCTGTATTTGGAGCAATAACAGAAAATTACACAGAGTATATGATCGCTAGCCTACGCTCTTTTTTGAAGTGTAATCAAAATTCTGATGCAGAGTATGACGGATTTATACTCGGCCATTCTTTTAGCGTGCGAACTCAACGATTGATATCCAGTTTTGGAATAGGGTATGTCAATATTAATCTCAGTAAAGAGTTTGCCCGAAATTCCAGGCATCGTTACCCTGGGGAATGTTTTTGGATTTTTAAAGGTCCAGAGCTATTCGCAGATCGCGGTTATCAATACTCACTTGCTGTTGATGGCGATACGCTGTGCAACAAACCGCTTGATGTTTCTTGGCTGCCTCAGTTAAAGCATATTGCAGGTGTGAATAGGGGTTGTGGCGTTGGTAAATTTCTGTCGAATTTAAAACAACTCGACACACTCAAGGTTAGCTTTGGCCTAGATGAAGAGACACTAACGCGTCCGGCGACCAATTCGGGCGTTCTGTTTTTTAACAATACAGAATTGGTCAAAGAACAATTTTTTGATCGTATGGTGAAAACTTACCAGCGCTCGGAACGGATAGGAGTACTAAGGGGAGGGGATGACTCAACTCTTGCGCTGTTTTTAGCAAGTTATCCGAATATCGAATTGCATATTCTAGAGGACTCGTGGAATGTCTATCGAGGAATATCCGATTCAGTAAATGGAGATTTATTGAAATCACTTTTGATGGGCAGCTATATTATTCACCTAAGCAGTTTGAAGCCCTGGCATCATCACAGTCATTACCCGAACACTTTAGTTAAAAATGCCATTGAGCAGTGGCGTGCACTGTGGCCGAATTCAAAAAACCAACGGCGTATGCGTTCAATTGCGCGAGCTAAAGAACGATTACTAACAGCGTCCAATAAGACTAAAGAGAAAGCGCTATCCAGGTCTCTCGACGCCAGTCATGTAAACCGCAAGGTTAAAGTCGTAGCCAATAAAAACCGAGCCGCAAGCAGCACACAGCCATCAAGAGGAAAACCCCAATCGAATCGACAAGTCGCCACTAGCAGTTTAGGTATCGATCTATACTGGTATAGAGGCAAAGCATTGAATATGGGCGATGAAATAGCCCCGTATTTACTCCGTAAAATTCTCACCGAAAGGCTCGGCATTTCTGAACGTCAGATTCCCAATAAGCCGGTAAAAGACCCCGCCAAAGCGTTAAATTTATCTCTACTGTCTGTCGGTAGCATAATGCGGTTATCCGGCAGCAATACAATCGTGTGGGGTAGCGGTATACGCAATATTGATCAAGCAGTTAATAAAGCTGCAAAGTTTTGTGCAGTACGCGGACCATTAACACGCAGGCGATTGCTTCAGCTCGGCTACAACTGCCCCGAAGTCTACGGCGACCCGGCGGTGTTATTACCAAAGTACTACCATCCAAAAGTAGCAAAACGTTATGCCCTCGGCATCATCCCGCACTTGGTGGATTACGCAGAGATCAAACGGCAATACGCGGGTATAAAAAACGTATTGGTTATCGATCTGAATACTGCGAACATAGAATTGGTTATACGCCAAATATTGAGTTGTGAAGACACTGCATCCAGCTCTCTGCACGGACTGATACTATCGGTGGCTTACGAAATTCCCACAAAATGGATTAAATGTGCGGGGAATATAATGGGCGACGATACAAAATTTTATGACTACTTTGCATCGTTGAATCCTAAAGTATACGAAGCATTGAATCTCGATAGTGTAACGATTCCATATTTGACTACGGGTCAAAGCGATGCGTTCGAGTGTTATCGTCCGCTTATCCTAACAGCGCCGTATCCCAGCATTCAAAAGATAAAAGCATCAACATGGCGCCACAATCAAACAATCGACTTAAGCAAACTTGAAAATGCGTTTCCAGTAGAGTTTTTCCAGCGGTTGGTCATGGTTGGGTAGGGGCGGGTGACTGAAGACGGGTGACTGATGACGGGGGCAGTAAAGTGCTTTGAGTAAGAGTTCAGTTATTGTGTCTGGCGCGATTTTGTCATTACCGCTAAAATCAGCACGTATTTTTTTTAGCAGATCAAAAAAATTTGAATACATTCAAAATTTAGCGATTCAAAATTATTATATTGGCATGTTAACCATCGTCGGCCATGGCGTAAATCATCATATCGACTTATATTGTGTCTTTGCTAAGAAGCCTAGCTTTCAACGAGTGGAGGGCGAAGTTTCTAATACCGTTAACAAACAATAAAACAGTTATTTACGGGGTTGATTATGAACTATCTGAAAGTTATCGTGCCGAGTTTGTCGCTTGGTCTAGGGTTAGCCTTTGCTTGTGTTGCGTCTTCCGAAATAGGAAGGAGTGATGCGAATGAAGTTAATTTTATCGATTTCGCATCCGAAAAGTCAGTAACCTGTTATCACGATAATACGGCCTATTCAAAGGGCGATATCATTTGTCTAAGCGGGCGTGATCACAAATGTAATAGCCGTGGTAAGTGGACGGCCTTGGGGACGACCAGCAGTTGCTGATCGGACAATCAAAAATATAGGTTGCATGCCTGTATGTGTTTTTTCGCATGTTATCAAAGCTGTGTTCTTTATTTTATAAAATAGGGGGGGGTTAAGATGGAAGTTCTAGTCGGTGTAGTAGCTCTACTAGTTGCGTTATGGCAGCTTAATTTACAAAAAAAAGAAATCGTACGTACAGGCAAGGTGTCAACACTTGTCCATATGGCCACCGTTGTTAAGGACAAGATTGATCGGTATGAAAAAATAATTGCTGAGCAGAAGGGAAAGCAAGCTAAATGGAAGTCGCTAGCAGATAGAGTTAATAATGAGCTAAGGCCACTGCTGGATAAGTTAAATAAAGATATTTTGGAAACGACATCCAGCTATGATGTATCGCTAACGTTGCGGGATACTCGCGAGATAACAACACAAAAAATTGACATGGCAGAGTGCTGACTGTTTTGGTCTAATAAGCACAATAAAAAAAGGGAGCCTAATCAGCTCCCTTTTGAATGTCTGCAACCTAAAGCTTTCTGCGCTATAGAGCCCTAACCAAAAAACACATTACGTAAACGCTCATTTTCCCCATACTGTTTCAGCATGGAACGTTCAAAGCGGTGCCATTTTCGTGTAATTTTTCTGCGCGCGAAAAACTTGCTGTAATCACATATTGGCAATAAGTCGGTGTTGCCAATATTGTCAATAATGACCAGTCGGCCTTCATCTTCATTGATTTTTTTATACAAAATATTTTCAGTCAATATGGTTCGAACTAAAATAACCTGGTCGTAGATATCCGACTTAAGAAAGCTAAAGGCCTTTTTTAGGCTTTGGTAATACAGTTGGGAGCGTTCAGAGTCACTATCGGTTTCAAGATAGTGCTCCAGGGTTTTTGATATTTCCCCGTCATGATCACGAACCAAGTCAAATTCTTCACCGGGCCCCATGTTGGTTTCAACAAAACCGTAAAATTGTGAAAGCGAGTCCCAGGTAACGCCGCGTTTTTGCAGCAGTTTATAGCATGCTCGCTCACGTCGGCTTTCTTTGGAGTTTAAGGCCCCAACTTTAATGCACCGATCTTTATTTTCTGGGTGAGCATAGCAAGCGCGATGTGAGCCTTCGCCGATAAAATCAGACTTGGCAATCTCGATTATACCTGTGCTTTTGTCTGCTGTTCCCGCAGTAGCTTGCGCTGTCACTGTACCGACCTCATCAACTTTACTCATTGTATTAAACGTTTCTCGTTATGTTCATCACTGCGTCAAAAGACTAAATGAATGACCCAATAAATTTTTTCGCATTATACACAAATAGACAACAGGTCACGGATGACCCCAATAAAAAATCCCCATCAGTGCTTTTACCACACGATTACATCATCTTGCTGTGATAACTTCAGAAGCTGAAGGGGTTCTTTTAGCCTTTGTTTGCGTACTCTGGACCTCGGGCTCAAGGGGCTTGCCGTCTAGCAGATCAAAAACTCCCTCCTCTTGCAGCACGCGCATGCCAAGCCGCTGACTGGAAACACCCTTATGCAGCAAATAGTCGAATCGTAAACGCCCCTCACTCTCCTCAGCTTCAAAGTAGCGGCAATCAACCTGGGCGTTGCGACTGAGGGCCTCTTCTAACTCAATCAAGTGAGAAGAAATCATAAACAGGCAGTCGTTCTTGGACGCGAAACGCTCCAGAATGGCAAGGGTAGCGTCGAGAGCATCCTTAACGTTCGTCCCTTTAAACGGTTCATCCATGAGAGCGACAACGCGGTAACCATCAGCTATAGCTTGGGCAACGGCTTTCGTGCGCAGCGCCTCGGCCCGAAAGTAACTTACGCCGCCATTTAAATCGTCGCTGAGTGAAAATGAACAAAAGAGTCTCTGAGCAGGAGCAAAATGAAAGCTTCGTGCTGGTACACCCATACCCAAATGGGCGAGATAAAATGCCGTCGCGAACGCGCGAAGGTAAGTCGTCTTACCCGCCATATTTGGGCCGGTCAGAAAGAGGGCGCGGCATTCCTGATCAAGTACAACGGGATTGGCGACCGCTTTGGGCACCAAGGGGTGTAACAAACCTTCGGCATGGGTGTGTAGTGGCCCATCCTGAATCAAAGGCATGACAAAGTTATGCTTGAGAGTGACGTCTGCCATTGAAACGAGCGCATCGATTTCGTAAATAAGCTCAAGCAAGCGATCTATCGCCTTCACCTCATAAAGGCGGAACACCTGATCAAGGCGCAGTACCTTCCATATCTTTCGTCCAACCCCAGCAGCCGGGACCTGCGCAAGCCTTGGGCGGTTTAGAAGTTCTCTCATTTCCTTGAGCAGTGGGCCTAGCTCACCAGCCGGAGTTGCCAGCTCAGGCTGCTCGACAAAGGCGCTTAATTTTTGAATCATGCCGCATATGACCTGCACCCCACGCGTAATGGCGTAGCGGTGTTTTTCATGGTCGGCCCACATTGCGAAAACAGCGATACTGAACTCCACAACGTTCTTGTGGGTGATGATCGGTATGATCTCGTGCATGTAGTGCTGGTCAACAAGGTTGGTCGTAAAGGCTGTAGGCTGATTCGCGAAGGCTTCTCGTTGAGCAGTGATAAAAGCGATAGATTCTTGTGTCGCACGTATACGCGCAGCATCGGACCAGGGTTGCTCCATGCGTCGTCGCAGGACCTTTACGCCACCTTTTGTCTGGGTCAGGTTACAAAACTGAAACAGGCACACGCCACCCGTACCCGGCTCGAAGATCTCGAGATCTGTAACGGTCTGGGCATCAAGGATTAACCTGTTTTTGTGACTGTCTTTACTGCTCTGTTGTCGTTTCATTACATGCTCTAGCGTTCATATGGCGGTCATTATCCAAGTTATTGTCGTGGATTTAAACTCGGATAAACAAACTACACCATATGGCGACGAGCCAGCCCCTGGATAGCGTCCCGTTGCGACTGAAATGTGACATCAATGGCTCGACTCTGAACGCCTTTGCCTAATCCCTTATGCGCCATTTTTTACGATTAAAAAGCGCAATATCGCCCAAGAATATCGGGGAAGTACTATATTAATAGTTGACGTGCTGCTTCCTCTAAGCGGCCCCCATTTTGGTGAACCTTATGTCAAAACCTCAAATACTTGCTGTTGACGATGAAGAGATCAACTTAAGGGTAATTGCGCTTGCGCTTGAGGACGACTATGAAGTCTTATTTGCCAGTTCCGGGGAAGACTGCCTTCGAAAACTCAATGACATTACGCCAGATTTGATTCTGTTGGATCTCGTGATGCCAGGGCTGAGCGGCCACGATGTGTGCAGAACCCTGCAGTCACAGGAATCAACAAGTGAAATTCCCGTTATCTTTGTAACATCATCGGAAGAAACCTCTAGTCGAATCAAGGCGTACTCTTTTGGGGCGCACGGTTATGTATTAAAACCAATCGATGCCGATAATCTGCTGGAAAAGGTGAATAAGGCTTTAGTGCACTAGCAGAAAATTTATCGAGGATTTAATCGAGATGAAGTCACTCGTGAATTAAAAAAGCTCGACATCCACATCAGCCGATAAGATCGGTGGAGGAGGGATGTTCGGAAACGTAAAGGAGAAGCACGTCCCCTTATCTTTATGCGAGACGACCGTTAACTTACCACCAAGCACGGGTCCATAAAAACGAATATACAATAAACCAAAACCCGCTAAGACTTCGTTCCCGCTATTAATCTCTTCGTTCATTTTAAAAGCCGCTAGCTCTGCGTCTGTTAGACCGGGCCCGGCATCACGAACAGATATTTCGACAAGTTCTCCTGAAGATCCGTTAAGTATAGCAGCGCTGAGCGTTATGTTGCCGTCACGGGTAAACTTGATGGCATTGTCGATAAGCTGACAAATGATTTGAGTAATAATAATTTCGTTCGAAATAAGCGTGCAATCTTTCTGAGAATTTGTCGTAATTGTATTGTTACTTTTATCCTTGGCGGGCGCGCTATATACAGTCGCCATTTTCTGAAGTAAGTCACTTACATTAAAGGATTTATTGTCGGCGACAATGCTTGTGGAGGATTGGCGATTGATCTGCAAAACGAACTTAATGAGTCGGCTAAGGCGAGTAATATTGTCATTGGCAATTTTAAGCGCTTTTATATGGGGCTCTCCTAAGGTGGCCCCCACTTTTAATTCGCTTAGCTTTCCCGTTACACCCATCGCAATTTTAACGCTAGTGAGAATTTCCTTGCTGATGAATTCAAGTGAATTTTGTCGCTGAACCTCTACGTTCATCATGTGTTTTTCTGAGTTCACGACGAGAATGTAGCGGTTTGCGAGTTCAGAAAGGCTTGAAATTGTATCGGATATTGCACCAATATTATTTTCGTTCTGCTTAAACTCAGTTAAAAACAAAGCGATATGTTCTTGGTTTATTTGCAAGCAATTTTCAGTTTTGACAACGCGGCCTTGGTTACGCTGTAGCTTTAGTTTTTCAAGAATAGGGTCTGTGATGTCCTTATTAGAAAAACGGAGCACTTCATTATGAGTTTGAATTTCTACAAGGCTATGCTTAAAATGATGCGCGCTAAATTGCAGCATTGTATCGGCAATTTCATTGTAACCCTTGTGCGCAACCACATTGCGTGCGAATTCCAACACCTTGCCAATGTCACTGCTGCTTTCCATTACCGTATGGACCATGTCGGCAGCTTGTTGGGCTTCCCCCTCCAATTGGAGGCGTCGTTTCTCGATGTCGTGGTAGTGGTGTATGCGAATAAAAAGTTCGACTCTACCGACCGGCTCAATCATTATTTCACTTCCGCCAGCAGTGATAAAGGCTTCTCGGCCCTTACTGTCGGTTGAAGATGTTAAAAGAATTATGGTTGGCCCTTTGGGGAATACAGGTTTAACCAGCCCGCAGATCTCCAATGCCATTTTCATCGAACTCATGCTGAGCACGATGACGGGTGGTGTTTCGCTTGTAGTTGCAAGATCTTGCAACTCAGATATAAGCAGTCCCTTATTCTCGTAATCTGCAACATTGACTTTCTGTGCCTTTAGCATGGCAAGTCGCTCTAGCTTTTTGTCGTCTGATAGGCCTAGCCAGAAAGTTTGCATCAGAGAAAATCTAACGATTGAGGGTGTCTATTGAGTGTAGCTGACGGAGGTTATTTGAAGGCAATTAACGTTCAAGTTAGTGGGGTTTGAGGCCCGAACAGAAGCAATCTGTTTTTTACAGTATCGATCGCCGTGTAAGTCTGTGCAAAGGACCGATTGAGCCTCAAATTTCTAGGTTTTCTTCATATTTGTAAGACTGATACTTGAGTGTTGTGTCGCTTTTAAGCAGTACGTGCGATCCTTTTTCTGGGCCACGCGGATAATTGGATGCATAGTCTCCAGCGGATGGTTATCGATATTTCAGCGCGAAGAGCGTAGCGCTTAACAATTGTTAATGCAGGTTTACAACCATTTTCGTAGTATTGGGTATCGCACAATACAACCTAATGGCGTTTAATGAGTTTAGTTATGCAGTGTATTTCTATAGCCTTATCATTTATAAAACTAAATCGTCTAGGCAGCATGCGCGATAGCAATACTTCCTTCCTGCATAATCACCAGCCTAATCCTGAACGCCTTGCTCTCTCAATTCTATTCGTGGCTTTGTTTGTCCTCACAGGCTGCCAGAGAGAACCCATTGTCGATAACCAGCCCCCAACAGAACCGACTGGTTTGGCTGTAACTGTATTATCGATGACTCAGATTCGTGTCAGCTGGCAGGAGTCAACAGATGATGTGGCGGTGACCAGTTACCGTGTACTGCGTAACGGTGAGTATATTGGCGTTACAAACACCACCATATTTTTAGACGATACGGCAGACGCCAAAATGCCGCGTCGTTACGAGGTTATTGCCGTTGATGCTGCAAACAACTTAAGCTCGGTTAGCAATCCTGTGCTGGGGAGGGGCTTCGAAGCAGCGCAAATTCCGCGACCCAATTAGTTCTGTGCTTATCAGATGTTAAGGCGCGGATATAAGATTACGTAAGAATTGGCTATCCTTTACTAAAAGATAATAAAGTAAAGGCACCAGCATGTTGAAAGCGAGCTTGATGTACCCACTAGAGCTAGGTCAGCGCTTCGACCTAGACTACTATTGTGATAAGCATATGCCACTAGTGCAGGAGCTATTAGGAAGTTGCTGCAAGAAAATTGAAGTGGATCAGGGGTTGGTCGGCATGGATGTCACAACACCATCGCCATACGTAGCCGTAGGGCATATTTACTTTGATTCAGTGGAGGAGTTTAAGCGCGCTTACGCGATGAATTCAGAAGCGATCAAAAAAGATCGCAGTAATTACACCGATATTGAACCGATTATAATGTTCAGCCGGGTAAGGCTATGACCTTTATCTTCACTTTCAGAGTGATGCTAACTTCTTACGTATACGTGATAACGACACCTCAGTTACCCCAAGGTAAGAGGCGATGTGGTAATTAGGAATCTTCGCCTCGTTTTCGCCATATTCTTTAAGGAAGTTTTCGTACCGCCCTGTGGCGTCATATAAAAGAAATTCAGCTACTCTTGCCTCGTTACGCAAGGCGAGGGCGGTTAGATAATTAATATACAGTCGCCGCCAGGACACATAAGTTGTTACCAGTAGGTAATAGTCATTAAAATCAATAGAAGAGCAAACCATATTGCCAAGTGCTTGAACACCAAACTCTGTGGCCTCTTGCATCGCAGAGGATTGGAGGCTGTTAATAACACCGAGACCATCGTCTAGCACAAAAGATTTATTGATCTCCTCACCGTTTGCTTTGGTGTAAAAACTACGGCCAAACCCTTCTAGAACAAAATGCACAGCCGTCGGAGTTTTACCTGCTGTGTAGATCATTTCACCTTTTTTATAGTATGTGATCTTCATGCATTTTAACGTCGCATTCCAGGCATCATCATCAATTGTGTAGAATTGGTTAAATAGCTTTTGTGCAATTAATTTATAGTCTTCGTCGTTTTTGCTATTCATACGAGAATAAAATAAGGCCGTTAATGTTTTTGAGTTAGTGATTTTCTCATTGATAAATTATGCTACTGATTAAGATCATACACTAACTACTTAACGATTGATAAGAACAATTCTCATCACTTAGTCTCGTGTTTAGTCGATAAAAATTACATGTCACGAAAGAATCACGCTGACACTCAAGAAAAACTTTAAACCTGTATTTGTAGCTAATAAAAGAAGCTTTGCATTTCCAAAATCCCGACAATTCGACTTTTTTACAATTTGCTGCGAAGAGAATCCACACCCTGTTTTAAATTTATTTTGTTTAGGGGGCACCAATTTAAATTAAAACCTGAAATAGAAACGAAAAAAGGCGCGATAAAATCGCGCCTTTCGAAGAGTGTAGTAACGGTTAACTGCTTAGGGACAGTTTCCTACTTCCCAATTTATATTATCCGAAGTTCGTAATATTGAATAACCATAGGTTGAGCCAGCCATGAACTGATTGCTTCCATTCGCATAATAGTTAGGGTAGTAATAACTGCCGTAACTGAACGCACGACCGGCGACTTTATGGTAATAATTCATCGCTTGAATTGCCGTACAATTTGGCGCGGGAGTAGGCGTCGGGGTAATTACTGGTGCCGGAGTCGGAGTCGGAGTTATTACCGGAGTTGGTGTCGGCGTTACAGTGATTACCGGAGTTGGTGTTGGCGTAATCGTCACAACCGGCGTTGGGGTGGGGGTAATAGTGGGGGTAGGTGTGGGAGTTACCGTTGGGGTTGGTGTAGGCGTTACTTGATTGCTGATAGAAGCAACAGCAGCACCCGCATCGATAATTCCGCTGCCACACTGACTACAGCTACCAGGGAAGCTTCGTGCAGTGTTTTGCAAAATATTTTCAACTTCTGAAGGCGATATCGTCGGGTCGATTGAATATAGAAGTGCAGCCACACCTACAACGTGCGGTGTTGCCATACTGGTTCCTTGATAGCCTCGATAGCTATCACGACCAGGGCCCTGGGTTCCAGTGTTAAGTGTCGATAACACAGCGTCAACTGACGAACCTACGCCACCGGGTGCAGCCACATCAACGACGTTGCCGTAGTTTGAATAGCTTGCCCTGTCGCCTGCCCGAGTAGTCGCGGCCACAGCAATAACACCATTACAGCTCGCTGGGTTAAAGTTTCCCGCGTTACTACTAGAGTTCCCGGCGGCAACAATAACCGTAGCGCCCAAGTTTCGTGCGGTATTAATAGCGTTTTGAGTGGTCGTGTCGCAAGCGCTTTCTCCACCGAGGCTAATATTCAACACTTGTGCAGGGTGAGGATTCGTGGGAACGCCACTTACATGTCCGCCCGCGGCCCAAATGATGCCGTCAGCGATATCAGAGGTATAGCCGCCGCAACGACCCAGTACGCGTACCGGGACTATTTGCGCGTTGTAGGCAATACCTGCTACGCCAATACTGTTATTGGTAACAGCTGCTATCGTTCCTGCGACATGTGTACCGTGCCAGCTACTGTTGGTTGCGGGGGATAAGAATCGACACTCGCCAAATCGAGCAGCGTCACCCGTATCAGAAGGGTCCGAATCACGCCCGTTGCCATCATTACCGACACTGCTATCGCTGATCATGTCGTAGCCGGGCAGAATGTTATCAACCAAGTCAATGTGGGGGCGATAACCGGTATCAATGACTGCAATGATCGTGTTTTCGCCAGCCGTCATATCCCAGGCTGCGGGAAGGTTGATGCCGCCCGTAGGTTCAAAATAGTGCCATTGCTCGTTATAGCGGGTGTCATTAGGCGTGAACATGGGCTGCATTAACCGGTCAACCTCAACGTATTCGATGTCAGAGTTTTGCATCATATCGCTAATAATCTGATTCAATTGAGATACTGAAGCGCCTTGCTGAAGCTTCATTAGATGCGCGCCAGTAGAAAGTCGACGCAAGTAATTGAGGTTGGCTCCAGCCAATATCGATAATGTATCGATACTTGACGACGACAGGGCGCTCATTTGATTTTGTGCTTGGATCTTGCCCGCCATTGCTTTGTATTTTACGATCAGGCGCTGTGGAGCCTCACCAAAGGAAAAGTAGGATTCAAACCCATTAGTAGAGTCATTCACCACTGCATGAGCGCCGCTTGCCGCAACAGCAAGGCAGGTTAACCCCGTCGCTAATAGCGTTTTTAGTCGTTTGAAGGGTATTTGAATCGGATGGGGTGGGTTCGTTGCGTGAGTCGTTTTCATTTATTGTTTCCTTAATGGATGAGCTCGCCTAATATCTGTGGCCGTGTCAAAACAACCCCATCACTGATGCTAGGGCTAAGAAAGTAGTTAATCCGGTGCTTAATTGAGACGCTACGCTCCTGCTTTGCAGGCCAATCATCCTTGAAGGCAAAGCCCCCGAAGGAAACCTCACTTGACTTGCACTCGATTCAATCGTTTTTACGACATAATGCTCAGAGCATATGCCTGTAACACGGTTTAACGTTGCTACTTAATTTGTGTGGACATGGTCATCGACGAGATCGAATTGTTGAATTACTGTTTCAGTTGCCGAACTTCTGCAGTTTTATTGTTATTTTTATTTTTGTTTTATCGTTTTTATCGACTTTAAGGTATATCTCGTTTTTAAGGTTACACTTAACGAGTAAGTGCTTAACGCAAACACGGGTGGATCGTAAGTTGGCGTGCCGTTCAGGTATTGGCTATTTGCGCCAAACCCTGTGCAAACGTTGCGTAACTATACTAACGTATGACAAATAAGCGTCGATTGTTGGCGTGTAAATTTGAGGTGACCACGTTAAAAAATTTTAATCTGGAACTGTGCCACAACTATCGTGAATCGAGCCTTGTTTATACTGGCCATATGGTTAGACTGCTCGCCTCTTTTATCGGGTTGGTCAGGTAAAAATACTCATCAATTGTTTTATAAGATGATTGAAATTTTAACCTTGGCCAGCGCTAGCGTTCTAGTTTTATTCTAGAGTTTTGTTCAATGCCACGACATTTACTTTACACGTAACGTAACTTAGAATTTTAATGGGTTCAAAAAAATACTGCATAGCGGTGGAGAAGGGGCGTTTAATATGACAAAAATTACGTATTCGTCTTTGTCATCATATGCCGCCGTAATTTTGTTGGTCCTCGCTAAGCACGGTTACGATATCGAAAAGTTTAAAGAATTTTCCGGTACGGATCTTGAGCAGCTGATAAAAGAAAATGAGCGCCTCGAATCCAATATGATTGCGAAAATGTGGGATAAGGCGGCTGAATTTTCAAAAGACCCCGAAATAGGGCTAAAAGCCATAGAGTTTTTTCAGCCCGCAGCCTGGAAAACACTCGGATTTTCGTTGTTATGCAGTAAAGATATACGTGACGCCTTACAGCGAACCGTAAAATACTGCTCAGTACTAACAGACTCCCTTTCTTTTGGAATTATTGAAACAGAAAATAATATTACATTTACACTAACACCGGCTCTAGGTTTTAATTATTCAGATGTACAACTGGATTACGGATTAGGCTGCATGGTGCAAATCCTAAGATCAATCGTTCCCTGGGAATTAGAATTAACGCAAATGGATATGATGCGGCCCAAGCCGAAAAATCCAGAAGCTTACATTAAATACTACGGAACGAAAATTAATTATAACTGCGATTCGAATCGCTATCACATTAATAGTTCTCAAGCGGATATCGCGCTCCCGTTGCACGATCAAGATGCATTAAACATGCTGGAACGAGTACTCGAAAGCTATATGGTCAAGCGAGGGCAATCCACTTTTGCCCGCTCAGTATCTGAAGTTATCATTAAACAACTACCGGGAAAAGCGCCTACAGAGCGTCAAGTTGCTGAGCTGATGAACCTAAGTAAACGCAACATGCAACGAAAACTAAAGGACGTTAGTCTCACGTTTAACACCTTGTTAACCGATATTAGAACGCAGCTTGCCGAAGAATATTTAAGAGACCTTTCGCTTTCGTTAACCGAGGTGGGCTACTTACTGGGGTTTTCAGACCAGAGTACATTTACACGGGCTTTTGGTGGCTGGTTCGGAAAAACACCCAAACGTTATCGTGATGAAGGCTAATTTACTTCTGCATATTCTTGAGGTGGCGGCATGGGTTTTTATCAGAACTAAATGCGCCGACATAGGGAAGTCTCTATGAAAAAAACATCACGACTCTACACATCTGAAGATGGCTTAACGCTAAACTTTATAGATGTGGGCGACACCTTTTCGAATAAAATCCCCGTCTTATGCTTGCATGCTTTGAGTCGCAATGCTGAAGACTTCCTCTCGTTAGCTGAACGACACCATAAAACAAGACGTTTTCTTTGTCCTGATTTCAGAGGTCGAGGTTTGTCACAATACGATTCTAACCATCAAAATTATCACCCAGATACTTATGTGAAAGATGCCTTTCGACTGCTTGAAATTGAAGATATAAAAAAAGTAATTCTCATCGGCTCATCCCTTGGCGGATTAGTTGCAATGGTCATGGCTGCACAGCAAGCGCATAAGATTGCCGGTATCGTGCTCAATGATATTGGGCCCGAGCCATTCAAGGCTGGTTATGAGCGAGTGAGCCAGTATATCGGTCGCTTGCCTCTCGTTAAAAACTGGGATGAGGCCATGGTGCAAGTGAAAGGGGTTTACGGAAAAGTACTACAGGACCTTAGTGATGAAGAGTGGGAGGCATTTTGCAGCCGAACCTATCGCATCGATAGCGAGGGCGTTCCTTTTCTTGCTATGGACACTGCAGTTGGCGATGCTTTTCGAGAACTTGGCGATTATCCTAATGGTCTCTGGGACGAGTTTAAACGACTAAAAGAAATTCCTATACTCGTTTTACGTGGCGCACATTCAGATTTTTTACCTATTAACGTGCTTGCAAAGATGGCTCTATTAAAACCCGACTTATGCCAGATAGAAATCCCCAAGCGTGGACACATACCTTTATTAACAGAGCCTTTATCAATTGAAGCCGTTGATGCTTTTTTGGCCCGTTTTTAAGTTCTGTTTTTAGAGTCTGATATTTTGTTTTTTTAATATCGTTTAAAACGAGAATTGCTGTTGAAAACTCCAATATTTAGATCGGCAAGTAAGCACGATGTAGTGTCGACTCTATTAGAAAAAATGAGTGTGGTACATATGGGATTAGCGCTGCCCCTTATAAATCAGCACGCGCTAACCCTACTCATTCCTATGGCTGGAAAATATGTTTCAGAAGAAAACCCAGCTTAAAAGTTATCATTCAAAAAACTTTGTACACTGGTTCGGTTTTTCGTTATGGATGTCATGCAACCATCGCAACTTATATACTCAAGACCAGATATAAGCGCATGATTCAGATAGTAGTGAATTTTTCTTGATACGTTAACTCCCGGGCCAAAATCAACCCCGATAGCGCGAGCACTGCTTGTTGAAACCAACGAGTCCGTCGTGTAAAAGTTATGGGAAGCGCCAGCTGAGAGCATCCAGTTGACCCCAGAATAGTCTCGAGTTGGATGATGCAGAGCTTGCATGTAACTTGAACCAGACCACAATTGCTCGGCAACGATATTGTATTCTGAACCTTGGGCGACATCTTCATAACAGGGGCCGTTTTGCGCACTGTTACACAGCGCTCGACGCTCAACCCCAAGATGCGGGCTACCCAGTGTAACAACCGTATTGAATTCGCCGCCATACCATGGCCCGATAAGATCTTTATAATCGAGAACAGTTTGCGTTGCGATTATCCCGCCCATGCTATGGCCAACAATGTCTATTTTTTTGGGGGCGTTCGGAAAATCTGATTTTGACATTTCGTAGGTTATCTTATTAAAGAGCCAAGTCGAAAAAGTGTCTATCCCCCAGGGATTTACCGTTGTGTTGTGAGCATCGTTTACATCGAGGTTATAAGCTTTAAATATATCGAGATAGCATACCGTCATATCTTTCTGATTTTGACTATTCGCATATTTAGTAAGATCATATTCTGATTTTAACAACTCCCCAATACCTTCGGACGGTTCCCCCCAATCGTCAGACGCAAACCACACGGCATCATTAAAGTTGTTCTGGGTAGAGTCTCCATGAATGTGAATGTTGCGCCCAAAACCTTGGTCTTCATAGCCATGAACAAAGAAGATGTAATGCTCGTATCCATCAGCCTGGATTTGAGCGTGTGAAAATACTGAAGCGATCGTCAGCGAAGAAGCCACAACGGTAGATAGAACTGTTCTAAATAAATTCATTAATATTGCCTACTTATTACTATGACAAGGATTGAGCAATAATCTTATCGATGAAAAATATTCATTGAAGTGTTAGATTGCGAAAATGATGCTTCTATCACATAAGCAGACGGGATTGGCGCCCAGCTTAATATGCTAGTATTAACGGTGTATTGACACGATTGGTTTCGGTATATATCAATGTTATGAAATTCAAATACATTGTATAGACAAGGAATATTACCCTGTGCTCGCTTGTCACTGACTGACAATCAAAAGATGATGAAATATTCACAGGGAAATTGTTACTTTGATCAGGGCTTGTTTGATAATTTTGGCGCCAAATTATTGATTGCAATTCAACACAATAACTGGACGAAAAAAGCACCAAATTGAAGAAATTTTAACAGTCTATTAGCCGCTGGATTTTCGTGTTTAAATACAGCTCTTCACATCTAATTATTCGGATTTTGGCAGTATGTTAAGAGTTGCAAGAATAGATGACAAAGCGAATGTCGCTGCATTATTAATCCAAGTTTGGCTTCACACTTACGCAACAAAAGGGCTTAGAAATTCGATATCCCGGTATGTTCTAAATGAATTCACGGAAGAAAAAATTGAACACGATATGCGCTCGGAAAACAAACAATATTTTGTCGCAGAGGAAGATGAACATCTTGTTGGTGTTGTCGTAATCGATTTGATTTCAGAATGCCCAATATCAAAAGCAAAGTTACCAGAACTTACAACTTTATACGTTCAGGAATATTTTACGAGCAAAGGGATCGGTGCAAAGCTACTCGCAATGGCCTTGGAATATTGCCATAGCCTAAACCTCCCCAAGCTGTGGCTAACGGTTAATTCAGAAAATAGTCGCGCTATCGACTTTTATAGTGGGCTAGGATTCACGTCTTTAGGGACGCGCCAGTTCACCTTAGAAGATGAAACGCATGAGAACCTAGTCATGGAAAAGCTCATCTTACCGGTTGTGCAAAATCTGATCTAAATAATAGTATTGGCAAAACCTCGCGGCAATCATTAGCTTACGTTAAGCAAAAACACTTAAGAGTGGTTAATTCGGCCTGATTCACTACAATTTAGACGCTAACGTTCATATTAAAAGCTCAGACTGAAGCACATATTGAAACGCTCATTAAAGTAAAGGTTCAACCGTGACGAAAACTCTCCAAGATGTCTACGATGGCTTTGCCGAAACCTACGAATCAAATCGTGATTCGTTTGATATCTCCACGTTGCTGAACGGGTTTTATACTTCAATCGACAAAGAGGAAGGGCACTTACTCGATTTGGGTTGTGGCGCTGGCGAACCCGTCGCCCGATTTTTCATCGGTAGCGGCTGGCAGGTTACCGGATTAGATTTTTCTGAGCGGATGATAGACCTTGCGAAAAAGCTCGTGCCCGAAATGAACGGCCTACACGGAGATATCACAGAGTGTAGTTTTGAACGCGAATCGTTCACGGCAATTACAGCAACCTACAGCTTGTTTCACATACCCTCAGAACTTCACTTTTCTTTATTTGAAAAGATTTATGGCTGGCTTAAACCTGGCGGTAAGATTTTATTTACCTACGCCACTCAAGACTATACGGGCAGCTTGGAATTTGACGGATACAAATCGTTCCTAGGTGAAAGGCTCTACTACAGTCATAAAACACCGGCCGCACTCTATTCAGATCTAAACGAAATAGGCTTTTCCTTTGAACAAAAAGAAACACATGAAATCGGCGGCGAAAAGTTTTTGTGGGTCACAGCAGTTAAGCCTTTATAGTCCAACTCAGAACGCATTAAACACGACAGGGTAAGACCCAAGGAGCATTTAATTTGCAGAAGCTAATCAATGGTTCAATGAATGGTTCAATGAATGGTTCAATGGGGTCGGACTCGATTGAAAGGCGGGGAACCTAGGAAACCCTCAGTCTTAGATTTCAATCGAGCTTGCCCCCATTGAAAGTCATGCGTTTGAAAATTGGCCTCGCAATCTATTGCCCAAGGCAAAGCTACCCTCACCAAGATTCACCTGTGCAGCAGCCATTATTGTCAAAAATAGTGGGTATTCCCAGCCGCCGCCAGCATTACTAAAGATCCAGCCATTGCCCATATGCGCCCATGTAGCGCCGAATAAAACGGGAATAACCAAGGCCGAAAATTGGCGTGTGTAAATACCTAAAATCAACGCTAAACCCGCTACAAGCTCAATAGTGAAGACAATATAAGCGAGCGATCCCGGCAGGCCGATAGACGCAAAGTAGCCCGCCGTCCCCCCCAAAGTGAATACAAAGAGTTTTAAGTAAAGACTGTGGGCTAGCAAAACTGCGCCCAGAGAAATTCGAGATATAAAAGCGCCAGTTTCAGGCTTTATTACGTTATTCATCGTTGTCATCTCCAGTTGAATTAATATGCTGCTATCCTCTCATTTGCAGAATTGCTCGTAAATTGGCAATATATGCAAAGTGATATTGCAGTATTGCAATGCTGGCGCGTTATGATGCCAAAAACGAATCGTTATCGATTAACGCCCGCAGCATCCGGGCACTCTGGAGTTCAGCATGGACTGGAACGCATTGAAGGTATTCTTGGCTGTCGCGCAGACAGGCACGTTAGCCGGGGCTGCCAGTAAACTCAGCGTCAATCACTCAACAGTCTTTCGGCGTTTGCATTCGTTTGAAGAAGAAGTCGGCGGGCGTCTATTCGAAAGACATAACAACCGCTACATCTTGACCTTAATGGGCCAAGAAATGCTCGAAAAGGGGAAGGGCATAGAAGACTCTTTCGATACCTTAGAGCGCCACGTAATCGGTAAAGACTTTCAGCCGAAAGGTATCGTTAAGATCACGGCACCCACAAACATCGCCTATCGGCTATTGCCGGGCTACCTAGAAAGCTTTAGGCGAGACTACCCAGACATCCAAATTGAATTGTTAGTGAGTAATTTGGAACTCAATATGAGCAATCGCCAAGCCGATATAGCGGTCAGAGCAACGCCTTCGCCGCCCGAGCACTTGGTGGGCCGTAAAGTTCGCGACATTAGTTGGGGCGTGTACGCTGGAGATGCATATAGTAATGAACGCGGAAAACCGAACAACGTTAAAGATCTTAAAGGACATTCGATAATCGGTGCTACTGGAAACCTTGCAGGCCTGCCAGCGTTTACTTGGTTAGATAAAGAGCTGGGAGAACAGGTCAGCATACGCAGTGACGAACTTGTTGCGATGTCCTACCTAGCGGAAGCCGGACATGGTTTAGCGCTTTTGCCCAATGATCAAGTACGGCCTGAACTTAAAGAATTATTTACCGTAGATGTTGGTAGTAAGAGCGACTTGTGGCTGCTAACCCACCCAGATCTTCGTAATGTTGAGCGGATAAAGCTCGTCATGCAGCACTTAACCCAATCTTTCGCGAACCATTAATTTTTAGCGTATATTGAAACGAGGTAAGAAAGCTAATGGAAATTAGAATAGCCCCTAGAGCTTTTTTCAAGACTACCCCCCTATTGGTTTACGGTTTAAAAAACAAAAAAGGCGGCACCAATAATGGCGCCGCTTTTTTTACAGCTTAATGTTTATGGACAGGAAGATACTTTTTTAAAGTAACCTGCTTGTGTTTCTTTAAGCCTCTGATTTGTCGTTGCATATCCCAACCACTGGTAAGACCCTTTTGCTGAATAATTCTCCCAAGGTGGGACACCGTTGCGAATGGCTCTGCCGGCATTGTAGTGATTTAAGTTGGTGGTTCTTCCGCAATAGAGGCCGCCTCCGGGAGGAGGTGTGGCTGTAGGTGTCGGTGTGGGGGTAGCTCCACCGCCTCCACCGCCAGGACTACAGCTGCCGCTTGCTCGGCGGTTGTTTTTACACAGCCAATCGGTGAGTGCCGCAGGGTAATTGTAACCGGAGTTCTTAATGTAAGATCCTCCAGGACCGCCACCTGCAGGCCATTCATGCCCCAAACCGCTGACCTGCTTATTCCAGACAAGTGGATTACCAACGGCTTTCATTACGTCAACGTTAAGTTGGCTGTAGCCTTTTGCTACCAGGTAGTCTGAAGAGCCATAAACGGCTGATGTAATTTGACTGGAAAAATTACTTTTTCTACTGCCAGCCCAGCTATTACATAAGTTTTTGGCGGTGTTTTCATTTGTCTGAACGGAGCTGATTTGGCCGCTGGTAGTCCCTATAGTAGGGCCGGCATTAATGCCTAGTCCAGCGAAAATTTCAGGAGCCAAACAACCAACAACCATAGTTTGTGAGGCGCCAGACGAAAGTCCACTGATATAGACTTGCTTCGAATCAATATTGAGAGATCCTCGTCCTTTTAGGGTATTCGCTAGACCAATTAGATTGTCGTTGTGCTTATTGCTACGTGATTGGCTATTGCCATAGTAATCCCAGCAACCGGCGATCACGCCGCCATTGGGTACACCAGGAACGGCGACAACCATGCCGTACTTATCGGCAGTTGCCGTCCAGTTACCGCCGTTTTTTAGGTCAGTATTCGTTTGCGCGCAGCCATGTAAATTGATCATCAATGCGCGTTTGCTGTTTCGGGCGGGGGTCGTAGTGGGTGTGTACACATAGACCGTCATACCGGAGATGCTTTCTGTTTTCCAACTTCCTGCCCATGAGGAAATGGAGGTAGCGAGTAGTAGTAATGTGATAAGCCCCAGTAAGGGCGTCTTTATTATTTTTATCATTCTGTACTCCGTATTAGATTATTATTATCTGACCGATTGAATTCATGTCAGTCCACCTACGATAAAAGATCGCCCAGTCGACGAATATCCCCAACTTGCGGGATGTAAACTAAGGTCACATGCTTGGCGATAAAAATTGCAGCCAAATCAGATTCGATTCCGAATGAGTAGACCGCATGTTACTGAGAGCTCACCTTGCCCACTTGTAGCAAGCCAAAACGGATCGCTGCCAAAATGGCTTCGCCTTTGGAATGAATTGATAATTTTCGATAGATATTTTTAATATGTGAGCCAACGGTATGATTAGAAATGCCCAGTGATTTGGCCGTTTTTGCAGAGGTATGACCCCTGGCAATACAGGAAAGAACATCGAATTCTCGCGGCGATAAAATGGTGGATTCTTCTTTTTTGTTAATATTTTTGACCATGGTTTCCAGAAATGCGGGTGCGAGTTTAGGGTGAATAAATGAACCCATGCTAAACATTTGTTGTATCGCATGAAAACTGAGGTCAGGGCTAGCGTCAGCCAACAAGAAACCTTTTACTCCTGTGCACGCGACAAGTGGAAAATATTGAAAGCTTCTATTTCGGGTTAATGCCATAGGCTTTATATTTTCATGATTTTTAGTCATTTGGTTAAAAAACCCAATTCTTTCGTGCAGGTCACAATCTATATCGACGATTATTAGATCGGGCTGTGCAGAAGCTACAATGACTTCCGCTTCACTGGCCGATTGCGTAAAAATAGCGCGTCGAATTTTGTGGTGGTGAAGAGGATAAAATAGATCGTTATTCAAATACATTTTTCGATCTACAATAACGAGACTATAGTCGCGAGTCATAGCGCACTGCCTCGGTCGAAGAGTATTTGTTCGTGATGGTATGACTGGCAGAACAATAGCGTGCCGAGGCATGAAGGGTAGAGCACACAGCGTGCTGAGTAATTAGAAAGAACATTGATAGCTCACTTATTTAATTATTGTTATTAAGCGATCTGCTATTTATATGCCTTTCGGTGAATCATTACAATTCATATTTCGTCATAGTTGGTATTCGATTTTTTGTTCATTCTTGAAATACTGAAGGGCGGTCTTAATAACCAATTGATATTAATGACGGTTAGATGAGTTTCTATTATGTGTTTTAGGTTGTTTGCATTAAACATAATCTTCCAATTCGAAATAAGGAGAGGAAATATTTTATTCTGTTATTTAGTAGGTTTTT
This sequence comes from Agarilytica sp., assembly GCA_033852175.1. Classification (GTDB taxonomy): domain Bacteria; phylum Pseudomonadota; class Gammaproteobacteria; order Pseudomonadales; family Cellvibrionaceae; genus Agarilytica. The sequence goes on from JAWSUY010000058.1 coordinate 123,037, forward strand.
ATCGGGTTAATATTATGCAGGAAGCGAGTCGTCGTAGGTGCTTTCTCTAAATTAAAGCAGGGCATGATTGTTCATAGTTGGTATTCGCAACGCGAAATATAGTTGCCATGAGGATTAGGACGGAATAGCTAGCATGGAATATAGGCCTTGATATTAATTGCCAGTGTTTTTGTGTTAAGTTAACACTTACGTAGAAGTGAATTCCCCCGAAATCCTAATAATTATAACTATAAAGATGCAACATGATTTCAGAATCGCTTGATTTAAACCTTATCAAGATATTTGTCGCCGTTTATCGTGAGAAGAATGTTTCGCGTGCGGCTGAAAATATTGGCATGTCTCAGTCATCACTCAGTCACGCAATACGTAAATTGCGTGAACAATTGGATGATCCTCTCTTTGTTAAATCTGGTCACGGTGTTATGGCAACGTCTCGAGCCGATTTTCTTGCAAAACCCTTTGAGGAAGCACTCAACATTATTCAGGATTCAATTGCGCAAAGCGCACATTTTGAATGCGGTTATCAAGAGCGTGTTTTTGTTATCGCAACCAGCGATTTTGGTGAGTTTGCGATCCTGCCAGAACTCATGAAGCGGCTGACCGAAGTGTCGCCCAATGTGAGGGTGAAAGTTGTTCCTGCCGATGTCGTTATACTGGAAAAGCAACTGTTTGAGGGCGAGGTAGACCTCGCGATTGGCTATTTGCCGATGATTAACGAAAAATTTCGCAGCCAACGTTTGTTAAAGGTAGATTGGATAACGGTATTACGAAGAGGGCACCCTCTATTAGAAGAAGAGAAGACGGTGGAAAACTTTTCCAAATATCCTCAGGCTTCATTTACCTTGCGCACAGGCAAAAAATTTACCGATGTGGATGTGACACTTAAATTGCAGCGACTATCTCGAAAAGCAGTATTAGAAGTGCCAAGTTTTATGACTCTACCGCATATCGTTTCTCGATCCAATATCATCACCACCGTGCCGAGACAGATGATCGGCTATCTTTCTCATCATCAAGATATTGCGTTGCTTGAGCCTCCGGTTCCGCTTGAATGTGTTCATATGAATCAGTATTGGCACGAACGATTGCATAATGATCCTTCCCATATTTGGTTTCGAAACGTTTTATTTGACTTGTGTCAACGACTTTAGTGGCAACTGATGAAGGAAAGTATGTTCAGGCAAGAAGGAGGGAGAGAGGCTGAGAGGGTTAGAGGGAACCAAGGCAAGCTACCTATTTTCAGATATTCTCTTCCGAAAACATTTGTAAGCGATGAGCGAGCGCAACTAACTGAACAACATTAGAAACCCCCATTTTTTGCATGATATTCTCCTTATGTTTATCGACCGTTCGCGAAGAAATGTTCATGGCCCCAGCAATCTCAGCTGAAGTTTGGCCCAGAACAATGAGACTAAGCGTGTGAAACTCACGGCCAGTCAAATTAAAATCCGTATCAGTTAACTTATCTAAAATGCATGGAGACACAATCTTTTCACCCTTCAATACACGATCGATTGCATCGAGAATAACTTCCACGGGTTCTTCCTTATGCAGCACGCCATCGACCTTGCTTTCTGTGATGTGTTTCAATGTAAAGCTAGCCTGCGTGCCAGTAAGGAAGAGTACTTTAATTTTACTGCTTTTTTGTTTTAGATACTCAGCTGCCGCAAGCGAACCGCCTTCCGGCATATGGTAGTCAATCAGCACTAAGTCTGGCAGGTGCTCAGCAGCCAGTAGTTTCAATTGAGCGCTGTTTTCGGCCATCGCAACAACCGTATGGTCAGTCTTGTTTGACAGTAAAAAGTTTAGAGAATCTCTAAAAATAGCGTGATCGTCCGCTATAATAATCTTCATTTTTATCCACTACTTAATTCAGTGTTAATGTTACGCCTACTGCGTGTCGACTGGACGCTAGTTAAAAGCCACGACCAAGTAATACGATTGAGCGACCCATGACCTATTCCAAAAAAGCGTTGATACTATTCCTGATATTCATCAGTTTAAGCCTGCGTATTGAAGCAAATGATGAGCCGATACTCAAGCTCGCTGAGCAAGAGAGAATGGGCGCTGTCGATGAATATATGATCAGCTTGGGGAGCCACCCCATTCATATCAAACATTTTGAATGGGAGTGGGGAAGCGCACGGACGGTGGAACCGTTAAAAGCCGCCCCAATAGACACCGCCCACCAGGGTAGATCCGATATTAACGTGCCAGATACCTTTAGCTCAGCATTAGAGCCTATAGACACATTGTCACCAGAAACTACAATTACAGAAGTCCCATCCGCCTATCCAGAAGTAAGCGCAACGTGGTATCGCCTCACGCTTAAAAATACACTGCATATACAAAAAGACTGGGTTATCACAACAGCACTCACCCAAGCGCCTTTACTCAAAGTATATGCAGCATCCGATAATCAAAGTATTCTATTACTGGACATCAACAGCCAATCAAACTTTGCCGATCGTCATAATCACTATCGTGTACTGACCATTCCCCTAAGTTTCAACGCCAAAGAAACAAAAGTCATATACTTTCAATACCGGGGCATCGCTTCAAACCCAATTTTTCCAAAAGTGACAACGCCCGAAACACTGGAAAAACGTAACAGCTTATTTGAGTTTGCCAACGGCGTCGTTTTCGGTACCGTCATCGTATTTTTCCTTTTCTTTTTTATGCAGTTTCTAGCGCGGCCCAGCAAGGTGATGGGTGTTTACTGCATGCTCGTGCTTTCCGTTGGTTTTCTTATCGCACAAATGACGGGCTACAATTTTAAATATCTTTGGCCCGAATCTGGCGAATTCAGCATACGATTTTCATCCGTAACAGGGGGCGTAACCTATATTTGGTACTTCCTATTCGCCGTAACCCTTTTTAATCTGAAGAAACAATCATTAATTCTGTACCGGGGATTAATGACCGCAACTATTATAGCGGCTGCTTTTGTCATTCTTGGTTTTTTTACAGACGTTTCAAAATACCTCTCGGCATTTGCCATCGTAGCGTTACCATTACCGTTGGTGACGGGGATTATGGCGTTACGAAAAAAATTACCGTCCTCAATCTTCTTCCTTTGTGGCTCTATATTTCACTGCTCTTCGGCGTATATATTCGTGCTGACTATGATTGGGGTAGATCTGGGCTTGCACCGCAATATCTTTCCTGTAGCGGGTGTAGGCTTATTGCTTGATATTTGTCTGTTTGCGGGCGCATTAATATACCAATCAAAAGTCGTGCGGGATGACCTAAGCCATAGTTTACAAAATAGAATTGTCGAAGCCGAAGAGCTTGCACAAATGGAAAGAGAGAAGTCAGCTTCATTAGCGAAGTTACAGGATTACACCTTACAATTGGCCGCAACAACTCACGACCTGACGCAACCCTTAGCCTCTATAAAAATGACCTTATCTGTTGTCGATGAAAACGAAAGTGCTGAGGCAAAATCGCGGATGCAAACGACGTTACGCTATACAGAAAAGATTTTACATTCCTTACTCAATACCACCAAAAAAGAATTCCTAGAGCTGGATCAGAGCTTAAAATTAAGCTCCCTGGGTGCAGAGTTAAAACTTAGGCATGACAATAAAGTCGAGGAGAAGGGGCTTGACCTACGGTTATTCTCTTCTGATGGACGGGTTAATTGCTCTTCTGTTGTTGTGAATCGAATCTTGGATAATCTCGTTTCGAATGCATTTCGTAATACCGAAAGAGGGGGCGTTCTCGTTTCTTTTCGGCGGCGTTCCAGTGGCGTATTAATTGAGGTCTGGGATACCGGGTCGGGAATCGATTCAGCTTTGCTTTCTGAGATTAGTCGACCATATTCTCAGTTAAATCATTCCGGTCAGGATACCGAAGGAATGGGCTTAGGTCTTTATATTGTGAAGGCCCTATGTGCTAATGCAGGTTATGCCTTATCCATACGGTCGCGTGTTGGTCGAGGCTCTTGCTTTGGTTTTATTGTTCCGGGCGTCGTTGTTTAATTTAGCGTTTTATAATCCCTTTACTTTCTACTTGCCCAGGGCTCCATCTCGCGTTGAGAACCAATTTTATGGCGCTCTTTAGGTGCTTCAAAATACTCGAAAAATACACACGACCAAGGCCGTGGAGCGTACACAGAAGCATTTACAGCGTGCCTTTCCCGTAGAGTATCCTTGACTGAATATTATATCGAAGTCAGCAGTGTTCTTTTATATTGCCTCGTTAGTGTATGTAAACTCTCGGCTCATCCAAAACGACAAGCACGACCACAATCTCAAGCCAAAACCTCAAGCAAAAACAAATGAACGAAATACCATCTACCCCTTCCAAAATACGTAATTTTACGTATTTCAGGCAAAAGCCAAACTATCTACTATTACCCCTGTTGGACGCCAATGGATCTCAATACGGAAGTTAGCACAAAGCTAAGGAAGGGCTCGGCATCGGAGCTGTGAGGGACGTTATAGTTGTTGTAGAGGACCTAAATGAGCACATGGACGTGCAAACATAAACACAGCAACTCAGTACGACAGGGAGTTGGCGGCGTAAAGCCAAAACTGAAACAAACAGAATATTGTTGCAAGAGACAAATATGAAACTGGATCGATATATCGTAATTGGCTACGTGATAGTTGCGTTATTCATACTGCAATCGTGCGTGGGAAGTGGGTAATTGCGTGTTGTTTTACAAAATCGTAACAGATTAACGTAATACCATCGTGCAAACTTATAACGTGGTTCGAACCGACATCCTCTTTTTATTCTTTTAAAGAGAGGCACAGGTAAGCGACTAAACATTGGAACAGTAAAAGGCCAGGATATGATGACTAACAAACTAATCGGAACAGTAGCGTTCGCCTTAATTCTTAGTGCTTGCGGGGGCGGTGGCGGTGGTAGCTCGCCAACAGGTCCGGAAGGCGGAACAACTGGAACAGGAAACACAGCCTCAGGCTCTAGCTCAGATGGCACGACAACTTCATCTACGAGCTTAACGACGAACTATACTGTGCTCGCCACTTTTGCCCCCAATCCACCACCTGCTGAAGAAGGTCCGGGGACGGTAGACGGTAATTTCTTCTTCTTTTCATACGATGATTCAGGTAGCACCGCATCAAAAGACCTAGCTGTTTTTAGTATCAATAACGGAATGTTACCCCAGGCAAGTCTGGGCCGACCATACGAATATTTAAGCGCAGAAGAGTTTTCACATTTTGATGAGACAAACGTTGGGCCGTTTGAAGTTTCCATAGGGCTTCATGCCTTCGAGCAGAATGGAATTCCCTTAGGTGAAGATACATTGTTAAAGCTTTCGGAAGAAGGTAATGGCGCAGTTTACGCTTTAGGTGTAAACCTTACCGGGCCAATAATGACCAAGCAAGAGCGTCCGAATGTGGTGTTAACCATACTCGTTGATATTTCTGGATCGATGTCTTCATCATATGCCAACGAAACACGGTCAGATGTTAGCTCACTACTAGACGTTACAAAGTATGCATTAACCGCTTTGCCCGAAAGCTTGAAAGAGGGTGATGAAATCAACATAGTGACCTTCAATCACGCGGCAAGCATTCGACTTGAATCCGATTTATTTGATGAGAGCGTATATCAAAGCGTTGTCGAATCGCTCAGAGTTGACGGTAGTACCAATCTCGATATTGGTATCGAATTGGCCTATGAAGTCGCTAACCGACGCTATCAACCCGAAAAATCAAACCGCGTCATTATCATAACTGATGCCTATGCCAACACCGGTGTTGTTGACCCGGCGGTCATCTCACAAAGTACAACCATCAATAGCGCAGAAGGAATTTATTTCGCAGGTATTGGCGTCGGCAGCCAATTCAATGATGCCTTCCTTAATGAGTTAACCGATATAGGGAAAGGCGTCTATTCAGCAATGATTACCCCGGAAGATGGCCGACGCATATTTACCCAAGATTTTTCACGCTTTATTGATCATGCCGTTTCAGATGTTCGTTTTAGGCTGGATTTTCCCAACGGCTTTAGCCATTTATTATCAGCCGCAGAAGAAGTATCTACCGTCGCTGAAGACGTGCAAACGATAAACTTTTCATTTAACGACTCCCAATTCTTCTTTGAATTATTCTCCACGCCGAACAGCTGGAGCTCTGATGACGAGTTTATTCTAGAAGTAAGTTATGTCGATAATGAGGGAGAGCGCGTATCACACGAGCTCTCCCAAACAGTTGATACGCTTTTAGGTGCGGAGAAATCTCAAATAGTTGCCGCAGCCGCTGTTTCTGTTTTAGCGAGGTTAGTGTCAGGCGCGATAGAATGTAGCGATGTTACCGGCAGTGCTTTATACGCATTCAATATAGAAGACGAAATATTCGAAAACTACAAAGGGCTGATTGAACAATACTGTTCAATTTAATCCTGCTGGAGTAAGCGAGGGGCGGCCCTCGTTACTTCTGCGTTAAGAAAAGGGACTTCTCAGCGAGACCTAAACCATATAAAGGATGTGAGCGCGGTTAAAACATCGTATCGATTGAAAATCTAAGTGTATGTGGGTCTGTACTAATTTCTTGGGCCTCAGTCGAATCGAAGAAGCGTTTTGAAAAGTCTAACTTCAGGGCCACAGAAGAATTGACATCATACCGAGCGCCAAGCGTCATCGTGTTGCTTTCTTCTTCTTGAGAATTGATAACAAAAGCTGCCCCACCAACAAAAACTGCGGCCCCAGGAAGTTCTTCTAAATCTACGGTTCCCATTAGATTGTTTAGGAATTCTTCATTTCCATTATCTTTTTGACGCTCATACGTTAGATGAAAAGTCGCGTTACCAAATTTTAATCCGCTAGTTAAGTAACTGGAGACAAACTCACCAATAAAAGAATCATCTAGCGTTACTTTTGTGTGCTCACCAGAGACAAACCAATGCTGTTTATCCACCTTAAAACTTACGCCGTAAAATACGCCTTTATCCTCTTCAGCTAGAAACCCATCGACAAAAGCACCCAGTTCAAATGCCGTTAAACCCGCTGCAATTTCATCAACACCCTCATTTTGCAATGTAATATCGCCCCGAAAATAAGTCGCCCTAAATGAAAGCCAGCTATTTCCCAGTGACCATGCAAGGCCACCAACATTCTTTGATTCGGAATTAGAAGGGGAACCACTGATGAGAAGTTCATCTTCGGTGCTACCAAAAACAAGTTGTAAGCTAGAATCCCAATCACCTATATAATGATTCAACTGAAGATTGACGCCTTCCACTGTTGATAAAAATAGATCGTACACAGACTCAGGGGGGCGAATCCAATGGTAGGCATGACCAACCTCGAGATAATCTGAATAATGAAAAAGAGGGAGGCGGATTTTCCCGACATTAACGCGAGAAGCATCACCAAAATCGTACGTCACAAATGCCCACTCCATCTCAAAGTTAAAATCATCGACACCACGTGATATTGCCTGTGCCGTAATGGAAAACCCATCGCCAAGTTTGCTAATCGCCTGCAGCGCTATCTTTGACTCAGGTCTAAAATTCAAATCTTGGTCATAGTCATAGAGATAATATTCTTTACCTCCTGTTAGTGTCGCATCATCCGTACCTATACCGCCTGTTAACGAAGCAAAACCATTCCATTGTAAGTCAGCAGCGTGGCTTAACGATGGCACGATAAGAAACAAAACAAATACGCTATATATGGCGGTCCTAGTATTTTTGTGGACTTTTTTATTCATGATCGGTCTCTTAATTTCGGGGGATATCATATCGAAATTACTGGCGTATTGAGTATTGAATGGCGCGATAAATTATTCAATTTTCATTAGTACCTTTACAGTATCATCTACCGATGATTCATCAATGTACGCAATTGCTTTTACGTGCTGGCTTAACCACTGCTTTATGTCTGCATCTGACTGAAATACTTTTGGAGGAAAACGTTTACCTGAGAAGATAAGGCGCCCCCAATACGCTTTAAGCTGGTAAGCATTTTTGTGGGTGATTTTTTCGTGAAAACTGGCGTGGATGTCAGTTTTGTCGTTGCGCTCAGTCGGTTCTACCTCCTGACCATTAACACGAGCCACCTTGCCGAGCCAAACACGCATTGCTTGCTTGTCCGTTATGCCAACCAAGGAGGATTCTTTTGCTGCCACAATCACAGTGGCGCTAATGGTGGCGCCAGAATAAATGGTAGCACTAAGTAGCGTCAATGTAACAATGACTAACCTGTAGTTAAGTAATAACAGCCTCATTATCCGCCCTCATTGAAGCCAAAATAGATTTTTAATCGAGTTTTTATACAGAAAAAGTGTAGCCGAGAGAAAATATAGCGCAAGGAGATTTAACGCAACAAATAGTGGAAAGCCGCTCGCTTCATGACTAATCTCTATGGGTGAGGGGTAGGTTTTTCATTACAATTAGTTGGATTTATTAAGCAAGGTACAGTTAATAAAAATGCGAGTCGATTTCATCGCGGAATTGACTAAATCCAATTTTAATCGCCTATATTCTTCTTGGTTCTGATGGCTGTCATTGCTTATGCTGGTTGGCGCTGTAGTAAGTCAGGAAATAGTTAGCTTATATAGAGTAGGTAGTGAACGTGCTTAAGAATCTAAGCCTTTTTAGCAAAATATTCTTCGTTGGCATTATCGGCATCGTTATTTTCGTGCTGTACTTTTGTTATACATATTCCGTAAGTAAGGCGACTAATGCACGAATCAATTCCATTCGTGAATACCAGTTTCCTATCGTTGAGAAAGTCGACCAAGCCGTTTCAGATTTACAAACAGTTAAAGATATGCTCATTAGTGCATTAACCGCGAGTGATCAGGAGCTTTATACGCAAGCCGAAACACTGTCTGAACAGCTGGCCGATAATTTAAAGAGCATTTCGGTCTTAGCAAAAGCTGGAGGTGGGAGCGAGGAAAACTTAACGGGCGCGTTTGAAAGATATCGTAGCGCTGCGTTATCGCTTACCAGAGGAATGATGGCGGACGACATTGATTACGCCAATCTCGCCGACAAAGGCGCAGAAATGAATGATAGCTATGATGTTTTCCAGAAAGAGATCACGCGGGCAAGAAAAAGCGCAAAAAACGCACTCAGGGAAAATTTGGCCAACACAGAGAAGGAGCAAAAAGAGTCCCTTAATTTTGGTTTCGGCTTAGGGTGTTTCGGCGTACTACTTTTGATTTCAATTTCCTTTTATATAGCCAAGCTAGAAGCGGGGGCGATTAACAATGTAACCGAGAGGCTGACTGATATGGCTGAAGGTGATGCTGATCTTACGTTTAGGCTACCCGAAAGTAAAAATGAAGTTGGATTTCTCATGGCGGGATTCAATAATTTCGTTGCAACTCTTCAAAGCCTCATTGGTGATACAAAATGTGTGGCGCTACAGCTCGATGATCATACATCGGCATTATGGAAAATTGCTGCAAAAACGAGTACGGAAATGAAAAACCAACAAGCTGAGATTGTTGAACTCTCCACAGTCGTTCTTGAAATGTCCGCAAAAGCGGAGGATGTACACTCAAATGCGACACTCGCGTCGGAATGCACATCCGAAGCCCGAATCCAGGCCAGTCAAACGCGAGATGTCATTGATTCAAATACCCGTACGATTGTCGAATTAGCTTCGTCGTTGCAGTCAGCAAAAACGGTAATTGACCATCTTAAAGACGAAACTAACAATATTGGTTCAGTGCTGGGCGTTATTCGGGGTATAGCTGACCAAACAAACTTGCTGGCACTGAATGCTGCCATAGAAGCTGCTCGTGCAGGTGAGCAGGGTAGAGGGTTTGCCGTTGTGGCAGATGAGGTGCGCAACTTAGCTCAGCGGACTCAAGAATCAACCTTAGAAATCGACAATATGATCGCGCGCCTACAGAAAGGTACAGAAGAGGCGGTTAACGTAATTTACAGTAGCCAAAAACGAGCTGAATCCAGTGTAGAAAAATCCAATCTTATGGAAGATGCCCTGGCGAAAATTATCGACATGGTAAATCGTATAGACGACATGAATACTCAAGTATCCATAGCGGCCAAAGAACAAGGCATTATGGCGATCGACGTTAATGAAAATATTGAAAAAATCACACGTGTATCCGAAGAGAGTGTGGCCCAATCTAACCTGACAAGTTCAACATCCATGGCGCTGAGTCTTACTACGGAAAACCTCGTTAGCCGGGTTGGGAAATTCAAAATTTAAAGCTGTAGCAGCCAGTGTTAAAATTGATTTTTGTAACCAGGTAATTACGTCATTGGCTGTCGAATAATTGTTTTCCAGTTTTCAGGGGCGGCTCGCCGAATATCACTCAGATACACCTCATGATGCTTGCCTCTTCGTTCACTCCCCCTCTCGCGAATATAATCATGCACACGCTCAACCGTTGGCCCTTCTTCAGAGAACGGGCCGATATGCAATGTTTGTGCGACCTTGCCTTCATCAAAAGCCGTAAATCGTGCGAGCGCTAAAGCGCTGGGGTTTTTCTTTTTCTTGACGGATGCGATCGTAGATTGAACCATATCTTCCGTCACCAGCTCGGGCTGCATGATCATTAATGTCCACTGCCAGCTGTCTTTTTTGTCCTCTGTGAAAACTGACATATCGTCTGCCCACCATAAACCTTCCAGTGGAAGCACTCCGTAATCGATTCCGATCTCTCCCTTTTTGATCATAAATTTTAAGGTATACGAAAGCGGGTAGAGCGCTTCAATCGCATCCTGAAATTCCTTATTTCCCGGCTTGCCTTTACCGTCAATCATAAGGTAGTTCATTGTCGGCATTTCCACCGTTTCGACCTTTTTAGCCGAAGGGCGGTAAAGGTGCTTAAGTTCTTTTTTGTAATCAATTTTGCTCATCGGGTTTCCGTAAGAATGGGGTTTTTATACTGGTAGATGTAGAGCCGAAAGACATGGTGATGCACTGACCGGGTATGCAAAGGGTTTTGTCTGGAGTAAACCTGCTCATTGAACTTCAGGTGTTGATTTTGACGTTATTATTGAGCGAAGCCGCTACGCGACCAAATAACGCCCCCTAAAATTTCAACAATAACTCCTCTACGTACTTAAGCCCGAGTACGTAGAGGAGTTATCTGATGAACAAAGCACAGAAAGCCAAGTTTAATTCACTGCATATGTTATTGGAAGAATATATCGTGTTGGTGTGGTCTGCTATTGAAGTGTGATTTTTTTTGGGGGGGGGGTATATACCCCTTCCCCAGATGATCGAGCGAGGTATCTCAGGTTAATTGTTACGCTGACCGTAAAAGTTTCAGCACCAACTAGCTTCATCTACAGGGTTCTTTAAAAGCTCCTCTATATTTGCAAGAAGAACACGGTACCCTACGTTGCCGAATAAGGTCTGACGGCCACCATCAATGACATAACTCGGGCTGCCTTTTATGCTCTGTTTCTTCGACACTTGGTAATCATGCATTAGCGCGGCCATAGCAGAACCTTCATGAATGCATGTTTTGACTTTATCCTGATCTAAACCACTTGCTTTAACCACGTCACAGAGGACTTCTAGGTTACCAACGTCCTCCGCATTTACAAAAAATGCTTGTCTAAATTTTAATGTTATGTCGATACTTTTGGTTTTTCCGTAAACTATTTCAACGGCTTTTAGTGCCAAATGAGCATTCGCGGAAGTAATAGGTTTAACGTCTGTCCATATTTTAGAATTGATAGGGGCATCTTCAAATATAGAAGCTGATTTTTTTACATGATCGGAGAAGCCGACATACCCACCTTTTGTTTTCCATTGCGTATCAATTTTTGTTGGTACGTCACCAAATATATCAACGTAGCGATATCGAATTTCAATTTTGCTACCGAGCTCATGAATCAGCTCATCGATACGTCGTTGCGCAATCCAAGCCCAAACACAAAGAATGTCGGTGTAATAATCTATGACCAGAGGTTTATTCATAGGAGCCCTTAACGCAGTAATAGTCTGCGCTGTCTGCTTTTAGTGTGTTGTGAGGAAATACTCTTTTGGAAAAGGTATCTCATACAAAAATTCGCCTTTGCCTGATAGTGTGATTACCCATCTAGTGCATGCCATGATAATTTTATGCCGACCAACTAGAATATGCCGATAAATAGGCAGGTAGGCGAGCTTATTTGTTTTCCGGAATGTTTCTCATTCATTTTCTTCGGCATGCCACAACTTTGGCAATTTTTATAAGTTTTCATGAGCGTTCTCGTCATTTATAATGCTCACAGCATCAGAAGAAAAAAGAAAAGGGAATCTTTTTCTGCCGTGACTGCCTGTATTTGTTGTAGGGTGACTATCGATATCCGTATGCCTGGAACGTGACTTGCGGGTTGCAGGACCCCAATTGGATTTACTATAAAATCAAACCAACCAACCCATCAACCAATCAACCAATCAACCTGATTATTTTGGTTCAGGCGCCACCATTATTTCGTCTGTGGAAAACCGTTTTTCGCAATCGCTTAAATTACTTTTTACCATGGAGTGCCGGAATGCACTATCAATTTTCATCCAGCTTTTTTGTAGCTCATAAGGGATTCCGCATTCGTTAATCGATTGCTTTAATAATTCGCTGCGCAAATTAAATAGTTCATTGGTAATAAACATGTGCTTGTGGGCTGACTTGGGTGCCTTACCCACATATATTTTCCCTCCCCCCATGTTGGACGTCATAAAATTTGTTTGCTGGTCCTCAATTACCTTTTGCTCAATACTGACAAAAAATGCTTTTAGCAAAGGGTGGTCATAGATCTTGTCGTAAAATATTTTATGGACTTTCTCTAAAGATGGGCGGCCACCTATTTGCTCAAAGAGCGAACTTTCTTTCATGGTATCTTTCTCTTATTCCGAGAGGGTCGGCTTCCCGTGAATTAATGCCAAAGACTCCATTAAGTAGCTATCTTCTGGGTTGATAAGCTTAATGACAACCAAATACCGCGATGGATTATGTTTTAGGGGCTGGCAACGCAAAACTTCAGCTCTCTGCTCTCCGGCTTTTTGCCACTGGCTATCTTCTATCGTAAGTCCTATGTCACTACCCACAGAAATTGACTTATCCGAGTCAATAGCTAGGCCATTTACGGATAAATTTACCGTTGACCCAGAAACTAATTTTCCTTCTGTCGACATTAGTACCGCAAGACTAATTTTGGGACGAGAAAAATCTCGATGATCTGTATCTCTTTCCATCACTCAGCCTCTTAGACAGCCGCAATTATAAAGTATAGGGGTTTGGGAGCATTAACACTTTGATGAGGGTCAATGCTTTACCGAATGCCTGTGGCTGCCTAACACTGAGTTAGCTGTACCACTTTTGGCGTCAGACTTAGCATCTTGTGTACGCCTTACATGGACGCGAACTAGCGGGGTGAAAGTCCGCTGTAAGAAGATCGCCAGTTAATTTGACAGTATAGTATTCAAATTGGCTGTTAACTACTAGCGAACGGTAAGTGCGAGGCCGTGAGGTCTGGTGCGGTGAGGTCTGGTGCGGTGAGGTCTGGTGCGGTGAGGTCTGGTGCGGTGAGTCGAAGCGCAGCGGAGACCATGAGCGTAGCGGAGACCACGAGCGCAGCGAGAGAGATCAAAGGGGGCGATAACCTGCTAGCACCAAAAGCAGGTTCCTTGAGGAAACCTGCGAGTTGGCCGACGCTACTAACCTTCGGGCTTAATAAAAAAGGATTTACATCCAAGCTAGCCCTTAGTACATCAATACCGGAGGGGCAATGCATGAATCAGTAAGGATGATTTTTGTCACTCTAACCGAGTGAGAATTTTGCTCGTTCTGGAAAATTAACGGTGACTTTCATCACCGCTAATTCGCTGTGAATAATTTTATTTGTTTGCTATAAAGAGAAATATTGTTGGACGGGGTCGTTCAACAATGTGATAGGTCGCGGCTGTTGCGCGATCTATCCTTATTTGTGATCCACACAGGAAATTGGCTTCAGCGCAAAAATCATTTGAGAGTTATCCCTACGACGATCATTTGGTGTGTTTCACAAAACCGGCTGGGTATCGTGAGTCTCAACGCCCTCAGGAATAACCACCCAGTCCTGCTTGCTTTGCAACCAAACGTGCATTGTTGGATTGATAATCGATGTATCGTCCAATGTCCCAGGCTTCAGCCGTACAATCTCCGGCTTATCGGGGTTTTGGTGATAAATTCTATTGCCACAATTTGCGCAAAAATAACAGTTATTATTTAGTCCACTATCTGCCACACGAGAGTACGATGCTAATTCGCCTTTAACCAGCTTAAAAGCATCCTGCGGAATTATCGCAGAAATACTAAAAGACGTAGCCGAGAGTTTTTGGCACTCGCTACAGTGACAAACTATCTGCTTTAGGAATGGCTGGCTAATTTCATACTGAATATTGCCGCACTGACACTTACCGGTAATAGGGGGTTTCATCGTGTATCACTTACTAGAATGAGGTTGTTCAATTTTTATTGACGTGGCCTCGTGTAGGCCGCAACTAGCATGCACGAGCTGTAGCCTAATATATTGTGCCGTCTAATGCTGTTTTAAATGATCTCTTAGGTGGAATTAAAAGCTAGCTTTAATCGCTGTGTCCTTTTTTGCTGGATATGAAACTAGCGCGTCATATCCAGCAAGAATGGCGGCGTAACTTTTGGCGGATATGTAAGCCGGGCTACATATTTCCATGGTTTCGAATTATGTCTGATTCAGAGGCCGATTAGTTATGAAGGCCTAGAGTGTAGGCGTGGTGCGGGCTTTAGCTTGGGTGGCTAGCAAAGTAAGCAGATAAGACACTTTTTATGTATTTTGATCAGCGCGAGCTGTCGTGTATTTTTTTGCTGGATATGTAACTAGCGCGTCATATCCAGCAAGATTGGCGGCGCTACTTTTGGCGGATATGTAAACCGGGCTACATATTTCCATGGTTTCGATTTGTGTCTGATTCAGAGGCCGATTAGTTATGAAGGCCTAGAGTGTAGGCGTGGTGCGGGCTTTAGCTTGGGTGGCGTGTGCTGTATAGTGCCAGTCACGTTAAAATGAAAGCGCTAAGGCGGAGAAGTGTCGTCGGGGCGATAGAATAAACTGTTAGAGGCCCGGTATTCATGTTCAGTCTTTTCAAACGAAACAAGGTCGCGTTGGAGGATGTATATATCGAAGTATCGAAGGCTGTATCCTTTCATAATGAAAAGTTACACGAATACTTCTCTAGCTACATATCCAGTCGAAAGGTTTTTCTTTCGAAATATGAAGGTGTAGAACGTTTTGAGGGTGTAGATGTTTCTCTTTTAACAGATCGTAGAGTTGAATTCGATGATGAGTCTGCGCATGAAGTATTTTGGAATTATTATCAAGATAGTGGATATATCCTAATATTTGACTGGAAAGACAAATTGAGCGAGATTCAGCCTCAAATAGCCAATCTTTTAAAGAAGATTGGAATAGTTGATTTCGATTGGGGCTGCGTTGCCGGAATGCCGTCTGACAGCGACTACTACAAAGTATTCGACAAAATTTCGTCGAGTCTAAAAAAGCATGAAATGAGTTTAATTTCTTTACAAAGTGGAGATGACGGCTCTAACTGTGCCATTGTCAACATGTCAGACGCAAAGACATTAACGAATAGGAATTTGGGTGAGCACTTTGAAATTACAGTTTGGTAATCGCTCTAACAAGGCTGTAAACCTGACCCCAAATATTACGCGATTCTGTGCATACGCTGCGCGCATTTTCGCACAAAACTGCTCCATATTCGGGGCAGGTTACAGCGGCGTTAAGCATCTATAAATGAAAACGAACATTATTTCGGTATTGGCAGTCTTTATCTTAGTGTGGTTTTTATTTGATCCATATGGAAGAATTATTGGGAATCGAAATATTGAAAATTGCATGTCACTTAAAAGCGGTGACTTGAAAGAGAGTGTAGTGGAGTTAATGGGAGAGCCTAGCTCGGAACACCAGGAAGGAAAATTATTACAATATTTTCCAACCAGGCCAGCGTCCTCCTGTCAGGTGGTAATTGAATTTGAAGTGATCGAAGGAAAGAGCGTATTATCAAGCAAGTTTTGTGATGATGGAGATGTATACCCTTGCCGGAGTTAATGCTTAACAAAACGCTCTTGGCCCCGCTACGCGGCTGGGACAGCCAAAGACGTTGCTTCGCAACCGGCTGCCCCAAAGCTCAACGTTATATTCGGAGAGATTAAATTGAAGTTAAAACACTACACATATATTTTTTTTGTTCTCAGCTCATTCTATGCGTGTAACACAATCGCGGCAAAGACAACTTATGGAACAATAACCGAGATCAAGGCATTTGATTCTCAAGCATACATATCCGTCGAAGGAATAAATGATCCGAACCAGTGTGGGAATTCATCGCGGGTGAGGTTCTATTGGACTCTAGCCCAAGCAGACAAACTTTGGTCAATGTTATTGGCCGCTCAAATGTCCGGAAAGCAAGTTGCCTTTGATGGTGAATGCGTTAGTGGAAACCTAGCTATCAAGCAAATATATTTAAAGTCGTAAGGCTGCACACAAAAATATAACAATGCGTGCAACGCGGACATTTTTTGCGTTGCTTGAAAAACAGCAAATCAAAAAATGCAGGTTCACTCTGCGTTAGATTTCACTAAAGTAATTTTAGTAGGTGTTTTTATGTTCAAAAAATTTATAGCAGTACTAATTCTTCTATCGCTATCTCAATTGTCCTTTGCAAAAGGAAATTCGACTTGGGGTCTTATTGAGGAGCTCTATTTTGGTTCTGCAGGAAATTACGTTCGTGTAACTATGGATGCTAGTGATTCCCAAGCTTTTTGTGGTGAAAGTGGGAACCCATATATCTTATACCTTGATCAATCGAGTGAAGTTACCAAGGAGTTTTATAAAACTCGCCTTTCTGTTTTACTTGCTGCCTTTGCTGCGGGTAAGAACGTTCAGTTTTGGTTGCAGAACACTGAATGTTCGCCCCAAAAGGAACCAAAAATCTATGGTGTGAATATTAAGAATTAATTTTGAATCGGTAACTCGGGTCACAAAACCTAACAAAGCCATCTTGCATCACACCAGCAAGCTGGCGCTGGACAAGTTTTCCGTGGCTACGCCACTAAAAGCAAAAACTTGCCGCAAATGAGCGGCGTTAAATTTACGGAGCAGTACATATCAATGAAAAAATATAGTTTTAATGTTTTAGTTGTCCTTACTTTATTAATGACACCTGTTTTTGCTAGTGCAGCGACTGGGCCGGTAATGGACAAGCTAAAGATCACTTATATGTATACCGATAGTTCAATCTATATCGCATTTGAATCGGGCGCATTGCCAGGCTGTTACCAAGACAAAGGAGCGAGACTATATTCCGATCATGTATTATTTGATCAATTGTATTCCCAAGTGCTAACAATGAGCGCAATTGGTGGGATCAAGGGGCAGGTGATCTATGAGGAGATTTCAGGTGGCTCCGGTTGGAGTACATGCAGGATACTGGGTTTTGCTTTGCAGCCAAGCCCCGTATAAAAATCTAACAAATTTCTCCTGCTGACATTTTTTGCGTTGCGCCTTTTGTGCTTAATAGCACAAAAACCTCCACTCCAAAAATGCAACAGAGCAAGGCGTTATGCAAAAGGAGTAATGAGCAATTATAGAAATAAATGACTTCTCTCTTAAAGAGCATGAGGGGCCATATGAAAAGTGGCCAAGAAAGTCCAAATTGCTTAGGAATGGAGAAGATACTGGCATTAAGCTTTGTGGTTATGTTGTTGAGAAACAATTTGAAGTTGGCCAATTCTATTTTCTTATAATTAATTACGACTGCCCTTTTGAAGAGCAAACAGACTTGGTATTATTAAATGATAAATTCAAGCCAATTTGTCGAAGATGCTTAATACCATTTAACTATGCATCTTGGAATTTTAAAGAATATGAATGTTTAGGTGGTGATGAATGTGTTCTTACTTTTTATGAAGGGTTGGTCTTAAATATAAAAATATTATCCAATAACAGGCCATGGTTCAAGAGACGTATATCGATGAAAAACATAAGTAAAAATGCATAACAATACGCACCACATTGACGCCGCTACGCGTCGCCTGTGTGCTCTGCGTTAGAGCGTCAAGT
>JAWSUY010000059.1:0-9260 GCA_033852175.1 Agarilytica sp.
CCAGGGAATGAACGCTTACGGCCTAACATCTAAAGCACCATATGAAATACATACTGATAGTACTTGTTACTGTAGTCGCATTAGGATTTCTCCAAATGGATGAAGAGTTATCTTCTACTGCCCAAGAATGGACTACAAAACTGGAAAACGATAGAGCCAGTAAAAGTGAAGCTTTTATCTATCTAAGCGGTATTATGGCCGCAGAGAATGAAAATGTACTGCTGGCGGGGGAGAATAGATTCTCTGCTTACAAAAAAGCCGAAGATGTAGCACAGCCATTTGACGAAAAAATTGTTTTCGACGACTACCCAAGCGATAAAGCTCTTTCAAAACCAAATAGAGATAATGAAATCTACTGTAAGTTGTGGGAGAAAGGTTGTCTTCGAAATATAGTAAATCATAGCAGTTCCTGGGAATCTGAAATTAATGATCACTCAGTTTTATTGGCAAGGTACCGCAAATTTATCTCATTTTCTGAATTTAAAACGTTGTCTAAACCATCGGCTATAGAGGAGTATCCAAAGTATGAATATCTAAGTTACGGCAATCGACTCGCACTATTGGAAAACTTATTTCTTGCGACGCTTGGTTCCCCAGGAGAGGCGATTCATTCATTGACTAACGATATTAATAATTTGCGACATCAGCTAGCAATAGCTGACAATTTGATACACAAGATGTTTTTCACTGCTATGATCGCAAGTAATCTCGACGTAATAGCTTATATAAGTAACAAGTACGAGTATCACCAAAAACTTGATATTCCCTATTTGACGCTGGATGAACTAAGCATGAAAGATTCAATGATAAGGGAGTTCGGTATAATGCAATACTTATATACGAACCTTGATGGGCACCCGGAAATTTTCGAAGTTGGTGGGAATATGCCGTCATGGCTGGTGCGAGCAGTATTCAAACCAAATAAAACCATCAATGAATCTATTTCGTCATATGAAAGGTATATTTATATGTCGACACTATCCCCGGAAATGTTTTCTACTCTTGAGTTGCCAGATTCCGAGGAGTCTAAAAAAGAAGTCGATTATCTCAATTTTGCTGGCAGTGTATTAAATAATATTGCCGGTGCTGACTATCATAAATATATTGCAAGACTTTATGACCTAAATTGCAAAGTAGCTCTTGTTAACTCTCTTCTTGAAGGTAAGAACGCTCAGATTGAAAATCCATATTATCCTGCATCAAAATCATATGTGACTGATGAAGCCGAAATTTGCTTAAACGGCCCATACGAAGATGAAAGGAGGTTGCGTTGTGTTAGCACAAAAATATAGACAAGATTCCCGCCCGATAGGTGCGGGTTGTCAGAATGTTAACTGCGAAAGGATATTAAGTGCCAGATTCAAGAAAAGAAGGTTTTGATTTAATTGACAAGCTTGGGGCTCCAGAGCATTTAAAGACTCACGTTGCCCTAGTAGGTGAGGCAGCAGACCTCCTAATATCAGCTATGGATGGTCTTGGTATCGAATTGGAATTTGACTTTATTCGAGTAGGAGTCGTGATTCACGATATAGGGAAAATTGTCCATACTAGCGAAATGACAGGGCCTGGTTCTGAGCACGAACCAGAAGGCGAGAAGATCCTTCTCGAAAGGAATATCTCAGCCAAGCTCGCTCGGGTCTGCATGTCGCACGCACGCTGGGATCAAATGGAATGTTCGTTCGAAGAGTTATTGATTGCTCTTTCAGATAAACTATGGAAAGGGACGCGTGTAGAAGAACTAGAATTAAAAGTAGTGGATTATGCTGCACAATACCTTAAAAAAGATCGCTGGGATTTATTTCCTGATCTTGATTTTAAGTTCGAGGAAATTGCATCAGGTGGGCATGAGAGGTTGCAACGAAGTGTGGGCAGTTAAAAACAAGATAACCGCCCGCTAGGTGCGGGGTTATTGCAAAGTTATGCTCTCGGGAGAGCGCAAACTATTTTGGTTGTAATAGTCCTGAAAAAGACCAAGTTTCTTCTCTAAATCGCCATAGTATAGGAGCAGTAAATCTCGAATCGAGGCATTGTACGGATCGCCGTTAAAAAACAACCTGGTATGAGAGGGTGTTTTTAAGTGAAATTAGTAATTCGCACAGGACACGGCAAAAACATTTCGGCGGTTGCAGTCGCTAATAAAAACGCACGAGTTGCTTGGGCGCTGCTCAGTAAAAAAACGATTTACCAAGCCAAGGCAGTCTGATGCTAGGTAAACGAACTTCAACCTAAGAATTTAACAGTACGCTGTTACAAACCAATTGCGTAGATAAAACTCAAGTGATGGCATAAAAGGTAAAACCTGTATATCAGTAAGTCTGCTGGGGTCTAGGGCTCAATACGAAGCCGAAGACCTGATGAGACCGATATGCGCTAATTCCATCAGGGCCAGAGGGTTAAGTAGCCTCACCCCAAGGCCGGATATATGGAATCAAACTTTTCTCTTTCACGGGTAGTTTTTGTCTTGCAATACGGGGCGGACCATATATGCCCCCCCATGCCTCGTAACGAGGAATTTGAGTACGACGATAATTTGGCTGAAAAAGGCCGGATCGTTCGATGATAGTGTGGGAAATAACAATTCAGGCCGCTGCTCGTCCCAATCAAAAATGTATTTACCAATCCCCAACGATTAGATTAACATTAGATGGCATATCAATAAGACAGGCCAAGGATAAGGATAAGTTTGATGCAATACGATATTTATTTTCACTGCGAATTAGCTGAAAACGTCTCGCAAGAAGACGCCATTCGCAACCTCCAGAAAATCACCGGATTAGCGCCCACCAAGATTGAAGATCATTTCTTTGCCGGTAAATCCGTTAGCATCAAATGCAACCTAAGCCATAAGCAAGCCAAGGATTATAGTACTCGACTGGCGCAAGCTGGTTTGATAACCGAAATTCGGACGCGGGACGCAGAAACTACAGCAACCGCCCCCGAGCCAGCAGCCACTCTTAAACAAGAATCAATACCAACACCTAAGCCTTCTGCTCAACAGTCTGAATTCGCACCTCCTAGCATTCCCAAAAAACGTAACCTTCTAGTCTATGGCACAGCCATCTGCGTGGCTTTTATCGCAGTCCTGGGTGTTGGCGTGTGGTTGTACAGTCGATCATTGCTGGATTATTCTGTACCTCATCAAGTAAAAACCGCAGAAGCCGTGCTGCTAAATGACAAGCCCATTGCCATTGGGCACGCCAATATCGATAAACTGGTTGAGATTGAGCGATTGGTTAAAGGCTTTAGCCGTGAGGAGGCATTGCCAGCCCCCGATGCTGATGGCTTGCTCGGTAAGCTACTTAACGCGGGCGTAGATCTACGTCAATCACTGCACCAAGTGGTTTTTTCGCTTAGCATAGATCAAGCTGGGGAAAACGCCGAAGCCTACCTCAACAATATTCTTATCGGGGAATTCAAACAACAGCAAATTCTCGCATTTCTACAGCAGCATTATGAAGTAACCAACCGTAGTCACGAAGGAAAAACCTACTACGAATTCACCCGGCAAATTCGTACAACCTGCGACTACACCCCATCGCGAACCCTTGCATTTGGTCAGGGCTTTATTGTTATCAGTAAAGGTGAAAAGGTGTTGGCTCTTGTTGATGCAATGAACAACCCTTCTGCCGAGCTGGCTGAGACTAATACCGAATGGGTCAAATACAGAAATGACCACCTGGTCAGCATCGGTGTGCTCCAGCCCGAGCATCTTGATAAAAATGACAGCCTGAGAGATGTGATCTTTTTTAGTGGTTTAAGTGGCGTCTTACCCTCGGTAGATGGCTTCTTTGTGGGGTTGGCTGGAACGGTCATACCGCCTAAGGTGGTTATTGACGCTACAGTGATCAGTAAGGACCAGCAGTGGTTAACCACATCGGAGGCATCTCTTAATGCTGACTTACTGGCTGCAAAACAAAGAAATCAAAGTTCAAAGCTCTTAAGCGCCATTATTAACAATCTTGATATCAAGAGTGAACCTGAAAACTTGCATCTGGCCTTTAGTATCGATAACCAGCTTACAGATCTAGTAAAGCAAGCGATTGAGGAAGGTCTGGGGCCTCTCTTTTCTATTTCTATCGGTAATAGAAAAGGTGAAGTACTGCCTGAAGGCCTGGATGAGAACCCTCAAATTTATCAGTCCGTTACACCCGCCAGTCTGGCCCAACTCCCCGAATTCAAAAAGCCCTCTAACCATATGATTCCTTGGCAACAAGGCCCAGTGGCTGTCCGCATCATTGGGCTTCACCACGGCGCCGACGATATTCAGGAAATAAATTTGGAAGCGGTTACATCCGAAATTCCTAATACGGCCTCACGTTCATTTGCCAGTGCTAGCCAACTGCATATTGATGATATCACCAACGCTAACGGGGAATCACTCATGGACCCGGCCACTTGCGGTGAATACATCAACAGTGATCCCGTTGTCTTAACAGACAAATACGGCAAAGGCGAGTTAATAGCCAGCAAAAAAATCCGCCTGAAACCGGGTGCTAAAATTGCCGATATTACAAGCATCAAAGGACGCATAAATCTCAATATTGCAACGCAAGTTGAATCGCAACACTTCTCTGCTCCTGTCGATCATGCGATTGTCAAAACCCAAGGTGCTTATTTACGTATCAAAGAGATTGCAGGCAATGAGGTCAGCTATCTGCTGAGCGGCACCAAGCAGCCGCTGCTGAATGTCAGAGGCCTGAATACGAAGGGGCAGTACCTCTCCTGGAGCGGTAGCAGTTCTTATGGCTCTTTCGGTAGCGGGGCTCGTTCGCACAACACCAGTTATCGGGGTTTGGTCAATACGGTAGAAGTCACTTACGCCACACAGCGACACACTCAAGAATATGTATTTGATATTACCGATTTAAGCCCACCAATCAATACGAACAGCTTTAGTTCAGAGCATACGCCTCCTGTTGCTTACGATATGGCGGACTGGGAACACGTCGAGCAACTAAGTCAAAAAGATTATCCGCAGGACCAGTTCACTTTCTGGTTCGGGCAACCCGTAGCAGTTACTCGTTCCGGTCCAGTACAAACGTACCTATTTAAGCCTAAGTTAGAGCAATTTGGTCCGGAGCGAAGTTTCAATAGCCATATAGGAGTCAACTTACCCTTTATCCGTTCACTGGTGAAATCCAGTGGCTACCTGAGCCTCGATATCCATTCCTTGGTTTTTGATAATGGCGAGCAGATAAAGCTGACCGACACACCATGGGTAAGCCCGATCACGCTTGATTATAAGGGTGGCTGGCTATCCGAAAGTGATGAGGTCTTGCGTGAAAAAAGTTATTTGTCAGGCTCTGTCGATATTAAATATATGCTGGATGATGCTACTTACGAGAAGGTCAAAGGTTCAGAGCTCGTTTCACTTAATGGCAAACTAAGTTTGGCGTTACCGACTCAAATTAAGGTCACAAGCGTACCCGCTCTACAGCTTGGCGAAAAAACTACGCTATCAGGTTTTGATCTACAATTTATAAAACTCGAAGGTAATCTCCAGTCCTATAGCATCAATGGCGATGAATCGGCCCTAGTTGCCATCTATGCTCTCAACAGCAAAGGAAAAGAAATCGCTAAACTGGATACCTTCGGTGATGAATTTGGCGCTCCTTCTGAGCTCAAACGCCGCGTAGCTGATATGAGGGTTCAGGAAGAGATTGATCAATTGGTAGTTTATGAGGTTGCTGACGTCGTTAGAAAGCAGTTTCCGTTGGTTTTAAACATAGATAACACTGAATAGAATCTTGGGGGCTGAATCATTCATTGTTCATGCTGCTACAGCTCTCCCGGCATACGATGCAGGGTTAGAGCTTTAGCCGTGATGGAAGTGTCTGAGTGAGGGCTAACTAATCTGTAATCGTCCACCCCCTCGTGTTTAATGCGCCCAGAAAAAATAAAAATTCAAGGGAGCTTTTCCTTTTTAGTGGTGGCGCATGAATAAAAAGTAGTGCAGAATTTGCGCATTGTAAATGTTAGGAGTTCTACTACAGAAAGGAAGTATCCCTTCTTGTATGTTTCTCTTATATTTTAAAAAACTAAAAACTAAAAACTAAAAACTAAAAACTAAGCATTAAAAGCGTTGTGCCTGTCTATGGCGAATTCCTAATTTAGCTTAAATTAGGGGTTTCGAACAAGCCGCGACAATGCTTTTCCCAGCCAAAATTTGAAAGGCTTAGTGCTTTGAATTGTCTTTCTGTAGGAGTGTTGCTAGCCCGAGCTGTATGCACTCTATTTTGATTGTAAAAATTCTGTAAGCAACCAAGTTTCTTCTCTAGGTCGGATGAATTCCAAAACAAAGTTTGGTTCAGATATTCACGGCGAATGGTTCCAATGAACCGTTCGCCAAATTGGGGCTGTCAACGCGAGTGTTACGCTGCTTTATTTCGGTGATGGCGTTGATCAGATTTTGAAATGGACCTTTTGATCCCGACTTTCTTGGCCTCATTGATGAAAATGGGGAGCTATATTTTTTCTGTATCAATGCTTTGTGAAACTTCAAAAGCGTTGATGGCTTTAGAGTGACAGCTGCTTTTAAAATCCGACTAGGGCTGAGAAATAGTGAAAATAAACCCAAAATAAAACGGTCAGAACTCTTGAATTTAGGTGAGTGCTTCAGCGATCTACTCATGATCAACAGTTGATGTGTGAGTGTAATATTCTCAGCGAGAATTTCACGTGCTCCGCCAGGCTTTAACAGCTTGGCGATAGTAACGAGTATGTGTCAGAACAGAATCGCGTTGTGTTTCATTGCGGGCATCCTAAGGTAAGTGCGTCAGGGTGGCCAAAGTAGTAATTCGCTATGCACAGGCTGTTCTCACCGGAAGTTGGTTTGTAGTGCTTTTCGATAATTCGCCGGACGACATCTTTATCGATATCTATGCTGAAGGCGAGGTTGGTTTGTTGTGTGATCCTAGTATAGCTAAAGCGAGTGTTACGCAGCTTTATTTCGATGATGGCATGGGGCTGGCTTTCTTGGGTTTTTTGATGAAAATAGAATGGTCTATTTATTCTGTGTCAATGCTACGTGAAATTTCAGAAGTGTTGATGGTTTTAGTATAGCGGCTGCTTTAATAGCGCGACTGCCTGAGAGGCGGTGCGCATAATTCCAGAATGAAGCGGTCAGGGTTCTTGAATTTTGGAGAGTGCTTCACCGACCTAGTCATTACAAGTAGTTTTAGAGTGATATTTTCAGCGACAATTTTACGTGCTTCGCCAGGCTTGAACTGCTTGGCGTTAGTAACGATTAGGTGTCAGAAGATAATCGTGTGATACTGCATGGCGGGCGTATCCTAAGGTAAGTGTGTCAGGGGCAGGAATGTTAGGGTATATTTTGGTTAAGGTAGTAATTCACTATAGGCATGCAGTGGTGTCATTTAAGCCTGCGAAAGCCAAAGCCAGGACGTTATAACGAACAGGATGGCGTTAATGCCTATGGCAACGTTGCGCAGGTCTTTTAAACTCATATGAATTCCTATTTTTTTAGGGGTGATGGGGTCGGATGTATCAAAAGCAGTGTATTCATTTCCTTTTAGGTGCTTCCATATAGTCCCTTGTAGAGAGTGTTTATTTTGTGCAGTTTCACTGCTTAATCGTTCTTTTAGTAAATCAAATGTTTTATTCGACATGTTTTCGTAAAAGTTTATCGGCCTGGCGTGAATTTTGTCCCACTTATATGTAGTGGGGTCTAATTTTCTAAACGGTTCAAATTCCGGTATATCTGGAAGTGGTCGAGCAATATCCATATATTGTTCGATTAATCGCCGGTATTTTTGTAGTTCACCAATTTCGTCGTGAATCAAATAGAGAATGTCTTTTATGGTTTTATCTTTTTTGTTTTGCAGGTATAAAAAGTTGGTAGAGTGAGAAGAGTTTTCACCGCTTGATCCTCGTTCCAAGGAAAACAAAAAGTCATAAAATGGTCTTTCTGTCCATATATTTCCGTGTGATTTTATATACACCATACCAGTTCTTCGAACAAAAATTGGCGAGGCTTTAGGCTTAAAAAAACGATCAATGATTCGATCTAAAATGCCACTGTTGATAGCTAGTAAAGAGCATGAAAATGCCAGTCCGGAGTAACCTGACATAATTATAAACTCCAAAACATTTACAGTTTTAGTGCTGTATAGTATAAAGAAAAAACCAGGAATGCCAATTAGGAACCCTCCCGAAATAATCACAATGCCAGAAAATAATGCTTTAAAAATATTGATTAATGAGCTTTTGTTGAATTTCCAAAACTCATGAGTAATGGATGAGTTTCTTCTTTCTAATGCCTCAGGAGAATACAGTAATGCGTTATTTTCCACCGCTGAAGAGAGGTTTTCTCCATTATTGATGCTGAATCTTAGGTCGTTTGTATCAGTATTTGTCGCTGATAAATGATCTTCGACTTTAGGGTTGTGGCGAGGCGGGTACTGGGTGGCCGTGTCAAAAAATCCGCGATTCTGTTTATGCTTAACCTTATCGTAATTTCGTTTACTATCGTAAGCAAAGACTCCGTAATATTTCCCCTTCATGTATTTCCCTTATGAAATTTTCGTTTCCATTTCGCTGTATGGATAATATTGGTTTGAATCTAGGACGCTTAAATGTTTTTAATCTCTTTAGATTCGTTATTCATAACAGTGCTGTTCCTGCCTATGATAAGCCCCTAATTAGAAATTGAATTTATAGCTTCGAACGGTTTAGGAGGCGATTTATGATACACCAATTAGCCTATTTATGGCTAATTTCCAATTTAAGCTACGCTTGGGGTTTCGAACAACCCGCAACAATGCTTTTCCCTGCAAAATTTGAAAGACTTAGTGCTTTGAATGGCCTTTCTGTAGGAGTGTTGCCCGCGAGAGCGGTATGCACTCCGTTTTGATTGAAATAGCCCTTAATAAGATCAAACTTTTTCTCTAAGTCGGAATAATTCCAGAACAAGGTTTGGTTCGGGTATTCACGGCCAACGTTTCCAATAAGGCGTTCGGCAAATGGATGAGAGGTGGGGCTATAGGGAATGTTTTAATCTCTTCAATATCACGTATTCGAAGATTGGCTTTCCACCGATGAAATTGAAACAGCGGATCGTTATCGCTACTGATACGCTTTGGNNATCACGTATTCGAAGATTGGCTCTCGATCGATAAGTTTGAGGCAAAGGATCGTTACGCAGTTTCATTTCTATGATGACGTTGATCTGCGATTGAGGTGGATCTTTTGGGGCTGACTTTCTTGGATTCTTTGATGAAAATAGGGAACTATACTGTTTC
>JAWSUY010000060.1:0-2475 GCA_033852175.1 Agarilytica sp.
AACGAATAAGGATAGGTTGTGCGCAGCCACAACCTTATCCAGTTGTTGAACAAGCCCGGTCATCTAAAGCCGCTTGCATAGTAGACTGATTCTTATCTGGTGAATTTGTCAAAGACTAAATGGCTATCAGCCTAAAGAAGGCTGAGTCGTTATTGTTATTTGAATCTCCAGTACCTTCTTTTATGATCCTATATTTTTACGTTAACGTCCTATTTTATTTCTTAAAACTGAAGCTTTCAGCTCATCAGGCGACACAGATCCCCAGCACGTTTATTGCCGGTTAAAAAGCCCACCCAACTTCCTTGTGTATTAAATGCTAAATAGCTTCACCATCGGGTTAGCCCGACTTATAGGGAAATAATCCGCTAATCGGTATTTTTCTTGCCACCACGTCGACGACCGTACAAATATGGCTGCATAATTTGCAGATTATTTTCGTTCTACGTTTGACCACGTTAATCGGAACCTTGACCGATAAAATAAGCTGAATAAGTTTAAGACGCTTTTTAGCATTGGGATGTAAAAACCCAAAGTCTCTCACACGCCTAAAACCTCGAGGTAGAACATGAGTGAGCAGCTTCCAAACAAATTCTTCACCATACAATACGCGAGACTCCACTTTATTCGTTTCACTGTCGCGGTAAAGAAATGTCACTTTCCCGTTTTCATTCTTGATAATATTTTGCTCTCGAATGACGCCGCGATACAGATAGCGAGACAAATATTCAATCGCGGGCTTTCCTTTGCCGATATGTTTGACATTCACCACCCAATCTTTCGGGAGACGTGCTGCAGGAAGACTTAATTCGTTTTCGAGTAAAGCGTGAATCAATTTTCCTCTAAAGACTTTGCCAATCACGTCACCACGAATAAAGTAGTTGGTTGATACCCGTTTAAAGAAAGATTTTTTATGACTTTTTGAGATGCCACCACCCGGCACGATAAAGTGAATGTGTGGGTGATACTCTAAACGGCGGGTATGTGTGTGAAGTACTCCCGTCAGACCAAGTTTTGCGCCTAAGTGCTTACTATCCATGCCTAAGGTGTTGAGCGTGTCAACGGCCACATCAAACAGTATTTTATAAAATAGTCTTTGATTGCGCCATGCCAATTTGCGCAATTCAGAGGGGATGGTAAAGGTCACCATAAAATAGGGCACCGGCAATAATTTATCACATTGGCGATCAATCCATGCGGTAGTGTCTGCATTTTGGCATTTAGGGCAACTACGGTGCCCACAGGAGAGCGGGAATATCTGACGATCGTGACACTGTTCACATTGCACATGTATCTCGCCACATTGCTTACGGCAGGCTAGCATCGCGTCTAGAGCCCGTCGATGACTGGGGAGCATGTGATTTTTATAGCGAGCCAGTAATTTTCCACTGTATTGGTGAATAATCGTAGCGACGTCCATTACTTAACCTCCTTGCTATCAAAATCGAAATCGAGGCGGGAAGCAAGAATGTTGACCACCTTGTCGGCATCTTGCTGGATAACTTCCGTTAACTGCGTATAGAGTGCCGTTGTGCGAGGATCTTGATGGCCGAGCAAGGTCTGCACGGCACGAAGGTTTAAACCATTTTCCATGAGATGTGTCGCGTAACAATGCCTCAAGGAATGTGCGGTAATGTGTTTGTGAATGCCTGCGTCGAGCACGGCTAATTTAATGGCTTTTTGAGCCGCACCCCGATCCATGGGAACATGCTGATGATTGGATTGAGTGCTGGGGAATATAAATTTTTTATGGTGATGCGTGGCCCAAAATTGACGAAGCAAGTGATAGGTAATGCAGGGTAGTTTGGCGAAGCGATCTTTACGCCCCTTGCCTTGACGGATGTGTACCCGCATCAGCTTGCCATCGATGTCTCCCACGCACAGAGAGAGGCCCTCGCCAATACGGAGCCCGAGTGTATAGAGGGTAAAAAATAGAATGCCGTATCGAAGTTGTTTAACCTTGGATAAAACCTGCGTTATTTCTTGGGGGGTTAAAATGTCAGGGAGCGTATGCACTTTAGGAGGCTTAACGATAAGCACCCAATCCCATTCTTCGTCTAATATATGAAACCAATAGTGCTTGAGTGCATTGAGGTCGTGTTTGACGGTGCTCCATGAATGCGTTTTGAGGACATCGATGAAGTATTGTTTAAGGTCGTCTTTGGTCAGGCGGGAATCGGGACACTGATCAAAATATTCAGCGACCCGGCGTATCCCACGGGAATAGCAGTCTATCGTTGAATCGCTATAGCCTTGGAGCTTTAGAGCTCTGAGGTATTTATGGTATAGTTTCTTGAATTTGGTGCTTTCTCTTTTGTTCATAATTGAAGTCCTTCGATCATACGGTTAACCCAGAATTGGGCACCTTAAGGACTTATCGGCGGGGGTTGCTTTGTCTGCCGCGTAGCGGCTTGGTTCAACAATACGTTCAATGTTCGCCAGCAAGCTGGCTGGACCGCTAAAAGCGCTGCTTCGCAG
>JAWSUY010000011.1:0-76434 GCA_033852175.1 Agarilytica sp.
TTCATTAAGCCACATCATTCCCGCTTCCCGCTTCCCGTCTCCCGTCTCCCGTCTCCCGTCTCCCGTCTCCCGTCTCCCGTCTCCCGTCTCCCGCTTCCCGCATTCCCTTCTCCTGAAAATGGCATTGCCTCCCCCATGGCAGTCGGTATAATCGCGCGCATAATGAAATAGTCCCAGAAAACCCGGAGTCAACGCTTTGGTGGGCGGCTATAGCGATAATAAGACGAATATTAGTGGGAAATATGCCTGAATTTGATGCAATGAGACCGTATAACGATAGTGAAGTACGGCCTGTCCTTGACCGACTGTTAGCGGATTCTGAATTTTTAGATAGTATTGCGAAATTCAAGCTGCCTGGGATCGGTGGATACTTCGCTCCACTATTGAGGCCTATCGTACGTAGTCGTTTGCGCAAAGAAGTGTCTGATGTGAATGCGGTGGATGACCTGCAGGCATTGATGGAGGGGTATTTACAAAAAATGTTGAATGCCACTGTTGATCAGTTTTCAATGTCGGGTGTCGAAAACATCTCACGTGATCGTGCTCAGGTCTTTGTCAGCAATCATCGTGATATTGCGATGGATTCGGCTTTTGTAAACTGGGCTTTGTTCAAAATGAAGGTGTCGACGTTGCGTATTGCGATTGGCGATAACCTTTTAACAAAGCCTTTCGCCTCAGACATTATGCGTCTAAATAAGAGTTTTATCGTTAATCGCTCAGCGACGGCACCACGTGAAAAATTAAAAGCAGCTAAATTGTTATCGCGCTATATTCATCACTCAGTCGACAGCGATAAAGAAAATATTTGGATTGCTCAGCGAGAAGGCCGAGCAAAAGACGGCATTGATGCAACCAACCCCGCAATCATCAGCATGCTGATGTTAAATAAGGGTAAGCAGCGTGGGTTTGATGAGTACTTAGAGTCACTACGAATTGTCCCTGTTAGCATATCTTATGAGTACGATCCTTGCGATTTTGCTAAAGCGCGCGAAATGGTCGAAAAAAAAACGCAGGGGGAATACCTGAAGGGCGAGCACGAAGATGTGCAAAGTATTGCCAAGGGTATTGTTGGCTACAAAGGCAACGTGCATGTAGCTTTTGGTAAGCCTTTGGACGCATCGTTAGATAGTACCGACGCGATTACGAAAATACTTGATACTCAAATCTGCCATAATTATGTGCTGCACCCGACCAACTGTTTCGCATACGAGATGCTAGAAAAAAAGAGTCCAGTGGTTCATGTTGGTGATGCGAACACTGTATTCAGTGATATGGATGTTGATAGCGAGCGTCAGAAGTTTAAAAAGCATATGGAGGCGTGCCCGCCGCAATATCGTGAGACCTGCCTAAAGAGCTATGCAAACCCTGTTTACAAAAAAATATCTCTGACTGACGGCGGTGTTTAGTTTGTTAAATATCACGGTTACGGCTTTATGCTAAATAAAAAAATTAAAGCGACGATTCAAAAAGCGTACAGTGAATTTCTATCGGCCAAATCGTTAAAGCCGCGTTACGGTCAAAAGTTAATGATCGCGGAAATTGCGCGAACTGTTGGCAATATTGAACTCGACGACGAAGATGTTCGCAGTTCTGATTCTCATATTTGTGTTATTGAAGCGGGGACTGGTACGGGCAAAACTGTTGCTTATTTACTTGCGACTCTTCCTATCGCGAAGGCTCTCAATAAACGTGTCGTATTGGCGACGGCTACCATCGCTTTGCAAGAGCAGGTGGTATTAAAAGATATTCCTGATGTTTTACGTCACAGCGGCCTCAATTTTGATTTTTGTTTGGCCAAAGGCCGTGGCCGTTACTTATGTTTATCTAAGCTCGATCGTATTCTGTGTACAGATGATGGATCTGATTTAATTCCCGTATATGAAGATGAATCCTCAATCATTAATGAAGGGGACGTGAGCTTATATAAAAATATGATGGATAAGCTTTCTACTTCTAAGTGGGACGGGGATCGTGATAATTGGGATGAAGAGATAAGCCCTTCTTCGTGGCAGAGAGTCACGACCGATTACCGGCAATGCACAGGCCGTAAGTGTTCACATATTCGTAACTGTTCGTTTTTTAAAGCGCGTGACGCTTTAAATGATGCGGACTTGATTGTTGCCAATCACGATTTAGTTCTAGCTGATTTGGCTTTGGGTGGCGGAGCCATTTTACCCGCGCCAGAAGAGACTCTTTATATCTTCGATGAAGGTCATCACCTTCCTGATAAGGCACTCAATCATTTCGCGAACAATATTCGTTACAAGAGTGTTATTCGTTGGTTGGGCCAAAGTGAAGGGCAGTGGCCTGCTTTGCTTGGGCCTGTAGAGGAGGCGACATTATTTGCTGAATTAGCGAAGCCTTTGGAAGCCAAGTTTAAAGCGGTGCGTAGTATTCATGAAGAACACTTGCATGTATTGCAAGACCTTGTCTCGCACGTGGATCGTTCTTCTCAATCACCGCGACTTCGTTTTGAAAAAGGCGTCGCACCGAAAGCGTTAGAGAGCCTAGCCTTGAGGTTGCGAGATGCGTTTGCGGATCTTAATCGCATCCTCGAAAAACT
Source organism: Agarilytica sp. (assembly GCA_033852175.1). Lineage (GTDB taxonomy): Bacteria > Pseudomonadota > Gammaproteobacteria > Pseudomonadales > Cellvibrionaceae > Agarilytica. The sequence goes on from JAWSUY010000011.1 coordinate 2,564, forward strand.
CTACAATGAATTGTCGACGTTAATCGATGAAGAGTACCCGGTTGTCCCTAAGGTGGATTTGGAAAATCTTTATCCAATGTTGGGCAGTTGGTTGGCACGCAGCGAAGCAAACTATGCGCTATGGTCGAATTATGTCGATACGAAAATGGACGAATCTTGGCCGTTTGCACGCTGGATAACCTTGGTTGAGTTTAATGACCTTTATGACTTCGAAGTTGTTGCGAGTCCGATATTGGCTTCGAAAGCGTTAGCGAAAGATTTGTGGTCGCGTTGTTTTGGAGCTGTGGTGACTTCGGCGACTCTAACGGCGCTCAATAATTTTGATCGTTTTAAGTATCGCTCAGGTACATTTGAAGATAGTAATTATAAAACGGTTCCCAGTCCGTTTAATTTTCAAGAAAATGGAACGCTGAGTGTTCCCAAGGGCGCGGTTGAGGCGAATAACGCGCAATTGCATACAGAGAGTATTGTTAGCTTATTGCCTGAGCTGATTCAAAATGAAAAGGGCAGTTTGGTTTTATATTCTTCCCGACGTCAAATGCACGATGTGTATGATGCTTTGCCCCGTAATTTCCAAGATAATATTTTAATGCAGGGCGTTGAAAGTAAGCAGGCGCTTGTCCGGCAGCATAAAAAGTATGTCGATGACGGCCAAAAGAGTATTATTTTTGGTTTGGCGAGTTTTGCCGAGGGTGTCGATTTGCCCGGTGATTATTGTACGCACGTGGTGATTGCTAAAATTCCTTTTTCGGTACCGGATGATCCGCTAGAGGCTGCTTTGGCGGAATGGATTGAGGCGCGTGGCGGGAATGCGTTTATGGAGATCAGTGTGCCGGATGCGTCGATGCGTTTAATTCAGTCGTGTGGCCGTTTGCTGCGAACAGAGTCAGATGAGGGGCGGGTTTCTATTTTGGATAAACGTCTTATTTCAAAGCGCTACGGTAAGGCGTTGTTAAGTGCTTTGCCGCCTTTTCGTCAGGAATTGTTTTGATTTTTCTTTTCTGTGAGCTAGTTTAAATTTAGTTAGTCGTGGCTTCGAAACCGTATTGATTGTTCGGCAATTCCCTCCGAACAATCAATGCTGAGTGCTTTCGTTTTCTTGTCTGATCGAAAATAATATCCCCGTCCCCCGTCCCCCGTCCCCCGTACCCCGTTTTTCAAATAATCCCTTCCGCTAACGCAACAGCAAACTCTTCCCCCAATTCTTCTAGCTGTTCATGGAACGTATCTTTGAGTTGACCAGTGCATTCGCCTTTCAGAATCAGAGTTTCCTGAGCTTTTACCCATCCCAAACCTTTAATGATGCTTTCGCATGACTTTTTTGCTCCGGTGCCGTCTTTGCCGGCTTTAACGACGAGTGCATAGGGAAGGCCGCGTTTGTCGTCGATTGTTGGGTAATAACAGCGGTCGAACATGTCTTTTAAGGCTCCGCTCATATAGCCAAAGTTCTCGGTGGTAAACAGTATTACGCCATCAGAGGCCAAAAAGGTTGCAGGAGTGACATCAAAAGGGCTCATCACTTGAATATCTAAGCGATCTTCCATGTGAGCGCTGCGATTTAGCGTTTCGATCAATTCTATCGAATTTGAGCTAGGGCAATGCGCGATAATGAGTAACTGTTTCATGTTTACGTCTCTAAGAACCCCGTAAATCGGGCTCTGGTGCCGATTACGGTACTATTTTAGCCTCTAAAACCTTATACTCCCCGGCTTCCGCAGTTGGATCACAGATGTCTACGTAACAAGTCGTAAGGTTAGTTGTGTAGGCGTTTCTATGCGAGTTATTGATGCTATCAAGCACCTGAAACTCTTTTAGTTCAGTCAAAACCATTTTCCGTCCAAGCTTTGCTGATTACAGGTCGTACTATGCTTTCCTGTGTAGCCGAGCTATTGGTGTGATTATACGTGTTTTGGCAAGGTTCTCACGAGCCGGTCTGAAGTGTTAATAAGTTAGGTCTTACAAAGCCGAAACGCTCTTGTAGGCTACAGCTGGCTTGGAGTGCATCTTTTTTGCGCCCAGCGGCGGGAATTAAAGATGATCATCGAATTTTCGTGGGCGGACACCTTAGTCCGCGCTCAAATTACTACCACACTGCCCATTAGGAGAAACTAAAATGGCTGTTGAACGTACTTTATCCATTGTAAAACCAGATGCTGTTGGCAAAAACGTTATCGGCAAAATCTATAGTCGTTTTGAAGACGCAGGCTTGAAAATCGTTGCTGCAAAATTGATGCGTCTAGACGAAGCAAAAGCTGGCGGATTTTACGCAGAACACAAAGAGCGCCCTTTTTTCGGCGAGCTTGTTGAATTCATGACTTCTGGTCCAGTTATGGTTCAGGTTCTTGAAGGCGAAAACGCAGTAGCAACTAACCGTGACTTGATGGGTGCTACTAACCCAGCTGACGCGGCTGAAGGCACTATCCGTAAGGATTTCGCCGAGTCTGTAGGCTGTAACGCTGCACACGGTTCTGACTCTGCTGAATCAGCTGCTCGTGAAATTGAATACTTCTTCGAAGCTTCTGAAATTTGCGCACGCTAGTAGCGGCGTTACATTTTAAGAAGTAGAAGGTGAAAATGTGAGTTCGGAAATGCAAGACCCTAAACAGAATTTGCCGGAGGTTGACCCCTCAAAGGCGAAAACGCCAGAATCCCAGCAAGAGACACCAAAAGTGAATCTAATGGGAATGAGCCAAGAAAAGCTACAAGCGTTTTTTGCCTCGTTAGGTGAAAAGCCTTTCCGAGCGGCACAGATTTTAAAGTGGATTCACCAATACGGTGTATCCGACTTTGATGAAATGAGCAACGTGAGCAAAGTCTTACGCCAAAAGCTCAAAGACGTTGCCGTTATTGAAGCACCGAAAGTGATCCAGCAATGGGATTCGGTTGATGGTACGCGTAAATTTTTGATTGAAGTTGGTGGCGGGAATGCAGTTGAAGCCGTTTATATTCCCGAGTCCGATCGCGGTACGCTTTGCGTTTCTTCGCAAGTGGGTTGCTCGTTAGATTGCAGTTTTTGTGCAACTGGTAAACAAGGGTTTAACCGAGACTTAACTGCTGCAGAGATTATTGGGCAGGTTTGGCAGGCGGCGAAGTCGTTTGGCCAATTCGAAGAAAAAGCACCCCGAAAAATATCCAATGTTGTAATGATGGGTATGGGGGAGCCTCTGTTGAATTTTGACAACGTGGTCGACTCTATGAATCTCATGATGAACGATCATTGCTATGGCTTATCAAAGCGTCGCGTAACCTTAAGTACCTCTGGTGTTGTTCCCCAGTTGGATCGTTTGGGCGAGTATACGGATGTGTGCTTGGCTATATCACTTCACGCCCCCAATGATGAACTTCGCAATCAATTGGTTCCAATAAACAAAAAATACCCGATTGCAAAGCTTTTAAAGTCGGCACAAAACTATATTGACGGTTTGCCCGACAACAGGCGTAAAATCACCATTGAGTATACTTTGATCGATCAGCTGAATGATCGACCTGAACACGCGCGAGAATTGGCAGTATTGTTACGTGACGTGCCAGTAAAAATTAACTTAATTCCGTTTAACCCCTTCTCTCTCTCAAACTATAAGCGTGTGAGTAATAATGCTCTGCACCGATTCCAGAAGATACTTATTGAAGAAGGTTTTACAACAACGATTCGCACGACTCGTGGCGAAGACATCGATGCAGCCTGTGGCCAATTGGCCGGCCAAGTACAAGATCGAACGAAACGAAGTGAGCGTTATAAAATCGATATGGCCAAGTTCGAGAAATCAGATTCCGACACCATACCGGTAAAAATGATACCTTAAGCTTTTCAAGGGTTTCTATTGTGTGAAGATTTTAGAATCCCATTACTTTAAGCCCAGAGAAACCTTATGAAGCATAGCGTTGTAACCCTAATTGTTTGCGTCTTTGTGCTTTGCCTGTCGGGCTGTGTCTCAGTGACGGATAAGCCCAAGCAAAAAGTTGATAAAAACCAAATTCTTGAATCCAATATCAAGTTAGGAATGGCTTATTTGGATAAGGATCGTCGCGATAATGCTTTGCGAGCGTTTACCAAGGCACTCGAAGTTGATAAAAAATCAGCTGAAGCCCATCTAGGTATGGCCTTGATTCACCAGGTTAATGGTGAGTGGGACATGGCTGATAAGCGGTTTAAAAAAGCGTTAAAGTTACGCGCTGATTTTTCCATGGCAAGTATCGAGTTTTCGTATGCTCGGTTTTTGTCCGAGAAAAAGGACTACGAAGAGGCGCTTATCTATTTCGAGAAAGCTTCGAAAGATTTAAGTTACAGGGGAAGAACCAATGCCTTGTTCAGTGTGGGTTTATGTTTAGAAGAGTTGGGGCGGGAAGCTCAAGCGATTGCATCCTACCAGCATGCGTTGAATATCAATAAAAAATACGCTCCTGCGGCTCTAGAACTTGCACATAAAAGTTTTTCTGTTGGAGAGTATGCAGAAGCCAAGCGATATCTGGATACCTTTGCCCGATACGCGAGACAGTCAGCTCGTAGTTTGTGGTTGGGTATTCGTATAGAGCGTATTTTTCAAAACAAAGATAAAGAGGCCAGTTATGGCCTGGCGTTGAGAAACCTTCACCCGTATTCGCGGGAATTTTTATCCTACAAAAAACTCCTAGCGGCCGATAAAGAGGCAGGCAAATAGCCCAATGAAAGAATATAGCGAACACGAAATAGCGATGATGACCAATTGGTCTGAATTGCGTGAATCGAAAAATGTCAGCCTGCAACAAATTTCGCAACTGACCAATATTCCAGTAAAAAAGTTAGCGTCAATAGAGGCTCATGATTTTAGTGTGCTTGGCACGGAGACCTTTGCGAAAGGTTATCTAAACAGTTACGCAAAAATTCTGGGTGTCGATTCTGAAGTGTTTATTCAGGTCTATCGTGATGCGTTAAATGTGAATGAGCCGCTGCCAGATAATCATACGCAAAGCTTATCAGTGGCAGGTCCGCTTGCGCCATTGGTGAAAAAACTCAATATATTGCACCTTTCAATTGGCGTTATCGTTATTTGGTTCGTCGCGATGGTACTAATGGGTTCCGATGATGATTCGGAGTCTGGAGTTAGTTCAGAGCCAGCCAAGCAGGAGGCTATGTCTCAGCCGAGAGAAAAATACGAAGATAGTATTATTTTGGCTAATTCAGACACTGCAATTGCTGTTTCAGGAGAGCCTGATGCAGTCGAAACCGGAGCTTCAGCAAACGAATCAACTGATGAAGTCTCTATAGACGACCTTGATCAGACAGATTCTGATGCTTCGGGCTCAGATGAAACTGACGAAGATTTACTCGTTTTTTCCTTTACCGGGGAGTGCTGGCTAGAGATCAAAGATGCGAGTGGAAGTGTGTTAATTGCAGAACTTCAGCGGAAAGGGGATAATCAGCGCATTTTTGGACAAGCGCCGTTTGAGGTTATGCTCGGGAATTCACGAGTGGTGACTTTGGCGCTTAATGGCAAGGTCATTGCGATCGAACCGAAGTCAGGTAAAAAGACCTTACGCTTCACCGTCCGCCGTTAAAGAACTTTATTAGTCAGGTTAGTCATGCAAGTTGAATCACCTATAAAACGTCGTGTTTCTCGCCAAATAATGGTGGGCGACGTACCCGTGGGTGGTGATGCGCCTATATCTATTCAGAGTATGACCAATACCGAAACAACCGATGTTGAAGCAACGGTTGGGCAAATCAAGCGAATTCAAGACGCTGGTGCCGATATCGTGCGCGTTTCAGTGCCTTCTATGGATGCTGCAGAAGCTTTTGGTGAGATCCGTAAGCAAGTGACCGTGCCGCTCGTGGCCGATATTCACTTCGATTACCGAATAGCATTGCGGGTAGCTGATTTGGGCGTGGATTGTTTACGTATCAACCCCGGTAATATTGGCCGTGAAAAGCGCATTCTTGCCGTGGTAGAAAAAGCACGAGATCTTAATATTCCGATTCGTATCGGCGTAAATGCTGGCTCATTGGAAAAAGACATACAGAAAAAATACGGCGAACCGACACCTGCAGCCTTGGTTGAATCGGCTATGCGCCACGTCGACATTCTCGACAAACTCGACTTTCAAAACTTTAAAGTTAGCGTTAAGGCGAGCGGTATTTTTATGGCTGTGGAAGCTTATCGCTTATTGGCCAAGCAAATAGAGCAGCCGCTTCATATTGGAATCACCGAAGCTGGAGGGTTACGCGCAGGCACAGTGAAATCCTCAGTGGGTCTCGGGATGCTATTGATGGATGGAATCGGCGATACCATGCGTGTATCTTTGGCGGCTGATCCAGTTGAAGAAGTAAAAGTTGCTTGGGATATGTTGCGAAGCCTTAAGTTGCGAAGCAAAGGCATCAACTTTATTGCCTGCCCCAGTTGCTCACGGCAGAATTTCGACGTTGTTAACACCATGAACGAGCTAGAAACACGCTTAGACGACATTACTATCCCAATGGATGTGGCTGTTATCGGCTGTATCGTGAATGGCCCTGGTGAAGCAAAAGAAGTTGATCTCGGCCTTACAGGCGGAACGCCTAATAACTTGGTGTATGTAGACGGCAAGCCAAGTGCCAAGCTTGGACAAGAAAACTTAGTCGATGAACTGGAAGCGTTAATTCGCTCTAAAGCTAAGGCAAAAGAAGCCGAAGCTGAAAACCTTATCGCTAAATCCTAATTATAAATTTACGACAGAAATTATTTAAATCATGGGGTCAAACAACATACAAGCCGTCAAAGGCATGAATGACTTACTGCCTTCAGAGTCGCCAGTTTGGCAATACCTGGAGTCTACGGTTATTGATATCTTACAGAGCTACGGTTATCAGGAAATTCGTTTTCCCATTTTAGAAAAGACAGCTCTTTTTAAGCGCGGTATTGGTGAAGTGACCGATATTGTCGAGAAAGAAATGTACACTTTTACTGACAAGGGTGGCGTCAACAAAAGTGGCGAAAGCCTTACCATGCGCCCAGAAGGCACCGCTAGCTGTGTCCGCGCATGTGAGCAAAACAAACTTTTGTTTGACCGTGCAAATCAGGTGCAAAAACTCTGGTACACCGGGCCAATGTTTCGTCATGAGCGTCCTCAAAAAGGTCGTTTACGTCAATTCCATCAAATAGGGGTTGAAACATTCGGGCTAGAAGGGCCAGATGTCGACGTCGAATTACTTCTCATTACTGCAAAACTTTGGAAAGAGTTGGGCATTGATAATGTTGTAGAGCTGCAAATTAATACCTTAGGCACCAAAGAGTCTAGAGCGAACTACCGAACGGCTTTAGTTGAGTTTCTTAATCAGCACAGAGGTGCGCTTGATGAGGATAGCGTCAGTCGAATTGATCGCAATCCTTTACGTGTACTCGACAGTAAAAACGCCGACACACAAACTATTTTGAATGATGCTCCAACGCTCATGGATTACTTGGATGATGAGTCAGAAGCTCATTTTTCTCAGCTTAAATCCCTATTGGACAGCCAGGGTATCGCGTACACAATCAATCCTCGCTTAGTTCGAGGCTTGGACTATTACGGTAAAACAGTTTTTGAATGGGTGACAACTAAACTGGGTGCTCAGGGCACAATATGTGCGGGTGGCCGCTACGATGGTTTAGTTGAAGAGCTCGGAGGCAAACCGACACCAGCAGTGGGTTTTGCAATGGGGATTGAACGACTGATTCTTTTGATTCAAGAATTAAATGTTGTTCCAAAGGATATTTTTCGATCCGCAGACGTCTATCTAGTCGTTGCGGGGGATGTACAAGAAAAAGCATTTCAGATTTCTGAGCATATTCGCTCGTCATTACCGTATATACGCCTGCAAATGCATTGTGGTGGCGGTAGCTTTAAAAGCCAAATGAAAAAAGCCGACAAAAGCGGCGCGGAAATCGCGTTAATTTTAGGCGAGAACGAAGCCGAAGAAGGCGTAGTTTCAGTGAAGTATCTACGCGAAGACAAACAACAACATAGCGTCAAATTTGACGAAATCATTAATACTTTAAGTTAAGATCGATAGTGATCATTAGGAGAACCCAGTGGCAGACCATCTAACAGAAGAAGAACAAATCGCGGCGTTAAAAGACTGGTGTAAGCGCTATTGGAAATCTGTATTGATTCCTGTTGTCGCCGTTGCTGGTGGCTATTACAGCTTAAACGTGTGGGACGATATGCAGGCTGAAAAAGCGGCGATCGGGGGTGAGCAATATAGCGCCCTGATTAACACGATGAAGATTGCTCCTGGCGCAGAACTCTCTGACGATAAACGATCAGATGCCACCGTTTTGGCTACAAAACTGGTGCAGGACCATGAAGGTACTTTGTATGCCGATAATGCTAACTTGATACTTGCACGTCTATCTATGGACGCCAAAGATCTATCCGCAGCTGAAGGTTATTTACAGCGTGTAGTCGATAGTGGTGCAAATAACGCCGTGCAAGAACTTGCAAAAGCGCGTCTAGCGCGCGTTAAATCGGCGTTAGGTGATTTGGACGGAGCGTTAAGTCTTGTCAGCGCCTCTGGAGATACTGAATACGCATCATTATTCGCAGAAATTCGTGGCGATGTACTTGCCGCGCAAGGTAAAGCGGACGCAGCCAAAACAGCTTTTCAAACAGCTATCGATGGTCTGACGCCTCAAGAATATCAACGACGTAGCATTTTACAGATTAAATTGGATGGTGCAGATCTTGTTGCTGGCAGTTTGCAAGCAGCTGCTGTTGCGACTGAAGTTGAAGCGGTAGTCGAAGAAACCGTTGAACTAGAAGAAGCTGAAGCCCCTGTAACATCTGAAGCTGCTGAAGAGACGGCGGAGAATTCTTAATGCGGCACGTTGTATCCCTATTACTTGTTTCCCTTCTGGCTTCTCAGTTTGTTGGCTGTGCGTCCAATAAAGAAAAAGACGTAAAGGAACTCAAGAAAGAAGCGGCAAAAGCTGCAGAGTTAGTTAAATTTGAATCGACGCAAAAAGCCACCCGTTTGTGGAAGGTAAGCGCTGGTGGTGGTGGCGCTCGAGAGTATCTAAGGCTGGAGCCGGCTATTGTTAGCGACTCAATTTATGTGGCGAATGAAAGTGGCGACGTTATCGCGTTTGATCTTGAAAGTGGCGACAAAAAATGGAAAACCGATACGGATGCGAAAATATCGGGCGGAGTTGGGGCTTATCACGGCACAGCCGTTGTCGGCACTTTAGACGGTACCGTTATCGCACTGAATACCGTAAACGGTGAAGTTGTTTGGACTGCTCAGGTCAGCTCAGAAGTTTTAGCTACTCCTGCCGTTAGTGCAACCGTCGTTATTGTTCAAACTATTGATGCGCGCGTATTTGCATTTGACACCAAAACCGGTGAAAGGCGTTGGTCATACGACCATATAACCCCCGTTCTGAGTCTTCGTGGAACCTCTTCACCTGTGATAGATGGAACACAAGTTCTCTGTGCTTTTGATAACGGCCAATTGGTTAGTTTCGCTCTTGCTGATGGTTCGCGTACCTGGGAGGCTCGAGTGAGTCAGCCAAAGGGCAAAACCGATCTAGAGCGAATTGTCGATATTGATGGTAGCCCGGTTGTAAGTGACGACTTGGTTTACTCTGGAAGCTACCAAGGCAACATATTTGCTTTTGCTAAAGCCAAAGGTAATCCTGTTTGGAAGCAAGAACTATCGACTTACAGTGGTCTGGCGATAGCCAGCGGAAAAGTGTTCGTCAGTACCGACAAGTCTCACCTTATTGCTTATAATGCGAACAATGGTGAGGTGGTTTGGGAGATAGACGCACTTCTTAACCGTGAGCTAGGTGCTCCAACGGCCGTTGGTCGCCACATCGCTGCTATTGATGGTGAGGGCTATTTACACCTCATCTCTCAGCAAGATGGAAGTTTTGTTGACCGTTTTAAACCTGCTGGTGATGGCTTTCATGCTCCTTTGTTAGTCCATCTTGGAAAACTCTATATCCTTAGCGATGATGGAAAATTAAGCGCTTACGCGCTATCCTCGCGTTAATCAATCTGTCTGTGAACTCTGAATGATACCCACTATCGCCCTTGTAGGGCGCCCCAACGTTGGTAAATCAACGTTATTTAATCGTCTCGTAGGTTCTCGAGATGCCCTTGTTGCCGACTATTCCGGACTTACCCGGGATCGTAAATACGGTGAAGCCACGATACAAGGCAAAAAATGCATAGTCATTGATACCGGTGGTATTAGTGGCGAAGAAGAAGGCATCGACAGTGCCATGGCCGAACAGTCTCGTCTGGCCATCGTAGAAGCTGATATCGTCTTGTTTTTGGTGGATTGTCGAGACGGCCTAATGCTGGCTGATCGAGAAATCGCTAATCACCTAAGAATTCAGAATAAAAATGTCCATATCGTCGCCAATAAAATTGACGGACTGGATCACGATGTGTGCGTTGCACCATTTTTTGAATTGGGATTGGGTGATGTTCATGGCATAGCGTCTTCCCATGGTCGAGGTGTTAAGGCCTTGATGGAATTTGTTTTGGGTGAAATCCCTGAACAAGAAGGCGCGATTCCCGTTGAGCCTAAAGGTCTTAAAATGGCGATCATTGGCCGGCCGAATGTCGGTAAATCGACCTTGGTGAACCGTTTGCTCGGTGAAGATCGAGTGGTCGTTTATGACGAGCCCGGTACAACCCGCGATAGCATCTATATCCAATACGAACGTAATGGTACGCCGTATACGATTATCGATACCGCTGGAGTTCGCCGTCGTAAAAACGTCAAATTGACGGTCGAAAAATTCTCCATAATTAAAACCCTTCGGGCAATAGATGATGCCAATGTCGTCATTCTATTGATTGATGCAGTAGAAGGCGTTGTCGATCAAGATCTCCATATCATGGGGCACGCGATCGATGCCGGTCGGGCTTTAGTGATCGGTATTAACAAGTGGGACGGTCTAGAAGAAGAGCACAAGCAATACGTCAAAAATGAGCTGCTAAGGCGTCTTCGTTTTGTCGACTTTGCAGACATGCATTTTATTTCGGCTAAGCACGGTACTGGCGTTGGCCATCTTTACAAATCTGTAGAAAAGGCTTTCCAGAGTGCAACGGAACGTTTTTCTTCAAGTCATCTGACCAAAATATTGGAAGATGCCGTTTCGACACATCAACCACCACTTGTTCGTGGCCGTCGAATCAAATTACGTTATGCGCATGCGGGTGGTCACAACCCCCCGATTATCGTCATCCACGGTAACCAAACTAAAGATGTGCCGCAGCACTATACAAAGTTTTTGGAGAAGACTTTCCGGCGCGCGCTTAAATTGCACGGAACACCGATTCGTATCGAGTTTAAGTCTGGCGAGAATCCTTTTGCTGAACGCAAAAACAAAATGAACGAACGTCCGCCTAGTAAAAAGAAAATGCTTCAAGCCCAAGCGAAGCAAAAGGCAAAACGTTCTTCAAAAAGTAAGAAATAGTTACCGTTCGTGAGAGTCCCTTGCTTGGGGCTCTCTTTCTCAGCAATACTTTTCCCGTAACCCGTAACCCGTAACCCGTAACCCGTAACCCGTAACCCGTCCGTTACCCTCCCGATCGCTTAGCCGAATACCCTTCCTTCGTTAAATATTCCACAATCTTCTCACGCTGGTCACCCTGAATTTCTATTCGGCCTTCTTTAGCTGTTCCTCCGGTACCGCATACCTGCTTGAGCTTTTTGGCAAATTTCTTTAGCTCGTCAGCCGTCATGTCAAAACCTGAAGCGATGGTGACGCCTTTCCCGTTTCGACCTTTGGTCTCTCTGCTAACACGAATAATGCCGTCAGCAGAGGCTGTGGACACTTCGTCAGCTTCTTTTTCTGGCTTAATGCGCCCGATATCTGTGGAATAGACCAGCCTGCTGTTTTTCTTCATGATCATCTAATGTTAAGGTTTGCGGAAGCTAGTTAGTGTATCGCGATTGGAATCTAATGAATAATAAAGACCTAAAAGAAACGTTGTACCGAGTCATCTTTGGTACGGACACACCTGCAGGCAAAAATTTTGACCTCTTTCTAATTTTTGCAATATTAGTCAGTGTTTCTACCCTCATGGCTGACTCGGTAACGGGTTATTCCGACATGTATTACGAAGTGATTCGTTATATTGAGTGGACCCTAACAGTTCTGTTTACTATCGAATATGCCGTTCGGATCTATTGCTCACCTAACCCACGCCGTTATCTAACAAGTTTCTATGGTTTTATCGATCTCGTATCTATATTGCCAAGTTACGTGAGTCTGTTTGTTCCGGGTGCTAACTTCCTGCTGGTCATCCGTATCATGCGCTTTTTGCGTATTTTCCGTGTACTCAAGCTTGTGCGTTATTCAACTGAGGCTAGTACTTTGGGGCGGTCGATGTACCACGCGCGGCGTAAAGTATTGATCTTCTTTCTGTCGGTATTGGTCATGACCACAATATTTGGGTCGTTAATGTATATCGTTGAAGGGCCCGAAAATGGATTTAGCAGTATTCCCAAAAGCATCTACTGGACCATCGTCACTATAACCACCGTGGGTTACGGTGATATTACGCCGCAAACGCCACTTGGCCAGTTTATCGCAGCACTCACTATGTTAATGGGCTATTCAATTCTTGCAGTACCCACTGGGATATTCACGGCTGAACTCGCGCAAGAACTGCAACGCGAAAGAATGAATGTCGTGTGCCCTAACTGTTCGAAGCTTGGGCATGACAATGACGCAGACTATTGTCGGTCATGCGGTGGGAGCTTAAACCCCTAGTAATCACTTTTCTTTGAGGTTTATGACGTCATAGAGTGTTACACATGTAACACTCGTTCTATGTGCTTGACGGGTGAAAGATAGAGTGTAACCATACCGCTCCGCATAATAATTCGAACAGCGGAAGCCATAGATAGGAGTTTATAGGCAGTATTTTATGGATAAGGGTTCAGGAAAGTCAAAACAGCCTTTGGACTCCAAAGAGCAATCACGTTCAAAACCAGAAGGACAAGGGTCTAAAACCGTTGTTCAGTCTTCGCGTGCCTCTTCTCCTAAAATTGATGCAACTGTCGCTATAGCGTCAAAAGCAGTTTCACCGACTTCCCCTCACCCAATTAACGATACGCCTAAGCCCATACCCACGCCCCAAAATACACGTATTAAGACATCTGGAAGCTTATCTGCAGGATCCTCCGTAAAAGGGTCGCAAAAGACAACTAGTAAGACTGCTGGTAACGCGCCGGGCAAAACACCAGACAAAACAATTGCTCAGCCTCGGCAAAAAATTCCGGTATCGACCCCAGACCAACCAGAAGTACAAGCTGCACTTACGCGTATCCAGCAATCAATGCAAAAGCAGGATAGCAGCGCAGGTTTTATCAAGGCGAAGCAAGCCGCAAATGCCGCCTTAGCGGATGATAAGATCATCCTCAATAAGCGCTTTGTATTAGAGGAGACGCTTGGTGCCGGTGGTATGGGGACCGTATACCGCGCGAAAGACCTGCGTAAGGTGGAAGCTAACGACCTTCAACCCGACGTTGCGGTTAAGGTATTAAATGATGACTTCAAAAACCACCCTGATGCCTTTGTAACCTTGCAGCGCGAAGCGAGCCGCTCGCACACATTGTCCCATCCCAATATCGTCACCGTTCATGACTTTGATCGTGACGGCGATGTGATATACATGACAATGGAAATGTTAGTCGGGAAGGGGCTCGATATTGTTCTTCGTGAGATTCAAGGCCATACACTGCCAACAAACGAAGCTCTCGATATTATTAGCGGGTATTGTAAGGGCCTACAATATGCACACCTGAAAGATATCATTCATAGCGACCTCAAGCCGGGCAATATCTTTGTTACGGATGATGGTGCAAAAGTTTTGGATTTTGGCATCGCCCGTGTTGCCAATGCTTCGGCCTGCGACGACTATGATGCTGGCGATCTTGGGGCCTTGACGCCAGCGTATGCCAGTCTTGAAATGTTTCAGGGGGAGTCGCCAGACCCACGAGACGATGTATATGCAGCTGCAATCATCGCCTATGAATTACTGGCTGGTAACCATCCCTATGATCGTGTTCCCGCGGATGAAGTGCTCGAAAAAGGTATAGAACTTAAACGCATTCCCGGCTTAAGACCTCGGCAGTGGAAGGCCCTGGTTAACGCTCTAAAAATTCGCAGGAAAGACCGCACAGCTTCCATTGAAGACTTCTTGTCTGAATTGACAGAAAAGAAAAAATTCCCAATTTTTAAAATCTTAAGCGCCACGTTGGTGATTGCCTTATGCGGCGTAGGTTATAAATTAATATTTGATTCACGCGAGCTAACAGAAGTTATACATCACACCTACGAAAAAGGACTGAACTGTTTCCAATCCGAAAAATATTCGTGTGCAGTTCAAAGTAGTAAATCAGTGCTTGAAATGGCTCCCGGTCATGCCGATGCTCAGGCTTTATTTGTAGCCGCCAGCAGAGCTTTGCTCGCGCAAAATATTGCCTCACTTGTTACAGCTGCCAATAACTGCCTTAGCAATAAGAGAGATACTATTTGTGCTAAAAGCCAACTGCTTAAGCTTGTTGAATTATCACCGAACGCAAATGAGATCGTTGAGATTGAAAGTAGTATTGAAGAGTTTGAGATAAGAGAAAAGGTTGTTCAATATCTGACTGTGGTTGAGGATTGTTTGGCGGCAAAAAAGTACACGTGCGTGATCCAATCATCCGATAAAGTGCTCCTTCTCCAGCCGGGAAATACGTTAGCGCAAACAGCAAAACAACAAGCGATAATCCGGCAGCAAGAGAACGAAGATAATAAAGCCAAGCGCAATCAACAATTTTCTTCGGCATACAAAAAATCTGATCGCTGTTTTAAACAGTCGAATTTCCAATGTTCTATACGTTATGCCAAAAAATCCCTAAAAATAAAGCCTAATGATTCCCGTGCAAATGGCTTGCATCAAAGGGCCTTGTTTTCACAGCAGCGTTTAGAGGAGAATCAAAATAAAGCAGATAAACTACTCGCTAAAGCCAATAAATGTTTTGATCGAAAGAATTATAGCTGTGCTATTGCTAACGCAGAGTCGGCTTTAGAGTTTGTACCTAACTATGCGGTAGCAAAAAAATTACGCACAGATTCAAAGTCTGAAGTCGCAAGACTGAAGGCAAATTTCAATATTCAATAATCACCCAATAAAATTAATGGAGAGCTTTATGTTAGGAAGAAATACCCGAATTATACTCGTCGCCCTTATGTCCTTTTTTCTGGTAACCGGATTTGGATTTAAAGATCTAGTCGATAATATTGCCCCGGATACGGACAAGTGCTCAAGCCGGTCTAAAGTTGGGAAATGTAAAGATATCGAACGGCTTAAGTCTGTCGCTAAAATAGTCGCGATAGGGATCGCGGCTAAACTTGCTTATGACATGGTCGTGGAATACACCTCAATAGGCGTTAAAGGTGATCATGAAATTATCGAGATCTACCTAGAGGATAATAAAAAACTCCCGAAAGAGCCTAAACTTATCTCGTACTCAGCAGACCTCCACCCTTCAGATGTCGTGGAAGCGGGTAAGCCGGTGACAGTGAAAACATCCCTTTCCGTTATCCCTGGTCGTGATTCGCGAGAAGTGAAAATCGAAGAGGTTATTGAAATATTTGACAACGAAGACGATGAGAAAGTTATCAAATCACTGACTAAGGTTGTAAATGGCGATACGGATAAAGGCGGAGCCTTTGATAATGAATTTTCTTTCACGCTACCAGAAGGCATGCCTCAAGGTGTCTACCCCGTTAGAACAGTTGTTCTAGTTAACGGTGAAGAGCAAGATCCGACAACTCAAGATATGCAGATAGTGCTGAATGTTTATGAAGGCTCTCGCTTTCAAGTTGCATATTTAACCAAATAGTTATTGTTGTCGTTCAGACAAGAAAAAACTGGCTGCGTTGCCTAAGCGAAGAAATTTTGCTTGGCAGCGTTCGGCAGATTGTTTACCGTTAATAAACTTAAGGAACGTATCCCCGCATACTCTTTAGCGGTGAAGGCTCCTCATGCGGCTAGTCTCTATAGACTCTGAATTAAGATGCAGACTTTAACCAAGCCACCAAGCCACCCTCTAAACTTTTCGCTTTTAAGCCAAACCCTGCAAGTAACTGAGCCGCATTTTGGCTGCGTATGCCCGTCTGACAATAACAAGCTATCGTCTGATCTTTGTCTATTTCCGAATAGCGACCTTCAAGCTCAGAAAGCGCAATATGCATCCCACCGATATGAAACGCTTCACGTTCATTCTTATCACGTACATCAATAACCGTCACACCGTCTTTTTCGCGTAAGCGATTAAACTCGGTGGTGGATATTGCGAGGCTGACGGCAGTATCGTTGGGCTTGGAATTGTCGGCTTCACTTGATTCAGAAGCGCAGACAAACAAATAATCTTGTTGATTCTTGTCAATATGTTTTTCCCCGCACAAGCAACTAGGGTCTTTCGCTAAAGCAATCTTCTGCATACTCAGCTTATTCGCATCAAATAGCATCAATTTGTTGTCGAGTGCAGGCGACTGCCCCGCAAGATACTTAAGCGCCTCATTAGCCTGAAACAAACCAAGCAGACCTGGTAATACGCCTATAACACCAGCGCTATTACAATCCTGTACTTCACTCGGCGCTTGAGGAAACAAACACCTAAAGCAAGCCTCTCCAGGTTTAAAAAAGGCACACTGGCCAGAATACTGATGAATGCTCGCGTAAACCCAAGCTAGTTGATGATTATGACAGAAATCATTAATGAGATAACGAACAGGGAAATTGTCCGTACAGTCGAGGACTAAATCAAAGTCCTCTTTAAATGTAGTGTCGGGCGTAAAGTGTTCTTCAATTGCCGTAATCGAAATATCCGAATTCAGTGCGAGCAAGCGTTTCTTGGCGCAAGCCGCCTTACTCAGGCCAATATCGTCGTGGGTATAAATCACCTGTCGCTGCAAGTTCGTCAGGTCGACGGTATCGCCATCTATAATGGTAAGATGCCCAACACCAGCAGCGGCAAGATAAAGTGAAACTGGAGAGCCTAAGCCGCCCATGCCAACGATAAGAATTTTGGATTTTTTTAAGCACGTTTGCCCATCCGCCCCAAAACCTTTTAGTTGGACGTGGCGAGTGTAGCGTAACCATTCTTGTTCTGTGAAAAGTGGTGATGTCATTAATGTTCGTTCAATTTTGGTTTAGATTTGATTTGGCTTCGATTTAGTTCAGGCTTAACATCTGGTTTAGTTTTGGCTTAATTCGGGCTTAGTTCCCGCTCAATTTAACTCTCTCATAATTCAATTTTGCCTCATTCGATCCATCAAATCCAAAGCCGCTGCTTCCGGGTCTTCAGACTGCGTAATTGCGGATATCATCGCAATACCTTCAGCACCCGCTGCGGCAATGTCAGCAATGCGTTCAGCGTTTATGCCGCCAATTGCCACCATCGGGTAGCTTAATACTTTTCGCCAATAGGCAAAGCCTTTTGGGCCTTGTGGAATCCATGGCATAGGCTTGCTATCGGTGTGATAAACCGGGCCGTAGGCAATATAGCTGGGTCGATAATAATGTGCCCGTGCCACTTCGTAATGACAGTGTGTACTAATGCCTAAGCGTAACCCCGCCTTAGCGATAGCAGGTAAATCAGTATCATCTAAATCTTCTTGGCCCAAATGAATGCCGTAGGCCTTATGTTTGATTGCCAATTCCCAATGATCGTTAATAAACAAGCGCGCATTAAAATCCCGAGCATGGGTCACAGCTTGAGCAATCTCATCTTCTAAGGCTTGCCCCTCAAGAGTTTTGCAGCGCAATTGAATCGTAGTGATTCCGAGCTTTAATAATCGTGCCACCCAGCTTGCAGAATCCACCACAGGATAAAGTCCCAATGGAGCGTCTTCGCCAGAAGGCAGAGCAGGAGAAAGGAATTCAGTTTGTTGATCGCTTTGGCTTTTATGGCTAAGTGTGGGTAGATCAACTTCATCCGTAGGAAATGAATCGATCCAGACCGGTCCTTTTTGCTGAGCAACGGCATAGCTGTTTCTCAGGCCTTGGTTAATCGCCATCTTGCCAATGACAACTGCATCCTCAACCGTGTAACCCAATGCAATGCTGGCGGCGATACAAGATGCTTGAGCGCAGCCAGTGCCACGACAGTTGTTTGTTTCCACGCGCGAACTGGCGAGCCAAAACTTTTTGCGATCGGTTAATGCCTGACTTGCCAAATAAAAGTCACGACAAATTTCACCGTCGGCATGTCCGCCTTTAAGCAAAATATTTTTAGCGCCTGACAGTCGCAATGCATTAGCGGCAGATTCCATTGTCTCTGCAGAATCGATTTTCTGCCCAATAAATTTTTCAGCCTCGCCAATATTGGGGCAAACTAAAGTCGCAAGTGGAAATAATAGCGATTGAAAAGCACTGATCAAAGCCTCATTTGCGAAATGTTCTCCGCTAGATGCCGCCAATACCGGGTCAACAATAAGCGGTGGCCGATGGCTGCTTTGGTAAGCGTCGACAAATATTTCCAATTGCTCACGGTTGGCAAATAATCCTGTTTTAATCGCCAAAACACTTTCGTTGAAAGCTGCTTTTAGCTGCGAAGTAAAACCTTCTGGCGATACCGCATTAATTGCGTGAACACCTTTGACATCTTGCGCCGTGTTGGCCGTAATCACTGTACGGGCATGAATGCCGAATGCACTTAAACTCTGGCAATCTCTTTGTAGACCCGCCATCCCCGACGAATCATTACCGGCAATAATTAAAACACTAGGACGTTCTTGCATTGTCTTATTCCTGATGCCAAAAAGGTGTGCCGATAGTCGGAGTGCTGGGCTTGGCTAAATCGCGTTCATGGATCATACCGGCCTTGCCCGCTATATGACCGGCTTCTATCGCATACTTAAACGCGCGGGCCATCTCAACAGGATCGCTGGCGTTAGCAACAGCGGTATTTAACAATACACCGTCGAAGCCTAACTCCATTGCTTGCACAGCGTGAGACGGAGCCCCAATACCCGCATCGACAATCAGATTAATGTCCGGTAGTCGGTGCCGTAAAGTTTTTAAAGCATAAGGGTTTATCAAACCTCTTCCCGTACCAATCGGCGCGCCCCAAGGCATTAAAATTCTGCACCCCGCTTCAACAAGCTTTTCACAAAGGACTAAATCATCTGTGCAATAAGGGAATACCTCAAAGCCTTGGGCGACCAGTTCGCGAGTGGCTTCCAGCAAACCAAATGGGTCCGGCTGAAGATTGTATTCATCGCCAATGACTTCCAGTTTAATCCAGTTCGTATTAAACAACTCACGGGCCATCTGCGCCGTGGTGACCGCCTCTCTTACCGTATGGCAGCCTGCAGTATTGGGTAAGATATTAATATCCAAAGAGGATAATAAATTCCAGAAATCCGCGCCGCTTTTTTCGTTAGGGTTCTGTCTGCGCAAAGAAACCGTAACGATTTCAGAGCCAGAGGCTTTGATCGCGTCAAGCATAATCTGCGGAGAGGGGTACAAGGCCGAGCCAATTAAAAAACGGCTGTTGAGTTCTTTGTCTGCAATCTTCCACATGCTGAATTAACCTCCTGACATCGGCGAGACGATTTCAATTTGATCGGACTCTTGTAATGTAATATCCGAATAACGGTTGCGCGTAATAAATTGATCGTTAATCGCAATGGCAAAGGGGGTGCAGGGCTGGCGTTGATCCAGCAAGCTTTGCAAAAGACTGTTTTGTTCAACAGAGGCTTCTTCACCGTTTACAATAATTTTCATAATGATATCGTTAAGCTATGTTAGTCGGCACAAAATAAACGTTTACGCCGAGCAAGAGGTTACCAAATGTTTGGCGAGGTCACTTTGTTTTCCGTCAATAATTTGCATGGCTTCTTCAGCAAGGGCTGGCGCTAATAGAAAGCCATGGCGAAATAAACCGTTGATGCGCATTAAGCCGGGTTCATTAAAAATCTGTGGCAAATTGTCCGGTAGGGCAGGTCGGCAATTGACACGTGCATTCATGATGGTGGCTTCAGCAAATCCAGAGTGAACGCTGTAGGCAGCTGATAACAACTCAAGAGTTGAGCGAACAGTGATAGCATCAAGGCTGTCACTCTCTATCTGTGTTGCCCCTAGAATATAAATATCCTTACTGCGCGGAACGATATAAATCCGGTAGCGCGGATGCATTAATCGGATCAAATGTTTAATGTTGACCTCGGGTGCGTATAAGGCGATAGTTTCGCCGCGAACACCGCGCAGTTGCGGTAAATCCGTTTTTGCGCCTAAGCCTCTGCAATCGATGACTTGGTCAAACGCCCATTCTGCGTCTTCTGACTGTACGCGCCCAGCCTCTACACTTGTTACTTTTGTGTATTCGATCAAGGTACAAGGTAGGTCAGCTAGTCGATCTGCCAGAGTTCGCATAACGGCGGAAGAGGATACCCAGCATTCACCTTGAATATAGGTGGCGTCGTTAAATTTTTGATTGATCTCAGGTTCTTGTTCCGCAATCTGCGCAGCAGAAAGAGTCGTTAGCTTTCCTTTTGCTGCGGAAAGTCGTGAAACTCGCATGCGAAAGTTTTCTAAATCGGCATAGTCATTGGGGTGGGATAAAATAATACTGCCGTTTTGATAAAAGCCTGTGCGCCCCCCTAGGGTCGCGATAATTTTCGGCCAAATATCTAAAGAACGTAAGCCCAGTTCAACAATTTCTTCCTCGGCTGAATCCGCTTCCGAAATCGGGCTTAGCATTCCCGCAGCGGTGTACGCTGCGGCGATGCCCTTCTTTTTACCGTGGTTTATTTTATCTTGATCAAATAGTGTGACTTTATCGCCGCGAAGGGCTAGTTGCCATGCGAGTAGGCGCCCCATAATGCCGGCGCCAACAATACCAATATGTGTGTTTGATAAACTCATTGTTAATACCCGATGTTAACGTTTAAACGTTTTCAACTGGAATATAAACTTCAGAGCCTTGTTCTTTAAACTCTTTCGATTTGTCTTTCATTCCGTTTGCTGCGTACTCGCGAACTTCCTGAGTGATTTTCATTGAACAGAACTTTGGTCCACACATTGAACAAAAGTGAGCGACTTTAGCCGAATCTTTTGGCAGCGTTTCATCGTGGAATGCGCGGGCGCGGTCAGGATCGAGTCCCAAATTAAATTGGTCTTCCCAGCGGAATTCAAAACGCGCTTTTGACAATG
This sequence comes from Agarilytica sp., assembly GCA_033852175.1. Lineage (GTDB taxonomy): Bacteria > Pseudomonadota > Gammaproteobacteria > Pseudomonadales > Cellvibrionaceae > Agarilytica. Next base: position 23,732 of record JAWSUY010000011.1, read on the forward strand.
TATCATCACGGTAACGAGCGCCAGGGTGACCTTTCGCAATATCGGCAGCATGAGCAGCGATCTTGTACGTAATAATTCCTTCTTTAACGTCGTCTTTATTCGGCAGACCAAGATGTTCTTTAGGTGTGACGTAACACAACATTGCACAACCAAACCATCCGATCATTGCAGCACCGATGCCACTGGTAAAGTGATCGTAACCAGGTGCGATATCTGTAGTTAAAGGCCCAAGCGTATAGAACGGCGCTTCATGACAAACCTCTAATTGCAGATCCATGTTTTCTTTAATCATATGCATTGGCACATGGCCGGGGCCTTCGATCATTGTTTGAATGTCGTGCTTCCAAGCAATTTTTGTTAACTCGCCTAACGTTCTTAGCTCGGCAAATTGGGCCTCATCGTTGGCATCCGCCAAAGAGCCTGGGCGTAAACCATCGCCAAGCGAAAAGCTGACATCGTAAGCTTTCATGATTTCGCAGATATCTTCAAAGTGCGTATAGAGGAAGCTTTCTTTGTGATGATAAATACACCACTTCGCCATAATTGAACCGCCGCGAGAAACAATCCCCGTCAAACGGTTGGCGGTAAGGGGAACGTGCGCAAGGCGAATGCCGGAGTGGATCGTAAAGTAATCCACACCTTGCTCAGCTTGCTCAATCAACGTATCGCGGAATATCTCCCAGGTCAGGTCTTCGGCAATGCCATTCACTTTTTCCAGTGCTTGGTAAAGCGGAACGGTACCAATCGGTACCGGCGAGTTACGCACAATATAGTCGCGAGTAGAATGAATGTGTTTACCTGTAGATAAATCCATTACGGTATCGCCGCCCCAACGGATCGACCACACCATTTTTTCAACTTCTTCTTCCACGCCAGAGCTCAGCGCAGAGTTACCGATGTTCGCGTTAATTTTCACCAAGAAATTACGACCAATAATCATCGGCTCTAATTCCGTGTGGTTAATGTTCGCAGGGATGATCGCACGACCGGCAGCCACTTCTTCACGTACAAACTCAGCAGTAATCGGCTTTAAGGCACCCGCAAGACGAGCGCCCATTGGGTCACCCTTCAAACGTTCATTACGTTCGTCAGTATTAAATTCATTTACCAATGCTTCACGGCTTTGATTTTCACGAACGGCAATATATTCCATTTCCGCAGTGATAATGCCTTTGCGTGCATAATGCATCTGGCTGACGTTACAGCCTTTTTTAGCCTTACGTGGTTTGCGCTGTAGGGCGTTGTTGTTCAAGGCCGTGGCTTTTTTGTTATCGTCGAAGCCATTATCAATTGCTTGAATTACACGACCTTCGTATGGCTCAGTATCATCGCGAGCTTCGACCCAAGCGCTTCGCACATCAGCAAGCCCAGCGAATACGTCGATTTTCTTCGTCACATCCGTATAGGGGCCAGAAGTATCATAAACAGTGATAGCGGAACCATCCGTGAGCGAAATCTCACGCATCGGAACTCGTACATCGGGGTGGCCAGGAACAGGTACGTAAACCTTGCGGCTACCGGATAGCGGTTCGCGTGTGATGATTTCGTCTTGAAGCTTGGATTGGGTGGTGGAGTCTTGCATGTATAGCCCCGCTATTTATCGAAAAATAGTTAAGTGAGTATGGGGGCGCAGAAGCGGGTAACTGATCGCTTAAGACAGAACCTAGGGAGCCCAACAGACTGCCTGCAATCCTAAGCGAGATACTCGTCCCTACGCCGGTATTAGCCGGATCAGGTAATGCGGGTTCGTTTTTATACAAAGTAATAAGGTATTAGATTATTACGTGTTACTGCTAGCACATTGCTGCTATTTCAGCGCTATGGTCAACATAACGCGTCTCGCACCTTAATAGTGCGCAGTAATCAACATCTCAGCCCGAAAGCACCCCGCGAGCGTTGGCTTATTATAGGGGCTTGGGTGGTGGTGTCTACTGATTAGTCGGTAAATGCTCTGTGCTTGATTTGAGGGGTAAATCAGCGCTAATGAGAAGAAAAACCGCCATAAACGATACGGTTTGTAGCGCTTTAGTTGTTACGAGCTTTAATGCTGGCGCGTGAATAAAAAACGGACTACTATTCCTTCGTTACCAATTCAGGAGCGGTTGTGCAGAATGGATTCATCCCATCATGTATTTTCCCTGACTAAATACTCGTGAGTAGCTTAAGTAAAGAGCTCTAATGTATGTCTTCGGCTGTCAGTTAGTGTGTGGCACTTTCCTGGTATTTAACTGTTAGCTGTTGATTAAATATTGCTTAGTGAAATCTATTTTGAGATGGCTAGCCGAAATAGGTGTTAGTTATTTTGTGATTGATCTTTAGTTTTCATTGTTCAGAACGACGAACTTACGATTGCTGTATGGGTGGAGAGTATCGGGAGTATCGGGCGTATAGGAAATTTAAAGAACGTAGAGAATACAGCGGGAAAAATCTATAGCGACTGACGTTCTTCACTAAGGTCTGTCATTCGTACTAAAAACATAAAAATAAAAACTTTGGAAGGTATAAAAGAATGGGTTACAAAATAAAACTGACAATTTGTCTTTTGTTCGTAACATTGCTTACGGCTTGTGGTGGAAGTGGCTTAGAGGAAAAAATAGAAGAAAGCGCCTCGCCGTCCATTAGTAATTCTTCAGCGCAAACCTATTCAGATAATACTGCAATATCGACCTTGAGCTTTAGTAATAGCGGCGGCGGTTTACTAACGGGTTGCACCGCAGACTCATTGCCTTCAGGGTTGAGTGTTCGAGTCTCTAGCGATAGAAACACTTGTGAAATTACGGGTACGCCCACTAGGTCACAGTCGATTGCCGCCTACACTATTACCGCGTCCAACGCATTCGGTAGTGATACAGCTATTGCCAGAATTACGGTTACTACCGAGTCGCCAACCTTCTCTGCTCCAACACTCGCCAATGCTTCGACGCAAACGTATATCGTGAATACGGCGATTTCGGTTTTAAGATTTACCAATAGCAGCGACGGTTCTTTAACGGCTTGTACTGCAGATTCATTGCCTGCGGGTTTAAGTCTTGCCATTTCGGTTGATGGGGATTCTTGTGAGATTTCGGGTACACCGACTGAAGCTCAAGCAGCCACTTCTCATATGATTACTGCGACTAATGGGTCTGGTAGTGATACGGCTACGGTCAGTATTACTGTTGATGCTGAGACTCCAGCTCTTTCGATGCCATCACTTGTCAATGCTTTGGCAAGAACTTATATAGTTGGTTCAGAGATTGCCGAATGGCATTTTATCAATAGTGGTGGGGGGGCTTTAAGCGATTGTAGTGTCGATTCTTTGCCTGAGGGGTTGAGTGTAGCAATATCTACTGATGGGAATACCTGTCTAATTAGTGGGACGCCAACGGCCATTCAGTCAAGAGCTACGATTACCGTAACTGCAAGCAATGCAACAGGTAGTGACCTTGCGACAGCAAGTCTTTCTGTGAGAATAGCCTCAGTCGGCCCATTTATTACTACCTGGAAAACTGATAATCCAGGTAGTTCAAATAATGATCAGATTATTATCGGCACTTCTGGGGACGGTTATGACTACTCTGTTGATTGGGGGGATGGAGCGGTTGAAAGTAATATTACAGGAGATGTTACCCATACTTATTCTTCGGCAGGAACTTACACGGTAGAGATTAGTGGAGTATTTCCCCAAATAGCTTTCGACTATTCTAGTGTGGAACTTATATTCGACGCTCCTAAAATTCTATCTGTCGATCAGTGGGGAGATAATCAGTGGGGGTCGATGCGAAAAGCATTTCGTGGGTGCGAAAATCTTGTGATTAACGCGAGTGATTTGCCAGACTTGTCCCAAGTAACGGATATGAGCTATATGTTTAATGGTGCTAGAATATTTAACCAAGACATAGCTGATTGGGATGTCTCAACCGTAACAAATATGAGCTATATTTTTAGTAGTGCTACAATATTTAACCAAGATATTAGTAATTGGGACGTTTCATCAGTGACAAATATGATGTGGATGTTCCAAACTGCTAAGGCCTTTAATCAAGATATTGGCAATTGGGACGTCTCTTCTGTGATAAATATGGAGCGAATGTTTGGGGGAATTGGCGGTGCTGATGCCTTTAATCAAGACATTAGTAATTGGGACGTATCTTCGGTGATAACTATGGAGCGAATGTTTGAACGAGCGGACGGGTTTAACCAAGATATTAGTAATTGGGATCTTTCTTCCATAGTAGATATGAGTTTCATGTTTTATTCTGCCACAGCCTTTAACCAAGATCTCCGTAATTTGGATGTATCTTCTGTAACTAATATGCGGTCAATGTTTGATGGAGCAACGGCCTTCGATCAGGATCTAGGTGCTTGGAATGTCTCTTCGGTGACAGAAATGTCAAACATTTTTCGAGATGTAGAGCTTTCAACAGCTAGCTATGATTCCCTTTTGTTAGGCTGGAGTGCGCAAAGCCTACAAAACAACGTCGTTTTTAGCGGTGGGAACAGCACTTATTCCAGCACTTCACAATCAGCAAGGGATGTACTCACAGAATCCTTTAGTTGGACTGTTACTGACGGTGGCGTAGCGCCGTAATCCAAATCTATAGAAGTTCCCGTCTATGGTAGGCTTATTAAATCTATCGATAGTCGGGAATTATTGAATAACACATAATAAAAATAAAATATTAAAAACTCGTTTGTTCTCGGGGGGGGCTTTAATATCCTCCAGTTTTCAGATGGAAATAGATCAATCAACTTGTGTAAATTTGATCTTTTTTATATCAATCAGGAGTTACGACATGATAAGAAAAATAACCAGAATTTCTGTTCTTCCCTTAATCGCCGCAGTTTGCGTATCTTGCGGAGGTGACAGCGGAGACGATACAGATTATGGCGATGATAGCGCCAACGGACGAGTGGGTACGTGCGTCATGAGTACCGGCACTGCAGATGACCTGATAGGAGTATGGGATTTGGCGGCTATTCAAGGCGTTTCAGAGAGTGTTTCGATAAATGGGCCATTGGAATTTTTTGGAAGTGGAACTTACGACTTTACTGCGCAAGTAGATACTGCTGAGTATTTTGTGAATTATCAAAATCAAACAGGCAGTTATAGCTTTACAGATAGTAGTAATGCTTTGGCAACAACTGGAGCATTTTCTACAATATTCTCAAACGAAATAACGATTGAATTTTGTAATGGCAATAGCCAGTTCACCTTCCTTGATACGGCGACAGACGGGCGTAGGCATACGTACGTTAAGCAGTAAAGTGATTAGCAGACTGAATTAAATTAGTTTTACATCACTATAAAAGATCGAGAAAAATATCGACTCTTTTATAGTGATGGTTTCAGTCGTAATGCAGGTGTTAGGTCTAACTGTTTTCCTTGCGAAAAAATCCATAGTTAGAATCAGGATGTTAATCAACAATTAAATTCTCCGTGTTTCTAGCGGGTAAGGATCTGCTCAGATCACACTTGCAATTTCACTCTATTCACGCATGAGGTTATTAACCTCTAAAGCCCTTATCAAATCAAAGGACTTATCACCGATGACTGATTCAAAATATTTCCGTTGAGGTTTAGAAAGCTTTAAATACTTCACCGCCACAGAAACCTCACGGCTTGAAGGGTAAACAGCAAGAGTTTGTATTGTCTCTATAGAGTTAAAATCAACTTTCATTTCCTTCTGCAGAGATCCCATTACGCCCAGATAAAAAGCGAATTCAAATCGAGCGTCTTGCTCACATTTGAAATAATTGTCAAAGTTAAAATAACCAAGCGCAGTTGCAATGTCAGCCCTTGTCGCGTTGAGTGAAGAGAGCTTATTCGCATCCAGTTTTGGTGCTGGGTTAGATTCTGTCACCTGATCACAGTGTTTTATACGATCAGTGTAAGAGATGGTTGCTCTCTGTATATTTCTTGATGCATATTCTAACAACTCTATTGAAGAGTCCTCAGTATCAGCACTACATGCCGAGCAAACAAAAATTACCAGTAGCGCGTTAAAAAAAATCGATTTACGTGCAGCCATGTAACATACCCTTCCAGAATTCAACATATTTATGATTAATGTGTTCCCATTTGGTAATGAAGGATCATTAACTTTATTTCCTGTTGGATCATCCTCTTGGGGATGGTAGGTAAGCTGCTAACGGCCTTGCTTTACATAGTCCAGTCGAACCGGGTAAAAATACGGGTGTCAGGTCTGGCCTTTTTCTCTTTCGAGAAGAAATCATAGTTTAGAATAGAGCGGTTAGCAAATGCTCAGATTAGTCTTGTGGGTACTGGATAAGATCCAAGTTAACCATGGTGTCTCCAAGTAATTCACGCATGATGTCATTGAGCTCTAAATTCAAAGTTTATAAGTGTTATGGTATGAGTCGTTTGAATTTCAGGCCTACTCCAAGCAACATAAAAATAATACGGGAAAGTAATGAATGAACAAATACAAAATAGTGGGTGCTCTATTATTTCTACTATCGCAATTCGCTACTGCACAGCAACAATATGACACAGAGCTACTCGGCTACATTAACTCAGGAGCCGTAGTAAAAGACTTTTCCCAGCCGTTTTTCAGCGACACCATTAATTACTATAAAACCCAAAGTGTATACGAATCCTCATTACATGATTTGAATAACCCATTGTATTTCTCCTCAGAACGCAATCCTCAAAATACGACTGAAGTTTTTAGAGCGATGAACTTGTACATTCCGCTATTTAGAGGCGGCCCTGCTTGGCTTCATAACGAAGTGATAGATGGCTTCAAGCTTAATCAAAATGGTGACCCGGCTGATAAGGGCATAGTTACCTACACAATGCTGAGCGGGGCGGTACAAACCAATATGCCGGGTGTTCGGTTCTATGAAAGCTTTCCCAGTAAGGTTGTGCCGTTCAAAGGCGATGCATCGATAGACAAAGAGGCAATGGAAAAAGATACAACGGGCAGTGATTCCCAAAGAACTGACGCATCGGGAATTGACAAAACAGACAAGCAATCCTCAGTGCGGCCCAGAATCCCCGATAATCTACAGCAGTCCGTCCGGTCTGGGTTGGTTGTAGCGAGATTCTTTGATAACTCATGGGGCATTTTTCAGCAGCACTATTCATATGATGATTTTATGTATGTGCGCTATGACAATCAACGGTACCGAGTGTTATACACGCTAGACCCGGTACTTAAATTCAGTAAAACATATTCAAAAAAATGGTTTATCGCCTTTGTGGCGACTGGCGGTCAATTGAAATTCTTGCCGAGTCATAATGCTGAAATCGAAAATAACACCGCGCCTTACTCCATAGACTCTGCGAATGCCGTTGTCGCATTTAACCTGCAAGAATGCCCCGCGGGTTGGACTGAGTATGAGCCCGCCTATGGGCGTTTCGTGCGCGGTATCGATAAATCATCATTGGCGGTTGATCCTGATGGAGAGCGCATGCCCGGAAATAGTCAAGAAGATGACAATAAAGAGCATAAGCATCGTGCATTTATGCAAGTCGGGGCAGAACCAAAAAGAGGCAGCGGTGGGGCTAAATCGAATAGGGCGGCAGGTGGCCACGGGAATGTACCTCACTTGTCTGAGCGCTACGAAACGAATAGCTTATTACGTAATGCTGGCACAGAATCCCGACCAAAGAATGTAGCGCTATTATATTGCCTGAAAAGCTAGGGTTAACTGATGTAGCGAGACCGGGAGCGGGCAGCAATAATGCAGTGCTGTTCGTTTCAGAAAATATTGTTTCATCACTTATAGAAAATCCTTTTGTTCAGTAAGTCGAAATGTTTGGTATTATTTTTTCAGTATTTATTCGACGAGTAAAGGGTAAGCTCTGATGTTTGATCCACCTCATAGCGACTCATATTTTTGGATTTAACGAAAACCCGAGGTTTAGCATGAGTAAAACTACAGCCACCTATTGGAATGTGTTCGAATCCAATGCAAAAGAAAAGTGGGAGCCTATTGAAGGCTCAAACGGAATGCTCGACCAGCTAACATTAGCCGTGGACGAAGAGACTGGCGACTACACCCGGCTGACTCGTTTTAGAGAGGGTGCAGATACAAAGGCGTTCGGCGGGAAATCGCATGATTACCCAGAAGAAATTTATATCATACGGGGCCGCTTATATGACGAAGCGTTTGATGTGTGGCTAGAAGCGGGGCATTTCGCCAGTAGGCCACCAGGAGAGGTTCACGGACCGTTTATTTGTGAAGAGGAGTGCTTGGTGTTAGAGGTATCTTTTCCGAGTCAGTCTAAAATATAGCGTTCAATTGATAACGAAGTCACGGAGACGATCAACTCTGGTTTATGGTTACTCTTTGGATAATGTAGGCTGACCTACCCTATGTTTGACGTGTAAGAATGCGGGTTGTAACGCTAAGCTTTTATTGGTCACAATTCTATTGATGACTTTATGCAGTTTAGCCTCGTCAATGGGTTTGGCGAGCCAGCTAGAAATGCCGAGTTTTTTCCAGTGTCTCGATATTGTCCCTCATTAAGATGAGAGGAGGCGACTATCACGGATAGCTTACTTTCAGAATAACTTTTTCGAACCTCTCGTAGAAAATCCAGACCGTTAGTTTTGCCAAATTCTAAATCTAGGGGTATTGCAGCGTAATATTTTTTTCTAGCATGGATAAAGCTTCTTTCGCGGACAGGGCTATGTCGACAGAAAATCCATCGTCTCCCAGCAGGTCTTGAATGATATAGCTAATGTTGAGTTCATCCTCGCAGACAAGAACTCAAAATGCGTCGGATTTTTGTTGTCTGCAATTGGGCTCTTCGGCTTCGGTGGCCTCTGGCGCCGTCAGCAAAGCCTTGTGATAATTGGGTATAAAAAACCTGCGTCGAGGCGGCATAAAGCTTAAAGTTATTACGGGCTTCTGCTTTGGCGACATAAATAGCCGTGTCCGCCGCTTTAATAAGATCCTCCAGTGAGGAGGCTTTGTTGCTTAATATGGAGATACCAATACTGAAACTGATGTTGATTTTTGTCGAGTCTGAATGGATACGCGATAGCACCAGATGGGCTAGATGACAAACTTCGACTCATGACTCAGTTTGTCAGCGGTCAAATACCTGTTAATCCGCATTCTTTCGATTCCGCATTCTGAATAGGTCTACTGATAGTTATAGATTTAGCGTTGCCTTTTTCGCAGTGCTACTGAATATCATGAAGAAAATTCTTTTTCATGCGCGTGACGTCAAAATCATCTTGCATGCACGAAAATTACCTTTCCGTGTCAGGGTGATTTTACTCATTTGTTACCGTTCCGCAAATAATCTGTTGAATCCTAAAATTATTTGCATGCACACTTCTCATTTGTCATGTTTTGTTGAAGTTTAAAGCGACTAACAGTTGTACATGCGTGCTTGGGATATGCTACGGGAATTAGAAAATAAAAATATTTGATGGAGTCACCGCTTTTAAAAAATCATTAACGATAAGGTCGCATGGTATGGAGGAATATTATTTTGTAAACGTCTAGTAGGTCGATTGTGAGTCATGAGGTTCACATCGGCGGTATTTTCATATCGGAATAATTTAATCTATTAGGAGTCATCATGAATTTTATTAAACTAGCATGTGCAACGGCCATTGCATTTTCTTTTTCTACTGCTGTAAATGCAGCCGCACCTTATTGTGGTATGACCAGTGTAGTAGATGATAGTACACCAACGCAGCTTGTTATTTCTGCATCGGGCTGGCATGTGGGAACGCCTTATGAATTTGATCTTCAATATAAAATTGATGGTGCTGCTGAATGGACTAGCTACACAATTGCGCAAAGCCATACGAACGGCAGCAATAACGGTTGGGGCGCTAGTGCATTTCCTGAATCATTAACTGACGGCGTTCACTCTATTCAAGTGCGTTCATTTGATTCCACTGATAATACCAGCCGTTCTTGTGGTACGACTGTATTTCAATTTTCAAATGATAACGGACAACAATCTAGCTGTGAAACTTCTAGCAACGTAGCACACGTAGCTGCAGGTCGTGCTTATGCTGCTTGGGGCTGGGCTTACGCTACAGGTTCAAACGAATTGTTGGGTTTGAATAGCATTGCGGTAACAAAAACTTTGGAAGAAGCTAGTACTGGTTACTGGGAAATCGACTCAGACGGTTCTTGTCAGTAAGTTTTTAAATTGTAACGCTCAGTAATAAAACGCCGTTCGTTTGAGCGGCGTTTTTGTATTTATCAGTGAGGTAAAATAATTTGTTTTCAGGGTGAGAGAGTTAATCGAGTCTTGAAAATTTATGGGTAAATAAGCTTTATCGTTTAAGTGGAGAAAGGGTTAACAGTCGCTGAGCGTAAGATTGCAGGTTGTTTTGTTAAGCGGGCCATCTCAGGAGTGTGGATGTGAAGTGTAAGGCTTGTTTGGTTAGAGGGGGCCACACTACATGCTTCTAGATTCGCTTTAGCGTGAATATTAACGGTTGGTTTAGGATGCCGACGGCTCTTCTTGCAGGGCTTATGGAAATGAAATTGCTGTCGGTGGTGTATCGGCGGATTAAAGTGACTATTTACATGGACGATTTCGGCATATTTGGTATGATCCCCGGACATTTTTAGCGTTCACGCCGGTAGTGTTTTGGCGTGAGAGCAATAACAAATCGAAGGGTCGCAGGTGGGGGTATTGAGCAGCACCTGCAGTCTGTCTGAATCGGCGACTGAGCAGCTGTTGAGTGGCTGTAGAGTGGCTGTCAGCATCTGATTTAATAGCCGTGCTGTTGTTTCAGGGACGTTCAGGCTTTAGCTTCTCGTTTTTTGTTTCCCTGCGCAGGTTTAAATTAAGGTGTTTTTTTGATCAATTTAGAACGAAGTGGTTTGGTGGGGCGAGGCTTTCATCGCTCGTGCTACCGCCATCCAGAAGATAGCCGCTTATGCATTAAGGTGCTGGACGGCGACCATCAGAAAGAAGCTGATCGGGAAATCGCTTATTATCGCCATCTGCAAAGGAAGGGGGCCACATGGGAGATGCTGGCGCGTTACCATGGCAGTATCGAAACCAATCTCGGCTTGGGTCAAGTCTTTGATCTCATAACAGATCCGAATGGTGAGACGGCCAAGACGCTTGAATATTATATTAAGCTTCAAGAACCTTCTGGTAATCTTTCTTCCGATGGCCCAGCTTCGGGTAACCTTGATAGCAGCGATAAGGATAAGTTGATTTTATCGTTACAGAAATTAAAGCGCTATCTGTTGGATAACAAAATTATCACCACAGAGATAAAACCCCGAAATATCGTATGCCAGCGTTTAGCTGATCATGAGTTTAGGTCCGTTATTGTTGATGATATTGGTAATACAGAATTCATTCCTTTTAGTAGTTATATTGGTTATTTAGGGAAAGCAAAAATCGAAAGAAAGTGGGAAAGATTTGAGCGCTTGCTGCGTAAAAATGGGTTTCTCAAAAGCACTTGCGAATAATACACTCAGCTTGCGGTGAATATTAGTTGTTGCAGTCCGCTATGAATTAAATCATGCGACGAATGAATTCACTAGGTGGATTTTGTTTATGTTGGAATAGTGCGATGGCGGGGCTTGTGATGTCGGAAGGCGCTTCGCTTTTCCGACCTACGATATGTGGCAGATAACTTCGCGTTCCGTTTCATTTTGTTTATGCTTGTGTAAAGGGGGCGCGCAAACCGGCAATACTTTTTCGTACCCCGTACCCCGTACCCCGTACCCCGTACCCCGTATCCCGTACCCCGTACCCTGTTTCCTAACGTGTATAACTTATCCCGAAATAGACAATATCACTGTCACCTGTGTTTTTTCCGGTTAGTACATTCCCTATGCCGAGATAGGCTGTCCAGTTTTGTAAGAAACTATAAGAAATACTAAAGTCGAAGAGCGTTCGATCTTCTTCGGTTTCGTGGAATCGGTCTGGCGTAAAAGGAGCTTGGGCTATATTCAATCCACCAATACTGTCTTCAATACGATAAAGCCCCTGCAGGTATACGGGTCCGATGCTAACGCCACCGCCTAAGTTGAATAATATTTCATTGGGTACGTCGTCCGTACGGGCGCGATAACCGATTTCGGAAAGTAAGACATAGCGGCCAAAAGATCGTGCTAGGGGGATAATGAGTTCAACAGAATCCGCTTTATCGCCAGGGCTATGAGGTCGGCCACCTGCGGAGCGTTCATAAGTGCCAGCGATAGTCGCGCCGACATGGATTGATAAGGTTAATGGGCATCCTTGGTACTGATCGAATGCGCGGTACTTCATCCCAATAGAGGAATCCGCACGCCCAGAATATTCGTAACTTGAACCATCAAAATCAGACGAAGTGCGTCCGGTGATGATGCTAACTTGAAGGTTGTCTGCAATGCCGTAGCTACCACTTAGCCAAGTGGTTTGTTGGTTGATCTCGGGTATGGCTGATTTTACGGTGCCGAGCCACTTAGCGGTAAAGCTTTCGTTTACACGCGAAAGGGAAATACTGTATTGCCCTTCTTCTAAAGTCCAGGGCGACTCGGCCATTGCGGTAAGGCTTAACGCAGATAGTGCCAGAACAATAGCTGTCTTTTGCATTATTGTTTTTTTCATTTTTTAATCCCTACCGTAAGTTATAGCGCTTGGCGAAATAGGCGTTGACGGCTTTACTCTTTTTACCGTCTAGCTTCTCTTTGTAGCAGGGGGTATGGCTTTCGCAGGTGGATATAAACCGGGCAATGGGGCTACCGACTTTTTTCAGCGCACCGCGTTTAAAACTTTTATGGCATGAATTACACGCATCTCCACCCAGGCTACTTCCCTTGACGATTGATTTCCCCAAGTTGTAACTCTCATTGGGTGGACCACCACCGCCAGGTACAAAAGCACCAGAAGAAAATGCAGAGGAAGATAAGGCTAGTAGGGGAAGAGTTATAACTGAAGCTGCTAAAAAAAGCTTAGCTTTATTCATGTCTTTGTCTCTTTTTTTGGATAAACTCACACGCAGTGAATATACCTGAGCGTAGTAAAACGAGCGTAGTTCTGTCAAGAAAGTGCCAATAAATAAGGTGTTGGATGGCGAGGTTATAGTTTTTGGTTGATGGCAGCGCCACGAGAGAAAAGGGCGGCGTCAGTTCACGCATATTCACCTTAGCTCAACCTACCAGCATCAAGCTGAGTTTCCGTTGGTTATTGTACCTTAAGGTTATTTCAACTCTATACTCAACAAGCAACTCTATATGAGCTAACGATGACATATGCGATTTCCTCTGGCACTCAAAACCATGTTGGTTATGATGCTTATTGCCGCCAGTGCAATAGGGGCTGTTGTATATACCACTTATATAGAGTCTGAAAAGGAATTGCACATGCATGTTGCCGATATGATTGTGGCGATTGCAAATTCTAGTGCCGCTACTCTCCCCCTCGACCGTCACGAAAATATTTTTTATGATCCGGATTCCGGTTTAGACGGTCAGGAAGACTTTGATTTTCTTCAGGCCATGCTTGCGCGCATTCGTGACGCAAACTCCCTCAATCATCATGAGTTCGTCAGCCCCATCTATACTCTTCGTAAAACATGGGATTTTGACGAAAGTCACCAACTCGGTTTTGTCGTGATGAGCAATCCGGGTGAGAGCGGTCAATTTTACAGTGGCGCATTAATCGAAGCTCAAGACTGGCACAGCCAAGTGTTTGATGGCGGTCATTATGTGAGTGGCGTGTATACAGACTCCGAAGGTGTTTGGATGACCGCAGCGGCACCGCTTATTGCCGATGGTGATGTGGTGGGTATTATTCAAGTGGATAGGCCCGTGGGGTTTCTGGTGTCAGAAATAGCAGAACTTCGAGAGCGGTATTGGCGTGCGGCAAAATACGCGTTTGCGTTAACGTTTGTACTGTCTGTTTTTATTACTATTTATGTTTTACACCCAGTACGAGTTTTACGGCATGCTGCGAATGAATTAAAAGACGAGCATTTCGCTCATCGTATTAAGTCTAAAAGGCGGGATGAGTACGGTGACTTATATGAAGTGTTCAATCGTGTTTTTTATCATCTGCATTCATCAAGGATGACCGAACATGCTCAGTCGGTTGTTATTCGTAACGGTGCAACGCAATTGTATTTTGATTCCAATCAAATGTCAGAGTTTGCGCGCTCTCTGGAAAATTTGCTGGGTAAGCAGATAAAAAATTCTGCGGGTGTGCAAACTGAGATTGAGGCGTTGGATGAATTGGTCTCAAACTCATTGACCTTTTCTGAAAATACGGTCAATCAAAGTGGCACGATGAGTGAGCGTATTTCAGAAAGTTTAGTGAAGGTAAATGAGGCTTTGCATCATGGAACAGAAACGGAAGTGGCGATTTCCGATTTGCGAGGCTTAATTAAAGAGTTGGTTCAGTTTGGTATTGAAATAGAAGAAATGAGTGTGGTGATTGATAAGATTGCTTCCGAGACAGGATTGCTGGCGCTAAATGCGGCCATCGAAGCCGCTCGTGCCGGGGATGCGGGAAGAGGGTTTGCGGTGGTGGCGGGTGAGGTGAGTTCTTTATCTAAAAAGACCAAGGGTTATACGGGCGAGATCCATAAGTTAATTGAGCGTGTGCAGTCAAAAATTAAAGAGTCGGATAAAAAAGCCTTATATAGCGTTGAATTGAGCCAGAAGACCGTGGGGGTTGCTAAAAATTTGTCGCTCGCCTTTGAAAGCTTGGATCAAATAGTCGCCGATATTACCGAGCAGAATCGATCCATCGCGGGTATCTGCCGCAAGAGCCACGAGTCCTCGTCGTTTGTGAAAGATGCAAACGGGAAAATTCATCTCGACTTAAATACAGCGGTGGGCTATTCCCATTCATTATACGAATCGAGCGATGAATTGGTTGCTCTCGCGGATAGTTTAAAATTATTGCTAGACAGTAGTGATAAAGATGATGAAAATAAAGCTAGGGAGGGGGATATTGATATCTTTTAATGATTTTATCGTCGGTATTGGCTTTATTGTTTCGGTTTATTTTAAGCGTTTAAACACTGAGGTGAGGAGTGTTGGTTTGTTGGTTAAATTTTACGTGAGTCGATTCGCTATATTGTTTGGGGTTGTCATTTTTACCCTGGGTTGTGAAAAGCCCCCCCCCACAGACGTGTTAACGGTGGATATGGATTGGTCCGTCTATGAACAATCCTTGAAAGAGCATGTAACCGAAGCCAGACAAAACGGTGTAAATGTAAATTTGGTGGATTACAAAGCGCTTCGAAAAGATACTGGCTTTATTGGCCTGGCAGATCAGCTAGCGAAGGCGGGTATCGAATTTTCCAGTGACAACCATAAAATGGCATTCTATATCAATGCCTATAACTACTATGCGATAAAAATAGTCCTTGATAAAGAACCCGAAAATAGCATTCGCGATATTGGCAATGTCGTGCAGCCAGTCTGGAAGCGAACCGTGGGCCAGATAGCCGGGGAGGATGTTAGTTTAGATACCATTGAGCATGAAATTTTGCGCCCTATGGGCGACCCGCGCATTCACTTTGCCATTGTCTGTGCTTCGCTAAGCTGCCCCAACCTTCGGTCAGAGGCCTATACCGCAGACAAGCTTGAAGCTCAGCTGGACGATCAGGCCCGCAGTTTTGTAAATGATGAAACCAAGGGAGCGGTAATTCGAGGAGAAGAGCTTTATCTTTCCAATATTTTTGATTGGTTCGAGGAAGACTTCAATACGTCGGGTGGTGTTTTGGGATTTATTCAGCGTTACCGAAATGACTTGGGCCGCTATCAAGATTACAAAATTATTGAGTACCATTGGGAGCTGAATGCACGTAAACAATAAAGGCTTTATTCTGTCCTATTGTGCCGGTTTTATGCTGTATGTTGGCTTGTGTTTTTTTTCTGAATTGTCGCGTTCATTTTATGTATTTTTTGTCTGTGTATTTTTTCTGAATGTTGCTTGGATATTTTCTGCCTACTATACCGGCAAGGGGCAGTTTGCATCTCCCTTCGTCATTAAACAATTCACAATTCCGGTTCTTCTACTGTTAGCCATTGTCTTTCGAATTCCGTCTTTATTTGTGGAACCTTTATTTGAGGATGATCACTACCGTTATTTGTGGGAAGGGTTTTTGAGTGCCGAGGGCTTCAATCCTTATCTTGTGGCTCCGGCTGACTTTTTTGATGTCAACCTTAGTCCAAAAATATCCGCCGTATTAGACGGTGTTTCTTACCCCGAATATATCAGCGTTTATGGCGCTGCGGCACAGGCTGTTTTTTCTTTTGCGTATTGGCTTTCCCCTGGTGAAATCTGGCCGCTTAAATTAATCGTGTTCGGTGCGGAAGTGATTATTCTGTATGTATTATATTATCGGGTAACGCCACAATCCTTTGTGTTGTTTGCGTTTTGCCCGTTATTAATTCACGCCATGTCGATAAATATGCATGTGGATGTTATTGCGCTCACTTTCGTTTGCGTGGCTTTTAAAAGTTGGGAAGGGAAGCGAGTTATTATTTGCGGATTATTACTGGGATTAGCCTGCTCGATAAAAATATACGCAGTGATTATATTACCTCTGTTTTTATTTCCGGCGGTTTTATCTCGCCGAAATTTGTGTGGGAGGAATAATTGGTTACCGGGGCTGTATGTGTTTGGGGGAGCGTGCCTCAGTTATTTTATGATCGAAATGCCGTTTTTGATGGCCGGGACGAGTTCGGTAACGAGTGCGATCGCCACGGGAGAAAATTGGGCGTTTAATAATCCGTTGTATTACGCCGTTCATTTATTCATTGGCAACCCGAATACCGCACTGTGTTTTATGCTCGGTTTTATTGCCGCCTACACGTGGGTGTTTTTTAAACCGTGGAGCTTAGCGCTTCGTGCGCTTGGCTGCTTCACCGCTTTACTGATATTTTCACCGGTTGTGAATGCTTGGTACTTTGCGTGGGTGCTGTTGTTCGCCGCTTACCGTGGGGTAGGTTATTGGCCCTGGATTGCGGCGGTCACTTTGTGGCTTTCATATTGTAGCGGGGTAAATTTACCGGCTAGCGAGCTTAGCTTATATGAAATCCCGTGGTGGTTAATGTTGATCGAATGGCTGTTGCCATTGCTGGCTTTTATCTGCGGAAGGCTGGCTTGGGGCAGGGCTTTTAGGTTTTCACTTGGGGGTTCAAATGATCTTTCATTGAGCCTTTCACGTGCATCTGAAAAAGGCTCTTCAGGCGGGTCTTCAAAAGTTCAAGGCGGGCTTGTATGAAATTTGACTGATTTCCTGAAATAGTCATTTCGGGTTCATTTAAACCTGACTTTTGTGCGCCCTGTTGCGGTGCGTCACTGCACCAACACCGCTCCATTGGATGGCAATATTATCGGCTTTTGCTTAGGCTCTACTGTTAAAGCGCTCTAGCTCAGCAAAAGGTGGAAGACAGCCCTTAGTTTTGCCGAGATTGAGGGCCGTTGTATCGATTGTATCTGTTGAGCTTTGGATGGCTGAGAGTTGTGGCGTATTTATTGCTTAAAGCTCATTTGATTCATCAAGTTCAATGTTAACAATAGGTTTTTCCATGGGTTCTACGTCTGGTTTCAGTGTATTCAACTTTGCCGACCGCAAGGTTCAGATACTGCATTTATCCTGGATGGCGTTTTTCACGACCTTCTTTCTATGGTTTTGCCACGTTCCTCTTATGCCTCTTATTAAAGAAACCTTCGGGCTTTCTATGGCGGAGGCTAAGGCTTTATTGTTTCTGAACCTTGCGCTCACGATTCCTGCGCGGACGATCGTTGGTTCATTAGTGGACAAGTACGGCCCACGTCTGATGTTCAGCTTGTTACTGGCTATCTCCGGGTGCATTTGTTTTATGTTTGCCTGGGCGCAAGACTATACACAGCTGGCTGCAGCCCGTTTTCTATTAGGCTTTTCGGGTGCAGGTTTTGTGATTGGTATTCGTTTGGTAACGGAATGGTTTCCGGTAAAAACAGCTGGTGTTGCTCAGGGTATATACGGTGGCTGGGGTAACTTTGGTGCAGCGGTTGCCAACTGGGCTCTACCGGCAATGGCAGTAATCATGACAACTTGGGTTGGCGTGGACTATGGTTGGCGAGCAGCGGTTTCTGTTGCGGGTGTTGTCAGTATCATCATCTCTGTTTTGTTTTATATCACTGTGCGTAACACGCCGAAAGGCTCCACTTACTTCTCACCGAAAAAAGTCGGTGCAATGGAAGTGACGAGCAAGGGTGACTTCATTCTTTACCTTGTGATGGCATCACCGATCTTTATCGCCATGGCAATCATTACCTGGCGTTTGTCTCCAGCGCAGGTTGGTTTGCTATCTGAGTACGTGACCTACGGGATTTGGGCGGGTTTATTGGCCTGGTTTATCTCGCACATCTTTCGCTCTTACCGTTTAAACCGTGAAAATATCCACGGCGATGTTGAGCCCCTACACCGCTATAAATTCAAACAGGTTGCCCTTTTGGACCTGGCCTACGCAACGACCTTCGGTGCAGAAATCGCCGTGGTTTCGATGATGCCTTTGATGTTCTCTGATGAAGATAGCTACGGCTTCTCTCTTGGTAAAGCGTCGGTAATGGCGGGTTGTTTTATGGCGATGAACCTCATTGCCCGTCCAGGTGGCGGATGGTTGAGTGATAAGTTTGGTCGCAAACGTACACTGATGATGACGATCGCAGGCTCAGCTCTAGGCTTCGTTGGCTTATCGTTTATGACCCCGAACTGGTCCTTGCTGGGTATCGGTGCTGTGGTTGTATTCTGTTCTTTTTTTGTTCAGGCGGGTGCCGGTGCAACCTTCGGTGTTGTACCAACGATAAAGCGTCGTTTAACCGGGCAAATCGCAGGAATGACAGGTGCATACGGCAATGTGGGCGGGGCGTCGTTCTTATTGGTGAATTCGTTCTTTGCTCCGAACATTTTCTTTACCGTGATTGCCGTGACTTGTACTGTCGTGTTTTTCTTAATACTGGCCTTTATGGATGAGCCGAGAGGGCAGATTGCTGAAATCCTTCCCGATGGAACCGTTGAGTTGATTGACGTTTCTTAATATTTTAAGCGTGTACTGAATACCGAAGAGGGCCTCATATGAGGTCTTTTTTTATGGCCGAAAGTCCTAGGGAGTAAACTCACCTATCGTAGGCCGGGAAAGTGAAGATCCTTATCTTCCATCCTAGTCGTATGTGTTTTACTGTGAGCATTGATGGTCGGTGGCCCAGAAAAATGGTGTTGTTGATCGGCTACAAAAAGTTGTAAACCCACCCTCAAGGAGTGTACGCATTGAATACTGTTACCCGAGAAAGCCGCTTAAAAAAAGTTTTTAACTGGTTCCTAGTGTTGATGGAATTAATCGTTTCAGGGATTTTAATATCTATTGGTTTTTCTCGGGAGCATTACGAGTCTATTTCTCAAAGCGTGATGCCCGATGCTCAATATTTATTTGATTCAGTTTTTCTCAACATTGTTGTTTCTGAACCCTTTAGTTACTTTGTGTTTGCGTTGCTTGTGGTACTTCTGTTTAAAGAGATTTTCATGAAATCGCTGAAGGTAAGGCTGCTGTGCAATATGGCTATTTTAGGTGGGTTGGTGCTTTTCCTTGTGCCTGTTTTTAGTATTGTTTTTGCTCCTATCTCATAATTCGAAAATAATTTGTAGAAGCTTGTTGTCGTGTGTCGAATCTCGATCTCAATAATAGACTTATTCTGTAGAAACCAAAAAAAGGCCACTCAACGAATAATCGAAGGGCAGCCTAAAGGCATGGCATGAACGGGTGTTATAGAAACGGCCTTCGCCGTCTCGGTTTCATTCTAAATTTACAAGTCGTTTAAGAAGGCTAAAAAGTCCGCTCGTTGGTTCGCATCGAAAAGTAAAATGTTTTGCTTTGCGGTTTCGGCTTCTCCACCGTGCCACAAGACAGCTTCCATAATGGTGCGTGCTCGGCCATCGTGTAAAAATGTCGCTTCAGGATCGACAGTTTTCACTAAACCCAAACCCCAAAGTGGTGGGGTTCGCCACTCGTGTGAATTGGCCAAAAACTCGACCAAAACACTGTCAGCGGCGGGCGTATTGTTGATATCAAAATCAGCGAGTGATTGCCCCATATCGTGCAGCAACATATCCGTATAAGGGAAAATAGTTTGTTCAGAAAGCTCAGGGTGATCTTCAGAAAATTCTGTGGTGTGTTGAGCGGTGTGGCATGCCGTGCAGCCAGCATCGTTAAACAATGTTTTTCCGCGTTGCACTTGATCGCTGTAGGCGTCCCTTCTTGCGGGCACAGCTAAATGAGCAGAATAAAACCCAACGGCCGAAAGAATGGTGTCGGATACTTCATAGTCGTAATCCGATACCGAATCGCCGTTCCCGTTTTCTGTTGATAAACAATCGGCTTGGTGAGGCATGCAATTGCCTTGCTGATGCAGTTGATTGGTTAAGCCCATATCGTTAACAAATGCGCCGGCAGACTGCTCGACTAAACTGGGCTGACCGGCTTTCCAGCCAAAGCGACCGATGGTGACGTTTTGATTGGCTACACTCCACACGACGTTGGCTTTGCCGGATACCCCGTCGTTATTGCTGTCTTCGATATCTTCGTTCTGAAGTAAATCGACTTCCGGTATAAGGGCCAGTAATCCAAGGCCGATCATTTGCGGAGCGACGCGAGCGGAAAATACCGTATCCGTATTAAAGTCGTAACCTTGTTCGGCATAATTACTGGTGAGCTCCCAAACGGGCTTGCGGAGTTCAACGCTAAAGCCATCTTCAAATTCTACTTCACTGGTTTGGTAGCTAACGCCAAGGCTCGCTTCGGCGGTTACATTGGCCACAGAATCTTGTTGAAGCTGTCCGCCAACACTGCTGTCGGGCACATTGGCCTGTAGCGATTGCAGCATTAACAATTCATCTTCAGATGAAATATTTGCGCGTGCGGCGCGGAATAAAATACTGGAAAAATCGCTGCCGTCTTCCGTGGCCGAAATGTTGGGAGCGTGTCCTCGTCCGTCGCGGATGTGGCAATCTTGGCAGGCGTTATTGTTAAATACGCCACCGAGCCCATCGCGAGAAGAGGTACTGGCGCTGCCTGCAACCCATGGGTTTTGAAAAAAGTCATTTCCTAAATTAAATTTTTGAATGCGACCTGTCTCATCCATATTTTCGGAATGTTCAGAAAACGCATCGACAGTTACATCGTTAACCGTGGCGTCGCCACCGCCTAAATGTTCGATTTGTAGGGTGTCATTACCTGCCGGCTTTTCCGGTTCTGTGGAGCTGCCGCCACCGCCGCCGCCACAAGCGCTAAGAAGGGTTAAAATAGCTGAACTTAATACAATGCGAGTTTTCATAATTGCTTTCGATAAAGTAGGTGAGGTGGTAAAGCAGAAAAACCAGCACGCTTTCATGTGCTGATTTATAACCTTAATTCAAGGAGCTTTAGTGAGCGTTAGTCGCCGCTGCCGCCCACGTTTATTTCTTGTAAGGATAAAAGTTCTTGTGCTTCGCTGAGCGGACCATCAAGCGCAATCAATGCATCAATAGCGGCTTCGGCTATTTGACGTTCGGTGCCGTTAGCGTCTTGTCCGATAATTTGGTCGAAGCGAACAGTGTCTGTTGTGCGTTCTCCCGCGTTAAAGATAGCGAGCATATTCACTTCGATTGCATCGAAGGCTGCGTCTAGTTCGGTGAATAGTGTGTTATCACGAGACTCGATTAAATCCGCAAGGCTAACCCCGCTGACTGAGGCATTGTCACTTGTGTATGTGCCGTAGAAAGCATTGCGAACACCTTGGAAGTTGTAATAAATCGCAACGTGGCTAAGGTCACTGAAGCAATCGTGTTCTTCTTCAGGATCGCCCAGTTCGAGACCAGAACCCATACGGGCAGAAGCCAATTCGTCCGTTGCCATAGAAGTGATCGAACCGAGCATATAATCAAGTGCAAGATCGCTAGCTAGGAAATTGTTGCTGAGCGTACCGACGGTTGTGCTAGCAGCAGGGCTCCACTCGGCTGCCATTTCAGTAAGGTCTGAAACCAGTAAATTAGTCGCGGCTTCTAAATAATTTGCTCGACGTGCACAGAATGCGTCAGTACAGCTGCCACCGTTGGCAAAATCAGTCGCTGGACGTTCGCCAGCACCGGCTGCTGTGCCGTTGGCATCTTCGCCCCACAACATAAATTCAACCGCGTGTACGCCAGTGGCGACGTTAGCCTCATTGTTGTTTGCGCCATTTTGGGCAACAAGCAAAGCTTGATCGATCGTGTCAGAACCTTCGATGATGCTAACAATATGGTTTTCGTCTAATGGCCATGCATTCACTTGACCTTCCCAGTCATCAACGCTTGCCAGGCCGCCGTCGGCATCAAGGTCCTGATTGATGGTGATGACGGTATCGAAACGCATGATTTCAGATTGCTGATAAGGGACACGAGCGGCCTTGTAAGCGACTTTGGCTGCATCGAGGTTGTCTTCACTTGGGGTTGCGATAAATGTATCCACAGCACCTTTGAGCAATGTTGCTGTAGCTAAAGAATCTAGGTAGGCGGCATGGGCCATTGTTACGTAGTTTGTTTTGATATCCTCCGTGCTTACAGGTGGTGCTTTGCTACCGTCGCCGCCACAAGACACAACGATAGCGGTTATCGGCACGAGAGCCCCGAATACGAATTTACGATTAAACATGGATACATTTCCAAAAGTTATTTGATGTTTGGAATGGTAATCGTTATCGTTACCGTTATCAATAGCGTTTATGTGGTGGGAAATGGGTGACGGGTGACGGGTGACGGATGACGGATGACGGATGACGGATGACGGATGACGGATGACGGGAAACGGGAAACGGGTGACGGGTGACGGGTGACGGGTGACGGGTGACGGATGACGGATGACGGATGACGGATGACGGATGACGGGATCGGGGTACGGGTGATAGAGAGGGTGATTATTGATGTTGGGTGAATTGAATTCTGTGATGTTCAGATTCGGGGAGGCTTTGCTTGAGCCTGTCCTTTACGTGGTGAATCCGGAAAAGCGTATTTTTTGGTTGTATCTATTGAGTGCGGCAGTCATTGCTGTGGTTGTGGTGTTTTGGCGTGGGCTCGGTTTTAAAGCGGCTATTGTAAAAGCGTTATCGCCTCGGTTGTGGTTTAGCCCATCTAGTTTGGTGGATATAAAATGGATTGGAATTAATCGACTGGTCGCGGTCTTTTTAGTGATGCCTATATTGGGTGGCCAGATCTCTTTTGCCCTATGGATTAATCGATTGTTGTCTTCAACTTTTGGTGCGGGTAACTTTTTCAACTGGGGAGTGTTTTGGACGAGTGTTGTATTTACCTCGGTGGTATTTTTGTTCGAAGACTTCTCCCGTTTTATTCTTCATTATCTTTATCACAAGGCTCCTCTGTTGTGGCGCTTTCATGCGATTCACCACAGTGCGACGGTTCTGACCCCTTTAACGCTTTACCGCATTCATTCGATTGAAATGGCGATTAACAGTTGCCGGAGTTTGTTGGTGATTGGAGGTTTAAGCGGCGTATTTATTTATCTTTTTGATGGAGCGGTTAAACCTGTCGATATTCTGGGCGCGAGTGTTTTTACCTTTCTGTTTAATTTAGCGGGTTCTAACTTACGGCACAGTTCTGTTTGGCTGGGGTATGGGTGGTTGGAAAAAGTTTTGATTAGTCCGGCTCAGCATCAAATTCATCATAGTGTTGCGGTGGCGCATATGGATAAGAATTTTGGCTCAGTGTTATCGGTTTGGGACGGGTGGTTTGGGAGTGGGTTGCGGAGTAAGGGGGAGAGTGTTGTTGGGTTTGGTTTGAGTGGGGGGTGAGAGGTGAAGCAGGGGATTGTGGGACAGATTTTGGGTTTGTGATCTTTATCTTGAATATTTTATTTGTTGGCCCGCAATGAGCTGAGTTCTAGTCACGTATAAAAAAGGGCGCTAAATTAGCGCCCTTGATATAAGTTTTTTAGATTAAGAACTTATTATAAATTATATTTAACTGTCGCAGTGATTGTTCTCGGGTTGCCATAAAACGCAGGGTTGTTGTCAAACCCAAATTGATAACCTCCAGTGATATATTCTTTATCACCTAAGTTAAGCGCGTGTAAGCCGGCTTGCCAATGGTCGCTGTCAGAAGACCAAACAACGTTAGCATTAAACAATGTGTACCCTGCTTGGGTTTGCATTGCAGTGTTAACGTTTGTAGGAGCATTTTCTCTCTGATAAACCGTACTGCGATAGTTTGCAGAGCTAGAGAGTGTTAACTCGCCCGGTCCAACAGGAATAGAGTACGTTAGACCTAGTGAAAGCGTCATGTCAGGAGTATTTTGGAATACTTTGTCATCTGCATTATTAACTAATTGAAATTCACCAGTTCCTACTTCTGTTTTAACTGGAGAACCATCCGAAACGAGAGTAGCGTCTACCATTTCTGTAATTTCTTCGGACTCCAAGAACTCGTCATAGTCAGCATTAATTAATCCTATCGCAAACTTAGCCGTAAAGTTATCAGTGAATTTTAATACTGAATCAAGTTCCGCGCCTTGAATAGTTCCTTCTCCAGCATTTGTCGTTGTACCTACGAAGCCGTCAAATTCACCATCACCATCTTCATCAACAAGAATTGATCCCAAAATTTGAACGTTTTTATATTTGCTAGAGAATAGCGCTAAGTTCGTAGTGATGCGACCATCTAAGAAGCTTGCTTTAGCGCCAAGTTCAAAAGCATCAACAGTTTCTGGTTTGAAGCCTTCACGGGTTTGCTCTCTACGGTAATCACCTCGAGGATCAAAACCGCCGCCTTTAAAGCCTTCGCTATAGCCAGCATATAGATGAATGCTATCGTCTGGAGTCCAGCTTACGCTTATGCGAGGGGTAAATTTGGTATCTGTTCGGCCTTTGTTGAACTGAGGATAAACTTGCTCTCCATCCACAGCTACCGCTGCATTTAGTGCTGTGTTGTCACCGATTCCGCCAAATTGAGGAGAGATTAGTTCGCCATTGCTGTTTCGAGAGTAGCGTTGAGAAAAAATTTCTACGTCTCTTTTGTCTTCTGTGTATCGACCACCAAGTGATAGTGCGACAGTGTCAGTGAGATCAACACTAAAGTCGGTAAATATAGCCCAAGTTTTTGTATCTACGTCACCTGTTGTGTATTGCGTGCGGCCATTATTTGGAATTCTTGGTAAGCTGAGGTCAGCTGGTTGAGGTGCCTCAAAGCCATCTGCGAACCCAGCAAATAGAACATCAAAAGCGTTATACGCATTGGCGTCTAAATAGTATGCGCCAACTAAGCCTTGTACTCGCTCACCTTCAAATACGAGCTGAAATTCTTGGCTGAATTGCTCGTTTTCGTATATGACCGGAACGTCAAAATATTGAGTGGGGCCGGAATCAAAATCGATTGGTGATTCTGTTCTGTCTTCGCGAGATGCCGTGATTGATTTAAAGGTTAAATCGTCGCTAACACTCCATTCAACTAATAGTGCTCCGCCGCTTGCAGAAACATCGTTCTCGTCAATCGGATGTCCTGTTTTTTCAGAGCCTGCGTTTGTGTCGTAAATATCAATGTCAGGTCTGGTTAGTAGAGGGTAACCGGCTCTAGGAGCTGAATCATCTTGAGTCGAATCCGCAGATAAACGAATGAATATATTATCTGTTGGGGTGTATTCTAGGCTTGCACGAACAGCTAGCACTTCTTTGTTGTAGTGCTCACCACCAGTGAATAAGTTTTCACCGAAACCGTCACGATTAAATGACGCGATGCCAGCGCCAATTTTTAAGGTGTCGTTAGCTAAAGGTATGCTACCTGATATGAGTAAATCGCGTTGGTTGTATGTACCAAGAGCGCCTTTAACACTTAATTCTGCTTCGTCGCCCAAACGTTTGGTTACGTATTTGATCGCACCACCGATAGTGTTTCGACCGTATAGAGTTCCTTGAGGTCCTCGTAATATTTCAATACGTTCTACGTCGTATACGTCAAGAACAGCGCCTTGAGGACGGTTTAGGTATACGTCATCCATATAAATTCCAACACCAGCTTCAAATCCTGCAACAGGATCTTGTTGGCCTACACCACGAATAAAAGCAGTGATGGTGGTGTTTGTACCACGAGATACTTTCAGGGTCGTATTGGGAACAGATTCAGCGACTTGAACGATATCTTGAATACCTTCCTGATCTAGCTCTGCTCCAGAAAATGACGAAAGCGCAATTGGAACTTCTTGCAAAGTCTCATCACGGCGACGAGCCGATACTACAAGTACTTCTTCAACTTCGCGAGCTTCATCTTGCGCGAACGCAATCTGAGGCGCAACGAACGTACCGCTCATAAGAGCGATAGCCGCGGCCAGCGGGTTTAAATATAGTTTTGTTTTTTTCATGATGCACACCTATATGGTTTTATTATGTTGTCGAAAGAAAACTGTTTCTAGAAAATAGAATGTTCTAGCTAATTAAAAAATTACCTAAAACACAGAGAGCTGGGTTGTCGGATAATATTGACCCCCAAATTTTGGTGGTGTAGGTGGTTTGTTTTGTGAACAATTCTTTTTATCCCTACCGCTTCAATCTCTATATTTTTATTTTTATGTAAAATCCTAATTTTGGCACAAGTAGATTTCTATACGGTTAAAACACTGGCGCAGTAATACCCCTCAAAAATAATGAGAAAAAATTATTTTCGATTGGAACTTTTTCGGATATAGCTCTTATTTCGGTCGAATTTAATTTGATATCAATAAAATCGATATGTTTTGGCTGTGTTGCCGTGATTATTTTAAGGCAGGTTTATTGTGGTTTTCGTGATCGCTCACACCTAACACTTCACAATAACCCCCCCTCCAAAATAATTAAAATTATTTTCAGATGAGGGCGTAAACTTATATCGGTAAATTCTCGAGGTGAAATTCTGTCAGCATGGAAGCGTACCCTTGCCTAAAAATTTTGAGTAGGTAGACAGGTAGATAGCGCAGAGCAGATAGATGTAAGCACTAATCATTCTGATGAAGGAACGCCACCTACAAAGTAGGCGGGTGTTTTACGAAAAATCAGACGAGCCGTTAATTGTGGTCAGCGGGATTTTAATGAAAACCAATGGGAGAGGCTTATTGCTTAGGGGAATTCCTCAGGCCGTTTAAAATATCCCCTGACAAACCAACATAATAACCCCCATCACAAAAATATAAGCCGCTTCAATCGCCACAGCAGTATTGCTCTTCTGCGCATACTTCCCATTACTCACAATCAACAATATAACTGTCAACAAAATTAGCACAATTGTCAGCAAGGCATTACTAACCGCCATAATGCCAAATAACCAAGCAAGGCCTAGAGTCCCAAGGGCCTGAGTGACCATAGCAAACACAGGAATATCACCACAGTTTTCCATATCGACGCCGACACCTTCGGCCCATTTTTTACCGAACATTTTAGGGCTGTACCACAGCCAGCCGAGAAAGAACGAGATAAAAAAACTAACGCCGACGCCGATCCAGCTTACATTATCAATGAGTTCATTCATTACAAGTTCTCTATATGTTGTGGTTTTTTGTTTGGATATTGCCTGTCTAGAAATAGAGTCCCCGTCAAGACATAGAGTCGTAGCAATAACGAGTTTAAAATATCAGGTTTGCAGTAGGCGGCTATTTCTAGAAGAACACTAATTATTCGCCAAAGGCATATCGCCCATTTTTGACCGTTACATTTGGGGGAATCTTATTTTGTTCAAAGTGGAGATAGCCTTCTTGAAGGTTTAACCAGAAGTCATACCAACGATGCTCTTTATATTGGTCCAGCTTTTCTGGCTCCAGCTTGAAAGGAAAGCTGTGCACACGAAAAAATGGCTGACCAGCCGCTAAGGCTGCATTGGCCAAAGCATAGATTTCATCAATAAAAGGGTCCGTCATGGCGTAACAACCAATTGAAACGCAATTGCCATGAACCATAAGGGCGCTGCCGGTTCGTCGGTGGTGGCGATCGTAGCGGTTGGGGTAGCCCAAATTAAACGAGAGGTGGAATTGGCTCCAGGGGTTTAAGCGGCCAGGGTTAACGAAATAAAAACCTTCGGGACTTTGTTGATCGCCTTGTTTTAATTTTGGACCCAAATCACCCGAAAATGAGCAGATTGAATAGGTGTTGAAAAGCGTGAACGTTTTGTCTGTTGATTCGAGCCAAACTTCCAAAACGCCGGGCTCTTTGAATATACGGATAAATAGCGGGGCTCCATATTCAAGACCTTTTTTCGCTAACGAACTTTGCAGCGAGGCTTCGACTCGAAGAATAGCATTTTGGGATCGGCTGCTAGAGGGGAGTTCTACTGCGGAAATGTGTACTGATAACAGTCCAAGCGCTAAGAGGCTCAGTGTTTGCTTATATAGCTTACAGAATACATAACGTGCGGCCTGACTAAGCGGTTTTGCAGTGCAAAAAACAAAATCTAGCAGAGTCAAAGCTGCACACCTTAAAATAACGGCTTCACATCATAAAATAATAAGCAGCACCCAATACCGCAAGCGTTAAGACAAACGCACCGCCAGTAATCAAAATACTATTATTTTTCTCGTCATCACCACTTACCTGCGTGACTTTTGTTTCCGTCGTATTACCCGTCCTAAACTTAAACTGAATTTCGCCCAGTCGAATATTATCGTCGTTGGCGAGGTAGGAACTGAGTGTTTTATTGCCATTAATAAAAGAACCGTTCGTCGACATTAAATCGACCAGCTGCCAACGTGCGCCTTCGTTAATAATTTGTGCATGGTTAGCCGACATGCTGGGGTCATCGATGGTTACATCGCAGTCAGGGTTTTTACCAATTTCCCACTTGTTCGAGTCTTTGGTCGCATTAAAACGAAAGATCGTACCGCTTTGCCCGCCCGTCATACACACGAGGCAGGGCTTATCGCCAGAATTTTTGAGCGCGTTATCGAGCTGCGTATTCACGTCCAGTAAATCAGCGGGAAGATCCTTCACCGAAATCGCGCGGGTCATATCGTCAGACTGTTCGTCGCCAACGGCCCACCAACCTTCAGGTAATTGGGCAACCATGGTCTTGGATTCGAGCTCTTCCTCTATGATTTCCCCGTCTGCAGGTTTGGGTGGCTCGGGTAAAACCACTTTATAGCGAACTTCTTCAAATGCGAGTGTATCGCCATTATTGAGAGGAGTCGGGGAGCTGATTTTTTGGTTATTTACAAAAGTACCATTCGTTGATCCGAGATCTTCAACGACTAGTATTTTGTCCTTAAGAGTCAACTTAGCGTGTTGGCGTGACAGGCGGCCGTTATCAATGGCCAGGTCACAGGTGGCACTTCTGCCCACAATGGTTTCAGCACCCAATTCAATTTCCTTTCCCTCGTCAAAGGAAAGTAAGCTAACTCGGGACATGGCTGTTACGTCGTCATCACTCATATTAATTTCAAAACTCTTTTATTTTGGTTCGCCAATGTCGACTTGGCTTATGTGTAACGGTCTGCGCATTCAACAAATGGCTGAATATGCGCTATTAAATGATAACTTGCACTAGGAGCGCAACATCAAAAAAACAAAGAAGCTCAAGGCCGCCAAACTTATGCCTGCGACCGCTGGCGCCCATAGTCGCCATGCGGCGCCAATTTTCTTTAATTTAACCTTTAAAATGAGCCAGACATACCGCTGTTGTCGCATGCTGGGCTCAATATCGACGACGATAACACTGATATTGTCTTTGCCACCGTTGGCCAAAGCCGCGTCGATGATGGCCTGCGTGACCGACTCGCTATCGTCTTTACTGCTGAGCAGTGATTCGATGAACTCTTTCTTCAGCTCACCGTAAACCCCATCACTGCAGAGCAAAAAACGATCGCCTCGTTTAATTTTCCCCGATGCGCTATCAACGCTTGGGGTACGCAACCCGATACCCTGTGTCAATCGTGCCTGTTTCGGGTCGTTGGCCGCTTGTTCTCGGCTTAAGCCTTTATCGACCAGCCACTCAAGATACGAGTGATCACGGCTCAGCTGTACGAGATTATTATCGCGCAAACAGTAAGCGCGACTGTCGCCCACCCAAAAGACTTCATAGTGGTTATTGTTCACCGTGAGCGCGACAACCGTAGAAGCCATACCTTTAGTGCTCATATCGGCTTCAGTGCGCTGAGTCACGGCGTCATGAGCTTGCCCAATGGCCTTACTGACGCTAGCACCGCGTTTAACCGACTCGGATATGGTATCGACACTGATCGCACTGGCGACTTCCCCACAGGCGTATCCGCCCATGCCATCGGCAACGATCCAAAGCCCAACGTCCAGCCCACCAAAAATAGCGTCTTCATTGTGCTTTCGAACACGACCTTTATCGGTTTTGGCGCTAAAGGCTATTTCAGGAGGTTTTTTACTCATTCAAAACCACTCTTAACGGAACGGGCGACAGACTTAAATTTACTCGGTTTGAATGTATCTTCTGATTTTAAAATAGCATATAGCTGGTCAAGTCGATTTTGGTGCTGATCGAACTGCTTAAGGTTAATGGTAAAACCTTCGATCGTGTAAAACGCCTGTTCGGCCACAATATAGTCGCGGTACTCGCCTTTCGCGGCTTGAGAAAGCAGGCGCGTTCTTAATTTTACCATTTGTGCATTACTGTAGGTATTGGCGCGAAGTTTGGTTTCCAGGGCATTAATGGTTAGGCTAATCTCAGTCAGCGCAGCGGCAAGCTCAGCATGATTCTTTTGCGATGCTTGGTTAAGCGTTTTAATCCCGGCCGACAAGGTCGTTTGCATCTTGGGATACACCACGGAAGTAAACTCTCGCAGCATGATGAGATTAACCAAATTCAATCGCACAGAGCCCGGATCGACTTTCCCAGTACTCGGAGTCGCGTACCAACGTTTTTCAGACATGGCGTGATGGCAAGAATGGCAATCGTAAAATACGAGTTCAGGGAACATCGAATGGTCTTTGACAAGGTAAGTCTTCATGAGCTCAACACTGGCTTTCGCAGATGCGAGTTGACCAACAGCCCACATAGTAAAGCCGCTAAATTCGCCTTTACGCTCTATATAGTCTTTATCAATTTTGTAATGAGCAGGTTGGTTAGCCGTAAAACTTTCCATTTCAAAAACAAGCCGGGGGTGACCTGCGCCCATAATTTCATGAGTGACGAGTTTTTTGTCGGTTCCTAAATGGCAAGAGAGGCATAGCTTAGCTCGAGCAAAACCATCTTCCGTGGGGTATATTTTGTTTTTAAGGTTGGCTTCGTGGGTAACGCCTTCTTCCGTATGGCTTTCTAGCCAGAGTTCTGATCCGCCGTGACAAGCCTCACAACCGACGCCGTCGTCGATACGGAATTCTTCACCGCGTTTTTCTTGCGGTACAT
This sequence comes from Agarilytica sp., assembly GCA_033852175.1. GTDB lineage: Bacteria > Pseudomonadota > Gammaproteobacteria > Pseudomonadales > Cellvibrionaceae > Agarilytica. The sequence continues at coordinate 55,009 of JAWSUY010000011.1, forward strand.
TGTCAGCATGGCAGTCTAAGCAAATTGCTGATTTGTGTGCTGGCGCCGGTAAGCCCATATTGGTCGCTATACGTCGTGACTCTGCGTTGAGCAGAGTTTTGTAAGCGTTTGCATGACGGTCTTCTGTAATCCAAATTTTATATTCATTCAGCATCACATTATTTGTTGGGTCTGCTGTTGCTTTGCCGTGGCAAACGCTGCTAGAACACGTGGCTACGCCAAGGTGTTCTTCTTCATCGTATTGCGGCAGTGCGTGTACAGCCCCCGCCAATAATAAATTGAAGGCGGATGCGATAAACGCAGTGTGTTTCGTTGACCAAACCATCATAGGTAAATTCCGGCAATGTTCTTAGTTTTATTCTTGTTAGCGCCCATCTATAAACAGCTGCCTGTTGTGGTGATATTTAAACTGTCATCTTATTACCGCTCGATAGGGTATTTTGCAATGAGCAAATATCGATATCGAGTAGCGCCAATCTGACGAGTTAACTATCAACTCTTTACGACTCTGTTTATGGTCGGTCACTCGTTATTTTCTTGTGTGCGTCTAGTTGTTATGTTTCTAACTTAGTGCTTTTAACTTTTCTGTTTTTAATGCAAGGCGCTTTCATGCGCCTTTAAGGCGTTCTAAAAAAACGCCCGTTAAAGAAAGCTCGTTAAAAAAAGCTGAGCCCTATGGTTTGTCTTCAACAAACCAAGGCTTACCGTCTTTATCCAAATACATCTTCTGCATTTCTTGCTGATTCAGTGGCCGCGAACCTTTACGGCCAAATACTGCAATTTGCCCGCCGGTCTCATCCACACCACGATCCCGTTCCAACGGACGGGACAAACTCAATAGCGCATTACCCGAACGGTATTTAGCAATCAATTTAGGGTTCGGTTCCGGGCTAAAGCCGTAGAATTTAGGTTGTAACTTAGGGGAAGTCAACTGAACCACTTTTAAACCACCGCTGCCGTCTGCGACATAAGCGAATAAAGACGCATTAGTCGTTGCGACGATTACATCGCGGCTGTCTTCTAATTGGCCGTCAGCGTTATAGCGTTTGAAAGTCTTCATGGCCTCAGGTCTCGTTATATCGACAATGATTAAACCTTCGCTACCTGCAGCAACATAAGCGTAAGTACGCGCGAGGTGTATCTTATAGGCGTTATCAATTTTGATGGTGTTATTAGCAATTACTTCAGGGTTTTTAATGTCCGTCACATCAATAACTTTCAAGCCTTCACTATCCGTTACAAATAAATACCGGAATTGAAGCGAAGTCGCGCGGGCATCGTTTAATGGGATAGTTGCAATATGTTCGGGGTTTAGAGGCTTGTCCAAATCAATAATCGCAACGCCAGCGTCTGTTGTTATATAGACAAAGTGGCCGCCAATCGTAATGTGTTTAGCCCCATCTAAAACGCCATTCTTATTCCACGTTAATGCGCGTTCCAAGAAGTTGTTTCGTGGTTCACCATCCGTAAATGTATTGATGTTTATTAAGATCAGCCCTTCTTTTTTGTCGGTAACAATCGCGTAATTATAAATAGGGTGGAAGGGTTGTTCCTGGTTGGTAATGCGCATTAGGTCGCCGGTATTTTTCGCCGGGTTAATGGGTTGGTTAGATGGAAGCGCAATACAGCTAGCATTCTTCGTTTTTACATGAGTGTCATGGCCAAGTGGGCTAAACGGAGAGGTGATGATGCGTTGCGATATTCCTTTGTTGGCAATACCGGCAACATCGTAAACCTGAACGCCGTTTTTACCTTCAGCTACGTATAAATACTCGCCGCGTAATTGTAAGCAATTGGCTTTCCCTGCTGAATGCTTGTGGGCGTGTTTGAGTTTAAGGTCATTTTCTTGATGATCCTTAAACCAATCTGGGTAAGCATATTTATGCAGGTAACTACCGATTACGGCTTGGGGTTCGTCCCACTCCGTTAATTGCACCGCTGCCACTTCGCCGTCTCCGCCTAACCACGCGTTATAGCCAACAAAGTTAATGAAGTTTGTGCCCTGCATCAGCAATTGCGCCATGATCGCATTATTGTCTTTCTCTTTGGATAAGTGGCAATCGCTACAGGTCTTCGTTTCGGTTTTACGTACAGTATGCGGGAAGTGCGGATTAAAGGCTTGCGAACTAAACCCACTGGAAGCGATAGGGGCTTGCTGAATGTAAATTTTCTCGCGATTTGAATTCGTTGAGGAAAGCACAAGAGCCGAAGTGGAACGCGTCGGAGCAATTTTACCGCCTTTGGCTTCACCCCGACGGCCCAACATAAAGGCTTGGTCACGCGCGACTTGTGGGTTATAAGTTGCGTAGTTTCGCGACTCACCGCCTTCAAAATGGTGACGTTCTGTTTTTGCATTGGCCTCAATCGGCAAGTGACAGCCACCACAAGTCGTGGTCCATGACGTGTGGCAAGAATAACATTCCATTTCGTCGTTAGAGTGCGCTAAGTCTTGAGGTGCGGCCTTGCCATCCCAGGTTTGCGTTTTTGTATTGTTGCTCATCAATTTAGCGCGCGCGGCTTTGGGGTTGTATTCCTTATGGCCTTTGGTGACGCTGTCTTTTACTAAACTCAGTTGCCACTCTAATTCGGGGTTTAATGAAGAGCGTTGGAAGAGTTTTCCGTTTACCCACTCAAAACGTCTGCGGCCATCGGGTGTACGCAATACCGACAAATCGGCTCCACCTTCTAAAGCGGCAGGGCCGGATGTAAATAAGTTGGGGTATTCTTTTGCTGTACCGTGACAATCTTTACAGTCAACTTCTACAGCCAGGGCGACTTCCCCATAAATATGGCCATTGCCGTGATTGTCTTGCGCAAAGTGACAATCGACACAATGCATGCCGACATCGGCATGAATAGATGACATGTGAACGGCTTTGTCGAATTTCTTAGGGTCAGTATCCGAAACAACTTTGCCTTTTGCGTCTAGCAAATTACCTTTGCGGTCCCGTTTAAAGATCGCCCGAAAATTCCAGCCATGGCTGTGGTAGTCCGCAAACTGAGTGTCCTGCATTTTATCGTTGTTATCCCACACCGATTTTAGAAATTTAACATCAGCCCACTTGCCTCTTGGCGATGCACCTTCTGGGTTTCGGTCCAGTACTTTTCGTGTTTTTTCGTGAGATGGGTATTGTTGTTTCTCTGGCCACATTTGCGGTGCGTCCGATTCATAATCCCACATGGTGTAGCCCAAGAATGTATTCATAAACATGTTGGGTTGGTGCATATGGCAGATCATGCACTGGCTGGTGGGAATTGCGCGGGTAAAGGCATGTTTCAGTGGGTGCCCACTTTCTTCTTTATCGATGGTGGGGTCTTTCGTAATTGACTGCCCGTCATGGCCGTGTTTCGCATAAGGGCCGGAATGTTTAGGGTCTCGGTCGTTGGCGTAAACCACATGGCAAGATGCACAGCCGGAATGGCGATAGTCGCCAGGTTGGTCATTAGTACCCGCAAACCACGTAAAGGGGTCGTTTAAGCGCGTCTTGGTGATATTAATTAGCGGTACTGAAATTCGGCCACCTGTGCCTGGCCCACGGTTAGATTGACGGAAGTCCGGTCGCCCTGGTTCTTCTAAGCGTTGAATTTGACCGAGGTTGCCGGGGATTCCTGTTTCTGGGAATAAGTTAGAAATGTTACGGCCGCCGCGTTCAAACACTCGGAAAATATCGCCAGGAACAACGGTTTCCCAAGCGGGTAGTGGGTAAAGAGCCGGTATCACGCCAGATTTAGCGACGTCTTCTTTTAGATAGTCCGGTACTGTCGGGCCTTTTATGACAACGGCTTCGCCATCACGGTTGTAAGACTCACCGAGTAAGTAATTTTTAAACGGTAAGATTCCGTTATTGTAAGCCGCGCCTCCCCATAGCATCGCGCCTGTTGAGTGCATGCTTCGTATAGCGGCTTCGATGGTTTCCTGGTGACAAGCTCCGCAAGATTCGCTTACGATCCGATAATCTGAAGGGTTAACGAACCGAATAAACTCGGGACTTTCTCGGTTGAATAGTGTGTAACTTCGCTTTGGGGTTGCGCTGCTTGGTGAGTGCCAGGCATCGGGTAGCGTTGGCAGTACATGAGCTTTGTTCATGGCCTTGTTGTAAACGGGGGTATTTTGTTGGGCGAGGTCTGGTTTAACAATAGTGTGGTCGCCGCCATGGCAGTCAATGCAACCGAGTTTAATGGCTCGGTTACTGTGCATGGTTTTATTGTCCGATTTGGTATGGCAGCTTACGCAGCCGACATTTTTTTTGTCGACGTCGGCTTGGCGCTGGCTGGGCGGCGCGGGCAGTGCAACGGTATAGTCTCGATGGACTGCGTGGTGTTTGGATGAGGCGAGGGCATCGCTGCCTAAAAAACCGATGGCAATCATCAGTGTTATTTTGGGTATGTGAAAACGGTTGAGCGTTTTGACAATATTTGAAGCAAGCATAACCTTCGCCTTGAAATTGTTTTTTATTTACTCTGTTTAAGTCGAGTAATTTTCTGTTTGTCCAGTTCGCTGCAGCTCAGTGCTGCTGTTCGGACTGTTAATTCTTTTTCGTATTCCAATCTTCTCGTTCCCACGCTCTGCGTGGTAACGCAATACCAATTTGTTCTACAAATCTTTCTAGCGCGCTACAGTGCCGGTATCAGACTCTGTTAATTCTTTTCTCGTTTCTGCACTCTGTGTGGTAACGCAATACCGATTTGTTCTGTCTATCTTTCTAGTCCGCTGCAGTAATCCGGGAGGTGGGTTCAAGACACGCCATACCCAAAGCACTCGCGTTGCTCGCGGGGCAGGCCCTAAATACATCCATGTAGGCTCCCTGTTGCCATCCTCGAACGTATGCTCCTGCACGTTCTACTACGCCACATCCTTGTGGCAAATGGCAACAGAAGGTCTTGAACCCACCTCCCGAATCACTGCAGCTCAGTGCCGATATTCGAGACTGTTTATTCTTTTCTTGTTCCCATTCTCAGCTTGGGAACGAGATAAACCACCTCCTAAATCATTGCAGGTATCAGGCTTTTTTCTTTTTTCTTTTCTCTCCCAGCATCCCCGGTCGAGTTTAGTGTTTGAGGGTTTGGTTTAGGACCGTCTGCCACATGGATGTGGCAGCCGAGCTTCATGGACGAATTTATGCGTGCCCTAAACCAAACCCTCAAATGCTAGACGTAAAAAATAACCAATTCGCCAGCCACCAATTTTAGTAAGTCAATGGACAACTTTATGCGTGCCCTAAACCAAACCCTCAAATGCTAAACGTAAAAAATAACCAATTCGCCAGCCACCAATTCTAATAGGTCAAAATCAAATTAAACAAAAAGTAATCTGAGTCTTCATCCTCAAACAAATCATCGTAACCTTCACCGCCAATCAGTTTCGCGTAAGACGCTCGGAACACAATATTTTGCGTCATCTTAGGCCGGTAAATAAAAGAGAAAGACAAATCCTGACCAATCTCTTTATCGATATCACTCTGATTTCGCGCGACTTCCAACACCTCAGTCGTTTCGAAATACAACTGATTAAGGTTGGCGCTCAATCGTAATTCAGGGGTTATATCCATATCCACACCCAAGCCCAGCAAAATCGTACCGGGGTTGGTGAAATTGGATTGACCTTGATCTTTTGACGAACGTAATGAATTCAGCACACCGTTGCGTGAAGAAAGCGAAACCCGGCCACCGCCGATAAATGGCGTGTTCTGTCGAATCCAATAACTCGTATCGCTTCCGGCGAATTGTGGGTTTTCGAAGATAGAATCAAATCCCGTTGCTTTATCATCGAAGGGATTGTCGTCGCCGGTTGCGTATAAAAAGGAAAGGCGTGGGCGTATCCAATCAAAATCCCAAGAAAATTCTGATGCGAAGAATAGGGCGGATATGTCGACGTCTTCGGTGACGAACACACCGGGTTCGATTGTACCAAAAGCGTAGTAAAGCGAAGTGGTTAAGTTCGTGCGGCCAAAGTGACCGTCGCCGCTGTAGCCTAAATAGGTGACATCGTAATTGCGAGGGACTTCGCGACCAAGGGACGCAGGGCGTGCAATAAAGCCGTTGTTATCAAAATAAAACTCATCCGACTCGGCATTGCGATTATGGGTAATCGAAAATTGCGAGAAGAAACCTTTTTTGAACAAATCCTGCCAATAGATATTGGCGGTGTAGACGTAATCTTTCCGCACCGGCTCACTGGTATCGTTGAGCCCGCTGTTGGTGTCTTTTTCTAAACGTTGAAAGAATGCAATATTGTATTGGAAAACATTACTGTCGCGGTTGCCGAACAAACGGATACCGAGTTGGTTATCTTGAAATAAGAAGCCACGAAAGTCCGAACTGAAGGGCTGTATACCCACGCGAATACTATCGAAGTCGTATTTGTCTGAAACATTACGCAAATGCACATCGATAAACGCGGCTTGCAAACCTACGTGGTTGTCGCTACGTTTTTCACCTTTTGCGGGGTCGACGTAGAGCCCTTGAATTTCATCAATCTCGACGTGGTTATAGTTAAATACCGGGGTAATGCGAAATTCGTAATCGGGTGGGCGGAAGACGGTATCGCCTTTATACAACACAAATTCGGTGGCGAGGTTGTGGTTTAGTATGGTTTGTTTGTTCGAACCGAATACATCAATGCGTCCGCTCTGTATTGTGGAACTGCCGCCAACGGGGGTGACGATTTCACGTGATTCATAAATGGAGTCCGAAATAACACCGAGGTTGAAAAACCAATCTTTTCCTAATACGGGTTTATCGCCTTTTAACGCATTACGATTATAAGGGTCGTACCAATGTTCTACGTAACCCAGTGCGTCGACAATACGCCAGCGATCAGGAATGGGGACCGAGGCTGCGTAATCTTGTAACTTAGGTCGCGGCAATTTTGAAATGCGATTTTTTGAGCGAGCGGGGTTTTTAGAATGCGTTGGCCGCGAAGCGTTTTTATTCAGCGTTTTCCGTTTTGGTACTTCGCTTGTTTTCTCTTCAGTGGTGCAATCGACAGTCTCTTCTCGGCCGAGTCGTCGTCTTTTGCTCGACGTTGCCTGGCTTGTGTCTTTCTCTGTGCAGGTTTCCGCACTGACGTTAGCGCTTAACGCTGTGCCAGACAATACAATGGGGAGAAGTAGGCCGAGTGTAGAAGATGATAATTTTATTTTCATGATCTATTTGCCCTCGCACACGTTGTCTTCATCGGAATCGAGGAAGGGGGCTTGTGGGCATTGGATAAAGCGTTGTCGAACGTCTTGCGGCGTTAAATTATCCGCTCGCCTTGCAATGGGGGCATTACCAACCGACCCGAGCCTTAGGCCTGCATTGTGAACGCCTAAAAAGCTGATCATATCGTCTTGGTCAACACCGTCACCAGAAACGCCGATGCCACCGATTAACATCTCGCCTCGGTAAATAGGCACACTACCGGGGAATATTTGTATGCCGTTGGCAATCGAGATATTGGCAATATCGACACTGGCTCCAACACTAAAAGTGAGGTTCTCTGGGTCAAAGTCGACGCCGGTGCATTGGTCAGTTACGTCTGGAATAGTGGCGACGGTATCTGCCGATGCGGTATTGAGTACATGCTGAATAATACCGTTAAAGACTAAGTCCAATTGTATGCCGGTGGAAAATACACTCCATGAGCCATTTTCTTTACTCAGTGGGCCAGCCGGGCTTCCCGATAAACCATCGGGGTAAAACGGTCGCGATAAATTCCCGCCCGCTCTATCGGAATAGGCGAATAGTCCGTTGGTGAGTGCGCCGCTATTGGCAACAAAGGTTTGTAAGTCGGTAACGTATGCGCCTATGTCCACATCTTCTTTTGTAGTGAGAGCAAGAGCCGTATCTGAAATATCAAAATACGTCGCGGGAGGTTGGTCATTTAAAAAGTCAGCAGCCCCGGCAGAAGAATAAAAAGTCGCTGTCCGAGCTTTCTGTACCGCAACGTCCGAACCGAATATCGGAGCATCGCGAGAGCGTACCATTCCTAAAATAACGCCGTTGGTATCAACGATTGCAATGCTAACCCGCGCTTGGCTGCCGAGTGGTTGGCGAATTTGCGCGCGTGCTCGGTTGGCAATCGTCAGCGCATCTTCGAGTATGGCTTGCACCTCGGCGGCGGCGAGTAAACTGTCTGTTCCATCAATCGCGGGGTAGCGGTTAGTGTTGCTGGCATCCACAAATATATGCGCATCGAGAGTAACGCCGTCAAGGCTAGAAGGATATTCCGAAGTTGTCGCGGCACGAATGCCTGACTCAGCTTGGCCAAAGGTTAAGCCTGCGCGAACACTTGCATCGGTATAGCCAAACACATCGACCAAACTACCGATCGAAGACTCGATATCCGTTCGTAATGGTGCTGTGTTGGGATTCGATAGCATGTCTGCAACAACTGCATCGCTAAACCGTAGGGTTTTTCCTTCAACGGTAATTCTGTCTGCTACACGGTTTTCAGGAGCATAAAATCCATTGGCTCCCGCCAACGCGATAATTTCATCCACATCGTTGTCGTTATCTGAAATTAACTTATCAATAGAATACAAACCGTTAGAGGCAACCCCATTAATATCCGGTCCATCGGCAATAACACCGACACCACCCACAACCGTCCCATTTTTATAAAGTGGAAAACCACCGGGGTCGGCAGAAAGCCCTAAAGGTGCGCGTTTGGGACCGATGCTGATTAGTGAACTATCAATAGTAAAATCCGAACACGAAAGCTGACTAAACTGAACACCGAATAAGGGGCCAGAAGGTTGGTCTTGCTCACCGGGGTTAAAATTCTCTTGAATAATTTGGCTGGCCGTTCGTGTCGAAAACGCGTTGCCTTCAGAAGAAAGGTAAGCGCCGGTAATCGCTTTTGATATCGCCGCTTGGTCATCAATATTCAGCGGAACGCCAACGGTCGGCAATTGAATACCTTCTAAGCCGCTATCGATTGGGACGACGTTGTTACCATTAAGGTCTTTGGTCGCCTCCGTTGCGAGAAGCACCACACGGTCACTTGCGTCTCCCATACGGTAAACTGCCAAAATATTACCGACACGATCGGACACCGCGATGGTCGCGTTCCGGTCTTGCGCGCGGGCTTCTTGAATCGCCTGCGCCAATATCTGTTCGACATCGTCAGTGCTCAGTTGCGTAGACGTACTTGCGCAAGCCCCATCGCAACCGCCGCTATTATCCAAATCATCCCCGCCCGAGCAGGAGACCATTAACAGCGAAAAAGCCATCGCCAAGCTGGCGGATATTTTATTCATAATCAATTTCTCAATTAAAACCGTTGTTGTTAACGTCAACCGTTTTCAAAAGTTTGATTCGGCGTTAGTAGGAGGTGCAAGTGCAAGGTGGCAAGTACAAAACACTAACGCTTTGGTAATCGTTTAAAGCTGTTTACCCGTATGCGGCATGTCAATCGTATTAATGCTGGGCTTGGTCGTGTTCAAGATGGTCGGGCTCAGCATTTTAGGATGAAAGTCATGGCACGAAACGCAATTCACCGTGATTTTATTCGCGATAGAATCATCTGCATGGCAATCCACACAATTATCAATACCCGGAATTAATACATCCGTACTCGATTCCGATTCTTCTGCATCATGGCAACTTAAGCAGCTATGGTTCGAATCCGCTTTTTTCGTTTCATGGCTAGCATGGTCGAATATAGCGTTGGGGTACCAGTCATCGTTAATGCGAACAGGTAAAACCTGCCAGCGGGTGTAAATGTCATTCGCTTCATTGTCAGACACTTGGTGGCAGTAGTTGCACACGCCTTTGGTAAATTGTGCTTCTGATTCACTTGCTGCTTTTTGCATGCCGCAAGCAAAAGGCGTATTGCAATTTGCATTATTGCTGTCTTGGCCCAAGCGTCGACGCCGAGTACCGGAACCTGCCGCTTTAAAATTCGGGTCGGTGTAAACGCGTACGTAATGCTCTTCTAACATGCGAATCACTTCATCCGGGTTTCCGTGGGGAAGTTGTCGTTCCAAATTATCGGTATCAAACGTTAACTGATGGCACGACGAACAATGTTCTTCCATATTCACGGGCTCGAAGTGTTCATTGTCAGACTTTAAGGTATGGCAATCGGCACATCGCATGCCGTCGGGCTTATCCGTCGTGCGCATTTTTGACGGGCTGAAATGCACCTTATGATCAAACTTTAAATTAGACGCTTCCGGGTATGCCGAATCAAAAGCCATTTGCTGTTTGTTCCAGCTCATATTCACAATGGCTTTTTCTTTTTCGCTACTGTTGAGTTTTACCGATTCCAAATAACTGAGTTTAAATTGCGGATGCTTGTTCACACTAAAACCCGTGGTGGTTGGAATACTCGCAATCTCTGACGTGGTGTCGGATGTTGTAGTAGTACTTCCTTCAATAACGGGGTCGGCATTATTCGCAATGGCATTACTGTGTGGGTTGTTACCCGCCATGCGGACTTCTTCTGCATGGCAGTCCACACATAACATATCCGAAGTAATGATGACGGAGGTCGGCTCGTTGTGTTCTTTATGACAACTTTGACATGCTTGCGCAGAATTCTTAGCGTGGCTGCTCGCACTGATTAAGGTGCTTGTTTCATCAATATGATCCGCGATTTGATGGCACTCTTCACATGCTTCGTCCTTTACTTGCTCGAAAGGGCTTTTATGACAAGCCGCGCAATTATCGCCAATCGACAATTGGTGAGCTTGGTTCAAAGAACCCGTGGACCAATAACGGTCACCGCTATGTACAAAACTAATTTCAGATTTCGCATTGCCCAGAATTTCACTTTCAGCTGCGGTGGCATTTTCGTTATGCGTATTATGAAAATGTGAATACAAAGGCCATGCGGCAAAGACAACCACCAGCACAAAACTAATGGCATAAGCAGGCCAACGTGTGCCCCACGAGGCCGCATCGATAGTGGTGACATAAGCCGATTCAAGTGCTCGGTCCTGCAAATTCTGGTCAACCCGAATTTCCAATGCAAGATCAAAACCGGCAGGCGCAGTAATGACGCGGATGATGTGGCTGTCGAGTAGGATTTCGTCATCAACCGCTAGCTTACCTTTCGATACGGTACGGCCATTTAAACTTATTCTACGTTTACCTTTGCACTCAAATTTTACCTTGCCAGCGGAGGCCGTAATGACTAGATGCTTAAGGGCAATGTCCTTACCGCACAACTGAATGTCGACGGCTTTAGAGCTGCCGATAGTGAGACTTTTACTTTTGACCTCGGTGTCTTGGTAGCTCTGGCTACCGTTGGCCGTGTCGACGTAGCGTAACAATATATCCATGGAATTGACTCGGCCCTTACCAGTAATAAAATACTGAGAGAATGTGAATGGCTAAGGCAAAAAGTAATGCCACAGATAAAGGAATGTGAAACAACAACCACACCTTCATAAAACCTTGTAACTGAATGTCCCGGCGAATGCGCCGTAATAACGCCTGTCGACGACACAGCATACTGAGCATTTGTTGCAACAGCGCGGGCTGGCCTTGGCGGCGTGTGCGGGGTAATTTTTTGGCGATTAAATCAATCACCACCTGTTGATCATAATTGGCGACGAGGGTGGTAGAACTGGCTTTATCGGTATCGTCAGCACTCACGACCTTTGAACTGTCCAAAGCAAACAGCTGGGCGATGGTGCCTCCGCCAATCGCCGTGCGTTCGATAGCACTTTCCACCACTTGCTGAATTTGTCCGTCACATTTTTTACTCAAGTCGCGAACGTTTTTATTCAGCAGGCTTAACTCTTCAAATAACGCGCTGCGCGGTTTTTCCAAACGATTATCCGCTTCAATTTTGGGGTAGCGCATATAAGCGAACAAACCATAAAACCCACTGAGGATCACAATCGTCATCAACACAAAAGCGAGGGTATGAATGTTTAAGCCAAATTGTGCCGCACAATGCAGGGTCGCAATAATTAACAGCGAAGTGCCTAAATAAATATGTGCGGAGGCCCAGCCATTTAAAGGCCCAAGAGTAGAAGCATAACTGCGCTTGCGAATACCCAAAGCCATGAGCCAACAAATAAGACCCGCGCCCACAGTGCCCAGCACATAGCCTTGCCATGTACCCCCGTTAGCGGCAAACAAAGCGCCTTGGGACATAAATATTCCCACGCAAACCGCAACCAGCGCGAGGCTAATGTAAAAATAGCGTTTGCCTTTATAGTCCAACATATTCTGGTGCATGGTTATCGCTTCTCGACGAGTTCAATAAATTGGTCGGGCGACATTCGCATTGCGGCTCCGGTGGGGCAAGAATTCACACAGGCAGGGCCAGAAGGCAAATCCATACAGGCATCGCATTTCACCGCTTTTTTACCTTTATCTTTCGCTTCTTTAGAGGGAGAGTAATGCGCCTCTTCGCCAGGGCCATCGCCCTTGCCTAAAAACAACCACGCAAATAAGCCCGGTTTTTTCGGTGCATCGTAAGCCAGTTTTATCGCACTGTAAGGGCAGTTGGTTTCACAGTTACCACAACCGATACACGAACCATCAATATGCACTTCACCCGAAGCCGAGCGATGAATCGCGTTAGGCGGGCAATCCTTCATGCAGTGTGGCTGCGCGCAATGCCGACATGAAAACGGAACGTGCACATTAGCAAAAGACGTACCCGCTTCACGGTCCAAACGGCTAATGCCGCCATGGGTTTCGGCACAGGCTTTTTCGCAGTTGTCGCAACCGACACACAAGCTTTCGTCGATAATTAAACAGTTGGTGGCTTCGCCTAAGCCTTCGTCCATTAAAAAGTCAGTGACGGAGCCAATCTCGGGCCGTACTTCCATGCGCGTGTGCAAAATGGCACTTGATGAGGCGTTATCTTGAAAGCTTTCAATCGTCGACGTATCCGCTTCTAAAATGCGGTACAGAATTTCATTCGTCAGCTCAATGGTTTCACTGAACACATTGGCCGTTGCCGTTTCACGCCGGGCGGCATCGCCCATCAAGGCCATTTGGCCAATGATCTTGCCCGTTTGGTATTGGGCTACAACGATGTCTTTATCGTCGGTCATGCGGCTTAAGGTAACCGAGCCACTGCGCATAAAATGCAATGACTGACCTTTATCACCTTCTTTAAAAATTACTTCGCCGGGTTTAAACGTGCGCAGTTCAGCTGCACCAGCAAACTTAACCAGTTCATCACTGCTCAGGTTAGGCGCAAACAAACGTTGCAGGGTGCGAACAATAAACACCAAATCAATGCCTTCACGGACATCATCGTTGGAGTTCATTAACTTCACCATGATACGACGCGGCGTTTCGACGATGATGCAATTACTGTTCGCTATCGCATTGCCGAGCCGAGGCCGACCGGACAACAGGCTGTTCTCACCAAAAAATTGGCCACGGGTGTAAGTCTGTTGCCCATTTATTCCGGGCATATCAACTGTAACTTCGCCTTCCACAATGGTGAAGAAGGAATTTGAATAGTCACCCTCGCGATAAATGTAATCGCCAGCAGAAATCGTTTTGGTGTACTTGGGTTTCTGTTTACGCTTTTCGAGGGCCTTCTCTATATGTACAGCCTTGGCCTGCACACTTTCGTACATCTCGCCTTCGTAGGCGACGAGAATATTACTTTCGATCACTAACTCCCTAAACTGCAGGGCGTTCATGCGTTTAAAAATGGGAATGCGCTGCTGAAACAGCCGAATCAGTTCATCGACGTCTTTCTTATAAGGCAATAACTTAAATTGTAAATCCAACAACGGGTGATCGGCGGGTTTAATGGTGTTACCGAGAATATATTCGATAACATCATAACCTTGGTTCAGCGCCTGCTTAATAAGCGGGTAGCCCGCCAGCGAACCAATAATATAAACACCCGGCACATTGGACTGGTACTTATCGCTCAAATCGGGAATGGCACCGGGTTTAGCATTAGGGAAGACCACACCAGACGATTCCACAAAACGCCGAGGGGGAATACCGCCTAAGCGCGCAATAATACGATGGCAATCAATCGACACGTCACCGTCTGGTGTGTTCAACACCATGGTGTAAGTACCGTTCTCTTCATCACTCACAGATTGAGCCGAAGTGCTGTAGTACACCGAAAGCGTCGTATTTTCATCGGCATTGGCTTTCAGAACCGCATTCAGGTTGCCTTCTTTCGCCCGCGAAAATTCATCACGACGGTTGAGCAAATACACCTGATTGTTCTTCGCAAGCGCCAAGGCGTTCTCAATTGCAGAATCCCCCGCGCCCACCACAACAATTGTTTCACCGTTACACGCCCCAGGGTCATCGAGGGTATATTGCACAACGGGTAAATCTTCTCCCGGTACGCCCAGCTTGCGCGGGTTGCCTTCCAAGCCCACGGCAATAACAACGTTATCGGCCTTCAGGCACTTGCCGTCTTTAAAGTTGAGGGTAAAGTTGCCCAGCTCTCCAGAGATAGCCGCCACTTCCGAGTTGTAACGAATGTTAACGTTCTGATCGACCAGCTCGTTGGCCCAGCCGCCTAAAACTTCTTCGCGGCTGGCTTGCTCAAATGAAAAGTCACTGCGTAGCGCCAAATACCCAGGCTCGGCCATGACCAGCTTACCTTTCTGGTAACGCTGTATGGTTTTGGCGGGTTTATCGAAGGATTCTAATAAGACGTAAGAGGGGTCTGTATCGCCACTCTTATTGCTCTCTTGATTATTTTCTTGATTGCACTGCTGATCGTGAAACGCGGCACGCCCAGCAGCACTGAGGCCAGCAGGCCCCGCACCGATAATGGCGATTTTATAATGATTCGTCACTGCTACCCCAAAGGCTGTAAACCAGCCAATCAAAATTGAGTTAACACAGAGATCTGCGGCTTTTGCCCACTTTCTTTCCTGCCGATCTCTCTACTGTCTTTAACGCGCCAATGTGTTGAAGATTGGTGGTTAAAAATTTGCCCGTGTAAGAGAAAGAGTAGGTTGTATTTAAGAAAGCGACTTTTAAAGCGGCATTAAATCCTCTTCTGTGTCTTTTAGTTTTTTATTTGTTCTTTTTTAGCTCATTTTGATGAATGTGGCGCCATAAAGACCCACTATTCGTATGGGCAAAAATATAGCACCCAGTGCCGGGAGTAGCAATTGGATATTGGGGGGATTTTGGGGGTTGTGGGGTGGTGGGAAAGAGGGGCTTTTGGAGGGGGCTTTCTATCGGAACCGGTTTGGTATTAGTTTTGTTGTTAAGTTTATGGTTCTGGGGTTTGGAGGGGGAGTGCGTACCTTTGTTAAAAGGGTAATCGAAAGCCCTTTATTGTTAAACTTTTACTGTTTTAAGTGAGTATGTCTCAGTACCTATCTGGCGGTTAAAGCGCTCACATATTACCAGTTCGTCGTCAGCTGGAATTTGTGTGGACCCAGCTGGGTATTGGGAAAGGGATTTAGACGGTTCCCATTTGATTCCTAGGCGAGTAAGCGCTTCTTGAGCTATCGCCAAAAAGCCCATATCGCTGTCTAGCATTGGCATACCGGTAATACGGTTAAGTGCTGCTTTCGCATACAGTCCGTAGCCAATTTTCAACAATTCTCGCGGTATTCAACCACAGGTGACACCATAATATTAAATCCTCGGCACTAATCAATAAGTGCCGAGGTTTTCAGAGTTTTCTCATTCCCATGGTTCCGGGGCTGTATTGAGAGCTTTTGAGGGGCCAGGAAAGTATCCCTCATGTTCAAATTCATGTGATTTATCGACACGACAATATTACGTGTCGATATTTTTGCGTTATTTCGACATGACAATGATACGTGTCGATATTTTTGAGTTATTTCGACATGACAATGATACGTGTCGATATTTTTAAGTTATTTCGACATGACAGCTGTTGTATGGATAGCACCCCATCTGCCATGACATAGATTGTGTTGCTAGTTAAGTAGCCAACGGGATTGTTGACTGAGGGGGTGACTTTTTTTGGGGGGGGGGGATGGGCGTATGGTGATTTTAACTTCGGACTAATTTTCCTCGAAATAAACTCGCGTGGTTTACTCTCCAAGAATATTTAACAATGGACATTTTCTAAGTGTGCTTTTATGCTCAGCCGCAGGCCTAAAAAAACAGCGAATTAAAGAGTTCAGAGTCACCTTATGTCGTTAAACCCCTCACCCTTACCGCCATACACCACGTCGCTCGACGGAGTACCCGAAGATATTCAAAAACAACTCAGTATTATTACCGAGCTTGTTCACGCGAATATCAAAAATAGCGTCGGCATGATTTGGCTGTTTGGCAGCTATGCACGTGGTGACGCGATTAACGACCGTCGAACAGATCCCAAAACCGGCGTCTTATCGGAATACCATTCCGACATCGATATATTGGTGGTGGTGAAGGGCCCAAACACCATGAAGAAAAGTAAGTGGTGGGCACAACTCGACGCCAGTGTGAGAGAGCACCCAGAGTTGCCCGCCAGTATTCACATTATCCGTGAATCGTACCTGCGGTTTTCCGATGCCTTGCGACATAGCGAGTACTTTTACCTCGATGTCGTAAAAGACGGCATTGTGCTTTACGGCGAAAAGGAAGAATTGCCAGAGCCGAGAGAGTTCTCGATCGAAAAACGCAAAGAATTTGCCATTCACTATTTGACCCGTTTTTATCAACGGGCCGACGCCTCGAAAAAATCGTTAGAGGTTCACTACCAATCGGACGACCACGCTTCGGCCATGTATTGCTTGCACCAATTGAGTGAGCGTTTGTTCTACACGCTGTTATTGGTCTTTACCCACTACAAACCCCGCAGTCATAAGTTAGATGACTTACGCGAACGCATTGCCACTATCGATAAGCACATCACTTCTATCTTTCCGTTAAACGATAAAAGTGAGCAAGAGCGCTTTCAGTTTTTAAACGATGCCTATGTGGATTCTCGCTATAACGATGATTATGAGGTTGATCCTGAGGTTTTGGATTATTTGATTGTGCGTGTGAGTGAGTTTCAGGCTTGGGTCTTGCAGGAGAGCTTGCGGGTGATTGATGGGTTTATTCCGGGGGAGAATTATTCCGATGGATTTGAGCAGCCGGGGGTGGTTTTGGATTTGGCTGTTTTGAAGAAGCAGAAGTTGCCGTTGGTTGTTATTCATGAGCAGTTGGTGGAGATTAAGGGGTTGGAGGGGGAGTTGGTCGAGGAGAGGGCTGAGAAGGAGCGTTTGTTGAAGAAGTTGCGGGATGCTGGGTTGGAGCCTTGAGGTTTGCGACTTTAAGTAAATTAGATTAAGAAAAGTTCTGCATTTTTTTGCTGTTATTGAATGTTCGTATCCGCCATGAATTAGAGTTTAATGTTTTGGCGAATAAGATATCTGGCCTCCATGTATGCTAAAAATGTTGACGCTAAAGTTGGTGAATAATCTGTTCTGGCTATATGTTTAGGATTTATATTTATCCGCATCATGCTAGTTTTTGTGGGGTATTTAGTTAGTCGATTTCTGATCGAGTTGTCAGTTTAGTGATAGATGTTGAATTTTTGTGAGCGTATACTTTGTCGTATAAATAGGTCGCTGGGGCGATTGAATAAACATATAGTATTTCGAGAATTCTGAGAGATTATGGACTACCAAAAGATATTTGAGCTGTATGAAAAGCTCTATTTTCACGAGGTTGAAGCAAGAGAAAAAATTTCTGCGAGATTACAAATACCCCTTGCGATAATCCTCTCATTTGTGAGTGTATATGCCATATTTATTAAGGGTATAAGCTTTAGCTTTATTACTGGTTGGCACTACCTGTTTTTTTTTGTGACATGCATTAGCATATTTCTGTTTGTTGTTAACTGTATGTATTTTATTAAGGCATTTTATGGTCATGCCTATGAATTTTTGCCATCTGCGAAAGATACCGAAGAATATAGGCAGAAGCTGATAGAAACGTATAAAGAGTATGATGATTGTGATTCGCTTGTTTCAAAATATTTTTCTGAGTATCTTTTTAGGTATTACAACGAATGCTCATCAATAAATACTAAAGCCAACGATAAACGTTCAGATGCAATCCATAAATCGAACACCTTTTCTATATTGAATGTTATTCCACTGGTTTTAGCCTTTATTATGTTTGCCTGCTCTGGAATCGACAATAACTCCAGAGATAGAGAGTATAAAGTGAATATAGTTAACCCTCTAAAATTTGAGGAAGAGAAGCATGACCAATCCACCGAAGCCGCCAACTCAACAACCCCCTCCACCTCCTTCACCTCCTCCGAAGAGAGTTCTGAGAGAAGACGTGAAGATATCAAGCAAACCACAACCGCCCAAACGATAGAAGAGGAAAATCATGTCAAAAGACGGTCAGAAACCAGTACCACCACCACCGCCTCCTCCCCCACCAACAAGATTGGTGAAAGATAGTACAGGTGGGAAAGGCACTAAAAAATAATACTACAAGTTTAGTCGCCTGGGAAAAGTTGCAGCTTTCAATTTGTAAATGGGTTATTCCCATTGTTATGCAACCAAAAATCTGCAATTTTTTAGGCGCTATGACTTTAGGTGGTTCCAATGAGTTTTTTTAGTACACTGTTTGGACGGGATTCAAAAGCCACAGAATCGAAACCTCAACGAAGCGCTGTTTTGGATTCGATCGAGCCTACGGAAAAAGAAATATTCCAATCGCCTGATTTTTTAGCTCAATGGGTTGTGAAATACGTCGTAACAATTTTTTCTGTAGAGGAAGATTATCGACGCGCTCCTGACGATGAGGCTGTGGAGAGGCTAAATATTACATGTGAACAAATTGAACGATTGGCAAGGGAAGAATCAATACTAAGGGCAGTCGGTGCGAGCGCTTTTATTAAGAAAAATTATACCGGCCAGTTTTATAATAAATATTTATTGAACCTGTATGAGCCTGTTGCGGAACATATGTATGGTGAACCCACTCCAGAACAATTCGCTGATACGAGAGATGTGCTTGAAGCTTACATAAACTTTATTGCCTGTGAGGAAGGTGATGAACTCGATGGTTTTAGTTCTCAATATATGCGTAGAATATATGACGATAATGATAATTTTCTGAAAATGATGTTGTCGGGAATTCCAAACCTTGCAATTAGTTCATGTCTAAATATGTTTGAAGCTATGCGCGATGCATATTATAAAGTCACCGAAGGCATGTCATATGAAAGTGCTGTAAAGCTAGTCGATGAATTGGACAGGATGGGAAACGAAAATCCATAATTAAGGGGCTCGTTCGGATGCAAACTATACTGTGCTTGTTTTGCATTGCACAGCTTGGTTGTTAGAACTCTAGACGAGAAAAAGTTTCGAAATCAGAAATCGCGGAAATAATAATGGAAATATTTGACTCTGAAGAGGTACAGTCATGCGTTTTGAAATTATCGGAGGCGCAAGACCCTGATGATGCACTTTTGGCATGGTCGATGCTACAAGGAAAGTTTTCAGATCTAACTGGCTTTGTGTGCTTGGAGGACTATAAGAGAAATTCACTTCCGGTATCTATAAAAAAGTACACTAAAGAACCGATTGATTTTCTAGTGCCGTATTTTGAGACTGAACATATCTATTTTCTAGATGACAAGTTGTTGACGACTATGTTCGAATCAAATGGAGTTGATTTCGAAATCGATTATACGTTGATGTTTGATTCAAATGTAGCAACATACATAAATAAGTTAGTTAGAGGCGAGCCATTAGGGAACATCCAAAACAAAGTAGAAGCATTGGTAGGTGAGATTTTACATGACGACCTGAATTTTGATTTTCTATTTTATAAATTGGAAAATATTAAAAATATCCTACCTGTGTTGAGGGGTTTGAATCAGTCGAAAATCAAGTTTTGGCGGTTGCTAAATAAGGAGTTTAGAAGGAATTTGGTTAGCTTACAAATTTTCAGAAGTATCGATTGCGACGAATATAGGCGAACTTCAAACACAATCCCTACTTTTACTTATCGAGCAGCAGCCCGTAAAGCTATTAATTTTTGCTATGATTTCTATGCGTCTAAAAATGGAAAATCGTATGTTAATAACTTTGTTCTCATTCAACGAATGATTCTTCTTCAGCTAATAGGGATGGTGAAAATTCAGATTTCTTCGAATAGAAGCCCGAAAAATAAGATGGCCGATTATTTCAAGTATATAGATAGTGTGGTCGGAGGATATTTCGAAAGAGAGGCGGTCGTTGCACATAAATATTTTTCGAACCGAAAGGATGTAGGGATTCTTGGTAAAATTCAGAAAGGAGGGCCGAGAGTTGGACTACTTAAAAAGTTGGATAATATAGCTTGGGATATGGTAGCGCCTAGATTCATGGAGAGCTTAATTTCATCGCTTGGCGAGGATGAAGATAAACGATATTTTGTGCCATTTTTTCTGACTTTTGACAAAAAGTTAAAAGAGTTGTTTTCTCTTTTTCCTGTAAAGGGCGTTATCTATAGTAGAGGTAGCGGCAATCTAATTCCTATACCAAAAATCAATACAATGAGTTATTTTGATGAGCATGGATCTTCAGCTGACTTGAAGTACTTGCACAGTGAATCGGTAAGGGCTAAACGAAGGAGTCTCCCAAAACCGACGCGAGAGAATATACATAAGAAAATTACTTTCGAGTACAGGCAGTTGCGGGCTATCATTTGATCAAAGAAAACATAAAGCTAGGGTCACCCATTAGAAAAATAAGAGCAGGGCCACAAGTAAAAAATGGGGCGAGATCTTGTCTTTTGCTTAGAGTCGAAGGTGTATGATTGACGTTTAGTTCGAAAAACAAACAAGACGCCCACTCTAAAAATACTGATTGGCATAGAATCTCATAACAAAACGCTAAATCAGACGCCAAAAAGCGGCGCTGGTTAGCTTCACGTTTTAGCCACTACTTGGAGGTTAAATATGAAAATTAAAATAACGATTACATTAATAGCTCTGTTGTTTTCATTATCCGTATTATCTGCGCAAACATACATGCCTAGTGAATTACGTCAAATGGTTAGTTCTGACAATTATCCAGAACAAGGTAGCGTTTCGACGAAGACTCAAGCTATTTCTTTTACCGCCTGTGTTTCCAAAGTAAAAGGGGTGGTTTCATCTGTATCAGGGCAATATCCTACAAAAATTATAGTGAATACAGGAATAATGTATATGGCCAAAGTATGGACAAATGATGCGGCATTAACTCTGTCATGTAGTGATCCTGATAGAAAATTAATAATTACTACTGCTAAGTACACGTAAAAATGGCTAACAAGGTCATAAACTCGGACTTTTTAAAGTGGGCTTCCGCTTCGCTACAACCCAATTTAAGAAAAAACAAACAAAAAAATGAACAAGACACCCACTCTAAAGAATCGGGTCTTGAGGTGTGGTATCCAAATAAACAAGACACCCACTCTAAAAAATAGGGTCTTGACGCAAACAAATAAGACCCGCGCTCTCAAAAGTTGAATCAAGGGGGCAGAGTGGTTGAACAAAATGAACAAAACGCTAACTAGTGCCCGTCCATAAACGTG
>JAWSUY010000061.1:0-62558 GCA_033852175.1 Agarilytica sp.
TCTTTTTTCAGGCTGAAATCTTTAACAATTAAAACCAACAAAAAGAACAGAGCCGCTCCTTTTTTCGCTTAAAACTCAAAGCCTGAACCTTAAGATTAAACGAGACGACCATTCTTACTTCTCGCTCTCTAGAAGCGTTGTCGCTGTCTGGAGAGGCGCGCATTATGCCGACGAGGCACTACTCGGTCAACCGATTTCATCGCTTATTTTTAAATA
The DNA here is from genome assembly GCA_033852175.1 of Agarilytica sp. Classification (GTDB taxonomy): domain Bacteria; phylum Pseudomonadota; class Gammaproteobacteria; order Pseudomonadales; family Cellvibrionaceae; genus Agarilytica. The sequence continues at coordinate 217 of JAWSUY010000061.1, forward strand.
GGAAAATGGCGCCCATTTAGTCGGCAATGCGCATATTTTTTCTGCTTCCGGATTTTAAATATAGCCGTAAAATTAGCCACATTCAAAATTTAAACGGAAGAATCATCATTAGCTGTATTTTTTCTCCAAACCAAGCCTCGCGCAACGCCCCACACAAATGTCGCAGGACCGGATAAGGCATAAGTGAAAGCTAGAGCAAAAAGGACTTTCGGGGGGTTAACCGTCACAGCAATAAATACCATCATTGTAATCAGCATGGCGATAAAAGGGACTCGGCGGTTTTTATCCAACCCCTTAAAGCTTTGATACTTCACATTTGAAACCATCATTAAGCCAACAAATGCAATAACTATCGCTGCAAAAATCGAAACTTCCGTCGTCAACTCCAACTCACTCCCCAGCCAAACGCCAGAAGCAATCAAGGTCGCCGCGGGGGGGCTTGCAAGGCCAGTAAAGAAGTTGCTGTCGGCAATGCCGGACTGGGTGTTAAATCGCGCTAGCCTCAGCGCAGCGCATGCGGTGAAGATGAAGGCAGCTCCCATGCCGTACTTTCCTAAAGGCTGCAAAGCCCAACTATACGTAACAATAGCCGGCGCCAAACCAAACGAGACCATATCCGAAAGGCTGTCGTATTCGGTACCAAAGGCGCTTTGAGTATTGGTCATTCGAGCAACGCGACCATCGACACCATCTAGTATCTGAGCAGCAAAAATTGCAAGAGCCGCATGTGCAAAATTTCCATGCATTGCAGCCACTATCGCAAAAAAACCACCAAATAAGGCGCCCGTAGTAAAAAGGTTGGGGAGAAGATAAACGCCTTTCCGGGTAACTTTTTGACCGTTCTCCGACACCTCCTCAACATGCTCATCAATAGGAAGCCCGCTCGACACGGATGAATCCTCCCCCGCCCCGCCTAATTTAGACTGACTGTCACCACCTGACATATTCACACACTCCAATTCACAAAAAAAATCGCGGCTAAAGCCGCGATTTCAATTAACAACACTCAATCAAGTTAAACCTAGTTTTTAGATTTATCAATGATTTTGTTCGACGCAATCCATGGCATCATTGCGCGTAATTCTGCTCCAACCTTTTCAATTGGGTGGGCAGCGTTATTTCTGCGACATGCTGTCATTTCAGGATAGTTTGACTGCCCCTCCAGAACGAAGCGTTTCGCATAATTTCCATTTTGAATATTTTTAAGCGCTTGCCGCATAGCTTTGCGAGATTCCTCATTAATAACTTGAGGTCCCGTCACATACTCACCATATTCCGCATTATTGGAAATGGAGTAGTTCATATCAGCAATACCACCTTCGTACATGAGGTCAACAATCAACTTAAGTTCGTGTAAGCATTCAAAATAAGCCATTTCTGGCGCATAACCAGCCTCAGTAAGAGTTTCGAAGCCCATTTTGACCAGCTCAACCGCGCCGCCACAAAGTACAGCCTGCTCACCAAACAAATCTGTTTCTGTTTCATCTTTAAACGTTGTTTCAATGATGCCAGTACGGCCACCACCAATTGCACTAGCATAAGAAAGAGCAACTTCTTTCGCTTTGCCTGAGGCATCTTGATGAATTGCAACAAGATCAGGAATACCGCCGCCTTTTGTAAATTCAGTGCGTACTGTATGGCCTGGAGCTTTAGGTGCAATCATAATCACATCCAAGTCTGCACGAGGCACAACCTGGTTGTAATGAATAGAAAAGCCGTGGGCAAATGCTAATGTGGCGCCCTGCTTTAGATTAGGCTCGACTTCGTCTCGGTATAATGAGAATTGAAATTCATCTGGAGTCAATATCATAATGATATCGGCATCAGCAACTGCCTCAGGAACAGTTTTTACTTGAAGGCCTGCTGCTTCGGCTTTTTGAGCCGAAGAAGATCCTGGACGCAATGCAACAGTTACATCCACGCCGGAGTCTTTCAAATTGTTCGCATGTGCGTGACCTTGTGAACCGTAACCAATGATGGCTACCTTCTTGCCCTGAACAATTGAAATATCACAATCTTTATCGTAGTAAACTTGCATGTCTTATCCTGTTAAATATGGTGTTAATAATTTGGCTCAACCAATCGCGTACGAATTATAGGCTGAGAATCTTTTCGCCTCTACTAATTCCTGAAACGCCAGAGCGAACAACCTCAATAATCGCGCCCTCACCAACCGTCTCAAAAAACGCATCTAGTTTATCGCTAGCGCCGATGATTTGTATGGTGTAAACGCTAGGCGTAACATCAACGATCTGACCTCGAAAGATATCGACGCTGCGCTTAATTTCAGCTCGCTGAGCGCCAGTGGCCCTCACCTTAATAAGCATCAGCTCTCGCTCTATATGAGCGCCCTCAGTCAAATCAACCAACTTCACCACGTCCACTAGACGATTGACGTGCTTGGTAATTTGCTCAATCTTATGGTCATCTCCATATGTGGTAAGCGTCAGTCGAGATAATGACTCATCTTCAGTGGGGGCAACATTGAGAGATTCAATGTTATAGCCGCGCTGAGAAAACAATCCCACTACCCTTGATAGCGCTCCCGGCTCATTTTCCATTAAAAGAGAAATAATCCGTCTTTTAGTCATTACGTTCTCTCCGTTTTACTAAGTAGCATATCCCGCATGGAGCCAACTGGTGGCGGAACCTGCATCGGGTAAACATGCTCAGATGGATCAACGTAAATATCCATAAAGACAGTCTTATCTTTCATAGCAAAACATTCTTCCAGCTTTGACTTCAGCTCTTCACGCTTAGTGACTTTAATTCCAACGTGGCCATAAGCCTCCATCAACTTAATAAAGTCCGGCAAAGAATCCTCATACAGGCTTTCTGAATGGCGACCACCATATTGCATGTCTTGCCACTGTTTGACCATTCCCAGCGCCTGATTATTGATGCAAATAATCTTTACCGGTAATTTGTATTGAGTGCACGTGGAAAGCTCTTGAATACACATCTGGATGCTGCCCTCTCCCGTAACACAAACAACAGCTGCATCAGGGTGGGCAATTTGAACACCCATAGCAGCGGGAAGACCGAAGCCCATCGTTCCCAAACCGCCAGAGTTCACCCAGCGACGAGGCTTGTCAAATTGATAATATTGAGCAGCAAACATTTGGTGCTGGCCAACATCAGACGTAACGAAAGCATCTCCTTTTGTCACTTCAAACAAAGCTTTAACAACTTCCTGAGGCTTTATGGCTCCTTCAGCAACATAGTTAGGCTTAGTCAAAATGCTATAGCGATCTCGCCACTCATCAATTTGCTTCCACCAATCATTGATAGCTGCCTCATCTGGCTTTTGATCGCTGGCCTTAACAAGCTCTAACATCTCATCCAACACACTTTCAACAGAACCCACAATAGGAATATCTGCTGTAATCGTCTTAGAGATCGATGCAGGATCAATATCCACATGAATCACTTTTGCTGAGGGGCAAAATTTACTGGGCGTAGCTGTCACACGATCATCAAATCGTGCGCCAATAGCAAAGATAATGTCAGCATGGTGCATTGCCGTATTAGCCTCAACAGTGCCATGCATCCCTAGCATACCTAAGAACTGCCGATCAGTGCCTGGATATCCGCCCAAGCCCATGAGGGTGTTGGTTACAGGGTAATTCAATATTTTTGCCAGCTCAGTCAGCTGGGCAGAAGCATTGCCCTGTATAACACCGCCACCGGAATAAATCACTGGACGACGTGCCGCAAGCAATTGCTGTACAGCTTTTTTAATTTGGCCCGTATGCCCCTTGGAAGCCGGAGAGTACGAACGGATTTTCACCTTTTCAGGGTATTCGTAGTCATACAGATCAACAGGGTTGGTAATGTCCTTCGGCACATCGACAACAACCGGGCCAGGCCGGCCGGTCGACGCAATATAGTAGGCCTTCTTGATGATGGAAGGGATATCACGTGCATCTCTGACCAAAAAACTATGTTTCACGATAGGTCGGGACACGCCCACCATATCGGTCTCTTGGAAGGCGTCTTCACCAATTTTATCGGATACAACTTGACCAGATATCACAACCATAGGAATCGAATCCATATAGGCCGTTGCGATACCTGTAATTGCGTTCGTAGCCCCAGGTCCCGAAGTTACGAGTACGGTGCCCACCTTGCCAGTTGTGCGGGCATAGCCGTCTGCAGCATGAGTTGCCGCCTGCTCATGCCTAACAAGTATGTGTTCTACTTTGTCCTGACGAAACAATGCATCGTATATATGAAGCGCTGCGCCACCTGGATAACCAAAAATAACATCAACACCTTCGTCAGCTAATGCTCTAATCAGCATGTCTCCGCCGGAAAGTTTTTCCACGTTGTCGATCCTCTGTTACTGAAAAATAAATCAAATAATAACGCCGCCGAACGCGTACAGGCGTCCAGTGAGCAGTATTCTCTATACTCTATATCTATGATTGAATTTCCCCGGACTCATGGCAAAGAGGGTTTTATCAGCCACCGGGAGAGCGTATAAGGTTGAACACTCTAGCGATTAAGGACCGTCAGGAGGACGTTGAGTACCTGAAAAGAACACTAGCTAAGGTTTGTTAGCCCGTTCCCCGAAATCGCGAACACGAGATTGTCTCCATAACGGAAGGAAAGTCAAGAACAAGTCCAACAATCATCCAAATTGAGCCATAAAGTCATCATTCTGACTCTTTTTTGGAGTTTTGAATGAGTTTATCTCAAAGTTTTTTACAATATACGCTTAACTATCAGATAGAATAAAACACATTGAACCAGAGTATTCGGAATAATTAATGATCAATTTGATACGACGAACTTTACGCTTTCCTTGCATTCTTTTATTCGCGTCCATTTTATTGGCTTCGATAGCAGTACCGACATACGCCGAAGGGTACTATCGCTGGGTAGGCTCCGATGGAATAGTCCATTACGGATCAAGACCCCCCGTCGGAGTCACCGCAGAACAAGTTAACACCTGGGGGGAATCAGCCGGAGAAAACACAAACTCCACCACAGCAGCGACCAAAAACCTTACAACGAAACAACAAAACGTTGTCGCTGCTCGCCAACAAGAGTGTGATGACGAAAAGTCACGGCTAACGGCTCTTCAGTCAACAGGCCGTAGAATCAGCATGCAGCAGGAAGATGGAACTACCCGCTACCTCACTACTGACGAGATACTTAAAGAAGTATCAAACTCGGAAGAGTTTATTAAGCAAGCATGCCAATAAAAACACGATAATTACCCAGCATAGCGCCTAGCGATTTAACAATAGGGGACACCGGAGCGGTTCCTCAGGACCTCAGTCGATTTGTTAAGCTTATTTAGAAAATACTATTTTCCCTCCCATTAATCGGGCTTTTATGGTATCCCCAGGCAAAAACTTACCCGACAAGACATCTTGAGCGAGAGGGTTTTCAATCGCTCGTTGAATTTCTCGTTTTAAAGGCCGAGCCCCGTATACTGGGTCAAAACCCGCGTCGGATATACACTCCAAAATCTCAGAGCCAATCTCTATTTTCAAATCCCTCTCGGACAACCGCGCCCGCAGAACATCCAACTGAATATTGGCAATGTCCCTAATTTGATTTCGCCCAAGGGGATGGAAAACGACCACTTCATCAATGCGATTAATAAACTCGGGGCGAAAATGCCCTGATACAACTTCCATTACCGCATCTTTCATCGCTTCGTACTTATGATCGTTTTGTTCATCCAAGGAATCTTCGCCATCAAAACTAATACTATCAAAGGCTTTATTTTGGACAATATCCTGTATGGCTCCTGACCCTAAGTTGGACGTCATAACAACCACAGTATTACGAAAATCCACAGTCCGCCCCTGACCATCGGTTAAGCGACCATCCTCCAACACCTGCAATAAAATATTGAACACATCGGGATGAGCTTTTTCCATTTCATCCAACAATAGCAATGAGTATGGCTTGCGCCGTACGGCTTCTGTGAGGTAACCCCCCTCCTCGTAACCTACATAGCCAGGAGGAGCTCCTATCAGTCGAGCCACAGAGTGCTTTTCCATAAATTCGGACATATCGATACGGACCATGGCATCTTGGCTATCGAATAAAAATTCCGCCAACGCTTTACACAGCTCCGTTTTCCCCACACCTGTAGGACCTAAAAACAAAAAAGAACCGTTAGGTCGATTTGGATCGGATAGCCCCGCACGAGAGCGGCGTACGGCATTGGATACAGCGATAACAGCTTCTGACTGCCCAATTACACGCTGATGTAAAACATCTTCCATTGAGAGTAATTTCTCACGCTCCCCCTCTAGCATTTTGGCAACAGGGATGCCCGTCCACCTTGAAACGACTTCGGCTATTTCTTCTTCGCCCACCTTATTTCTAAGAAGCCTCATTTCTTGCATTTCTACTTGGCTGGCCAAATCCAACTGTTTCTCCAGCTCTGGAATTATTCCGTACTGCAGTTCTGACATACGCCCAAGATCTGCCGCTCGTCGAGCCGCGTCTAAATCCAATCGTGCTTGTTCAAGATTCGTTTTAATTCCCTGGGTACCCTGCAAAGCAAATTTTTCTGCACTCCAGATTTCGTCAAGATCGGCATATTCTTTTTCTATCAGATGAATTTGATGGCTTATTTTTTTAAGGCGCTCCTGAGAGGCCAAATCGGTGTCTTTTTTGATCGCCTCACGTTCAATTTTTAGCTGAATTAGCTTGCGCTCCAAGCGATCCATCGCCTCAGGCTTGGAGTCAATTTCCATGCGGATACGGCTACCAGCCTCATCAATTAAGTCGATCGCTTTATCCGGCAACTGCCTGTCAGTGATGTAACGCTGAGATAACTTTGCTGCTGCTATAATCGCAGAATCGGATATATCCACCCCATGATGGACTTCGTAGCGCTCTTTTAGGCCACGAAGTATTGCAATGGTATCTTCCTCCCCAGGCTCTTCGACCAGTATCTTTTGAAACCGCCGCTCGAGAGCGGCATCTTTCTCAATAAATTGGCGATACTCATCCAAAGTGGTTGCTCCGACACAATGCAGTTCGCCACGAGCCAAAGCTGGCTTCAGCATATTACCTGCATCCATCGCACCATCACCTTTACCGGCGCTCACCATGGTATGAAGCTCATCAATAAACAAAATAATCCGACCTTCTTGCTTATCAAGCTCTTTCAATACCGACTTTAACCGTTCCTCAAACTCACCTCGAAACTTCGCGCCCGCCAACAATGAACCGATATCGAGCGATAACAGCCGCTTATGCTTTAATCCTTCAGGAACCTCACCATTGATAATACGCTGAGCTAAACCCTCCACAATGGCGGTTTTTCCCACACCCGGCTCACCAATTAATACAGGGTTATTTTTTGTTCTCCTCTGCAAAACCTGTATCGTTCTTCTTATTTCATCATCCCGACCGATAACAGGGTCAAGCTTACCGGCTTCCGCACGGGCTGTTAAATCAACGGTATATTTGTCTAGCGCCTGGCGATTCCCTTCTGCATCCGCATCATCCACCGTTTCTCCACCACGTACGTGCTCCACAGCACGCTTAAGCTGATCATAAGAGCCAAATTGCTGAAGTAACTTGCCGATAGCGGTATCTTTATCTTTCAAAGCCGCCAGCAGTAAAGATTCACTGGAAATAAACGCGTCACCCCCATCTTGAGCATGCTTATCCGCAAGGTTCAGTAAGCGCCCCATCTCCGGGGACATACGGACATCGCCCGTTGGGTTTTGAATTTTAGGTAAAGTTTCTAATTCCTTGGATATCGCATTCCTCAATCCGGCAACATCAAACGCAGCATTCGCAAGCAAGGGGCGAACCGAACCTCCGCTCTGATCCAGCATCGCCTGCAGCAGGTGGACAGTCTCTAGATTGCAGTGATCTCGCCCAACCGCTACAGATTGAGCATCGGAAAGCGCTATTTGCAACTGATTAGTAAGGCGGTCTATTCGCATATGTAGCTATTCCAGTGTGTTATTTATATGGACAAGAGATTGGGGAGCCAGAAGAGAAAAACAAGTTCGTGATTCTTCTTACCTTGGCCAAAATCAAGTCACTCCGAATATTATGATGATTGTCTTGATTTAGCATGCTTTTGGGAGTTATTTCTCTCAATCAATGTCATAGTGTCTGAATCGATATTTGAACGTTTGCGACAAGTTTAATACGATTGCAACGCCTAAACATTACCTCTAGGTAAGCCAAACATAAAGGATCTCGCCATGAATATACGACAACTAGTGCCTATTTCCATTGTGTTAATTTTAGCCTCAAATTTCATATATGCGGAAACCAAACCTCAGAACCCCATTACTGATAATGAAAACCTCATAGAAAGAAAGAGCCGATTCTTTGATGAGTTTTTTATCGAGCAAAATGCCCAGCTTTCCCAATATACGAAAGTACTCTTTCTCGACTCACTGGTAACGTTTGATAAAGACTGGCTAAAGGACAATAGGATGAAGGTATCATCCAAATATAAGGATAAAACGAAAGCACGCTATTCAAGGCTATTCAATGAGCAACTCACCAAAACATTTGAAAAAGACACCCGCTTTACTGTCGTCAACGAAAAAGCAAAAGATGTATTGGTAATTGCGGCCAACATCAACGATTTGGACATTTATGGGCCCGACGACAAACCGCAAATCAAGCAATACGTATACCGGGCCGGCGAAGGTCAGCTACAGGCGTCACTAAAAACACATTCAGGTGAAACTCTTGCCACATTTGAAGACCGGAGAGAGTCCACTGACAGGGGAAGGCAAACACCCACTAGGGCAAGCTCTATTTTAAACGAGAGAGACTTTCGCTTACTGATGAAAAAGTGGGCTAAGCAGCTGGCCAAGCACATAGCGAGTAATTAGTACTGCTCATATATTTATTTGAGCGGTCATATCGGTAAGCGCCTTGAGCGCAGGGAAGAGTATTTGCCCCCTCTCACGTTAACCATATTAAACTAGCAAACCGTCCCGTTTCTTGATCTCGACGATAAGAATAGAACCTCTTATCCGTGTAGGTACAACACTCACCACCATATATATCAACAACTCCAGCTCCAGCCAACTCAGATCGAGCCAACCCGCATAGGTCCGCCATATATTTACCTTCTACATCTCGGCGCTTTAAGAAATAGGTCTCGACTGCACGCGAATAATACCTTTTACGCTGTGCAGCCTGGAACGATGACAACACGTCCTCCCCTACCTCAAAGTGCTTTTGTGAAATCGCAGGCCCCAAATAAGCCATTATTTGGGAGGAAGCACAGCTAAATTTCTCTAAGACATTGCTGATCATTCCACCCGCAAGCCCCCGCCAACCACAGTGAACTGCTGCGACCTCATCCCCAGCCTTGCTCGCAAATAACACAGGTAAGCAGTCTGCAGTCAGAACCGCGCAAACGTTTGAACGTTCACAAGAAAAGACGCCGTCAGCGTCCATAGATATGGGGGAAGGCAATGTTACGACGTGAGTAGAATGAACCTGCTGAAACCAAGTAACAGCCTCCCCCACATGCCGGTACAGAGAAGACCTGTTTTGAGAAACATTCTCGGCATTATCACCGACGTGCTGAGCAAGGTTCATAGAGGTGTATGGTTTGCAGCTCACGCCTCCCCAACGTGTGGAAATAAGTGATTTTACATTGGAAGCCAATGGCCACTCAGGAACAATAAATGAAGATCCTGAGGTCATTGTTAAAAAACAGCTCGTAAGTGCGAAAGAATGCTCTCAAAGTCTTTTGGCAAATCGCATTCCCAGGCGCACTCTTTTCCGGTCTTGGGGTGAATCAACCCTAACTTGATCGCATGCAGAGCCTGCCTTGGAAAGGTTTCCAGCAACTGAAGCCTTTCATCTCTCATCAATTGGCTTTTCGATATTGCCCGCCCATAAACTGGATCGCCAATCAAGGGGTGAGCAATATGTGCCATATGAACACGTATCTGATGCGTTCTACCGGTCTCAAGAGCCAGCTGTACAAAAGAATAACCATCGAAGACTTCCAAGGTCTCATAACGAGTCTTTGCGGGCTTTCCGCCGTCTACGACTGCCATTTTGACCCTCTGGATACGATGTCGGCCAATCGGAGCATCAACACGGCCCTTACCACACTCACCCACGACAAGAGCTTGATATACCCGAGAGACACTTCGGTCCTGTAACTGCTTTACCAAACTATTTTGAGCTGGCAGCGTTCGAGCCACCACCATTAATCCAGAGGTGTCCTTATCAAGACGATGGACAATGCCTGCCCTTGGTAATTCGCGTAATTCAGGAAAGCGAAATATCAGCCCGTTCAACAGTGTTCCGTCCCAGTTGCCTGCTCCGGGGTGAACAACTAACGAAGAAGGCTTATTGAGAACAATAATCGAATCATCCTCGTAGACTATTTCTAGTGGGATATCTTGAGCTTCCCAGTCCCCCTCGGACTGTATTTCTGTAGCCAAAATCAGCTCTTCGCCACCGCTCAATTTAGTTTTTGGTTTTGCACATTCGCCGTCCACAGTCAGATCTCCAGATTTGATCCAACCTTGAATACAGGCACGAGAATAGTCAGGGAACATTTCCGCCGCGATTTGATCGAAGCGGCTGCCTGAGTTTTGTGTGGGCACAACGCCCTTAAGAGAAAGTTTAGAGGTCATTGTATTTGATGGAAATGCTAATTACACTGTCGCCGTTTTGTTCAAACAATTTTTGTTCAAACTATCATAGTAAATGCGATATCGCCAAACATATCAGCCAGGTTATTTTATAATGCGAAGCATCAGGTTTTCTCTCTTTTTATGCGCTATTTTTCTTACTGCCTGCAGCAGCAATGAAGAAAAAGAAGAAGTTACTGATACAGAACAGGTCTTGTATGAGATTGCTCAAAAACAACTCAAGTCTTCCAGCTGGGATGCCGCTTCAGAAACCTTACAGCTTTTAGAAGAGAACTTTCCCTTTGGTACATACGCGGAACAAGCCCAACTAGAGCTTATCTACACCTATTTTCGTACCATTGATTACGAACTAGCCATTGCCGCTTCGGAGCGTTTTATTCGCCTGCATCCTCAGCATCGCAGTGTCGACTACGCCTATTATATGCGCGGCGTTGCCAGTTATTATAATGAAACAGCCATCACGACAGTGTTAATTTCAGATGTATCCAATCGTGACTCAGGCTCCGCTAAGGATTCATTTAACTATTTTTCTCAATTGCTCAGCCGCTTCCCTAAAAGCATATACGTATCCGATGCTCGCCAACGTATGGTTTACCTGAGAAACATATTGTCTCGACAGGAGATCCACATCGCCAACTATTATTTCCGTCGGGGCGCGTTTATAGCTGCCGCAAATCGAGGTCGATACGTTGTCGAAAATATGCAAGGAACGCCTGCAGTACCAGACGGCCTTGCAGTAATGGCTCAAGCTTACCACTTGCTCGGAATGCAAGATCTAGCAGATAACTCAGTAAAAGTGCTGGCAAAAAACTTTCCGGAATACCCCTCATTCGATCAGGATGGGAACTTTACCTATCGTTACAAGATGGAAGCCCAGCGTAACTGGCTCAGTTACATAACTTTTGGCGTTCTTGATAAAAGCCAATTTGTGAACTTTGATTCGAGAGACATCTATAACCCTCGATACAGCAGGTCAACTGACGCCAAAGTGAGCAAGCCGCCGCAAGCCTAATCCAAACAGTTCGTCCGAGCCAAGATCAAACTCTGCTCTCTCCTGACCCTGACTAAAAACCGAACAACCCATAACGTCATATCCTCCCCACAGATATAAAACCCATAGGGGAGTGCTCTCATTCCCTAAAACTACTCCCCGATATGCCAAGCATTAGTAATTGGATATCGACGATCTCGCCCAAACGCTCTCTCACTGATACGAATCCCAATCGGCGCCTGACGGCGTTTATATTCATTTAAATCGACTAAACGCAGAACGTGACGTACCTGCTCAGCCTCAAAACCACGAGCAATTATGTCATCGTGACTTAAATCCTGCTCGATATATAACTCCAGAATCTGATCAAGAATTTCATAGGGAGGAAGTGAGTCTTCATCCTTCTGGTCAGGAGCCAGTTCAGCAGATGGCGGGCGGGAAATCACACGTTCAGGAATAACATGACCTAAAGTATTCCGATACTTCGATAATTCGAAGACCATCATTTTGGGAACATCCTTCAACACATCAAGTCCACCAGCCATATCACCATAGAGCGTTGCATATCCAACGGACATCTCACTTTTATTACCCGTTGTTAATACGAGATAACCCAGCTTGTTAGACAACGCCATAAGTAACACCCCACGACTACGAGCTTGGATATTCTCCTCTGTGGCATCAGGTTTAGTATTTTCAAATGCTGACTCAAGGCTTGATAAAAAAGCGTTATACATCGGTTCAATATCGATAGAGCGATATTTCACTCCCAAAATATCCGCCTCTTCCGCAGCATCATCTTTACTCATATCTGAGGTGTAACGAAATGGCATCATCACCGCCTCAACACGCTCCGCTCCAATAGCATCGCACGCTATTGCCAATGTAAGCGCAGAATCAATTCCCCCTGACAGCCCCAAAACAACGCCTTTGAAGCGGTTTTTGTTGACGTAATCTCTCACGCCCAGAACTAACGCATCATATGCAACACTTAACTCTGAGCCCATTGTCGAAAGAGGTTTCTCCTCGGTCGCAAGCAGGTCCTTCGTTTTAGAATCAAAAGTCACGCAAATTAACGCCTCCTCAAACAACGGTCCGCGACTAATTAAGCGACCAGATGCATCACAACATAGCGATCCACCATCAAAAACCAGCTCATCCTGCCCTCCAACCCAATTCACGAACACGATTGGTGCATTGAGTTGCCTTGCTCTCTCGCGGACAAGGTCCTCCCTTACCTGCTGCTTATTTAAGTGGAACGGTGAAGCGTTAAGGTTCAGTAATAGATCTATATTTTCCGCCTTTGCTTGATCAAGGGGTGCTCCATCCCAAAGATCCTCACAAATGGTTAACCCTATCTTTTGCTCTCCAATTAAGAACACCCCTGCACCTTCGCCCTCCTTAAAGTAGCGCTTCTCATCAAAAACTTGATAATTAGGCAGACATTGCTTAGCGTATTCACAGATCAAGTCACCTCGATAAATCACGCCCGCCATGTTGAACAGTTTTCCATCACGCAACCTGGGATAACCCACAACAAGATACGCTTCAATTTTAGCTTCTCTCAATTTGCGTAACGAGGCATCAATGCGCTTCTCGAGGCTAGGACGAAGCAATAAGTCCTCTGGCGGATAACCGGTAAGTGTCAATTCGGGGAAAACCAACACATCGACCTGATGATCGACAATAGCTTTTGAAGCCGTAACGATCACTTTCTCGGCATTACCTACGATATCGCCCACCAAAAAATTGATTTGGGCCAATACGATATTCAACTTCGACATAAATTTTATATACTCCAATAAAACATTCGCGCTACCTGCTATTTTCTTTCATACGAACGCAAAGCGCAAAAGATACTGTATTACTAAATCATTGAGGAAGGATCTATTGAATATCAGTCCAGAATTGTCCAGCCATACGACATTGCGGGTCTATCTATACTACCGGTTAATCATAGCTATGGTTTTGTACATGATGTACGAGGCAGGGATTACCTCGTCTACTTTTGGGCTGATCAATCCCCCTCTATTTAGAGGGGCCAGTATCAGCTACGTCATTGTCTGCCTTTCATCCCTTACTCTGCTGTTCAACCGCACCACTTATCAATCAACGCTAAAAGTATCTCTACTGCTGGTATCAGACCTATTAGCCATTTTGGTTCTCATACACGCCAGCGGTGGCTTAACCGGTGGACTGGGATACTTACTGGTGATTACCGCTGCTATTGCCAGCATGTTCCTAAAGGGGCAGATGGCATTTGGGTACGCGGCCTTAATCTCAATTACGCTGATTTGTCAGACATTATTTATCACTCCAAATACAGGGATGATCAAGGCAATATTTGGCGCCGGTACACTAGGCTTTTTAGTATTTATCACAACAGGCTCGTTTCGATACCTCTCCCAACGTATTTTATTAACATCGAAAGATGCAGCAGAAAAGAGTGCCTATGCACGACAAATCGTCAAACTCGCACAACTTATCGTCACTCGCATGCAAACGGGAATTGCTGTACTCGATAAAGAAAATAGAATCGAACTGATTAATGAGTCAGCCCGTCAGCATATGGACCTATCCAAAGAAAAGAACTATTTAGGCGAACAGATTACAGATTATACTGATCTTGGAGGTCTACTATCCGCATGGCACAACAACCCCATTAGCGGCATGGCCCAAGTTCACCGACTCAATGCAAAGAAAGACGTACGCATTAGTTTTGCAGCGCTGGAATCTGAAAACAGACCATTAACCATCCTGTATATTGAAGATTACCGCACGGTTATGCAGCAGGCTCAGCAACTCAAGTTGGCATCTCTCGGGCGACTAACAGCCAGTATCGCCCATGAAATCAGAAATCCTTTAGGCGCTATTTCGCATGCTGCTCAACTGCTAGTCGAGTCGCCGCATATTGACGAATCCGATATCCGTTTTACCGAGATTATTTTGCAGCACACTCATCGAGTAAACGACATTATTGAAAACACAATGACGCTCTCGAAACGAAAAGAACCCAAGGCTGAAACGCTTGACCTCAAAAGGTGGATGCCGGATTTCATTGCGGAATATTCCACCCCTAAAGACTGCAATATCACCTATGAATGGGATGAAAATCAAGAAAAAATCAAAATGGACCCAACGCATTTACGCCAAATATTAACCAACTTGTTCGACAATGGTCTACGGTATAGTATGGAACACACGAAGAATGCGCACATTTTAGTGCGTTCGGGAGTCAGTAAAAATGATGATACTACCTTTGTCGAAGTAATCGACTACGGACCAGGTGTTCCAGAAGACGAAATTACCAGCATTTTTGAACCTTTTTTCACCACCGGCAATCAAGGTACCGGGCTCGGCCTTTATATCTCACGCGAACTGTGTGAAATTAATCAGGCCCGACTGGACTATCAAAAAACTACAGACGATAAAAGCCGATTTAAAATTAATTTCCCACACCATCAACGCATAATCTAACTCTTACTATGACTACTAAAGCACTCATCATTGATGACGAACCGGATATTCGCGAATTACTGTCCATCACACTAAATAGAATGGACATAAAAACAGAGGTGGCAGCAGACGTTGCTTCGGCAAAAAAACTACTCGACAAAATATCGTTCAACATATGCCTAACTGATATGAAATTACCGGATGGCAACGGTCTCGACATAGTTAAGCACGTACAACAAACATTGCCAGACCTCCCTATTGCGGTCATTACAGCTCATGGCAATATGGATACGGCTGTACAAGCAATGAAAGCCGGCGCATTCGACTTTGTTAACAAGCCCATCGATATTAATGCGTTGCGTAAACTCGTCAGTACGGCAATCAGCTCAAATAAAATCGGCAACAGTAAATCCCTCGGTAGCGATGAAATTATTGGCGACTCTCCATCTATTCATGCATTAAAAGTGTCGATCAACAAACTCGCACGCTCTCAAGCTCCTGTATATGTCAGTGGTGAATCTGGCAGCGGAAAAGAACTCGTCGCCCGGTCCATACATAAACAGGGTGCACGTGCCAGCAACCCTTTTATTCCTGTAAACTGCGGAGCTATACCTAAAGAATTAATGGAAAGTGAATTTTTTGGTCATAAAAAAGGTGCGTTTACAGGAGCTACACAAGATAAAATAGGTTTGTTTCAAGCTGCAGACGGCGGCACTCTTTTTCTAGATGAAGTTGCTGATCTTCCGTTAGATATGCAAGTTAAATTACTTCGTGCTATTCAAGAAAAGGCCATTCGCCCAGTCGGTGCTCATGGCGAAATCTCCATTGACGTACGAATTCTTTCGGCAACTCACAAAAACTTACAAAATTTAGTCGAGAACGATGAATTCCGTCAAGATCTATTTTACCGGCTCAATGTAATACAACTTAACGTTCCAAGTTTAAGAGAACGGTCTGAAGACATTCCAGTTCTTGCTCAACATTTTCTGAATAAAATCGACTCAGAAAACAAAACCAAAAGCACCTTATCTAAAGGAGCCTTAGCTGAGCTGGGACGATATTCATTCCCCGGCAACATTCGTGAACTTGAAAACATATTGGAGCGGGCTTACACGCTTTGCGATAATGAGATAATCGAAGTGGGAGATTTACTCCTTTCTGCGTCGCAAAAGATAAGTCCAAAAGATAACCAGCCGATTAATTACTACAACAACTGCTTGAAGTTTCCATCTATTGACGAGTATATAGCCGAGGTCGAAAAAGAAATATTATCCGACGCCCTCGAACATGTGCGGTGGAACAAAACGTTGGCCGCGAAAAAACTCGGCATTAGTTTTCGCTCTTTCCGTTATAGACTTTCAAAGCTGGGGCTAGCGGATGAAAATGATCCTGACTAACCCCCCCATTGAATGTATTATACCGTGCAGATCAACATATTCGAGAACAAGCCCTGGGTAGTGTTCTCCTCAAAAACCTGGCATTTACAGTTGCTCGAGCCACTTTATAAACAGGCATTTTAAGAACAATCCGACGGCCGAACACACCAGCCAGGAATGGAAAGTATTTTCTGGAAAATAGAGATGCAATACAGATGAGGGCAATGTCTTACAAGATAAAAGGATATCACTGACTACCCTAGCGCATTTTTTCTCGTTACCCTTCCCTGCACAAAATCATTTCGACAGGGAAGGCAAATGATAAGAAACTATACTCAATTTGGTTTTACTCTTATAGAGCTGCTTACCACGCTCTCTATAGTCTCAATATTACTCGGCATAGCAATTCCTAGCTTTCGCCTATCCATTGAAAAGAACCGTTCCGACACAATCACCACCAGGATATTCCACCTATATCAATTGGCTCGTGATCACGCCATCGATCACAGAACCGCTATACATTTTTGCGGGACTGATGATATGGAAAACTGCCAACGCCTCTGGCATAAAAACCTTGTCGTATTTTCAGACAAAAACAATAACCACCTTATCGAACCAGAAGAAATAATTTACATGGAACAATTTAACGATATGAATGGTTCAATGTACACTCAAGCAGCATTTGGCTTAAGCCATACAATTCTTTCCCCGACAGGAACAGCAAAATTTGTAGGCAGTATGATCTACTGCCCAGACAACAAAGATAAAACATTTGCACGAAAGGTAACCTGGAATCGAACTGGACGTTTATACAAGGGCTGGGATAAAGACGGAGATGGCATTGTTGATGGGATTGATTTTTCGAGGGTATGCATTGAAAGTTCGTAAAGATGGAAGTACATCTCAAACTAAAAATGTCCCACGAATAAATAAATTGGGCTTCGACACAAACTCAGGCAGTCTGTTTTTTAGACCGGCCGCCGGCCGAAAAATAACTCGACTTTCTCGCTCCCCCCCCACTCAATCAACTGCAGCTTCTGTATCACCGATTTTCCGACGAAGTTTTGAAGCGCGGCTAACGGGGCCCTTGCTCTAACAATTAAACAAATACAGTAGATAGACTTTCCCGGAAAACATTCTTACTTTTCTCCGGATTTAATAATACGCAAAAAACAAGTCGAAAAAGTTAAATGGCAATGGCTCCCAAACCTCTACCAACAAACAGCAGTTGCATCAACCGAGGAATTATCAAACGCTGTCTTTTTCCCCAAAGAATCCATAGATAGGATTTTGCAAGAAGTGTCCAAAGTCTGAACTCCGATTGTCGTCGCTGTAATCCTGTAACAGTTCATACTATTCCCACCAGTAGAGCAATCGATAACCGCCATTGCGTAACAGCCTTCCGGCGATTCATCGGTATCACTATAGTTTAATCCGCCATCAGAAAAAGAGAGGTCACGGGAGTATTGGCTAGCCTGAAAATAGTATTTTTCTTGCAAGCTCGCAATTCCCAGAATTGCGTTCTTTGCATCATTTCGACAGCTTTTTCTCACACTTTGCTGGTACGATGGAATAGCGATGAAGGCCAATATAGCAATAACTGAAACAACAACCATCAATTCAATAAGCGTAAAGCCTTTACTTAAGTTCACTGTGTACCCCTTTCTCTCGACTACCAATTAATAAAAATTTCACGCCAAGATCGGCGGCCACTGGATAGCCCTGTTCTCTTATCAACCCCCTCAGATTCCGTCAAGTTTCCTCGACTACCTTGCGTAACGATACGCTCGTTGACAACATCAATACCTCCCACAAAATCATCGGAATTTTCATTTGAGTCATCAGCCCCACCATTATTTTCTCCATGACACCCTATTAACACAGTAGCCAGCTCAGCAGATCCAATCTGATTGCGCAGATCATTTAAATTAGTATTTCCAGGAGAGCCACACGCGAAGTCAGATACCGAATTGCTTTGAGACTGTGAAAAACAATATGGTCCTACAGATGAAAGTAACACGGAAAATACCCATAAAATACATTTGCGACCTTTAATCATATCCTTACCCCTATATAGCGTTTTTCATAAACGAACGTCACTCTTCAGTCAATTATGGCTTTCATTCAAATTTACAACTACCGTCGATTGCAACATTACATGAGATAAACCGTCTTCACTAACAGCTAAACTCGTCACGCGATATAGAGCTGCGCAATCAAACGGAGCCAAAATTGAACATTCGGCAAACTCACCGCTATCAACATGACACATAAATTCTACAATGAACTTTGCATCATCCAATTCACTACTGGGAATTGAGACCGTTTGATGAAAACCTGTCGAATTCCATATATTTTTATCCAACCAGTAAGGAGTAGCATCTACCGTGGCAAGCTCACATTCAGGCAATATTGCTCCCGAGTCAAAAACCCCGTTAAAACATAAACCATGTTTACATGTATCGTTATAGCAATTTGTAGAGCATTCAGGCTGAGCGGCAATTGGGTCATACCCATCCGCTATAATATTGAGTTCAGCAGTACTCAAGGCAAATTCTGCGGCATGAAAAACATTTTGACGGGACTGTGTATTACTCGCCATTTTCATCTGCATATTGGCCGACCGCATATTCGTGACACCAAGCATTGTCATAATCAGCAAAAGAATTAGGGTAATAATTAACGTAGATCCACACTGCTTTTGTGACAATGAAGGAAGAATGCGCCGGGTTAATTTTCTTCTCATTAATCACTCCCTCCATTTCGCACATTCCCAGTCACGACAATTTTTTGATAGAGATAGCGTGTACTCGATAAATACTCATAATTATTGGCGTTAAAGCCTCCACCGAGATCAACATCATGGGCAGATGGATAAACCCGGCTATTGGATTTTAGAACCACCGTTACACGGACATTCAAAACACGCCGCCAATCAAACCAGCTATTTTCAGCCCCTAAACCCTTCAGCTCTGTCGCATTATAGTAACGATCAATTTTACCATCTGCGATCAGTCCAACATCTACCCCATATATAACCTGAAAATCCTCAACTCCGCTCACCAACTCCCTCGCGACAGATCGACCTCGCTCTAGACCTGACCGATACAGAGTCGACACTCCGGTAATATCAGAGTTTTTAACAAAAAATGCGCTCGACTTAAACTCCATAACGGCAGAACCAGGCCTGAATCGATAACCATGAAGCAAGGGACCGAGTGTATCGCCAGAACAATCATAGGCTATGCCATTTGAATCAGAAGGTGCAGGAGAACAACTGCCGTAAACTGGAGCGCCAGCAGCATACTCTACCAATCTGGACCTACTCGCAGGTCCTATCATTTTAAAAATCAATGTTCTTGAACAGGAAGTATCTTCGACCATTAAAATATCTCCGGCGTTAAAAGCATGAGTTTGTGACAACCTCATACGACTTCTCACAGCCTCATGATACGAAACTCGTAACGACTCAGATAATTCACCTCGATTAATAATGAGTACATCCGTATTTTCTCTCGCATCAGAAAACTCTGTTGGTAGCGCACTAGCTCCAGCGTCAGACACCTCATAACCTTGTACACCCTTACTCGCGTACATCCAGCCACCAACGTCATGATTCAGAGTGTTAGTTAGATCAGCTGAAGTACTGCAACCAAAATACCCGGCCATGCGAATCTCATGACCCAGTTCGCTAGCAAGAAATCGAGCATTTTCCTGAATAAACGCAATTTCTTGTTCCATTACAAAATTATTTTTACTGCCCACCATTACAGAAACAGCACCGCTCAGAATAAAAAGACCTATAAACATTGCCACCAATAATTCGACTAGCGTCACGCCAGCAGAATTAACACTTCCAGAAAATCCATAAGAAGAGCGCAGAGTTTTTTTCTTTATAAAGCGTCTCATGGATAAACCACGAGACTTAACGACTCCTGCACTCCGCCATTTAAAAATCGATTGCCGCCATCAAATTCCACAGTCACCACAACACCGCCAGAAACAGCGCTGATTTTTGCATCACCATTGGGAAGTGCTCGCTTAACGTGGTTTTTCCAATCCTCCAAATCCCACGCGGCTATTTGTTGAGATGAACAACTACTCGAAGCGCAATTTTCAGACCCCGAAAGCTCTTGGCCAATTTCAGTTCGATAACGAGCGGAAGCCCCCTTATTTGTGCGCATGCGCTCGGATATATCCTGCAGCAATATATTGGCCTGGCTGTAATAATAGGCTTGCTGATTAAATTGAATAGAACGTACTTGCAGCCCCAAAATCCCCATCAGCCCGACCCCAAGGATTAACGCTGCGACTAACACCTCAACCAAAGAAAATCCTGGCTGACAATGAAGGCCTCTGGAACCGGGGCCAAAGCGTGTATAACAACATTGATTGTTGAACATCTGAAATCCACTCCATTGGAATTTCCATGAATACCGTTTGTAACGTGACTGACTCTATGCCTTGCCCAGTTAGATTTATTTGTATCTACCAGGCAAAACACCCATCGTTATCGGACTGTCAGAAAGCAAAAGGCACAGTACTAACTTGCCTCTCACTGAGGAGAAAATATGCCCGCCCCCCAAGCTCAAACAGAAGCAATAGAGATAGTCTCTGAAAGCGAAAACAATATATGATTTTAGCGTCTCGCCGTTCAGAAAGAGCAGCATTACACTTTATACTTAGAATAAAGCAAGGAGCAGCGATAGCAGTCAAAACAGAACGAATCACCATTCGTCCCAAAATAATAAAATCATTTGATTTACGAGTGACATTATTCTGAAGCGTTGATCTAGACTTTTTTACTTTTACGACACAATCCATCCGTGGACTTTCCTTCATTTTCCAAAAGTTCACGCACTATAAAGGGAGACACTCAAAAGTTGGAAAACACTTATCTAACATGAGAAGCAGTTCTCACAAGGTGGCGCAAAAACTATTTTATTGTTACCTAAGTTCTTTCGGCAATGAAAAACTAATATTTTCCTCACGCCCAGAAAGCTCGACAGGCTCAGAAGCGCCTAAGGTCTTTAACCCACTAATAACATCAGCTACCAACACTTCCGGCGCTGATGCTCCAGCAGTAATCCCTACCGACTTTGCAGAGTCAAACCAGCGCTCATTTAAATCTTCAGGGCCATCAATTAAGTAGGATATCGCACCGCACCGTTCCGCAAGCTCTCGTAAACGATTCGAGTTAGAACTATTCGGCGAGCCAACAACCAACACCAAATCGCACTCAAGTGCCAATTGTTTAACCGCATCTTGACGATTTTGCGTGGCATAACATATATCGTCTTTTTTAGGGCCTTGAACAGTAGGGAAACGCTTTCGAAGGAGTTCAATTACCTTGGCCGCATCATCCATGGAGAGTGTAGTTTGTGTGACGTAGGACAAGTTGTTTTCATCAACAACCTTCAAACTATCGACGTCGTCTTCATCCTCAACCAAGTAAATAGCGCCCCCATTAGAAGCATCATACTGCCCCATTGTGCCTTCCACTTCAGGATGGCCATGATGCCCAATCAAGATACACTCACGACCATCGTTACTATACTTAGCAACTTCCATATGGACTTTTGTCACTAGAGGACAGGTCGCATCAAATACCTTTAAACCACGAGTCTTAGCCTCATTACGAACCGATTGAGAAACACCGTGCGCGCTAAAAATAACAATAACATCATCAGGCACAGCATCTAACTCATCGACAAAAACTGCACCACGTTCCTTCAGGCTCTCAACAACGAATTTATTGTGAACAACCTCATGACGAACGTAAATAGGAGCACCGAAGACATCAAGGGCTTTATTCACAATATCAATAGCGCGGTCAACACCAGCACAGAAACCACGGGGGTTAGCTAACTTAATTTCCATTAGGGACCTATAAAGTCGACAAAACTAATGAGTAACAGATGGGTTAACGTCAAGTATTTCGACGTTAAAAATAATCGTACGCCCGGAAAGAGGATGATTAAAATCAATCTCCACCTCATCGTCATCAAAGGATTTTACAACACCAGGAAATTCACCGCCCTTTGGGTCTGCAAACGACACAACCAAGCCTTCCTCCAACTCCATATCTGAATCAAAGGACGCGCGGCTAACCGTTTGAAGATTACTGTCATTAGGCTGTCCAAAGCCTTTTTCCGGCGGAATAGTAAAGCTATTCTTATCGCCTGCCACCATACCGACAATCACTTCTTCAAAACCGCCCATCAAACTACCATCACCAAAGGTGAATGTTGGCGCCTTTTTATCAAAATTCGAATCGATAATGTCACCGTTTTCCATTTCTAATGAAAAATGCAGCGTTACTTTTGTGCCTTCGCCAATTGCTAATTCTGATGTCATTTTGTTTTTGCCTCGACAGCGTTAGGATTTTCAGCCTTTTCTAGTTTAGCTTTTTTCATACCAAAGAACGCATCCAGCAGTAATACTCCAGCACCCAATGTAATAGCCGAGTCAGCAACATTAAAAGCCGGAAATTGATAATCGTCGTAATACACTAAAATAAAATCGACCACATAACCTAATGTAGCGCGATCGTATAAATTACCTAAGGCTCCACCTAAAATAAGTGACAAGCCCAAAACCTCTAAGCTTTTTCTTGAACCAATTTTGGCTATCCAAACGGCAATCCCCAAACTCACGGCTCCGGCTAAAATGCCAAAAAACCACACCTGCCAACCGCCTTCTCCCGCTAAAAAGCTAAAAGCCGCACCATAATTGTGACGTAAGGTGATATCGAAAAAGGGGAATATATTAATACGCTCGTGTAACACCAAAGCATTGCTGGCTAACTGTTTGGTGAATAAATCAAATACAACAACCACCAAAGCAATCCCATACCAAAGGATCAACCAACGACGACCGTTTTGCTGATCAGCAATAGTCACGCGACTCTCCTTCTCCGTCAATATTAGTAACGCAGCGCTGACAGATCTCAGGATGCTCTGCAACCGAACCAACGTCCTCACGAAAATGCCAACAACGAGCACACTTATCATGCTCAGATTTCTTCACGCTGACCTTCAAACCATCAACGTCTGTATCAGAAGCATCAGAGCCTTGATCATGAGGTAAAACCGTTACTTTGGAGCACATCAAGGCAAAACGTAACTCATCTTCAATTTTTACTAACTCAGTTGTCAAATCAGCTGAACAGAAGAGCTTAACGTCTGCGGCAAGAGAACTACCGAGGCCATCTTTACGTTTTTCTTCGATCGCTTTATTTACTGCAGTTTTAACGTTAAATACAGTTTCCCAATAGCTACGGCCTAACTTATCGGCATCCGATAACTCTTCAAGCGGCCACCAATGTGCAGCAAAGACAGACCCCTTATTCTCTCCAGGAATCTCCTCCCAAATTTCATCTGCGGTGAAAGATAGGATGGGAGCAATCCAGCGTACAAAAGCACTCACGATATGATAAAGCGCTGTCTGGGCGGAACGACGTGCATGACTATCTTCTGGCGTTGTGTACTGACGATCTTTAATGACGTCTAAATAGAAACCACCCATATCGACAATGCAAAAATTATGAAGTTTTTGATAAATTTGATGCAATTGATAACTGTCGTAACTGGCAATAATTTCTTTCTGTAATTGCGCAGCTCTGTCGATCGCCCACTTATCCAAGGAAACCAACTGATCGAATGGCACAGCATCTTTTTCAGGATCAAAGCCGCTAAGGTTTGATAAAAAGAATCGTGCAGTATTGCGCATGCGACGATAGGAATCGGCTGTTCGCTTAAGCACCTCATCGTAAACGCTCATATCACTGCTGAAATCTGTAGCCGACACCCATAGACGTAACACATCAGCACCAAGGTCATTAGTGATTTTTTGTGGGGATATCGTGTTACCCAATGATTTCGATTGTTTCTTCCCGTCTTTGTCGACGGTGAAGCCATGGGTCAATACCTGTTTATACGGTGCAGAACCATTAATTGCCATCGCTGTTTTTAAAGACGATTGAAACCAACCACGATGCTGATCCGAGCCTTCCAAATACAAATCTGCTGGGTAGGACAAATTATCGCGTTGTTTCAACACTGAGAAATGCGTAACACCAGAATCAAACCAAACATCTAAGGTGTCGGTCGTTTTTTGATACTGCTCTGCCTCATCACCCAACAAATCTTTAGCGTCTAATTCGAACCAAGCTTCTATACCATCACGCTCAATAAGCTTCGCAACTTCTTCGATTAATCGAGGAGTTTCAGGGTGCAACTCTTCCGTATCCTTATCAACAAACAAAGTAATCGGAACACCCCAAGTGCGCTGACGGGAAACACACCAATCAGGACTGGAATCTAACATAGACCGAATACGGGCTTCGCCCCACTCAGGAACCCAGCCAATATTATCGACTTGTTTTTTCACATCGCTAAGCAGATTTTTTTTACTCATGCTGATAAACCACTGTGGCGTTGCGCGGTAAATCAATGGCGTTTTTGTTCGCCAACAATGAGGATAACTGTGCGAGAATTTTTCTTGGTGCAGTAACGATCCGTTTTCGACCATAAGCGCAACAACTTTTTCGTCAACCTTATAAACGTGTTCGCCAGCGAAGACAGGCACTTCTTTACGATAAATGCCCGCCCCATTGATATAGTTAAGTGTACCAATATCGTACCTTTTACCCACATTAAAATCGTCTACGCCATGATCCGGTGCGGTATGTACACAACCCGTTCCCGCATCTATCGTTACATGGTCGCCCAATATTACTGGCACTTCCTTATCGTAAAATGGATGCTGTAACGCAAGATGCTCTAATACATCACCTTTAAATCGTGCAACTTCTTGCAGATTCTCAAGCTCTGCTCGCTGTGCAACCGACTCTTGCAGAGCTTCTGCAACGACAATTCGTTCATCGCCATTTTGTAATACGACATAATCCAATTCTGGATTTAAGCTTACCGCTTGATTTACCGGTAACGTCCATGGAGTAGTCGTCCAGATCACAACTGAAATCTTACCCGAACCACCCAAAGAACCTACGCGCTTTTCGAATTCCGCAACATCTACTACGGGAAAGCGCACATCGATTGAATAAGACGTTTTATCCTGATATTCCACTTCCGCTTCCGCTAAAGCAGAACCACCGACCACACTCCAGTAAACAGGCTTATAGCCTTTTACGAGATGGCCATTTTCCGCAATTTTACCTAAGGAGCGAACAGTATCTGCTTCCGTTTGAAAATCCATCGTTAAGTAAGGTCGATCCCATTCGCCCAAAATGCCTAGACGAATAAAATCCTTCTTCTGCCCTTCAACCTGCTTAGCAGCATATTTACGACACTCTTTACGGAAAGCCGCAAAGTCGATTTTGACTCCGGCTTTGCCCTTCTTTTTTTCTACCATGTTTTCAATCGGCAAACCATGACAGTCCCAACCTGGAACATAAGGCGCATCGAATCCGCTCAGGGTTTTCGATTTAACGATAATATCTTTTAGAATCTTATTTAATGCATGGCCAATATGAATATCACCATTAGCGTAGGGAGGACCGTCATGAAGAATAAATTTTTCTGCACCTTCACGCGCTTTACGAATTTGACCGTAAAGATCTTGCTCAGTCCATTGTTTAAGCCTTTGCGGCTCACGCTGGGCGAGGTTTGCTTTCATCGCAAACTTTGTAACAGGTAGATTAAGTGTCGATTTATAATCGGTCATGACGTCTCTTTCTATATCCTAACGGTAAAGTAATTAATTTGATTCACGCGATCTTGTCTGATCAATTTTCTCGTGATTTAAAATAGGCTCGTGCGGCCTCACAATCTTTTCCAATTTGCAATTTTAAATCTTGGATATTCGCAAACTTCTCTTCTTGACGGATTTTTTGTTTAAAAACCACCGTCATAAATTGCCCATAGAGGTCAACTTCCACATCCAATAAATGGACCTCAAGTAAAGGCTTCGCCGCATCTTCAACAGTCGGCCTTACACCGACATTCGCGACACCTTCCCAAGACACTCCCCAGGTTTCCCCAGCGGGATAAACATCTACAGCATAAATACCCTGCACAGGAGTACGATGCCTTCCCAAGCCTATATTTAACGTGGGAAAACCCAACTTCCGACCCAGCTGTTTACCATAGACCACGCGCCCACTCACGCTGTAATCCCGACCCAACAAATCGGCTGTATCCGCTAAGCGATCCTCATTGAGCAGCTTACGTATCCGCGTACTACTGATTCGCTCCCCATCATCCAACTGCGTTTGCGTATCACAGACGGTAAAACCATTGGCTTTACCCGCTTCGCACAACATGTCGAAATCACCCGAACGATCACAACCAAAATGAAAATCATCACCAATAACCAAGTGCTTGACGGCCAAGCCTTTGATCAAGACTTCATCAATATAAGCCTTGGCGGTAAGCGTCCTCAAAGACTCATCAAATCGCAAACACAGCACGCGATCGATCCCCTCTGCAAATAACGCGGAGACTTTCTCGCGCAAACGCATAAGCCTCGCAGGAGCAGTCTCCCGAGAAAAATATTCGTGAGGCTGAGGCTCGAAGACCATCACCAAAGAAGGGAGATTTAACGCTTTTGCCTTAGTTTTAACCTGCTCCAACACCACCTGATGCCCACGATGGACGCCGTCAAAAGAACCAATCGTCGCGACGCAACCGCGATGTCTGGCCTTAAGGCTTTTGAGACTGTGTAAAAACTCAGGATTCCCCATGCGGATCACTGCCAAATAAAGCCGGGAAGTATACCTTAGGCAGGCTTAAGGATCATCCGTAGAACCAGGCTATTCTGCGCCTTTCAGCTTTAAATCCCGCATGCGCATACCAGAAGCTATCAGAGCTCCAACGTAAGCGATAAAACCGACACCCACATAGACTGCAAGGTTCAATACTCTGTCCCACCACTCCAAATTAACAAACGTAGGCAATACATACGACAGAGCCAAGAGAGAAATAACCATCAAACCATTCGCCAATCCAGCCCTCAAAGCAAAACCAGGCCAGCCCTTTGCGTCCCTATAAACACCTTCCTTCCTTAGAGCACGAAACAGTAATCCAGCATTTAAAAATGCTGATGCCGCTGTTGCCAAAGCCAAACCGGCATGTCCGATTTGCCATATAAAATGCAACGGCACCACTAACGCAATGTTAAATACCATGTTCACAGCCATGGCAATAATACCGATACGTACTGGCGTTTTCATATCTTTACGCGAAAAGAACCCACTCACCAAAACTTTAATCAGCATGAAAGCCGCAAGCCCCAAAGCGTATGCCTGCAAACTATACGACGCCATCACCACATCGCTAGGTGAATACTGGCCGTATTGAAACAATGTGAACAGTAAGGGCTTAGCCAAAATCACCAACGCAAAGGCTGACGGCAAAGCAATCAACAACACCATTTTGATCGCCCAATCCAAAGTGTCACTGAATTGCTGACCACTCTTCTCTCCTAAGCGCGAGAGATTAGGCAAAATCACTGTGGCTATGCCCACACCAAAAACACCCAAAGGCAGCTCCACCAATCGATCCGAAAAATACAGCCACGAAATACTGCCGCTGGGTAAAAATGTAGCCAAAATCGTATCTAACATTAAATTAATCTGACTTACCGAAACCCCAAACATTGCCGGAGCCATCAAGCGCAACACCTTACGCACAGACTCATCAGACCAATCCACCTTGGGATGAGGCAAAAGCCCCAAACGCATCAAGAATGGAACCTGGAAAGCAAACTGAATAACCCCAGCCACCAGCACCCCCCAAGCCAAAGCAAATACAGGCTCCTCAAATAACGGGGAAACAAACATAGCCGCAATAATCAGCACCACATTTAAAAATACAGGGGTAAACGCAGGCACAGCAAACTTGTCGTAACTGTTTAAAATAGCCCCAGCAAAACCAGTAAGCGATATCAGCAACAAATAAGGAAAGGTAATTCTGAGCAGATCTGACGCTAAACCAAACTGCTCTGGGTGCGCAAGTAAAAACCCCGCGCCGAAAATCGACGTCACCACTGGAGAAGCCACCACCACAAAAGCCGTTAACGCAATAAGGGTAACGCCCAAGCAACCCGCCACCCGATCGATAAAATGCCGAACAGCCGCCACACTACCGTTCGCCCGATACTCCGAGAGCACCGGCACAAATGCCTGAGCAAACGCCCCCTCAGCAAACAAGCGTCTTAAAAAATTAGGTATTTTAAACGCGACGAAAAACGCATCGGCACTTCCACCCGCCCCCAATAACGGCGCAAACACTATATCCCGCAGCAAACCCAACACACGCGAAATCATCGTCATGCTGGAAACCACAGCACTGGAACGCAATAAGCTTGGTTTAGATTTTGGAGTTATTTTTTGATCAGATGACAATATAATTACTCACTAAATAGATACGGAAAATCGTTAGGCGTGGGCATTGAGCCATGAATGATGCGTTTTCACAAGTCACCCACAGCATAAAATTCACAAGCCCAAAACCCGTATCAACATCGAGAATTAGCTGGAATTTTCAATACCATCTCACCCAATACCAACTAAACACTTCCAGGCAAATGAACGAATCATTCGATATATGGCATTATCAAACCAGCAAAAGACTATTTAACGTCGACCTACACCAGTAAAGAATACAATTTCTCTACCACACACACTGAAAATCCCCAGTCACCCGTCACCCGTCACCCGTCACCCGTCACCCATTATTCGCCACAATCCATCGTCACACCGCCTGAATCCAACCATCAACCTGCCCGTTTTTCCCTGTTTAATGATTATCGTAAATTAAAGAAAACAACTTATCCAAACCAAAGGGTCAACAGTCATGAAAAAATTAACTTTAGTATCAGCCATCGTAATCTCAGCAACACTAGCACTACCAGCACAAGCCAACGAGCAACGCGGAGAAGACGCGAGACACATATCCACATTCGCGGCCACCACCATCGCAGGCGCTCTCGCAGGCGGCCCCATCGGAATGTTCATCGGCGCAATAAGCGGAGCATTTTTGATCGACAAGAATCAAAAAACCTTCGAAGCAAAAATCGCCCTCGCCGAAGAAGTCGACCAACTGGAACAAACAATGGAAAGTAAAGAAGTCGCCATCGTCGACCTACAAGGTCGAATCGCTAAAAAATTGGAATTCCAAGTCATGTTTTCTACCGGCGAAGACACACTCACCTTCCAAGACCAACAACGCATTAAATCCCTAACAGAATACTTAGATAGCAACCCAGAGCTAAGAATCCGACTCGACGGGCATGCAGATCCTCGTGGTACAGACGAATACAACAACGTGCTCTCAGCAGAACGCGCCAAAACCGTCGCACAAGCATTTATTGATCAAGGTATCGAAGAAGACCGTATCGACATTCACTCACACGGTTCCAGCCTTGCTACTGCCATAAATGGTAACAACGACCAACACGCCTTTGAACGCCGCGTACACATTGAAGTATTTAGCGAAAACAATGAAATCGCTAGCAACCCCTAAATACCTGATTCGTTCTAATGTTTCACAGCAGTAGAACAACACAGTAGCCCTGAGAGTTTGGCCCGGTTACACACCGGGTCCTTTTTAAAACACAAACTCACCATCAGGACAAAAGCTTGGGATACTCTTTGGGCGAAAAACACCCGCCCAACAAAAACACGGAAGTAAAATAGAAGAGCAACGCATAAGGAAATACAAACGGATAAGGCGAGAAAGCACTCAAGGAGAAAAATACAGTGCATCGCCCAGAGAGTATCCCAAGCTTCTGCCCATTACCCCAAGATGGATTTTTCACACCGAACCAGCACCCAATACCCCGTACCCCACATCAATCCCGTACCCCACATCAATCCCGCATCCCGCATCCCGTATCCCGTATCCCGTATCCCGTATCCCGTATCCCGTATCCCGTATCCCGTATCCCGTATCCCGTATCCCGTATCCCGTATCCCGTATCCCGTTTATTCCGTCCCCCGTACGAAATTTCAGGCATAAAAAAAGCGACTATAAAGTCGCTTTTTTCGTTCTTTATTATGTTCTAGGCTTTCGCTTTACGTCGATAAAAACCAATCATACCGAGGCCAGAAGCCAAAAACCAAAACGCCGCAGGCAAAGGCACCGCACTAACGTTTACTGATATCTGATCAATCCTAAAAGCATCCCAAGAAAAATCTTCTGTTATGCCGAACAAGGGATGGAATGCGCCAATCAACCAAGTTGAAGAAGTGGCAGTAGCATTCGTTGCGTTAGCGCCTAACTCCGCATCATAAATATTACCAACAGACCAAACACCAAACTCATCAATAGAGCCTAACGAAACATCACTATCAGCATACTTAGGGATAAAACTAACGCCAACGGATGAAAGCGTAACCTCACTATCAAATTCCAACATCAAAAAATCAAAATCTAAACCAATGTTATCGATGTTTCCACGCTTGCCGCCTCGACGCTCAACGCCCAAACCTCGACTATTCATACCCACTTTGGCTTCTTGAATACCTGCAAAAGGATTATAGCGATCGCCACCACTAGACCATCCACTCACCTGCAACCCGATTCCGCCTGACTGATAATTTAGGGCGTCAGAAAAATCACCGATTGCTCCTTCCGTAGAAACAGGATCAAGTAAATCAAAATCAACTGTCAACGCGCTGACTGGAGCAGCCAATAGCGAAGCCAACACAGCCATCAATAATACTTTTACATTCATTCGTTATAACTCTAAATGGTTTACGCAGCTTTTATTCTTAATATAGATGTGCTCATGCATAAAACAAGCCAAAATAGAAAACCGCTTTAATTTCAACAAGCTGGAGAGAGTTTATGAGGCCATTCAAATGTATGAGATGTCATAATGTATAGAATTTCGACGCATTGGCACGAATAACATCTTCAGATGTGCTCAACAGTACGCCACAGAAAAGTAAAGGCTCGGAGAAGAAGCCCCTCAAAACGCTAAGTACGGAATTGATGAAGAATGCAAAAAAGAGACTCGACTTGATCAGACAATTATTGGCACTGACGTTTCATCAACGCGATATAGTCGTTTAACGTACGTCCTTTTTCATCCGTAAAATGAACCTCTAGCGATCGCACACACACCATACGATCGATGCGAAAATTCCTAAATTCCATCCTTAACTGGCACCATGAGGTTAAGGTCCAGACCCTCCCCCAAAAATACAACGCCAAAGGGTTTACCACCCTGCTACTGCTTTGACCATCTTCACGGGTATAGTCAAATTCAATTTGTTGCTTTGCGTTAATCGCACTGCGTAAAACATCAATATTACTGAAAGTTTCAGACTCAAAATTAAAAGGGTAGGCATACAAATGACTTTCTTGAGCCAGGCTGCGCAGGTTCTCAGGCAAAGCCCCCTCAATTTTATCAATTGCAGACAGCCCTGCTTTCGCTAGCTCCTTACCACCCCAAGATCCCACCATTCGGGCGCCGAGGACAATTGCCTGAATCTCGTCCTGAGTGAACATTAAGGGAGGAATATCGAGAGAATGACGAAGCCTGTAACCCACACCTGCTTCGCCTTCCACAGGAACGCCAGACAAACTAAGATCTTGAATATCTCGGTAAATCGTTCGCTCCGAAACCTCCAAACGTTCGGCAAGATTCTTTGCTGTCACCAAACGCCGATTTCGTAAAATCTGCACAATTTGGAAAAGCCTGTCTGCACGCCTCATATTAATAGGGTCCTTAGCCCTCTCGCCTTACTTCATACTGTAAAGCCCAATTCTATTACCTTCGCTATCCGTAACGTGAGCAAAATGCCCGCAATCACCGTCCTTAATGGCTGTTTTAGGAAGCAGAACTTCCCTCCCTAATTTCACCGCTCGATCTAGTGCTGGAGTCAAATCATCCCCAGCATTAAGGTATGCGATTGTCCCGGTTTTATTGGGGTTGTAACCCTCGCCCTTCACTAAGGCCCCCGACACTAACGCAGGGTTAGCGCTAAAAATAGCCATATCAAAGCCATCCATCGACTCGTCTAGAAAGCTTACATCAAGCACTTCAGAATAAAAGGCTTTTGCTCGGTTAATGTCAGTAACAGGGATTTCGCACCACGTAAGTATATGATTCATAATTTCCTCTAAAATCAGTAAGTTATAAGATAAGTTCAGACTTCGAGGAAAACTATACTCGGGGGCTACTGACAGCATTGTGTCAGTAGCGATGAAAATAGTTGAGAAATTTATTCTAAAGGGACATTTGAATCAAAAATCATTGAATACAACAGACATCAAATTGGGATTCTCTAATGACCAATGCAGCCAAAACACCAACGTCCGATGAGGCTCACAAAGAGTTTTGACCACGCGCTTAATCCCGTCAAAAGCAATCACCACTATAGTCAAAATATTTGAGGGGAAGAAAGCCTACGCAGATACGAGCAAAGAAACAGGTGTTTAGAGCAAGGCCGAAAGCCCAAGCCTATAACCACGATGGCATAAGCTACAGGCTGGATCCACAATTGGGGGAAGTACTTTTAACAACGACCTACAAATGGTCACAATGATCCGTAGCCTGCCCAAGGTCAATAAGCTCCCGCATAGCAACAGAGAACATCGCGTAATCCGTGGTTTGAGAGCCCTGAACCTCATTAACCATCCCACGCCATCGGCTAACAAGGTAATGATTCTTCTCTGACCACAGAGCAAAGACCTCATCCAAATCTCGGCCTTTTTGCAAACGCGCCAACGCCACCGTCAACTTCCTTAACTGAGCCTCTAAATCATCAATGAAACTTTCACGAGCCAGGGCTTGCCAGTACGATTCAACCCGGACATTTGATATCTGCGTAGCGAACCAACTTAAACCAAGCTCTTCCAGCAGGCGAAAAAAGACAGGCGACACTTCTGACAGCTTTTGTTCACTGATAATCGAGGCCTCAACCAAGCTTAAACCTGAAAACAAGTTATCAGGCATTGATAAGGGAAACACCCATTCCTTTAATACACCTTCGGAAAGCAAATACTTCTGACGCGTCTCCCATTCATCTTTCGCAGTCCCAGTCACCACTTCAGAGGTTAATTGCTGCACCCCCAAAACGCCTTCTTTAAAAATCGCGACTTCTTTAGCCGGGTTTAACCCGGAGCGTCTATTCCGTAAAAACCATCGTGTCCCACGACGAACTCGGCGTACCATACTACCCATCAACTTGTACTGAAAAGAAGCCGGCATTTTGTTATCCAGCGACTGGATATATCCCTGGAATTTTTCAAACTGAAATATATCCCGCGAAACAATATACGCTCGAGCAATATCAGCTAATGAAGCCCCCGTAGTTTCTAGCAATCGATGACCCGCAGTAACGCCCAAATTATTAATTAAATCATTCGCAACCTGAGTTCCAACAATTTCTCGTCGCAAGCGATGATGGTAAATTTCATGGGGATATTTCTTTCTTAATTTTTCAGGAAATGCCGTTTCAATTTCTTTGACGATATAAGCATCTTCTGCAATATCCGACGCAATCAACTCTTCTTTCAGCATCACTTTTGCATAAGATATCAACACCGACAATTCTGGGCGCGCCAACGCTTTACCCTGACCTTGACGTTCCACAATAACATCATCATTAGGCAAAAACTCCAGCTGACGATCCAGCCGCCCCTCACCTTCTAAAAAGTTAATAAAGCGGCGATATTCCGTTAACCGTGGCATCACCTCATGCTCTGCCAAACTTATTGACATTGTTTGACGATAATTGTTTTGCAATACCAGAGCGGACACGGCGTCCGTCATGCTCGCCAATAAATTATTACGCTGCTTACCCGTAAGATCTCCGTTGACAACTAACTCGTCCAATAATATTTTGATATTGACTTCATGATCTGAGCAATCCACCCCAGCAGCATTGTCAATAAAGTCGGTATTACAGGCTCCACCATTAAGTGCAAATTCCACCCGCCCCAACTGGGTAACACCAAGATTTCCGCCTTCGCCAAAAACTTTACAACGCAACTCATCACCATTCACGCGCAAGCAATCGTTAGCCTTATCGCCGACATCGGAGTGAGTTTCCCAGCTGGCTTTTACATATGTGCCAATGCCACCATTCCAAATCAAATCAACAGGCGCTTTTAACAGAGCTGTAATTAAGTCATTTGGCGCAAGGCTATCCGCCTCAATTGCAAATACACTTTTCATTTGCTTGGATATTTTTATCGATTTAGCAGCGCGAGAAAATACCGCACCACCTTTAGATATCAGTTTTTTATCGTAATCTTCCCAGCTGGTTCCCGGCGTTTCAAACAAACGCTTGCGCTCTTTAAAGCTTGAAGCAGATTCAGGGGAAGGATCAATAAATATATGCAAGTGGTTAAAGGCCGCCGTTAATCGAATATGCTCAGACAGTAACATCCCATTACCGAAAACATCACCGGCCATATCCCCAACACCAATTACGGTAAAGTCAGTCGCTTGAATATCAACATCTTTTTCCCGAAAATGACGTTGGACTGAAACCCAAGCACCTTTTGCCGTAATACCCATTTTCTTATGGTCATACCCCTGGCTGCCCCCCGAAGCGAATGCATCTCCCAGCCAAAACCCATGCTTGGTAGCAATTTCATTTGCAATATCGGAAAAAGTTGCCGTCCCTTTGTCTGCTGCCACAACTAAATAAACATCATCTGGATCTTTTCTGACAACACTTACAGGCGGAACAACCTTGCCATCCACAAGGTTATCCGTAACATCTAACAATCCCTGAATAAAAATTTTATAGCAAGCGACTCCCTCTTGAAAAAACTCATCTCGCGACATCGACTTACTGAGTTCTTTAGCCACGAACCCACCCTTCGCACCGTTAGGAACAATCACCGCATTTTTTACCTGCTGAGCTTTTACCAAACCTAAGACTTCAGTGCGATAGTCTTGCAATCGATCAGACCAGCGTAAACCTCCGCGAGCAACTTTTCCACCTCGTAAATGCACCCCCTCCACTCTGGGGGAGTAAACAAATATTTCAAACAGTGGTCGAGGCTCAGGAATGTCAGATATTTCACGCGGGCTGAATTTAATCGATATATAACTTTTATCTTTACCATCTGCATCTTTTTGATAGTAGTTAGTGCGCAATGTTCCACTCATTAAATCGAGGTAACGCCGAAGCGCTCGATCTTCATTTAAGTTCGCCACACCATCCAAAGCTTCAAGGATACTACCCTTAATTCGCTCCGCTCGGTCGTCACCCATATCATCAGTTTTATGCATTCGAGGATCAAATCGGGCTTTAAATAGTGCAATTAAATTTCGCGCAATATCCAGATGATGAACCAATGTGTCGGCAATGAATCGTTCCGTGGTATTAAATCCAATCTGCTTTAAATACTTGGCATAAGCGCGAAGAATCGACACCTCTCGCCAATTCAAACGGGCCCCCAACACCAAGCGATTAAAGGCGTCACTCTCACTACCTCCTCGCCAAGTGTTGTAAAACGCCTCTTCAAAATTGGATCGGACCCCATGCACATCCACATCCACAGGTAAGCTAAAGGCAAGCTGGAAATCATGTAACCACACATCGCCACGATCGGCCGTTTCAATTTTATGTGGGTGCTCCCCCAAAACACGAAGTCCTAAATTCTCCAAGATAGGGATAACATCGGACAACTCTAACGCTGCATTCAAATGCATAATTTTAAAACGCATCGTATCTTCTGCAACGCCGATCGGGCGGTATAGATTCATCGCGACATCATTATCGAAACACAAGGTTTCGAGCATTTCAATATCAGTAACCGCAGAGCGAGGATCAAACTGCTCTTGATAACTTTGTGAGAATGAAAAGTGATAGCGATTATAATAATCAATTCCGCGAGCCTCACCAAAAAAATCGATTAACGCAAGCTGCAAATGCTCTTCCCAGTTTTTGATAACATCCCGAATAGATTTTTCTAAGGCATCAACATCAATATTGCGCTGACTACTTTCATCAACACGAAAAACAAACTGTGCCCGCGCCAATGTCGACTCTGAAAAATGCGTTGTAGAATCACATTCCCGGCTACCCAGCGCATCACCAATCAAACGTTCTATTTTTAGGCGAATACGCGTATTGTATAAATCCTTAGGGACGTAAACCATGCAGTTAACAAAACTACCAAAAGCGTCCTTACGCACAATCAATCGCACAATATGGCGTTCATTGATAGACGTAATATTCCAGATATTTTTGTACAAAGTATCTTCATCTGACTGAAAGATTTCTTCCCTCGGAAAGCTCTCAATCACACGCAACAAGTTTTTCCCATAATAGCCACTCGTATCCAACCCAGTGCGTGTAATAACATTTTTGACTTTCTTCCGCATTAACGGAATTTTTAGGGGTGATAAGTTAAATACGGTATATGTAAACAAGCCTAAAAACCGGAATTCGCCACAGACTTCACCATCATCACCATACTTTTTCACCGCTATATAATCAGGATAAACACCACGATGAACATTCGAACGCGTTGCGGATTTAGAAAAGAAAACCACATCGTCACTTTTATGAAAAGCCTTCATCCCTTCATTCGAATCGATTAAAATAACATCGGAACTGTTACTTTCTAATTTTCGGAAAATGCCTAAACGATGCTCAACCGCTTCTTTCAGCCCCTTTTTTCGACCGACTTCAACAAGGTCGTAATCTCTATACCCCATAAATGTAAAATGAGATTGTTGTAACCACTGAAGGAAGGCAAAAGACTCTTTGGCGTGCGGACAATGTTCGTGAATGTTCACCTTTGCAATACCCAGACGCGCCACAATCGTTTGGTAATCACTTACGACATTAACAATATCCTTCAATACATCATCTATTGACTGACGGATACTGACCAATTGAGATTCATCGGTATGCAGGTTGATTTCAACATAAATCAACGCCTCCCTTTTACTTTTATCAGTAGCTCCTGTTTCGAGAGACTGAAATTGCCCCTCATCATCACGCTGAGCCGACATCACAAAACTTTGCACAACATGAATGGGGATCTCTCTCCGATTCAATTCCAACCGAATGGAATCCACCAGAAAAGGCATATCTTTCTGGATAACGGTAATAACGGTCCTGCCACACATCCATCCATGCTCATCAAGATTGGGATTAAACACTTGAACACGCGGCCCATCCTCCAAATCCTTTTGCAGTAAAACCATAAGGCCATATAAAAAGCCATGAAGATCGCTCATCTCGCGACCAACCCAGGCATCAATAGGGAAAAACTTCAAATATGGCTCAGCAAACGCAAGAAGCTGCTTTACCTCACCCTCCTTAAACGCCTTTTTTGCAAAGGAGGTATAGTTTTTGATCAGCTCCGCACAGTTGTCGACGTGGCTAGCATTGATTTCCACCGCAATTCCCTCATTATTTATGGCCGTAAGACTATTGATATTGGTAATTGTGGCCTTACATAAGAATAGTTCATAAAAACCGCTTAGATTGGGCCTAATCTCGATGAAAACGCCTAATTTTGCAGCGATTTGCACCGTTTTGTCGGTGAACGAGGCTAGACCAAGGGAACTCACAGAATAAAGTTGAGGTCTAGGGAAGCTCTGAATTAACACAACAGCGATTCGATAAGAAAATCGCAGCTCACGGCCATAAGGTAGAAACACAAAAATGTCGACGCTAACTGAATTAAACACACTGAAAACTTGGCTCGATAGTCAAATTGTTGGTCAACCCGCCTTAATCGAACGCTTACTAATTGCCCTCATCGCCGATGGCCATTTATTAGTAGAAGGCGCGCCCGGCCTGGCAAAAACGAAGGCCATCAAAACCCTCTCGGAAGGCATCGAAGGCGACTTTCACCGCGTACAATTTACGCCCGACCTCCTCCCATCCGATATTACCGGTACCGATATTTACCGCCCAGAAACGGCGACCTTTGAATTTCAACAAGGCCCGATCTTTCATAACTTGGTACTGGCCGATGAAATCAACCGAGCGCCAGCAAAAGTGCAATCGGCTTTACTAGAAGCCATGGGCGAAGGACAGATCAGCGTGGGAAAAACAACCTACCCTCTGCCCGACTTGTTTTTGGTCATGGCGACCCAAAACCCCATCGAGCAAGAAGGAACCTACCCCCTTCCAGAAGCTCAGCTCGACCGCTTTTTAATGCATGTACGCGTCGACTTTCCCGATGCCAAGGCAGAACGTGAGATCCTTAGGTTAAGTCGACAAGAGGCCAGGAAAGACTCCGTCGGGACTACATTAGACGCGACCGTTAGCCAAAAAACGCTCTTTCAAGCGCGAGAAGAGAGCCTTGCTATCCATATGTCCGATGCCGTTGAGGAGTATATTATTCAGCTCACTCAAGCGACACGTAACCCTGTGTCCTATGGCGATGACCTTGCTCGCTGGTTAGAGTTTGGCGTCAGTCCCCGAGCCACCATCAGCCTCGATCGCTGCTCACGCGCACATGCTTTTCTAAATGGACGTGATTACGTCAGCCCAGACGATGTCCGCGCAATACTCCACGATGTATTTCGCCACCGCTTAATCCTCAGCTTCGAAGCCGAGGCCAATGGCCAAACTCCCGACAAAATAATTGATGAATTAATCCTCCGCGTTCCCGTCGCGTAATCTCGTTTTAGCGGATACAAACTAGATCATGCAATTTGGAAGTGATACTACAGCCCCCGAAGGCGTCTACGTTTCTGTAGATGCGCTTCTACAGCTACGCCACCTCGCAAAAGATATATCTCTAGAAACCAATCGAAAAAGCGTTGCCTTGATCGATGGTGACAGCCGCACCAGTTTTCGCGGTCGAGGGATGGAATTTGCGGAGGTTCGCCCCTATCAAGTTGGCGACGATGTCAGAAACATTGACTGGCGAGTGACAGCCAGAACACAAAAACCCTACACCAAACTGTTTCAAGAAGAACGCGAGCGCCCAGTATATTTACTCGTCGATCAACGTTCGCCCATGTTTTTTGGCAGTGTGAATCAGTTTAAATCCGTGTACGCAGCAAAAATAGCAACGACGATTGCCTGGGCAGCACTGCAAAACAATGACCGTATCGGTGCCCTCATATTTTCTGATAATGGCCAAACCGACACACGTGCACGACGCGGAAAGCATGCGGCGCTTTCATTGATACACCAATTAGTAGAATACAATCACCAACTGAACTCCCCCGTTGCTCCGCCAGCAAAAAACTCCATGGAAGATATGCTCAATGATATTCGTCGCGTGGCCAAACCTGGCAGTGCTGTTTTTATTATCAGTGACTTTCACGATTTTAACGAAGCTTGCAGGGAACCCTTATCAATATTATCCCGTCACTGCGATCTCACTGCCGTCCATATTTACGATCCATTAGAAGAATCGCTACCCGCAGATAAGTTTTTATCCATTACCAACGGCCAACAAAAACTCAATATCGCCGGACAATCGAATAAGTTTTTGGATGAGTACCACAATAGTTTCGAACAACAGCGGCTCGTATTGAAGCAAGCATGCGGCCAATCACGGACCAATTTTGCTTCTACCTCAGTGGCTAACTCAGTTGATTCATTGGTTCACGATTTCTTTTGCTCTCGAAGAAAAAGAAGGGGGAAGCGTTAATGGTATCTTTTCTTGCTCAATCACTTTCCTCTTTAACGGTGGAAGCTTTATCAGAACTCAATGTTTTGAGTTTGACTATTTCCCGCTTACTTTCAGCGTTCGAATCTTCGTTGTTCAACATGGACTTTGCGCAGTTTCCAGGTATGCCTGGCGGAGGACAAGGCGCCGACCCACGTGAACAATTACTCGCACAATTACACGATGTTGTAGCGCCGACAGCACAAGGCTGGTGGCCTCCCGCTCCCGGTTGGTGGGTTTTAGCATTCTTAATTATCTTACTGACAAGCACCTGTACCCTTTGCATCGTCGCGAGAATTAAGGCCAACCGCTATCGAAAGCATGCATTAAATGCACTTGCCGACATATCAGGGCAAGACTCATTGGACGCAAGCGAGCAATGCAAGCAGATTATCGTCCTCCTCAAACGGTCATTTTTTACCGCATATCCCGATTCCCGCTTAAAAATTGCAGGAACATTCGGCAAACAATGGATAGATCTAATCGATAGCACCATGAAAAAACCTGATGCAGATGATTCATTAGGGAATGCCATCGAGTCGCTGTTATATCAGTCCAATACAAATAATGACCATGAAGAAAAAGCCAAAGAACATATCGAAAAGTTGATCAGCTATGCGCAGCATTGGATAAAACACCACAAACCCCGTTCGCGCCTTAAGCACGTGCCGTGGATGCAATTAAGTGGTGACAACCATGTTTAATTTTGACTGGCCCCTGGTCTTAATGTTTCTGCCCCTCCCTTTTCTGATCATTCTATTAATCCCGCGCTCAAAACGTGAGGACGCAGCCCTACGCGTGCCCTTTTACCAGCGTGCCGAAAACGCCATACACGAAGGCCGAACTCTGTCGCACAACAGTGCTTGGATTACCATCATTCCACTGGCACTAATCTGGATTCTCTTAGTTGGTGCGGCAGCAAAACCGCAATGGGTAGGCGATGCCATATCAATTCCAACCAGTGGCCGTGACTTGCTTGTTGCCGTCGACATTTCCGGCAGCATGGAACTGGAAGACATGGTAATTGATCGCAAACAAACCTCTCGTATAGTGGTCGTCAAGGATGTGGTCGGAGAATTTTTAGAAAGACGCTTAAACGACCGCCTAGGTCTTATTCTGTTTGGCTCACAAGCTTATTTACAATCACCTCTGACCTTCGACAGAAAAACCGTTAACCGTCTATTACAAGAAGCCCAATTAGGTTTTGCGGGCAAGCAAACAGCTATTGGTGATGCCATTGGCTTATCGATTAAGCGCTTAAAAGATCGACCCGAATCTCAGCGAGTCGTCATATTGCTGACAGATGGCGCGAATACCGCAGGAGAAGTCGAACCGAGAAAAGCTGCCGACCTTGCCAAGCAAGCAGGGGTTAAAATCTACACCATTGGTGTTGGTGCAGACGAAATGATTCAGAACAACGGTTTCTTTCGCCAACGTATTAATCCTTCAGTCGACCTTGATGTAGAAAGTTTGCAATACATTGCCGACACAACCGGCGGAAAATATTTTCGTGCCCGCAACCCCAAGGACCTCGCTCGCATTTACGATCTACTCGATCAGCTGGAGCCCATCGAACAAGATGAAGAGTTTTTTCGTCCCACGCGTAGCCTTTTCTATTGGCCGCTGGGCATTGCTTTACTACTCAGTTTTTGTTTCGCGAGCTTGTCTACAATGTTCCCCATACTTTTTAGTCGGGCGGTGAATTAAATGGAAACCATTCTTAGCGAGTTTCATTTCATTCGGCCCTGGTGCTTTCTCGCCGTCATCCCAAGCTCTATCTTATTTTATTTTTTATTACAAAATTTTCAACGCAGCTCGCAATGGCAGTCGTTAATTGACTCGAAGCTCCTGCCATTTCTAATAGAAGGTCAGCTTTCCAACCAGCAAAAACTGCCCATGATTGGCATTTTCGTTATCTGGTGTTTATTAATTATCGCCATGGCCGGCCCCACATGGGAAAAGAAACCCCAACCAATTCAGCAAGACGGTTCCGCTTTAGTGATTTTATGGGACCTTTCACCGTCTATGAATGCAGAAGATATTAAACCCTCCCGTCTAATTCGCT
Organism: Agarilytica sp.; assembly: GCA_033852175.1. Taxonomy (GTDB): domain Bacteria; phylum Pseudomonadota; class Gammaproteobacteria; order Pseudomonadales; family Cellvibrionaceae; genus Agarilytica. The sequence goes on from JAWSUY010000061.1 coordinate 42,321, forward strand.
CACGACTTAAGCTCGTTGATTTACTGGATACTCGCATAGAAGGTGTAACAGCCCTGATTGCATACGCAGGTGATGCACACGTTGTCACACCATTAACCGACGATACGAAAACCATCAAAAGTCTACTTCCCGGTCTATCTCCAGGAATAATGCCTCAGCAAGGTAGCAACCCCGAGCAAGCCCTAGAGCTTGCTAACGAACTATTAAAAGAAACCGGCGTTGTCACTGGCGATATAGTATTTGTAACAGACGAAATTCCTTACAGCGCGCATCGGCAATTGTCTATAACGGCTGAAACAAGCCAACATCGCATAACCGTATGGGGAATTGGCACCAGCGAAGGCGCCCCCATTCCGCTATCCAATGGCCGCTTCGCAAAAAAACGAAACGGCGAGATTGTCCTCGCAAAAGTAAATCATCAAGGTTTATCCGATGCTGCCATCAGTATGAAAGGCACTTACATTCCTTTCTCAAACGATGACGCAGACATTCAATCCATATTGCATTTTGGTTTTGAAGAAAGCATGGAAAAAGAAAGTGATAACAAGCGCTTAAGTGACGAGTGGCATGAACAAGGACATTGGCTCATTTTATTAGTTTTACCCTTTGCCGCCCTCTTATTTCGTCGCGGTTGGTTATTATGTTTTGGTTTTGCAGTATTCCTCAACCCATCTCCGTCATACGCCTTTGGCTGGCAAGACTTATGGAAAACCAAAGATCAGCAAGCACAAGAGCTATTGCAAAACGATCAGGCCGAAGCTGCTGCCAACACTTTTAGTGACCCCGACTGGAAAGCCATTGCCGATTATAAGAATGGAGATTACGACGAAGCGATTTCTCAGTTCAATCAAGGTGATGATGCCCAGTCAAAATATAATTTAGGCAACGCACTGACACAGCAAGGTGACTACGTAGCCGCAACGAAGGCATACGACGAAGCGTTAAAAGCACAGCCCGACTTCCCTGAAGCCGAAGCCAATCAGAGTATTGCTAAGCAGTTGAAAGCAATGGCTGAGCAGCAACAGGGCCAACAACAAAATTCGGACCAAAAACAGGACGGAGAAGAAAACCAAGAGCAAAGCGATCAGCAAGATTCTCAGGACCAAGAGAATCAATCCTCGGATCAACAATCTGACGGCGAACAGTCCGACCAAGAACAAGAATCTGAAGATTCAAAAGACTCACAAGAAGAACCCTCAGATGAACAAAGTGAAAGTTCGAAAAAGAGCGCAAAAGAAAAAAGAGAAGAAAAAAAAGAAGCAGAAAAACAACAAGACGCTCTAGATAAACATTACAAAGACGACGAAGAACAAGACGATCCTGAAGAGCAATCAGAAGAACAATCTCTGTCACAGCAGCAAGAAGAACAAGAAAACTCAGAAGAAGAAAAAGAAGCTGCGAAAAAAGCGGAACAAGAAAAAAAAGAGTCAGACCAAACAGATGAAGCTCAACAGGTGGCCGAGAAGCCAGAATTATCCGAAGAAGAACAAGAGCAGCAACAAGCCCTTAATCAATGGTTACGTCGAGTTCCCGATGACCCTAGCGGCCTCATGCGCAATAAATTTCAATACGAATACAACAAGCGTCGTCGAGAATCGTTTGATAGGCCCATGCGATCACCCGATGGACAGCAAAATGAAGAACGCTGGTAAACCGATATGAAAAACTTACTTTCCCTGCACCGCTATATCCTTGGCATTGCCTGCCTACTGATCTCCATTCAAGTACAGGCCCAATCACCCAGCCTTAGATCCATTGTTGAACGCACAACAATATCCTCAGATGAAACACTGATATTAACGGTACGCTACAACGGCCCTCGCCAGCAAAGCCAGCCCAGCTTTGCCCAACTGAACTCACACTTTACAATTAAGTCCCGTCAGCAAAGCAATCAGACCAGTATCACTAATGGCAGGATGTCCTCTTATACTGACTGGACACTAACGCTATTCCCCAAAAAAGAAGGCCGATTAATCATCCCCTCCTTTCGACTCGGCAGCTTAATCAGCGATGCGGTTGAAATCACTGTCACACCCGAAAGGCCGGTTCCCGCAGGGCAAGTGAAAGATATTTTTATCGAAACTGTTATCGATAAATCCAGCCTCTATGTTCAGGAACAACTCACCTTAACGTATCGCTTGTTTTTTTCGCGCAACATCAGCGCCCTAGACCCAGAGCCTTTAGTACTAGAAAATGTTATCAAAGACAGCTTGCCCAATGCCCGCTACAACCGCCGTATAAATGGAACGTTATACGCCATAGCCGAATACAGTTATGCCTTATTTCCCCAAGTCAGCGGTGAATTTGAGATCCCTTCTTTGCAATGGCTTATTAAGATCCCTAAGAAAAACTCGAACCGCTCATTTTTCGGTTTATCCGGACAAGCTGAAGTCGTAAGACGCCGTACCGACAAACAGACCATTACCGTGTTGCCTCGCTCCAGCACGTACCCTGGTAATAAACCCTGGCTCCCGGCAACGCATGTATCGCTCGACGAATCGTGGAGCCAAGACCCCAATCAAATGACGACGGGCGAACCCCTTACCCGCACAATCGTATTAAAAGTGAAGGGGTTAATGGCCTCACAGCTACCCCCAATTTGGCAGCAGCAGGTCGTTAATCATCTAAAAATTTACGCAGACAAACCCGAACTCAGTGACGAAAAAAATAACGATGGCTTTACCGCGATACGAATCGAAAGTGCTGCTGTCGTTTTAAACGCTGAGGGTAGCGTTACACTACCCGCCGTGAAAGTGCCCTGGTGGAACACGAAGACTGACACGCTTGAATGGGCCGCTATCCCCGAGAGAGTTATTACAGCAAAAGGCTCGACGCCTCTATATGCACCGCTCAATTCAGCTAATAGCTCAACTAACCGTTCAACTCTAAACTCATCGCAAAATGCAGACAACATGCTAAGCAGTACGCCACTGGCAACCGGCCAAGTCAACCCGACCATTCTGTCTAGTGAAGAGAAAGATGAGTTAACGAGCCAATTGTTTTTTTGGAAAACATTGAGCCAAGTACTGCTGGTCTTATTAGGCGCAAGTATCAGCTGTATTATTTACGTACTTCGCCGCCCCGCAGCCAAGCCCTCGTCGCGATACAATGCCGATGCATCTACTATTAAAAAAGCTTTTTCCCTGTTACAAAAACACTCGAAAAGCGGAAATTCAAAAGAGCTTCGTGAAGCCTTATTGATCTGGGCTAATCTATACTGGAAATCACATGCCCCCAAAACTTTACAAGATATCGCCAATCGGATAGACGATGAAAATATCCGTAATGAAATTAAAATATTGGACGCCAATCTCTACGCTGAAGCGTCAGACTCTCCGCACGAAGGCAGTAAGTTAGTCCAATTACTAAAAACCTATATATCCCAACAGCAAGATAACAGACCTAGCGAAGCGCTACAGCCACTGTATGGACGCTAAAATTCAATCAGCGGATAAGTTCTGCGGTTTATCAAAATACTCCCACATAACCAACCGACTATAATAAAAAGAGTGTTGACAGCTTTAGGGCTGTCACCTTAACCTCACAATTACTTTCGGTAAAACGCCAATACGAATAGACAGTACTCTAGGGCTCATGACACCAAAAACCGTAAAACGCATTCGTACAAGTTTAAAAATCGTAGTCTGGAGTATGGCTATTTTCGCCATATCGGTCACAGTTTTACTCACCCTCATCCTCGATAACAACGCCAAATACAGTAACACTAGTTCGCTTTCAAGTAGTAATCTAAAGCTCGCCACTAGCTTTGTTCGGCGCATCAGCAAAACCATTATAAACACAAAAAAAACGGTTACAGTCCAAGCATCGAGCAAGGAGTTGAATAGCACGCTCGCTTTTGTTAACCGAGCCTACACCGGGTTTTCTGGCGATGTTAAAGTCGTCGATGATACGGCAATATTTTCTGTTTCAATTCGAATACCCATACTAGGGAAAATGACTTACCTCAATAGCCAAGCAACGCTGCTCAACTCAGATGGAGGGCTACGCTGGAGCCAAGCAAAGCTCAGCTCAATGGACCTATCCGATAAGGCCAGTAATTACTTATTTGCGAAACTCATTCAAGTCCTTCTCGGAAAACGCTACGGCAACAGTATTATTGCCGGTATCGACTCCGTCAAAATCAATAACCAGGCACTTGAACTCACCTTCACCCCTCCTGGCGACCTTCAAAAAGGCTTTGCCAAAGCTATAGAACGTATCAGCACTTACTCCGGCCAGTCCTTACATTTTGATACCGTGCGCGTACAGCACTATCTTTCTTTTTTAGTTGATCTTACTCGTTCCCTGCCCCAACAAAACATTTCAGCCGCAGTCTATTTGAAAGTTTTGATGACAGAAGCCCAGCGGCAAACCACAATACATAATTTATCCGCCAGTAGAGAAAACCTTGCCGCTATATATGCGCTCGCGATACAAGTCGCACCCGGAATATTTCGTCACTTTGTTGATGATTTAAAGGTCAATCGCCTCAATGCGACCGTCCAACCGAAACTCACCCTAAATACACGACACGACCTTGCCAAACATTTTGTTTACTCTGCAGCCCTACACATCCTTGCTGAAAAAGGCATGAGTTTCTCCATTGGAGAAGCCAAAGAAATACTCGATACCGATAAAGGCGGCAGCGGCTTTAGTTTCGCGGATATAACCGCAGACCTTAGCGGCATACGCTTTGCTCAACTCGCCATTAGCGATGACGACAATGCACAGCGAATACAAGCGCTCTGCGCGCGCGCTCTAGGGGAATCTGACTTTTTCCCTTCAATAGATGACATGCCAGAAGGCTTATCTGAAAAAGCCTTCAAGGATCGCTTTACCGATATTCACTCCCGTCAATATAAAGCGCAAATCGAAACGATCGAAAATCGAATTACGCGACGACCACTGTTTCAATCAAACCAGAGTAAGGGCAACGAAGTTCCTACTCCGGTTCCGACAGAAGAACAGGATTAGCTTAGCTCCACCCCTTAAGAAACAAGCCTGCTTCAGAAATCGCAAATCTAGCATCATATTGGGTGTGCGCTGTTATTTCGGATGCTCATTGGACTCTATCGCCCATGCCTGAGGAGCCGGTCTACCCCCTTACCTCGATTACATTTCACACCCCATTCCTACGCTAGCGCCTCGCTGCGAGAGTTTTGCACAACCAAGTAACGACATAAACCACTGCCCCATTCCATTTAAACCCGATCAGTCTCGAAATCATGAAGAATTATCAAAGCACCCTTCCCCGCAAAACCCTGGTTAATTGACTACATCGTGTAAGAGATATCGCACAAAAACCAAGGAGAATGTCGCCTAGTTCTTCACCAGTCCAACTGGCACTATAACGCCACTGTCATCAACGACCGGCTAACGCTGTCAGGGACTGGGCATTTTTTGCCGATGACAACTCTAATAATCAACCAGGAAGAACAAGAGTCATGAAATATTGCGTTATCGCGATCAAGGAAAATAACAACTATCGTTCGATCATCTGCCACTGCGATGAATACTCGGACATAGGCCTTGTATTAAGGAATAAATATCACTGCGAAACAGCAACCAGCAACCTAATAGCGCTTGGCGACCTTAACCAGCTAGACGAAAACTCCATCAGCTCCTTTCATGAAGATTGGGGCTACCAATGGAACGAAACTACGCCTATAGCTCACGAAAACCTCAAACTCCTTGTTTTATACTGCGACGCCGTTGGCGCAGACCGTCTTCATGTTTTTGAAGACCATGAATGGGAGAGTTTAGTTATCTCCGAACCCGAAGAGCTTCTGAAAAGCGCCTAGTTTAATATTGGCATCAACTGTGGCCAGATGAACACCTCCCAAACCGACCCCGTAAACTCACACACACTCTGAACACTTAGCCAAAAACCAAGAAATACTCAAATCAGCAAAAACTGGACGAAGGTCTCCACCTCAATCTAGTTTTTCACCTCTCATTAAACGTCTTAAAGCCCCTCTACAACAGCCACCGCCCAACATTACTCAGCAAGCTATAACGCTTCCCCCTCAGTTCCCGCTTCAATCATATTTATGAATATTCTTATCAATAGTAAAAATCGTCGACTTGAACGATTGATTCAAATCACAACAATCGTTAAATTACACAAAATAAAAGATCAATCATAGGAGATGTAAAATGCGCTACCGATTACTTGTGCTTGCCTACGTTTTAACGTGCGCTGGTTTCACCCAGGCTAATACCAGTGAAATACCAAAAGACTTACAAGATTGGACTGCCTGGGTAACGGAAGACCACCCAGAACTGACCTGCCCGATCAATGACCGCAAAGGCCAATATGATTGCACCTGGGTATCCTCAACCGCATTATCGGTACAGCCTAAACATCTCAATTTTACCGTTCACGTCACGACCTTTTCTCCCGGATGGATATACTTACCTGGCAAAGACAGCCTCTGGCCACAGAACGTCATCAGCCAAGAACAAGGCTCTGCACCAAGGCCCTTGCCTGTTAGGCGATCACAGGGCCGCCCTCAAGTACACCTTGAAGCCGGGGAACACACGATACACGGAAAGATTCATTATCAAAAAATACCGCCTAACTTACAGGTTCCACAAAACACTGGACTGATCACACTCAAAGTTAACGGCAAAAAGGTCACACGACCTGAAATCGACTCAAACGGTGAGCTTTGGTTAGACCGAGGCAAAACAGAAAAGAAAGAAGTCATCCGTAATACAGAAGAGATACAGGTCTACCGACTGATCAAAGATGAAAATCCAACAAAACTCATCACCCGCATCACCCTCAACATCAGCGGCGAACCACGAGAAATTCAGACAGGCCCATTTTTGCTGGACAACTTTATCCCCCTATCCCTTAAAAGCGCATTACCAGCACGTATCGAAAACAATAAAAACCTACGCGTTCAGGTTAAACCAGGGCGATGGGTTATCGAACTAACGGCTCGATACAAAGGCCCCCTTTCCAGCTTACAGTATGATTCCGCTCTACCCAGCTGGCCATCAAGTGAAGTCTGGTCCTTTCAAGCGGACAGGTCGTTGCGCTCAGTTCAAATTTCCGGCCCCAATAGCGTGGACCCCAATCAAACCAACTTACCCGCAGAATGGAAATCCTTCCCCGCATATAAAATAACCCCAGGACAAACCTTAACGTTAAACGAAGTACAGCGTGGCGATCCAACACGAGAATCTGACGACCTCACGATTAAACGCAACCTCTATCTCGACTTTATAGGAGAGGGGTTCACGATTAACGATGTCATAAGTGGGCAAGTTAAAAAAAGCTGGCGCTTGGACTCCAGCACAGACTTGGAACTCGGCAGTGCAGAATTAAATGGTTTGTCCCAATTGATCACAAAATCAAAGGACGGGGAAACCCAAGGTATCGAAATCCGTCAAGGCCAATTGAACATCAAGGCCGTTGGCCGACATGAAGGCCTTGGGTCAATGAACATTTCAGGCTGGCAACAGCTCTTTAGTAAAGTCAGCACAACGCTTCACCTTCCGCCAGGTTGGTCCCTATTTGCAACGTCAGGGGTCGACACAGCCAACCATTCGTGGATATCACAATGGAATTTACTGGATATATTTTTAGTCGCCATTATTGTCGTCGCCGTGTATAGAATGTGCGGCGTAATACCCGGATCAATCGCGCTCATCACGATGTTGTTTTTATACCACAGAGAAGGCGCCCCCTTATTTATCTGGTTAAATATCGTAGCGGTTTTAGCTCTCATAAAAGTAACAGAAGGAAAGCTAAAAACTAATTTAGGGCTTTACCAGACACTTTCATTTTTTATATTGATTTTAATTATTCTGCCCTTTTCCATCGACCAAATTCGGCAATCGATTTACCCCCAACTCAAACATCCCGATATAGCTCAAGTCCATCAACAACAGACTAACCATTCTCGTGAACAGACTAACCATTCTCGTGAACAGGCTTACGAGGATCGCGAATATAGTATTGCAATGCCGGACATTAGTTTATCCCTTGAAGATGGAGACTCAACCATGAAAAAGAAAGGTAAATTATCCCGAGCCAAGAGCAAGTTCTCCAGCTACTCCTCAGCTAAAACTGAATACGACCCCAACGCCATAGTACAAACTGGCCCTGGACTACCCTCCTGGCGCTGGGAGACAGCAGAATTATCCTGGAGCGGCCCGGTGACTGAAAATGAAACCATGAGCCTATACTTAGTTCCACCTTGGCTAAACCGCATCGGGTTTATTGCGTCCGCGTTATTAAGCGTTATATTTGGCGCGGTGCTATTTATGCAAAGCAACTTACTCTCGGTGCTTTCTAATTTTCGTGTAAGCACAAAAAAGAATACGCTCGCGTTATTGCCAATAATATTCCTGTCGACGCTCGCCTTTAATATGCCAGAAACGGCACATGCCAGCGTCAACATCGACAATCAAATTTTAAAAGAGTTAGAAAATCGCCTAACGGAAAAGCCCGAATGCATACCGGAATGCACAAGCATTGAACATGTCAGATTAAAAACAGAAAACAACCGACTGACAATAAACATGAACATCGATGCCTTCGAGTCCGTTGCATTTGGCTTACCCGCGTGGAAAAAAACCTGGCTACCCCACAGCGTTCGAATTGAGGGTAAACAAGCCACCATTAAATTCAGCCCAAACGGCCAGCTTTTAATACAGCTCAATAAAGGTAGAAACAACGTTGTATTAACCGGCAAAATACTCACTCAACAAGTTGAGCTGAACTTTGGCTCCCCCGTGCACAACATAACGACCCATACCGAAGGATATGAATCTAGCGGAATTCTCGACGGCTATGCCAATACAGGAAGCATCCAATTACTCCGACTTGCTCTACTCAGCAAAAAACAAGATGCTCTTTTACCCGACCCTATCCCGCCTTACGTTATCGTCACTCGAAGACTTAACCTAGGCCTAGAATGGCGTGTTTCTACCCGAGTGCATCGCGTAGCCCCCACCCTCGGCGCTCTGTCAGTCACATTACCTTTACTTGAAGGAGAGTCCCCCCTCTCCACGCTAGAACAAACCATCAACCAAGTAACAGTCAATTTCGCACCAAACCAGCGCGATGTAGTTTGGGAATCCGTCCTGAAAAAACAAGACGTCATTCACTTAACCGCTACAGACAAACATCACTGGTCAGAAATTTGGTCCATAGAAGCCTCACCCATTTGGCATTTAGAGTTTGGCGGTATTGCGCCGGTCAAAAAAGTGAATAGCACCCTCCACACGCCCGTATGGATGCCGTGGCCCGGAGAAAAAGTATCGCTATCGGTAAGTCGTCCAGCAGCTGAAGAAGGCGAAAGCCTAACGATAGACTTCGTAGACCTGCAGCATCAACTCGGCCAACGCACCAACCACAGCACATTAGAGTTTAATGTACGAACAAGCCAAGGGCAGAGCTACCCATTCACGCTTCCTGATGGTGTAACACTTGATTCAATGCTCATTGACCAAAGCTCCCAAGCCCTCGTACAAACCACCGGGGAAATCACCATCCCACTGCATCCCGGAAAACAGGTCGTACAACTCAAGTGGCACAGTGATAGCGGCGTAAAACTCAAGTCCGAACTGCCTAAGATTCACTTAATTAAAAACACCACAAACATTCGTTCGAGTATTCTTTTACCGCGTGACCGCTGGGTATTATTTGTTGGTGGTCCGGCTTTTGGTCCTGCAATATTATTGTGGGGATGGATGATAGTGGTCGTGCTCGTCGCGTTTGTTTTGGGTAAAATCGCCATCACTCCACTTAAATTTCACCATTGGCTATTACTGGGGTTAGGCGTAACAAGCACCAACTTTTACACGCCGCTTATCATCGTTGGCTGGCTGTTTGCCATCGGGCTTAGAGGAAAGTACTCTGGGGTTTTGAAAGCGAAAAGTTTTCGCTTAATTCAATTCGTGCTTTTTGGCTTTAGCCTAATCGCATTAGGATCACTACTTGTGACCATCCCCATGGGCTTGCTTTCTAGCCCGGAAATGCACATTGTCGGCAATGGATCTAGCGCATACAACTTAAACTGGTATCAAGACAGAATGGGCGAAGTATTCCCCAACGCCTGGGTGGTTTCCGTCCCCCTCTATGTCTATCGCATCGCGATGCTTGCCTGGTCGTTATGGTTGGCAGTGTCCTTACTCAACTGGCTAAAATGGGCTTGGGTTCAAATTTCGACAAAAGGAATTTGGAACTTTGAGGATGAAAATAAAGGAGAGAAAGAAACTGAAGAAAACAGTAAAGATAAACCCAAGGAAGACTAAATAGCAGCGGGAGCCCTAATGGGCTCCCCAAACACTGCAGCGTAATTAAACGATGAAGAACCGTTACTCATTTTACTTTTGACAAGAGTCGTGACCTAACTACAATATTATTACTTTTCACAATAACGATACTAAAAAGAACTTCTCATGAAATGTAATAAAACCTACTTCTCAGGTGCGGTTAAAGCACTACTATCTCCAGCGCTAACGTCAGCAATATCGATAGTTCTGACATTTATATTCTCGTCTGCGGCTTATGCAGCCAATCGTGACTTATCCATCGAAACTTGCGATGTAAGCTACGCAGGAACAGGCGGAACGATACGATTAACGGGTTGTTTTGATGGCAACTATTTTTCACATTATTTTACCGACCCCATCGGACGCGACCAAACCGTTACCGTTTCAGCCGAATCCTGGGGAGATGAAAACGGCAATTACAATCAATATTGTGATTTTGACTCTTTCGAAATCACAAACGACTCCTCAGATGGCATCTGTATCGATTCCATTTCCATTACCAAAAACAGCTACACCTTAACTCTTGAACGCTTCGTGGACGCGTGTAATCTCATTGATAACGAAGGCTCTCAGTCGAGTAGCGAAGCCTGGCGCGCCTCGGGTGAATCTTATGCATTTTGGCTAGATGAAGACAGTGAAGATCAGGTTTACCTCGTCCCCCCCCATCATGTCGTAAAAGACTGGCCTAACGTTGCAAAAGACTACTATGCCGACGATAAGGTGGTAGTGGTTGAAGCGATGGTGGACAGCGTGGGAAATTACTACACAGGATTATCGAAGTGCATGTTGAACGCAAACTAAATAAACCCTATATTGCTCACTTAGAATCATAGGTGAGCATATTTTTGATCTATTTTTATTGCTTGGCCTTCACCCAGTCAGGACACACCATCAGCAAACTGACGCCTAGCGATCTTTTACCACAGCGGAACCCAATAGAACGTGTTTGAACAGAAAAACCTACTCAGACTAGTCGAATTAAAAATGCCCTTTGGTAAATACCAGGGCCGACTTATTATCGACCTCCCTGAGGAGTATTTATTGTGGTTTGCGAAAAAGGAGTTTCCAGAGGGTGAGTTAGGCCTATTGATGCGCCTGGCCTTGGAGATTAAAATCGAGGGTTTAGATACGCTTATAGACCCCCTTAGGAAGCACGCCAAACCAAAAAGAATAGTATTCTGATGCAGTCCCGCTTATAGAGGCGCCCTCTCCTCAGCCCCACTGCAGCTCGATTAAAACAAAACTATCAGCATTCTAAACTCAATATCCCAGCCTGCGCATTCCAAATATTTACCCCCTACCTACCGTTACCCATTACCCATTACCCATTACCCATTACTTATCATTCAAGAAGCTTCGAATAGCATTCTTCTTGGTTCCGATTGCTAGAATGGCATCCACATGCCCCCAAGGCCCCTTAATTTCATCATAAATCACACTTTTGTTTTGAATAAGAAGCTTTGTATACAGCGATTGAGTCGTATATTCAGGGATTAAGACATCATACTTGGATGGCAATAGTAGTATTTTTGCTTTAATTGGACGAATCCCCTCCTCTACGGTTTTCGCATGACCCAGCCGATAAAGCTGATTCGCTCGAACCAAGTAAAGTACAGAATTTGCGTCCAAACGACGCGCCTTGGCCCTGGCTTTCACTTCCATTTTTTCATATATAGAAAAGTTACTTAGAATAGATTTTCTTGGGCTAATCTCGTCAGTCATTCGTTTTTTATGCTGACGGTCTAAGATAAGGCCGCTTACGCCAATTAAATTAATGGAAAAGATAGCATTTGTAAGGCCGTCAAGCGGCTCTTCCTTTCCATAGTAATCACCATTATTCCATAAAGGGTCAGCCTTAATGTAATTTGCCCATTTTTCAACTTCAGTAATAAGGTAGCTATCTGCCTCGCCCGCAGTAACAACAGCAATAGCCCGAGGAACCATTTCAGGATACGCACTTGCCCACTCTAGCGCTTGGAACGACCCCATCGACGCCCCCACTACAGCATGCAGCGTTGTAATCGATAAGCTTGCAAGCAGGGCGTGTTGCACATTAACAAAATCGCGAATCGTGACGATAGGAAATGTCAGACCGTAGGGTTTATTCGTTTTTGGATCGATACTAGAGGGGCCTGTCGTGTATACGTTTGGGCTTTTAACATTGGCATTAATCAATGTGTCTGAGCTAATCACATAGTATTTATTGGTATCAATTGATTTCCCTGGGCCAATAATAGAATCCCAATACCCCGATGCTTTGTCATCCTCATGGTACTTACCCGCAGCATGGGACGTCCCGCTGAAGTAATGCGTGATAAGAATAACGTTATCCTTTTTCGCATTTAACGCGCCATAGCTTTCCCAACCGATCTCAACATTCGGGATAATCTCACCGTAATGCGTTTCATAGTTCTCCATTGTAAAGCGTTGCTTTGTCGTAATCAGCGTGTCTGAAAAGGCAGGAGGAATACAGAAAAGAAACGAACAAATAAGACCTTTTAAGCCAATTCTGCAGAGTTTAAGGGCTAAGCTACATGTCATCGAAAAACCTCTGAGATTTAAAAGTCTTTTGTTATCCCTATAGCATAGCCAATTTTGGCTGATAAACAATTTGACGCCACTTACGATCGAATTTACTGTTTTGCTACAGCCTAATAGCTTTGCAGGCCAAGGCTCCCATTAGTATGATTACCCAGCACTATAGAAGCGATAGCGCTCGAATTACGGTATCAGCAACACCACCGATCATATTTTGCACTTTTCAAACACCCCTCCATAGCCCCCCCTCCATAGACACACACATCTAATGTAAGCCCGCCTTAACATTTCATTCAAAACTCTACAAATTCACTTCGAAAAAGTTATCATCCCCATTACGAATACCAGTACGTACACAGCATTAAACAAACTCAACCTCACGGCATTACACTCTATGATTTCTTTGCTAACCCGTCTCTTTCCACTTTGGGCGGTATTATTTTCGTTTACAGCCTATTTCTATCCCTCTCTATTTACGGGATTCAAGAACTGGATTATTCCTCTGTTGATGATCATCATGTTTGGCATGGGCTCAACACTCAAAGCCGATGATTTTCGGCGTGTAATAAAGCTAAAACGGGTTGTCGGATTTGGCGTTTTGTTGCAATACAGTGTTATGCCTCTCGCGGCATTTGCGATATCACATCTGATGAACTTACCCACAGAACTGATGGTGGGCATAGTTCTCGTGGGTAGCGCTTCTGGAGGTACCGCATCAAATGTCATTTGTTTTCTATCGAAAGGTGATGTGGCACTTTCCATTAGCATAACGCTTACCTCAACACTATTAGCCGTATTTATGCTGCCCGCTCTTACATGGCTGTATGTCGGCGAATCCGTACCCGTCCCGTTTGTCAGCATGATGATCTCAGTCACCAAGATTGTCATCTTGCCCGTATTTTTAGGTGTTGCAATAAATACCCTATGGCATGAAAGACTTGAGCCTATTAGCAGCCTGTTTCCGCTTCTCTCTATTGCGGGAATCGTATTTGTTATAGCGATTATCGTTGGATTAAATCAAAACAAAATTACCACCGTAGGAACAGCACTCGTATTCGCGGTTGCCCTTCATAATGCCATTGGCTTACTGGGTGGTTTTTATGGGGCTAAATTACTGGGGTATTCTGATAAGGTGCCGAGAACCTTAAGTATCGAAGTGGGAATGCAAAATTCCGGATTAGCGGTTGCACTAGCCGTAAAATATTTTGGTGCATCGACAGCCATACCCGGTGCATTATTTAGTATCTGGCACAACTTGACGGGATCGGTTCTCGCCAGTTTTTGGAGTCGGCAAGCGTCATCTGAAAAACCTGACTTGGAGTAAAACGAAATAAATAGCTTCATAGAAACGTGGTAAACATTTCCCGACCAACAGAAACGCGTCCATTAAAAACCAGAAAAACACGCCATTTTAATGACTGTGTTTTTCTTTCTCTAAAAAATCCAGTTATCCTTGCCTTGCCCTAACTTAATTTAATTAAGCTAAACGCCACCCTAATCACAGACACTTTTATCGAGTATCACAAACTAGTCCTTCAGAATCCCCTCAACTGACCAAATCAATTCGACCTCACCAACACTCGCCGCAATACCAAAATCCGCGGCACTTATTGTCGCCTTACCTTCAAAGCCTTGACGGTATCCGCCCCAAGGGTCATCTCCACCACCGATCAGATCGACATCCAATACAATTTCCTTGGTAACACCTAGCAAGGTTAAGTTACCCGTAAGCTTGGCTTTCTTTTCTGAAAGGGTTTCATACTTTGTACTTTCAAAAGTCGCCTTCGCGTACTTGCCCGCATTGAGGTATTTTTTGCCTTTAAGGTGCTTGTCACGTTCACCATGATTACTGTCTAAGCTTGTAACATCTACGGTAACCGAGACCTTGTTTTTGCTGTCGTCTTTCGCGTCGTACACAAACTCACCGTCAAAGCGATCGAAGTGCCCGTATAACCAACTGTAACCTAAGTGTTTAACGCGAAATTGAACAAAAGCATGAGCACCTTGCGTATCGATTGTATAGATGTTTTCTGCAGACACTAATGCTGATGGAGCAAAAACCAGAGCTGCACACATGACTACTTTTTTTAGTTGTTGAATCACTTTCATTTGCCTCTTATCAGTTATCAGTTACCCGTCACCCATCACCCGTCACCCGCTTCCCGTCACCCGTCACCCGTTTCCCGTTTCCCGTCACCCAACCCCTTACCCAATCATTCCAAACCTAACATTCGCTTCAGTGTGACATCTTTATCATAAAAATGGTGCTTCAATGCGCCTAAACTATGAAGCACAACCAAACCAATGATCACACAAGCGATCAACCAGTGTACTTCGCCAGCCACATCTTCGAGGTTACTAATATTTTCGACGACTGAAGGAATTGAGAACCAATTAAAAACATGCAGGCTTTGCCCCTTGGCCGTGGTAATAAGATAGCCTGTCGGAAACATTAGGACCATTAGCAGATATAACACATAGTGAACGATTTTAGATGTGATGTTTTCCCATGGTTTATATTTTGGCAAGCTAGCAGGCCTTACGTGACTCATTCGCCATGCAAACCGACCACAAATCACGGCAACAAAAATCATCCCCACACTTTTGTGAATGTGCGGAGCGGTTTTAACCCATTGATCCATATAGTCTAAACCCACCATCCACAAGCCAAGAGCGAACATGCTGAACACAGACAGCGCCGAAAGCCAATGTAACAAGATCGTTACCAGGCCGTATGTCTTCTCGGTATTTTTAATCTGCATCTCAACTCCGCAAGCTATTTATTCTATCTTGGATTCAAATCTGCGATGAACAACCAAAACGATGGAGGCAAGGCTGTTTTCGCTATTTATTAAGGCCCATCATTTTCATTCGTGACGCTAACGTAGTCGATTTAATCCCGAGAATTTCGGCGGCCCCCCCTATGCCAGATACTTTATTATTAGCCAGCTCTAGCGCCAATAGAATATTTTCCTTGTCTCGCTCCAGGCGTTCACTTTCATTATAGGGGATTTCTTGAGAAGCCCCCTCTCGCCCCAATAGCAGCGAGGCAGAAACGGATTTTAATGGCGAGACAGGGGAAGTCTTTATCGATGATTCAACGGAAGGGAGTTTAAATTCCAGACGGCCGCCTTGACTAAGAATAAGCGCCCGCTCGATAACATTCTGCAGCTCTCGAATATTCCCCTGCCAACGATATGACTGCAGCTGTTTAATATTAGCTTTGGTTAAACGTGGTTTGGATAAGTTTAATTTTTTGCAAATCCCATCAATAAAGTGCTGGGTTAGCAACGGCACATCCTCTAACCTTTCACGTAAAGGCACGGCTTCAATAGGAAACACATTCAATCGAAAGTACAGATCTTCACGAAAGGTATTATTCTCAACTTCAGCCTTCAAGTTTCGGTTAGTTGCGGCAATTAAACGAACATCGACGCGACGCGTTTTCTCATCGCCTACACGCTCGTACTGCCCCTCCTGCAATACGCGCAATAATTTACTTTGTAGGTTTAAGGGTATTTCACCCACCTCATCTAAAAATATGGTGCCGCCATCAGCCAACTCAAACCGACCCGCACGATCTTTTACGGCTCCGGTAAAAGATCCTTTTACATGACCAAAAAATTCACTTTCAAACAACTCATTGGGAATTGCAGCGCAATTCACGCGAATCAAAGGACGATCACAGCGATCACTTCTATCGTGAATCGCCCTTGCAATTAATTCCTTCCCGGTACCCGACTCCCCCGCGATCAACACCGTAGCCATTGTTGGCGCGACCAACTCGACTTGATTAACGACCTGATTAATCGCATGACTTTGCCCAACGATGTACTTGAAATCATGGCTTGCGCGAATTTCTTCCTGCAGATAATCATTTTCCAGTTCCAAACGCTGCTTCATACATGCAACTTCAGCGTATGCTTGCTGCAAATCTTTTTCGTTTTGCTTACGCTCGCTCACATCCCGAAACACTACGACCGCCCCTACCAGTTTTTCACTCTCATAAATTGGAGTGCTCGTGTATTCCACAGGGAAGCTACTTCCATCCTTTCGCCAAAAGACTTCGTCGTCGCACTGATGAACCATACCGTCATGCGCAGCAGCATAAATGGGACACTCTTCACGCGGGTAACGCGAGCCATCCGGCCGAGTATGGTGATGTAAATCATGAATCGGCTTTCCAATAATATCGTCGTGCGTCCAGCCGGTCATAACTACTGAAGCAGGGTTAACAAAGGTTGCCAGCCCGTCGGCATCAATACCGTATATCCCCTCTCCTGCCGCCGATAAAATAAGCTCATGCTGACGCTGTATAACGAGCAGCTCTTCAACACTTGGACGTGGGACGCCCTTCCCTTTAAGCCCTGCATCGGGATTTGAAAGCGCTGCTTGTCGATTGCAATCATCTTTGCCACTCACCATACCCGTCCCACCACCAATGATTTCCCAAACCATAAACTAACGATATTTCGTAAACATATCAACGACATTTCGTAAATTACGATATCTCGTTAAACGAATTTCGAAACGAGAAAATAAACTCCTTATATATCAACAACATAGCGAAACGATAAAATTGGCACGCTCACTGCAATAGCTCTATTAACTGCACTAGTTGCAACCACTACTCAAAAAAACCCATTAACAGAAAACAAGAAGAGCTGGATATCACTATGAAAACGTTAACTCTAAGAGCCAGGCGAACAACCGTCTCACGAACGCTGAGCACATTGAGCACTATCGCGATCAGCCTGTTCGCTACATTTTGGCTGAGCTCAGCATCTGCCAACCCCCAGACACTGCATAAAACAATCATGGTAGACGGTGTTGAAATCTTCTATAGAGAAGCCGGACCAAAAAACGCCCCCACGCTATTGCTGCTACACGGATTTCCGACATCTTCACATATGTTTCGCGATCTTATTCCGGCACTGTCTGATCGTTATCATCTGATCGCGCCAGACTACCCCGGCTTTGGAAACAGCGCACAACCATCAATGAAAGATTTCGACTACAGCTTCGATAACTTAGCAAACGTAATGGAAAGCTTAGTGAGCGCTCTAGAAATCAAAAAATACAGCATTTATTTAATGGACTACGGCGCCCCTATTGGTTTTCGATTAGCCGCAAAGCACCCCGAACAAATAGAGTCTCTCATCATTCAAAATGGTAATGCTTACAAAGAAGGTCTGCGTGAATTTTGGGACCCCATTCGCAACTACTGGAAAGACCCCAGCGCAAAAAATGCAAAACCATTAGCAAACTTTATTAGCCCTGCTGGCGTCAAATGGCAGTACACCCACGGTGTTCGAGATGCAGAAACGATTAGCCCCGACAATTGGAACAGCGACCTTCGCCACCTAACCCGAGAAGGCAACCCATCAATCCAGCTGGCATTGTTTTTCGATTATCAAAATAATGTACCCCATTACCCACAGTGGCAAGCATATTTCCGCGAGCACCAACCGGCAACGCTTATTGTTTGGGGACAGAACGACCATATATTCCCGGCAGAAGGTGCGCACCCTTACAAGCGTGACCTTAAAAACCTTGAGCTTCACTTACTCGATACGGGCCACTTCGCACTGGAAGAAGACGGAAAGAAAATTGCCGACACAATTCGATCTTTCTTAAATAAAAACGTTAATCGATCTTAGCCTTAAATCTTGCTCTAGATACCGATCATCAAACACAAAAAGTAACGTGAGAAAATTATGAATATTGAAATGTACACGTCTCAACGATGCTCATTTTGCAACAATGCGAAAGCGCTGTTACAAAAAAAGAACCTCGAATACGCCGAAATTGACATCAGCGAAAATACCGAAAAAATGCGTGAGATGGTCGAACGATCTGGCCGCATGACCGTACCGCAAATTTTCATTGACGGAAAATCTATTGGCGGATTCACCGAGCTTTTTGAAAAACACAGAGCGGGTGAATTACCCGATAAATAAGCCTTAAAGTTAACCCATAAAATAAACCCCGATGGGCGTGAGACCCACTCTCACGCCCATCGAAGTCGAGAGCATAGAGAAATGAATAAGAATTTCACCTCGCTAGCCTTTAGCGAAAGCGTCAAGACTCAACAGGAAAAGTACGGCACGCGAAAATCTTATTCGCGAATGGAAAAATCTGGAGACAAGTATATTCTCGGACAAAAGGAGATTGACTTTATTCAGGCTAGAGATAGCTTTTACATGGCGACTGTAAACAAAGATGGTTGGCCCTACGTCCAACACAGAGGCGGCTTAAAAGGCTTTATTCACGCAATCGATAACACCACACTAGCCTATGCTGATCTTCGCGGGAACGGCCAATACATTAGCTCCGGCAATATATTCTCCAGCAACAAAACAAGCCTTATATTAATGGATTACCCTAGGCAACAACGGCTAAAAATCTGGGCTGAATCTCGTATTATTGACGTAGGGGAAAACAAAGAACTAGACGAAATAACGAAGGCACATGAATCCCCAGCCAAAGCCGAGCGCATTGTCATTTTAGATATTCAAGCATTTGACTGGAATTGCCCCCAACATATTACTCCGCGCTATACAGAAGAAGAGCTACTGCAATTACAGCGGGAAATGGATTAGGTCCGCCTCACAGCGGTTTAAACACTAGCGGATTAACCGTCGCGACTCATTTCTATAAACCGATCAACACCAGACATGACAGCCTGACTTTGCCGCCGTGCCGCCGCATCAATGATTGACATCCGGCCTACGGTAGTCAGGGACACAAACATGACTGTCCTAACAATTCTTTCTCGTGATCACATGGACGACGTTCAAGCATTTGACATCAAAGATGCCTTAACCTATGCCAATGCTATTGAGTACTTTTCGTTAGCGGGCGGAATTAACCCCAAATACTATTCTCTCGGTATAGAAACGCCATTTAGTATCGACGGAAAATATTATCGGCGTACGATTCTTGTTTTAGATCCGAGTGTTGTCGAAAGGATCGACCTCATTCAGGGGCCTAGCATTAGCTTTCTGGAGCCGGGAGGATTGCTAAATTTTGTGACGAAGAAACCAAAAAAATCACGACACGGAGAACTGATATTCACGACAGGTTCTGACGACCTGTACCGTACCGAAATGGATATTAATATATCCAACGCTCACAACAAATCACTTCGTGTCATTGCTACAGTTCAAAAGAAAAACCACATTAAAAAGTTCGCTTTTAACAACAAGGCTGTATTGGCTCCTAGCGCTTCTTTCGAATTCAGCAATAAAAGTCATTTACTCTTATCAAGCTATTATAAAGCCGAAGAAAAATATCCCAACACCCAAACTTACCACGAGTCAGTTCTTAACAAACGCCTTCCTCAACAACAAACCATGGGTGCTCCTTGGGCAAAATCGACCATTCGAGATGCATTTTTAGCGGCAG
>JAWSUY010000012.1:0-82015 GCA_033852175.1 Agarilytica sp.
ACGGCTACACCGACTCCAACGCCTACTGCGACCCCAACACCGACTCCTACAGCTACGCCGACTCCAACACCAACGGCTACGCCAACTCCTACTCCAACGCCTCCTCCCGCGTCAGATTGTAGCGAGTACACGTCGACTAACGGCGCACACGCATCAGCAGGTCGCGGTTACAATCAATACGTAAGCTTGTACTACGCAACAGGTAGTGATGAGTACTTAGGCATTTCAAGTCAAACAACTACAGTTAACACAACTGATGGTGGCACTAACTATTCAGTAGGTAGCTGTCCTTAAGTTCAGACGATAATATTAAAAACGCGGCACACGCCGCGTTAAATGACCGATAAAATCCTCGCCTTTGTGCGGGGATTTTTTGTTTTCAGACTCAGTACATTACCAGGCAATAAAAGCCCCCAACATTTCGAGCACGCATAAAAATTCGTCTTCTACTAAAGCGCTTAATCCTATTCCGGAAACCCATCAAAACATTCCGCATAAATACCTTTGTCAAACCACGACGCACGCTCCACCCAAAATATATTGTCTTCCGGCAAAAGATGAGGCGATTCATTTAACGACCCCGCTGGAACAAGCAAAACTTTTCCACTTAACGAAACAAATGGCACGCCAGATCCACACTCACCACAAAACGCTTTAGTAAAGCCTCGGTTCGGATAATCAAACCGCTTAATGTTATCCAAACCAGAAAACCATTCAATCGCATCAACCTTGGCAAACAAATTTGACGCGTGGGATGAACCACTAATTTTTCGACATTGCTCACAGTGACAAAAATGAAATGCACTAAATTTATTTTCAACGCTATAAGTAACGGCACCACACAGGCACCCCCCACTAATATTATCAACCATATTCCCCCCAAAGTTTCTTGTTTGATTTTACCTATTTCCCGTCGCCCGTCGCCCGTCGCCCGTTTCCCGTCGCCCGTTTCCCGTTTCCCGTTTCCCGTTTCCCGTTCCCCGTTCCCCGCTAAACCGTCGTCATCGTTTTTGCCGCCGATGTACTTTTTTCAACACCCGCCGATGCAGGTTGCTGCAGACCTTTTTGCACCGCAGGTCTCTGACCTATATTCAACAACCAACGCTGCACATCCGGAAATCCCTCAATATCAATTCCTGCCCAAGCATACGATCTGACCCATGTGAAATTTGCGATATCGGCAATACTATAATCATCAACCAAAAAATCTCTGCCTTTTAATTGCTGATCCAGCACCGCGTATAAACGCTTTGTCTCATTTTGATATCGCGCCAACACAGAAGGTATACGCTCAGGAAAATAATGTTTAAACACATGGGTCTGCCCTTGCATCGGACCAATGCCTCCCATTTGAAACATTAACCATTGAATAACCTGCGAGCGACGTTTCGGGTCTTCTGGTAGTAACCCTCCCTTTTTTTCAGCCAGATAAAGCAGAATAGCCCCAGACTCGAAAACGGCAAAATCACCATTATCTCGATCCACTATCGTAGGAATTCGCCCATTGGGATTAATCTCTAAATACCCAGCCTGCTTTTGCTCGTTCGCAGCTAAATCAACGCCAATCAGTCGATACGGTATTTCCAATTCTTCTAGGGCAATCGACACCTTCCAGCCGTTAGGCGTTGCCGCACTGTATAAATCAATCACAATTAAACCCTCTTAAAGTGCTCTTAAATTTCTCTTTTGCTCATCATCGGCCTATCAATTTGACCTTCACTAACAGATCCAGCCATAAAACAACCAGCAAAACCAGACAGATCTGTCTACCAAAAAAAGCATACTATACAGATCTGTATAGCTGCAAGTCCAAAACGCACGATCACCAGGGAAAAGTTAAAAATATTAGGTACGACTCCATTTGCATGCTCTTAGCGCCCTTGCCCAAAAACCATACAGACCTGTATAGTTCGAATGGAAACTGCTTAGAGTTAGATAATGGCATCCCCCCGTCGAGACAAATTAGTACAAACCGCCCTGCACTTATTTTGCCAGCGCGGATTCCACGCAACCGGCATTGATACAATACTGGCGGAATCCGGTGTCGCCAAAATGACTCTCTACAATCACTTCGCCTCCAAAGACGAACTCATCGTCGCGGTACTTCAACTACGTCAAAAGCAATTTTTCGCCTGGCTAGATGAAGCAAACGAACGTATAGGAAGCGCGGCAGATCTGCCTGAAGGCCGTTTAGGCGCTTTATTCGACGCACTAAAAGTATGGCTGCTTGAAGCAAAACTCAACGGCTGCATCTTTACAAACGCTGGAGCCGAGTTTGGCAACGATGACAATCCCATTAATCAAGAAGTAAAACGCTATAAACGGGCTAGAATTGACTATATTAAAAACGTACTACGCGAATTAACCGTGAATGACCCCGATACTCTAGCCAAGCAAACTTGCATGCTATTGGATGGCGCCATTGTTGCCGTTCAAGCAGGCTTAGAAGAAACATCATTCGACATCGCTAAAAGTGCTGCGCTCTTATTAATTGCGCAACAACGAACTTCGAAATAATGGGTAGCCCCCCCCCACATCATGACAAACATTTGAAGGACTGCTCGTAATAACCGCAAAACCTATGAACAGCAGAGCAATTGAACCGCCAAAAATGGCTCTTGAAAAGTTACCCTGTGGAACAGAAATGCCTTCTATTCGAAAAAAACCCAGCCTCCGCTCTCGCTTCGTCAGCCGTCTTCTCAAGTATTATAGTGATAAACAACGGTCCAAAAAGAAAGCCCTTACCTTACTTCAGATTCGTGCATCCCTAGCAAAGCAAACACTCAGTTATAGTCCCCCCAAAAATGTTAGCGTTGTGCCGATCAGTGAAAACGGCGTCAACGGTGAATGGCAGGTTCCGAACGATACCCCACCCGAAACTTGTATTTATTACCTACACGGCGGCGGCTACACAATTGGATCGCCTGTAGCCCACCGGCCAATGACCATCGCCATCGCCAAAGCCGCAAACACTCGCGTATTTTCACTCGACTACCGGCTCGCACCCGAACACCCCTACCCTGCAGCTTTAGACGATGCCCTTCAGGGCTATCGATGGTTATTGGGACAAGGGTTTAAACCTCATCAAATTGTTCTCGCTGGAGACTCCGCAGGAGGCGGGCTCGCCCTAGCACTTAGCCTCAAGCTGAAATCCCTTAGTGAAACGCTACCCACCGCCATGATACTGATATCACCATGGACGGACTTAACATTAAGTAGCGATTCCGTTGAAGAGAACGATAATAAATGTGCGCTACTCAACACATTTATTTTAGAAGACTGCACACGTGCATACACAAATAACGAGGGTCTAAAAGACCCCTTTGTCTCGCCACTCTTTGGGGATTTAAGCGGGTTACCGCCCCTGCTGATGTACGTCAGCAGTACCGAAGCAATACGAGATGATTCTTTACGCCTTACGGAAAAAGCGAAAAACAGCGGCGTCGACGTCACCTTACACCTTTGGCCAAGACAACCTCATGCCTGGCCAATTTTCTATCGCTTTATGCCGGAATCAAAACAATGCGTGAAAGAAATGGCTCTGTTTGTAAAGAACCACATTTATAAAGCGCCTAGCACGTCATAAAAACTTTCCACCCGAACGATGAAAACCCCGTTATAAAACTCATGCTGAAAATCCCTAAGCTCAAACAAATAAGAACAAAAAAATTCATATTTTGGTTTTTGTTCTGGGTTCTTGTCGTTATACCCTGCGTACCTTTTATTTTGGGCAATTTCGCTTACATTGCTTACGTATACTGGCCGCGTGATGTATCGGCCGTCACGCAATTTCATATTCGACCATCCACCACCTCCATTTCGGTTTCGGCCCACGGTGTAAACGATAGTCCGTCTAGCTGGAGCGACGAGCTGCAAGGGTTAATTCAAAACAATCTCGAGAATAAGAAGGAGAAAAACCACCAGCATATAAGCTTGGATTGGCAACCATTTTCTGCCAACCCGTTTATCTGCTCAGTCGTCGGTAAAAAAATTGGATACGATATTGGGAAAATGATAGCCGTAAAAAACAAGGTAAATTATGTTCATGCTATAGGACACAGCTGCGGATCATTTATCGTTCTGGGCATATGTGAAGGTGCCAGAAGCCAAGGCAGAGACATCAAAATCCAATCGACCTACCTAGACCCAGTCTCGATCTATGCAGGTTTCTTTTGGGACTACGGCGTTCATCATTTTGGGACATGCGCCGACTTCAGCGATGTCTATATTGATACTAGCGATACAATCCCCGGCAGCAACCAAAGCCTTCCCCACGCTCACACCTTTGACGTCACGCAAATACGAGTCACGAAAAATATCGCAATACACCCGCATAATTGGCCAGCACGGTATTATGTCGAGGCATATTCAGATCGAACAGTCCCTCTACTACGCCAAAAGACATCGGCAGAAAAACTGTACTCCACCCTTCAGCAGGGCGCTATGAGCACCATACCTCCCGTAACCCGTATCTCGTACCCGTAACCCGTATCTCGTACCCGTAACCCGTATCCCCTCCTTGCCATTCCCTAGTAAATAACATCTAATGGCCGCCTAAATTACTAGGGACAGTGATCCTCCATAGAAGCACTTTCACGTCGTTAGCTAATCCCCATAAAAATAATGCATTCCCGTGAAATAAACGGTTATGGCGAATTCCGCAAGGCATTAGATAAGGCCACTCTATGAAAATTACGATAAAAGCAATCTTGTGCATATTGCTCATTTCAACACTTGGGTGCTCTTCCCCTAGCTCAAAAGACAAAGGATATACACCAGAAAAAATTGTTGAAGCGATAAACCCCGGCGATACCGTCAATATCATCAGCAAAAGCGGCGGCCGGTATCAATTTGTCGTAACTGCAGTTACAGCAGAAAGCTTATCCGGCGGCGGCGTAAACGTGAAGAATACAGAAATAGACGAGATCTCAGTTAAATCCACAGACGGAGTTAAAAAAACGTTCAGGGTTATCAGGGCAGCCTCTTCCGTACTACACCTTCTTCATATCATTGATCATATTATTCATTAAGTCATATCGAAATTTATTTTTTACTACCAGCACCGACCATTTTTTTGCCAGACAACGCCGGTTCACAGTCACTCAAAAAGCGGGGGGAAAGTCCTTATACAATTTTCCTGGTGGAGAAGAAAAGACAGGTAATCGTAAATACTTACGATCTAAAACCGCGCACTACAAGAACATACCTGAAAATTGGCTCGTGCTAATTCACCTGAAATCTCTGGAAAGTACAATCAGGGCTGTTTTCTAGAACCACTAACGCACAAGGACGTTAGCTCTCCGCAAGCGTCGGGAATAATCACGTATTTATCGTCTTTTTTGAGCTATAGACACTCAGCTCACATCACAAGAACAGGGAGATGGAAGCTCTCTCCATGAATGTTAGTAAACCTAACACGCTACCATTCCACCGATGATGCTGACTTAAAACTTCAGAAGTCCACGTAAGTCGGTATTTACACGCAACTTGAATTCTTCGCGTGCAGCCTCGTAACCCTTCATGCAACAGCGTTACTCTCACCCAGCAAAGCCCATCAATCTCTAAACCTTGCCATGCACAGGTCGTTAACGTTAAATTACTTCTCCAATAGCTGTTAACAATAAAAACCATCGCGCCGAGAAGGAGACATCATCAGCATGAGCGAGCCCTCACACTACCCCTGTCACGGCGTACACAACTCCTTAGCCCCAAAAGGCCGAGCTTCTGGCGAACTCACGATATCCGATACTCACCTTTCGTTTACGATTGGAAACGAAAAAATTGGGCTGAATTTTGCCGGTCTGGAAATCACCATAGGCGGCGCCAATGATCGCCTCGTCTTTTTTGATCACCCCAGTAAACCCGGCTGGCGCTTTTACACAAGTGACCGCTCAGTTCTGAAAGACCCCATCCTCAAACAACACCCCCACCTACAAACCTCCATGCGTAAAGCCAGAGGAACACGTGTTCGCGGCTGGGCATTGTTGGTAGGTGTTATCATTTTTTGTATTGCCAGCCCCATAGTCATCCTGGCGAATATGGACATTGCCAGTCGCATCCTGGCCGAAAGGGTGCCAGTCGAATGGGAAGAAAAGCTAGGCAAACTCAGCTATGACCAATACAGCCTGCAATCTGAATTTATGGATAAGAAAGAGTCAGCGGCTTTGCTCGCCCCTTTAGTGTCGCCCCTGCTCGAATCTCTGCCCGATAAACGCTTCAATTACCGCTTTTACATCAGCAACGATTCTGGCCTTAATGCTTTTGCTTTACCCGGCGGAATTGTCGTCATTAATGCAGGATTGATTCTCGCCGCAAATTCCGCGGAAGAAGTGCTGGGAGTCATCAGCCACGAAATTGCCCATGTGCGCCAACGCCACGGCATTCGTAACATCATATCCACCGTCGGGACCTACTCCATCATTAGTGCCTTGGTGGGCGACGTATCCGGTGTTATGGCAATCGTCACCAGCGCCGCCCCGATACTCATAAACCAAGGTTATTCGCGCAAATTTGAATCGGAATCGGACAACCTCGGTTTTGATATGATGGTCCGCGCAAACATAGACCCATCTGGGCTGGCGCGCTTTTTCGAGAAGATGCTGCTCAAAGAAAAAGAGATGTTGGAAAAAATCGACGATAAAGAATCTCGCGAATGGATAGAAGCTGGGCTAGGCTTTCTAAGTTCGCACCCAGCCACTCAAGACCGTATAGACACACTGAAGAACAGGGCTAAACAACACACAGGCGAATACCGCGACTTATCACTGCAGTATGCAAAACTTCGCGAAAGCGTCAGTTTATTTATGACTGAGCATATAAACGAGAGAAACGAAATAAGCGAAAAAGACGAAGGCCCTATCGTGAATGATCAGCCAAGCAACAGCAAACCAGAAAGCGACAATGCCGACAGCAAAACTTAAGATCTGAACCGAACAATAGAAACAACACTGCCAACAATGAGGGATACACCATGAAAGCAGAAATCCAAGGCTCTCAAGCCTTTTCCTACATCGATGTCGACCTAGAGCCGGGAGAAACCGTCGTCACAGAATCCGATGCGATGAGCAGTATGGAAGCCGACATTGATTTAACCGCAACATTTAACGGCGGATTTTTCAAAGGCTTACTTAAAAAGTACCTCGGTGGTGAAACCCTCTTTATCAGTCGCTTTACCAACAACACATCCGCCACGAAGCGCGTCACGTTAGTGCAGCCCACTCCCGGTGAAATCCGCTGTGTAGATCTCGATGGTGGAGAGTTTCATCTTCAACCCGGCGCGTTTCTCGCCTCTACTGACGGCATTAAACTCGGTCTTCGCTGGGCAGGTTTTATTTCATATATCTCCCGCGAAGGCTTATTTCGCTTAACCGTCAGCGGCGAAGGTAGAGTGTGGTACGGCGCTTATGGTGCTTTGATCGAAAAAGAGATCGACGGCGAATACATTGTCGACACGTCACACCTTGTTGCTTTCGAACCCGGCATCACATTAAAGCTTCAATTAGCCGGGGGACTTTTCTCAAGTTTCTTTGGTGGTGAAGGGCTTGTAACCCGCGTCCAAGGTAAAGGCAAAATCATCATACAAAGCCGAAGCGTTTCAGGTCTGGCTGGCTGGCTCAACCCAAAATTTCGTTAACCCAGGGCGCTCAATAGTGCGCCCCTCATAAACAAATATCTACTGCGAGCAAATCTGAAATTTTAAAATCACTCTCGCTACGACCCAGTTTATGCATGGGCACTAAAATAGGAGAATACATATTATGAATATTGAATTATTACATCGCCCCGGCAATACGGCGGCAAAAATAACACTTGAACCTGGCGAAAGCATTACCAGCGAATCCGGTGCCATGATCGCCATGAGCGGCAATATGGACATTACCACCACTACCCATAAGAAAAACTCTGGAGGCTTGTTTAAAGCGGCAAAACGCATGCTTGCTGGCGAGTCTCTGTTTTTAAATCACTTCGAACCAAAAGACGAAGCCGGTACTATTTTTCTTGGTACCAGCTTAGCCGGCGACATGATGACGCTAAACCTCGACAACGAGAGCTTAGTTGTTCAAAACGGATCGTTTATGGCCTGCGCAGAAGGCATCGACATTGACTTAGGCTGGCAGGGCTTTAAATCCTTATTCTCCGGCGAAAGTGTTTTTTGGTTGAACCTCACCGGAAAAGGAGAAGTTCTACTTTCCTCCTTCGGCGCTATTTACCCCGTGAAAGTCGACGGCGAATATATTATTGATTCCGGCCATATCGTCGCATTTGATGAAACTCTGGATTTTAGTATTAGCAAAGCGGGCAAAAGCTGGATACATTCATTTTTAAGCGGTGAAGGACTTGTGTGTAAATTTAAGGGGACCGGAACCGTGTGGTGTCAGTCGCATAACCCATCCAGTTTTGGTGGAGCTTTGACTTCATCTTTACGTAAGCGTAAAGCATAAGGAGACAACGATGAGTACCACTAACGAATTATACAACGTCATTTTAACAGGTAAGCTCCTCGATAATATCGAACGAGAAAACGCCGTGAGCGCTTTTGCAAAGCTCTTCAAATTACCCGTCGATAAAGCCGATGCACACTTTTCAAAAGCTCCAGTTATTATTAAGAAATCGGTCGATAAAAATACCGCCATAAAATTTTCCAAAGCGCTTAACCAATCCGGGATGCACAGCACAATCAATCCCATAAAAATCGAATCGTCGGCAACTGCCCCTTCAGAGCCCCCGGAAGAAGCACTAGATAGATCCGAAGAAAAGACCGAGTTCACCCCCGCATTACAAGATGCAACTCAAGCGATGGATACAGGTAAAACCGAAGCCGTTAACGCCGAGCACAAAGCCAATGATACCGAAACCCCTGAACAAGAAACTGCTAAAGCGCAGCCGGGATTTCAATTTGAAATGGCCGGTCAACCCGATTACGGATTTGTAACCGTACAGGTACCCGCCGATCAAACGATAAAAATCGAAGCGTCCGCTATGGCGACGATGGACACCAACATGCGCATGAAGACTAAAATGCGCGGAGGCTTGGGTCGCTTGCTAACAGGGGAAAATATATTTATCAATGAATTCACCGCTGAAGGCTTCGATGGCGAAATTGGCATTGCCCCCGGTGCACCTGGCGATTTGCGTCATCAATACCTCGACGGCAACACTATTTATTTACAAAATTCAGCCTTTGTCGCCTGCGGCCCTGAAGTTGAAATTGAAAGTAAATGGCAGGGTCTGGTAAAGGGTTTCTTTTCCGGTGAAAGTTTATTTTTAATTCGAGCACAGGGAAAAGGTGATCTGTGGTTTAACTCTTACGGAGCCATTATTGAAATCGACGTGAGCGGTGATTACGTCGTTGATACCGGAAATATCGTAGGCTTTACCGAAGGGCTCGATTACGACATCACCAAAGTCGGCGGTTACAAATCGCTATTTTTCTCTGGAGAAGGTTTTGTTTGTCGATTTAAGGGAGAAGGTAAGGTCTGGATTCAGACTCGCGGTTCAGCAGCCTTTGTCAGCTGGGCTCATTACTTTAGGCCTGTAAAGAAAAAAGGGTAAAGCCAGAACACCGCTGAAGCCGTCACGACTTACAAAATTAATAATATGACACAGCATTAATCGGGCAGTCTATGATGAGCAGTTAATAATACTGCACAGCATAGACCGCCCGAGTTTCATTTTCACCCTATTGAAAAACCAAGGAACCCCCTATGAAGGAACCATTCATGAAAGAACACGCCCAAAAAGCCATTATCATTGGCGCTACGTCAGGAATAGGCCGAGAGCTGGCCAAACAAATGTCTCTCGCCGGCTATAGCGTCGGGATAACCGGCCGCCGCTCAGCGCTATTAGACACTTTAGAATCAGAATTACCCGGCCCCTGCTTTAAGTCCGTAATGGACCTCAGTAACGTTTTGGAAACAACTGAAACACTCCAACTATTATTCGAGAAAATGGACGACGTAGACATTGTTGTGATCAGTTCCGGTACCGCGACAATGAACCCGGAATATCCCCTATCTGACGACCTCAATACCATTGCCGTTAACGTCACAGGGTTTACCACAATCGCCAACCTCACCTACCGCTATTTTTCAGAAAAAGGTTCAGGTCATATTGTTG
Source organism: Agarilytica sp. (assembly GCA_033852175.1). Lineage (GTDB taxonomy): Bacteria > Pseudomonadota > Gammaproteobacteria > Pseudomonadales > Cellvibrionaceae > Agarilytica. The sequence continues at coordinate 10,117 of JAWSUY010000012.1, forward strand.
GTATTTCCTCCGTTGCGGGAATCAAAGGCGGGCGCGTTACCGTATACAACGCTTCAAAAGCTTATATGTCGACATACTTAGAAGGACTATCATGTCGAGCGAGATCCGACGGGAAAAACATTTGTATAACCGACATCCGCCCCGGTTTTGTAGATACGAATATGGCGAAAGGAAAAGGCATATTTTGGTCTGCCCCCGTTCAAAAAGCAGCAAGCCAAATATTTACCGCAATAAAAAAGAAGCGCCGCGTGAGCTACGTCACAAAAAGATGGAACCTAATTGCTTTACTACTGAAGAGCTTGCCTTTTACAACCTACCTTAAGCTAAGCTGTAAACCTTCTAGACGAGCCCTCAATCGATAAAATCGATATCACATTGAGACTTATACGCTAAAACAGCATTAAAAAACAAACCAAACCCACAAACTAAAGAATCAGCCCCAAACTTTGCAAAAAAATAACAACAAACACTTTGGATGATTCCGTTCAGGAATACTTTCTTAGCCTGAACTGCTGCTCCGTCGAATGAACCCGGCTTCAGCTTTACGAATGATGCACTTCCCCTATTACCAACTCTGCGAATCCAGAAGAAGACAATCGATTACAAAGAGCAAAAAGAAACATCATGTTTTTATTTTCTGGCTTTTTACAACTCTAACTGGCTCTAGTTTTCTCTACGTGAAATTTATATCGCCTACAGAATTTATAATGACGCCCCGAGATATAACCTAACAAAACCCACGCATATACATGTAGAAACGGCACAGACTAAAGAGAAATTATGTAAATTTCCGTATTGACGAGTATTTTTCACACATCGATTCAATCGTATTTATATAAGTATTATCCCTTCTTATAATCTTTTTCACAAAAATCGAACGGTTTACGATCAGCCCTTATTCCATTGACACTGGATAATCAGAATACTCACATTTTATTTTGATTACGGCGCGATAACTATTGATTATTCGCCTAAAGCTCCTTAACCTAAATTATCTCCTGACATGGAATGTTAGCCATAGACAAATAGAATAATTGGGCTAAGCCATGATTAAGGTTATTTCTCGCAGGCAAGTTGCCGCTGTATTTGCCAGTATGTTTTTCAGTAGCGGCTCCGTTTGGGCAGCATATTGCAACACCGACACAAACCTCAACCACGTATCTGCGGGTAGAGCCGAAACATATTTTTATAATGTTTACGCGCAAACCGTCGGCTCTGGTGACGAGCTTGGCCTCTATTATTCCGACTCCTCAACACTTGAAGAAACTTCACCTGGGTATTTTGAAGAAGTAGCAAGTTGTGGCGCTCCAGTTTTTGATCAACCCACTGCTCCCTACCCCCACTCTTCAGAGCTTAATGCCAACGATGTCTTCAACATAGAAGGTAACTATGGTGTGGCCATAGCCGGTGGACATCTTGTCGACAGCACCAACGGCAACATCCCATGGGAAACAAAAACCGCCAGCGACGGCTCGGTGACTATTCCCGCAGGCTCTACAATCAAGCACGCCTTCCTTTACTATTCAGGCTCTATTGCCCTCGAAGGCGGTGATTTTACTCCTGATAACCTGAACAACATCGACGATGTCAGGAATAACGGCATCAGCTTTACCATAGGCAATACCACTTACGGCCCATTTGACACCAACTCTCGTCAACCCGAGGCACAATCACCTGTCGGCTCAGAGAGCCAATTGCTACCCGCAACAGTGTTCGACTTTGGGACATTGACAGACACCGCCACTAGCTTTTGGGGCAACCGCCTAGACATAACCGGTGAGATTCAAAACCACACAGGAAACTTCACAATACATGTAGAAGCGCCCGAGCAAATCGATATCAGCGCAAACAACGCGAGCAACAACAACGGCAACCTTGCCGGTACCACCAACTACAACACCTGCTCCAGCGTCGCTAACTGGTCTATTCTCGTCATATACGAAAATGCCTCACAAAGCCCCCAGCAAATCATCCTGAAAGATCAAATCATCCGCGCATGGGATTACACATTTATACACAACGGCACCTGGGAACGTCCGTTTGTGACATTCGACCATGGGCCGATGAAACTGGGTGCCAAATTTTTCACCTACGCCGCAACCGGCATCAAAGCAGGCACCCCCCTCCCCTCATACCCCACCTGTACATGCGGCTGTGGCGGACAATATAACCTCGAGAAAACTCTTACTCCAGCCTCGGACCCTACTTCGCAATTTTGGTCAAATACGCTAATAGATCCCGAAGAGGTTCAAGGCGACCCCATGAACCGCGATGTAGGAACTGGCCCTTGGTCACTCAAAACCGACAGACCGTCGCCAGTGAATGGGAACGACTGGACACTATTTCAATCCGGTGGCAAATTCACAGAATTCCCGAACTTATACGAGGGCGAGAACGTAGCTTCTGACAACGTTCAACCCATCACCAATGAAAACTCAGGGGAAATGGCTGGCGACGTCTATGACGGCCACCCTTGGGGCGGACGTGGCGACGTAACCTACCACGGCTGGGGTAACTCAACGAGCGTGCTAGAAGTCGCGTTAGACGATAGCGCAATCAGCGTGGGTGAGACACAAACCAAGATGTACTTTAAAGGTGACCAAAAAGACGTCTTTAAACCACAATCCCGCATGACCTTAAGATACCTCGTCCTCACCATTCCAACAGATGGAGTGATTGTCGGAAGCGCGCCTCCAGAGCTAACGCTCAGCGGCCTAAGCTCACAAACCTACACTGAAGGCGAGATGTATAACGAAGACGGCTACACCGCAACTGACGATGTAGACGGGGACTTAACCGGTAGCGTAGATGTCAGCTGTGACTTTGCCATAAGTTCTGTACTCGCAGAAGGCAACTACAACTGCACATACACTGTAACCGACAGCGACGCCAACACAACCACAAGAAGCCGCAGCATTACGGTTGAAGGGATTGTAACTGTAGCGTCTTGCTACTCCGCGAAACTGAGTGAACACGCATCCACAGGCCGAGCATACGATCAATATTATTCGTATTACTCGACGGGAACAGCAGTCTACCTAGGCAGTACATTTATAGATGCTAACAAGGTCATTTCACTGGAAGAGACCACTCCAGGATCTTGGGCCAGCGTTTCAAGCTGTCCTTAATCGAGCGTTAAAGCGGAGAAAGTTTTCGCCTAACGCTTAAATAAAGCAACACCTCCAAAAAATCGAATCTAATTTTAGGTTCGATTTTTTTATGCCCGAGAATCAGTAGTGCCCGTCCGCACACGATTTCACTTCAACATTGAATTTAAACCATGCGATATTCACCAACAAGCATGAACACTTAACGATTCCAATCAGCGAAGTTTAGAAATGCAAAATGGCGCTTTAAACCCGCTCACAGCAAAACCCGATTTATGAGCGGGCACCAATTAATACAGCTGAAAACCTAAGAACGCTCAACAGCAAAGACCCTCGTTTTCTCAAACCATTTTTCGTCGTAATGACTTCTCAGACAATCAAGTTTCAACAAAAAAACTAACCCCCTCTCCCGCTGAAACTTTCAACCAAAAGCTCAATAAAAACACAAGCCGTCACCTTAAAGGTCATACCCCAGACCAAAAACCAGCCTTACAATAATCAAAGCGATTCCGCCCGCTCAAGCAAAAAGACACTTGCGCCCAAAAAGAAAAACAGACGACAACCCTTTCAACCCTCTTAAAGTAAAAACCCCACATAACATTAATAACATAGGCAAAAGCACTGATTATAATTATTTATCTTTAAAAACAAACAACTATTTTTATAGCTAATAATTTAAAAATAAAATACAAACAACAACATCATTCAAAAATATCAACAAAAGATCAAAAACCCAACTTAACATTAATAAACATGAAAATAGCGTTTTGATCGCTTTCTCTAAAGGCAGGTAATGTGTAATTTTTCACACAGAATTAACAATTAGCGCCATCAGCATATCTATTTTATCGATTCAAAAAAATAATGACGGCAGGCTCATCTTTTCAGCATGTTTGAGTAAAAATATTATTGCTTATTTTTAAAAACCTACTTAACCTAATTTTAGGCCTCCGTAAGAGAGACCCAAAAAGGAACAAATAAATAATAAAAATAAATAATAAAATTCAGGAAATGCCAAGATGAAAAAGATTTCTCGCGGTAAGTTGGTAACAGTATTTATAAGCATATACTTATTGAGTGTGTCAGTTTGGGCAGGATATTGCGGAACCGACACAACGCTCAATCATGTATCCGCAGGACGGGCAGAACTTTACTACTCATATTCTGCAAGGGCCGTAGGATCTGGAGATTACCTAGGACGCACTGACGGAGGAGTAACCACCCTCAACGAAACCTCTCCAGGTCATTATAAAAATGTAACAGCATGCCGCCCACCACAGCCTACCGCAGGATACCCAAACGCCACTGAACTAATATCAGATGACATTTTAAATAATCTGCGAGGTCATTATGGTGTAGCGATAGCTGGAGGCCACCTTGTCGATAGCGACGATAATACAATCACCTGGACTAAGCCCACATCCAGTGAAGGCGACATCGACATCCCAGAAGGTTCTAACATCAAATACGCTTTTTTATATTACTCTGGCTCTATCGCACTAGAAGACGGAGACTTCACTCCGGATGACCTGAATAACATTGACGACGTTAAAAACAACAAAATCACCTTCGAGATCAATGATGTTTTATTCGGTCCCTTTGACACAAACCGTAACAAACCCGATCAAGAATCTGAAATAGGATCCGAAACCCAAATGCTACCCGGCACTCGCTTTAAGTTTGGAACACTGTCCAAAACAACAACGAGCTTTTGGGGAAATCGCCTTGATATAACCGGACTCCTCGAAGATAAGACAAGAGGGTTCTCCGTGAAAGTAAACCCACCAGAAGTCTTGGACTATAGCGCAAACAGCAAAGGGCAGAACGGCGGCAACGTTGCCGGCGATACGGAATTCAACAAATGCACAAGCGTTGCAAATTGGTCAATTGTCGTCATTTATGAGAATGAAAACATTGAAGCTCAGCAAATCATCCTCAAAGATAAAATCGTTCGCGCCTGGGACTATACATTCATCCATAGCGGCGAATGGGAAAGGCCATACGTAAAATTCGAACACGCCCCGATGACCACAGGAGCCAAATTTTATACGTACGCCGCGTCCGGCCTTAAAGCCAATACGAAGTTACCTTCAGATCCACATTGCACATGCGGATGCGGCGGCCTATACAATATCGCTGACGAGAAAAAACTAAATGACACATATCAACAGCCCAATAGAAACCCGCAAGCCAAGAAGACATCCAACTATTGGACACACACCCTCGAAGATCCAGCGGCAGTCGTTGGAGACCCAATGAACCGAGACAGCAACTCTGAAATTCAATGGACCTTAGTAAACGACAGATTCCTTTCTGTTAACGGTAATGATTGGACCCTCTTCGAATCCGGAAACAAATTTACTGAATTCCCAAACCTCTATGAAGGTGAAATCGTAGTAGCGGACGACACCCACCCCATCACTAATGAGAACTCAGGCATGATGAGAGGCGATATATATTCAGGTCATCCTTGGAATGGCCGTGGAAAAGTCACCTATCACGGTGTCGGAAATTCTACCAGCATTGTCGAAGTTGCATTAAACGATAATGCAATTACAGAAGGCGAAACTCAAACCAAAATTTATTTTAAAGGCGATCAAAAAGACGTTTTTAAACCACAAGCTCGCGTAACATTACGTTACTTAATCATGACAATACCTATAGACGAAACAACAGAAGTAGACTTCCCGCCCGTAATTGATTTGGTTCCTCCCACTCAACTCACATTAGCCGAAGGTGATTTTTATAACGAACCCGGCTTCAGCGCAGCTGATGAAGAAGACGGGAATTTAACATCTGAAGTGACGGTGAAATGTAGTTTCGAGTCCGAAGACCCTCTCGAACTCGGAACGTATGAGTGCCGCTATTCCGTTACAGATAGTTACGAACAAACCACCGAGATATCCCGAACGTTGAACGTTATTGAATACACCCCACCCACGATCACCTTAACCCCAATGCTTCCACCCACCTTAAACGAAGGCGACTTTTTTACTGAGCCGGGCTATCAGGCCAAGGACTTTAGAGGAGAAGATTTAACCAAGAGCGTCGATACTCAATGTGATTTTCTAAGAGCAGAGCCGCTAGACATGGGAGAGTTCCAATGTGATTACTCCGTTGCTGACAGCTATGGTACAACCGTCACACTATCGCGCAGTATTTTAGTCGAAGGCAAGACACTCCACCCGCCCTCAATCTACTTAATCCCCATTGAAGAACCCGGGTTTTCAGATGGCGATTATTTCGTAGAGCCCGGCTACGCCGCTAGCGATATGGAAGACGGCGATTTAACTGCCAATGTCACAGCCCGCTGCAGCTTCCCAGCGATGTCACGTTTGACCTCAGGCCGACATGAGTGCACCTACTCCGTCACCGATAGCGATGAACTTTCAGTCACAGTGGTACGCGAATTTGAAATTACTAAAGTTGAAAAGGCAAACCCTTGTGTAACCAGCTCGCTAATCGAACACAGCATGGCAGGAAGGGCCTACATCTCATACTATGTCTACTTCGCCACAGGGTCTAATAGTTATTTAGGAAATGTTTTTTTTAGTAGTACGAAAACTCAATCCCTAGAGTTCGCCCCCCCTAACAACTGGAAGCCCGTCTCAAACTGTTCCAGATAAGGGAAGCCCCCTAAGCCGAATAGCAAACGGCTTAGGGGGTGGGTACTGACTGAGACGGGAGACAGATACAGGGCTCGGGAGACGGACAGCTCGACAATGGCAACACCAAGCCCCCAGTGGTAACCTAGCGGCGATGAACTTGCCACTGCAACCGCATCATCAAAAGCTTCCTCCCATTCCAAGGCCACAGTTTCACTCATATGACTAAAAACACCATAATCATCGGCCTAACCAATCCCAAAAGCCCAACTAACGTCGGGGCAGTCATGCGCGCAGCAGGGTGCTTTCAAGCCAATGCTATTTTCTATACCGGCGTACGCTACAAACGCGCAGCTCGCTTTCAAACGGACACGCAAAACGCCAGTATTAATATACCGCTGACCAGCGTCGACAGTTTTATCGATCCTTCCCTCGAAGGCGTACCCGAAAATACAAAAATTGTCTGCGTCGAACTTGTCGAAGACGCAATCCCCTTGCCCGACTTTCAACACCCCGAAAGTGCCTTTTACATATTTGGCCCCGAAGACGGCACCATCAGCCAAGACGTTGTCGATAAGGCCGATGCCGTTGTCTACATCCCCACTATTGGCTGCTTAAACCTCGCCGCCACTGTTAATGTTCTGCTTTACGATAGACTGGCAAAGTCTTCACAGACAATCGCCAGCAACGCGCTCATCTGCAAAAGCCGCGACAATAACAACAAAGTAAAAGTAAAAAATAAAGAATAAAAAACAACAATCTAAAACGCTCGCGTGAAACCTAACTGCAAGGCACCGTCTTTTTGACGGCTATCGCCGTAGATATCATTGGTATAACTCAGCTCAACATCCCAACGCCCCAAACGACGATCCCGCTCAAGCCCCAAATTCCAACCAGCAACAACTTCAAACTGTCCAACATCACATTCAGACAAATACCCATCATCCTGAGTATTATTATCGAGTTTACCGACACTCCCAACACCATCTAACTTAAGCCGAAAATACGCGCGTTCACTTGCCGTAAACCCATACGATATTAAGTAACGATATTCGTCAAGAGAGTAATCTGCCTGATAGCGATAAGCCATTTCAAACCCCAGGCGACCATCAGCCGGTAAAGCCCTGACCCAATTAGCCCGAAGCTCAAGCGCCTCTTTCCCATCACCTATCAACGTATCTTTTACGAGGTTATATTTATAAGCTTGCTTAATGACAATCGAGGTCGAAAGATCCACATCCGAGTCCAGAAGCTCCGACAACCAATGACGACGCAGACCTATCTCCATGCCTGCAGCAGGTCCATCACTTTTATCAACAACCGAAACATCAACGTCACCCTGATATAAACGAATGCCATACACATACTCAGGGGGAATATACTGATCAGAAGTATCCGCCAGAACTAATGCACGACGATTACATACAGAATCTCCACCCGCATAAGTTGAATCAGTGATAAATAGGCCCGCAAAAATCAGAGCAAATGACACTGAAAAAACTCCTGAATCTATATTGATAGTTAGAAACATTTTTCGATTTAATTTATTCATTTCACATCTTCGCCAAAATAAAAAATACGAGTTCAAAAACACCAACTCCTAAAATCAAAGTCCAGAAACCAACTCCGACTCCCCCTCATCATGAAGAGCAAGATAGCGCCCCACCCTAAACTTCATATTCTCCCGAATATCCATATAAAACGCGGAGTAATCCAACAAATGATAACTCCCCCTCGTCACACCACTCGCGTAAAGATCAAACTCCGAACCCAACTGATCCGAAATAAATAAAACACCATCCTTACATTGCGCACCAATCAAATTCACCAACGGTTCAGCCATCACATCAAAATGAATGCCCGTCGCCACATCACTCCCAGTCAACGATCGATTAAAATTCCCCGAAGGCAGAACTGCACCGAGATGATGATCACGACTCACAAAGCCGCCATCACGCTCCCACGACAATGGATTCACGCAAATATTATTCACTCGAGTTGGAAATTTATTGTCAATCACATTTTCATTAAACGTATCCCAATGCACAACACAATTCAGATCATCTGAATTTTCACAAATACTAATATCGTTCAGATCATCAAAAACCGAAGTCGACACCCCAGAACCTAGCGTAAAAGCCACCACCATTCTTTCGGCCAAAGGAGAATTATCAATAACATTTTGAATGAGACGGACTGCGTGTAAAGTTCCCTGACTATGACTCGCGATAACAAAAGGTCGCCCACCATTTAAATGATTAATAAAGTGATGAAAAGCCCGTTCAACATCCTGATAGGAAAAATCAAAAACAGCTCTGCGAATTTCCTTATCCGCAAAAAAAGTATGCAAGCTCGCCTGCCGATAACGCGGTGCATACACATTGCAACAACCGTTATAAACACTCGCCTGATTAGCCATCATCCAATGCGTATTTTCCTCCGTGGCAGAATCCTCATCCAAGGTAAAAGTCCAACTCGAACCTCTAAGAAAACCCGTCGGATGAATAAAGAAAACATCCACTGGCGCGTCACCCGATACAAATTCACTTTCGATACCCGCAGGTCTAATATCTGAAAAATCCTGCATATTAGGAAGCGCCGCCCAAAAACGAACATCAACATAATCCGGCAAATACGCCTCAGCCTCCGGCCGGAAAGGAAGCTCAGGCTGGTTAAAGAACAACTTAGCCTTAAACGCTATTCGCCCCCAATTACCCAGCACTGAAATTCCAGCGACCGAAACAGCCATGAGTAACACCATCAGTACACTTATTTGAAATACTCGCGTCATACATTCATTCCCACGCTCTTTTATCTTCCTAGCAGCCACCGGTAGCCCGCAGACTAGAAATGAGAGATTACACCAGCACTGAATATTGGCCAATCAACGAACTAACATATGTGATATTCACATGACGAATATCATAATTTATCACTCATCATATCTTTGGTGGGTTCCTATAGGGAGAGATGCGCGCTATGATTTCCGGAACCGGGCCAGTAATAGCTCCAGAATCTCGACCTTACAGCCCAGTCACTCAAGCCAAAAAATCGGTTACGGAAAATAAAATGTCTCAATACTTGATCACTTATCTAGGCGGAAACCCTCCCTCAACACCAGAAGAAGGCAAACAACATTTCGCAAAATATAAAGAATGGTTGGCGTCCTTAGGAGATGCAGTGGTTAGCCCAGCCAACCCACTAAAAAACACGCATACGATTTGCTCAGACAGTAATGTGACAGCAGGCAGCAGTATCGCCATGTCCGGCTACACCATCTTAGAAGCTGCATCGATCGAAGCTGCGATTGAAAATGCAAAAGCTTGCCCCTTTCTAGAAATTGGCGGCTCACTAGAAGTGTCTGAATTGATGAAAATGGAGGTTTAAGGCTGGGGACGGGGGGCGGGAGACTGGAGACGGGCAACTGAAAAGGAAAAGATCCCCGGCTAATTAAAGCAGGGATCTTTTGTTGCCCTAACCAAGCGAATCGGGTTATTCATTCAGTCTCAGCATTCCACTCGGCATACACATAAAATGGCGTTGGACTCAGTGTCGAGACAATATTGTCGTATATGTTCAGCTTAAGCTTACCAATAGGAACAACAGTGAACACACTCCCATCGCTCGGCCGAACAAATTCGATTTTAGGGTGAAATATCACGACCTTCTCACTGCTGATATTCAGAAAATACGGATTGAATGCTAAAGATAGCCGCCAATCATCCCCTTGCCTCAATGAAAGCGGGCCGTGCAAACCATTTCCATAACCTTGAATTACACGCTTCAAATATTTACTCTTTCGGAAATATGAAGATGACAATTTAAGCTGCTCACCATCTCCATAAATATAGTGAAACAATAGACTTGATGCCTCGGGATACGAAAAGTAACTAGCCGCGATTCCCGCTAAAGCACCAACATGCAAGATGGATTTATCCACAATCGTTAATCGATTTTCAGCTGTACCTTTAGATAAGCCTGCAACGTAACCGTTAATTCCTCTTTGCACTGACGATCGCAAGTATTTTGAAAACTGATCTTCCAGCTGAATAATGCAACATAATAACAGCACAAAAAAAACCGTCACACAGACTAATGAAAATAGTGTTCGTCTTACTGTTTTACTTAGACGAGCCATCTATGTGCACCCCGACAATGTTTTTAGATTCAATGTACATGATTGAAAATTTCCACTATCGAGTGTTCATGTGAACTATCCGACCAGAGCCCGCCATGCTCACAAAACTTACCGAAACAAAACGTCCAGATTAGCGCAAACAATAGAGCCATATTGAAAAATATAATTCCACGGCCATTAACTCTTCGCTTCAGTTGTTTATTAAACAAGACCAGATATGGAATCACGAAGATAATTGCAAGCAACAGAATAGCTACAAATATTGAGAACGAAATTATGCTATTAAAGACAACATCTGAACCTTCTATAATAGCCACGAAAAGGTAAGTCACCAGGAATACACCTGACGCCAATAAAACAGCCGAAAACACCCATTTAGTCAGCTGAATTAAATTTCGAAAATTGTTATACGAAATTTGATAGAACCTCGTTCACATTACATAAATACACAACGCCAAGGATTGCCCCCAAAGATAGTATACTTTTCATCTACTTACCCTCGCCCACCGATCCACGAACCTTCACCACCTTCACCAACCGGCCACTAAAGGCCCTACCCCATACCTTCTTATAAAGAAGAGCGGGAACAACCAATAAAACATGAAGAATTACCGACATCAAAGCGTACAAAACAAAGGGAACCATCTTCAAGGCCACCCAGCCATTGCTCCCACGACAGTTAACGAATTCCTGCGTTATCGCTTCCGTACAAGAGAGTTCGCCATTATCTATTCGTTGTCGAACTTTAGGGCAATACAAGTTTTTGCTCTTACAGCCACGTAAATATGCCGAGAAGACTCGCTTAGGGCTTACTGCCAGCGCAGTGGAGATTGCTATTAAATTCATAAACATCAGAATAGGGTGAAGCATACTTCCAGTTCCCAATTCCCAAGCACTTACCTCTCCCTCACCCACCTGCGAAGCATCGAAGCCATTAATGACATGATGCAAGTCGTGGTACTTAATATATTTTCGGCGCGTTTCAACATTGGGGAGTGGAATGAGTAAACAGCCAACAAACACTTCAACAAATGCTGGTCGCTTACCCGTTTCAATCTCAAAACCGCTTACTTGGTAAAATCGTTTTAACGCCTTGTCGATATTCATATTATTCCCACCAAGAGTTACTACCGGGAGATCGCTCATTAATAGTCTCTCGCTAGTATATGATTCACTCGCAAGCCCACTTTCAATTATCGGCTAACAATTATTTTATTCCTCTAATGTAACTGACTTTGCTCCAGATCGCTCAATCATCTTTACTATCGCAGACTGAATAGATTCATCCTCACGAATATCACCTTCAGTGGAAAATTTTTCGGTTTGCGGGTCAGCGCCTTCTTCTGCTACGAATTCTAGCGACACTTCAGTTGGTAAAGTTTTATTAGCACCAGAATAAACTATATTGATGATTGGATAACCCTGAAAGCCCATCTTTACTTTTTTTGATATTCTTTTCTGTGATTTCACTAAATTCATAAGTAACCATTCTCTTCAAGAGGAATAATTTTCTGACAGATCGCAGCTATTAAGCGGCTGTTTCGTTTTCAAAAACTGAACCCAGTTAGCGGTAGCTTACGCCCACAGTGTACATGCACTAAGACCAACCTACTCTCCCTAACCGCAAGAATCAAAGGGACAGAATAATCGATTTTCAGCGTCTTTGACTATGAGAAACATCAATTTCAATGACTCTGAGCTTTCGATTCTGACCTCTCGACTCCTTTCAGACAACCTGTACTCACCAAATCCAGGTCTGAGTTCATTTTATCTTAAGTTGTTACGTCTCACAGCCCTTTAACATTTTTTGAAGTTTACTGTATCTATAATATTCACGACTCATCGCATTGGCCAAAGAGATATACAATCTGTCGCGGGACCAACGCGCAAAAACTATATATTCACCGCCAGGTTTCTCAAAAACTCATCGCATGATGTACCTGGTCCATAATCAAATTCGTTACCCTCATCACGCTCTGACTTATACACTTCAAGAATTTTGAATTTAGCTTGGCCAGATTCTATACTCTCTACCGTTACACGCCAAATCTCTTCCGAGCGTTCATAATGTTGCTCGAACTTGTGAATCAAGTCATCAACAGAGGGAGTAGCCCCTATGAAAGAACAGGCCATACTCGAAGAAGAACAAAACAGAAAAAGTAGCATATATACTTATTCATCGGTAATTGACTCTGTCAGCATGAGGGGCATATTGATAAGCGCTCCATGTATCGTTGTAGGTGGAAATCGGCGGCATTGCTAAATTCTAAATTGCTTAATCCCAACACGACGAAACCCGCATAGGTAATATGGTATTGCTGTTGCCAGCAACATTGAAGCTGATACGATTATAGCCAATGGCAACCAGCTCTTTATTGTCATTGAGCACATCAACAAAAATAGCAGTAAACTACCAGCACTACAGCCAATAATTGCCCCTAGCCACTGACCTTTAACTTTAAGATTTTCCCCGCAATTATTACACGAAAAACATTTTCCGAAAAACACCATTCTCAGTTTTACCAATTTCTTCACTGCTATTTGATTACATTTAGGACAGGAACTACGCATCGATTATCGCCTATAAATTGTTCTTTCTCTTCAGCTGAAACGGGCATGAAATAGTTGTTTTTTAAACGTTAGCGAATAACATCAATTACTCGACCCCCTTAATTTAAAAGCTGCACGGCATTTTTTAAAACGGGGAGAATGCATACAATGAAACCCAAGCTATGAAAGCAGTAAATAACGCAGAGAATCCCAGACCCACATAATACAGAATACTCCAGGCGCCAACATTTTGGCCAAACATAGAAACAGCACAAAGATTCATATAAGAACCCAAGGTGTACAAAATATTGGCGCCAATACCATAAACCAATATTCCTATGATGAGAGGGATTATAGGCAATACGAATATTGACTTAGAGAACAACAATGCGGATAAACCAATTAACAAAAGTGTCGCATTGTATAGAATTCGTTTTCTTTCCCAAAATAGAAGAATCACCCTAAAGCTTGAATCTTGATCCATATTTAGCCCCCAGTATTTAACAACAATTATTCTATGTGACCTTACGCCCAGACCAGATGCGCAGTAAACTGCTCCGATTTTTTAAACGTTATTTTTTACGAAATTAGATTATAGCAGCTCCTTAGCTTCTTCCCTACATAGTTGATCCGCCCCCTTTAACAGCGCTAAAATTCTATTCTTACCAAACATTAAGGATATATTGTCTTTTTCTATATCAAGACTTCCAGTTGTTGTTATATATAGAGGCTTCACGTTACCCTGACACAGGGGGATGTTTACAATTCAGACAGCCATGACTCCTACTTAGGTCTCTCCAGTCTTCACGCAAAGCCTCTTGAGAGCTAAATCTGTGATTACAATTTGGACAAACTGGCGTAATATTTTTTCCGCATAACATTCTTATCTTGCTGAACGCATGTTTAGCCGTTTCATAAAACCCAACATACTACAGTAACTATTAAATTTAAAAAATTTCACAAGAAGAAAACAACTCTACATGACAAAACTTACATACGAGAATTATCTCTCGGCACGCCACTACGATTCAGCCAACATATTCGCTAACTGATTGACCGCGACAATGTTATTGTTAAGAATATTTACTGATATTCAAGTACTTTTTACGAGCAAAAGTTATGTAATAGAAAGCAACAAAAGGTATCCACAACCTATGAGAGAATGAATTCTTTATAGTAAGATTATCGCTTTGAGACAAATCTGAAACATTCATTTCATTACTTAATCCCCAATCAACATTTGCCTGAATGATCGAGGCGTTTTCAGGAATGCTAATAGTTATTGATTCACCAGCTTTAATTTCGGAAATTTTATTCCCGTCAATTTTTATCTTATATGCTCGAATACGATCTGCAAATTGCTTGGGTCGACTAACTGTAATTTCCATGTTATTTCTCTGTAATGTTTAACGTTTTACATTTAATGTTTAATACTTCAGCACACATACTTAACCGTTTTTCAAAACCCAACATACTACGGTAAGCCTTTTATTTTTAAGAACATTTCATAAACAGAAAAAAGCTTCTCTGCGCGTAAAACGTGCCAGTGAGAGCACCCTCTCGGCCCAGCGCTCCCCCGCCCCCCAACATAATCGCTAAGCGATTAACCTCTAAATTGTTTTCCCGACCCTACCAAGCTAAACACACATACACCTCGGTCAAAACATGCACAAAGATATTGGCGTCGTCGAAACGTTGCACTTAGCAACAATATTCAATATTTTATGCTTTATATTTAAACGCCGACGAATGTATTTAATGCTGCGCATGCACAACACGCTGAGTCGTCGGTTTTAATTTTTTGATGGCAATTTGGGGAAATATACGGGAAGGGATGACTCCATTCGGTAGCATAGCTCCTTAAATCAACAATGCGCGAATTCTGCACTATTTTCTATTTGCGTACCAGTACAAAATGGAAATAACGACACTTAAGCGTGTTCATTTTGATGTCGAATGGCCATGCTCTGGTCATTCGTATTGCGGAGATAAGCACCTAGATTACTGGGCTTAACACCAAAATAGGCTCCTATCGCCCACGCTGAGGCCTAATCAACCAAAAATGGAAGCGGACAGCATCGCAATTTTTCTGTCCGCTCCCGGTCGTGCTGCGCTTAACACACTACCAACATCTACTTCTTAAGCGGCAACTTAGGCCTCAGCGTTATACAATCCTTTGTCGCTTCGACAGTTAACTCTATTCCCACCGGGAACCCCATTTGGCTCAACCAATACCCTCGCACTTGAATCCACGGCACCGGTGGGCGCAGCGGGATTCATCCGCTGGAGGTTGTGCTGCTGCTCTTTGATTTAAAACTGCCCCGATAAACCGTGCTCGCGAAAACTTTCTTAACACGCGCTTGCTTCTTAGGTTTCACAACAGGTGCGACCACTGGCCGCCTCTCGCCTCGATTAATCACGACTATCACCGCGACTCACTTCGGCCAGCACTTCGCTAGCGTCTTCTCTTTTAATCCCGCACTTGCTTTCCCTTTCAATTCCTAGCTCACTTCCTTTTTGATGCCCTTGCGGGCCTCCGTAGATTGACCCACTCATATCTTTCCCCTCTCCTTTTTTCATGCCTGCATAATTCCCATTTATTGCGCCTAATTCATCCGCGAAGGTTTTGAACAGCGCGAGCCTAATCCTATTAAAATCCAATCTATCACTCGACTTCACCGTCTCATCGGTTTATCTCTCTAGCCTCTCAACTGATCTTTCCACAGCTTTTTATCCTCCAGCTGAACTGGCAGTAAACCTTTCTTTGTCGGCGGCATTAATTATTACTGCCTGTTGCGATGGTATTTCTGAGGCAATAATACAGTGGCTATGGCCCAAGCCTGGCAGGGGGTTTTTCCATTTAATGCGGCCCATACTGGCGTCCAGGCAAAACAAATGGCCGCTTGCGTAGGCGTAAACATTTTTATTGTCGTAGTAGATATTGGTCACGCTGGCCATGCTTCTTAATTTTGTTCGCCAAATTTCGTTTCCGGTTTCTTTATCCACGCAGACTGCATGGCCTTTGATTCCAATAAATAATTCTTTCACTGCTTCATTCCTTTTCGGTAACAATATTTTGTCTGTCAAAAATAGTTTAGGGGGCGTTGCCCCCCCCAAACTGATCGGATTGAAAATAGACTGGCTCTAACGGAATACAATCAAGGGCAAGACATAAGCCGCCAAGAAACCTATCAACCACATTGCTGCGGAAAACACGATAAAACGGCGGTTCCAGATATCGGCTCGTTCGCAGGCTTGTGCCAGTTCTGCATCTGCGGGGCAGCTACGACCGGGGCGATATACGGCCCATGCCGATAGAGCGATTAATAAACCTGAAATACAAAACATCCAGACTTTGTACTGGCTTAATACGATCAACCAGGGTGCGCTTGAAGCCATGGAGGCAAGGGTCGCCCCTAAACCTAATGACACGAGGGTGATGGGAATCGCACAGCACAATAATGTGCCAGAGGTGGTGAATAAGAGTAACCAACTCCAGTTACGGGGTTTGCTCTTCATACAATCGCTCTCGAATTAGTTAACATGATAGCAAGCCTTACTGTCGGCGTTAATAGACGATGCCTATGCCGAAACTAAAGTAGTCGCCTTTCCAATCTTCGTCATTGTCGTAGGCGGCAAATTTGTATTCTGCACGCATCACAAGGTTGCGCTTGAAATACACGACGACGGGGCCGGTTAATATTCGCTGACCAGAATCGGAATCGAAGGCGGAGACGTCCCAGAGGGTAAACCACGATGAGCCTTTTCCATTGGCGTGAACGGCACCGATGTTGATATCCAAACCCCGTCCATCTCCTAAGGCATAAAGATCATATAGCTGATAAAAATCTCGGGTCTCGGAGCTATAGCTTACGCTTAAGCCCGCGTCCCAATCACTACCGCCGCCAGTCGGCATTCGCACGGAGGGTGTGACGCCCCAGTTTGATGTAAAGCCACCTTTGTTGGCGTAACGTTTGAGTGGCACGGCAAGAATTGCATCGCCCACTTCGCCATCAACCGTGGGGATTTTTAAGGTCATGCGAACGGAGGGTTTGAAGGTGTAAACGCCTTCTAGCCACGCGGTGGTTTCTGAGTTTGCGTGTTCGACGCGAGTTTGAATACCGTAGCCGTTATTCCAACGCGGAGCCATGTCCATTATGGGTTGATGGGCTTTGGCTGTGTTGCTCGCGCCCAAACCTAAACCCAAAACTAAACCCAAAACTAAGTTTAAAACTAAGCCCAGCGTCAGATACGCCGACGAGCCAATGGACAAAAAGCGCTTTGGACGCTGGGGATGTTCGAAAAAAAGACCCATTACTTCAGCTCCGTTTTCTCGCCAGCTTCATTGATGGACCAGATTTTTACGGGTTTGTAACCTCCGGATTCTATGGCTTCGAATAATGCGTCTGGCTGAAGCGTGGCATCTTTGCGCACGGCAACGTAGACCATTTGATTGTCGATATCGACTTTAACGCCGTCTTCGAATTGGGTTTTGTCAACGAAGTCGAGTTTGCGAACATTTTTAGCGACGCCATAGGTGCAGAATTCACACACGATTCCATGAACGTTGACGACGTAGTTCTGCGAAAATGCAGGGCTTGATAGCAACGTCATGAGTAACGCAGCGGCAGTAATTTTAGTAAACATAATTAACCTTTTGTTCGTAGTCTTACACATTGAGTGTTTGCCCTGAGGGCATGTAAAGCCAAGCACTTTGAAAGCTGGGCTCATTGAAAACGCTGCTTTTGAAAGCTCGACCTTTGAAAATTAAGCCTGAGGGAAACCAATTTTATAAAAGCTTGGGCGAAGACGCATGGCCTCACACCGGAAGAATAGGCTTCAACAGTGGATAAATTTAGGAGAAGATTGTAATGGGAGGCCGGAAAGGCGGGGCAATGTTACGGGGAATAAATATGGTGATTGCTGTGGGTACGCCGTTATCGGCGAGTGCTGTCTGGGCCGCGATATGCTCGGGTGTTAACACTACGGTTATGCACGCAGAACAGCACTTGTCTGAATCCATTGATGGACTTCCATCGCTATCATCATGGCAGGGCATTTTTACTTCTGACGATGAGTCGGAACCCATACCTTCACAACAGTCGGCAAATGCCGCGTAGCCGACGGAGCTATTCAAGGTGAAGATAATCACGAAGATTTTGAGTAGCAGCGTTATATGTTGAGTCAGGGGAGCCATGGCTGTATTTGACACGGAAACAGAGCAAAGTTCAACCATCGTGTTTAGGTCTATTCTCCATAAACAGTTAAACCCTATGTTAGGGGAGAAACGAGTATGACGACTCTCGTCTTCGATGGACTGTTCCGGCAGAAGCGCTCGCTGAGCAAGACACGATGCACTCAAGACTCTCGCGAGGTTTGCGGGCGAGTTTTAAATAGGTTCCTGTACGCTCGGATCTGACTTTCTACCTCTGGCCTCCGAGCTTTGCCTTAACACTTATTTCTCCTGTTTCTCTTATTTCTCCGTGGGCGCCTCTTCAATCTAGCCCCTGGCCACAGCGTCAAGCCTGCAGCTGGTCTTGACCAATGAGCATCCTTACCTTCCAACCGGGTGGTCAGTTAAGCCATAATAAAACCTTACGGCAATGCATCACGAAAACACTTCACGGCAATATCCCACAACAACACTCAAGAGCCTCGATAATACGCATATGCAAAACGTCTTACTTTTAGTCGATGTACAGAATATTTACTACACCACGAAACAAGCCTTTCATTGTAATTTTGACTATAACCGCTTTTGGGCGGAAGCAACGTCTGGCAGAAAGGTTGTTAAGGCTATCGCGTATGCGGTTGATCGTGGTGATGAAAAGCAGCGTCAGTTTCAGAACATTCTCAAGGCGATCGGTTTTGAGGTGAAGTTAAAGCCGTATATACAACGGGCAGACGGTTCTGCAAAAGGCGATTGGGATGTGGGGATTGCTTTGGATGGAATTGAATACGCTGAGAATGCGGATGTTGTGGTGCTGGCTTCTGGCGATGGGGACTTTGATTTATTGGTGAAGAAGATGCGGAGCCGACATGAGGTTTCTGTCGAGGTTTACGGTGTTAGGCAATTGACTGCGGCTTCGCTCATTGAGGCGGCAACGAAGTATGTTCCGATCGAAAAGGAGTTGTTGTTAAAGTCGGGAAGACGGTAATACCGCTGACACTTAATATTGCTGAACTAAGATTTAAGAGTTTGCTCTTTAAAAACAAACTCCTGGGCGATTACTCACAGCTTAAGACTACGACCTCTCAGCTTAGAGTGACGCCCTCACCGCGAAGGGCTATTCCCTCACTTTGCCCTTAATGGCTATCACTCAGGCCTAATGGCTCTGCCCATTTTTCTGAGTTGTTGCGGCCTCCGGCTTTTGCTCGGTATAGCGCTTTGTCTGCATTTTTAATAATTTCTTCGGCGCTGCCACAACTTGAGGCGATACCAACACTTACAGATAGAAATCCAAGGCGGCTTTTTTCATGGGGGAGTCGACAAAGTTCGATGGTTTTTCGTATGCGCTCGCAAACAAAGTAGGCTTGTCGCACGTCGGTATTGGGCATTAATAATAGAAACTCTTCGCCACCGTAACGATATATACGATCGGCTTCGCGCATATTGGTTTTAATAAGCTCGACAACTTTTATCAGGGCTTCGTCGCCACGCTGGTGACCGTAACAATCGTTGTAGAGTTTAAAATAGTCGACGTCGAACATTGCCACGGAGTAGGTTTTTCCATAACGCCTGGCGGATGCTTCGGTATGTGATAGGTCCACATCGAGGGCTCGACGATTCCCTGCTGCAAGCATTGAGTCTTCTAGAGTCAGTAATTTTAATGCTTCGTAATCTGCTTTGAGTTTTGAGTTGACCTCGATCGAGCTCAGATAGGCACTAATGGCATCGTTTTGTGTGACAACGCCGACCAGCTTTTCATTATCGTCAAGTACTGCCAGGTGGCGAATTTTACGACTGCGCGCTATGACTAAGGCATCTTCCACTGGGCTGCTTACATCAATACAGACCGGCTCGTAAGTCATGATATTTTCGACGGGAAGATCTGGCTGTGTGGAGGCCCCCATTTGGGACGCATAAACGCGCACGATATCGTGCTCGGTAATAATACCCACGGGAATTTCATTTTCACAGATGAACAGACAGGACAATCCTTTTTCGCTCATTAAAACCAAGGCTGCAGCGAGAGTGTCTCCTTGATTTAAGCTTGCATGAACTGGCGACATGATGTCTTTGACGGTCATTGCCGACTGTTTTGCCATATCGGACATCACCGGTAATTTGGGGTTTAGACGATCCATATGCATATACACCCTAATGATAAATTCTTTAATTATTATTTTTGAATCAGTAATTTCGACAGTGCTTGCACTGACTGCCCCGAATAAGAGGTAAACATGCTTTGATAGCAAAGCATGTTTACCAGAGTTTGATTATAGCGCGTGACGATGAATCGCGCGTATAGGCGCTAGACATAATCCAAATACTGCGACAATCGCCAAAGCCAAACCGCTGATAAAAAACAGATGGCCAACCTCGATAACACTCAGGATTGTACCGTAGACAGCTGCTGCGACCGGCGCTAAGCCCATAAAGGTGAACAGCATGATGGACATCATTCGCCCGAGCATTTTAGGTGAAGATTGCTTCTGAACCCAGGTAAAAATACCCAGCTGAAGGTAGCCTCCTAACAATCCGACTAGGAAGAGTATGGTATAAGCTTGGAAGATTGTCTCGACTATGCTCAAACTTGCGAACAGAAGGCCGCTTACCCCATCAATGATCATGCAGGTAACCCCGAGGTTTAACGAGCCGATTTGTGGTCTTTTTACTGCGATCAAAACACCGATGATGGTTCCAATTCCGCCCACCGCCAATAGATAACCGTAGCTATCTGCCCCGGCGGATAATTGTTGTTTCACCAGTATGGGCAACCCTACTTGCACCAAGCCTCCCAAGATACAGCTGGCCGCTGCCATATAGAGAATCAATGCTCGCATGTGAATGTCTGCCCAGAAGTAACAGAGCCCTTCATACACGCTGTGAAAAATACCCAGGTGTTCGACGTTTGTTTTCAGCGGCTTATAGCTCACTTGAAAAAGTGTAAATGCAGACAGCAGAAACGTCAGGCCGTCTAGGCCGAATACAATAGCTAAGTTATGACCGGCCGATTGGTCTGAATGCGCATCGGCTCCCAAAATGACGCCAGCCATTAAAGGGCCAATGAACATGGTCACTTGGCGTAGCAACATGATAAAGCCGTTGGCTTTTTCGAGACGTTCGCGCCCAACAACTTCGGGAATAATCGAGGAGGAAGCAGGCATAGCAAAGGCACTGGACACGCCAATCAAAAATGCAAAAACACATAGCATGGGTATGGTCAGTTGCTGGGTATAAATTAATAGGCTCAGCACGGTCAAGAAGACTACGCTCATGTATTTTGAACTTAGCAACACCGATTTTGGGGATAGACGATCGACTATCGCCCCGCCCAACAATATAAAAACGGCTCGCGGTAAGCCAATAAGCGCTAGCGCAACACCGAGTACCCTGGGGTCCGCGGTTAGCGAAAGTACCAGCCATGGAAATGCCACTAAGCTTAACTGGTCGCCCAACATAGACGTTACGGACCCCATCCATAACCATCTAAAATTACGGCCGCGTTGAACATCTTGGCTTTCTTCGAATTGTATTTCTGCTGTTAATTCTGTCATTTCACTTCTCCTTCATAACTCCTCATTGGCCAGGCAACCACTTGAATTACCTATGATTTTTTTTGTTTCACTTTTTTCTTAACGCTTTTATTTTTTACTTTTCTTTATCCTCTCCCATTTCCCGTCTCCCATTTCCCGTCTCCCATTTCCCGTCTCCCGTTTTCCGTCATTCCGTCATTCCGTCTCTCGTCTCCCGTCTCCCGTCTCCCGTCTCCCATCTCCCATTTTCCATTTTCTACGGGCAATAAAAAACCCGGTTGGCTTTCGCCTTCCGGGTTCTTGAATATTTTAACTCAAGGAGGAAGGCGTTAAGCGCCTCCCAACTGTAGAGACGTTACATGAACATAATCGACAACACACAATAGCCCTGCCAATAAAAGCAGCGCTTGCTATGTTTAGTCATCAATTGGTTTGTGTAACGGTTCATAATTCTTCTCATTAGGATGCAGACAATCCTAAACGGATATTAAATATTGTCAACGGATATTTTTCGATCAGTTCAAACTCTTACTTTTCTTTGGGGGTATAGCTTTCTAAAAACATTCCAATTTTTACAAAAGTGGATTTAAATTCTAGACAATAAGCTTCTAGTGTCGCACTTTGTGATTCTCCCAGATTGACGAATTCCATTTCGAGTTCGCCAGATATCTTTTGTAGCGCTAGCGCTCCAACAGCCGCTGCGAGACCCTTTATTGTGTGGGCTGCACGGCGGGCATTGTCGACGTCATTGTCATTAATCGCGTTTTGAACATCATTGACACTGTCTTTTTTATTGTCATAGAAGAGTTTCAACGATTTCATATAACGTTCCGCACTCCCCCTAAAACGCTTAATACTTGCGTTACAGTCAAAGCCTTCGATATGCACACCGTAGTCGTTTGGCTCTTCCTGTTTATGTTTCATTTTATCCACTTCCATTTCCATGGCCTCGAACAAATGGGCCTGTAGGTACCGAAAATCACTGATATCGCCTTCTATATTTTCTAGTGAAAGCTCTTCTTTATCGAGCGCTGCGCTCACCTCAAAGAGTTTCGATTGAAGCTGGGGCAAGGCTAGGCACAAGTTTCCAGCATCCAGGTCGCCACAAATTTTCTTCAGGTCTTCTCGGTTCGTTGCTTTCAATGGAGGAATGGCTTGATAGGACGTAACAAACAATTCCAAGGACTTAATGAATTCTTCTTCTGACCCCAATATTACCTTCACAATACTAAAATCGACTACGAGGTTTTGGAAGGGGTTTTCCTCCCCCCCCACCTCCTCTTCGTCGTCGCCAGCCTCTTGACTCTGGATAGGCTCCAGCCAACGCGCCATTTTCTGATAGAGAATCACATCATCAATCGGCTTACTGACATAATCATTCATGCCCGCGTCTAAGCAGAGTTCAACATCACCACTTAATGCGTTTGCAGTTACGGCAATAATCGGAATATGGTCCCAGTCGGAGTTTTGACGAATGGCTTTTGACGCT
Organism: Agarilytica sp.; assembly: GCA_033852175.1. Taxonomy (GTDB): domain Bacteria; phylum Pseudomonadota; class Gammaproteobacteria; order Pseudomonadales; family Cellvibrionaceae; genus Agarilytica. Next base: position 33,706 of record JAWSUY010000012.1, read on the forward strand.
CCTAGCCCATCCAAAACTGGCATTTGCATGTCCATCAAGATGAGATCAAAGCTCTGACTCTTCATCATGTCGAGCCCTTCACGCCCATGATTGGCGATAGCAAAACTTGCTCCCGCATATTCCATCAGCTCTGCACCTAAGGCTTGATTAACCGGATCATCCTCCACGATAAGAATATTGTATTTTGAGATGATTTGAATAGCTTCCCTCTCGGTCCGCCCAAAGGAATCACCATCGTGGGAATTTGCGTTTTCTCGCCATGAATCGCCCACATAGCCGTCACTGGGGCCTATGGCTCCGCCACTTTCTGGGTACTCAATGATTTTGATCAATTCAGCTAACAAGAAGGGCTTATCCAATTTCCCATCAAAAACCGAATCTAACTGGAACTCCCATGGCTCTTGATGGCTTTCGAATAAAATAATTTTGCTCACGCTCTTCCATTCACGAACATCACCAATAATTCTCGTATTACCAATTAAATCGTCATTTCGGTTTGCGTTGTAAACCACGATACAGTATTGATTTTCGCTCTTAACAATACTCTGAACATTATCCATATTACAAAAAGTGCATGAGTAACAATGCTGATTAAAAGCATTCAGAAAATAGCTTTTCGCATAGTCATAATTATCCACGATCAAAATACTGGTAACTTCACTACAATTGAATTCACTGGAATTATCCGCTTCTATTAGCACATCTGCACTCATTGTAATGGGAAGCGAGAAGAAGAAATCACTTCCTGCTCCCAACTCGGTGGTTAATCCTATTGTTCCCCCCATCAATTCCACTAATCGCTGCGAAATACTCAAGCCTAAACCTGTGCCACCATATTTGCGTGTGGTTGAACTGTCGGCCTGAGTGAAAGGGTCAAACAAATCTGACAATTTATCTTTGGCGATACCAATTCCGGTATCGCAAATATGAAAATGAATCTCATCGCTATCATCCTTACTATCACCACCACCACCCTCACACTCACCGTCCAACTGTGTGATTTTTAAGGTAACGCAGCCCTCCTCTGTGAATTTTATCGCATTGTTAATAAGGTTGGTTAACACTTGCTTTAAGCGATGCGGGTCACCACTGACTATTTTGGGCAATCGTCTATCGCTGTGAAAATAGAGGTCTATCCCTTTTTCACGGCTTATTTGGCTAAAGATCGTATAAAGCTCATTTACAATATTTTCTAGGCTAAAGTCTACGGTTTCAATATCGAGGTGGTCTTCTTCTATTTTGGAGAAATCGAGTATGTTGTTGATGAGCTCCAACAGAGATCTCGAGGCTGTCGATATTCGCCCTAACTGACTGCTAACAGAGTTATTAACATCTTTCTTTTTCGCCAGGTTGGTATAGCCAACAATGGCGTTCATCGGCGTTCGTAACTCGTGGGACATGGTGGCCAAAAATCGAGATTTTGCATGACTGGCCGCCTCTGCCTTTTCTTGTTCGACTTTGGCTTGCTCTTCCGCGATAACGCGCTCGGTAATATTGGCCCCATAGATATTGGCAAATTCAAACTTCGAAACTCCCCGGATGATAAACTGAAACCATGTATCATCTATATGCTTCAGTAGCTGAATTTGCTTATCGTTTAGGATTAAATCCGATAGAACGCTTTGAGACAATTCACCAATATAGTATGAAATATGCGTTCCGTTTAAGTCATCATGAGCAACATGAAACAATCGCTCCGCCTCTGAGTTCGACAAACCAACCGCCCCATTAATATCCACTCGCAATACCGGGGCAGGATTAAGTTCAGCAAACAATGCCATAGACTGCAATTCAACTGAGCGGGCTTCTAAGTCTGCATTATTTTTCTGTAATTCATCCAAAGCAGAAGAAAGATTTTCTGTCATGTTATTGAAGGAGGTGTATAGGGCTCCGTACTCATCGCGCCTTTTTTCCTTAATTCTGAAATCGTAATTTCCTAGTGAAAAGTTTTTCGTGGCCTCCAGTAATATTTTTATTGGGATAAGGAATGCACGAGAAAACAGATACGCGACCACAAGGCCAAACAAGACGCCAATAAACGCGCCTAACAAAAATTTATTGCGCAGTGACGTTAGCTTTTCGACATAGAAATCTATGGGGCGGTCGACCTGAACAATACCAACCACGCTACCGTCACTCAACTTGAGCGGTGCGGAAGCGGTGATCCAAAGCCCTTCACTGTCGCGGTATATTCCCGTTGTTCTAGATTCACCCTGTAGAACATCATCATGAAAACCCTGCCTTGGAATATGCGCTCCGGTAAAGTATTTCCCGTCCTTATTTGTGTCGGTCATCACAACAAATTCTAATACGCTATCGTCATAAGAGACCGGCCTTAAGGTATAAATCGGACTAAGTCCAGGATGGCGCTTGAGTTGATTAATGTCGCTAGCGTTCGCCAACAACACCCTTATGGCATCGAACTCTTCAACGCCCTCTAAGCCATCCTCACTATCAAAAAATATATTTTCGTGGGCTTCGATGTCGATGGCGATAGATGCCGTTTGAACAATGCCTAACAATTCATTGGATAAGCGCTGCTCTAGTTCTTGTTTTTCGTACTGATAGGGTAGATATGCAGACAAGGAGGACGTGATACCAATAACTAGCGTGGTATAAGCTAATAATTTAAATTTTACGCCTAACCGAATAATGGGCATTGGCTGTGCATATCTGCGTTGAGTGTACTTTATTAGATTAGACTATTTGGGCTGTGGTGTAGACGGATACCAGGGGGGGTGAAAAGGGGCAGGAGGGAGTGTTGCGGTTTGGAGAGGAAGGGCTATATAACGATAAAGAATAGGCCGTAGAAATTACGGCCCATCGATTGGTATTGTTTAGAAGCGGGCAGTGATGCCGATTGTTGTTGATAGATCCGAGATATCGGTATCTTCACCATAATAATCGTCTTCAATAATCATGACTTCAGAGCGAACCTTCACATAAAATCCAATATTTTCATTAATGTCGTAGCTGGCTCTGGGAGTAAATACCGCACCCGTAGCATCCGCAGAATCGCCATAATAACGAAGATCACGGGAATCAAGCCTCAAGCCTGCACCAAATGACAGTTTTGGGTTCAGGTACCAAACAACAGATCCGCCAATCGAGTTTCTATCACTATCGCCATACGCCAAATCAAATTCTTCAGTACGTTCGACCTCAACGCTCCAGGATAGGTGGTTTGAACTTCCAATCTGGCTCACGCGTTTATAAGTCGCTTTAATTGTCGACTCACCTAAATCACGGTAACTAAAGTAGTCAAAATCTAAATCCACATTTTCATAGGATAACCAAAGTGCCGAATTATCTGATATATAAAACCCAACATCCGCACTGTAGCCAGAAATATCGGAATTTTCATAACCGAAAAGATCTATATCGCCCTGGACATAGCTAAGCCCCAAAATGATATTGGGATTAGGTAAAACAAATCGACCTGTAAGTCTTCTCTCAGTCCGAGAAACTTCAGTATTACCACAACAATAATCATCAAAGTCTACGGCTTTTTTATTCCGAGATAAGCTTACTGAAGATTTTTTAGATAAAAATCCCGCTTCACGAATAGGTACATCATTAGAGCTGACCTTACCAAAGAATATTTTCGCAGAAAAATCAGTTGCTTCCGTATCAAATTCGTCTTCGTAGCCATAATCCGAATCTTCCGTAATTTCCCCGAAACTCAAGTTCCCATCAACTTCAAACATATAGTCCGCACATGCACCTACAGACGCAACGGATATTAGACCTGCCAGTAATAAACGATTAATCACAATAAAACTCCTAATTTAACTTTTTAATAACGGAGGAACACCCATTCAAAGAACGGTGTAATAACATAGAGACTTATGAGAAATATAAACGAATGAAAGACGACGAGGCGAACCTCAAAGATGATCCTTTAAACCCTTTCCCAAAAACAACTACCTAAACTCCTAAAATGTACGATATAAACGCAATATCGAAAATAGCGTTTTTACTAGCTAACGAAGTGAAAAACAAATCGATCAAGCCGGTGCCTACCACTAAAGCCGCGATAGTAGCATACGGCGCTCGAATCCTCTAGTGAAGCTCTAGCATAGCATTCAAGAGTTTATCTGGGATTCGTCTACGAAGGCGCTCATTTTTAGCATCCTCCCGGATATCATTGCGAAACTCTTGCATCATGGACGGAATGGCTTTTACAAACGCTTTAAAATAGATGGTATGAGACTGCTTATTCAACGCCGTCATGCCCTTAAAAATTAATTGCATTTCGGTAGGCATTGTTTTAATTACGTTTTTTATCGAGCCCTGTTCTGCAACATGATTTTGCACAACAGAGGTCAGTGTATTCTCCCGATTTCTCACAACAAACGGAACATATTTGAGGGCACTAAATTCTTTTTTAGGAAGCGATGACTTTCCATGTTTAATTACATTCATTATTTCTTTGAGCGATGCCGACGTCGCCAATATAGGCTGTACCGCTTGAGGGTTATCTTCGATTACACCGGAAAGATCTGTACTATTTAATTCACTAAATAATTGCCGGTCGCTGCGCACTATAAACTTTGCTCCCAAGCTATTGGAAACCTCTAGGCCATTAATGGCCCCATCTAGATTATGCAGGTACTTTGTCAGCGCTCCAGATACAGCTGTGCCTTTCTCCCGCTTATCTGAATCGCTCTTCCATTCGCTCTGCCTGTAATTTTTTACGAAATCATCAATCTGCGAACGCGGAATTCGAAGATGGCCAGCGGCAAAGGTATCGGTTATAAAATGGTCTGCATAGGCATTGGTAAAGAGGGCCAACCTGACCATTTTGTCTTTTGACAGCCCATTAAGGTAACGCTTGGTAAGCACTCGGCGAGGAAATAGATCCGGAAGTATGCGGTATTTTCGTTTTAATTTGCTTTTGTAACCCGATTTTGAAATGAGTTTTCGGTTTTTAGCCTGTCGTTTTTTACAATGCGATTTACGTTTTCCCCATTCTGTTTTAGTGCATTTATTATGCGCTAGCTGAGCGAACCACAACGATTTTTCATGGGATTTGATATAACGCTTTAGGTTATGCCAAGCGAAATGAGAATAGTTATCGTGCGCTAACGTTACGTAACGTGCCTTCTTTTCAATCAGCTTAAAATCTCCACAACCGCCATAAAGCTTTTGGGTGCGTATGGACGTTATTTCTTTATCAACACATTTTTTAAGGGCTTTACGATTATTTCGATAGATATCTTTCATAGCACTTGGGTCACTAAGCGATATCTCTTCTATACTTTTATACATATCACCGGACAATGCGACCAGCTGGCCATAACGATAAGAGACATTGACCTCCAGGCTTTTGATTTTATTCGCATAGCCCACTGCAGTTTTTTCAAATGCGATATCACCAATAAGAGCGTGTTCTCCCGCTTCAAACGCGTACGATTGAAGTGCATATAAGCTCAAAAGCAACGTGCTTAAAAGGTGTGATAGACGAAAGGAAAGGAAACGTTTCAATGTATGAATCTCTAAGGTTGGCTCTATTAACGCAGTTACTTTTTATGATTATCGCAAAACCATTCTGAACACCCGTTTAAAAAGCAGGTCTGTCGGCTTGATATGCGACCTAGAATTTAGCTTAACATTCGCCTCTAGATTCGGCTCCAAACTCGGCTTACCATTCGAGATCAGCAATAGAATAAAAAGCCGCCTGAGCACCGTACGATATCATCAATGCTTAAAGTGAAAAAGTGGTACAAATGCACTGGCATAAACAAACCAAATGGCGATAAGATGGACTGAGTTTTAACCGCGAATAGTTTTTCGCCAATTTACTCCCATATTTATTTGAAACGAAAGATCTAGCGTTAGATACTCTAAAGTAAGCAGTACTTGATGTAGGTATTGATATGAGCCCTCGACAGCACTCCGCGACAGCCACCACGAGCAATGGTGTTTTGCCAATAACCGAGGTTAACATCATTGATGTTGAAGCTAGCGGCCTGCATGTGGACTCATACCCCATCGAAATCGCCATACTCCTTGGCGGGGTCGTACATTCCTGGCTTATCAAACCGGCTCCCCAGTGGCAGTATTGGTGCTCGCGCGCTGAAGCAATTCACGGCATTTCACGTACTGAGTTAAACCACAAAGGGCTAGACCTCACATTCGTTGCAAATGAACTTAACGCTCTCATGAAGAATAACACCGGCATTCTCTATAGTGATGCTGACCGCTGGGACGATGATTGGATCAACACCCTTTATAAACACACGAGTATAAAACAAGCCTTTCATATTTTGTCCATTTACGATCTGTTCGAAAAAGAGCTCGATCCAGCATTCCAAGGCCATATTAGACGCCTCTCCACTTCGGGAAAGTACCGGCGCCACCGAGCCGGGGAAGATGTTCAGATGATTCATGAGGCGTATACAAGAACGGTCAGTAATAGCCCCCTCCCATAAATTAATATTTTACGCTAACGCTTCGATTACACTTCGCCAGAAGATAAGGCCGCGATAGCCTTGCCACCCATACTGTAAAACTCCCAGAGTTCACTCGACTCCGCGCCTAAAGACTCATAAAAGCGTTTCGCCTTAATATTTGACGACAGCACATCCCAGCGTATTTTTTGACTGCCTTGCTCAACACAATTCTTTGCAAGTGCTGCCATTAAGCTTTTAGCCACGCCTCTCGAACGACATTCGCCTTTAACAAACAGCTCTTTAATCATGACCCATGGCGTTAAGTCATACGTAAACGGCAGATAGTAGTAGACCAACATACCGGATATCCTACCATCAACTTCCGCGATTAGGACGCAAAAATCTTTCGCGTCAAATAGGCGTTTATCCAACTCTGATTTGGTTACTCTAAAGCCATCGGCATAGCCCTCAAACTCGGCAAGCTGAATCATCATCGACAGTAGCTCGTCGCTATCTCGACGCTCGGCATGTCGAATCGTAATCCCGCCTGCCTCTTGATTCACGATCCCGTCCTTCGCTGGTTCATTCAAACTCGATTTCATTCACCTTAATCCTTAAGCAATATTTTCGGTAACATGTTTACCATATTGAGCGTCAACCTGAGGGCCAAGCAATATAAAGCCCTCATCTAACCAACCGGTTACGCCGCCAATCATTTTTTTGACGGGACGCCCAAGCTTCGCCAACCTTATTGCCGATTTCTCAGTGCCGTTACAATGTGGCCCGGCGCAATATACGACAAACAATGTATCGCGAGAATACGATTTCAAATTATTTTCATTTATCTGGGTGTGAGGCAAGTTTATTGAGCCGCTGATATGACCCTGTGTATACAGCTGCTCCCCCCTTACGTCTAAAAGAACAAAGTCCATTCGGTCATTGCTTATTGCATGATGGACATCCCAGCAATCTGTTTCGAACTCAAGCAATGATTGGAAATACTGTAACGCCCTTTCACTATTTACTGCGGCAGGCCTGGAAACTGCTGATGACATACTATTCTCCTGACATGAATCATTTATGTTGCGTATTATCGACAATCAACCATCGTTTACGCCATTGCCCGAAAAGACATTATTCGTTAAGATCAAGCCAAACCGGCATTTACCGCTTCACCCTTCGATAAAAATGATTTGGAGGCTTCCCATGCATCGCGTCGCGATATTAACCTACGATAATGCAGCCTTATTTGAACTTGGCTGTGCAGTGGAACTGTTCGGATTGGCTCGGCCTGAATTTGATGATTGGTACGAATGCCAGGTCGTATCGTTTGAGAAGGGGCCGCTGTCGTTCACATCGGGTATTCAGCTGCAGGGTAAATACGTAAGCAACCTGAAGAAATATGACTTACTGGTGATACCCAGCTGGCCAATTCATGAGGCCCAAATTCCGCCTAAAATGGCCAGTGAAATTCAGCGTTTTCAACAAGCAGGAAAACGTCTTATTTCATTTTGCTCAGGTGCATTTCTATTGGCAGAATTAGGGGTTTTTGACGGAGGTGAAGCGACAACCCATTGGCGCTACGCCGACCTCTTCAAAACTCGCTTTCCTGACGTGGAATATCTAGACGATGTGCTGTATTTATTTGATGGCCGTATTGGCTGTTCAGCAGGAAGCTCTGCGGCTATAGATTTGGGCATCGACGTTATTCGGCGAGATTTCGGGTATGAAGTTGCAAATAAGGTTGCACGTCGCTTGGTACTGTCAGCTCATCGCAAAGGAGGCCAGTCACAATTCGCAGAGACTCCCGTACCGGATGAATCCAGTCAGTTTGCCCAAGCGCTGGACTGGGCTTTGATAAACCTGAGCACCCCTATTGATGTTGGGTTATTCGCGAGCAAGGCGAACATGTCCCGCAGGACCTTTGACCGAAAGTTTCGCGCGAACCTAAACCTTACACCGAAGGTGTGGCTGACACATCAACGACTGAATCTTGCCAAAGGGCTACTGGAAAAACACGATTACGGTATTGATAAGGTCGCAGAACTATCGGGGTTTGATAATGCCACAACGATGCGGCATCACTTTCGGAAAGAACTCGGGATTTCACCCAGCCTTCATCGGCAGCAGTTTAATTCTTCACTGTAGTTCACGCCAAATAACAGACACAAAAAAGCCGCATGAATATGCGGCTTAACGAAATATTTTATTCTGAAGTTTTACAACTTAACGAAAGCTACCGTTAATCGTTTGTAAGGTCGCATTGCCGGGGCAAAGTACGTCTTCTTTCAAACTGTTTAAGGGCTTGCTCGTTGTATCGATCATATCGTGCAGATCAACAGGGTCGGTATCCACATACAAAAGACCGGTCAGCACTTCGCCGCGCTCTTGATGATCTTTAATCGCGCGCATCGCCGAACGACGATTACAGGGATCAAAATCGGCCAAAGGCTTGTGTAAGTGAACAACAGAACCATCGTGCAAGGTAACTTCTTGCGTGGTACCCGGATCATAACTGGTGGTAATTTCTTTTTCCATTGGCACGAAATCAACAGTCGCTGTGGCTTCGCAATGCTCGCGCACGAAGTCATAACTCTTTTTAGAACCAGGGTTGTTGTTGAACGTTACGCAGGGTGATATCACGTCGATCAACGCAAAACCACGATGAGACATCGCCGCTTTAATTAAGGGCTCTAACTGTTCTTTATCGCCAGAGAAACTCCGCGCAACAAAAGTAGCGCCTAGCTGCAATGCCAAGTTCACCAGATCTATCGGCTCAAAGTGGTTGGTTTTACCCGCTTTGTTAATCGAGTCTATATCGGTAGTCGCTGACATCTGACCTTTGGTCAAACCATAACAACCATTATTTTCGACGACATACAGCATGTTCAGATTGCGGCGAACAACATGGGCAAACTGCCCTAGCCCTATAGAAGCTGAGTCACCATCACCGGAAACTCCGATATACGTCAGGTCTCGGTTCGCTAGATTAGCGCCCGTGGTGATGGAAGGCATTCGACCGTGTACCGAGTTAAACCCGTGCGAATTACCCAAGAAATAGGTTGGTGTTTTTGATGAGCACCCGATACCGGACAACTTGGCAACGCGATGTGGCTCGATCGACATTTCGAAACAGGCGTTAATAATAGCCGCGCTAATGGAGTCGTGACCACAACCTGCACACAATGTGGAAAGCGCGCCTTCATAATCTTTACGCGTAAAGCCAATCGCATTCACTGGCGTTTCGGGGTGACGAATATTGGGACGAATAAAAGACATAATTTTATTGGCAGCTAATCGGGCTGCCTCCCCTGTATCTTATTGGCCTTGAGCAGTTATTCACTCAAGATGAATTCAGGTCATCTCTGTAAAATTGCTTTTATAGCGATGCTCTTCAATAGTTAAAGTAAGCAAACGACTTTTAGTTTGCTTTTCGTTCGTCTGCGCTATCCACGTCCAATTGTTTGCGAACTTTTTGACAAATAAAGTCTGCGGTAATTGGTGCACCATCATAATTAAGCAGTGCAATTAACTGGCGTGGATTGACTTCAAGCTCGTTAATCAACAATTTTCGCATTTGACCATCACGGTTTTGATCAATTACAAACACCTGATCACAACTCTCAATGAAGTCGTCGACCTCTTGGGTAAACGGGAACGCTTTAATCGAAAGACCTTTTAAATGCAGGCCATCTGCCGCTAGATAATCCAAGGCTTCAGCTGCCGCCTGCTGGCTGGTTCCGTAGAATATTATACCAATTGAGCTCGGCTTGCCTTTGGACGCTTCAGATTCAAAAAGAACGGGCTTCGGAATATAGTCTTTAGCGGTATTAAATTTACGTGTTAGACGATCCATGTTTTCAGCATAAACATCGCCGTCTTCGGTATATACCGCATAGGCATCACGAGAAGTTCCGCGCGTAAAGAATGAGCCTTTTGTCGGGTGCGTACCGGGGTAGGTTCGGTAACCAATACCGTCCCCATCGACATCTAAATAACGACCATATCGGCCACCATCTTTTTCGATCTCTTCTAGGGCATCGGCATCGTATACTTTACCGCGATCGTAAGCACGCGCATCGTCCCATACGAAAGGCTCACTCAGATGATCGTTCATGCCGAGATCTAAATCGGACATCACAATCACTGGCGTTTGCAAACGTTCGGCGAGATCAAATGCTTGTGCCGTCTGATCAAAACATTCTTTGGGGCAACTGGGGAAGAGCAATACATGCTTGGTATCGCCGTGAGAGGCATAAGCACACGCCATTACATCCGGCTGCTGAGTACGCGTCGGCATTCCGGTAGAAGGCCCCGCTCGCTGTACATTGACTAATACCACGGGGACTTCAGCAAAATATGCCAAGCCCAAAAACTCACCCATCAAAGAGATGCCAGGACCACTAGTCGCGGTAAAACTACGTGCGCCATTCCACGATGCGCCGATCGTCATACCGATGGCTGAAAGCTCATCCTCTGCCTGCACTACAGCAAAATTCTTTTTTCCGGTACCCGGATCGATTCGCAAGCGACACGCATACTTTTCAAATGCTTCAACTACCGAGGTAGAAGGCGTAATGGGGTACCATGCAACAACTGTAGCACCCGCATAAACAGCGCCTAAGCCTGAGCCGGAGTTGCCGGTCACAAGGATTTTATCTTTAATTAAATCACGACGCTCAACACGAATAGGGAACGGGCAGGTAAAGTGCTTGTGAGCGTATTGATAACCCAACTCCAATGCATGCACATTGGGAGCTACCAATTTTTCTTTACCGACAAATTGGTCGGCAACTAATCCGGTTAGGACGCTGAAGTCAATATCCAGCATTGCCGCCAAGGCGCCAATGTAAATAACATTTTTAAATAACTGACGTTGACGTGGATTTTTATATTCACGTAAACATATTTCGGTAAACGGGATACCAAAGTAATTAATGTCGTCACGAATTAAACGCAAATCTAATGGCCGCGTCGAGTCGTAAACAAAGTAGCCACCAGGCACAACTTCTTTCACGTCGCTGGCCATGCTCTGGGAGTTGACGGAAACCATCAGGTCGATGCCTTCACGTCGTCCCATGTAGCCCTTTTCACTGATACGCACTTCATACCAAGTGGGCAGTCCTTGAATGTTCGAAGGGAATAAATTCTTGGGGCTTACGGGTATACCCATACGAAAAATCGCTTTCGCAAACATATGGTTAGCACTGGCAGAACCGGTACCGTTAACATTAGCGAACTTTACGACGATTTCGTTTAGTGCTGAAATCTGTTTTTTATCTGACATAAATTAATCCACCTCACTCGTGCCACACGCATTACTTCCGCAACTGTTGTCGCTCGCTTGTGTAACGGTGAATAAAAACTTTTGCAAATCCCACGCGGCGGTAGGACAGCGCTCTGCGCACAAACCACAATGCAGACATACATCTTCATCTTTAATCATTGCTCTGCCGGTAGGAAGATCAGCAGATACGTATAGATCCTGGTCGAGGTTTACCGCGGGTTGAATGAGCTTTTGACGTAAAACCGCTTCATCGTCTTCTACTGTTGTCAGTGTCAGACAGGCTGTCGGGCATACGTCTATACAAGCATCACACTCAATACAGAGCTTTTCGCTGAAGACTGTTTGCACATCGCAATTTAAACAGCGCTGAACTTCAAGCTTCGCCTGTGCGATATCAAAGCCTAATTCTACCTCGGCTTTTACGTCGGATAGGGCTTTTTCAATCTCCATTAACGGGACAATTTCACGATCGTCATCACTAACTGAGCTGTCGAAACTCCAGTCGTGGATACCCATTTTTTGGCTAACAAAGCTTGAACCCGGCACTGGCCGCTGGCTAATATCTTCTTCACGACACATTAAGTCGATCGAAATCGCCGCTTGATGACCGTGAGCCACCGCGGTGATGATGTTTTCAGGACCGAAGGCTGCATCCCCACCAATAAACACTTTAGGGTTGGTCGTTACATATGTGGTTTTGTCGACAGTGGGCATGTCCCAGTCGTTAAACTCAATACCCAGATCACGTTCGACCCATGGGTAGCTGTTTTGCTGACCCACTGCGATGAGAACATCATCGCATTCGACGGTGACTAACTCTTCCCCTGTTGGGATCAAGGTACGCTTTCCGTCGTTGTCGTATTCGGCGCGCATTTTTTCAAAACGCATGGCGACCAGGCGGCCATTTTCAATCACAAAATCTTTCGGCGCATGGTTTTCTAAAATAGGAATGCCTTCGTGCTGGGCGTCTTCGATTTCCCACGGTGAGGCTTTCATATCGCTAAAAGGGCTGCGCACGGTTACGGTCACAGACTTTCCGCCTAAACGACGTGCTGTTCTGCAACAATCCATAGCGGTGTTACCACCCCCAAGTACGATCACTCGTTTGCCAATTTCTTCTGTGTGCTCAAAGGCTACGCTAGACAACCAATCAACACCCACGTGAATATTGGCTTTACCTTCTTCACGACCGGGTAAACGTAAATCTCTACCCTTGGGAGCTCCGGTACCAATAAATACCGCATCGAACTTTTCGTCCAATATGGCTTTCAAGCTTTCCACACGTTCACCGAACCGAGGCTTAACGCCCATGTTCATGACGTAACCCACTTCTTCATCTAATACGGAATCGGGTAAACGGAAGCTTGGGATCTGACTGCGAATCATTCCGCCGCCTTTGTTTTGCTCATCGATTAACACGACGTCGTAGCCTAAAGGCATCAAATCACGTGCAACGGTTAATGAGGCGGGACCAGCGCCAATAACAGCAATACGCTTACCATTTTTTACTGTTGGGATTTCAGGTAAACGTTTCGCAATATCTCCTTTGTTATCGGCTGCTACACGCTTTAAACGACAAATCGCTACAGGCTCTTCTTCTACCCGACCACGTCGACATGCAGGCTCACATGGGCGGTCACACACTCGGCCTAAGATCCCCGGGAAAACATTTGATTCCCAGTTCACCATGTAGGCGTCATCGAAACGGCCTGCAGCAATCAGGCGAATGTATTCAGGAACGGGAGTATGGGCAGGACATGCGTACTGACAATCGACCACTTTATGAAAGTGCTCGACCGGATTAAACTTTTTGACTTGATCCACTAGCTAAATCCTCATTGGCTTATCATTGTGCCAAGTAGAAACAAAACACGCTACAAGTATACGACTATCTGGTGCAGTCGTAGACTGGCGCGAAACAGTATTGCTGCGGAGTATAAAGAATAATGGCCTACAGCAACAATAGCTTTTTCCACTGCGGGATAAAGATCGGATAATGGGGGAGGAATTACGGATAGAAGCCACAAATTAGCGCTTATTTAGCACCCAAACAGGGCATAATTCAAAAATCATCACACTTGACTCTGCTCTGTAAAAAATCGTATTTTGGAAGAATAAAAGTCGCCCGTATGTCACGCAGCAATTTGGCTGAAGATAGACCAAAGATCAGCAGATCGAATTGAACCAATAAAACCCTAACGCTTACCCATTGACGTCACCCAACAACTACTTGCCAGCTGCCAATTTTTTGTCCAAACCCGCATTTTCAATCCGGTAAAGACCATGGATATTGCCAGTAAAAAACTCACCCGACACATCACTCACCGAAAAAATAAAGCGTGACGCATCTCGAACGCTTATCGATTGCTGTTCACCAATAACGGAAACACCTGCCAGGTCTAATCGACACCCGTTTGCTTGAATCCCGACTTTCCCATGGAAAGTAGCGTTCGTGGCAATCAACGTCGAATGCGACATAATCAACGCCGTTCCCGTTGATTCGATACGGGTATTCAAAAAAGATACGTTTGAGTTTTTGAGCTTTACATTTTGTGCATGCACATTCACAAGACGAATACCGGAACAGCTTTCAATGACTACGTTATCGTAAACGCCGGTATAGGTGACGCCGTGCTTCCCCTTGCAAACCAAGTCGCCTTTGCTAGCAGGCTGTTCCTGAGCAGGGCGCGTCTTCAATTTTCCGGTGATAGCGCTTAACAGTAAGCGGTTAAACTCTTGGGCATGCGTCACCATTGGCATATGCTGGCACGAAGGGATCACAGATAAAGACGCCCGAGGTAAACGCCCAGCGAGCATTTGCCCTGTTCGCAGGGGAGCAACGTTATCCTCCCCTCCCCAGATAATACTCACTTCATGAGGTAGGGTTTTAATCACATGCGAAAAATCCTCCTGAATGAGCGCCATAGCAGCATTCAGGTTCGGCCGATTTAAAAAAACGTTATTCCAAATAATATCACTCGCATTAATAATTTTTGAAACGTCCGGAACAACGCCTGTAAGCTCGACTAAAGCGCCCGTCAAATCCTTAGCCTTTGACGTCAGCCCTCGAATCGGGTTCGGCCCCATTTGTTCATTCAACGGTAATTCTGCAGAATGCTTCAAAAATGCCGTACGCTCTAAGATGCCTGCAACATCAACTAATACGAGCTTGCTCACTTGCGCGGGGAAATCTGACGCATACCGCAGTGCAACAGCCCCCCCCATCGAATGGCCTACCACTACCACCGGTCCGTTGGCATACTTTCTTACAAACCAAGAAATCACTTTCGCATAATTCGTTGGTGAATAGCGCCCACCGGGAGCAGAGGACCGACCAAAACCAGGTAGATCCATTGCCAGCACATGGTATTTTTTTTCAAGCTCTGGAATGACGTTTAACCAATCAGCGAACCCTGCTTGACCCAGACCATGAATAAGAACAACGGTCTGACGATTTTCTCGTCCGGTCTCAACAGCATATAACTGCGATTGGAATACGGGCTCTCTGTCGATATGTACTCGCCAATGGCTTGGCAGATTTAAGAGGGGGGAGCTTGCTGCAGGGGAGCTCACTGGGGTGTCACTAGGAGCAGGCTGACTTGACTTTGTCAGGTCCAATTTACTTTCAATGGTTTTCTTTAGCTTCGAGGGTAAGACCTCAACAATATGCCCGAGGCTTTCCTGCCACCCCGCTGATACACTACAAGAAACTGATAACAATAAAAAAACGCAGAGCTTCTTCACGTAAGACACTACGCTGTTACAGTTGACCAAAGACATATTTTTTTCAGGACTTAACAACATCATAAACGGTACTTTGTAATTCAATCGAGGAAAAGTAGAGCAAGGATCGCGCTCAAATGATGGCTCTGACTGCGCACGTTAATGTTTGCCCACGTTCGCCATTAATTACTTCTGTGGACTCGGACAAGATTTGCGTTTTTCTTTCACTCGCGTCTTCCGCCAGACGCTTCACAAACTTAATACATTCTTGAACTTGAGCATGGCTATCGGCATCACTTCGCATCGGCATCCGATGGATAAATTCCCGCTCTTGTGTACCCGTCGCTTTTCTTTTGATCGCTTGATAGGCATCTTTAGTCGCACTTACGGTTTCAGAAACGAGCTTTTCTGGCTTCATTTCCACCCTTACACAACCACTTAAGCAAGCACACACGGCAATACCCAGTACTATTTTTTTGCTCAACATAATCCATTTCCAAAATTATCGACGTTATTTTTACAGTCAAAGAAAGATAATAGTTAACGCCCGAGGAGTCGCTCTTCACGCTATTGATAGCATGACTGATTTCAATAAAAGCACCAACATCAAGAGGTACTCGCCTACCACCCCCTCCATCACAGCTAGAATTGTTCATTTTTTCAGAATTGTCAACAAGCTGAAACCAGGATGCTAACAAACCAGCAAAAATAACCTGCCCTTCAAAAACAGCTGTAGAATATTGCCTTTCATCACAGCCTCCTAATCACCCTATGGCAAAAGTCTACTTAGAAAAGCTCAACTACCTGCTTTCAACATTTGATCTTGAAAACGAACTCTCTGTTAGCCTGAAAACAAAACACTTTTTTAGCGGGGCTGCACTTTATGCCGATAACACAATATGCGCGTCTTGGTCTCCTGGCGGGCTAGCGTTTAAACTCCCCCACCGCAGAAGTGGAAAGGTTAATTTCATCAGGCGAAGCCACTCATCAATTAAATATTTAAGCCCAATTGAATATGAGAAGCTGTATGGATAAATTAAAATCAGCCGTGGCGCTGATTGGTAGAAAACTTCATGAAGGGAATGGTTCTACCGATCAACTCCATGGCCAACAAGAGAAGCGCGTTAGTAGCTTTAATATGATCCTTAACTGAGTAGGGTAAGACAAGGTGACGGGTGACGGGTGACGGGTGACGGGTGACGGGTGACGGGTGACGGGTGACGGGTGACGGGTGACGGGTGACGGGTGACGGAACAATAGGGTCTAAAGGAGAAAGGTCAAGCCATTTTGATCACCTTAAAGCGCAGCTTTAATGGGCGAAAACACTTTAGCTAAAATAATATTCAGTGCGAGCTCCGAACTTGACGAGGCCTGATACACACCTTCGCTAGCACCGATGAAATCATCATCCAATATCACAACCGAATATTCGGTATTCTCTGAACGGATAACACTAACTGGTTTCTGCACCTCTGGAGCGCTCTCGGAAATTTCCAGTACACGAGATTTATACGTACTTGGCGTATTTTGAACATGATACGCGTAACTTACAAATAACATCACACAAAAACAGAAAACCGACTTTTCGATTAATTCAGCTTTTATCATCATTACAACCCTATCATTATTTATACGGCTCTATCGCTCGTAACACTTATTGGGTTTTGCCTGCCGTTCATTTACGCGCCAACTTTATTGATGACCTTAAATTAACGACTCACAAACAAAATGTTACGCGAGAGCATATTTTTGAGTATTTAAGACGGAAACATTCCGATATCATTCGCGGCAACCAGCACAACCCCCAAACTCACGAAATGCCGCCGATACCGCTGAGTTCATAAAATCACAAACTCACCTATTATTTTATTTCTATTCTAATACGTACTATTTGACCTGAATCATTCTACCACTATTGTTTTACAGCATTTATGAAGTCGGGGTCGGACATAAGTGCTAAAACTAGTTTTTTAACGGCTATAGGATAGTTTTTTTGTGCAGCAGGAATAGCAATGGCGCCCACAAGTGAAGAATCCCAATTGTGCTCTATGCTTTTCACTTCATTAAAAACGACTTTGTCATTGCGTAAAATTTCGAATCTTGCAGTTATATGAGCACTTCCAGCACTAGCAACGGCACTCAGATTATTCTCTAGCAGTTCGCCTCGTAACTGAATTTCCGAGACTGGCCTATATAGATTAGCAGGCGCCAGCTGATCAACAAGCGCCTGAGTCAAATATTCGCCATAAGAATCGTTATACGGTGAAATCATACGCGACCCTCGCACCGAAAGGCTATTGAGTCGAGCGTCAAGCGTAACAATATTAGCAACCGCGATCGGCAATGCGCCTCCCCCCTTTAACACTGCCGTAATAGCAGAGTCCGGCTGGTACCTAACTGAATTCATCGTACAGCCCGACATAAAAGAGAAAACCAAAGCTATAGCTACTATTAACGTCAGTGTTGTTGCACACATTTTATACATGCCATTGTCCTTTTTCTTATTTGGGGTAAAGCCGTTACGCTTCCGAAACCGACATTAAGGCGCCATTATTGTCAGAGGCATAGATCGAACAAAACGAACTATGCGCCACTATTGGCGAGTGATCGATTACAAGGAATTACACGGCTAGCGCCCCGCTTTACATCCTTGATTCCAAAAACTAGGGTATAAAATCAGCGCCTCAGTTTATGAGACACCTTATGTGAACCAAAACCTCAACCTATCTATTGAATAAGTGGCAAGCGAATAAGCGGGGAGTAATGAATTCCCCCAAACAAAACAAATAAACGGACACACTCTGCCCTGCACCACCTATAAAACAGGTCGCAGCGAGAGAGGATAGAAAAACCGATTTATGGATGGGCACGACTTAAGAGGAAGCGCCTAACAAAACTATCCGCATACGCAAGGCTAGTAGAGCGCAGCAATCAACGACGTAAGCTGGTTACGCATATGAGATAGTTGGCCAACTTCATGACTATCAACAAAATCCGCCGCGTCAAAAGCCTGATCAAACATGGCCAGCACTGTATGCGAAAACTCCTGATCATGAACTTCAATATTGGCTTCATAGTTACGGTACAAGCTTCTGAAATCAAGATTGGTTGAGCCAATAATCGTAACATCATCAATTACCAGAATTTTAGAATGGTCGAAGACCCCTTCGCTTAGCGCACACGCAACCCCATTTTCAACAAACTCTTTGAGCACCAATGCATGAGCATTGTCGACGAGTGCCGAATCGCTTTTTTTCGGAAACAGAACACGTACATCCAGCCCCATTTTAGAGGCAGCAATGATGCTTCTCCGCATCGCTTGCGATGGAATAATATAAGGCATCCAGATACATATACGGTCAGTAGCCGAGTAAAAAAGATCGCCAAGGTATGCGCTGTAGTTATACGACCGCTCTATCGGGTCAGAAAAAACAATACGTGCAGCTTTGTGCCCTACTGTAGATTCTGAATGCAGGTTTGATTTTTTCTCGTGCTCGTCATGTCCCTCGTCATGTCCCTCGTCATGTCCCTCGTCATTCCACTCGCGAGCTCCTGCATAAGAATCCAAATCAACGCCAGCATTGAGCTTCCACAAATCAATAAATACGGCTTCCAGCTGTGTCACAACAGACCCAGTAAACCGTAGGCTTATGTTATGGACGCTATCGTTATTTTCCAACAACACTTCATCACGTAGATTATGTGAACCGATAAATGCTTCGTTATCCGCCAGCACGATTTTAGAATGCAAACGCTTTTCAACAAATAAAAGCGAGCGAAATAATGAGCTATGAAAAATCGAGACATCAAAGGGCAAGTCCAACTCAAACGGATTGTTTCGTGGCTTTAGCAATAGTCCACTGCCAACACGGTCAATCAGCAGGCACACATCAACTCCACGCTCATGTGCGTCAATCAGACATTGTAAAATGCGCTCCTTTACTGAGCCAGATAATATAAACGTGGTCATCCACACACGTGATGTTGCCGACTCTATCGACTGACAAACCGCATCGACAAATTCATCGTCCTTTAAAAGCTGTGAATCTTCCATATGGAAATAGGGTAAAAATTTATATTCAATACCTAAGCGCTCAACCGCTCCGTGGTCACAAGGTGCGCCAGCATGAGCCGCGATCAAGTGATTAATTGCCTGATCGTGATCAACCTTACGCACACGAACAACCGTCAACATAAACGTTAAGGCCCCAACATAAGGCAGTGTCCATATCGCGACAATCCAACCAAGGCTGGTAACCCGTAAATAAGGAGATAAAAGAAGCTTCAGCGAAGCAGCAATAGAAAGAACAATATAAAGAACTAACCCAAAATCCATGGCGGTTTCCGCAAATTCGTCAATTATCGAGACGGCCATCATACGAGTGGCCTGAGTCAGCGGCAAGTGTGGCTTACTTTTTCAAACTTGCTAGTGCCCTCTCCATAAGTAGGGCCGTAGCGAGAGCGCACAATAAAGAGGAAAGAAAAGGATTCCATTTGAGTATAAATACCCTCGATTGAAGCCCTAGTATTTAAACGTAGATTTACGAACTGGAAAAGCGCGCCATTCAATCAAAAGTTGCTTCGTCGACCTGACTCATTTCACCCCAAAAAAGGAAAAATTAAAGGATCATGCCTGTAAGTACTTGCTACCACCACTTATAAACAGGGTCTCAGCGAAAGTGATTTTAAAATATCAGATTTTCACCACAAAAAGTGAGAGTTTGATCATTCGAAACAACAATATATTTCGGCGTGAAAATGGCGTTTTAAATTCGTTCGTACGGCTGCAAGGACGCAGGAGGTAGAGCGACTCATTAGCGCAGGACGCGTGTAAGTAGAATAACGCAGGACAATTACAAGGACGTAATTGGTAGAGCGGCTCATTAGCGCAGGACGCGCGTAAGTAGAATAACGCAGGAGCAGTTATCGAGGAGACAAAGCCGAGCAGTTGCCGAGTAGAGTCTATTACTGGATGGGCACTAGCTAGTGCCTGTCCAGAAATGGCTCGTTGCGAGAACGAATTTAAAATGTCAGTTTTGCATCACAAGATATAGGCGTTTGGTTATTTCAAACAACTACATCTTGTGGTGTGAAAATGGCGTTTTAAATTCGATCGCAGCAGAGCCCTATTTCCGGATGGGCACTAGCTAGCCTTGGCACTCGTTTTTTGTGAGCGACGAGCATAGCCAATGCCTTGGCGAATAAGGCGGGCCTGCTCATCAGCATTGATGCAATCAGGGATTGTCGGGTAGATCTCGCAGGGTTTTTGCCAGGTACCACTTACTAAGGTGATTTTCGCACCATTGGTGTGTCTGAGCTTGCTCTCGTCTGACAATGTCCAACCCATAAGAACCTCCAATGTAATATAGCTGACGGCAACCCTATCCAATTGTCGCGTAGTTTAACCTCCCCCCAAATGAAAGAGTAGAGACCGAACCATCAACCAGTACAGAATGTGAGCAGGAGCACAATTTGTCATTGAACCCGCCAACACTTTGCGTTGTTTTCTATTATCTTAGCAGTCACTCAAACTATCATCCTGGCCATATAAGAACATGGGTGCCAATATTTTAAACGGTCGGAAATTGGGGAAGGACGGGGGATCAGGAGTGGTAACGGGTAACGGGTAACGGGTAACGGGTAACGGGTAACGGGTAACGGGTAACGGGTAACGGGTAAATTATAGGACAGCGGGTATTGCTGGATATGAAAAGTGATCATTCACTTTTTTAAGTGTTCTGTAAATAGAGAGTATATGAATCCAGACTATTGAACTACTCACTCGTCTCACGTAGGTTTTGTTCTCGTAAGGCTTAGGCATGACGATAGCCCCACACCCATGCGCCTCACGCACACGTCTTAACTTTAGATTGAGCGGGGTTTACGCAGGCCTCGGGTTTCGCTCAGCGTTAATATTCCAGCATCCAAGATGTAGTGA
This sequence comes from Agarilytica sp., assembly GCA_033852175.1. Taxonomy (GTDB): domain Bacteria; phylum Pseudomonadota; class Gammaproteobacteria; order Pseudomonadales; family Cellvibrionaceae; genus Agarilytica. The sequence continues at coordinate 55,049 of JAWSUY010000012.1, forward strand.
TTAAAGTCTTCAGCCAAAAACAATCGGCCGGAATAGTGAGCGTTTGCCTCCGACTCGATATCGACTATTGTGTCGTCGCTAGCCTGATGAGGATGGTGGTAACGCGCACTGAAGTGCGTAAGAACTAAATTACACACTCCGGCTCGCTCTGCAAATACCGCCACTTGTTTCGCGCTGCTGTGTTGCGGACCCGGCCCAACCTTATCAGCAACTTTCTGTGTGTATGTTGACTCGTGAATCAAAACACTCACCCCTGAAGCCATCGAGGCTAATAGCTCAGGCGTATCGTTGTCACCCCCAACAATCACCTGTTGAGGTACCTCTGTGGGCAATAGATAATCTTCTGGATTGATGTTGATACTCTCGTGTTTACAATCACCTAAAGTCCCATCACTCGACAATACAACGTCCTCTCTCCGAGCAATTTGGCCCCACAGCGGTCCTTTGGGTATTCCATCCGCAAGCAGTTTCTGAGTATTTAATTTGGCTGTGCTAGCAACTTCTTTAAACCGGTAAGCATAGCTCGGCACCCGGTGCGACAAAGGACACGAGGAGACGATAAAGTCTTGAGCAACCTCTGCTTCATGGCCTTCAGCTACATCAACAAATTCAAGCTCGTAGCTCATGCGCACATCGGTTGACCGCATAGTTTCCAGGACAAATGTTTTAATGCCCGACGGGCCCACAATTGTTAATGCTTCGGTTCTACCCGCCATCGTCGCGGTAGCGAGAAGCCCCGGCAAACCATAACAATGATCCCCATGTACATGGGTGATGAATATGCAGCTGAGTTTGACCAATGAATACGGTAAACGTAAAAGCTGATGCTGGGTACCCTCACCACAATCGACTAGGCACCATGAGCGGCTGTTGCGGCGCTTAATCACTAAGCCTGATACGTTCCGCTGCAACGTCGGCACACCGGAAGAAGTCCCCAAAAAAACAAACTCCACAATCAGCCCTTACTTTTTGGAAAATTAAAAATTGATAGAACGCAAAACGGCGCCGAAGCGCCGTTATTATTCAAAGCAAATTCACTATTCTATTTTTTTGCTTCAGGCTTTGACTCTACTTTAGCCGCTGGTTTTGAAGCGGCTTTAACCTTAACTTTAGGCTGAGGCACAATCACTTCAATCAATTCGACTTCAAACAACAATACCGAGTTACCCGGAATTTTAGGGCGAGAAGTCGGGCCGTAAGCCAATTCAGGCGGAATGACCAATTCCCATTTAGACCCTTCTTTCATCAATTGAAGACCTTCAGTCCAACCTTTAATCACTTGCGTCACACCAAACTGTGCTGGCTGACCACGATCATAAGAAGAATCAAACTGCGTGCCATCGGTAAGCGTGCCTTTGTAGTGAACTTTGACACGGTCTTTCGTACCTGGAGATTTGCCTTCACCGGCAACGATCACTTTATATTGTAGGCCCGACTCAAGAGTCACGAAGCCTTCTTTCTTTTTATTCGCCTCTAAATACTCGCCGCTTAGCGTTTTATTCGCTTCTGATTTTACATCTTGGGCTTCTTTCTCGGCCATACGCTTAGCCTGCATGGCTGCATTTACCTTGCCACGAAACTCATTCATCACTTCCTGCATCGCCGCGTCATCCATCTGCGCTTCTTTGTTGATTCCTTCACCAAACGCACGAACCAAGACTTCAAGATCGATAGAAAGATCTGTGCCATCTAGGCTTTCAAGATTTCGGGCCATAGAAGAACCAGCTGACAAGCCAATCGCATAGGATACCTGTGTTTTAACGTCTTCTAGGTCTAAAGGCTCTTTGGCCTTCTCGTTACATGCGCTCAACAAAAGCACTAGCGAGGCCGCTGAGGCCAATTTAATCATGGTTAACTGTTTCACTGAATTACCCTTTTTAGTAGTCATTATATGTTAGTTAAGTTGGTGCTTAATCTATTTGGTTTATATATCCCACATGTACAAAAATCGGATATACGGGCTTTAATTAAACCCGCTCTTTTTTTGTTTATGCTGTCTTTCTAGCGGCTATATCGCTGATATTCTGACACTCACCATTATTACCGCATTCTCCCAGGTTGGCTCGTATTACACACCCAGAGAGAAAACCAACACACTATCGATAATCGATGTTGTATTGCTTGTATTCTTTGCCCCACAAATAACGAGATTAAAAGTACAGGGATTTAGAGAACAATCCAAAATTTCCACACTGTTCAATCTCGTCAGTTAACGACAGTTCGTTTATTTGATCGTTCCCCAATAGCCGCGTCAATCATTGCGATTAAAAATCGACCAAATCCACACTTACCGTAAATGCTAACCAAATTTGACCCCAGAGTATAAGGGTAACGCTAAATGGAAATATGAAGAGATTGTGCAATTACGGTCATTTTCTTCTTATGGTAGCTAGCCCTCAGCACTATTATGTTATGCATGCTCTGCGAAAGTACTATAAAGCCCCACCAGCGTGAAGCTTGCAATTGCGCACGCCATGGCAACATTCATAGAGGAATTAGCTCCATACATAGGAATATGGACGGTATGATCGGAGACATCTAAAAGGTCTTGCGACACCCCCACATTTTCGGACCCAAGAACCAAACAGACCTTCGCACCCACAGGGATATCCAAATTTCTAATATCAATACTGCTACTGGTAATTTCCAAACTGATTATTACATAGCCTTCAGCTTTTAACAGTCCAATAACACGCAGCGGATCAACCTCTACTACATACGGCACTGTTTTCTCTGTAGAGCGAGAAGTCTTACGTATTTTTCGATGCGGCGGTACGGCAGAGCCGCCAGTCAAAATCACCTCTTCAACGCCCATCGCGTCGGCAATTCGAAATACGCTGCCGATATTTTCGGGGCCTTCGAGGTCATGAACAAGAAAACACAGGGGAAACGAAGCCCGCTTTTCGCCATGCTGCATGTGCTCAAGTTGTATATTATTCATAGCCGCAATAGTTCTCTTAGAGCTAACTGCTCTGGTGTTATACGATCTCATCCTTAAAACTAAGATCACGCGCCTCATGCTCCGTCGCAAGTCTATAATTATAGGGAAGCGCGTTCCCACAGGTAAGCCTAAACTTTACTTTTTAGCACGCATTTCTGAATACCGCATGCAACCCTAAACAGCCAGAGACAGCCAGAGACAGCCATAAAAGGATACTTTATGAGCCTACCCCAACATGTTCAAGAATGGTTTATCCCCCTGAGTCGAAAAGCTCAGATTTTAGACGACGCCTATCAAGAAATGCAAAGTATCGCGCTCGCACAGGAATGTATTCCCACCATTATCCAGCTGATCGAAAACCCTAAATACGAACTTCCTGGTCTGGAAATTTTCAGCGGTGCCACTGACCTTAAAACCCACGACTATATTCACATACTGCTAGGACGAGGACTGCTCCCCAAAGATGAGGCCTTTGTGCTGGGCTTTACCATGGGTTCAACCAATCGTATTGGTCAAATAGAAGAAAATTTATACGGATTGTTTTCGCGCTATTTATATCCGAAAGAATACCGTTTCAGTAAAGACGATTTTCAAATATATAAAGATGCGGTGCGCTTGGGCTATATATCGGATTGCATGCCTCTCAACACAGTTGATTACCCCAGCCTACATCCGCTACCCCTCGAAAGCGCTCGTGAAGAAATCAGAATTGAGAGTGATTTACTGCGCGCCTATTTCCAAATCGAGGCCAAGCGTCACCCCGATTGCATGGAAAGCCGAAGATTAATTTTATAAAACGGGGGATGGGGATGGGATGCGGGATGCGGGATATTAGGTCTGATAGCTGTTTACACAATTATTCAATAATGATCGCCTTAAAACTTACCACTGAACATTTTAATATGAAACATACCAATCCAGAACTTTACGAGGCGTTGCAGTCTCACAGATTTAGCCATCAAGAAGATGAATTACCATTTTCTCAACGTCTCGCGCAAGAAAACAGTTGGTCCCTAGACTTCAGCCAGCGCAGCATAAAAGAGTACAAACGTTTTCTATATTTAGCCACCGAATCAATTTTTCCCATCACGCCCTCCGATGAAATTGATCAGGTATGGCATTTGCACCTAACGTACACACAAAATTATTGGGAGGAACTCTGCCAAAAACTACTCAAGACCCCGCTTCACCATAAACCCACCAAAGGCGGGCCGACCGAGCAGCAACGCTATAAAAACCAGTACACAAACACACTTAGACTTTACCAAGAAACTTTTGGCGAAGAGGCACCCTCGGATATTTGGCCTCCATGTGAAAAACGCTTCGCAAACAACAATTGTTTCATCCGAGTCAATCAAGCCGAACAGTGGATTATCAAAAAACCCAAGAAGTTCTGGCTTCCCTTTGCCGTGCTACCCATCACCATAGCGGCATGCACTCCGAATGAAGACGCATTCGATTTTTGGTTTTGGGCAAAAGCCGTCATTGGCATTTATGTACTTTACAGAATACTAAGATGGATTTCTGGAGGCGGTGGCAGTGGTGGTCATGGTGGCGGAGATCTCGGAGGAGGCTCAGGGTGCGGCACGGGATGTGGCGGCGGTTGCGGGAGTTAAAATCGACGATTTATAAGAAGATGGCACAGAATTTTTATCGGAATCATCTGAATAATCTATCGAAATTTGAACTGTTTTCGTTTTTAGATCACGGGAATAATCCAGATCAGGACAACTGTTCTGCTCTTCCAACCAATGCACGGTATTACCAATAACCACTACTGACCCAGATACAATCGCACTCACCACCGAGACGCCAACCAGCAACATAGCCTCGGCTTCACAATGAAAGTTTATACAATGCGCCGGAAACGGCTCGATTTCATGAACGTCCAAGACATATCGCTTTGAAATTCGTCCACATTTATCATCTGAATACTCTACGCTTCGCGGTGTGACGACACAGGAACAACACACAGAAAAGATGAACATCAATGGGATTATTTTGAGTCGGATCATAATCGAAGACATCATGGATTGCGGATTAAAAAAGGCCAAATCGCATATTTTATAGAATCGAACGCTCCCTATTGAAGATAAAGATTCCCCTCATCAACCTGACGATAAATACTGTAGGGCAACAATAAAGTGTCCATCACGCCCGACAATACGAAGTCAAAGACAATCAAAGGTGCGCCCGTATTTTTATGATTGCTCGGCACCGGTAGATCTCTTCTCGCCTCCGGCAGCCCTTCATTGCGAACCTCAGGTAAAATTAAGGGCTCACCATGGAGAAGGCAAAAATCATAAGCCACGCCGCTGTAGACCCTAGGCAGAGCTTCGCAATAAGTGTCCGCTTTTCGCAAATTGCTCACCGTCGTATTGTCACTCAGCAATACCGCATTAACAGTGCCGCAACCGGCACAAGCCAAAACCATCAATAAAAGAACTGAAAATCGAATCATCAAAAGCACCCTTCGCACGCCTGCTCGCCGTAACTATTAGTTATCCCGCCAGATTAACAAAAGAAAACTTAACGAAAGCTGAACGAAACTGAAGAGAATAGAAGGAAAACCGCAAAACTCGCCGGAGATGCTACAGTTAAAGCACAGTATGCGAACGAAAACACCCGCTGCAATTCCCTACTTCCGGGTGATGGATCTCAAATATGCACCCAAATACCGCTCTTTCAGCACTGCCTAGCAATAGCTTTATCCCACAGAAGCTGAAATATCTCGTGCCACTTATTTGCCTCTTGCTCTCTTGCGATTCCCACTTACAGGGTGAGCCGCCCCTACACAAAGCCGCGTATAAAGGAGAGATAGAACAAATCGAAAAGCTGATTAAGGCTGGAGAAAAGGTCAACAGTCTAAATAGTGAAGGGGCAACACCGTTGCACTGGGCGGCGTTTAAAGGACAACTCGAAGCAGCAAAAACACTCGTAAAATATGGAGCCGAGGTGAACGCGAAAACCAATAAGGGTTCAACACCGTTACGGCTAGCCACGACTCACAAAAAAGAGGCGCTCATCAATTACTTAAAAAGCAGAGGAGGAGTAGTCGATTAGACCACTCCTAAGTCTCCGCTAAACGTTAAAAACGTATTACTTATCAGCCATAGTCAATACAACTGAACCGGCTCGATTACCAGACTCAATCAGGTCATGGGCCTTTGCACATTCCGAAAGTTCAAAGGTTTTATGGATTCTCAGATCAAGTGCTTCTCGGTTCAGAAGCTCAGTGAGGTTTTTAATGGCTTCAGCCCTCTCAGCTTCATTGAGCAAATAGACAAGCACAAATTCGAGTTTTACCGCTTTAAATAACAAAGGGTAGAACGGTAGCTGAGGCTCCACTCGTAATGCCGAACCGTAGGTTGCAATCGAACCTTTTTCAGCAATAACAGCCGCAATCGTACTCATATTCATGCCAAATTCAACTTCGACAATACGATCAATCAGCTCGCCATGATTCCGCTCAATAATGAGTTCAGCCAAATTAGAAGACGTGTAGTAAAAAATCTCATACACAACTAATGCTTCGTTTGCTGATCCAAATTTTGAGTATGTTGTTGCTCGCCTGCCTCTACCTCTTTCAGAAATATTCATTTGCGACGAATTCCTGAACAAGCATAAAGATTGAGGTTAAATTGATTAAATGAATTATTTAGATGTCTTGGATTTTATTTTCGAATTTGAAATTCAGATAGCAATTTTACATTAAAAAGGTACACCACAACAATCACGGCACGTAAAAACTAATCTGCACCCCCACCCCATTACTAAAACCAGCATCATTAAAATAATGAGAAAAATAAAACTGGCCATGCAGATATGTCGAATAATGGTATTCGATAAACGGCTTTAAATAAGCCGAGCTTTTAAAGCTATCCAGCGCCTGATATTGACAGCCTTCACAACGAAAAATCGTCCTATCAATGTCGTTGTAACGATAACCGAGCATCACACCATAACGTATCGCCTCAAAACGCTGAAAAGGACTGAGAGGAAACGTAAACCCAGCCTCAAAGTAAAGCGCATATCCCAATACATTCGATCGCTTGCTGGACGTTCCCTCACCGCGATTATTATTGACCGTTTCTGTAAATGGTGAATCGTCACGAATATAAACGCCGTCAACACCCATTTCTAGCTGTATGTATTGATGCGGAACGCTTTTGAAATAAAGCCCTATCGCATGCGCAATATCGCCAACGTGCATATCAAGGTCTTCACCTTCATTAATATCGTTAACGTCCAACCGCTGATAATTCAAACCATAATAATTATTGTGAAAATCGATTTCTGATTCTGCAGGGGGACTAACAAAAATGCAGAATAGAACCACAACAAAAATAGAATATTGTATTCGTAACATGGGTTTTGACTCCTCGATTTTCTGTTTATCATTTTACCGCCCATAAATCACCGACAATCTCGCACTAAATGAACCATGTGTTTATCCCTTCGGCTGCCGTAAAAAATAATACTGTTTTGATACTGGAAGTAATAACTGTTAGTAGATTGACGTGCATGAGGGGTGCTGCTCCACACATTATCAAGCGGTATATTAGGGAAAACAAAAGGGTTAAGTGCTGGCTCTTCACATTGGGTTTCTACCGTACGCTGCAGCTCCTTGATATTCGGGATACGCCAAGGTGTTTCTGCTGCGTTCAGACTATTGTTTTCCTCGGCAGCGTATTCAAGCGCTCCTACCCATGACATAAAATTTTTCCGCCCCTCGCTGCAGTATTGACCTGACATACCCGCCACACATCTACGCCAAATTAATCCGGTGTAGGTATCAAGTACATTCCCCAGATTATCTTGCTTAAAGCGTGATATTGGCGACGTGAGAGCGGCTTTTGAATTACAACGTTGCAGGGGAGCCAACTCATCACGCAGTCTCGGATCCTGCTCGGCCAAAGTTACAGAGAGGGCCGGTTTTTCCGGTGAATGATGACTCCTCACCAAACGAATATAATGAGCCGATCGACTAGAACCCCCAGCCACGCGTCCAAAATGAAAACCTACCGCCCATGCACTACCGACATCGTCAGAATCTATTGTTGAAGACCAGTAAAACCCGACGGCTGTATGCGGGAAATAACTTATATCAATACTCGGCTCTGATTTACCATAATCAACCAAGTCTTGGAGTTCCATTTTATCTGGTAGGCGCCAATCGTTAAAACCACATAAGCCCTCCCGATTTACTGCCATAACATAAGCTTGAGTATCACACTCACCAGAAACATTACACTTACCACCATCAGACGTAGAATATTCAGGCAAGGCATTATTAGACCAACTAAATGTATTGGTTTTATTTCTCAATTCATCGCTAAACTCATCGCGCTTCACCTCCCACATGAGACCGCTATGATTGTCCAATACGCATGTCCAATCACGTTCATCAAATGATAACAATCCCCCGTCATCATCTACTTTTGAAAAATCAAATCCGCCGCTTCCACCTCCAACTTTAATTAAAGACGTTTCTCGGTCTCGACCATGATTACAATCCTGCACAATGGAATCAAAATCATTACAATACGATAAATTCTGCTCCTCTCCGTCAGCCCCAAAGGTAATGCCCGAATCGTTAGCGTTAAACACCACCTCATCGCAAGTACATTCACCATCACAAAAGGGCAAGCTTGGTAAAGATGCAGCAATCTCCGCTCCTTCCTCACCCTCCTCACCCTCCTCACCGCTATCATTTACGATTAAACCTATTTCACTACCGCTCTCAACTTCCCCCACTCCTTCATATTTACACCCCAGATTAAATATCACTGACAGTAACAAGAAACTGAACACTATTTTTTTAGCTGAAGACCTATGTAGTGGTATGACAAAACGGAGCATAAGTACCTACCTTCGTTTGAGTTACATATTATTTGGAGTCAACTTTCATGCCAAGCGATCCGACCAACTTGGCAAACATGTTGCAGAAACGAATAGCTGAGATGAAAACAATGTGAATTTTAATTCCGAAAAAGCGAAAACCCGCTACGGAAACGAGCTTATACAGAAGCAATCTGCCTTTCGCTAAGGTTCAGCGATAGCCTAAAAGAGTGTCGATTCGAAATAACAATTCCATATGCAAACTGCGTTGCAAAATGCTAAAACCATACGAAATTGCAAATCGAATTTAAAATTAAGACAAGCTGAAAGCCAACTCAACACCACCATTTAGGATACACCATGGAATCAATCGACCCCCTACTCATCGCCTATTTACCCAAAGACATTCGTTCAATGTTTTTCCCCTATGCGAGCATTCAACTTGGCGCATTACTGTTCAACCTACTGATTGGTTTTAGCCTAGCCTCTGCGATTGGTTTTCATTTTAGGAAATACGCTTCTGCATTTTGCAACCGACAGGACTTTTCTCGCTTATTCCCTTTGCTCATGTTGACGATTATCTTGATTATTACGGTGGTCAAGTCATCGTTAGCGCTAGCACTTGGTCTTGTGGGCGCGCTATCCATCGTTCGTTTTCGCACCCCGATAAAGGAACCGGAGGAACTCATCTATTTGTTCCTCAATATTGGTATCGCCGTCTCCTTAGGCGCAGGGCAAACTCTAGCGGCGATTTTGGCTTGTGCCGTCACCTTAGTGTTAGTGACATTCGCCAAAAAACACCATCATAAAAGCCATGATGAGAAAGGAATTTTTTTACTATTGAGCTATGTCGACCTCGGTGAGGCGCCACTTCAGGTTTCGATCAATGAATTAAAAACCATTTTAGAACAGCATGTCAATCGTTTAGAGCTCCGCCGTTTTGATACCGATCACGAACGATTCGATGCAACTTTTTTTATCTCAATAAAGGACGTAAGGCAGATCGATGGCCTTATGTTCCAGTTCAAGGAAAAGTATAAAGGAATCAGTTTGTCGTTATTAGAACAGCATAATATCGCGGGTGTGTAGCTATGCGCTTAGATCATTCATCCATCAACATATCGTCACGAGAAACGAGGGTATATTGGGCAGCCTTTGTGCTACTTATTTTTACCTTGTTACCATCGAGCCACAAGATAAAATTATCACTCATTCATTCTGGTTATGTCGCTCAGCATAGTACCCCCATCAGAAAAATGAGACAGCTTGCGATAGATATAGTACGGGCGCCCATAAATTATCTTACAGCTGACACACCCATTCCCACAATAAAAATCGATATACGTTACCAAGACTGGTTAAAGCTTGAATCCGACCGTGATAAAGCACTTAACACGGGAATAATTCCTGAAAAACGAAATCAAGTGAATGCCATTGTGTATCATGAATCTAACAAATTCAAAGCCAAGGTTCGTTTACAAGGCGATATGCTAGACCACCTCAGTAACGCCACACGATGGTCTTTTAGATTGGAATTAAAACAAAAAAAAGCATTATTTTCCTCTCGACGATTTGCGCTCGTATCACCCCACGTTCGTATACACCAAGGCCCACGGTTATTTTCACAGACCTTAAAATTAGCTGGGTTTGATATTATCTCTCCACAGCACATTCCGGTAAGGTTGATTGTAAACGGCGTTGACTGGGGCGTGATGTTATTCGAACCGGCTTTCAGTCAAAGTTTACTCGCCGTTAATAAACGTACTGAAGGGCTGATAACGCGCCTTGATTTATACGAAGAAACAATCGAAAACATCAATTCAAAAAAACCAAAAAAAACCATTACTCGAACCGTTTTACCGCGCGTACTTCAACGTAAAAGCATACTAAAGAACAGCGCCCTAAGAAAACAAAGACAAATCGCACTAGGCCTCCTCCACGACTTTTTTACAGGTAAACGCCCCGCTAGCGATGTGTTTGACCCCGTTAAACTCGGGCAATATCTGGCGACAGTTGATGCCTGGGGCGCGTGGCACGCGCTGACGTGGAACAATTGGCGTTGGTATTACAACCCTCATACGGCAATGTTAGAGCCCATTCAAAGTGATGTAGCCGTAACCCCGGCAAAACACATCTGGCTTATGCGAGCACCAAGTCAATCACTCACGATCAGTAAGAAGATGCTAGAAGACCCGATAATCGTCCAGCACTATGATCGCGCGCTCAAACATCTTCTGTCACTGATTGATTCGAACACGCTAAGCGAAAACTTACGCGACCATGAACATTCATTTATTAAAAAGTTACACCGTAGCGCCCCTCTCACGGGGCGATACGATTTTTCAATCTTACGCCAGCAAACCAAATGCATAATTTCTGGATATGAACATCCTCCCTGCGACCAAATACCCTTCATCAGTCCAGACCTTCACATTAATATGGACCGGGTAGCGACACATCCCAACTGGGACCTTGTCACTCACTTTGTCAGCACAAAAAACAATAGCGAATTACGACTAATCAATAATGATAAACGCCTACTGCGTATAAAAGGCATAACGGGAACAACTCGATTTGGTGAAATCGATCTACTCGATGAAATCAATACGGATTTCCCTCTAGCTCTCGAATCAAACGCCCATAAAACCATTGCACTACCGAAAAACATTACATCTGTTGTTGTGCGTGCAGGGCTAACCGATAAAAAAATGGGTGACTTTGAATTTATTCGTGATATTAATCCCGATACATTTATTCCACGCCCAATAAGAGAAACCTCATTCGCATTAACCAGCATTCAGAAATACCCATTTATTCAACAGACCGATCACACATGGAGAATCACACGGGGCGAATGGGAAATAAATAACTACCTTCGCACCCCCGACAACTGGCAGATTATTATTGACCCCGGCGTTACGCTAAAATTTTCTTCTGAAGCGGGGATAATGGTATTCGGAGATTTAATCATAAACGGCAGAGCAACAGCTCCCGTCAATTTTACGCGCCAAGCCAATAACAAAACATGGGCAGGCCTTAGCGTTTTTGGTAGCCTCAAAAAACATAAAAGCCAAATTAAACATTTACAAGTTTCATTCGCCAGAAGCCCTCATTTGGGTCTATGGCAACCTCGTGGAGCCAACTACTTCGTCAATACGAACTTAGTAGCGGATCACTTATGGATCGTCAATAATCAATCCGAAGATGCACTTAATATTATTAACAGCCAAATCGAGCTATATGATTTAACCATTAAAAATACACTTTCCGATGCCTTCGACTGTGATTTTTGTAAGGGGAAAATCCTGAACAGTGTTTTTAACAATATTGGATTTAGATCTGGCGGTGATGCAATTGACGTGAGCGGCAGCCAACTCATAATCGACACAGTCTCTTTTAGTGAAGTACGCGATAAGGCTATATCCGGAGGCGAACAAAGTGACTTGACGGTAATCAATGCCGATATTAAATCCGTTAACTTCGGCATCGTCTCAAAAGACAGTACTATTATTACCGCGTCTGAAATTCACGCCGAGCAGGTAAAACACCAAGCGCTTATGAGCTACAGTAAGAAGCCCATTTTCGGTCCTGCAGAACTCACCACTGATCAGTTTACCTGCTCAGACCCAAACTGTGATCGTAAGGTTACAGCCGAGTTAGGTAGTAAATTAAGCGTTAACGGTCAAACAATTGCCCCAGAAAAACTCAACGTTAAACGTCTTTACAACAGCATAATGAAATCGGACAAACCAAAATGATCGATTCCTACCGCTTTGAAGTCAAAATACCCATCCCCCTCAATCGCCTCCAAAAAGTTGAATCGTGGCTGAATACGCACTCATTGCTATTTAAAACCCATCATACAAATCGCTGGGTGAATAGCCTTTACTTAGACATTCCAAATCTGGAAAGCTATGAACAAAATTTGAGTGGCATTAGCCAGCGGAAAAAAGTGCGTATTCGCTGGTATAACAATTTAACCGACTCGCATAAGGCGAAACTCGAATTCAAATACCGACGGGGCGGAAAAGGTTATAAAATACTATTTGATACGGAAATTAATTTCGAAAGCAAACGGTTCAACTGGATGCGAGAACTACAACACTGTTACACCAATCTACCCGACGAAGGTAAAATAATATGGGGAAATGCGCAATCCCCCGTTCTTATTTGCCGCTATCTCCGGGAGTATTATCAATCGTCATGCGGAAAGGTCAGAGCGACCTTTGATAAAAACATACACGTATTTGATCAGCGCTTTAACGCACAAGCCAATTTACGAAAATCGGTATCGTTAGGCGACTATGTATTACTGGAACTTAAAACCGATGAAAATAATGAGGAAGAACTGTCCCATCTACTGTCAACCTGCCCACTCAGGCCTTCTAGACACTCGAAATATGTTAATGGCGTGAGAAGTTTAACGTGGGCATAGAAAGCCCACTTTCACTTAAGCCCACCCGAGTCACGTCCAAATTCACTATAAAGGAAGAGCTGGCTAACTATTTTCATTCAAAAACAACCTCGCCAGATCGGGTAAGTGTACTAAGCAGAGAAAGCTTAGTCCTTTGATTTGTTTTTCCAGTTCGCCCAAGGGTCATCATTACTCGATGCTGAGCCACTTGACGAATTCGACGACCCACGATCAACCTTTCGCGAATCGCTGTCGTCTCGGATTACGCCCCTATTGTTATCACGACTATTGCTTCTATATTTAGAATCATCAGCTTTCTGAGCGCCAAAACGTTTATATGCCCCCGAACGATGCCCAGCGCCATGGCCTCGTTCCTCTGCTTTTTTCGCTCGCTTATCACGCAATCGCTCAGCATCTTCCAAGCTCAATTCTGTAGGCTCACCAGGCGTTTGATCTTCAGGAATCAAGCGATCTCGCGGGGATAGTTGAAACTCCTCCTCAGAAGCTCTAGGCAAGCTTTTAAACTGGTACAAATAAAATGCTTCCACTTTTTCCCGCGCCCAATCCGTCTTTTTGAGGAATTTTATACTCGACTCAATACTCGGGTTCGTCTTAAAACAGTTGATATTAAGGTAGGCAAAGAGAATCTCGAAACCGTAGTGATCGACCATTTCAACCAATAATTTTTTTAAGCTAAGGCCGTGTAAGGGGCTTTTTTTGTAATTGATCTCATCGCTCATGCGAATATCCTGCTAAAAATTGGGGAGGGGGATGGAGCGGCGGCATTATAGCAGGGATTGCATCAAGCGCTCAGACGCTGTGCATTATAACGTGGAGATAAGCTTATTTATGCCATTCCCCCCCTCAGATAGCACAGCATCAGAAATACGATGAGTATATAACTGACGATAAAGCGGTCCAAGACACCTCATACTCGCAGATTACAGACAGCTAAAACATTCACGACACGGAGAAAAGACAGTCATCACCATATCAACGGCAAGGCTCTCCAGAAAACAATCAAAGATTCGGTCCGTCAACGTCAAAATCTCGCTCATGACACAAACAAAAAAAGGCCCGACTAAATCGGACCCGCAAGTACTACAATATTGCGATAGGGAGTCACAACAAATTTAAAAAGTATATTGCCCCTTAACATAGAAGATTCTTCCACGAGGATCGTGATGCTTAGGGTCGTAACTAAAGTTCGCACCATCTCTCACTTCAGGCGCGGCTTCGTCAAATACATTATTTATTCCTAGGCTCACTACAATTTCTGCATCACTACTCAGGTTTAACGTATAGCGGTACTGCAGATCAACGGGGATAAAGCTATCAATACGTTCGCCATGACGATTATTATCGTAACTAGAGGTATGGTTTAAACGAGAGTAAATACTGTGGCTATCATTCTGCCAATGAGCAGAAAGATTAAATTTTGTTGCAGGCATAGAGCGAACAAAGTTGCCATGATTAAACGACCCTACAGCATCAATCGTTGAACCGTTAGGCCCCGGCACTTCATATCTTAAATAGTGAGCCAACCCCAAACCTAGCTTGAACGTACCATCAGCCACATCAGTGGTATATGTCGTCTCAAAATCCAGTCCACTCGCATCAATATTGGCCGCATTAAAATAGTCTGTTGAAATACCCGCTAACGTACTGTTCGGAATATTTGTGTCCTGCCGTACAACAGTGGGGCCATTAGGGTCTGCATTTATTTTCGCTTGACCAGACTCAATAGTGATCACATCTTTATAATCAACACGCCAATAATCCAACCTTACCTCTAAACTATCGCTGCTCCACACCCCGCCCAAATTGTAGTTAGTGGCTTCCTCAGGCTCCAGATCTTCGTTGCCCGTAGTTGTCACGCGAATAAAAATACCTGTATCCGCATTTAAAGGATCAGCGATATTGGCGGTATTTACCGTGTCCGCATTAAATTGCGAGAGGGAAGGTTCTCGGAAAGAAGTACTCATCGACGTACGAAATGACAAATTTTCCGTTGCTTCGAAGATTATCGCTAATTTTGGATCGGTACTTGTTGCGGTATCCAAGTTTTCATAACGAATAGCCGCACTAATCGTCAATGCCTCCGTCAACGGAATTTCAGTCTCTGCAAACAACGCAAACGCGGTACGAGACTCATCGACCTCACTCACAGGCCCAAGGAAAGTAAACTGGTTAGCACTTGAATCAGGGTTACCATTATCATCGTAGACAATCGTACTGACATCATTCGGGTCAACCTCATAAGACTCCTTC
The DNA here is from genome assembly GCA_033852175.1 of Agarilytica sp. Lineage (GTDB taxonomy): Bacteria > Pseudomonadota > Gammaproteobacteria > Pseudomonadales > Cellvibrionaceae > Agarilytica. Next base: position 70,516 of record JAWSUY010000012.1, read on the forward strand.
CGAACCTGGCCTCCAAAGGCGACACTCATTGCACCCGCTGGCATCTCAAATAATTCACCACTGACGACGCCATCCCAAACTATGAGCGTGGTAGAGGTATCGGATTTAAAATCTGTCTTTAACCAATCAAGCAATTCGAGGCTATGCTGCGACGGGTCCGTTTCAAAATGGTCAAACGTCTGATCTCCGGTGACACCACCCTGACCATTAATCGCAAGCGTTAAACGCGGCAATAACATTTCTGGCTGAGATATAGAATATTCATTGGCGCTATATGCCAGTGATGTATTCCAGCTCCACTCATTTCCGAACTCCCCCAACAATTCACCCTCTATACGAAAGGTTTCATTATCACGTGGCGCTGCGCGCGACTGACTGGGGTCAAGAGTTGGGTTGTGCCGACCTTTGATCACTGCATCTACACCAAATGGATTGGTAGGGTTATCCCCAGCTATCGTAGAAAAATTTAAATTGGGCAATGAAGGAACAGAGTAGTTATCAATAATTTCATAGTCACTGTAAAACGCGGCTATTCTTAATTCAATATCGCCACCAAAGTCATGAGTTAAGCTCCCATAATATTGCTCACGCTCTTCTTCGTTCACAATATTGTAATGCATTCCATAGCGATAACGACATCTAGATGGAGCACCTACAGACTCATCCAAATTACTACTAACGCCCGTAGGTATACCGCCAATACTCTCACAATCCGGATGACCCGCCTCACCCGGCCCATAATCACCAGCCCAAGGTCCTGACTCAACAGAAGCCGCTTCACTTAATTCAAACGTGGTACCAAAACCACTGTGTGCATTCTCTACTAGCTCTGGCTTTTCATAGCCCCGTAAATTACTGCGGCGTAAAAATGCCGCCGCTAGTACGACGTGAGTATTTTCGCCGACATCAAAACCACCCAGGAGGTTTACATTTTTGTCATTTTGATCAAAACCCTCAATCGTATGATATGAGCCTTCGATTTTGAAGCCGTCGAAATCATCATGAGTTGTAAAGTTGACAACACCCGCAACGGCATCAGAACCATAAGTTGCTGCGGCCCCCTCTTTCAGTACTTCAATACGCTTAATCGCAATTGCCGGTATAGATGCCGTATCCACAAATACACTACCGTCTTGTGTTTTCGCACCGCTGAGCGTTTGGCGTTTGCCATTAATCAAAACTAAGGTGGAAGAAAGCCCCAAACCCCGCAAGTTGACATTGGAGGTTCCTTGATTATAAAAACTCGTAAACGTATCCGGGCGATTTTCAGCACCGCTGTTTATGCTCATATTATTCAGAAGATCCGTGATATCAGAACCTCCTGTATATTTCATATCCTCGGCACTTAGAACTGACACGGGATTTGCAGCGGCAGTATTCGCCCCCCGAATATAGCTACCGGTTACAACCACCTCTTCAATGGCAATCGAATCATCTTTACCTGTTCCACCTTGCGCACCTAATGATGCAGTCGCCAATATTATCGCGCTAGCCAATTTATTTTTATTAAACATAGAATCCTCTTCCTCTCGGACGTCGTCAGTGTATATACTGAGTTGCCCACCCCTCTCCACTTTTGCTTTAAGGCCCGTATCGGCCAGAAGGATCTTAAGTCCATCTGTTATCGAATAAGAGCCCACTAATCTGTTCGTTGTTTTTTTCTCAACAATATCAAATGGAAATATCAACGTTAAATTAGCTTGTTCTGCAAACCGTGTGAGCGATAGGTCCGCTCGTTCCTGAGGGATTACGAAAGAAATTACTCCTATGCGACGAGTTTCTTTTGCTGTAGCCGCCAATGGTAGTATTAAAAATGATACCACCAACACAAAAGAAATCATTCGACCAAAGTCGACCAATCCATTCCCCTCAGAAGCAAACTTTATGCTTGCCTGCTGAGTAGACGACCTAGAAAATATTTCCCGCCAATTTGTTTTAATAATTTAACTCGTTATATTTATAAAAATAAAATACCGAAACATAAATTTTAATTAATCAATCACGACTCAAAATAACTTTTATTTTTCCATCGCGCCGATAAGATATATTAAAATTATCATGCAGAGATCGAAGAAAACCTTCCACATCACCTGCCTTAAATAAACCTGCAATTTTTACTTTCTTTAAATTTTCATCTAAGAAAATAAATTCCACAGATGTAAATCGACTAATTTCAGCAGTGACTTCACCTAAAGACTCACCTCTAAAAACCAGATTCCCTTCCCGCCAAGAAGGGTTCGCCTCAACGCCTATTGAACCCGTATATTCATACACCTCTGCATCAGAGCCCAAGTTTAAATTTTCGCCTTTAGATACCTCCACAGAAGGCTTTACCACACTCTCTGGGGGGGCATTTTCGGCATAGGCGAACGAGACTGTCGCCAAATTCATCATAAACACCCGTATTAGGCACGTCCTCAGGCCAGATAGCCTGGAGAATAAGCTAAATACTCGGTTTAGTGCGCTCATTTTATCCCAAATCGCTGCCATTTGCCGCATGACGACAGATATTCCTTCGGCTGTAGCCGCCCTGCTCTGAAAGGCCTGCAGCACCTCAATTCTCAAACCTTCATCTAACGTTTTAATCCTGGGTTTATCCTCTCTAAACATCGTCAACTGAATCGGAAATTTATGGATATACCTCATGAAAACCCTCCCAATATCGAACAATGAGGAACAGAGAAAGAACATGCCATACCTTTAACATCCAGATTAAGCCTATAACAAATCATCATATAATACGCACACCGCTTACTGCAGTAGAAAACTATTTTCTCATAGCACTACCGCAAGCATTTAACATTATAAAATTCAACAACGATTCTAATCGAAGTTTTTTCACGCCGTTTGAAGTGGCCCGATCTAAACCCGCAAGCATTGAACCCCCAAAAACATTACGGATTGCTTATGTCAAACATTTATACTGCAACAATATTATTAAGGAATTTATGTAACACACGGAAAAACATTGCCAGACTCTCACGAACACAACACCACATCTGACATGTCAACATTATTAACAACCAAACCAAAATGTGTTTGCAACAATTCGAAACAACACGCCAAAACACTTAACACACGGACAGTAATCTTTACCTTGGCATTTACCCCCAAACATACAGAAGCATAAAGGTTAAACTAGAGACGAATTAAAATCCGTCTTCCTCAGCTTATATACATTCATAAAAACATTTGCTGGCAACAACAAAATCAACGCACCTACAACAAAAAGCTCACCCCATCAAAACGCATATACATATGCTAGACATCGCAACTTATTACGATATTCACAACGACTTTTAAGTCTAGGAAATTTATTGCTACAACAAAAATAATTTTAAGAAGCTCATCCTTTACATAAACACCAGCATATATATTTCAATGCTGGAGATAAAAATCCGTGGCCGCATTTCAACCCCATCACGCATTAAAAGGTTTAACACACTTACAATAAAATCCACACATCTCGATATGAAACCCTGATTTTTCCAAGCAACTGGAGCAGGAGATGTAAAACCAGGTTGAAATTACCCAAAGATGAGACACTGATGAATGGACAATAACGAGAGCACTTAGCTCGCGACACATGATCTCAGATATTATCCCCCACCACCACTACAACGAAACCAAACCCTTAGCATCCGGAATATCGATTAAAAAATCCGTCACACCAATGTCATACCCCTCCTGAGAAAGCAAAACACTGACCTGGCCCCGATGATGGGTTTGATGATTAAATAAGTGAGAAACTAATTCTCCGAAGTTTCTTTGGCTCTCAACTCCTTTGGTATTTTTGTAAACCATATCCAAGCAAAGATCAGCGTCCGTGATTTCCATACACCAACGTTCAATTATTTCATCGAGCGAAACACGGGCCTGTCTTAACACATCGAAATCTGTGTACACCAAATGGTTTAGCGACAAGGGCAATGGGAAATCACCCACGGCTTGCAATGCCGCATAACGTTCCGAATACAGAGCGAATCGAGATAACCAGATCAAATCCCCCACCAAAATATGATTGAGTGTTCCGAGTACAGAGCCAAAGAACGCCCCCGCATCCTTATTGAGTACTTCAGCACTCAATAAGGATGCAGCATTGTATGTCTGCGTATTCATTCGGGCGTTGTATCCAGCCATTAACTGAAAGTGTGATAGTAGCGTCACAAGAAAATCTCGGTTAGAAGTGTGTTCACCATTGTTATCGGCAACCCTGCTCGAAAGCAAGGAGTCTTAATACCCATTATCACACTCCCTTATTTTTTATGCAGGTCACGGCCGCAAGCTACCTTCCGCGCACGACCTCGGCTACATCATTCCCGTCGACGCTGCCTATGATAAATTCCATTCGCGCTCGATTAGCATGCCCCACCTGCGCGACTTTTCAGAAATGATCCCAGCCAAGCACGCCTACTACATAATGGATTCCTGTTACAGCGGAATAGCCCTATCGCTTAAACACCACAAGACAAGCCTAGCGCTGTACAAGAAAAACAATTTAAACAGTCATTAGAGAAACTGAAACTTGCCGTAGAACTCAACCCCACCAATTCATCTATCGTGAACAACTATGGTTTTGTTTTGTATAAAGCGGATAAATTTGAAGAGCCCTTGTTTGGCTAAAGAAAACCATAGAGCTAGAACCCAAACACCTGAACATTACCGACACTCTCGTCAAGCTTAAACGAGACAAAGGAGCTGTAGCCTATTATGAACACGACCTCCTTTTATATCCGTCTTCGCCAGAGGCAGAAATGATAAAGGGTAAGATTGAGAAGATTAAAAACCATTCACTCTTCAAGACTTAGTCTTTGAATATACCATTGCAATACGAAAACATCAGTGGCGGACCAAACAGTTAAGCGAGGACACGCGCTTAACTGCTGTTTAACATTATCTTCTAGCCGCCAAGGTAAGACATTAACGACACAGGTTTATGTTGAGCATTATCGCCTTAACGAGGAATAGCATCATCGTTTCGAATACCGACAAAGGTCCTATTTCGAATATAAACTGATTCACCACCCTCGACTAAAGGAATAAACGTAATGGTATTGTTTATGCCATCTATATTCGAAAAAAACATAGAGCCTCCAATCGCTTCCAATTCAGTCTTATAGACCCTTCCGCTAGAGTTGAAAGAGGGCACATCCTGAAATAACTGAGAACCGTTAGTGGTTATGTCCACAGTCCCCCACGCCCCCTCATAACGACCAACATGATTGCTAAACAATTCAGTCGCGACTGGTTGTTCTGGTATTGCTTCCGACGTAGGCAATGTAATGACGGCTTCAAGGGCTTCCAACATCGTCGCTCTAAAGTCTGTACCTGCACCACTCGATAAAATCGAGACCGCAACATTAGCTTCCGGTAACACCCAATACATACTGCTATACGCCAAGGTATTGCCTCCGTGGAACCAGAGCTTCATGGGATACCAACGAGAGCCATCACCAAATCCATCACGAAACCCTTCGCTGATATTCAGGCCATAACCGTAATCTACAGGAACAGTAACTTGAAGATCAATTTGCGGGGAAGTCATTTCATTACGTAACTCGTCAGAAAGAATATCCGTATTTCCATGCATCAAAAAGTCGGCCATTTTCAGCATCTCAGTCGGAGTCGACCACGTATAAATGCCTGCAGGTTCATCAAAGAGACTATTATGAATTTCGTCAATTACCGCAGCGCTGCCATTAATATGGCTGCCCGATCGCCTAATTGTTCCCGATCCTAGAGCATAGTTTCCGTCGGCCAATACAGACGATTTTTCTATTGTTGTTCGCATCATCTCCAATGGAATAAATACGTCTTCTTCCATTAGCTGTGAAAAATCTCGGTCCGTCTGATGCTCAAGAATCGCTCCGAGATAGGCCCAGTTGGGGTTACTGTAATTCCAAAATTCTCCAGCAGGGTTCATTTGCCCTGAATTAGCCGGAAACGTGGTACGTGCGAAGTCTTGCAGGCTGCTAGCACTGCCTGTCCAGTCAACAAAATCCCTAAAACCCGTTTGATGACTCATCAAGTGATGCAGGCCAACCGCCTCCCAGCCCGACTTCTTGTTATCAGCGACCTCAATACCAGGAAACAAATCCATCAACTTGTCATCGACAGTAAGCGAGTTATTTTCCAGCATACGTAAAGTAGCAAGTACCGTGTACATCTTGGTTGTCGAACCCATTTGGAACAGCGTGTCTTCATCGACTTCTTCGCTCTGCCCACTAACTTTTGAACCAAACGCTTCAGCAAAAACGATTTCACCATCCTTATAAATGGCGATAGACATTGCCGGAGCTCCGCTTATCGAAAGATCAGTATTGGCCATGTTTCGAACAGCATCAAAACCGTCTCCAAGGTTATACGAAATAATCTCCCTTTCCACTTCGAGTTCTGCCTTATTCGAACGAGAACCAGAGCCATCCCGACAGCCCTGTAATAATAAACCGAATACAAACATCGCTATAAACTTGATCATAAGATGAATCAACCCCCACCACAAAATGTTAGATTGCAGAGAAATCATCTGGCGATAGACAGTACTTTCCCCGCTCCTTTCCATCAATAACACCAGAAGACAGCAAGCCCTCAAAAATATTGGGGAAGGACAATTAAAACGGGAGATTTTATGTGGGCTTAGTAACAAACGCGGTCATACAGTAACAATTATGAATAATCCAAAACTTTTAGGCCGTCGAACCGACATTGATCTATTGCTTATTGGAAATCAGCATACTGACGAAATGAGCATCATCGCGTTAGTATCCTAACGTGATAAGTCAGATATTTTGGTGGAAACACCAATTCGAAAGGAAAGCTCTAGAGTGATTTACCACTGCGATTTGTTAGGGATTAATTGCAGTTTTTTTCTTCTACTTCTCTAACAGCATAAAGGGTTTTATTCATTGACTGTTCTTTACGAACGGCTTGAGCAACATTTGACAAGCATTGCCCGCCTCTCAACGCAAAAAAGACTTCATAGTGCTTACCCGGTTCAGGGGTGAAAGATACTAGACCGTCACAATCATCCAAATCTCTGGTCTTTACTCTTTCTAACAGTCCATTATAACTGTTAGATTTTGTCCGAAGATATACTCTTTCTTTGCCAATCCAAGAATACGAAAAGTGTATCGTTAAATTTTCATTCGCTACAACCTTAATCGTATTACTCTCTTTTTCGGTAGGTGATCGCCTTTCAAGGCTTTCATCTGCGACTTGAAACTTTTTACAATTACTAGATATTTCAATACGCGGAGCGTCAATAGAGCGATGAGAGATTGATATGGTTGAAAAAACCTCCGTCACGGGCTCCTTATAGATAGATCTCGAGCAACTTACAACTAAGCAAGCCAACAATAATATCGATATAGTTTTAACCATTTATTCACCGTCTTATTACTGTTCTAAGCCTATCGCCACAGCCTACAGCTCATATACTTATTAAGAATTTTGACTAACGAGTCCGCCAAGCGACTCAGGCCGATCGTTTATCGATCTTTCAGCCACCTAGCACGGAACCAAAACACCCGCCTGACCAATTGCGGAGAATACACCATTAACCACCTCCGTAGTGACTCTCGCCTTGTTAAAGACAATATCGCACAAAACAGCAAACACAAATGCGAGGTAACCTAGATAGGCAAAACCGGTATAACTATTGTACAAAATCGTTAACAGCCAATCTTGCTCGAAGATATAAAAGTACGAGCAAAATATCGTAGAAACCAGCAGTAAGGCGCCAGGCACAAACAAATGAACGACGGCTTTTGGACGTAAAAGAGAAGCCAAAAGAAATAGGATGAAGACAATACTATTCACACCGAGAAAGATGCGAACATCTCTCGTGAGCTTACTGACAATTTCCATATATTTGGCCTGGCTGAAATCTGCAACCCGTTCTTTTACTTTCTGCATCGTCGATATTTCGATATTGATCGAGTTAGCAATTTTACGCTCCCAGTTTTTCCTGCACTCACACGACAAATTACTGACTTTAGCAATCTCTGCCGCTAACAACGCTGGCAAGTCATCTTTCAACTTCTGTTTTAAACCTTCCAGCTTATCCCCAGCCACCTTATTTAAAAACGAACCCAACTTTATTGATGTTGGAACATGAATTGAATCAACCTTCGCCTCCACAACAGAAGACAGCTTCCATGCAATAAATGACTTACCCACCTTTTCAATAGCATTTGGATTAGCAAAAGTAAGTAAGAATAGTGGCAAAAAAATGGCTATTCCAATGATTCCAAATGCTCTTAACGTGTATTTTCGCATGTTTTTTTCTTCAGTAATTAATAACGCTGTAGAGGGCGCCATATTGTATCGACCGTGATCGGTTAGCTTACCAGTATCGTCCCTATTGTAATGTTACCAATCAAAATCATTCACTACTTCGCAAGTACCGTGATTAGAAATTGATGTTCATCAGACTGTCACCCAACAATAGCCAGCACGATACGTGACACAAAAAAGCACATTATCACCTAATTGAACGGCAACTTTTTCCGGATATTTTTAGACTATTGTAAAAACTTATTTTCCCGTCGACACGAAAAACCTTAACAAATTGCATGTCGTTTCCGGCCATATATATTTCACTAAAACATTTAGGTGCTATGCTCTCAGGGTCATTTCCCAGCGTAACACACACCTCTTTAACGTTATCGATTTCCTCATAATTTCCGCCAACAACAATATTAGTGCCCCGGCCTGAAAATTTGGACTCTTTAGCCCAACCACTATACGCATAGTATCCATGAACCCTGAGATTGGGAATCGCTTCGCATTGGTGCGTAATTTTTTTATTCAAATGATCAAGCAGAGATCCTATTCGTGAATTTTTTGTACTCATGTCATTCGCCATCAAAAACGACTCGATAACATGCACGCCTTTAAAAACCCCCTGCGAAGATTTCAACTTCCCGTAACGGTTTTCTGAAAAATATTTTTCACCAATAAGACCGATATTGAAATAGGAATTTGCTTTACTTCTATCGGTAGCAATATCCGATTCCACAACGTCAATTGCAGCCCGATACGCATCTTCAAACTTACCGAGTTTTTGCGCGACCAGAGAAAGGTTGGCACTGACCTTATAATTTGACTCGCTTAACTCATGCGCTTCAAGCAAGTGTAAATAGGCCAATTTTAGATTGTTGTTCGAATAATCGGATTCAGCCTGCCGATTCAGTTTGTTAGCAAGAGAAATGGCAGCTTCCCTCTCAGGAAAACCCCACGTTTCATTGAATCGTTTCTTTTGAAAATCATCTAGATGCTTGTTTTCCTTTATCCATTCAAAGGGGGGGGTTTTAACCTCACCATTTCGGATTCGCGTTACAGAAGCTAAGTACGGCGATGCGCCAGACTCAATTAAGAGATTAATTGTGCTAACACTCGAGTACCGTGCAGCATAGATTAACGGCGTATAACGTGACGTATTAATCGCATAATAACAGCTGTCCCAGGGTATATGAGTCATAGCATTAAGATCAGCGCCGTTCTCAATAAGCAACTTTGCCGCATCATATTGATCAAACTGAACGGCATACATCAACGGCGTCTTACCAAAAGTATTTGGGCTATTCGAAGGGATTCCTTTGCCAAGAAGGTACGCCATTACTTCAGGCCGATAAATAGCAATATTGAGTATGCTGTCCGCCCAATGCTGTGAGCGCGGGCCAGTAATTTTCGATATATACGATTCGTAATCAAACGGTAGATTTTCAATAACGGCTATCGATTCGCCATATAAGATGGCCTTGCGGAGCGCCTGTTCACCTTCAATTAAAAATGGTTTGTAAAAATAAAACCGTATAGAAGATCCCAACAACGACTCCAAAGCGCCTTCAGCAACAGTATTAGATTTTACTTGATCCCACGCATAAGCAGATTGATAGAATCCACTTAGCAAGCTCTTTGTACTTTCTAATAATTTTTCAAACTCTTGATATACACGAAAATTATCAATGCCGGTTAGCTTCCACTTATCTAAACTCTCCAAATCTTCACGAAATTGGTGATACGAATTCATCGCCCAAGGACGAGTAACCAAGATACCAAGCGAATCATCGAATTTTTTATTCCAACGCCAATGCGTCTTCATTGATCCGCAATTCTGTCCTGCACCACCTGCAATCATATGCCTAGAGTTTTGTAGTAATTGAACCCCGTCAAGAAGCTCTTCTTGCCCGTCTAATAGCGTACTGATATCCGCTGAAGGAAACTCTATCCTGCAGCGACTTTCCCATACACCTTCGGGTGTAAACTCGTAGACATCTACAGATTTTTCACTTTCTGAAACGGAGTATATCTGCCCATTAATTTCAACTGTTGCTTCTCCCCAAGCGGATTCAGCTTCGGGATCTCCGTTGTAATGAATAATAGGTTTCTCAGTACTAAAATAATTTATGCCTCTACTTGCCGCTGGGGGTTGATTACCTGAACGTAGCACCCACTCACCAGACTGGGGTAAAAATGCGCTGGTCCGTATATTAGTTTTTTCACAGGCCCCACCACAACCACCGATAACATAGTCTTCAAACCGATATAAATTCCCATGAAACAATAGTTTTTGAAGGTCTGCAGGTAAATCAATGGCTTGAACTCCGCCAAAATTAAGATCTTTGTCGTTAAAATAGTTATGCCCATCACCTAAAAACCCCTTCTGAACAACATATTCAAACAATTCACAAGCAGGGCTAAAATCATTAACTAACTGAGGTTTAAAATTTTTCGTATCGGCATCTGAAAACACACTGACCGACAATAGACACAACAAAATAGAACCGTTTATTATAACTCTCACTAAAAATCCCTATAAATATTTTACATTGAATCCAGGTATTTACTGCATCACCGACTAATCCGAGTCAGACTCTAACTTTTTTACAACAGATTAAACCTTTAATTAATTAGCGTCACTTATGATAGCAAGCGCCGATTTTAACGTACCATTATCCTCTCCCTAACTATCTTCAATATTAATAAAATCGCTAATTATACGATAGTACTTACGGTGACGAGAGATATCGTTATGACCAAAACCCTCAATAATTTTAACTCTTGGCGGACTATTTATAAATGCCTCTATCAGATTTTCGGTATGGACTCGACCGATCACCTGATCGTTTTCAGCAGAAATAATTAGGACATCAGAATTGATTTTACTAGCACGTTCGAACGAATTGAACTTATCCCTAAGCAGTATTGACATCGGATACAATGGGAAATGCTTTTGCGCAACGCGTTGAATACTATCAAAAGGCGTAATCAGCACCAATTTCTTCACGACCCGCCCAGAAGCAACATATGTTGCGACACCACTTCCCAAACTCCGACCTACAACTGAAACACTGTCATACGATGAGGATAATTGGTCGAATATATGCAGCGCATCAGAATAGAGGGCTTTCTCCTCCGGCTTACCGCTGCTTCCCCCATATCCTCTATAGTTAACCAGATATACGGAATGGGAAGAAAAAGCAGTCTCAAACTCCGA
>JAWSUY010000062.1:0-38024 GCA_033852175.1 Agarilytica sp.
TTATGGACGGGCACTAGCTAGTGCTCATTACGACCAAAAACTTCAAGTGACACCCGCTCAATGTTAAAGACTCACAGCCAACAACTTTGCGTCTCGTCGGCAAAAAAGCGAAGAAGCTTCCCTCACAGCAATATTACCCCTCTGTCGCGCGCCTAAAAAACCAGTCTGCACCAACAATGATAATTAGCGCCATTAAATAAACATACTTCGTTGGTCGTGCTTTATTCTTCAGGTCAAGGGAGGAGGAGAATATATTTTAAGCAAAATGGATTCGACTTATCCATCCATCGATACGACGAAAATTAACAGAGAGGTAAACGAGCCAAGTGGAAAATAATCAAAAAGGGAAAAATCTGAATACGATTACAGCTTTATTGAAGCGGAAGATTGGAAAATATTGAAACGTAAAAACTCATCATCACTGAATCGGAATCGTTACCGTAAAACAGCTCCCCTCTCCCAGCTTACTGTCCAAGACAATCTGCCCATCGTGCAATAAAATAATTTCGTTGATTAGAAATAGACTAATGCCATAGCTGCGTTTTTTTTCTGAGGCGGGATTATCTCTCTCGCTAAAATGGTGAAAGACTTTAAGCTGGTTATCTTCTGCAATACCACGACCGGTATCCTGAAACGTGACTTTAATATTGTCATGATCAGGGTGAACGTCTAAAGAGCATGTAACATCAACAGTTTTCCCTTCTGAATATTTAATTCCGTTAGATAATAAGCCAACAAAAGAATCCATCAGCCGATGTGCGTCGACACTCGCAATTAGGCCCTCGACAGCCTCAAAGTTAACTTTTACATTACTTTTTTCAGCAAACTCTTCAAGAAAAGCCACTGCCTCACTAATAATATTCGATATATCTGCAGATGCCTTATGAATGATAAGCTCATTGCTTCGAAGTTTAGTCACAACTAGGATATCTTCCAGCAAGCGGAGCATGTGCTCGCCATTTTCTCGAATACTATTAATCGCTTTTAAGTCTCGTTCATTAAGATCTCCCTGAAGCTTCCTCGAGAGATGGGTAGAATATCCAATAATGGGATTAAGCGGCGTTTTTAATTCGTGAGTCATTAAAGCAAAAAATGCACTTTTTACATTGCGTGCTTCTTCAGCTTGGCCTGCAAGTAAAATATTCTTAACTTTCGCTTCGATACCGTCCATCAAAATAGCCCAGGTATCGCGCAACTCACCTCTTTTAACATCATCTTTAGGAGGATTATTAACCAATAATGAACAGTGTTCATAATTGATAATGACTCTGCCATGGGCTTCCCAAATTCGCCCCTCATCGATATGCTTCGAGAGAAATATTCGATCGATCATTTCATCATGAACATTGACGGTGAAAAATTTTGGCCCATCGATCCCCTGAAACAACAAACAAGACTGGTATCCACTTGCGGCAAGGTAATCTAAAGACATTGCAGCCAACTCTTTAAATGTATTCGTCGCAAAGGTCGACTTTAAGAATTGCAGCGTCTCCCCGACCTCGCCACTTGCCGACATCATTTTAAACGCCATCTGACGCGCAGCATCCAGCTCCTGTTGTAACGAACTTATTTGTGAGGCTTGGTCTTGTTCCATAATCGGCTTTACTTTCAAATGACTCTTACTAGTTTAGTTGAGAATAATCAAACTGGTTCTATATTAACCACCAACAACCCTGTTTTTTAAGGTGTTAATGTTATAAAAAATCCAAAAGAAAAAACAAACTCTACCCAAGCATTTATTTGCAGATAAGTTATCGATTATTCACGATTCAACACCGTGTATCTTGCTCTAACCACCTAAGCCTAAGCGGTCAACGCGCGAGGATCTCCCGAAAGTTCAAAGACATGACAAGCGAGCTGGGGGTCTATTGAGTACTTAATGCCGATGAATGTCATCCAGCTCCTTTTTAAATGCGGAGGTTAATAATATTAACTCTTCTTCAAACTCCGTCCAAAAGCCGTTTAATTTCTGCGAATCTTCATCTCTGGCCGCGAATTCCATTTTGCGTGTGAATGCCTCCAGACGCTTACCGCTTAAATTGGCCGCTGAGCCCACGATGCCATGTGCAGCCCTCTGTGCCTCCGCAAATTGCTCACTATCGATAAACCCTCGCAACTCCGTCACACGCTCAGGGATATCGGCGATAAACATCTCGGTATACGTCACCAAGCGTGGAATTTTTCCACGAATACGCCGCAGTAAATCTGTTTTATCCCAGACGGGAAGCTCCGGGCTTTCGGTTTGCTCTTCTTGCACCCCTTGTGCGTCCTGCTCTTTTACAGGCGACGCCACTTGAACCGTAAGCCCTTCACCTTCTCGAGCAATCTCCTGGCCGGTGTCCGACTTACCATTGAGCCACTGCTGGAGTTTGCGTTCCAAAGTCGCGCTATCAATCGGCTTTGTTAAGTAATCACTCATCCCGGCTTCTAAACAGCGCTCTTTATCCCCTTTCATCGCATTCGCCGTCATGGCAATTATTGGTATTTTTTTATTACGAATCCCTGTCTTGCCCGCTCGAATATGCTCAGTCGCTTCATACCCATCCATTTCAGGCATCTGGCAATCCATCAAAACCAATTCGTATGGCGCTGTCGCTGGAGAGAACTCTAGAGAGGTTATCGCTTCCAAACCATTTCCAGCAACATCTGCGCTCAATCCAAAATCTTCCAAAACACCGAGGGCCACCTCTTGGTTCACGGGGTTATCCTCGACCAATAAAATCCGCGTATCGGGGTTAAACGCTGGAGCAGACTCTGTGGCGTGGTTACTCGCAGAACCATCAAGCCGACTTCCCGCTAACTCGTCATTATCGTCATGCAGCACGCGTAAAGATTCAAATAGGTCAGCCGTGGTCGCCGGTTTTCGAAAATGACTGACAAAACCCAAGTCGCTAAAATAATTCGGGCTGGCCTCTTCGTCCATTGATGTCATCATGACCATCTTCATTTCGCTATAGCGAAAGTCTTGCCGAATATTCGAGGCCAGTTCTGCGCCATCCATTTCGGGCATTATCATATCGATAATTGCCAAATCAAACACCGACCCGTCACTTTCTACATTGCTTTCCATTAACGCCAACGCTTCTATACCACCAGGAACTCCCGTCACAGAAGCCCCCCACTGCAAGAGCTGAGAACAAAGCACCGCTAAATTTGTTTTGTTGTCATCAACGACCAGAATACTGATTCCTTCAACACTCTCTGCTGGCGCAACGGATGTTGATTGCTCGCTAGTATGCAAACGCAGAGATACCTCAAACGTACTCCCCTCGCCAACCACGCTCGACACATGAATCTTGCCATCCATTAATTCACATAATTGTTTCACAATTGCCAAGCCCAAGCCTGTCCCCCCAAATCTACGCGTGGTAGACGTATCAGCCTGGGTAAAGGATTCAAACATGGAGGCTATTTTTGACTGAGGGATTCCAATCCCAGTATCGGTAACACTGCATACAAACAGCATTTCCGAATCGACGGTTTCCTGTAAGCTAACTCGAATACCAATCTCACCCGACTCCGTGAATTTGATAGCGTTTCCAACAAGGTTAACCAGAATTTGTCGGATACGTCCAGGGTCAGCCCGAACCATTGTGTGTTCAATTTTCGTGAGATCCAGAATTAACTCCAGCCCTTTTCCCTGAGCACGCTGCGCCATACTTTCAGCGAAGCTGCCTAACGTTTTTCGAAGGTCAAAATCCAAGAGTTCAAGCTCTAACTTGCCCGCACCTATTTTTGTAAAATCTAGAATATCGTTTATCAAGAGCAGCAGGGAGTTTGCACTATCGTTCGCTAGCGTGGCGTAATGATGCTGCTTCTTGCTTAAATCTCCTCGCATCATCAACCCCAACATCCCTAACACACCGTTCATTGGCGTTCGAATCTCATGACTCATACAGGCTAAGAATTCGGATTTCGCCTCATTCATCAGGATGTTTTCCTCGTTAAGCCGCTCAAGTTCGTTCGCTCGTTCGTCCAAGCTGTCGATCAAAGCATGACGCTCTTGGTCAACCTGATAAGCGTTCACTTTAATTGCTAGCCGATCAATGCACTGGTCAATGAGACGCTTCTCCACATCACTAAGCGTAACAATGTGCGTTGTCGTAATAACTCCAATACAATGTTCGTTATAGATAATAGGATGGGAATCTATACTCAATAAGTCAGCATGCCCAAGAATGAAATCAAATTGAACATTTTCACCAAACTGCTCCATCTTTAGCGTCGTTTTATGTTGACGCCGAAAGCAATCCAAAGGAATGCCAAGACGGTCAAACAAATCCGCATTCAATGATTTTTCATCCAAGCTACTAATCGACAAACATTTTATTTGAGATTCGCCTGAAAGCACAAAAAGCGCCGTGCACGGTAAGTTGAAGAGCTCTCTTAGCGCCATATTGGCATTGGAAAGCGCTAGTTTGAGATTGCCGCCGCTCATGGAATCTGCAAAACTTGCCGATATCACTAAGCCTTGCTGGGTTTCTTTAATATTGCGGCGCATGGAATCTAGAGAGGCAAGTAAAAGACCTGTTTCATCATTAGGAGCGACGTAACTTTGTTCCACCAGATCACCTTTTGATATTTTATCTGAAACACTCACGGCCATTTGTATCGAACGCGCGACCGACCGCGAAATAACGTAAGTCATCACAGAAATAAACGCCAACATCATGGCGCCAATGATATACCCGAACATTGCCTCTAATTTACTTTGCTCACTCAGTGTTGATAATTTTCTGTCAAAGGAGGAATAGATCCCTTTCCGAATTTTTAAATATGCATCGTTATGCGATGTATTGCTATCGCTCATGTTTTTTAGTGCAATATCTTTTAACAGATCCTCAACATCTTCGTTTAACGCGAGCTCGACGTAATCATTTGCATACTTGTCATAATTTTGAAATTTCTCCTTAACGCTATTGAGCTCCATTTTTAGGTCAGGAAAGTTATCTGAAATCAGCTGATATGATTCAGAAATTTTGGTCGCAGCACGCTTCGATTCCAAAAGAATATTTACGTCGTCAAAGTCAACAGCATCGGCCAGCAAGGTCCTATGGTCACGTACGTCAGCCTCCAGGCGTGATATTTCATCAATCGCAACAACCTCCTCAGAACGTAATGACTCCAACAATCGCTGATTTAATTGACCCAGATAGATATTAATGAAGAAATAGACAGAAAACCCGAATATACCGACCGCAGCAATCGCTTGAATCTTGAATGATACGGTATACCGAAACGCCATAAGACCTAACCAACAGAATCAAAAACAAACAGTAATATAAATAAATATTATTAAACCACTCCCGCTTAATTCCATAAGGCGAGAACAGGAAATTATCACGAAATATTATTCGCAATGACATCTGTAAAGATAGCAGATTGTTGCCACCACCTAAGGAAAATCAACTATTCTTAAAAAGCCGGCTATAGTTCTAAAAAGGTGTTATACGGAAATTAAAGCATGTAGATGGTTATAAAAAAATCTCGTTAACCCGCGGATTAATTACAGACGTAGATTTCATTCAATATGACTACGAACTAAATTTAAAATGAAGATCACACACGAAAAACTCTTCCATAAGACGACGCTTAGAATGCTAGGCGTTATCGCTACGTTACTGTGCATTCCCTACGCCCAGTCCGCCCCCATCGACAAGATATCCATTAATGGCTATTTGAGTGTCGAATACGAACAACATGTTTCAGGCGATGAAGAAGGCGACGCGAACGGTTCATTTGATATGGACCTCATCGACATTGTTTTGAATATTCAAGCAACAGACAAATTACGCATAGCAACTGATTTCACCTGGGAGCACGGCGCGGCATCGGAAGATGGCCGCGGCAACGTTGCGGTTGAGTATGCTTTTGCCGAGTATTCAGTTCTTGGCGATCTCGCAAAAATACGTGCGGGAAAAATGTTCACCAACTTTGGTATTTACAATGAAATCCACACAGCAAAGCCCGCCACTTTAACGGTTAAAGAGCCGCAATCGACCAATAAAAACAACAAGCTGGGTAGTGAAATTCGCTTTTATCCCCGCTGGCTAACCGGTCTGGCGGTGGTGGGAAATTATCATTCATGGAATTACGCCCTTCAGGTTTCCAACGGTGAAACAGAAGATGAAGGCAGCAACCCTTACGAAGAAGACGACAATTCTCATAAGGCCGTGAACGGCCGTATTCGCTACAACCCCATCGACGCACTTCGATTAGGCTTTTCTTTTTACCGAGACAGCATGGAAGACCCTGATAGTTCAGAACGATTAGACATCAACAGCTACGGCCTTCAAGTTGAGTGGGAAAATGATGGCGGGACTGGGCTTGAATTTGAAGCTGTAACAGGTAGCGAAAACCATAAATCAGGAACAAACATCAAGCGGCACGCTTATACGGCAATGGTCTTCCAGCGCTTAGGGTCCCGTTATACCCCCTACTTTCGATATGAACATTTAGAGCCCGACACCGACACATCCGACGATGAAGGCAGCGTATCCATATTGGGTATTAATGTACTGATTGATGAGAATATGTATTTGAAATTTGAATTCGATAAGTTTTCGACGGGTGATAATAATGAGAAATATGAAGGGGCATCCTTCACTGAATTTAAATCATCGCTGTCTATAGGTTTTTAGTGGCCGCTATGAGCACAAACAACCAAACAACCAAAACATTTGAACATTTACGCATAATGCTAACAAGAACCTTCATTTTAATTTTAATCCTCGCAAGTGCGTCACTGACGGCACAAGCTGGCCAATTGGTGGCAAATAGATTAGTCGAGGAAGACACTGTTTCTTCTCAAATGATTAAATCTATGTTTCTGGGATCTATCAGCCACTGGCAAGACGGCAAGCCTATTTCTCTGTGTTTAGTCAGCAGTAATAAACCCGCAGTTAACGCATTCCTGAAGAACCAAGTCGGTAAAAATGAACGTTCGTTTAAGCGACATTGGACACGGCGTGTTTTCTCCGGCGATGCTTCCACTATGCCCCGGTCATTTAAAAACGTAAAGAAAGCACTCAATTACGTGGCCAATAAAGAAGGCGCAGTGTGTTTTATTGGTGAATTTGATGGACCACTTCCAAGTGTCACCAAAAAGCTTAACGCCGCCAATTAGTGCACGAAACCACCTCATATTTTTGATAACCCCAACCGAAAACCCAAAACATTGTTTACGATTCATCAAAACGTTTTGCTGAACGCTCTACATTTTCAGCACGACAAGAACTCCCAGCCGATCAATTCCTCTCAGCTCCTAACCAAGTGCGCACACAGCAAATACCGTATAAATAAAAGTTAGTGGTTCCGAAAAGAGACTTATTTAACCTTAGTGAATTTAAATGATAACAATCACGCCACGTTTACACTTCAACCTATAATCATAAACATCAAAGATGCGTTTACATAAAAAAAGTTGCGCCATAAAAATAAGTACGGCCCCAAATTGCTGATTACGGCGCCACAACACTGTCAACTAATTGACGAAAACGAGATGTTTTAAATTACTGGCACCTAAAACAGCATTTTTTTGTGCGCAGTACTAATTTCCCCTAGACAATTAATGTTGCGTCGCAGTATAGTGCGCCGGACGATTAATAGTCACACACAGTTCCGCTCTACCGGCCAGGAAAAGCCCACAGAGCAACGCATCGGAGCATGCGGGAACTTATGCACTTTGGGGAATTTCATGTTACGTTGTTTAAAAACAGTGTGCTTTGCTGCACCTGCTGTACTACTTTGCCTTGCGTCATCACTGGTGCATTCAATGCCAGCCAATCCAGAACCTCGTACTTTTGTACAGCCAGATGGTTCATCATTCCAAGCCAGTCCAAAAGGCGATGAGCATATCCTATGGTATGAAACAGTCGATACGGGCGATATTGTTGTCTTTAACGCTCTCAGCAGAAGTTACGAATACGCAGAAATTGAAACAGTACTTGAAGGTTTAATTTTACGCCCTTCAGGTCTCCTGTTCGGGCAAGCACCTCTGGAAAGCATTCCTTTAGTTCAATATGACGATCTTATGGAAGCTTGGAATACCGCATGGGAAGGTTTCGGGGATCTGCATTCTAACGATGACGAATTCAGTGCGAATGAATCCGCGTCAGAAGACGGCAATGGCAATGGCATATTATCTGGCCCCGATGCAGCTCCGGTAATTGGAGAGCATGTTTATAATAGCTTGTTTATTATGGTTGAGTTTAACGACATTCAATTTTCCAGTAACGAAGCCACATGGAGTGACAAAATTTTCGGTGGTTACCCCAACAATGTTTCTGCGGGCAGCCTAAACGATTACTACCAAGAAGTTTCTCAAGGGCAACTTGCCTTTAACCCTGCTAACGAATCGCAAGGCACAGCTAATGACGGCTTTATTAAAGTTAAGCTCGACATAGACCACCCTCAATTCGCGCGCAATTGGTCTGGCTGGAAACCGTTGTTAGCTGACGCATTTAATGCCGCAGCACCTTCTATCGACTTTTCCCAATACGACACTAATCAAAACGGCGTCATTGATAAAACAGAACTACTTGTCTCGTTTATTGTGTCAGGTAGAGAAAGCTCTTACAACGGTTCTGAATCGGAAGGCTTTTGGGGCCATGCGTCTATGAACTATAACTTCGGTAATTTTAACGGCGTCGCAATCAGTACGGGCTATATGGGGTTTGGTGAACGCCAAGGTCCATCGGCTACCCCCTATGACAGCACAATCGGCATTATTGCCCACGAGATCGGTCACTCGGCATTTGATTTATATGACTTATATAACCAACCCACCGCCATTTCATATTGGGGATTAATGGGGGTAGGTAGCTGGGGCTACACGCCAGGCGAGCGACTCGGTGCTCGCCCCGTTCATATGATGGCTTTCAGTAAAATGAATGTGCGCTTACCCGGTGGCAAACGTGGTTTTTTCGATGCTCAAGACATCACGCCCAACGGCGCTTCGCAACTGATTACGACAACCCACCCTTTTGGCGTTGATCCGTATAACTTTATTAAAATACCCGGAGAAATTGACGGACGTTACTGGCTAATCGAACAACGGAAAGTAGAAGGCTACGACGAGGGATTAATTCGTAACGTTAACACTAATAACCCAGATGATTTGAACGTTGGCGACACGGGTATATTGGTTTCGTACTTGCAATACTCTTCTCGACTTTGGATTCGCCGTATGAACGGCCAAACCGCAGGCACACACAAAACCGACATGTTATATGCCGGTAACGTCAGCTCTTTCACTCCTGAATCTAGCCCAGTCAATAGTAACTACCCTGATAGCGATGCGTTTTCTGGGCTCATCATCGAGCAAGTTTCCGCTCCTGCTGATCAAATGACAGCTTATGTTCGACGCTCAGCTTTCCCATGCACGTCAGTAACGGGGACGTCACTAAATCATGAAAGTGCTGACCGGGCATATTACGTTGAAGAAGGCACCTGGTGGGTAGTGAAGCATTACTATGCCAATGGTTCGGACGATGACCTTGGTACCAGTACGTGGTCTCAAATCACCTTAAATGAAACCTCTCCGGGATATTTCACGACCGATGCATGCCCAATTGGTGATACAACACCACCGACAATTACGCTCAGTGGCAACAGCGATATAACGGTTTATCAAAACAACTCTTGGACCGACCCAGGTTATTCAGCTATTGATGATAGTGACGGTAATATCAGCTCAAGTGTCATTGTTTCTGGCAGTGTAAATACCGCCATTCTCGGCAATTACACATTGAGATACAACGTCAGTGACGCAGCCGGTAACGCCGCTATCGAAGCTGTTCGAACAATACATATTGTTGAACAACCGGTTGATACGACTCCGCCTGTCATTACTCTGTTTGGCGAAGTGAATGCGGTGATTTATATCAACACTACTTTTGTGGAGCCCGGTTATTCGGCTAACGACGACTTTGATGGCAACATTACTTCACGCGTTACCGTAACTGGATATGTGGACAGTTCTGTCATTGGCGAAACCACACTTCAGTATGAAGTCAGTGACAACGCCGGAAACAATACAATAGCTATCCGATCCGTTTTTGTGACCGAAGAGCCCGCAGACATCACACCACCGGTTATCTCCCTGTTTGGGAATAGCAGCATGAACTTGGTTGTTGGCGATAGCTATGTGGAACCAGGCTATAGCGCCACTGATGATATTGATGGTGACATTAGCGGCCAGGTCGTTATTACAGGCAGCGTCAACACCAATATCGCGGGTAACTACACACTGCGTTATAACGTGAGTGATGCCGCTGGAAATACTGCCTCAGAAATAATTCGCACGGTTATTGTAGAAGAAGCATCGGCATGTGTTGAATATAGTTCATCGGTAAATGCTCATATTAATGCAGGACGCGCTTATATTTGCGGTACGTACAGTTACAACGGATGTGCAGTTGGCTCGGATACCGATATCGGTTTCACCTTCCTCGTAACAGCCATCACGATCAAAGAAGAAAGCCCCGGTCACTTTGAATTGGGTTCATGCAATTAAGCCACTACTAGCGAATATGCTAATAGGGCAGTAAAAGTTTCGCTCTATGCGTGAGTTGAGTTGGCGGCCTTCGGGCCGTCTTTTTTTTGTCTGCTATATATTGATTTATATGAGGTGAATATTTATATTTTGTTCTCCGTTCTCCGTTCTCCGTCACCCGTCACCCGTCACCCGTCACCCGTCACCCGTCACCCGTCACCCGTCACCCGTCACCCGTTACCCGTTACCCGTTACCCGTTCTCCGTTACCCGTTCTCCGTTACCCGTTACCCGTTACCCGTTACCCGTTACCCGTCATCCGTCATCCGTCACCCGTTAGACTTTTTAACTTCAGATTTGAATCCAACAAACGAAAAACTTACTGTCTTCAGCATAATTCATCAATAACCTCTACCAGCCTGACACATTAATTTCGATACTAATCTACCGACTTTGTAGCCAGCGTCGAAAGGTTCAAAACCACTTTTTTAACCTTTGCATCCACCTCTATACCGTGTTCAAAATTTTCCAGTGATCGGCTTACGGTTCCGGATAGAATATCCATAATATCCTTTTCTTGATCATCCGTGAGTCCCATTGAAAAAAATGAGCGCTCTACATCAACAATCATTTCATCCAAAATATTCATACTGCGCTTTTTGTGATCCTCCTGCAGTACATGTATCTCATCGAGAGCATTTTTGGCGCCCATCACTGTGGAGCGAATTTCCTCGACTTTTTGGTTAGACTGCTCAGCAGTTTCAGAAATATTTTTCAGCTTTGCATTGGCCCCCTCTAAAAGAATCATCAGCTGATCTTTTAGTGAGCCTCGCTTACTATCATCTTCAGGCATATTTTTTATGAGAACGACGACAGATTCTTGGAGAATAAACGCTCGTGACCCGTTCTCTAAAATCGGTTCCGGATGACCATACATGCGCTCTAACAACTCAACTTCCAGCATCGTAGGGGCACCCGAGGTAGATCCTTTCAGTACAATTGAGCCAGAATTAAAGTAGATCACTGAGTTGAGGTCATATTGCCGCATAGCATCGATCGTTGCTTCCATTAGTCCATCCGCATTCTTTAGCGAAAAGCTGGCCCGCAGAAAATTGACGATATTACCAAGGTTTCCAGACTCAGAAATTAGCGTATACACCAACTTACTTGCCGAGTCAGCTTGCTTCATCAACTCAATGCGTTTGTCATGCGAACTCACGACGCGTCTTATTTTCGAGCGTAGAACATCTGGGTCGAACGGTTTTGTAATATAATCAGCAGCCCCAACATCCAATCCTCGAATAATTTCTGCGGTGCTGTCATTGGCAGACAAAAATATAATATCGATATCGCGCAAATTGGGATCAGACTTAATTATTTCACAAGCTTCATGCCCATCAGTTCCAGGCATATTGACATCAAGTAGAATGAGGTTAGGATTTTCGCCTTCAGACAACATTTTCATCGCATCATCAGCTGACATCGCTGCCGTCACAATAAAATCATCCTTAAGCTCCTCGATCAGGGAATGAATTTCCTGCGGGGAATCATCGACGATCATAATACGAAATTTTTTTTCCATACCGATACTTGCTCACTTACTCGTTATTTACTAAAGCCAAAAAACGTATGATTACTGCAACTTTTATAAAAACCCACCTTAGCCTTCATTCCAGAAGAGCAAACTGACTCTAACAAGCCAATACTTGAATCTGGCAGATAATTTCTTACCGGACATATTTCACCTCACAAGAACCCACACAATCGAACCGAGGCTAACCAACCGAAAAATCTTTAATTATTTTATGAATTTCAGGTAATTGGAACTTATTAAAAGCGTCATTAATATTTTTCGCCAAAGAATAGTGCTCCGTTCCCTTACTAACATCACACAACTTATCAATGGTCTCAGACACACTACCCAAATCACTTTCCAAATTCTTACCAATTTCATTTAAAAGGTCAGCCACTTTTTTCCGGGATATTTCCTCATCGCCATTAAGATCTTCAGAGTCTTCACGTAAAACATCGATTGATTTGTATAGAATCTTCACATCTGTATAAAATTTTTCCAGTAGATTTTTGGGGATTGTTGTTTCTCCCGACTTTAACAAGTTCTCAATACTGCCTGCTGTTGCTGAGATATCCACAGCACCTATATTTGCAGCAGACCCTTTAATTTTGTGGGTATGCCGGGATGCCTCGTCGTAATCCTTCGCAGCCAAAAGGTCATTTAATACTTTATCTGCATATTGGTTCTCTTCCGCAAAGCCAATAATATAGGGTTTTAATCGATGCCACTTTCCTCGTAATCGCTTAAGGGCATTTGGCAAATCAAAGCCCTCTAATTCGGGAATATTGAGTGCCGCCAAATCAGAATATGGGTTTGGTTTTTCAGGAGGGGCAATAGATAGAGGTTCAGCGTTCACGGAACTAAATGTTGTGTCTCGACCCTCAGCACTGTCTTTTGCCAAACTCGACCCTGACTTCAAGTATTTTTCCATTACAGGAAAAATTACATCGGTATCTATTGGCTTGGTCATATGCTCATTCATTCCTGCAGCTAAGCTTTTTTCTCTGTCTTCATTGAGCGCATGGGCTGTAACTGCCAATATCGGAATTTCGTTACACACGCCACCCAAGCCCCTAATTTTCTTACTGGTTTCAAGGCCATCCATGCCTGGCATTTGAATATCCATTAACACCATATCAAAAGCGCGGGCCTCTACCTTTTCAATCGCTTCTTGGCCACTCATTGCTAGCTCTATTTCAAATCCGACGTCGCCAAATATTTCTTGCGCGACCTGTAGGTTAATCAGATTATCATCTACAACAAGTAATCTTTTACCCGTAAAGTCGTAATTTATAGCTTGAGAGCCTATTGCATCTGCCGATAAACTTTCGTAATCCCCTGCGATCACATTAGCGACGTCCCGTACGTGGACAGGTTTCACAATGATATAATCGATTAGTTCAGATTTGTTACTGGCCTTAGAGTAGCTAGCAACTTCAACAGTCGTAATACCCGGAAATTTAGCGCGTAATTCAAGCAAGATATTTTCATCGTTTTCGGTACGAGAAAAGTCATCAATAAAAATACTGTAGTCCTTACCCTCTTCAAATTCAGCCGATTGTAGTGCGTCAATATCGAGACAGGAGAACGAGCACTCTGCACCAACTGAGGAGAAGATCCCCTCAAACGCCGAACGTCGTGATTCACTTTTGGATACAACAATGGTGTTCGCCTTAAGTTCTTTCCCTAAGGTCTCACTTGCGATTGATTCTTTCTCAATAATAGGAAGGTGTAGATAAAAATAGAAGCGAGTACCCTCACCGGGCTTACTCGTCACGTTTATTCTTGATTTATACGCATCCACAATCTTCGCCGAAATACTCAAGCCCAAACCTGTACCGCCATACTTTCGGGTTGTCGTGGTATCAGCTTGGCTAAAGACTGCAAAAATTTTATCGCACTCTTCATTGTTCATGCCAATCCCGGTATCTTGGACGGCAAAACGAAATTCGTTATCTCCCATATAGCCAACAGAGACAACGACCTCGCCCTTCTCGGTAAACTTAATGGCGTTATTCACGAGGTTTCCGATTACTTGCTTAATTCGAACAGCATCGCCTCTCACCATTTTGGGTATTTGGGCCGATATATCGGTAACCAAGTCTAAGTGTTTCGCATGGGCTGTGGTCGCAAAGTTTTGAATCATAGACTCGATCGTATCAACCAGACACAAAGGCTCTTCATCTAGAACGAGCCCTGCATTCTCAAGACTGGAGGACTCCAGTACATCATCAATAATCGATACCAGTAACCTACCCGACTCTTCCGCCGTCCTCAGTAGCCTCTCTCTTTTATTGAGGTCTTTACACTTTTTGAGTGCCTGAATCATCCCCAAGATTCCATTCATTGGCGTACGGATTTCATGACTAACGTTTGCCAGGAATTCAGCTTTTGAGCGCGCACTCGCTAAGGCTTCATCGCGCGCTTTTTCAAGCTCAGCAGTTCGCTTTTGTACTAGCTTTTCTAAGCCTGAGGATAGCTCCTGAAGACGGCGCGTCGATTCGAACAGCTCACGGCTTTTGGTCCCCAGCAGTTTCTCCGATTGGAAGCGGGCTTTCTTTTCGTTTTTTAGTGCCTCTTTGAGGCGCTCGATTTCATCACTCATAGCTGACCACTAACCGCTTGGGGGATGAACAACAAGAACAAGTTGGAAAGCCATACTGAAATTTTGAACGGCGCGATACAGAAGCGCTAGACGAGAGTAAATACACACTACCAACCGATAAAGGTATAGGGCTAAAGAATGAACGACTGTCTTGAATACAGATCCCACGCGCCATAAGACTCAACTCTACAGAAACCCTTTGGGAATTAGGTACTATTGAGTATAGGCGAGCAATAGAGGGGAACCAAAAATATTAGCGATAAGAAGTATCGAAAACTGACCCGGCATGAGCCGGGTCGAATATTACTAAATGAACGCTTGCTAGAGGCCGAAAAGCCGATAAACTTTGCTGAACAAGACCGAGTAAAAACACGCACTTAACCTACCTGCACGCTGCCTTATAAACGTCCAAAAAGAAACTTATAGCGCCAAGCAACTCACAGATTATTCATCGTAAGCTCTACTAAGCTTCTTCAATAGACGCCAAGGCTGAAGCCAAATTGGCCACCGTACCCGGTATATCTTGCAGCTTATCAACGCCGAACAACCCGATTCGAAATGACTGATAAGTAGAGGGTTCATCGCACATTAACGGTACGCCAGCTGCGGTTTGCAGACCGAGCGACAGGAATTTTTTCACTAAGGCCATTGATGGGCTATCGACATAGCTCACTACAACGCCTGGCGCTTCGAAACCTTGTGCCGCTACACTTTTGTAGCCGTGTTCAGACAGCAACTTCCGTACTTGCGTCCCAAGTTCCCATTGAGATG
This sequence comes from Agarilytica sp., assembly GCA_033852175.1. Classification (GTDB taxonomy): domain Bacteria; phylum Pseudomonadota; class Gammaproteobacteria; order Pseudomonadales; family Cellvibrionaceae; genus Agarilytica. Next base: position 15,444 of record JAWSUY010000062.1, read on the forward strand.
CCTTAAGGGTATCTAAACCCAGCTTCTGCAAATCTTTCATCGTATTACACAGCTGCTCAAGCGAGTCTGTTGGCATCGTTGCATGGTATGCATGGCCGCCGTTGAGATAGGCCTCCATAATATCCAGCCATTTTTTCAGGTCGCAAGCAAAACTAGTGCTTTGCGTTTCCGCGATACGCGAACGAGCCTCTTTACTAAGCATCACAAGACCACTACAAGGCGTAGAGCTCCACCCCTTCTGCGGGGCAGAAATCAAGATATCAACACCAACCTCGGTCATATCAACCCAAATATTTCCGGATGCAATGCAGTCCAGAATAAATAAGCCGCCCACGTCATGTACGGCTTTTGCCACACGCACAAGGTAGTCGTCAGGCAATATAATTCCCGATGCTGTTTCGACATGGGGCGCAAAGACAAAAGCGGGACGTTCTTTCAAAATCGCCGCTTCAACTTCTTCAATCGCTGCTGGAGCGAAGGGCGCAGTTTCTTCAGTACCGGTTTGCTTGGCTTTCAGCACAAGTGATTCCGACGGGATATCACCCGCTTCAAATATTTGGCTCCAACGAAAACTAAAAAAACCATTGCGCAGGACCATACATTTTTTGCCCGTTGCAAATTGGCGAGCAACGGCTTCCATTGCATACGTACCGCCACCAGGAACGACGATAGCAACGTCAGCAGCGTAAACATCAGTCAACATTGCATTCAAGTCACGCATAACGCTCTGAAAACTCTGAGACATATGATTAAGGGAACGATCTGTAAATACGACTGAAAATTCTAACAAGCCATCTGGATCAATATTTGGAAAAATCTTTGACACCGGGATACTCCGCTTTGGTCTATTTAAATGTGAATTGAAAAGTAAATTTAAAGTTTCGCCGGCACGGCCCAATCATCAATAAACTCAATCAGGCCATGTCGTTTACAAGCCCCACTACGGCGAAATATTGATGTGAATACTCTAGGGAATCGTAAAGATACACCCACCTATACATCTAAGACCTATGTCTACAGGCATGAGATATAACAAACTATTATCTACAAACGAAAATTCGTCATGTCAGTAATCTTTTGCCGCTACCCATGGTATTGAACAAAATCTAAAATAGGGGCTCGCTAATGGAGTGGAGTATACCTTATGTATCAAATTCACGGCTTAAGCATATCCTCGAATACGGCTAAAACTCTTTACGTCGCAGAGGCTCTGGGGATCGACTACGAATACATTCCGCTGGACATAAAAAAAGGCGAGCATAAGACACCTGAACACCTTGCCCGTCATCCGTTTGGTAAGCTGCCCACGCTCACTCACGATAATGAACGCCTGTTCGAATCTGACGTAATTTGCCGTTATCTAGCCGAAACAGAAAACTCCGACTTGTACCCCGCGAATGATCTACTCATTCGCACTCGAATCAATCAATGGCTGTCGTTCTTTTCTGCTCACTTAGGCCGCTGGCTCAATACTTATGCATTTGAGCGCTACGCAAAAATCACTCTGGGCTTTGGAGAACCTAATAAAGCGACAGAAGCAGAGGCTTATAATTTTATTCAACAACAACTTCCTGTTGTTAACCAAATTTTCGAGCAAAATGAATACTTACTCGGCAAAACCATCACCATTACCGACTATGTCACGTTTGCTTATTTTGAGTGCACGGAGCTAGCCGATCTGTCACTTCGAGATTACCCCGCCACACTCCGATGGTTTGAAAAAATGAAAATGAGCAATGCAGTAAAACGTGCACATGGGAAACTGGAAAGGGGGTAACTCAGACTACAGAGGAATTCTCTTCGATCGACGCGAATCACCTAACGCTTCTATTTTGGCTTAGCCGTAGATTCAGAAGTTAATGTGACCGCTTTAAAATTTTTTGCGCACAATTTGGACATACAAAAAGGTAGACCCTGCACTGGAGAAAACTTTTCTCAACAAACGACGGCTCAAACCAGCTTTTTCTAGGCCCAAAAACTAAGCCCAACGGTGATTACACTCCGACGGCAAGTATGTCATTCCAATCAAACTGTCATAAAGTCACAAAAATAATGTGCGCCAGTTCTCTTATATCCAAACGATATATCTTCTATTCCAAAACGGTCTAGAAGCGTTTTTTTTCATTCTCCACCCACTAAAAAAGTCGTGAAAATCTCGTCATAAAAAATTGTGTCGGCATGGTATTAATCCTTGTGACACATGCATCAATAGTGCCTTTTTAAAATCTCCCTAAAAAAATCAAACAAAAACAATAGCTTATGGAGATTATTCATTAAAGCCACGGATTATCCATGCACTTTGCCTCATGGACTCAATCTCAACAATTAGCCCCTCTTATTCACCTCATATCCCCCCCCGGACGGGCGGAATAACCTACCGACACCTACATTCTTTTTTGTGTCGCTTATTGATCAAATTATATTTATCTGACAAACTCCAAAAAATCGGTATAACCGTTATAATCGATATATTCGCTAAGCACGAAGATTAAAAATAAAACAAATAACACAAAAAAGACACTAACCAAGACAGGTCAATTGAAAATATTGGCGGAGGAGAGTCTAAAAATGATACATGCCGCGGTAGAAACACCAGACTTTATGGGAACACAACAACAACAACCAGGGTTTGTGACAAAGGATCCCGCAGACTTGTTTGATGAATATATGGATAAAGCTAAAATCCCTGAGCTACATGGCGTCAGCCAGCATGTTGTTACAGCTCTGGTTAATCGAATTGGTCACTCCTCACTTGATATTGCCAATATCGCGCGGGACATCAATTTATCCAAGCGCACTTTGCAGCGACATTTAAAACAGCAAGGTACGAGCTTTTCTGAAATTCGAGACCAGGTGAGAAAGCACTACGCAGTGGATTATTTGCTGATGCAAAACCGCCGTATCGATGATATCTACACCGCTTTGGATTTTTCAGACCGTACCAGCCTTACCAATGCGTTCCGTCGCTGGATGGGGCTCTCTCCAAGCGCTTTTAGAAAGCTATTTAGAGATTATGTATAAGATCTAGTTTAGGGCTTAACAGCCAATAGTCCCGGCGAACTCACAGTCGACAGGGAATAAAAAAAGGCGACCAATTGGTCGCCTTTTTATTTTGATCAGCTCAAATTTTACTTCGTGCTTTTGGTTCGCTTTCTCAGGCTTTCCGTCAACAATTTCTTACGTAGACGTATAGACTCTGGAGTCACTTCTACCAGTTCATCGTCTTCAATAAACTCGAGCGCTTGCTCTAGCGTTTGGTTAATACGTGGTGTTAACACAAGGTTTTCATCTGTACCCGCAGCACGGATATTATTCAGCTGCTTACCTTTAGTCGGGTTGACCACCATGTCATTCGCGCGCGAATGAATGCCAATAATTTGGCCTTCATAAACCTCAGCCGCATGACCCAAAAATAGACGACCACGATCTTGCAAAGTGAACAGTGCATAGGCGAGAGTTTTACCCTTCACCATAGAGACCAACACACCGTTTTGTCTTTTAGCAACTTCGCCTTCTTTAACAGGGCCGTAATGATCAAAAATACTGGTCATAATGCCTGAACCAGAGGTCAGTGTGAGAAATTGACCTCGGAAGCCGATAAGCCCACGTGAAGGTATAATAAACTCTAACTTAGTACGACCTTTCCCGTCTGGCTCCATATTGCGAAGCTCACCTTTACGTAAACCAAGCTCTTCCATAATCGAGCCTTGATGTTGGTCTTCAACATCAATCACCACATGCTCATATGGCTCATGGATTTCACCATCAACTTCGCGTTGAATAACTTCAGGACGGGAAACACCCATCTCAAAGCCTTCACGACGCATGCTTTCAATCAAAACAGATAAGTGAAGCTCGCCACGACCAGAAACAATGAATTTATCCGGGGTGTCACCCTGCACAACACGTAAAGCAACGTTATGAATTAACTCTTGGTCCAAACGCTCTTTAATATTCCGTGATGTGACGAATTTGCCTTCAAGACCCGCAAATGGCGAATCATTTACCTGGAAGGTCATGCTCACTGTTGGCTCATCAACACTCAGTGGTGGCATCGCTACAACATTAGCCGGATCACACAAAGTATCTGAAATGCCTAACTTATCAATACCGGTAATACACACGATATCGCCAGCAGAAACTTTATCAGATTCAACACGGCGTAAACCTTCATAGCCCATAACTTGCTGAACCTTACCTTTACGTTCCTTGCCTTCGTTATCAATAACGGTCACAACTTGATTAGGAGAAACGCTACCCTGAGTAATACGGCCCACGCCAATAACACCAACATAGCTGTTGTAATCAAGCGCTGAAATTTGCATTTGGAAAGGCGCATCGATATCAACGTCTGGAGCTGGGACCTTATCCACGATCATTTGAAACAGTGGCGCCATGTCTTCAGCTAGGTCATCAGCTTCTAAACCCGCAATACCGTTTAATGCCGACGCATAAATTACGGGAAAATCGAGCTGCTCATCTGTCGCACCTAAGCGATCGAACAAATCAAATACCTGATCTAAAACCCAGTCAGGACGAGCACTAGGCCGGTCAACCTTGTTGATCACAACAATCGGCTTTAGACCACGTTCAAATGCTTTACTGGTTACGAAGCGGGTTTGTGGCATGGGGCCATCAACGGCGTCTACTAACAAACAGACACAGTCAACCATGGACAATACACGCTCAACTTCACCACCGAAGTCAGCATGTCCTGGTGTGTCTACGATATTAATTCGGTAGCCGCCCCACTCGATCGCCGTGTTTTTTGCCAGAATGGTAATTCCTCGCTCACGCTCCTGATCGTTTGAATCCATGATCCGTTCAGCGCCTTCATCCTTCCGATCCAATGTGCCGGATTGGCTTAGCAGCTTATCGACCAGTGTTGTTTTGCCGTGATCAACGTGCGCGATGATCGCTATGTTGCGAAGATTCTCTATCACTCTGGTAAAACCTCATAAATCAAAATTATAAATCAAACCAGATGTCGCACCGACAACTGGCGAAAAGGCGCGCATTATATAGTGCTGCCACTCTCTTAGACAGAGCTTAGATGACGATTTCGGGACAAAGTAGATGGTTTTTTGATCTTTTTTACTATTACCACCCCATATAAGACATTAGAGAACTTAATTTCCCCATCAGGGCAGCCACAGACGCATGTTTATTTGCTAGTATTCAGGCAAATAACGATATAAAGGATGGGGGATTGAAACATGCGTTTTTTAACACTAGCAGTTTTACTACTTGCGACTAGCTCAGCTTTCGCGGGGTCAAAGTTCGACCGCTTGGATAAGTTTTATGTAGGTGGAAGTGTAAACAGCATTGATGCAAAAACTGATATTGATGAAGATAGAGGCTTTTTTAGCACCGAACTCATCATCGGTTACAAATATACGGGTTTTCTAGGGGCTGAATTACGGCTTGGCGCAGGCTCTGAAGAGGACAACGGCTCGGGTGGCTCTGGATCATTTACTTCAGCGTCGTTCTTTTGGCGACCTGAAACCAGCAATTCCATCGCTAAGATATACGGTTTAGTGGGGTTTGCAACAGTATCGGTACCTGAAACTGATTTGGAAGAGTCAGGAACTCAGACGGGAGGAGCTTTAGGGGGCGGATTCGGCTTTACATTCAATGAGGTCTGGAACCTCAATTTTGAATATCGTTACTTCATTAATTCTTCAGATTTTAAAGCCAAGGGCTTTTCGGTTAACATCGACTATCGCTTTTAAAACATATCGACTCACCAACGAGCCCGCTAACACCTAGCGGGCTTTATCGATTCTCCTTATCGATTCTTAGGCATACCAAACATGTTCGTGTCATCGTTCACTTTGGTCTTCCTTCTTTCCACATCCTCAAACACTTCGTACTTCCGTATTGAACCATTCCCTGCACGCACAAAACAGTTGATGTAGTGCAAAGTCGATTTCGTTCTGCTTCTGTTATACAAATCCATCTGTAAAAATATTTTATATAGGAAGCGCTTTCCGTCGTAACGGCTTGAATGGTTGTCCGTCATCAAGCTCTGAATTTTATCGCCATAATCTTCTCTGGTCGCTTTTTTACAGGTAATGACTGCATCGGTGAAAGTGACATTTTGATACCCACTATTGTCACCGCTCTCTCCAAAGAGAACGCCTGTTGCATATAAAGTAAAAAATAACGACGATATAACCCCAATTACCGAAATAACGATAACCCATGTGTTTTGTTTTTTATTAGCCTTGGGCATATTTTTTACGCTTTCTGTTCTTTTACAGGGCTTTCTTTTACAGGTCGATAGACCGCCACGCGGGGGAATCCAGCCTCGATAAGGTGTGCAGCGTGCAACTCACTCATCACACCTCGCTCACAGAAAAGGAAATACGACGCATCACGATCAAAACTCTCCATCGCTGTATTTAACTTATAGAAGGGAATCGTCAGTATGTCGCTATCACCTATATTAAGAGGCCGTAATTCCTGCTCACTGGGATGACGAATATCGATAACTTTCGCACCTTTTGGCAAGGTCTCAACAGACTCCACCTCAACAACGGCATCGGAACCTTTCATAACGGCGTCGATGGGCAGGCTCTTACATTCTTCGATGGCTTTTTCTAAGACATCAAAATTAAAGCGCTCTTCATCTTCTTCCAAGGACTTCACATTGACCTTAGCCGATGGTTTAACTGAGATCACGCCGCAATATTCTGGAATATTGGCTGCAAAATCCTCCACTCCAATTTCTCGTGCTTCATCAATAATGTCTGTCTTTGCCGAGGCAATAAGCGGGCGGAACACCAGCATTTTACTAACGTCATTGATGGCCGACAAATTGTGAACGGTTTGACTAGACACTTGAGAGATGGCCTCTCCCGTAACGAGGGCCTGAATTTTGCCTTTTTTAGCGACACGTTCAGCCGCTCGAATCATCATTCGCTTTAATACGACGCCCATATTGGAAGGGCTTACGTTTTCCAATATTTCGCTGACCACTCCATCAAAAGGAACGGTCATAAAACGAACGCGGTGGCTAGCGCCATATTTACGCCAGAGGTAAAATGCGATCTCTTTCACGCCGACTTCATGCGCTCGTCCACCAATATTGAAGAAACAATAGTGTGTGCGCATTCCTCGTTTGATCATTTGATAGCTTGCAACCGTGGAATCAAAACCACCTGAAATAAGCGACAAAACCGGCTCTTGAGTCCCTAAGGGAAAACCGCCCAAGCCCTTATGCTTGCCGAGCAACACGTAAAACAGGTCATCCTTAACCTCAATGTGAACGGTAAAGTCAGGCTTCTTCAACTTCACCCCTGCTGTAGCGATATTTTGTTTTAAGCCACCACCAACGTAACGCTCAACATCGCCGGAACTGAAAGAATGCGTTCCATTGCGCCTGGCACGGACACCAAAAGTTTTGCCAACAAGGATTTCAGACCAAAATGGTAGGGTTTTCTCATATATATCGTGTATATCGACAAGAGGAAACACGCGGACTTCTGAAAAGTTAGCAATACCGGGAATACGCGATAAGAGATCGGTAAATTCAGCACGGGCATTATCGCTATAGAAAGGAACGCGCACTTCGACTCGATCCCACTCCTGAACAACACTTGCGCCCTCATGTAACTGGCGTGCAAGCATACGGATGTTTTGAGCAAGTAAAATTGTCCAACGCTTTCTAACTGGCGCACTTTTGATTGTAATTTCTGGAAATAAGCGAATGGCATACACCAATTTAGGTGTTTTACTGGCTGGCGGCTGAGTTGCGTCGGTCATCTAGATTGTTCTTACCCTTCAAAAACGAACCGTATGGAAGCATGTGCATACCACAAGCGCACCATAATGGTTCAACAATTAACATAAAATGCTCTCGTGAAAATTAACAAACCCAAGAACAGGCCAGAGCCAGTCAGGGAGTTCAGAGAACCCGCATATTATGGCACATTACTTGCGAATTCAGATGTCTCATCTTGCGTATCAGCGAGATTGCATTACTATGGCAGCTTCGCACTGAGACGTAAGAAAGCAGTTTATACCCTCTCAATTCATAACAATATATGGCTAGGGCCATCTCTTGGAGGAAACCTATGTCAGAACAGACTCTGAATCTGATCAAAGATAAAGAAGCCCGCTGGATCGATCTTCGATTCACCGACACAAAAGGAAAGGAACAACACGTTTCAATTCCGGTGTCTGAAGTGAACGATAGCTTTTTTGAAGAAGGCAAAATGTTCGACGGTTCTTCAATCGCCGGCTGGAAAGGTATTGACGAATCAGACATGATTCTTATGCCTGACGATAGCTCTAGCGTTGTGGACCCTTTTACTGACGAACCCACGATTATCGTTCGCTGTAACATCGTTGAACCCACTACTGGCCAAGGCTATGAGCGCGATCCACGCTCTATCGCTACACGCGCAGAAGCATACTTAAAGTCTACAGGCCTTGGCGACGACGCATTTTTTGGTCCAGAGCCTGAGTTTTTCGTATTTGACGACATCAAATGGGGCACTGACATCAGTGGTTCCTTCTACAAAATAAATTCAGAAGAAGCTGCATGGTCTTCAGAGCGTACTTTTGAAGGCGGAAACATGGGTCACCGTCCAGGTGTTAAAGGCGGATACTTCCCTGTTCCTCCAGTCGACTCACTACATGACATCCGTGCTGCAATGTGTGGCGCAATGGAAGAAATGGGCTTAGTAATCGAAGTTCATCACCATGAAGTGGGCACTGCTGGTCAATGTGAAATCGGCGTTGGCTGTAATACATTGGTTAAGAAAGCGGACGAAGTTCAAATTCTTAAATACTGTGTTCATAATGTTGCACACGCTTACGGTAAAACAGCTACGTTTATGCCTAAGCCTCTTGTTGGCGATAATGGTAACGGCATGCACGTTCACCAATCATTCGTTAAAGACGGCGTTAACCAGTTCGCTGGTGACGTATACGCAGGTTTGAGCGAAACAGCATTATTCTACATTGGCGGCATCATTAAGCACGCTAAAGCACTTAATGCTTTCTGTAACGCATCAACAAACTCTTACAAGCGTTTGGTTCCTGGCTTCGAAGCACCTGTAATCTTGGCTTACTCTGCACGTAACCGTTCAGCGTCTATCCGTATTCCTTACGTTACCTCTCCTAAAGGCAAGCGTATCGAAACACGCTTCCCAGACTGTACTGCCAACCCTTACTTGTCATTCGCGGCTTTGTTAATGGCTGGCCTTGACGGCGTTAAGAACAAGATCCACCCTGGCGATCCTGCGGATAAAGATTTGTACGACCTTCCTCCAGAAGAGCTTGCTGAATACCCAACTGTTTGTTCATCTCTAGAGCAAGCGCTTTCAGCATTGGATTCAGATCGTGAGTTCTTGACTACTGGCGGCGTATTCACCGATGACACCATCGATGCTTACATTGAGCTTAAGAAAGAAGAAGTTGAAACATTGAACATGACAACTCACCCTATTGAGTTTGAAATGTACTACTCAGTGTAATACTTACTTTGTAGCATTAATAAAGCCCGCATATTTTGCGGGCTTTTTTTTGCCTCAGAAGGCATAGTCCTGCAGAAGCCGGAGCAAACTATCATGAAAATATCACTCTACGCCTGCACTGCAATCCTTTGCTTAACGCCGGCCAGCTTACTCTCCCAAGAAATTTACAAAACAACCAATGAAGACGGCGAGGTAATATTCTCGGATACTCCTCAAGCAAACAGCGAAAAGATCAGCGCAGAGCTGACCAATATTCAAAAACCAATAGAAGCGACCACAGCCAAAAAACGCACCCACCAAGTTAAAGCAACTGGCTACCAGGCCAAGTTATTATCCCCAACTGAAGGACAGTTTCTAAGCCCATCTCAACGTACCCTAAACATTAAAATTAATTTGGCCCCCGCTCTGGAGAATAACCATTTAATCGAATTTTTAATTGATGGAAAACGAGTGGGCACACCATCAAGATCGCCCAGTTATAGCGCCCCTATGGGTATAAAAATGCGTGGACGGCACCAAGTCAGCGCCAGGGTAATCGAAATAAACGGCAAAACAGTTGCATCAACTCCATCTGTCACCATCCAAGTGTTTAGACCGAACTAGCCCCAACCATAATGATAGTCATAGCAATTGCCCATTCATACGTAGCCCCCTCACGAATAAACCCTTATAAAGCTCACCATTATGGTGCATTAGAGTTATCATTTATTGATAATGTCTTGATTCGAGCCCCCATACCATACACACCGGCGACGACGCCTCTATTATCAATTGATAGATTGCGAGCAACTTTTCTCGATGTTGAGCACATTTAGCCAGATTTTCGCTACTTAAAGCACCGCATTAACTAAAAACAAAAAGAAAGGAGTAGATATTTTGACCGGACATCTCCGTTGTGGAGTATTAATTGCATTGCCGGGCATGATTCTAAAATATTAGCGACCCATGGTAGAGCAAGCGAGTTACAACAAGATACTGGACAGCCTTGCAACGGCTGTGATCGTACTCGACTACTCATTAAGAGTGTCCTACCTCAATGCTTCTGCTGAAGCATTGTTCGGAGTGAGCATTGACCAAGTAACGGACAAAAGCTTCGATACATTCTTTAGCCCAGGCGACGACGCACCAGCATCATTGCGATCAGCATTGAAATCAAACCGTCATTTCACAAAACGAAAGGTACGCTGGAAGTTACACAATAACAGCACCATCACGCTCGACTATTCATTTACGCCGACGCCAGAAATCAGCCAAGTGGCTCTCGAAATACAGCCTCTGGACCGAGTTCTAAAAATCAGCCGCGAAGAGGCCTGGATCTCATCACAAGAAACATCACGCCACCTAGCCCGGAGCATGGCCCACGAGATAAAGAATCCACTCGGCGGCATTCGTGGCGCAGCTCAATTACTGGCGCAAGAGCTTGGCGACTCACAGTTTGAAGAACATACCCGCATCATCATCGAAGAAACCGACCGACTCAGGAATTTAGTTGACCGAATGCTTGGCCCGCGTACACCACCCGAAGTGTGCAAAGTTAATATTCACGAAGTATTAGAGCACGTTAGTTCGGTTGCTCGAATGGAAGTTCTGGACAAAATCGTCATGCTGCGCGATTACGATCCAAGCATTCCTGATATCGTCGGCGATAAAACTCAACTGATACAAGCATTCCTTAATATTGTCAGCAACGCGATTCAAGCCCTGAGCGAAAACCCGAATCAGAAACATCCAAAAATTGCGATTGTCACCCGGGTAAAACGTCGATACACGATAGGTAGGGATTCTCACGCTTTAGTCGTAAAAGTCTCCATTCGAGACAACGGGCCTGGAATTCCATCGAACATTATCGATAACATTTTTTTCCCGATGATCACCGGGAGAGCGGAAGGTACAGGCTTAGGTCTTTCCATTTCACAAAACCTGATAGGCCAACACCGTGGCCTAATCGAGTGCAACAGCGAACCGGGAGCCACCGAGTTTGCTGTTTATTTACCTTTAGGAAGCGAAAATGTCTAGTAAGGTTTGGATTATTGACGATGACCGTTCAATTCGGTGGGTGCTCGAAAAAGCACTCCAGAATGCTGGCATCACCACTGAAAGCTTCGAAAACGGCGACAAAATGCTCGCCCATATTGAAAATGATCGACCTCATGCCATCATCAGCGACGTGAGAATGCCCGGTACCGACGGCTTATCCGTTCTCAAACAGGTGCATGCGCTCTACCCAGATTTACCCGTCATTATTATGACCGCTCACTCGGACTTGGATAGCGCTGTATCGGCCTATAAAGGCGGGGCATTTGAATACCTTCCCAAACCGTTTGATGTCGATGAAGCCGTTGCCGTCACACAGCGTGCACTAACCCACGCCAGTGAATGTGAGCAAGCTTCTCCAACCGTCGTCGTACAAGAAAAAGATACCGGAATCATCGGTGAAGCTCCAGCCATGCAAGAAGTTTTTCGCGCAATAGGCCGATTGTCACAATCCAATATTACCGTGCTGATTAACGGCGAGTCAGGCACAGGAAAAGAACTTGTCGCCCACGCTCTTCACTGCCACAGTCCGCGCAAAGATAAGCCCTTCATCGCTCTCAATATGGCTGCTATTCCACGAGACCTTATTGAATCCGAACTTTTTGGACACGAAAAAGGCGCGTTTACCGGAGCGGGAGGTCAACGCCAAGGCCGCTTCGAACAGGCCAACACCGGAACGTTATTTCTTGATGAAATTGGAGATATGCCAGCAGAAACACAAACTCGACTTTTACGTGTACTCGCTGACGGCGAATTTTACCGCGTGGGCGGGCATACGCCCGTTCGAGTGGACGTTCGCATTATTGCGGCGACCCATCAAAACCTTGAAGAGCTAGTTGAGCAGAACCTGTTTCGAGAAGACCTGTTCCATCGCTTAAATGTTATTCGTGTCCACTTACCAAAGCTTTCAAATCGACGCGAAGACATTCCCAAACTCGCCCAACATTTTTTAAGCCAGGCCGCTAAAGAATTGAACGTGGAGACTAAGCTGCTCACGACAGAAACTGAAATATACCTCGCAGGACTATCCTGGCCAGGCAATGTCCGCCAACTTGAAAACACCTGCAGATGGATTACGGTGATGGCATCCGGACGTGAAGTACACGTCGCGGACCTTCCGCCAGAACTCGTCGAACACAAGAGCACAGAAGCTCCCAATGGCGACTGGGAAAAGGAACTGCGCCACTGGGCGGATCAATGCTTATCCTGCGGGCAATCGAATATATTATCAGAAGCAGTGCCGACATTTGAGCGCGCACTTATCGAAACGGCACTAAAACATACTGCAGGTCGCAAGAGAGACGCCGCCAATCTTCTAGGCTGGGGCCGTAATACACTCACGCGGAAATTGAAAGAGCTGGGAATGAATGCAGGAGACAAGGATTCGGACTAGCCTTCCGCCCCCCCCCTCTCTCTCAGTTCAGCTCCCCTCGCCATCGTATTAATAACAACGGTGGCGAGGCACTTCGATATATACATCCCGATGATGACGCCTCTCGACACTAAAACACTCACCGTGTCGATTACTCCAGTACACCGCTCCGTAATCAGATCGTCCCTCATAATGACTTGAGTCATAGTCATAGCCATCAAAGGCGTGAGCAACCAATCCTCCCACAACTAAGCCGCCCCAAAAATAATCACCTCTGTCATGATTACGCCCAGAGTGGTGCTTCCCTGAGTGGCGCCTGCCGGTTAGACGAGCGTTGCGACTACGATGCCCTTCATGCCGACGGTGCTCGTTATGACGACGATGCGTTTGATGACGACTCCCGTGGCGCTCTTGCCCTCTGCTAGCATGCTCAGCAGAACGACCAGCATCTCTTTTGTGCCCTCGATCATGTCCCCTGTCTTGCCGACGCTCCGCATGATGACGATGCTTTTCCGATTTCACATCCCTGCTATTCTCTTTCGCTTCCAGCATACCGCTCGTGAGCAAGGCAACACTTCCAATGAAAAACATTGTAATTAATCTCATATTCAAACCCTCTCGATTGACCATGAGAGATATAGTAGAAGGGGCTTACTGAATAGTTGCTGAATGCCCAGATAAAGACATTAAGATCACTCTTTTATGATTATCTGTTGACAGATCCCAGGTCATTCAGGCCAAAATACAGCTATGAATAATCCATTTTTACGGGCCGAAAATTTAAAGGACATTTAATGCGAATCCCCAAAGGCAAGATAACCATATCGATCGTCAATTGTTTTATAACGGCTCTACTTATCCTCAGTAGCTGTGCCAGCGCAGGCAAGATCAGAGAAATTCGAAGCATCGAAGGTATTACCGAATACCGTCTCGACAACGGTTTGCAACTGCTCCTATTTCCTGACCCAAGTAAAGACACCATTACCGTAAACGTTACCTACCATGTGGGATCTAAACATGAAAATTACGGTGAGACAGGCATGGCCCACCTACTTGAACACCTACTATTCAAGGGCAGCAAAAACCATCCGAACATCACTAAAGAACTAACCGATCGCGGAGCAGATACTAACGGCTCCACATGGTTCGAACGCACAAACTATTACGAAACATTTAGAGCATCAAAAGAAAACCTAAATTGGGCCATATCCATGGAAGCCGACCGAATGGTAAATTCATTCGTCGCACAAAAAGACCTCGACAGCGAAATGACCGTTGTTCGAAATGAATTCGAACGCGGAGAGAATAGCCCATGGCGAATTTTATACCAACGCATATACGCAACCGCCTTTGACTGGCATAACTATGGCAACTCCACTATAGGCGCTCGCTCCGATATCGAAAACGTCAAAATCGAAAATTTGAAAGCCTTCTATAAAAAGTACTATCAGCCTGATAACGCAACACTCATTATCGCAGGAAAGTTTGAACAAAAAACTGCACTCGACATCGTTAACAAAACCATGGGAAAAATAAAAAAGCCCAGCCGCACTCTACCCTCGTTATACACCACCGACCCAACCCAGGATGGTGAGCGCCAACTTACCCTCAGGCGTTCTGGCGGCGAAAAAGTGATTGCAGCGGCTTACCGTATCCCTTCAGGCAGCCACAAAGATTTTGCGGCTCTCAACGTACTTGCCACCGTTCTTGGCGATTCAACTTCGGGACTACTCAATAAGAATTTGGTGGAGAAAAGTTTAGCAACTTCAATCTTCGCCTGGCCGAATCAACAAAAAGATTCTAGCCTTATTTATTTTAATGCAACCGCTGACTTAGATACAGATCTTAACAAAACCGAAACAGCCCTTCTCGCCACTCTAGAGAATACAAGCAAGAACCCCATCACCGAAACTCAAGTTGCCCGAGCAAAACGTAAATTGCTAAAAGAGATTAATCTTGGGTTTAATAACTCACAAAGCATATCCATCGATTTAAGCGAGTGGATAGGGATTGGAGACTGGCGCATGATATTTATAAACCGCGACAGACTCGAATCCGTAAGCTTGGAAGACGTTAGACGTGCTGCAAAAAAATACTTAGTTTCATCTAACCGAACCATGGGAAGGTTTATCCCCACCCGATCCCCGAAACGCGCAGTTATGCCCAAGCAACCCAACCTTGAAAAGCTTCTCGCTGGCTACAAAGGTCGCAAAGCAATTGCACCGGGCGAAGCCTTTGAGACCAGTCTACAAAACATATCTGAGCGTCAACGAAAATCACAAAATGCAGGACTAAAAATTGCAACAGTGCCCATCAAAACTCGTGGCGAGTCCGTGTATTTTGAACTGCGCATGGGTCTAGGAAATGAAGACTCATTACAAAACAAAGCTCATATCGCAGAGCTGGCGGCCAGCATGTTACTCAAAGGAAGCCAGAGGTACTCGCGCGAAGCCCTTCAAGATGAATTCGATAAATTAAAAACCGAGGTACGGTTTTCTAACGATGCACAAGGTGTCTACGTACAAGTTGAAACAACACGGAAAAACCTAAACAAAGCAATCAACCTAGTCCATGAAGTATTAACCACACCGACATTTCCCGAAAAAGAATTTGCGCTTCTTAAATCGAAGATACTGTCGAAATTAAAATCCGATAAGACAGACCCACAATCTATTGCCATTGACACTGTATTTAGTCACTTAAACACCTACCCTAAGGGTCACGTATTTCATCGACCCAATTTTAGCGAGCAAATTTCAGGAGTTTCGTCGGTTACTCGCAATCAATTAAAACAGTTTTATAGCGAACACTATGGCGGTGACGATCTTCAAATTGGAATCGTCGGTGACTTCAGCCGTCGCAATATTGAGCAGCAACTCGAAGAGGTTTTTTCCGACTGGCGCAATGAGTCAGAATATATTCGCGAAGCAAGGCGATATCAGAATGCAGAAACGAAAACGCGTGTTATCCAAACGCCAGATAAAAAGAGTGCATTTTTCATTGCAGCAAAAAACCTAAACTTAACGCTTCAACACCGGGATGCTCCAGCCTTAACCATCGCTAGCCGAATATTAGGAGGAGGCTTTATCACGAGCCGATTGGCGTCTCGAATCCGGCAAAAGGACGGACTCAGCTACAGCATTGCTTCCGTACTTCGCCTCCATAAAGTGGACAGAAATGCCCAGTGGTTCACTTACGCTATCAGTTCCCCGGAAAACGCTGAAAAAGTACATGCAGCCTTTACAGAAGAAATGGAGAAGGTTATCCGCCACGGCTTCACTCAAGAAGAGCTAGACGCAGCAATAGAGGGGTTTCTCAATACCGCCAAAGTGAGGAGGGGCAACAATCAGAGACTGGCAAAAACTGTTCGCGACTACTTCAGAGATGGCTATAGCTTTTACGAAGAAATTGAAATGCATAATAAAATTCGGAATTTGGATCTAGAAGAAGTGAATGAAGTCGTTAAAAAGTACCTTACCCCCAGTACGCTATCGGTGGTAAAGGCCGGTGACTTTTAAAACATTATTGTGGCGGCTATGAGTAGTGAGCACCTTAGAGTTGTGAACACCTTAATTTTATGACCGCCCACAAAACTGTTCACGTTCGATGTTCTTACTAAAAAATATCTGCAATAACCGAAAAGAGAGAAAAACAATGTTGAGCGAGGGTAACTCTGATCTTATATCGTCTGTCGAACGATCTTATATTAAGGGTCAATATATGGAATTGCTGGTCCTTTTCGATGGTCGAGTAATCGCGCTGTCCTCATCTGCGATAGCGCTCTACCGCGATACAGCATCCGTAGCCGATGAGCTAGGGAATGGCCTAATACAACTGTGCGAAATACCTCAGCTGCACGCCCTCGACAAGCAATCAACGCCATGGGTTTCTCAATGTACGGCGGGATTTGTTGGGCTTCACAACGGAATGGCCCTACTTATTCTGCCAAAAGACGTAAGACTTTATTGCGACAACTCCTCTGCGCTACGAAATGAAAACCCTATTTTAGCCATGCCTTTAACGTAAGTTAAAATCCGGGGAACGGGGAACGGGGAACGGAACAATAGAAAAAAGGCAGCCATTTGGCTGCCTTTATTTTTTATACAACAATAATATTTTCAGCTTGCGGACCTTTTTGGCCTTGGCTTACTTCAAACTCAACCTTTTGACCTTCGGCTAGCGTACGAAAACCTGCCCCGGTGATAGCACTATAATGAGCAAAGACATCAGGCCCAGATTCTTGTTCGATAAAGCCAAAACCTTTAGATTCATTGAACCACTTCACCGTACCACTAGTTTTAGACATAATCACTTCCTACTCTTTCAATAATAATTACAACCTTTAAAAGGCAATTGGGCCAGAAGAGGCGCTATTTACTTATGAACTAACAGGTCAAATTAAAACAAGTCATCAAGGTTTGGCGTATAAATAGATTACTTACTTCCGAACAAGTCCAAATTATAGGGGCTTTTAAACGGCAGTCAACGGGTAATTTAGCACACCTATTTGTAAAATTAAATTTTGAATACTTAGGTGAAAATAGAATTTAGAACACGACAATTTAATTTTATTTACACGCTAATCAAGTAATAATGTCGTCAAACTCACCAGCAAGTCGTCAAGCTCATCAAAATGCCGACAGCACGTATTTTCCACCCTAAAAATTCATCCATAATTACTTTTTAAAGAGATCAGTGGTTAGTTTATTTTGTTAGGATTGGGTACTATTTTTAAATAGTTTGATTATAAAAAATGAATCGCCATTTTTTATTTTTACCATTTGAAAAGATAGTTTTTTTGACTATCGATTTTATGAGAGCAGAAAGCATTATAGCGTCGCCAAATTCATTATCTTTCAGCTCAACAAGTTTTGTACTAAAGCATGACTCATCAAGAAACCAACAATACCCAGAAAGGATATTTTCACACTAGCGATGTACTGAAAAGTAATCCATCTTCGCATGCATAATTTTTTATCCTAATAAGAAGCAACAAGCCCACAAACGCCCCTAGTATTCCAAGATCAAAAATAGGCAAGTCGCATTAAACAAGCAAAACAGTAAAAATATTCCGTAGCACTTTAGTATTGGCCGCTCCCGATCCTCAGAAATTTGAACCATATCCTGTCACCCTCCTTTCTAGAGTCCGTCGCCAAATTGAACCTACACTCCACGTCCATGTTTGTAATTGTAAAAGAGGCGCTTTCGCCACAACTTTCCGACAAGAAACAGCCCAAACGACCAATGTAGCGCCTTACTACTAAATTGCAGTGACTTAATTCACAAGAGGCCCAAGGGGGGGGGGCGGATGGTGGGTGACGGATGACGGGTGACGGGTGACGGGTGACGGAAATTTAAAGGGCGGGTGGCGCGGCACAAGATGCTCGACGAATGGATCAGTAAATCGCCTGCAGTATTTCCATCAATCTTCCAGTCATCGTTAAATAGACCTCAACAGCGATCACAACCCCCAAGCCCAAAACCGCAATAGCCAGACGACAACGCGGTACTTTTCTGGGCTCCATTACCGCACAAGAAGAATTATCCAAAACACAGTGATCACCTTCTGCATCAACCGGCAATACCTCTCCCGACAAATTCTCATCAACCCCAGAAACTCGGGCGGTACATGAGCGGACAATGGTTTTCTGTCCACCGAACAAACGATTTAACGATGTTTTAACTGACCAAAGCGTTTCCAATCGATTTTCTTTTGAAATGGCTAACATTTTCCTTATTATTCTTTGCAGTGGCTCGGGGAGCCCTGCAAAGCCTTTAATTTTAACTAATCTATCCCCTTTCCAGCGCGGTGTCTCACCCGCTAGCATTTGATAAAAGATTACACCAAGAGAAAATATGTCGGCTCTTTCACACTTTTCTTCACCGGGTACCGCATACCAATTTATATCCGAATCACCGTAGTGCTCATCCAATCCAAAATCACTCACTTTTACACAATTATTTTCATCAAATAAAATATTGGTGGGACGTAGGTTCCCGTGAATAATTCCACACTCATTCGCCGCAAGAAGGGCGGAAATCACCTGTTGAGCTACACAATAAAAATTTTCTAAGTCATAGGGTTTAACCAAGCGTTCCGCCAATGAACCACCATTGCAATACTCCATAACCAAGAGAAATGAATGATCATTATGAGAAGTCCCCATAACACTGACGATATTTGCATGATCCAGGTGAGCAAGTTTTTCAGCGACATTATACCCGGGACTATCAATGGGCTTCTTTTTCAATACAAACAAAGTATTGGTTCCCTGCTCGGTGAATAGGTACACCGAACCGTGATCACTCTCCTTCACCACGTCGAGTAATTTAAAAGTTTTCTTTACATCGATTTTTGCCCTTTCTTTTTGTTGGAAATCCAGATGCCCGCCTTGTAAAATCCGCAACAAACAATTTTTTATAGCGTCCGCACTAGCCGGTCTGTCGTCTGGGTTATTCGCTAAGCAGTCACGAATAAGCAGATCTAATTCAGCAGGAACATTCGAATCAAGCTGTCTCGGCGACGGAAAATTACCTTTGGGTAATTGCCGCGCGAAAAATAGATACATAATCACGCCGAGTGCATATATATCACTTTTTTCTGTGGCGTTCGTCAGTCCCTTTTGCTGTTCCGGAGCCATATAGTTTGCTGACCCCATGATAAATCCTTCTCCGTCTTTCCCCCCTCCTTTAGCACCTTCATAAATTTGTGCAATACCAAAATCAAGAACACGCACAAAACCCTCAAAATCGATCAAAACGTTTTCTGGTTTTATGTCGCAATGAATAACACCATTTTTGTGCGCGTAAGCGAGCGCTTTTGCAATTTGTGTAAAGATATCTAAGGCGCGGCTTGTTGTCATACTGCCCTTACGCATAGCAGCATCTAGGCCGATACTTTTCGCATACTCCATAACAAAGTATGGACTACCACCGTCAGTAACACCTTGATCAATGACATGAATAATATTGGGGTGGTTTAAACGCGCAATAATTAACGATTCACGATCGAAGCGCTTACGAATTTCTTTATGATCGATTAACTTGCTTTTAAGGACTTTTATCGCAACAGGCCGTTGCAAAGAGATCTGTAGCCCCTTATAGACTGTGGCCATGCCCCCATCACCCAAGGGTGCGCCAATTTTGTATCCGCTTAACTCCATCGACTCTGACTGCTTATTGGTTAGGTAATTGCCTTAAAATTTATGCCCACTTCATAAACAGTTACATGCTAATTCTGGGCTAATACGGTTTATGGACGGGCATTAATTAGCTTAGCAGGGACAGGCACAATAATTTGGGCAAATGACATGATATCGATACGAATAAGATATAGGTCCACCGAGGTTTACAACCTCACCAATAAAGCCCAACGGTGGACGGCATAGATTCAAAAGTAATGGATAGAAAAATTTACGCGACAACAGAGAGATTCCGCACTGCACAAATTAAGCTTTACCTTAGTCATTTCAATATGCCATAATCGCTACAATCGATATTCGGATTCGAAATATGGTTTTTTATCGACAAAGCTAATAACTTTCACTAATTTGCTCAACCTATAACAAAGACCTTTATATTGAATAGAAACTATTCTCTATCATTATATAAAAATCAAAAACGTGAGCAATGCAACAAAAAAAACACGCTACAGCCTCCTCTTTATTTTAATTCGAAATAACAAAGATCAATTAAAAGCTTAATTGCTATATAGCACTAACGTATGATTCGGCGCTGCTCCGTATCCTCTACCCTTCCTTTCGTTATAGTTCTCCGATCCGTGCCGCAACGCAACATTTCCGGAACGACTTTTAGATTACCGTAACGCATCGAATTAATTCTGTTCCGTAAACAACCACGCATAAGTTGTTGAACAAGATTGCACCTCGATGACAACTACAAATAATAAACCACAATAATTAATAATGAGGTCATCCCTATGGATCTGAGGAAACTAAGCGGTTTTACGCGCATTTCGCTCGCACTCGCTCTACTCGTTGCTTCAAGCAACTTATTTGCTGGTAGCTGGAATAATAGCCAAGCTGCAGGTGGATTTTCCACGGTAAATATTTATACACCTGATACTGTTTCTTCTATAGGCGACGGTCGCTCATTACTCGTTGTATTGCATGGCTGTGTTCAGCCGATTAGCCATTACCTCAAGGCGAAATTAGAGGTAGCTGCTGAACTTCACGGTATGGTTGTTGCTGTACCTGATGCTGCACATAAAGAAGGCTATAGTTGCTGGGGATACTGGACTGGAACTCAATCTCGCGGCAGTAAAGATTACGAAAACCTCATAGAACTAGCAGAAGATATGACTGCGGGCACAAGCTATAACATTGACCCCAAACAAGTCTATATCGCTGGTTTATCAGCAGGCGCCACTTTTGCTCATGCAACCGCATGTCTAGCACCAGACATATTCGCTGGTGCAGGTGCAAGTGCATCCCCAAGCATTGGTACTTCATCTGGCGGCGCCTTAGGCCCCTGTGAAGCCTCTAACGTTAAAACCGTCTGTAACAATCTCGCAGGCTCCACATACCGCTCTCATTTCGCTACGCAACTTTTCTCTAGCGCTCAAGCTACAGACGACGGAACGGTTAACACCTGTTACAACGAAATTAATGCAGACTACATGGCTGAACTTTACGGTGTAACAAGATTGGCAGGCGAAACAACACTCACTGAAGGTTCAGGACGAGCTAGAGAAACTTTGTGGGAAGACGGCCGAGTATCAATGCTTTGGTTTGAAGGCGGAGTAGGTCACGCTTGGTCAGGTGGACCAGGTGCTCAAAACGCTACATACATCAGCGGCAAAAGCATTAACTACGCAAGCTACCTAGGTGAGCACTTCGCCAAATACAACATTCGTGTTGATCGTAACCACGGACCTATCGTTTCTAATGTTAACACTTCAGATGACGGCTCTAGCATTACAGTAAGCGGTGATATCATCGACGAAGAAGGCTATGTAACTTCTATATCTATCGCTGTAGAAGGCCTAACCACTGGCGCAACTGCTTCATTGGCGGCTAATGAGTCTGGCGGTACATTTATCGATAGCACAGGCACTCTTCCTAACGATCTTTACCTTGTTGAAGTATTCGGTACTGATGACGAAGGTAAAGCTGGCAAAACTGTAAAAGCGACACACTCTCTTGGTGGCGGCGGTGGACCAGTTGCACCAATCTTGCGTGACGTTGTAGCCTCACCAGACAAACGCTGTGCAACAGTTTCAGGCATGGTTGTTGACCTTAACCAAGACGTAGACACGGTTGTTGTTAACTTTGCAACAGGCAATGTTACGGCTGAAATCGACCAGTTTGATTTCTCTGCTGAAGCTTGTTTCTTACCTGGTGGCGAAAACACAGCTACTGTAACGGCTACAGATGATACCGGCCTACAAACTGTTGTGGCTGTAAGCTTTAATATCAATGCTGGCTATACAGCTACATTGACAGAGCACATCCGTGAAGGTCATACAGATTACGCCACAGGTTATTCTGCTTGTTACCTTGCTTACAGTACTGCTGAGTTCACTATGTTTGAGCTACCTTCAGGAAGCTTATGCCGCTGGGAAGCAGAAAACGATCCATCTTGTACGGGTCCTGATGTTGCTTGTAGTGGTCCGGTTATTACGCCAACTCCTGTTGTGACTCCTGTTGTGACTCCTGTAGTAACTCCTGT
>JAWSUY010000062.1:38071-38528 GCA_033852175.1 Agarilytica sp.
GTAACTCCTGTAGTAACTCCTGCACCAAACTGTGAGCAAGTTACTAGCATTAACTACTATCACAAAAC
Organism: Agarilytica sp.; assembly: GCA_033852175.1. Taxonomy (GTDB): domain Bacteria; phylum Pseudomonadota; class Gammaproteobacteria; order Pseudomonadales; family Cellvibrionaceae; genus Agarilytica. The sequence continues at coordinate 38,140 of JAWSUY010000062.1, forward strand.
AGGTGGACGTGCGCACAGCTCAGGTTCGTATTGGAGACCTAATTACTTCGCTAACGGCACCAACGATCCAATGGCAGGATCAACTTACGGAAGCACTACATTGAGCAGCTCTGACGGCTCCAGCTGGTCTGTCGGTTCTTGTCCATAAAATCAGATTTTAGTTAGTCTCTTCAGCGCGGCTTATTAAGCCGCGCTTTTTTTTGCCTTCGATTTAGCAATTAAACACCCAATTACCTGCACTTACCTTCCAGAGCTTCAATCAAACTCCCGACCTACCCAGCTCACCCGTCACCCGTCACCCGTCACCCGTCACCCGTCATCCGTCATCCGTCATCCGTCATCCGTCATCCGTCATCCGTCATCCGTCATCCGTCATCCGTCACCCGTCA
>JAWSUY010000063.1:0-35882 GCA_033852175.1 Agarilytica sp.
GGATTCATTAAGCCACATCAGTCTCCGGTTCCCCGCCCCCAGTTCCCCGTTCCCCGTCTCCCGTTGTTTACCCTTCTCCAGTTATTTACCCTTCCCCCAAACAATCCGCTAGAATACCCCACCCCAAAATTCCAATGCCGCACAAGACTGCTTTCGACGCGTCGGTGTGGGCAAATGCCAATTCTGCAGGAGATTTAAATGTCCATAACATCCATGAAGGACGTCGACCTTAAAGGTAAGTACGTTCTCATTCGCCAAGACCTCAATGTGCCGATTCGCGACGGTAAGATCACCTCCGATATTCGTATTCAAGCCTCTTTACCCACGGTAAAAGAAGCTATGGAGCGTGGCGCAAAAGTAATGTTGATGTCCCACTTAGGGCGACCAACAGAAGGGAAGTTTGAAGAAGAGTTCTCATTAAGCGTAGTGGCTGACCATATCTCCGGCGCGTTGGGCATTGATGTCCCGTTAGTGAAAGAGTGGCGTGACGGTATCACCATGGAAGATGGTGAAGTTGTATTGCTTGAGAATGTTCGCTTTAACGAAGGCGAAAAGAAAGACACAGAAGAGCTTTCCAAAGCCTACGCCTCACTCTGTGATGTGTTCGTAATGGATGCTTTTGGCACAGCTCATCGTGCTCAAGCTTCAACGCACGGTGTTGCTAAATTCGCACCGATTGCTTGCGCTGGACCGTTATTGACGGCGGAACTTAATGCCTTAGAGCTTGCCTTGGCAGAACCTGCTCGTCCAATGGTTGCGATCGTAGGTGGCGCAAAAGTTTCTTCTAAGCTCACCGTACTAGAGTCGCTTTCAGAAATTGCAGATGTACTCGTTGTTGGTGGTGGTATTTCCAATACCTTTGTTGCGGCACAGGGGCATGAAGTGGGTAAATCACTTTATGAAAAAGACCTTATTCCTACCGCGAAAGCCTTATGTGAAAAAACCAAAGTTGAGTTTGCGACAGATGTCCGCACGACGACTCAAGGTTTTAGCGAGTGGAGCGATAGCTCTCCGGTTGAAGAAAAAAGCGCTTCAGAAGTAGGTCTTGACGATTCTATTATCGATTGCGGACCAGAAACCGAGAAAAGACTTGCCGAAATTCTCAAAAGCGCGAAAACTATCATTTGGAATGGCCCAACGGGTGTGTTCGAAGTTGAGCCTTTTTCAAAAGGCACAGAAGTCATGGCGAAAGCGATTGCCGAGAGTGACGCGTTTTCAATTGCCGGTGGCGGCGATACCTTGGCTGCGATTGATAAGTTCGGCTTGGCCGACAAAATTTCCTATATCTCTACGGGTGGTGGGGCGTTCTTGGAATATGTTGAAGGGAAAGAATTGCCAGCTGTTGAAGTGTTGAAGCAGCGTGCGGCTGATTAGTCCTTTATTTACAAACTTTTCCCGTATTCGACCCTCGATATAAATTAAGATAAAAAGTCCAGCCTAGAATCATCCTAGGCTGGCTCTCTCCCTCATTTCTGCTTTACTTGTTAATACCTGTTGCCTTTTATTATTGAATGCTCATCTGCAGTTGGGTGTGTTACTTTCTTGTGGGGATTGGCAATAAACGATTCTGGTAAAAACTCTCCCATGACCTAATTCTACGTGCCATTAATTGAAAAATAACAGCCGACTATTCAAACTTTATGTGAACCACAGCGTTGGACTTAGTGTTATATGTCCTTAAGAACCCAAAACATAGCCAAACTAAAATCTGAATCCTTCGACGTTTTAATCGTAGGCGGCGGAATTAATGGCGCCGTTTGTGCCGCAGCACTATCCGCAAAAGGCGCTAAAGTGGCCTTAATAGATAAAGGTGATTTTGCCGGTAGCACCAGCTCAAACTCATCCAACCTAGCGTGGGGCGGTATAAAATATTTGGAATCACATGAATATTGTTTGGTGAGCAAGCTCTGCCAAAGCCGTAATCTATTAATGCGCAGCTACCCCTCAACCGTTAAAGAAATTCGTTTCCTAACCTGCATCCAAAAAGGCTTCCGGTTTCCGCCTATTTTTGTCTATTTGGGGTCGCTACTGTATTGGGCCATAGGTCGTTGCTTTACTCAATTTCCAGACTATTTAAGCCCGAAAAAAATAAAACAGCGTGAGCCAATGATCAACACCGAAAATGCGGCGGGCGGTTTAGAGTATTCAGATGCCTATCTTTTTGATAACGACGCTCGCTTTGTTTTTAACTTTATCCGCTCCGCGATGGACAGCGGATGTGTGTCGGCAAATTATGTTGCATCCGCAGGTGCTGAGAATGTCGATGGTCAATGGAATGTGAAATTAAAAGACCAAATATTGGGTGATGACTTCACCGTACAAAGCACGGTTTTTGTCAACGCTTGTGGCCCTTCGGTGGATGTACATAACGAGCTGATTGGTGAGTCGACAGATTGTCAGCATGTGTTTTCCAAGGGTGTACATCTTATCGTTGATCGCATTGCTGAGAATAAACGCGTTCTCGCATTTTTCGCCAGTGATGGACGATTGTTTTTTGTTATTCCCATGGGGCGTAAAACCTGTATAGGAACCACCGATACACCAACAAAAAATATCAACGAAGAAATAACGGATCACGACCGTAGTTTTATTCTAGACAACGTTAATCGCTTATTATATTTACCCAAACCCTTAACGATAGCTGATATCGTATCCGAACGATGCGGTGTACGCCCACTCGTTGTAAATTCCGACAGCAATAGTGGGGGGGCGAATAAAGAGAACAGCGAAAGCGTGACTCAAGTCAAACCCGATTTTATGCAAATGTCCCGCAAGCACAAAATAGAAGCTAATCTAAACAAAAATCATATCAGCATCTACGGCGGGAAAATGACAGACTGCTTAAATATCGGAGAAGAAGTATCCGCATTAATCCGTAAAATGGGCGTCGAGCAAAGCACGCTACAAAACCCCTGGTATGGCGAACCAAGTGAACAAGTAAAATCAGACTTTTTCCAGCAAGCAAAAGAAATGAAATTGGATGACCTGACCTGGGAATACGCCGCCGAGCCTTTATCCGAACGATACTGGCGTCGTTACGGTAAAAATGCCTTTATAATGCTAAACGCAATTAAAAAAGACAGTAAGCAAGCCGACCTGTTAATCGAAAATGCCGAATACACCCGCTGCGAAATAGAATATACCAACCAGTATGAAATGATCGCAAAGCTAGAGGATTTTCTTCGCAGGCGTTCAAAAATTGCAATGGTATTGCGGAAAGAAGAAATACTCTGCGCAAAAGGCTTAAAAGAAGCCTGTGAAGTATTCTTCGGAAATGAAGCCGACAATAAACTTGCCGAGTATCGCAATAACAAATAAAGTTTAATTACTCGTTCGTATGTAAAAAATAGTTCGCATGTAAGAAAAGGCCAGCGTTAACATGACCCAAGACCAATATATTCTCGCCATCGACCAAGGCACAACCAGCAGTCGTGCCATCGTGTTTGATACATCCGGAAATATTAAAGCCACTGCCCAGCAAGAATTTAAGCAAATCTACCCCCAAAGCGGATGGGTAGAGCATGATCCAGAAGATATATGGTCGACAACACTAGCCGTTTCGCAGAAAGCCATCGAGGTTGCGGAAAAAGAAGGTGGGGTTGCCGGTGAGAATGGAGGGAAGAGTGTAGGTGAGGGCGGAGGAGAGTCTGGGGACGAAAATGACGAAGGCAGCGGCGGAAAAGTCGTCGCCATCGGCATAACCAATCAACGCGAAACCACTATCGTCTGGGACAAAAAAAGCGGACAACCCATCTACAACGCCATCGTATGGCAAGACCGTCGCACAGCTGAAGTCTGCCAACAATTAAAAACCCAACAGCTAGAAACCAAAATACAAAAAAAGACAGGCTTACTACTCGACCCCTATTTCTCCGCAACAAAAATATCGTGGATTCTCGACAACGTAGAAGGCGCACGAGAAAAAGCCGAAGCGGGCGAGCTCGCATTTGGCACAGTCGATAGCTTTCTTTTATCCCGCTTAACTGGCGGGCTTGTACACGCAACCGACGCCACCAACGCCAGCCGTACCAGCCTATACAATATAAACTCCGGCGAGTGGGATGAAGAATTACTGAACATATTTAATGTACCCCACAGCCTTCTTCCCACCGTAAACGACTGCGCGGCAAACTTCGGTGTTAGTGACAAAAAATACTTTGGTCGCGAAATTCCAATTTTGGGAATAGCGGGGGACCAGCAAGCCGCCGCAATAGGCCAAGCCTGTTTCGACAAAGGCGATACAAAAAGTACCTATGGAACCGGATGTTTCGCGTTAATGAATATCGGCAAAGATCCCGTTACATCCAGCAAACGATTATTAACCACCATCGCCTACCAGCTAAAAGGTGAAACCACCTACGCCCTAGAAGGCTCCATCTTTATTGCCGGTGCAGCCGTGCAATGGTTGCGCGATGAATTGCAAATGATTCAATCAGCCGAAGAAACCGAAAGTATCGCCAGCAGTCTCGACGATACGAAGGGCGTTTACCTTGTTCCCGCTTTTACCGGATTGGGCGCGCCGTATTGGGAGCCCGATGCGCGGGGTGCTCTAGTCGGATTAAGTCGCGGTTCCGGTCGAGCTGAAATCATTCGCGCCACCCTAGAGTCTGTTTGCTACCAAACCCACGACCTCATGGAGGCAATGGCCGCCGACGCCAGTCTGCCAACACGACTCAAAGTCGATGGCGGCATGGTCGCGAATAACTGGGTCATGCAATATTTATCCGACATTTTAAACGTCGAAATCGACAGACCCAAAGTAACCGAAACAACAGCCTTGGGAGTCGCATTTTTAGCTGGGTTACAAGCCGGAATTTACAGCAGCTTGGATGAGCTACGCCAAACCTGGCAAAGCGAAAAACGATTTTTACCCAGTATGGCAGAAGAGCATCGGGCAGAAAAAATCAAAGGCTGGGAGCGAGCGGTGACGAACGTCCTAAGAGGTTGTAGCAATATAGATAAGGCGCCGTGATGAAGATTTATAGCGCAGGGTTGAAAGCTACCTGAGCGAAAGGTATAGGTCGCAGGGGCTCCTTGAACAAGTAACATGCGCTTCTCCTATGACTTCCCCCAATGTCATCCCCGCCTCAATGACCGCAAAGGAGTTTCATTAGACTTGCTTCAAGCCCAAGAATATAATCGGCAGCAATTCAAGGCGGCTCAGTCGCCCAGACAAAAAACAGACAAAAAATCAGACAAAATTAGGAAGTTAACATGACAGTCCTCGTAACCGGCGGCGCAGGCTATATCGGCAGCCACACATGCATAGAATTACTAGCAGCGGGTTTTAAGGTTGTCGTGGTCGACAACTTCTGCAACAGCAACGTCGAATCACTTAACCGAGTAATGAAACTGTCAGGTCAAGAATTCCCCTTTGTCAAAGCCGACATTCGCGACAGAGAACAACTCGACGCCATTTTTAAGCAGCATAAAATTGAATCCGTTATACACTTTGCGGGTTTAAAGGCTGTGGGTGAATCCTGCGAAAAACCCTTAGAGTATTACCAAAACAACGTTGCCGGAACCGTTACTCTCGGCCAAGCCATGCAGGCTCACGGCGTAAATAAAATGCTCTTCAGCTCATCTGCCACCGTCTATGGTGACCCCGCAACCGTTCCCATAAAAGAAGACTTTCCTACAGGTGCAACCAACCCCTACGGGCGCAGCAAACTCATCGTTGAAGAAATTCTACAAGACCTATGCAATGCCCCCGGCAACGACTGGCGAGTTTCACTGCTTCGATACTTCAACCCAATCGGCGCCCACGAAAGTGGTGAAATAGGTGAAGATCCCCAAGGTATTCCCAATAACCTACTGCCCTTCGTGGCCCAAGTCGCTGTAGGCAAATTAGCCCAGCTGCGCGTATTCGGAAACGACTACGACACCGTCGACGGAACAGGCGTCCGTGACTACATCCACGTTGTCGATTTAGCCAAAGGCCACGTAAAAGCCCTCCAGCGTTTAATGAATATTGATGCAGGCTGCTACATACATAACCTCGGCACAGGCAACGGCTACAGCGTATTAGAAATCGTCAAAGCCTTTGAAAACACCAGCGGAAAAACCATTCCCTATGAAATCGTCGCACGTCGCCCTGGTGATATAGCAGAATGTTTTGCCGATCCCGCATTGGCCAAAAAAGACTTAGGCTGGGAAGCTCGGTTTGGTATCGAACGGATGGTGGAAGACACTTGGCGTTGGCAGTCTAAGAACCCTAAAGGGTATGCGTAAGTAAGGGGAACCGTTCAATGGGACGAGACTGGAATGAAACCATTGAGCCGGTATTAACGCCCCTTTGATAATATATTATTTTTTTAAAATCGAAAAACAAAAGGGGCAGGCACTGAAAGCCTGCCTACCGATGGGGTCGGTTTCGATGTTAACGTATTGCGCCAATACATGTATTGGCCTACAATACCGGCTTCAAATATTACATAGCAAAGGAGTTGCGTGAGAATGCGGTTTTTTAAATTTTCAATTTTGATGTTTTTTTTACTACTCAATGCCTGCGGTGGAGTCGAGTCAGACAATTCAAAGCCCAGTGAAGTAACCGGGGGCAGTTCAACTCCCAGATACATAGCAGAAAACTTAGACGACGAAAACACCTTGTCCAGCGAACAAGTAGCGAGTAACAACTCCCCACTTTACTACGTTGTCGTACTGAGAGAAGATCGCGCAAAAAAAACGCAATCAAAAACTACGGAAGGCGATCTTTCCGGTTCAGAAAAACCGGCATCGAGAATGTCTGTACGAGCAAAAACTACTGACGGTCGCTCAATCCATGAGCTTGCATCTCATCTCATAGCTGAGACAAATCATCAATCTTCATCAAGCCAAAATTCAGCAAAACCTCAACGATTGAATACCTTAAAAAACATTTACCAATATGCGATTGCGGGATTTTCTGCAGAGTTGGATATGGCGGCGCTGGCTTTTCTTCGCGCACAGCCAGAAGTTAAATATGTAGAGCCAATGTTACAAGCTATTCCGAATGCGACTCAATCAAATCCTGATTGGTCTCTAGATAGAATTGATCAAGTTGACCTCCCCCTTGATGGTTTGTATTCATATGGGGCCGATGGCTTTGGGGTCCACATCTATATTTCAGATTGGGGTGTACGAACTAGCCACTCTGAATTCGAGGGCAGAACAGGGCTTCACTTCCCTAGCAATCATGACGACTGTAATGATGATCTCAGCAGCGGACATGGAACCGGCGTAGCGAGCAAAGCGATTGGAGCCACCGTTGGTATTGCAAGGGGGGCGATAATGCACTCTGTAACAGCCCGAACATGTGAAAATGGCGCTTGGTCTACAAGCATCATTGATAAGCTTCTAGAACTTGATTGGGTCTTTGCGAACCACCAAAAGCCAGCAGTTTTAAATATGAGCTGGACAAACTTAAACGCATCCCAAATGGAAGCGGTTAGTAACATAGTTCAAGCAGGTATTACAGTTGTTGCGGGTGCGGGTAACTTTGACGGCGATGCCTGTGGCGCAAATTATGCTCCATATCATGATTCGGTTATTATCGTGGGTGGAACAGATATTAATGATAACTCAGTACACGCAGAAGGCCCCTGCGTAGATATTTTCGCACCAGCCAAGCACACTAAATTAGCCAGTAGTGAGGGAGATTTTTCTTTTATTTCAAATGTAAATGGAACGTCTTTTTCGACACCTCTTGTGGCCGGAGCCGCAGCAATGTATCTCGAACAAAACAGGAATGCCTCTCCAGCGGAGGTGCAGGAAGCAATCATTTCTTCTGCCTCATTTGGGAAAGTCAAAGATATTGACGTACCAGGCACTGCAAATCGACTGTTGAATATTGCCCAGCTTATCGACCCTCCACTGGTAGCATTACCGATGGTCAGTCGTTTCGATAACGATATGGGAAGCTGGTTAAATTCCAACTCATATACTTGGCGTCATAATGGGGGCCTGACTCCGTCATTATACACTGGGCCAAATTCTGGCCGGAATTCATCTCCGGGGTATGTTTACGTCGAAACAAGTAGTGGGTTTGCGAATAAAAAAGATAATACAGCTTTATTAGTCAGTCCTTTCTTTGATCCTCGTGGAGCAACGATATCTTTTGCTTATTACATGCACGGCAAGGACATCGGGACGTTATATCTAGAAGCGTTAACCCCTGAGGGTGACTGGCAGATGCTATGGAAGATGACCGGTCAACAGCATAGTGATGAACATGGTGGTTGGGAGGTTGTTAGTTTTCCTATAGATGATTTCGACGGGAGAACTCGCTTACGCTTTCGCAGCGTTGCAAAAGGTGGTTATAGAGGCGATATTGCAATCGATGATATTAAGATAAGTGTAAGGGGGGCACTTCCTATTCCAGTGTCTTTTGATTTTGAGACTGGACTAAGGTTGAGGAACACTGGGCAATACGATTGGGTTCGTCACACTCAAAACACGTTATCTACAGGAACAGGCCCTTCTAGTGGGGCTGACGGAAGAGATACTTACGCTTACTTCGAGACCAGTAGTGGTAGTGCTTATGCAAATGGTGACAGCGCCGAATTAAGCTCTGACTATTTCAATCCTTGGCGAAAAGATCTGGTGTTTTTCTACCATATGTATGGGGCAAATACAGGAACGTTAGTTGTAGAGCAGATCGGTGAACGGGGTGAATGGGAAACATTGTGGAGTCGCACGGGGCAGCAGCACGTTTCTGAGTCTGAAGCTTGGTCAGCTCAAAAATTAAGTTTACTCGGAGACGGCCTATCGCTTGCAAAAATAAGATTTAGGGCAATTGCCGTAGGTGGATATCGAGGTGATATAGCAATAGATCAAGTTATGATTGTCAATCGAGGTAATGAGCTACCTCCGGAAGGCGGGCATGATATGTATTTTCAACCGAGTTTAAAATTTTGGGAGAATAGCGGCAAGTATTTTTGGGTACTGAACAGTGAAACTACACCGTCTAGTGGAACGGGTCCAGCGGCTGGTCTATACGGAGCAGGGTTCTATGGCTATTTGGAAACAAGTGTTGGTTATGCTTATTCCGCAGGAGATACAGCAATATTGACCAGCCCCCCCTTGTACCCAAAGGGTAAAACACTGTCCTTCAACTATCATATGTATGGCAATAACATCGGCACGTTATTTGTCGAAGTGCTCAGAAATGATGGATGGGAAACAATTTGGCAGGCCTCAGGACAGCAGCATAGTTCGCATAGTGAAAGCTGGACTGGGGTATCTTCTCTACCTCTAGGTTCTCCTAATGCATCGATTCAAGTTCGTTTTCGAGCTGTGGCTGTGGGTGGGTGGCAAGGAGATATTGCAATTGGCGATATTGAGTTTCGTTAACTTGCCTGCCCCTGACGAATTTCTAATCTAAGAAAAACGATCTAGACAGTCATCGTCTAAAAAGAAAATCGCGAGCCGCTAAATTCTGGATGTTTTACATCTGTTTTTTAGCGGCTAGTTATTCTAGACTGTTTACAGTTTAATCATGTCTGAGACGTTGATATTAAAATGTATTCGTAAGTACTAGTTAACCTGCAAGCTCTAGTTATACGTCTTAGAGCTCCCTCCCTGAAAAACTCAAATAAAAGTTTTCAATTAAGCGGAACTTTCTTCGTTTAATGCTGGCGTGAAATTGGAAAATAGTGGAATAATTAACAGGACAGGGACTCTTAAAAAAGAAAAATCGCAAGTCGCCAAGATCCGAATGTAGCACACTCGTTTTTCTGCTAGTTCTTTTAGGCCGTCTACATGGGAATTAATAAGGCAGGCTCTCAATCACCGTAGTTCGTAAAAAAGGTTTATTTTGTGTCGAAATTAAGATGTGAAACGATATCCATCGAGTGATGCGGAATGCCAATAATATCAATCTGTTTGTCGTCCCGGATCTTGTGAAAAATAACATGCTCCCCTCTGGAAAGCTGTATTACGCTTCTTTCACTGCCCAGCAAGGGTTGTTCCGACAGCCACAAAAGCCGATCAGTTAGGGAGTGGATATAATAATCCGCTTGTTGAATTCCTCATTGTTCAAGACGGTATAACCAGATAAATTCAAGGTCCTGCTCAGCGAGCTGGCGAAGAATAAAGCTCATGGTTTATGTTTTTCATACATTCGCTTGATAAAGGCATCGGTGCTGAAGTCATGAATGGCTGGACTGTGTTCTCCTGCCTCTAGTTTGGCTCGTAGAGCATCTAGCTTTGCTTCATCTTCTTCTAGCTTACGGAGTTCCGCTCGGACGGCTTCGCCAGGACTAATAGGGCAGGCATGTTTAGCCGCTTAAAAACAATCCGTTATAAGCGGGAGTTTTTAGGTGAGATTAGCAATTTTCACAGGAAGGGAATTCCAAGGTTTCGTGCTGGCTAAGACGGGTTGATTGGCCTGTTAAAACAGAGCGGGTATAAGGTAGAAAACCTATAAAAACGTGGAAAATCAAGACTTAGGTGGGGGGGGCGATTGAGCGTGATCAATTTCAGTAGGCATATACCCGGGTAAATTTCATCAGTAATCTGTTGTTATAGGTGATAACCAAGCAATACGCAGAGCAAGCTGTATAAGATGTTTTCTCGAATTAGGTGATGGGGAGGGATAATTGTTAGTTAGGTGCAGGATTCTAGGCACAAAAAAGCCCTGTAATAGCAGGGCTTTTTTACAAAACTGCATTAAAAAATCAAGGCAACTACTTAGTTGATTCTTCTGCATCGTTAGCCACAGCTTCAGCCGCAACGGTAGTATTCTCTATCGCGTCAGCCGCGCCTTCAACTGCATCAGTAGCTTTTTCTGTGATTTCTTCGACAACTTCAGCAGCCTCTGTAGCAGTTTCGCTAACAGCTTCTGTTACCGCTTGAGCTGTCTCAGAAGTCGCTTCGCCTGCGGTTTTCTCGACGCTGGTTTCTGTGGTTTCGATGGGTACAGCTTCTTTTGGGCCACAGGCAACGAGAGTAAGGGAAAGCAAAACCCCGACGATGGTAATTAGTAATTTATTCATATTATTATCTCCTAATGGTAGGGTCAAGCGGCCCATTTAAACAGCTCTACTGTTGATAAGTCCAGGATAATAAAATAAAGAAAAAATAAGGAGCATCCAGCTGATGCTGAATTGTTAACTTTCCCTTACAGGGCTTTGAGGCCTTTAGTAATAAAAAACCTTATGACAGAGGTAAACTCAAAACAACTTCGGCTCCACTCTGATCAATATTAACATCCAGGTCTCCACCTATTTGCTTCGCGCGCCACCGCATATTATCCACGCCATGACCATTTCCTTGGCTGGGAGTGTCCTCGCCGCAGGTGCTCGAATCATCTTCTCCATGGGCCTTTTGTCTATAATCTTTAACACTGATCGTAGTGCACGACTCTGGTTTCAAAGATGTTGAGAGCGTGATTACACTTGACCCAGAATGCTTAATACTATTGGTAATCGCCTCCTGAATTATGCGCATAATATGCAAGCTACGCTGAGGGCTGAACTCTTGCGTCTGCGGAATCTCACTGACGTTCCACTCAAGTGTTACACCTGCATTTTCTAATTGGCTAACGAGGCGAACACGCATTGTTGCGAGCAAAGTGGTCAGATCGCCCAACATTGGATCGAGTGAATCGATTACGAGGTGTAAATCCGTTATGCAGTTCTGTATTTTCTCTTGTGCTTTAAGGAAGACCTCACCGCCTTGTCTTTGAAATATATTCGATAAAGATACTAAACTTCCGCCAAATCCGTCGTGCATATCGCGCATCATTCTTTCTCGCTCTTGAGATAATACGCGCGCTTTTTCCAAAGCATATAAACGTTCGTATTGTTCCTCTAGTTCGCTTTGTTTAAGTCGAACACGCTCTTCTAGTGTGCGTGCTAAATTTTCTGCCGTTTCAAGGGAAAGCAAAAAACGTCGCAATAAAAACCAGCCAAATAAGATGACCGCAGGAAGGGCACTGTATTGAATAATAAGACCGTCGAATCGTGACCAATGATTATTTATCATCAAAATATCATGCCCACCTAAAACTACAATAGCTGATCCGCACAGCAACATCATAAAGGCATCGAAACTTTTTTCTCGCAGATATAAAGAGAACAAAAAACAGGAGGCATATAAACCAAGCAGCACCAAAAAAACGTGCCAAACTTTATAGCCCCAAAAAAGCAGGCTAGCGTAATCGGGAGTAATGAATAGAAGAAAGCTCGCCACAGGGTGCAGGCCCATAATTTTCGCTACTAACGGTCGCGCTTTATTGAGATAGTGATGGTTAAACCATATCACTGAGCAGACGGTCCACCCCAACGTAAGTATCGCTATCGCTTCCCAATGCTTTGCTGAAATAGGCACATCGACAATAAATAAATTGAGATTATGCATTCCCCAAAATAGGAGCACTAAAGAGAAAGCCCCATAAGCAGAATCGTAGCGGCGGTACACCCAAAAATATCCAAGAACGACAGCCATTATAGCCATTACTCCCGTTATCCGTTTGACCAAGCTCACGCGAACAAACGTCTTGAATGTGTGCGCTTTTATAAGTACGTGTTGCGGGCCGATGTATAGTTCGTCCAGAGCTGAACTAACCGGACGGGCATGCTTAGAGGCAGCTTAAGAACCCTGCAGTCATCACTAAACGTTCCGATAGCAGTAAGGGAAAATAAACAAGACATCTAGTAAGGTTTGGGATTTAAAGAGGTTTTCCCAAAAGATCTAACAAATTCATTTCAAAAGAATGCTCAAAACCACCACAACAGTGCGCGCTTGCTCTTCCCGCCCCAAAATGTCGCCCTCCTCTTGCTTGATGAGGTTGGAAAGCGACCTGCTAGTTCTTATTTTGTTCGATTGGTCTCGCGTCGATCGCTGAAAGTGTCAAAACTACGTGCTGAAGGTTGAAAGTTGTTAATCTGAATCGAAAAATGGTTACAATGCGCACCAAAATAAGACTTAAGCACCATTTCAATACACTGCGTGGAGCATCCGATGAAATTAATCACGGCAATAATTAAGCCATTTAAATTAACCGACGTGCGTAACAAACTTGCCGAAATAGGCATAGTGGGTATGACGGTGGAAGAAGCGAAAGGGTTTGGTCGCCAGCTTGGCCATACCGAGCTGTATCGCGGAGCAGAATATAAAGTCGAGTTTTTACCTAAAACAAAAATCGAAGTAGCCGTGGCCGCCCATCAACTGGAGGCAGCTATCGAGGCAATCATTAGTACCGCGAATACCGGCAAGATAGGCGACGGTAAAATATTTATTTCGTCGATAGAACAGTGTATTCGAATTCGCACTAGGGAGGTCGGTGAAGATGCGCTATAAAAACCTCATCGCATTTGCTTCGTTAATTGTCCTGCCTTTATCCGCTTCAGCGGGTGAGATTAATTCTGCGGATACGGCTTGGATTTTAACCTCCACCGCTCTCGTATTGTTTATGACTATTCCTGGCTTATCGATGTTTTATGCCGGGTTAGTCAGCTCTAAAAATGTGCTGTCTGTGTTTATGCAGTGCTTTGCATTAACCAGCTTAATGTCCCTGCTTTGGTTTGCCGTTGGTTATACGCTCGCTTTTGGTAGTCCAGATGTTGAACAAGGTAAATTTATTGGTGATTTAGGCAATGTCTTTTTCGCGAGTATGAGCATCGATAGTGTCAATGGCACTATACCTTCAACACTTTTTGCTGTGTTTCAGATGACGTTCGCTATTATCACTCCAGCCTTAATTGTGGGTAGTTTTGCTGAGCGAATGAAATTTTCAGCCATGCTTTTGTTTTCTTCAATATGGTTGATCGTTGTTTACTCTCCTGTTTGTCATTGGGTTTGGGGTGGAGGCTGGCTAGGGGCTATGGGGCTTCAAGACTTTGCTGGCGGTACGGTAGTTCATATTACCGCTGCAGTGGCTGCTATCGTTGCTGCGATGGTTATGGGAAACCGAAAAGGTTACGGAAAAGTTCCTATGCCACCGCACAACTTAACGATGACCGTTGCCGGTGCAGGTATGTTATGGGTTGGTTGGTTTGGCTTTAATGCTGGCTCTGCTTTAGCTGCTGACAGTAGCGCGGCTATGGCATTGTTGGTGACGCATCTTTCGGCTTCTGCTGGGTCTCTTGCCTGGATGAGTATGGAGTGGATCAAACATGGAAAACCATCGGTGCTGGGTATCGTCACAGGAATGGTCGCTGGTCTCGGTGCGATCACTCCTGCTTCAGGTTCTGTGGGGCCTGCGGCTGCTATTCTCATTGGTTTGTCTGCAGGCGTTATTTGCTATACCGCAACCAATTTCATTAAAAACAAACTTAAAATTGATGACTCGCTCGATGTGTTCCCAGTGCATGGTGTAGGCGGGGTGCTTGGTACATTGTTGGCGGGTGTTTTCTGCTCTCAGCAATTAGGTATATTTAGTGGTAATGGTTTTTCTGAGGGGATCAGTAGCATCGGTGGACAGTTGGCTGTTCAGGCTGTGGGTGTTGTAGCGACCTTCACCTACACGGCTATTGTGACATTTATCATTCTAAAAATTGTTGATGCTGTGATTGGCCTGCGTGTATCTGAGGATGAAGAAGTCGAAGGTCTGGACATAACCTTGCACAACGAACGCGGTTACGATTTGTAAGTAGGTGCAGTGTTAATCTAAAAAATGCCGCTTTATTTAGCGGCGTTTTTTGTTGAAAATAATAAAAACGATACAGGCAGTCATCGTTAAAAAATAAAAATAAAAATAGTAAGCCGCCAAAGTTCAGATGTAACGCATTTGTTTTTGGCGGCCTTTTTTTGTCTGTTTTTCGACATTGTGATGGTTAGCTCTTCTAGGCTGCTTGTGGCATGAATAAGGTGGATGCACTTTAGATTTGAATCCGCGTAATCTTTGTTGGTGTGGAGATTAAAGTCTCTTAGGAGGGGGCGCTGAACGCAGCGAGATACGCAGTGATAATAGGGTGTTGCGGCTAAAAATATAACGTGTTTTTGTGGTCTTGGCATGATCGTAAATCTGGGAATGATATTGCGACTATATCCGTATGCTGTTCGTAAACACCGAGTTTATAACGGTACTCTCCAGAAAATGAACAATTATAATGTTGCGATAACTTCTATTGCAAAGCTTAGAAAAATGGTTCAAAAGTGAGTGCGATAGGCTGTGTTTTTATCTTGGCCTGAACGGTTTTGTCGAAGAAATATTTTCTTGAAGCGTGAAGCCTTCCTGATTGAACTCTCTATTGGGGGATGTTTTCAGGTGAGACGTTTCGCTCCAATAGAGTGAACACGCGAAAGACAAAAAGAGTCAGATGCCAAAATGTTTTAATTAACATCTAAGCCACTCAAAAACAAAATTCGTCGGTTGATTTAAGTAAGCGAATAAGGTTGAATCGCGGAGCTGCGTTAGACTTTAACTGTGCGGTTGAAAGTCATGTAACGCAGCGATGTAAACTTAATCCATTTTAACCTGTAGGAGGCAACTCAAAAAATTAACGTAACCGTTTAAAAAGTCGCAACCCCTGAAGTGCGGAAACACTTAGAGGCTGCTAACCCTAGTAGACTGAATGAGAGTCCAAAATGGCTGTGAAGAATCATACGCTAGAGTCCAGCTCGGCCCAAGAAAATTCTCCCCTCTTTGTTCAGCTTATTGTAAGTGAAATCTTTGTCGCTGCCCCGAAAGGCATTGGCTGCATTGCCCTGTCCGTTCTTTGTCATGAGTACGAGCCCAGTATCCTTTTGCAGGGTGAGTGGCTGCGGACGATGGGCTTTGATAAAGGTCAGCGTGTTCAGGTCGCCGCGATGAGCAATTTATTGGTGGTGGAACATGTCGATAAGGCTGCGAAACCGAACGATAAATTGGATTTCAATAAGAGCAAGTTTTCGTTGCTCAAAAGCTTCAAGGATGAATTAGATGCAATAAAGGCGGAGTGTGCCGCCAGTAAACAAGGAGAGGGGCGAGATCTGAACGAGGCAATACTCGGAGGCAGGCACGGAAGCGAAAAAGGAGATACAAATGGAGATGAAAAAAGAAACAATAGTCTGTTAACGAAAGGACGCAAGACAGGAAGTGAAAATGGACGTAAGAGCGAGGGCGAAAGCGTAGTGCTGACTGAAGTTGATGACGGTGATAACCGTGATAACCGTGATAACCGTGATTAATCTAGGTAAATGGCGGCCAGTGGCTGCTCCTGTTGTGAAGCCGAAGAAGAAAACTCACGTTAAGAAAGATTTTGTGAGTAAGGTTTATCGGGGTAGTAGTTATCGATTAAAAAGGAACAGCACGACCGTCGACGGACGAATCCAGCTGGGCCCGCCGGTGCCCTGGATTCAAGTACGGGGGTATTGGTTAAGCGATATGGGGTTTCCTGTAGATGTTGAATTCACTGTCGAAGCGACAAAGGACTGTATAACGCTGAGGCCTAAGCCGTCCCTTAAGAAGTAGATGTTGGCAATGCGTTAAGGGCGGTACGACCGGGAGTGGGTGGCAAAATTGTAATGTTGCTGCTCGTTTCCTATTTTGTGTCGTGTAGGCCTCAGTGCGTGTAATGAATGGGTATTGATAGGTTGTTAACCTAGCGTTCGATTCAATCACAAAAGTAAAAGCAAACTCCTTCGAGTTTAGGTATTCAATAATTTTCTGCAGAAAGCGCGGACAGTTTTTATTTTCTTATGATGGTTTATTCAGAAAATGTTGGGGCAGAATGAACGGGGCAGGCATATTTACTGCGATCGCTCACAAAAAAGATGCAGGGAAGAGGTTGTTCAGGCCTTCATTATTAAAATCAGTACGTCCCTTCAATAAAACAAATCAACCATTTTTAGTTCATTTGGGTCATGACCCAAAATCCGGAGGATTTTATAGTCTCGTACCTGGGTAATGTTGCCCGTACTAGGCAAATATTAAGGCTCCTAATGTAACCTTATATTTAGGGAGGATAGATAAATAAGAGACTAGGATTGTTGACTGGTGGCTTTATGGTTGTGCTTCTTACCGGTTGTGGCGGAGGCGGTTCATCCCGCACTGACAATACGGATGTGAACGGCGCAATCTTGGGTAGCTGGACAAGTAATTATTATGACTTGTTGGACACTGAAGATGGTTCCTTAGTTGGTTACGTTATTGACCATTACGAATTTCATGAAAGCGATTACACCATGCAATCTAATAGTTATCAGGAAAGTTCTTGCGCTACTGAGACGGGTTCATCCGATAATTATTTCGGAACCTACGAACTTCATGAGATTGTTTCCACGACGGATGGGGCAAGTGCGAGACGTATGACGATGACTTTGGATAGCCTCAATTTCCCCGAGGCTATGCTCGCCGTATCAATGGAACAGGTGGCTCGAGCGACGAGAGTGGATTTAAATTTTGGGACGTATGAGGGCGGCGGGTTTTCGACGATATTCTATGGCATCACTTACCGAAAGGATTAAGGCTTTCTAGGGTGTTATCGTAAAAATAGACTGTGGAAGTAAAAGCCTTTAGGAATATTAGAGGCGATAATAGCAAAAGTAAAAACGGATATCGTTTTGAGGAAAGTTATCGGGCCGTCATTGCAGACGGCCCACTATTTTATCGAGAAAGAATGTAGTTTTGGCCGGTAATGAGATCCCTGTGAGCAACGCCACGTTCGGTTGTCATTATTGCGGTGTTGTCGTTATCGTAAACTGCTGCCCGAATAAGGATATCTTCAGTTGTGCATGTACCACTGCCTACGTCATATTCAATGAGACTGTCGTTAGCGATGAGTAGGGTATTTTTATTTGCGTTATACGCGATAGATCCATAATCCATACCAGAATTAATAATTGTGTTGGCGTTGAATTGGTTCACGCACTCGCTAGCAAGTGTTGAAACGATTTTTGTTTCGAGATCAATAGAAAAAACGCCGAGACTGTTATTTAAAAGTAGCAGGCGGTTATTCGTATGATCAAAACTCAAGGCCGTTGATCCTTCGGCTAAATTATCAAATAATGTAACTCGAACCAGTGTGTTGATATTAAGGCTGATGATTTTCGTGCTTTCGAGAATAAGAAGGGTTTGGGTTACGCTGTCGTATTCTATGCTTTCAATGGCTGAAATGGGTTCTCCAGATCCGACAGCGGCGGAAACAATTATGGTTCTTTCTCCTGAGATTAGGTTCGCCTGAGCAATGGTGTCGCTCGTAGCAATAAAAAGGTGCTTCCTGTTGTCGTCCAATGAAAGTGACGTGGGATTGACTGTTGAAATGTCCCAGGGCATATCTGTTATCTCGGTACGGTTTCCTGTTTCTAACTCAATCTCGAATATTGCGCTGGGAACATTGCGAGCTTGGTCAGTTACGTAGGCAGTTTGTTTATCTGAAGTGACAACCATATCTTTGGGGTATATAAATGTATGCCCTTCACCGACATTATTATTTAGTAGGCTGCCGCGTTCACCGCTATCTATATCGACCGTGATGATTTGTCCGAGGTAGGGTTCTATAACAAGCAGTCGGTTATTTGTCTCGTCTATCGTTATGGATTTGGGTGCGGAAAAGTTGAAAAAGTCTTGATTTTGGCTGTACGAAAAGTAATCGGCGCTTAGTGTGTCGAGGTTGATTTTTGTTGCGAAGGAATAATTTACAGCGTAAACAAATGTTTCGGTGCTATCTATCTCCATCGTCGTCAATGTCCCGGCTATATTTTCGATAAGGAGGGTTTGGGAGCCGTCGTCAGGATTGATTTTAGTGAGAGTTCTATTGCCAGCATTGCTAAAAACCAGAATGTAATTTTCACTAACAGCAAAGCTTTCTGGTTGGAATGCAGGATCAGCATCAAGACTTTCGTTGATGATGTATTCAATATTACGGTCATCAATGCCGTATTTTAAAAGTGTGCTTTGTTGGGTGCCGCCATCAATAGTGTGATAGGTTATTAGAATGTAGTAGCTATTGTTGCTGGCTAGGTAAGCACTTTTAAAAACGTTTACTCTGGACCAGCGGCCTGAATCCATATCTAGCGGTACGGTCACCAACATGTTTTCTACATTTGTATTGATGTCCGTTGCTGTAATGTATACGGCGTTTTGGACTGCTGAATATCTTGCGCTGTAAATAGTGTCTTCGCTTGCGCTGAGCTTATCGAGTGGAGCGTTATAATTGCGCGACAAGCGCGACGTTTCTCTGGATTCTAATGTGTTTTTATCAAAATGAAGCACGTCAGACACGCCACTTTGATGATAGTACCCGATCCACTCATCTTGGGATGGGCTGTTAAATAAAACTGTTGGTGTTATATACGTGCGGTGAATAGTTACGCTTTCTGGCGCTGAGGT
The DNA here is from genome assembly GCA_033852175.1 of Agarilytica sp. Lineage (GTDB taxonomy): Bacteria > Pseudomonadota > Gammaproteobacteria > Pseudomonadales > Cellvibrionaceae > Agarilytica. The sequence goes on from JAWSUY010000063.1 coordinate 19,235, forward strand.
GTTTCCTGAAGAATCGGTAACAGTGACTTCAAAAAGATTTTCTCCCAAAGCTAAACTTTGCTCGACGTCCCACTCTATTGTTCGACCACTATTCGTCGCATTTAAAGAGAAGCGTTCAGTTGGAACTTGTCCGTTAACCCGAATGAATTCAATATCTAGGTTGTCGGTGGCAATGCCCGAGAGGGTAATTGTGGAAGTATCAACGGTATTCTTACCTGAGGGCGTATTGAGCGTAAGCTGTACGCGAGGGGCTACCGTGTCATTAGCTGGAGTGGCAGTAGGGCTTGGCGATTGGAGGGGTGCTGAGGTGCTTCCGCCGCCTCCACCGCAAGAAGCGATGAGGACTAAGCAGGTGATGCATAGAGATGGAAATGAGACATGCTTTGTCATACTTCTTCCTTTTATGACCTGTATCGGTTATGTCGGTTTTGGTGTGGTTTACCGAGGTTTTGATTTTTGTTGTTATATCGATTGCGGTCGGCATGTTAGCGAACCGGCGCCTAATTGTACAATTATTGTGTTAAATGGGTGTGAATGATAAATGGACTCAGATGAAGCTTAGTCGAACAAACCGAAGAGGTAGGACTGTCACTTTTACGGCGATCGCTCAGTAAAAGACGCAGTAAAAGGCTTTAGGAATGTTAGAGGAGATAAAAAAGGGTAACTGTGCGCCTCGTTTTTGGGGAAGTTATCGGGCCGTCATTCCAGACGGCCCAATATTTTATCGAGAAAGAATATAGTTTTGACCGGTAATGAGGTCTCTGAGAGCAACGCCACGTTCGGTTGTCATTATTGCGGTGTTGTCGTTATCGTAAACTGCTGCCCGAATTAGGATGCCTTCAGTTGTGCATGCGCCACTGTCTACGTCATATTCAATGAGGCTGTCGTTAGCGATGAGCAGGGTGTTTTTATTTGCGTTATACGCGATAGACCCATAACTCGCAGTAGATTCAATAATTATATTGGCGTTGGATTGGTTCACGCACTCGCTAGCAAGCGTTGAAACAATTTCTGTTTCGAGATCAATAGAAAAAACGCCGAGACTGTTATTTAAAAGTAGCAGGCGGTTATTCGCATGATCAAAACTCAAGGCTGTTGAGCCTTCGGCTAAATCATTAAATAACGTAACTCGAACCAGTGTGTTGACATTAAGGCTGATGATTTTTGTACTTTCGAGAATAAGGAGGGTTTGGGTTACGCTGTCGTACTCTATGCTTTCAATGGCTGAAATGGGTTCTCCAGATCCGACAGCGGCGGAAGCGATTATGGTTCTTTCTCCTGAGATTAGGTTCGCTTGAGCAATGCTATCGCTTGTCGCAATAAAAAGGTGCTTCCTGTTATCGTCCAGTGCAAGTGACGAGGGATTGACTGTTGAAATGTCCCAGGGCATATCTGTTATCTCGGTACGGTTTCCTGACTGTAGATCAACTTCGAATATAGCGCTGGGGACATGCTGAACCCGGTCAGATACATAGGCAGTTTGTTTATCTTGTGTGACAACCATATCTGTGGGGTTAGTGAATGTACGTCCATCACCGACATAATTATTTAATAGGCTGCCGCGTTCACCGCTGTCTATATCTATCGTGATGATTTTCTCGAGGTAGGGTTCTACAACAAGTAATCGGTTATTAATCTCGTCTATCGTTATAGATTTGGGTCCGGAAAAATTAAAAAAGTCTTGATTTTGGCTGTAAGAAAAATATTCGACCTCTAGAGTGACTAGATTGATTTTTGTCGCGAAGGAATAATTTAACCCGTATACAAATGTTTCCGTGCTATCTATCGCCATAATCGTCAATGCTCCGGCGATATTTTCGACGAGCACAGTCTGGGAGCCGTCGATAGGATCAATTTTTGTGAGGGCACTGTTCCCTGCAGCATTATACGCTAAAATGTAATTTTCACTGACAGCAAAGCTGTTGGGTTCGAATGCAGGGTCGGAATCAAAACTACCATTGATAATGTATTCGATGCTGCGATCATCAATACCGTATTTTAAAATGGTTCTTTGTTTGGTTCCGTCATCAATAGGGTAATAGCTGATTAAAATATAGTAGCTATTATCGCTGGCTCTATATCCACTATGGAAAACGCCTACCCAGGACCACAGGTCTGGATTAGCATCTAGCTGTATCGTTTCCAGTATGTTTTCTTTATTTGTATTGATGTCGGTAGCGGTAATGGTCAGTGTGCTCGATGTTCCTGAAAAAGTGGCGCTGTAGACAGTGTCCTCGTTTGCGCTGAGTTTATCGATTGTTAAGTTGTATCCGCGTGACAAGCGAGACGTCTCTCTGGCATCTAGTGTGTTCTTATCAAAGCGAAGGACGTCAGATAAGCCATATTGATGATAATACCCGATCCATTCATCTTGGGATGGGCTGTCAAATAAAACGGTTGGGGTTATATACGTACGGTGAATGGTTACGCTTTCGGGGGCTGAGGTGTTTCCGGTCGAATCGGACGCGGTGACTTCAAATAGATTTTCTCCCAAATCTAAACTTTTCTCGACGCTCCACTCAATTGTTCTTCCGCTGTTCGTCGCATTTAAAGAGAAGCGTTCAGTTGGAACTTGTCCGTTAACCCGAATGAATTCAATATCTAGGTTGTCGGTGGCAATGCCCGAGAGGATAATTGTGGAAGTGTCAACGGTATTCTTACCTGAGGGTGTATTGAGCAGTTGAACGCTTGGGGCTACTGTATCAGCAGCTGGCGTGGGAGTGGGGTTTGGCGATTTGCCAGGAGTTGAACTTCCGCCGCCTCCACCGCAAGACGCGATGAGTACTAAGCAGGTGATGCATAGAGATGGAAATGAGACATGTCTTGTCATACGTCTTCCTGTTATCGGTTACGCCGGTTTTGGTGTGAGCTGTACCGAGGCTTTGATTTTTTGTTGTTATATCGATTGCGGGCGGCATACTAGCTAATTGGCGCCTAATTGTACAATTTTTGTGTTACGTGGGGGCGGATGAAACTTTTGACACGAGAAGCTCTATTTCGGTATTTTGGATGTGGGTTTAGGAATTAAAGGTGTGAGCACTTGCTTGTTTGGCTTTCCTAAAAGTAAGTCGCTGCTGGAGCGTTCTGGGAAGAGTGCTGAAGGTGGGGTTGTAGGGCGTTAGAAATAGGTAGGTTAAGAATAACTCAGTTGACTGAAGGGCTTTCAAAACTCGAAGCTTAATCACGACTGATAAATTATTATGTTGTTGCTCCCACAAAAAAAGCCGCGAATGTCGCGGCTTTTTAATGTTGAATCTAACGCATTACTAAAACGCTTAACGTTCCAGTAACTTCAGCTTATCGTCAACGCCATCCCACTCTTCAGCATCGGCTGGAGCTGCTTTCTGTTCGGTGATGTTGGGCCAAACTTCAGCTAGTTCAGTATTCAGTTCAAGGAAGGCTTCTTGGCCTGCTGGCAGCTCGTCTTCAGAGAAGATGGCGTCTACCGGACATTCAGGTTCACAAAGTGCGCAATCGATGCATTCATCGGGGTGAATGACGAGGAAGTTAGGGCCTTCGTAAAAGCAATCCACAGGACACACTTCGACACAGTCGGTGTGTTTACATTTGATGCAGTTTTCGCCCACTACGAACGTCATAGAGCCTCTCTCCTAAATTTGAGGCGGCATTCTATCAGGATCGGCCTTTTGTCGAAATAGTTAATTTCGGGCAGACCCTGATAATCCGATGGCGCGTAACGACTATTTGGTTTTTAGTAGCGATTTGAGCGTATACAAGGCTTCCAGGGCTTCCCTGGGGGAAAGGTCGTCTGGAACGATTAAATCAAGAGCCGTTTCTGCTGCGCTGGGTTCTCTGCTCCCAAAGAGCTCGCCCTGCATAATGTCATTCGCTGCGGCTGCTGTCGGCATAGAGGAGGAGACGCTTGTCGACGATTGTGTTTGTGATACCGGAGCAGGCGTTTGATTTTCCAATGCATGCAGTTGCTTTTGGGCAAGGGTAATCACAATATCTGGAATCCCCGCCAGTTTGGCAACCTGAAGGCCGTAGCTTTTACTAGCGGGGCCGCGTTGGATATTGTGTAGGAATACAATGTTGTCGTTATGTTCGGTTGCGTCCAGGTGAATGTTGGCCACGCCATCGAGTTCGTCAGCTAAGTCGGTGATTTCAAAATAGTGCGTAGCGAACAGGGTAAACGCTTTAATTTTGTGGGCCAAATGTTCAACGGCTGCCCAAGCGAGTGACAATCCGTCGTATGTGCTCGTACCACGGCCAATTTCATCCATCAGAACTAAACTTTTCTCGGTGGCATTATTGAGAATGTTGGCGGTTTCGGTCATTTCGACCATAAAGGTCGAGCGGCCACCGGCAAGGTCATCTGAGGAGCCAATACGCGTGAAAATTCTATCGACAATGCCCATGCTGCAATTGGTGGCGGGAACGTAGCTGCCGATTTGTGCAAGCAGAACGATAAGTGCTGTTTGCCGCATATAAGTTGATTTACCACCCATGTTAGGGCCAGTAATCACAAGCATACGCTGAGTTTTATCGAGGGTAATATCATTGGGAACGAAGGGGCAATCTAACACTTGTTCAACCACTAAGTGTCGACCTTGCTCAACTTCTATGCCTGGGACATGGCTTAGTGTTGGGCATACCAAGTTCAGTTGTTCTGCGCGTTCAGCAAGAGCATTCAATACATCGAGTTGAGCAACAGCGGCGGCCGCGATTTGGAGTGGGCCGAGATGATTGTTTAGGGTTTCGATGAGTTCGTCATAGAGCGCTTTTTCACGGCTTAAAGCCCGGCTTTTGGCCGATAGTGCTTTGTCTTCAAACACTTTCAATTCTGGCGTGATGTAGCGCTCAGCATTTTTTAGGGTCTGGCGACGAATGTATTCTGCGGGTGCATTGGCCGATTGCCCTTTACTGATTTCGATATAGTAGCCGTGTACGCGGTTATAGCCGACTTTGAGTGTTGATAAGCCGGTCCTTTCGCGTTCTTGGGTTTCAAGCCTAACCAGGTAGTCACCGGCATTTGTGCTGATGCCTCTTAGCTCGTCCAGTTCGTCATCGTAGCCTTCTGCAATAACTCCACCATCACGAATTACAACGGGCGTATTTTCGACAAGAGCTTTATCAAGCAACTCGACAAGTTTGGGGAATTCTCCGATTTGGTCTGAGAGCGGTGTTAAGGCTTCTGATTCGGCCGCTTTTAAGTGTTGTTGCAGTATTGGGTACTGGGCAAGTGAGCTGCATAGCCGTGAAAGGTCACGCGGCCGAGCTGAGCGCAGGGCAACACGAGTGAGTATGCGTTCTAAATCGCCGATGTCTTTTAATGGGGAATTCAGTTGTTCGAAGCGGTAGCCTTCCAGCAGGTCAGCGATACAGCGTTGGCGAAGCTCGAGTGTTTCTTGTTGGCGTAGGGGGATGTTCAACCAACGCCGCATTAATCGGCTGCCCATGGCGGTGTTACAGGTATTCAATACACTGAAGAGTGTGTTTTCCTCATCGCCGCCTAGATTAATATCGATTTCCAAATTTCGACGTGTGGCCGCATCGAGAGTCACGCGATCGTCGGCGTATTCGACTTGTAGTGATGCGATATGTTCTAGCGATGTGCGTTGTGTTTCTTGCGCGTAGGCGAATAGGCAACCTGCGGCGCTAACAGCAAGTAAGTCTTCACAGCCAAAGCCGCTGAGGTCTTTGGTTTGAAAATGTTTGGTGAGTAGGTTTCGAGCCGTGTCGTTGTCGAATTCCCATTCAGGACGCACGCGAAAGCCTGGGCGATCACTCAGTATCTGTGGGTGAGAGACGCTGTCTTGGACCAGCAGTTCTGCTGGTCGTAATCGGGCGATTTCATCGATTAAAGAAGATTCGTCGGGCACGTCGAATACAATAAAACGACCGCTGCCCATATCGAGACTGGAAACGCCAAAGCCTTCACTGCCCTGGTAATACGAAACCAGTAGGTTGTCGCGAGACGCGTCTAACAAGGCTTCGTCACTGACGGTTCCTGGGGTGACTACGCGCAGGACTTTACGCTCTACCGGGCCTTTGCTGGTCGCTGGGTCTCCCACTTGTTCGCAGAGAGCGACGGATATGCCGACTTTAACCAGCTTGGCTAAGTAGCCTTCCGCTGAATGATAGGGAATGCCACACATGGGGATGGGTTCACCACCGGATTTGCCCCGCGCCGTCAGCGTAATATCGAGGATGCGAGAGGCTTTCTTCGCATCGTCAAAAAACATTTCGTAAAAGTCGCCCATACGGTAAAACACAAGTTCGTGGGGATGTTCAGATTTGATGCGCAAATATTGCTGCATCATCGGCGTGTGCTGTTTTTCGGCGGTCATATTTTGGAATGGCTTAGGGGGTTAGTAGGTGGCTAATCTGTGGAATTTGCGACTAACCCAGCATTTTCGTTTAGTGAAAATACTGGGCGGGGAGGATTATACAAAAAGTTGAAGGGAAAGGTTTAAATAGATGAGGCTTTGCATCACATCAGCTGCAGGGAGTTTGTTTGTCTCTTTCATTCTTGGGTTTAAAATGTGCAGAGGGCTTAGTAAGTGCTCAGGATTTTGTCTTGTTTATCCATACGCTCTTGCAATAGATTCTCTATGTTTTTAGCATCATCGACGAGCTTTTTGATGGATTCTGGGCTGTAAACCGGTCCTGTAGGCATTGACATCGCGGGCTTAGATGATGACTCCTCTTTTTCGTCTTCGGGCATTTGGACTCCCTGCACGATATTGGTATTGGGGTCGAGTTCGAGTGTTTTGACCTGTTGATCTGCGGAGGGAGCTTCTGCAGAATATTGTGTTACGCCGTTTTCGTCGACCCACTTATAAACAGTCTGTTTGCCGCCAGATGCAAAGTTGGTAATGCTTTCTTTATTAAGTGACAAATTAGGTATGTTGAAGTTATCCAACGGGGACTTACCGGTCATGATGTAAACAAAATACTGGGATATTCCCATAAAAAGGGCGACCATAATGATGCATTTTATGATGAGTTTTTTCATGACAATTCCTTAGCTGCTTTTTAGCAGGGGTCCTGGGCGGTAGCGTTTGCTATAACGGGGTCAATCTATCAATGACAAGTGGCTTAATTCTAGCGATAAAATGACATGCTCGCGATGATTTTATGTCGCCTATTCAATAATGGACTAAGACGCCCTTCCCAACTTTCCGATCTCCTCCCAAAAGCTGGTTGCATATTAAGCTGCCTTAGCCTATGTTTCGCGGATGAATTCGAGCCACTATTCACTCTCCACTTTTCTAGGTAAACAGTTGAAGGCGGCAGCCTTGCAAATTACTACGGCTGAGTCTTGTACTGCGGGTGGTGTCGCGAGCGCGATTACAGACGTACCGGGAAGTTCAGGCTGGTTTGAGGCTGGCTTTGTTACCTACAGCAATGCCATGAAGTCCGCTGTATTGGGGGTGGATCAAGGTTTATTGCTTGAGTTTGGAGCCGTGAGTGAAGAGGTGGCTTTGGCCATGTTGATGGGGGCACTTAATGTTTCTAAAGCCGATGCTGGAGTTGCCGTCACGGGGATAGCTGGCCCAGGCGGAGCAACAAAGACAAAATCAGTGGGTACCGTGTGTTTTGCCTGGGGTGCTAAAGAGTCCGCTTCTAGTGTTACCTACTCATTCGATGGTGACCGTAAGGCGGTTCGAAAGCAGTCCGTAACGAAGGCTTTGCGGCTCATCATAGGATATCTCGAAGAACAAAACACACAAAGTACTGTATAAAAATATAATACTGTTTGCGTATACAGTAAAACTGTCATATCCTCTGTTTAGTGGGTTCGGTGGTAAATATCTTTAGTGATGAAGGTTGGCAATTAAGGCGATAAGAACTCAGCGGCTAATGCGATATCAGCGTCTAGCGTGATACGCAATTAAGAGTTCAGCAGCTAACGTTAGCAGCTAAAACGAACAAAAAAATATAAAACGATTATTAAGGTGATGGCAACAATGGATAACAACAAAGAGAAAGCGCTTCAAGCAGCATTAACTCAAATCGATCGACAGTTTGGTAAAGGAACTGTTATGCGAATGGGGGATAAGGAGATCGTGGCGATACCCAGTATTTCGACCGGCTCTTTAGGATTGGACGTTGCGCTTGGCATAGGTGGTCTTCCAAAAGGCCGTATCGTTGAAATTTATGGTCCAGAATCTTCTGGTAAAACGACCCTAACACTTCAGGTTATTGCTGAGGCTCAAAAAGCCGGTGGAACATGTGCTTTTGTCGATGCTGAGCATGCTCTTGATCCACTTTACGCTGAAAAATTAGGTGTAGATGTCGAAAACCTTATTATTTCTCAGCCCGATACAGGCGAGCAAGGATTAGAAGTAACAGATATGTTGATTCGCTCAGGCGCACTTGACGTTATCGTAATCGATTCCGTTGCAGCACTAACGCCAAAGGCTGAGATCGAGGGTGATATGGGTGACCATCACGTGGGCTTGCAAGCTCGCCTAATGTCTCAAGCGCTACGTAAAATCACAGGGAACGTCAAAAACGCCAATTGTTTGGTTATTTTCATTAACCAGATTCGTATGAAGATCGGTGTCATGTTTGGTAACCCCGAAACCACTACGGGTGGTAACGCTCTTAAATTTTATTCATCTGTACGTTTGGACATTCGTCGTATTGGCGCGGTTAAAGACGGCGATGAGGTTGTTGGCTCTGAAACACGGGTTAAAGTTGTTAAAAACAAAGTAGCGCCTCCGTTCAAGCAAACCGAATTTCAAATCCTGTATGGCCACGGCATCAACCGCTTAGGTGAAGTACTTGATTATGGCGTTAAGCTTGGTTTAATCGATAAAGCGGGAGCTTGGTATAGCTATAACGGCGATAAAATTGGCCAAGGTAAGGCGAATTCTATTCAGTATCTGCGGGAGCATTCGGATATTGCAGAGTTTCTGGAGAATAAAATCAAAGATGAGTTGTTAGGAACGGAACCAGAAGTAAAAGAGCCTGTCTCAGCGGAAGAAGCTTAAATTACAGATCATTTCTAGCATGAGCTTAGGGGGCAATTTATCCCCTGAGCTGGCGTTTTCACTGTGCTAGGACTCGCTCACAAGGTTTAATTTTCTGTTTTAGAAGAACGACAGCACCAGCGTTTGTGATACGCAGTAATACCGAAATACGAGTGAGAAGGCATGACTACCGTGAGTAATCCCGTTAAAGAAAGCGCTGCTATAAAAAATGCAGCGCTTTTGTTGTTGTCACGACGAGAGCATTCTAAATATGAATTGCGCTTAAAACTTTCTCGTAAATTCACAGATGTGGAACAAGTTGAAAAGCAGTTGGTTGCTTTGGAAGAAAATAACCTTCAGAGCGAAGAGCGCTTTATCGAGTCCTTCATCAGGGCAAAGCAATCTTTGGGTAAAGGCCCCAAATTCATTAAACAGGAACTGCGTCATAAAGGGATTAGCGAGTACCTGATTGCCTCATATGTATACGAAGAGGATGAAGATTGGTTTGAGCTTGCTGCCCAGGTTTACAACAAAAAATTCTCCGACATGCCCCTTGAAGACACAAAAGAAAAGGCACGCCGTATACGGTTTATGGTTTCTAGGGGGTTTACCCCAGAAAGCGTATTTCGCTTGTTATCTAATTAGCGCTTTTTCCTCCCTTTTTTGTACGTGTGCATTTACGTAATATTCCACTGAATCAGGTTATAAATTTAACCTTTGTATTGTTTGTTAGCTGCTCAATTGATGGCTTTTAAACCGCTCTTCCTTTTTGAGCCGTATCCCTCGTCATCCCACGCTTCTTTTTGACGTTCTGTCTTTTTACGCCCGAATCGCCTACTATTCCGAAGAATTTCATATCAAAACGGCATTTTTAATACAATTGGTCAATACTGTCTTAGTAACGGGCTAAAATCCGTCGTAATTTTTGGGGTATGACGTTTTGGTGAAAACTTTGTTCGAATAAAAAACAACCATCATGTGACGTGTTAGCGAAACGATTAAAGCTCATTGGCGTCCGCCAAGAAATGGGGATGCAGCATAGATCTGTTTATTGGATTAGCATTGTTTACTTTTACACATTGCTTTTAGAAAACTCTAGCTTGGGACCAACTTGAATAAAACTGAACAACTGTCGCCAGAATCTTCTATTAAGAGTAAAGATTCGTTACTCGAATCTCTCCTATTTATCTGTCAAAAAGATAGCCGATCCGCGACGCGTGCATCGTTAACTGCAGGCCTTCCTTTAGTGGGAGGACGTTTAACGCCTGAGTTATTCCCTCGCGCGGCCCAACGCGTGTGTATTGAGTCAAAAATCAACGAACGCGCAATTGAAGATATTTCGGCACTATCGCTCCCTGTCATATTGTTAATGGAAAACAATGAAGCTGCGGTTCTTGAAAGCGTGGAGGGTGATGAGGCTAGGCTTTTTGATCCCACCCAGGGAGAGACAGTTAGTCTTTCTCTCGAAGGGTTAAAGCAGCGTTATTCTGGCTTCTGTATTTTGACCAAAGCGATGGAAGACGTTGAATCGAGAGTCGAGGTGGATCTGAGTTCGGTTGAGGTTCATTGGTTTTGGGGGACGATCGGTAAATCATGGAAAATTTATCGAGACGTTCTGCTTGCTTCATTTATGATCAATGTGTTTGTTTTGGCAAACCCACTGTTTGTGATGAATGTTTATGATCGGGTGGTGCCGAATAACGCAATTGAAACATTGTGGGCGCTGGCGATAGGCGTGTTATTCCTCTTTGGTTTTGATTTTCTATTGCGGTTACTGCGGACGTATTTTATTGAGATTGCGGGGAAGAAAGCGGACGTGCTTTTATCTGCTTTTATTATGGAAAAAGTGTTAGGCGCCCACTTTTCACTTCACCCGAAATCGGTCGGTGCGTTTTCAAGCCGAATCCGTGAATTCGAGACAGTCCGAAACTTCATAACATCGGCAACCATCTCAACCTTTATCGACCTTCCCTTTGTATGCCTGTTTTTAGTTTTTGTGGCTTATATAGGAGGCCCCATTGTCTGGGTGCCGATTGTGGCGATTCCTATTATTCTAATTTACGCCTGGGTTATTCAAGCCAAGTTGAAAAAACTGGTTTCTCATACGTTTCTGGCATCAGCGCAAAAAAATGCCACCTTAGTTGAAGCGCTGACAAACTTAGAAACGTTAAAGGGCTTGGGCGCCGAAAGTAAGATCTTGCACAAATGGGAAATGGCGGTCGGTACCTTGGCGTATTGGGGGCTGCGTTGGCGGTTCTTTTCGACTAGCGCTACAACCTTTGCTTCGTTCGTTTTACAAGTATCATCCGTTTTTGTGGTGATTGTGGGCGTATACAGTATTGCTGAAAATGAACTGACCCAGGGAGCGCTGATCGCCTGCGTGATTTTGGTGGGTCGAGCTTTGGCGCCGTTGGCGCAAGTGTCTGGATTACTGGTGCAATACCAGCAGTCAAAATTGGCACTGGAATCGCTAGATGAAATTGTAAAGAGTGAACAAGAACGACCTGATGGTCGAAAATTTGTTGAGCGACTGAGTTTTGATGGGGATATTGAGTTTAAAAATGTCGGCTTTGTTTATCCCGACGAAACGCACACCTGCCTAGAAAACCTCTCATTTAAAATTAAGTCCGGTGAGAAGGTGGGCATTATTGGACGTATCGGTTCGGGAAAATCAACTTTGCATAAACTGATGATGGGTTTATATCGGCCTACCAAGGGAGCCGTACTGATTGACGGTATCGATATGACGCAAATCGACCCGGCAGAGTTACGAGAAAATATTGGTTATGTTCCGCAGGATAGCGTTTTATTTTATGGCAATATTCGAGACAATATCTCGTTTCGTCATCAAGTGATTTCAGATGAAGAAATTATTCGGGTTGCGAACATTGCGGGTGTTAGTGATTTTGTGAATCAACACCCCAAGGGTTACGAACGCACTATTGGTGAGCGTGGCGAGAGTTTATCCGGTGGTCAGCGTCAAGCGATAAACGTTGCCCGAGGCTTAGTCAACTGTCCTCCCATTATCCTTATGGATGAGCCGAGCACAGCAATGGACAATGCGAGCGAAGCGAAGCTTATGGCCCTGTTAAAGCCAGAGCTATCGGATAGAACTGTTTTAATCGTTACACACAAAACCTCCTTGCTGAACTTAGTTGATCGTATCATCGTTATTGATGCGGGAAGGGTTGTTGCAGATGGTGAAAAGAAACAAGTGCTAGAAGCCTTACAAAAAGGACAAATTCGTGTCCAATAATCATTTTAAACATGCCTATAAGGCGCTTAAATATTCAATATTACATCACGATGACAGCGTGCCGCCGCTTTCTGGTGATGAACTGAATTACGTGTCTTCAGCGAAAACGGCTGTGCTTGCTCAGTCGCCCAAAGGAGCCGCGACCTTACTTCGTATGATCGTCGCTTTTTTTATCTGCTTTTTTCTTTGGGCTGCTTTTACGAGTGTGGATGAGTTTACTCGTGGTGAAGGAAAGGTTATTCCATCTCAACAAATTCAAATTATTCAGAATTTAGAAGGCGGTATATTGGCCGAGCGATATGTGAGTGAGGGGGATATCGTCGAGCGCGGCCAGGCGCTTGTGCGATTAGATGATACGCGTTTTTCTTCATCATTGCGTGAGGCGGGGGTAACGCTGGCGCAACTGCAAATAAAGTCTTTAAGGTTACGTGCAGAGGCTGATGCTGCTCCATTTATTATTCCTAGCAAAACCGACTGGGAGGCGTCTCTTATTCGAGAAGAAAAGGCATTTTATTTGTCGCGAAAAAATGAGTTTCAAGGTAATTACCAAGTTCTTGAACAACAGGTGTCTCAAAAGAAGCAAGAGCTTTCAGAGTTAAGTGAGAAACAAAAACGCTTAGGCAGAAGTTATAAGTTGTTGGAAACTGAATTAACGTTGACAAGGCCGCTAGTGTCGGAAGGAGCTGTGTCGGAAGTAGAATTGCTTCGGCTTGAGAGGCAAGTGAATGACTTAGAAGGCGAGTTAAATGCGGCTAAACTCGCTATACCGCGTATTCGTTCTAGCTTAAAAGAAGCACAAGAAAAGTCCGCGAACCTGGCCTTGGTTTTTCGTCGGGAAGCGCGCGAACAACTCAATGACATCACCTTAGAATTATCGCGATTAACCGAAACGAGTGAAGCGTTGGTGGATCGAGTAAAGCGTACAGTAGTGAGATCTCCAGTGACGGGTACCGTCAAGCGATTACTCGTCAATACCATTGGTGGCGTTATTCAGCCGGGCATGGATATAGCTGAGGTTGTTCCCAGCGAAGAAACCTTATTGATTGAAGCCAAGATTCGTCCAGCGGATATTGCCTATTTATATCCCGGGCAAGATGCAAAAGTAAAGTTTACTGCCTACGACTTTTCCGTAATGGGAGGGCTAGACGGGAAGGTTATTCACATTAGTCCCGATACGATTCTGGATGAGCAGAACGAGAGTTTTTATCTGGTACGGGTCGAGACATCCAGGGTGTTTACCGGGCCAGATGGAACGGAGCTGCCTATCATTCCCGGGATGACTGTCAGTGTAGATGTGCTAACAGGTGAAAAGACGATATTGGATTATTTGATGAAACCGATTTTGAAAACAAAGCAGTTGGCGCTACGAGAGCGATAGTATTGGCGGTTATCCCGAAATAACCTTCCATCGCTGTAGTATTTCTATCCACGGGCATTAGATAAAACCATCCGCTGTTTTTCTTTCAGCGGTTTAAGAGATCCCGTTATTTTATGTCGGTTTGTTTTACGTTGGTCTATGAAGTCGGTTAATCTATTCTTCAGTATCGTTTGTAGCGTTTTATTTTGGGGGTGGAGTTCTGTACGAAAGGTGAATAACAATCGGGCAGGACCTTCGATTTAGTAATATTAGGGCGTGATAATTATCATTTTTGGGAATATATCTTTCCTGATGGTCAAGTTGTCACATTTATTGCATGGTTAAAGTTTACGCATAGCTAAGGTGGGTTAGATGCACAGTCAAATACAAAGGGGAGCGCTTGCTCTGTGGTCAATTTTTATTGCCGTGGGGGCGCAGGGGTTCTCGTTAAGCGAGACAGTAGATCAGACATTAAGAACAAATCCCGAGATGTTATCGGTGACGCACGAATTACAGTCTCGACGTTATGAGGTTTCTCAGGCTCGGGCGGCATACTTGCCGAAAGTGAATTTGACGGCGGGTATCGGAGAAGAGACGCGAAAGTCTGAGCAGCAAACGGGGAATGAAGAAGTCGACTTTGATCGAGAAGAGCTGTCATTGCAGATAGAGCAGCTCGTATTCGACGGGTTTGGATCGATTGCAGAAGTAAGCCGGCAGAAATCTCGGGTTGATAGTCTAGAGCATCTTGCGAAAACCAGAGCTCAAGATATTGCATTACGGACCTCTGAGGTCTACTTAAATGTGTTGCGTCATACCGAATTGTTGGACTTGGCTCGCAAGACTTTATGGGAACACCAGAATATATATGACCAGATGAAACTGCGCAGTAGCACCGGAGTCGGTAGTAAAGCGGACCTGGATCAGATAGCGGCTCGATTGGCTCTGGCGAATGCCAATATGGTTGTTGCCCAAAATAATTTGGCAGACTCCCAAGCCAATTTTTTTCGTGTGACGGGTTTTTATCCGAACCTAGAGAACATGACAAAGCCAGAAGCAGCGACTGGATTACCTGCTTCATTGGAAGCGGCGGTAGCCGCTGCTGAAAAGAATCACCCAACGCTTCATTCAGCTTCGGCTGATTTTAGCGCAGCCAAAGCCCAGCATAAATCGGCGGGCAGTAACTATTGGCCAACGTTAACATTAGAAGCCGAAAAACGTTGGGACGATAATGTAGGTGTTGAAGGTGAAGATGAAGATTTTGTTGTTGCACTGCGATTGCGTTACAACCTTTTTAACGGTGGTGCTGACCGCGCGCGTAGAAAGCAAACGGCACAACTTATTTTGCAGTCAAAAGACATCCGCAATAACGCTCGACGTCAAATCGTCGAGAGTATGAATTTATCGTGGAATTCGTATGCCGCACTTAATGCGCAAATGACTTTTTTGTTGAGTCATGTGAAAGCAGCTGTGGCGACAAAAGCGGCCTACACTAAACAATTCAATATTGGCCGAAGAACTTTGCTCGATTTGCTCAACACAGAAACAGAAGTGGTTGAATCGAAACGAGCTTTAATTAATGCGCAGTACGACCAGCTTTATGCACATTACCGAATTTTTAATGCTTCAGGCGCTTTGCTCACAGCTTTAAACGTTAATTACGACTGAAATTTATAGAAGGTTTCCCTATGGCAGATAAGACTTCAAGTGATGTAAGTGGAGTTCTAGGAAAAATTACCGGCGTCCAAGGCAAGGTTATCCTTGTTGGGCCGAATGGCGAACAAGTAAATGGTCGCCCCGGAGATGATCTGCTTTTAGGGAGTACTGTAAAAACGTTGGGCAGCAGTATTGTTGTAATACAGCTGGATGGCTATAAGTCCATTAGTTTGGGTCATGATGAAACGCTGACGTTAACCCAGCGATTGCTCGATAGTATGAAAGACATCATCGATGGCAGTATTGGCGATGATGTTAATTTTGAGCTGCTGGCCCAGGCCATTGAAAGTGGAGACTCGATAGAAGAGTTACTCCCTGCTACCGCAGCCGGAGGGGAAAACACACCCACTAGCTCAGGTTCTTCGGGGGGCTCAAGCACTCGTATTTCAATGACGGGGGATTCCGTGAAGCCGGAAAGCGGTTTTGAAACTTCTGGCTTTGTAACCTCATTTACAGAAACCTTTATTGATAACCCCGAGTTTTTTAATTCTCAACCGTTTACTGATGGTATAGCCAATGTCGACGTTAATGAAGACTCCGCTATAGGCCTTAACCTATCTGTTTTTTTTGCTGATGATGACGCGGGACAAATTCTTACTTTTTCCGTAAATGATCTACCGGACGGCCTCGTATTTGACGGCGAAACAGGCACGATCAGTGGTGCCGCGACAAACGATGCGGCATTTTCTCAAGGTGGAGAATATATAGTGTCTGTAACAGCAACGGATGACTCCGGTGCGACTAATGACTCTGTAACAACCGAATTTACGTTAAGCGTTAACAACGTCAATGATTCCCCCTTTATTGGAGCTCCGATCGACCTGGGTCAAATTGACGAAGATAATACCTTAGACCTTGATGCTGCCGCTTTGTTGGACGGTGCCGGCGATATTGATATATTCGATGTTTTGTCTATTTCCGATGTGCGTCTAGATTCTGGTTCTGGTGAGGTCATTGCGAATGATGACGGAACTTTCAGTTTTGCGCCCAGCGAAAACTGGTTTGGAGAAGCGCAATTCTCTTATACGGTTATCGATAACGCAGGTGGGTCTGTTGATAATGCGGCACGCTTACAAGTTGCTTCTGTTAATGATGCTCCTGTCGTTTCTGCTGCTACCTCGATAGCAACCGAAGACGATGCCGAATACATAATTGATTTACTCGATAATGCTTCAGACG
The DNA here is from genome assembly GCA_033852175.1 of Agarilytica sp. Lineage (GTDB taxonomy): Bacteria > Pseudomonadota > Gammaproteobacteria > Pseudomonadales > Cellvibrionaceae > Agarilytica. The sequence goes on from JAWSUY010000063.1 coordinate 35,682, forward strand.
TTGACGGCGATAGCCTAACGGTTTCGGATTTAACGCTGAATTCCGGTGACGCTTCGGGAATTACCATTGTCGATAATATTGTGACGGTCGATCCCAGTGCCTATAACAGTTTGGCCGTGGGCGACGCTGACGCTGTTATTCAATATAATTACAACGTTGTGGATGGCAACGGTGGATCAGTTGCGCAAACCGCAACAATTA
>JAWSUY010000063.1:35918-36098 GCA_033852175.1 Agarilytica sp.
TCTCTTCTGCCATTACGTCAACAGCAACCGAAGACGATGCTGAGTACACAATTGATTTACTCGACAATGCCTCTGATGTTGACGGGGACTCTTTAACAGTTTCCGGCGTGACTCTGGATTCCGGTGATGCTTCCGGTATTTCAATTGTCGATAATATTGTGACGGTTGATCCCAATGCTT
>JAWSUY010000064.1:0-1037 GCA_033852175.1 Agarilytica sp.
GTAAGCGGCTAACCAACAGCAGGATTGACAGCCCAAGGTAGCAGTGCATCAATATCATCTAATGATTGGGCCTGCGGCAGTAATGTGAAGATTTTTTTCAGGTACGCGTACGGCTCTAAGTTATTAACTTTGGCGGTTTCAATGAGACTATAGAGATTGGCGCTCGCATGGGCGCCTGCTTGACTCGCGCTAAACAGCCAATTTTTACGACCGATAACGAACGGCCTTATCGTGTTTTCAGCTCGATTATTATCAATCGGCCAGCACCCATCATTAACATACGCAACGAGCCTCGACCATTGGTTATGCAGATATTGTATCGCCTTGCCCAACGTGGTTTTTGGCGGTGTATTTTGCAGCGCTTTTTCCAGCCAGAGCCTGAGTTTTTCAATAACTACTGCCGATTGTGTCTGGCGTGCCTCATGCCGATCAATAATCGATTTTTCTTTACTCAGTTTCTCTATGCCATAGAGCTTTTGGATTAGCCCCAAAGCTACATCAGCCTTCCCGGTTTTCCCTTTTGGCTGCTGTCGCTGCGCTTCAACAAATTTACGCCGCGCATGTGCCCAGCATCCCAAGCGGGTTAACTGGTTTTGTTGGCACACTGGATTGTAACCTTCATAGCCATCAACCATTAATGCGCCGCTAAAATTTTCCAACAAGGCTTTGGGTGTATCACCACTACGGCTAGCGCTGTAGTGATATAAAACCACCGGTACGCTTGCCTCCGTGGTCGCCATCACCCACATGTAGCTTTGGCTCTGAGCTGTTTTACCGGGTTCATTCAGAACCTGCAGCGGCGTCTCATCCATGTGAAGCACCGATTGCTCTTCACAAACATCTTGCAGACGATTAATTAAGGGTTGCACTAAGCTGCCCATTTTAATCATCCAGTTGGCTAAAGTCGTACGATCCAACTCAACGCCAATACGCTTAAAGATGTTGATTTGTCGGTACAGAGGCAGCGCATCACAGTATTTGCTGACGGTGATATAGGCTAACAGGCCAGGTGAGGCAATAGATTTTTCAATCGGTTG
>JAWSUY010000064.1:1176-1743 GCA_033852175.1 Agarilytica sp.
AAATCGTGAATAATTTCTTCACGAGGTAGTTCAGCTGGAATAGATAGGCGTTTCTTCTTTTTACGAGTATGAGCAGGAACGGTAATGTCAGCGCTCTCGCCTTCAAGGTTCTGCCCCTCTTCTTCAACTTCATTAAAGAGTTGCCCTTGGCCACCAGTATCTTTTTCGCTAGACGCGCCGTATTGCTTGTGGCGCTGCAGGCGCAGCATCTCCTCAAGCAGTTTGATTCGTTGATCTTTTTGACCAACTTTCTGCTTGAGAGACTGATTTTCGGCGGCAAGTTCTGATGACGATAGCATGCCTATATTTTACAGGACTCAGACTAAAATCCCGAGCTATAATTCAACGTTTTGTGCGGCTGTAGCTGATTAATATTAAAGCCTCTCAACAACCAGTGAAGCTGTTCTTCGTTGAGTATGATGATCTCCCTGTTGTCTTTTCGTGGCCACTTGAACTTTTATTTTTCTAAACGCTTATACCACAAGCAAAAACCACTGCTATCCCAATAGAGTATTTTGAGCTTGTCGCGGCGCTTGTTACAGAACACGAACAAGGCTGAATCAAACA
>JAWSUY010000004.1:0-4640 GCA_033852175.1 Agarilytica sp.
GTGCCGCGGGCTTCACCCGGCAGTTACTGGTGCACAGCCCACCGACTGGCCTGCACAGTGTGCGGCACTACGGCCTGTACGCGGGCGGCAAGCGCAAGCAGCTGGCGGTGCTGTTGTTGCAAATGGGGGCGAAGCGCGACGAAGGCCGTGAAGTAAGCGCAGAAGAACAGCCCGAAAGACCGGTTTGTTCTATTTGTCAGGCGCCCCTCACCAGCCGCCTACTGGCCGCTGAGCGGGCGCGGTGGTGAAGCTCAGCGTGGCAGCCGAGTTGCGTCCACCGTTCAGGAATTGCAGTGTCATGAAAGCGCTGAGAGACAGCACCGCTGGGTGGTGTAAACTATTGAGAGCAGGGAGGAAATTCGTGTGGACTGAAGTGATAAGGGATCGCAGCACGGTGGCAGACACGCGAAGCAGCGGAGCTGTAACTATCCCCATAGACTGCGCAGGCGTTGCGTGCGGTGGCGCTCTGTCCAACAAGGGCGTGCAAGCGGACGGCTGTTTTTATTTGTGCGGCTGGTGCCGCTTCACGAAGCGTTATGTACTATTTAGGATGATCCCGTATGAATGAGCATCGATCTGCAGTAGCAATAGGGCTTAATAATAAAATACGTGAACTACGTTACTTTGCTTTGAATATTAAAAATCTGGCAGAAGTAATAGAAAACAAACATAAAACTAAAGATTACCCAATAGTCTCAGAAGTTGACGAGCTAAATTATAGTTTTAGCGCATTCCTTAATTCCATTCAGTCAATAAAAGATTCATCTCAAACTTCAATGGATATAAATATATCCTGGCAAGAGCTGTCTCCTTCTTATGGGCAATTTATATTCTATTGTAGAAATGCATCAACTCATGATGGAACACTCTTAATCAATGCAAGTTCCGGATTTAAGAGTTACATTGTTGGACCACTTCGCCGAACAAATGATCGAGGAGCTGTAATTGAATTTGATCCTCCGAGGGAAGATATTTTCAGTTTGTGTTCAAATATAACTTTGGAGTTAGTCGGTAGTTTAACGAATGCGTTAAATGATTACGGCGATAAGATACCGCTCATTAATGAAGAGAGCCTAAGGAGAAACATGGAAGTTGCTCTTGCATCAAATTTCATATCCGATCATTTTAAAGATATTATTAGAGAGCATCAGGAAGAAACTATTAGGCAAATGCTTACATCCAATCCTAATTTCGTAGATGATATTGCTAAATCGTTATCAACATTAGCGAGCGATGTCTATTTGTCATGAATAACGTACATAACAAGTTGCAGCATTGGAAAACCAACTCGCTCGCGCTCGTCGTTTTCCACTGTGCAAGGCGTTATGAGTAAACTAGATCGATGCTGAAGTCAGAAATACTATATATTCAAATCAACGAAAATAGCTTCGATTGCTTTGATGTAGCGAAAGGAAAAAGGGAGGTGTTTTCATCACCAATGCCGTTTTCTTCTAAAAGACTAGCAATATCCGATTTCGAAATTGCAGAAAAATTACTAGCAAAGATAATTGGTTACTCGAAATTTAAATACTTTTTAAAGCCGAAACCAACCGTAATAATGCACCAGCGATATAACGGCGAAGATATTTCCCCAGTAGAAATTAGGGTGATGCAGGAATTGGGAATTTGTTCAGGGGCTAGAGAAGTATTTGTCTGGCAAGGCCATGAATTAAATGATCAGGATATTGAGCATGGCGCTTATAAAAACTCATAACAAATTCCGGCAAGCGACGAAAAAAACTCGCGCATGCGAAAGACGTTATAAGGCTTTTAGAATATGGGCTTGATTGAAGCTATTTTGCTTGGGTTTCACTCGGAGAGACTTGAAAAGCCACTCGTGTTTTTCACGATGCTTGTTGGATTTGTAGCTTTTTGTGCTCTTGGTGTAGCCATGATTACAATGTCAATTGTTGAGGCCTTGGATGCTCCAGTGTTTACGTTGGCTCCAATTTTTGTAGGTGTAGGAATTTCATTTTTATTCTGGGCGATAGCGGCATTATGTGGGTATTTTGTGAAACGGTGCTTCGATTGAAACCTTATAACCAGAGCAGTCAGTTCGCTCCCTTCGGTCGCCGGACGCTCGTACCTCGCGCCCGCTGCTACTGGCGTTATGCAGAGAAATTAGGATTGAGTAGAATGAATAAATCATTATTGGTGGCATTACTTAGTGCTCTTTTCCTTTCCTCTTGCGCTTCTTGGAAGCAAGAGAAATCCGAGTACAGAGTTGTGGATGATCGTGAAGCAGAGATCTATACCGCAGATAGCGTTTCTAGCGACTATAAGGATGTATTACTATTTCCATTTTTAGGCGCGCTGAGTAAGAGTGTCTATTTGACAGAGACAGAATCAAAGCCGGCCACTACTATTGAACAGTTTTGTACAACATCAGACACAGTTTTTGTACCGAGCGACTGGGAGATTGTTAATACAAAAATCGTAAATGAAAGAGCGCTCGTACATAAGCAGCTAAAGTTGGGCCTACAAATTTACAAGGAGACTGATAGTCAAAGTAACAATTTTGTAATTGTGTTCAGGGGTACCGATTTTGACCAGCGAGCGGATTGGGCATCCAACTTTAGATGGTTTGGAAGAATATTTAGTACCAAGTTAGATCAGTATGATGAAGTAAGAATATTAGTGCCGAAAATTATTCAAGAAATTGAGACCACGTATGGTTCTATTGACTCAGTTATCGCCGCGGGGCACTCACTTGGAGGTGGACTAGCACAACTCGCTGGGTATTCCTCTCACAAAATTAATTTCGTAGTTGCGTTTGACTCATCCCCTGTTACTGGTTTTTACGATATAGATGGTGGGTTAAGGAGATTCAATGCGAAAAATCTTAAAATATACCGTGCATATGAACATGGAGAAGTTCTAGCTTACATTCGACTAGGAATGAAAGGGTTATATCCAATATCAAAAAATGACCCTGATATTGTACAGGTCAGATTCAATCTTATTGAAAAAGGCAATGTCATTAGCCAACATGACATGAAGGAGCTTGCATGTCGATTGCACGATGATATGCATAACAAGGAGCAGCAATCGACTAACAATTAAATAGCGTTCGTTCCTCACGCCAATTAATTGTTTGCGATTGTGCTCGACGTTATCTGGCTTAAAGGCTTGTTTCCGTTTTAGCTGATTTTGCTGCGAACTTTGGAATAAATGAAGACACTCAATGAATTCGATGAGTGTCCTTAATTGAAGGAAGTTGGGTGGGTATATTGCAAGCGTGGTATGGCTCTTGCGATAAAGCGGGGATTTGATAAGGAATTCCGGCGGGTGTATCAGATGTTGTTCGGCGAATAGATGAAGACACTCAATGAATTCGATGGGTGTCCTTAATTGAAGATGGGTGTCCTTAATTGAAGGGAGTTGGATGGATATATTGCAAGCATGGTATGGCTCTTGCGATAAAGCTGGGATTTGATAAGGAATTCCGGCGGGTGTATCAGATGTTGTTCGGTGGGCGTGGAGTCTGGTTGAGCGGGGGTAGGGCTGGTCGTTTGAGTTTGGCTCTGCGGGGCTGCTCTGTCAGGTTGTGCTATGTCGGGTGCAGCTTTTGGTGGGCTGGGGTGTTGCAGATCCACTTCTTTTTGGTGCGTTCACAGACTCTGGCGAGTTTTTCTTCAGGGCCGACCCAAGGGCCATTGGCTTCTTCGAATTCTGTTGCCATCATCAGCCAGGTGTCTGTGTCGATGTTCAGGCGCTGCAAGATGGGGTTGAGCCCAGCGTCGATTGCGCCGCGTTTGTCTTCTCGGATGATTCTGCCGGTTGCGTCAACCAGAGCGATGTAGTCTTTAAGCGTGCAGGGGATGCCGTCTTGCTTTCCTTTCTTTTCGTGGCCTTGGAATCTGTAGAGTTTATCAGGTATACGGCCTTTTCCGGCGGCGATGATGCGTTCTTGGATGCTGGTGTAGTCGCTGCTTTCGGGCGTGTCGGCCATGCCGGCGCGGACGGGGTTGAGATCGCAATAGACCATGGCGCTTAACTTCGCGGTTTCATCCAGCAGTGCCTGGCTTTTGAAGCGGGACTCCCAAAATTTCCCCGTGACCTTGTCTTCCGTGTTGGCGAGGCGGGCGATGTACTCGTTCAGGGCTGACATGAATTGAGAAATGCTGTGCAGGCGTTCCCGCCAGTTTTCGACAGAGGTATCGAGAACAGCGAGCTCAGCCGAGGAGAGGGTTTTGCCTGCGCTGAAGCGTTGGGAGAGCAGGTTGCCACTGTAGACGATGTGCCACTGGCTGATGACTTCCTCGCGGCTCCATTGTTTGGCGCGCTCTGCGTTGATGTGAAGTACGAGGTGCGTGTGGTTCGACATGATGGTGTAGGCAGAGATATCGATGGCGAAGGCGGTGGACAGCAGTTCTAAGCGCTCGATGATCCAGTCTCGTCGGTAGCTGTAATCCTTGCCATTGTAGGGGTCGACGCCGCAGAGCCAGGAGCGGCGGACACAGCGGGAGACGATGTGGTAATTGGGGGTGTCGGCCAGGGAGATCAGTTGTTTGCGTGGTGTGGGCATGGTTGTTCCTCCGTGAGTCCCGCTGTTCAAGGTAGAGCGGTTTCGTATAAGGATCAATTGCAGTCCAAAGACATTCCTGTGGACACAGTCCAATGCGGAGGGTTTTGTGGAT
>JAWSUY010000065.1:0-1133 GCA_033852175.1 Agarilytica sp.
AAGCTGTGCGTGATCGTAAACGTATCCACGCCATCACCACCCACAAGATTTTCAGTTTGTGTAAAACTTATGACCGGAGCACCGGTATTAAATTGACCCGCAGATGCCGCTGTAGACGACCAAATATTTGTGCCGGATGGGCCTGTAATCGTATCCGAATCATCCCCCCCGTCTAATGCATTCGCGATAATTAAATCAACAACATTGATATTAAAAAAATCACCGCCGGCACCGGCATCAATATTGCCAGAGAAATTCGCTTCTAGATCAAAGGTATCGACTCCATCATTTCCGGTCAGCGTATTCATTCCAGAGAAATCCGTTCGGGTCGTGGCGTCTGCACCCGTCGTCACATCCACATTCCCTGCATCTACGATATCAACCGTCCAGGTATTCGCTTGGTCGTGAGCGATTAAATCATCTGCCGTACTGCGGCCCTCTAATGTTTCAATTCCAGAAAAAACATTGACATATATTGTCGATGAGCCATTTTCTAATCGACCCGTTTGGTCGCCCGTCAAGATAAAATCCGTCGTAGTATTACGGCCTTGCAAGGTATTCGAACCCGCGCCAGTTCCACCGGTAATTGTTCCCGTCAAAGAACCGGTATCTTCTACGGTAAATGTATTATTGAATTCATCGCCGCCAGTAAGGCTGGCGAAATCAATAAAATTGACGCTCGCGCCCGCATCGCTCACAACACCGTCATTCTCACCATCCGAAATAACATCACTTCCGGTGTCCCCATCAAAGTCACTCACGACCCATGTAATATTTGAATCGGCGTTGCTAGCTGAAAGTGTATTTGTCCCATCGCCTAAAATGGTATTGGCATTCACAACACCATTTATGGCAATCACCGCAGCACCAAAATCAATCGCTGCACTATTACTTTGCACGTTAACAATATCGTCACCACCACGACCATCAACACTACCTGAAACGCCATCAAACGGTCCTGCAAAACCAAACTGGAATGTATCAACACCCGCTGTACTGGTCGCACCATCGGCTCCGTTAAGACGTTCAAGATCAATAAAGTCAATATTGGTATTCAGGGTGCCCGCATTCGCCGTCGATAGTATCCAGCTATGTGTGCCGGTAACATCCACAAGGTTTAATGTATCCACATC
>JAWSUY010000066.1:0-66264 GCA_033852175.1 Agarilytica sp.
ACATCAGTGACGGGTGACGGGTGACGGGTGACGGGTGACGGGAGACGGGAGACGGGAGACGGGTGACGGGAGACGGGAGACGGGAGACGGGTGACGGGTGACGGGTGACAGGTGACAGGTGTGATGGGAGACGGGAGACGGGAATTTGGTTGGACGTTATGCCTGGCCACTTTTTAGTGATCGAAGAATTAGCTATCTATAAAGCAAAATGGCCCGCGATATTTGCATAGGGGGAATTAGTACGTAATGGCTTGAGAGGTATTATTTAAAATAGCCTTTTGGAATATCGGGAATAATTTGATAGAATTCAACGACCGTTGAATGCGCTCGAAAGAATTCAGCTCGGAATCGAAGAGGAAGATTATGACTATTCCTGTGTCGATCTAGCGCTAACCCTTATATTTATCGAGCAAAACAGAGCCTTTGGGCAAGGTGATCATGCAGTCTCGATTGAGTACGATTACCTTGCTAAGTTGAGAGAAGTTGAGAGAATAAGTTGAGAAAAGTGGGGTTTAGCCACTCTAGAGCGTTATTTTACCCATAATAGGCTCGGTTTCTTGACAAACACCACGATGCATACAAGTTTGATTATATAAACGATAAATTCAGGCGATGATCTCGTTCTGTAAACATTGAGGAGTTTTGAATGCTTGAGGAAAGTGATGCTTTAGAGACCCAAGAATGGCTCGAAGCACTAGAATCCGTTATCCGTCACAGCGGCAAGGAGCGCGCCTCGTATTTGCTGACACAATTGGCGAATATCGCGACCGAAGCTGGCGTAGGTCTACCATCTGCGATTACGACACCCTATTGCAATACGATTCGTCCACAGGACGAAAAGCGTAACCCGGGTGACGAACACCTCGAACGTAAAATACGTTCATTGGTCCGTTGGAATGCGTTGGCGATGGTCATGCGGGCCAACGACAATGATGAAGGCCTTGGCGGCCACATATCCTCATTCTCCTCCGCTGCGACGTTATACGAAGTGGGTTTTAACCACTTTTTCCGAGCAAATAACTCAGATCGCCTTGGCGACCTTATTTACTTTCAGGGGCATATTTCCCCCGGTATCTATGCGCGCTCTTATTTAGAAGGGCGTTTGACTGAAGAGCAGTTGGATAACTTCCGCCGTGAAGTGGATGGCAAAGGCTTATCTTCTTACCCTCACCCTTGGTTGATGCCCGACTATTGGCAGTTCCCAACCGTTTCGATGGGCTTGGGTCCTATACAAGCGATTTATCAAGCCAACATTATGCGCTATATGTCTGCCCGCGAAATTACGCCGCGTGGCGACCGTAAAGTTTGGGCGTTTATTGGAGATGGCGAGTGTGATGAACCGGAAAGCTTAGGTGCGATTTCCTTAGCGGGTCGTGAACAACTCGAAAACTTAATTTTTGTCGTGAATTGTAATTTACAGCGCTTAGATGGCCCTGTACGTGGCAACGGTAAAATCGTACAAGAACTTGAAGGCAGTTTCCGTGGTGCCGGTTGGAATGTGATTAAAGTCCTCTGGGGCAACATGTGGGATGAGTTGCTAGATAGAGATACCACCGGTCTTTTACGCAAGCGTATGGACGAAGTGTTAGATGGTGAGTTGCAAAACTATAAAGCCAATGGCGGTGCTTACACGCGTGAACATTTCTTTGGTAAGTATCCCGATTTATTAGAGTTGGTAAAAGATTATACCGACGATCAAATTATGTCGCTCAACCGTGGCGGTCATGACGTTAATAAAGTTTACGCGGCCTACTGGGCTGCAACGCAATGCAAAGGTAAACCGACCGTTATTTTAGCGCAAACCGTAAAAGGTTACGGTATGGGAACGGCGAGCGAATCTGCCAACGTTGCTCACTCCATTAAAAAGCTCGATCTTGATGCCCTGAAAAAATTCCGGGATCGTTTTTGTATTCCTATTGATGACAAAGATCTGCCCAGTGTTCCGTATTTTAGGCCGTCGGATGATTCACCTGAAATGCAATACATGCATGAAAAGCGAAAAGCCTTGGGTGGTTATTTACCAGAGCGTGTTAATGATTTTTATGCGTTAAAAACACCGTCCATAGATGCATTTTCTGCGTTGTTAAAATCGACAGGTGATCGCGAAATCTCAACTACGATGGTTTTTGTTCGCTTCTTGTCGACATTGGTGAAAGACAAAAACATGGGCAGCCGTGTGGTGCCAATTGTTCCCGATGAAGCGCGTACCTTTGGTATGGAAGGTATGTTTCGGCAGTTGGGTATTTACTCTTCTCAAGGGCAGCAATACACCCCGCATGATCGCGATCAAATTATGTATTACAAGGAAGATAAAAAAGGTCAGATTTTAGAAGAAGGTCTTAATGAAGCCGGTGCGATGTCTGCGTGGATTGCCTGCGCGACGGCCTACAGCAATTACAAAGAAGCCATGGTGCCGTTTTACGTTTACTACTCTATGTTTGGCTTTCAACGCATTGGTGATTTAGCGTGGGCGGCTGGGGATATTCAAGCGCGTGGGTTTATGATTGGTGCGACTTCGGGTCGAACAACATTGAATGGTGAAGGCTTGCAGCATCAAGATGGCCACAGTCATTTAATGGCGACGACAATTCCAAATTGCTATTCCTACGATCCGACTTACGGTTACGAACTTGCAATCATTCTGCAAAATGGATTGCAGCGCATGTATGGCGAAAAAGAGAATTGTTTCTATTACGTCACCACGTTAAATGAAAATTATAAACACCCCGCAATGCCAGAAGGTGTTGAAGACGGCATTATTAAAGGTATTTACAAACTCAAACAAGGCGCTAAGAAAAAAGCACCACGTGTTCAATTGATGGGTGCGGGCAGCATTTTGCGTGAAGTTGAAGCCGCCGCTGATTTATTGCGTGAGGACTGGCAAGTTGAATCGGATATCTGGAGTGTTACCAGTGTAAATGAGTTAGCTCGTGATGGTCAGCGTTGTGCGCGTTGGAACTTGTTGCACCCAGAAGACGACGCGAAGCAACCGTATTTAACCGAGCAGCTTGCCTCGTCCGAAGGGCCGGTTGTGATTTCAACGGATTATATGAAGAGCTATGCCGAGCAACTGCGCGCTTATATTCCCGGCTCTTATAGTGTGTTGGGAACCGATGGCTTTGGTCGTAGTGATACGCGCAGTCGATTACGTAAGTTTTTTGAAATCGACCGATTTTTTGTTGTGCTTGCCTCGCTTAAGGCATTGGCCGATGACGGAAAAATTGAACCCGCTAGCGTCAGCAAAGCGATAAAACTTTACGGTATTGATCCAGAAAAACTGGACCCTACTACCTGCTAATTTGAGGAGAGTTGCCACATGGCGAATCAAACTGTCCCAGTACCAGATATTGGTGGGGCCGAAAACGTAGAAGTAATTGAAATAGCGGTTTCACCCGGCGATATCGTTGCTGTGGAAGACACGCTCATTACATTAGAATCCGACAAAGCCTCGATGGATATTCCCAGCCCTGCGGCAGGGAAAGTCATTTCGGTTTTAGTTTCAATTGGCGATAATATATCTGAAGGTTCTGCGATATTGGAGCTGGAAGAAAGCGATTCTAAAAATATTAATGGAGAGCGTAATAACGGAAGGGCGACTTCGGCGAAGCCAGAAGTAGCCACTCCTGAACCTGAGGTCGTTGCGGTAGCGCCTGCGGCGAGCCAATTTGCTGGCGATGAAATTTCGGTGGTTATTCCCGATATTGGCGGAGCCGAAGGTATTGACGTCATTGAAGTCTGCGTCGCTGTCGGCGATAGCGTTGACGAGGGTGATTCTATTTTAGTCCTCGAAAGTGATAAAGCATCAATGGAAGTGCCATCACCTGCGAGTGGAACTGTAACGAGTATTCGCGTGAAAGAGGGCGATAAAGTTTCCGAAGGGGATTCTGTACTCGTACTGGTTTCTGTTGATGCTGTGGCGAGTCCTGCAAGCTCTGTTAGTCCGGCCAGTTCTTCAGTGAGTGTTGTTGAATCGGTTAATCCTGTTGAGACTATCTCTGCACCTGCAAGCAAAACCTTAGATGTGACTGTTCCCGATATCGGCGGTTCAGCGGTAGATGTTATCGAAATTTCAGTCCGTGTTGGTGATGTTGTTGAAGACGGTGATACCCTCATTGTTTTGGAAAGCGATAAAGCCTCCATGGAAATTCCGTCTCCTAAGGCAGGCAAAGTTTTATCCATCTCGATACAAGAGGGTGATAAAGTTTCTCAAGATAATCCCATTTTGGTATTGGAAGTAAGTGGTGGGGCAGAAGAGGCTTCAACACCTTCTACTTCTGTTTCTGCACCGACTTCTCCTCCACCTCAACAGTCAGCAGCTAAGGCTGCGAGCCAAGCTAGTCCAGAAAAATCAACCGCTTCAGAGTCAGCAGCGAAAGGCTCTGGCAGCGATGTTTATGCAGGCCCTGCGGTCAGAAAACTTGCCCGTCAATTGGGGGTGAATTTATCGGAAGTTAAAGCGGCGGGACCACGAGGTCGAATATCGAAAGATGATGTGAAAGCCTTTGTGAAAACACGGTTACAGAAAAAACCGGAAAACCTCGCGGCGGCATTGTCGAGTGGCGTGGGTATACCACAAGTACCAGAAGTTGACTTTGCTAAGTTTGGTGAAGTTGAAGTCGAAAAAATGTCGAAGCTGTCTAAAATGATCGCGGCGAACATGACGCGCAACTGGTTGAACGTGCCCCACGTGACGCAGTTCGATGATGCTGACGTAACGGACCTAGAAGAATTCCGCAGCAGCATGAAAAAAGAAGCGGAAAAGACAGGCGTTAAACTCACGCCTTTACCGTTTCTTTTGAAAGCCTGTGCGATGGCGCTGAATCAAGAGCCGAGTTTCAATGTTTCCTTGCATGCGGATGGTGAACATATCGTACGTAAAAAACACGTGCATATTGGAATTGCTGTGGCCACGCCGACAGGCTTGGTGGTTCCCGTTATTCGCGATGTGGATAAAAAAGGTTTACTTCAGTTGGCTGAAGAGTCGAGTATCTTGGCGAAAAAAGCACGTGACGGAAAACTCCTACCGAAAGACATGCAGGGCGGATGTTTTACGATATCGAGTCTGGGCGCCATCGGCGGTACAGGTTTTACCCCGATTGTGAATTGTCCTGAAGTCGCGATTCTCGGTGTGTCTAAATCAACTATAAAGCCTTTTTGGGACGGCGAAGCCTTTATACCAAGGCAAATGTTGCCGTTAAGTCTTTCGTACGATCACCGAGCGGTGAACGGCGCTGACGCAGGGCGATTCTTTACTTACCTGACAACTCTGTTGGCGGATGTTCGACGACTGTCTTTGTAAGTTCCCTTTTGTAAGTTTCCCTTTGTGGAGACCGGTGGGTATATTTAATAAAGGGGCGTAACGCCCCTTTATTATTTCTGCGAAAAAATTAAGGGCAAAGGCCTACGTGCCAAATACTTTCATTTGTACTGTATAGGCTTGACCTAGCGTAAGCACCTCCACTCATTGCCTCGCCAGAACCTTTAGCGGTGTAGCTGGGGTAGCTATACTCTGCTCTGCCATTGATCCGATGAAAAACATTCCATGTTGTAGAGTCTTCACAAGCATCAGGTTGGGGTGTGATGGTTGGGCTAGGTGTCGGCGTGCCAGGATTCGGAGTGGGAGTTGGGGGCGGGGTTGGTGTAGGCGTGCCAGGTACTGGCGTAACAACAGGTGAGGGAAGGTTAACGGGATCTTCACACCAAGTTGGCTCTGGTTCTTCGCCTGAATTTCTACACAGGGAGAATGACGTGCTTAAACCGTACTTGCTGAAGAGGTCATTGTAGTTAATATCGCAGGCGCCCCAGCCAGTGGGATAGTTTGTATAGCGAGATATATGTCCATTTACATCAGCGGATACGCAGGTGTAAGGGCGGCTAATTGTTGCGCTTATTGATGATGTAGATGAAACAATACGACCGGTTCCATCGCTAAAATTGACAGCCTTCGCACTCAGTACGACATCACCAAAGGGTAGCGAAGAGAATTCATAAGACCAATCGCCGGCGCTATCGGGTGCCGCTTTATGCCAAATATCTTGTTCTGTATCGGACATTACAAGCACATAGTCGAGTTGCCCGTTAACATCCGTCGCGTGGCCGCTGAATGTGGCCGATTGCTCATTGACGGCAACATTAAGTGCGCTGAGCTCTGGTCGTGTAACGGGCATGCCGAGTGTGACTAGATTAGTTTGAACCACAAGAGATTCGTTCGATACACTGCCTTCGTCAGCTGCGCTCAAGGTTGCTCTGAGTGAGACGTAGTAGTGTTCGTTCGATGGTAAATCTGAAATGGGTAGTGAGAAGCTACCATCGGAATTGAACGATATGCTGTATTGACCAACGGCGGTATCGCCCTCTGCGTTTAAGTAAATATTTACGCGGTAGGCGGTTGCGGTTAGTGCCTCTACCGTAAGCCCTTCAGCAGAAAATCTACCGTTTAACTGCAGTGTCTCGCCCGATGGTGTCAGGTTTACATCGTTAAAAGAAAAGTCGTCTCCTTCATGCTCGACAATAAAGTCACGCATCTTTTGCAGCGCACCTGCGTCGGTAATGATGCTAAAGTGCGTTGCTCCATTAACGAGAAAGTTTTCATCAGCGCCCGCCAATATTGCCGTATCAACCGGTGTGGCATTGGTGTCGGAGGAGCCTCTTAGCGTTAGATATTTGACCGCTGGAGCACCAGGAACTTCCGTGCCAGAATTTAAGTCATTCAACCACGCCGTGTTTGGAATCGGTCCCCACTGGTTCCGACATGCTGTAGCGGTTTGTGAACATTGATTCCAGATTGAAATGCCGTGATGGGGGCCTGCGAATGAAATAAACTGCGATACCTTTTCGATGCCGCCTAAATTTTTAATATAATAACGACCGGCAATTGTGGAGGCAGACCACGTTGCTAACACCACTTTTCGTGCGCCGGTTTGCAGCAGAACATCATTTACTTTGTCTCTGATAGCTGCGGCTGATGCTTCCATATTTTTATTCATTTGATCGGCATCTGTCCACGTAAACAATCTTGTGTTGTCCCAGCCATCTTGAGCAAAACTATTTTTCATTGTCGTCATGTTATATGTTCCGCCACCCATACCTGGGATCATAATGACGGGGTTGTGTTCGTGTTGTTCGTCTGAAAAATGGGCGGTGACTGATGTCGACGTGAATAACGCCGACCCGAGAATGCATGTTGCCACAGAAATTTTTACAAAAGATCGCGGAATTGAATATCGAAATAACGTGCGTAAAGTGCGCATGTAAATCTCCTGGTTATTGTTAATTATTATGAATGATTCTTCAGCTGCTATTCCGCGGCATTGATTAGGTTGATCGATATGATCGGTTAAATGTAGCGCGTTAAATAAAGCGTATTAAGTTATCTCGAATTAGATTGTTGTCGTCAAGCCGCTCATCGTGGTTGCTGAGGTTTCGGCGTTGTACGCACATAGGTTGGCGTATATTGCAGAAAATATATGGGATTCCGTCAAATTCACACGTAAAGTCACGTAAAAAAATCTAGTTTAAAAATAGTATAAGAGGGTGTTTTAATACGATGTTGACGGTATATACGACGTTAGTTTTTAGGAGGGTATTCAATGATATATTTCAAATTTTTAGACGGGGTTTCCTTTGTTAATAACAGAGTATTTGATGGGAAGTCTGTGAATTTGTTGTGTGGGATGGGGGGGGCACTGTTTTGCTATGTTACTGTCTTGGCGAAAGAGTGTCCGTTCCTGAATATTATGTCTAAGCTAATAGTCGTTTTGTATGACTCATCTAGTAAGGGGGGGGTTAAAGCTCGCCTCTTTCAATAAGTCGTTGGTAGGCTTGGTCTAGCTTCTCCAATATTCCAATCGCATTAACTGTCTGTTTTGACATGAAAAAATAAAGGTCGAGATTGGTAAGATCGCTATGCTGTAAGTTTTCTTCTGGTGATTTTTCTAGCGAAAATTCAACAGGGTTTTTATAACTCAATAGGTAGTCGCCACGGTTCGCCTTTAGCGCAGCCAGTGCTTGCTGGTGATTATCTGAATAAAAAAGTTGTATCTGGTTATCTGGATCAGTAATGTAGTCCGACCATCCCGTATAGTTATAGCCGCGCATAAGGATGATTCTTCTTCCGAATAAGTCTTCTTTTTTGATAATGGGTTTATGCCCGTCGAAGTAATAAGCGCGCATTGAAAATGAGTAAATTACCGAGTTTCCACTATAGGAGGCCTTCTCGATTTCGGTATGCCCTTTGTAAATCGGGAAAAGCTCCACAGCCCCAGACGCTATATGCTGGACAATTCTCTTTGATGGGTAAGATCGCCATGTGGCGGTGAGATCGGCTTCGTCCAATACCTTGTTCATGATGTCAACGAGGTAGCCGGAAGCTTCATTCTGTTCGTTTATATAGGTTAGCGGGGGAAAGTGCGCGAAGGCGCCTTTAATCGGGGCTTGGGCATGTGAGTAGCCAGGCAGTGAGGGTATGCAGGCAGCAGCGATTAATAACAATCGTCTAAACGTTGAGGAGTCCTTATAAGGTGATAGCATAAACATAAATGTGGAAACTTACAGCAATGTGCGTCAATTATAGCCATTAATTAGCCGTTTTGACGTCTAAAGAATTAGCGCCAAGCATTATAGGGGTTTAAGCGTTTAAGAGCTAAGATAATCTCCCTGAGATGATTCTCCCCCATTATGTCGTCTGCGCTAGTGATCTCGCTTTGAATCTATGAGTTTTATATATCGTACGAGTAACCTGTCCTGCAGCCGTGCTTGTGCCAGGACGACTTGAAGAATTTGAGGTAGGGCTGAAAAGAGGATGGCGGACTGATAAAGTTACAGTGTTGAGCGTGCACAAAAGCGCCTCCCGGAATTGGCCGTCGTTCTTAACGGGCAATTCAAGAGGCAAGCATCATTCCTTAAAATCGATAAGCCACTTCGGCACCGATTACACGTCCTTTTTTCAGGTTAGAAAGTGTCGCCAACTGTCCTCCTTCCTGGTATCCGAAAAACTCGTTTGTTCCCAGTACAAAGTCCAATCCTAGCGTCACTTCGTTTCGTAAGTTTTTTCCGAAAATAGAAAACGTCAGTGATTCGTCAGCAGTTGTAAATGCGATACTAGCGTCAATGATATTCGCTCCGGGCAGTTGTCCGGTGTTGTTATCAGAAGAGGCCGAGTCATCACGGTGATTATAAGAAATCTGCGCAACAAAAGAATGATCGCCAAAAATGTTATCTTCCCATGCCATATTTACACCTCCAGCCAATGGCGCTAGTCGTGGCAACGTTAATTTTTTATCTTCATCATTCACTACGCCATCACCACTGATGTCATATTTTAACTTATCATAGGAGCCATCTAATACGCCTAATGTAAGACCAAAGGTTAGCTGCTCTGTTAATAGTGCCGTTAATTCCAATTCAAATCCTGTGATCGTGGCATCGGCCGTGTTTTCAATTGTTTGTACCGTGCCTGCCGCCGCATCAGGAACACCGACTTCGCGCTGCATATCTGATATTGAATTATAAAAGGCTGCCATATTAAGACGTGCTCGTCCGTCATAAGCATCTAACTTCATGCCCACTTCAAAAGAATCCATTTCTTCTTCATCAAACGGACCTGCGGCCGAAGGTGTTGATGTTGTATTACGTAAGCTATAACCACCGGATCGGAAGCCCTTACTGTAAGAGGCGTATAAACGCGTGTCGTCATTCGCATACCACTGTAAGCCAATCTTGGGTGTGACGTTCGACCAACTGTGATCGTCGATGTAATCGTGATTAGAGCAGGTATTGTTCGCAAGGTTGCACGTCCCGTCTTCGCTATTGCCATTAATCGTTACACTTTTTAGGTCTTTTTCTTCATAGGTGTAACGGATACCCATATTTAGCGTCAGAGCGTCACTTAATCGCCAATCGGCGGCGGTGAAGGCGCCAGCTGTGGACTGGCTCATTTGTCCTCCACCAATCAGGTCGTAGAGGTCGTCGAAAATTAAACGTTGCTCAACACGGTCAATCTGTTGGGTAAAATAATAGAGGCCTGCAGTTATATCGATAGAGTTTTGTAGGGTGATTGCATAGCGTAATTCTTCACTGAATTGTTCTGAATGTGTATGCGATGGCGAAACAAATCCATTTAGTGGGGTTCCATCCACATCAATTTTTGCTTCTTCTTCTAATGCCCGCCAACCGATAATGTTGGTTAAAACTCCTGAACCGAGATCCATTGTGTAAGTTGCATTCAAAAAGTCCCAGCTGTAGTCGTAGAAACCTTCTTCATCAAAAGAGACTTTATGTGAGTCGTGTTCAAACAACGCTCGGTTCTGAGAAACAACACCGCCCCCCTTAGATTGACCATGTTCGTATTTGAGCATTAGCTCAGAACTGTCGTTGGGGATAAAGGTGATGGCTGTTCTTACCAGGCTTGTTTTAGAGGCCCCTAGATCATCGTTGCCATTAAACTCGTTGGTAAAATATCCGTCATCTTCGTTGTAATATATCGCTAGCTTAGCCAGTAATTTATCTTCAATTAAAGGGCCAGAAATCTTTCCCATGACGTATTTGTTAAGACCTGTTTCGACAACGGTACGGACGGAACCTTCAAATTCATTTGTGGGGTTTGTGGTGTTGATTACAACGGCCCCAGCCGTAACGTTGCGGCCAAACAATACGCCCTGAGGGCCACGCAGTACTTCAATGCTGGCAATGTCAAACTGGTCTAATACCACACCGCCAATGGTGCCCATATAAACCCCATCGATAAAAACTCCCACCGTTGGATCGATGGAGGAAATTGAGCTATTGATGCCTTGGCCGCGAATAGAAAAGTTAGCGATACCTTTTACCGTACCGACTTCATCGAGTGTAGCGTTCGGGATTTTATAGGACAGTCCTTCGATATCACGAACATGTTGTTTCGCTAACTGTTCACCCGAGAATGCCGTGACGGCAATTGGGATATCTTGCAAGGCTTCTGCATTGGCTTTTTTAGTCGCTGTTACAACGACTTCTTCGATGGCAAAGTTTTCTGATTTTCCGTCTGCTATAAGGGCCGAGCTTGCGGCTATCATAGTTATAGACGCTATGGCCTGGCAAAGCGTTCTGGGGGTGCTTCTTGTGTTGGGTTTGGTTTTCATATCACATCTCCGAAAAGTTTTTCTGTCGTGCTCTACTGGGAATTCTGGGCACTTTTGTATAGCAATATTGTTTAGATTGAGAAGCGATACCATATGACCCGATTTAAACCCGGCTTTACTAAGTAGTAATTAATAAAACAAGTTATGGTGATGTGGTTTCGCGATTTAATCTAAAGTTATCAACAATGCTTTGCTATAGGCTTATCTTAGAGTTGTGTTGATATTTGCGTCTTTGCAATGCCTGCCAAGTTTTATGCGACATAAAATACGCGATGTTTCCGCTGTGGAGAAGGGGAGGTGAACCAGAACAAGGAGAAGAGAGGGGGAAGTTTGTTAGATGTTTTGTAGAAATTATTAGTGTTGAAATTTTATAGAACACCCGGCAGAAATTCTATTTCTGCCGCTTAAAAATCCGTTGTTCAATAATCCGGTAGCGTCGTCGGTTGATTGGGGTTTGTAAAATAAACACAATGCCAATTGTTGCCGTGATTGCGGGTATGTAAATGAAACCGATGCGCAGACCTGTTATCGCGCTTTCACTAGGTGTTTGAATGCTTGGGTCAAAGCCAAATATTCCGACCACCGCTAGGGCTAGACCAGATCCAATCCCAAGGCTCATTTTGTAGAGTACGTTATTCATGGCAAAGTATGTTGCGCCTCGATCTTTGTTGAACTTCATTTTCCCATAATCGATGATGTCTCCTAATATAGCGAAAGGCGCGATGTTATGGCAGGCAAATGCCGCGTAGGCAAAGATAATTAATGTTGTTGATATCCATAGCGGTGTATCCGGGCCTATTAATGCCATGCCGATAAGCTGTACGATAAATAAGGATGTGCCCAATGCCCAGACGATAGGCTTCGAGGATTTTGAAACGAGTTTCGGCCAAAGTGGGGCTGTTACCATCGATAAGAATGTGCCGATGGTAAACATTAATGCGATGGACTCATCAAGGGCAAGGTAGTAACCCAAATAAAAATATAAAAGCCCAAACCACATGCCGTAGCTAATACCCGTAAATATATATGTAAGAAAGTAAACTTGTAAGGGCTTGTTCTGAGTAATGCTTTTAACGATTAACAGGAAGCTATCATGGCCAGTCGAGGGGGTGGACTTTCCTTCGGGGGCTTTAAACCATGTGAGGGTTAATCCGATCAGCGTTAGCACGGCGCCGATCATGACGGCATCGTTAAAGACTTCAGGTGTGTAAGCGCTGGATTCATAAAAGGGTAATAGGGGCAGTGAATAGAAAAGCAAAATTCCCAATTTATAGGCAACGGCTCGAATACCATAAATCCGGGTGCGTTCGTCATAATTTCGAGTTAACTCTGAGCCCCAAACGAGATGCGGAACATCGGATATTGTAAATGCCAAATAATATGCGAATGACCACAGCATAAAGTAGGTAACGGTGGTGGGAGACGATGGTGAGAAGAGAAAATAGCAGCTAACAATAGTCAGTATGCCACCGCATATGACCCACACTTTACGTGACCCATTTTTGGCACGGTGACAATCGGCCAGATAGCCGATGAGAGGGTCGGTAACCCCGTCGAAGAGGCGAATGAACAGCATAGCCGCTGCCATGGCGCTTATATCGAGGCCAAAATATTTTCCGTAAACACCAGGAAGGATACTCAGCATAGGTATATAGAAAAAGTATGATCCGGTTACGGGCGCAGCGTAACTTATTATTTTGCTGGTCGTTAGTGTTGGTTTTGAATCCGTGCGGTGTTTGCAAGAGCTTTGAGCGACTTGAGTTTTAGTTTCTAACGGCCCTGAGGCTAAGGCGTCTTCTGTCATTGAAAAATGTTCATCAATGTTCTTGTTCATAAATCGTAAATCCGCATAAATCGTCGTTCAGATCGAGAGCTTGTTTATTGACTTGTGGTGTCAGTGATCATCGCCCTCTGAGGTGAGTCTTAGGCCGTTTCGAGGTTAAGTTGCTTATCCGCTTCAGATATCGTGTGTCTAATGGCATCAACGCACACCTGTTCATTCAGTATAGGGGTGTGGCCTCGTTTCGGTACGGTGATTTGAATTAGGTTTGGGTTAACTTGGGCCATTTTTAAAAAGGTTTCTTCGGAAAGGAAGTCAGACAATTCGCCACGAATAGAAAGTGTGGGTATCGAATTGGTGTTTTCAAATAAGCGCCACATATCAACCGCTTTCCCGCCGACTTCACGAAGCGCATTACCTAGCTTATTGTCCATGTCTAGAATCGGCTTGTCGTCATTTGGTGTGCTGGCCGTTTTGTAGGTGCGATTTGTAAATGCCCGCCACTCTTCGTCACTTAGGTCGTGCAATATATTTCCGTAAACATGCTTTGCTTGGTCGATGGCTTCAGGCCATGAGTTAACCGAAGGCAGTAAACCCATATATTGACGAATTCGGCTGTAGCCGACTTCATCGAATTCAGGTCCAATGTCGTTTAGTACCATTCCCGTAATGCGATTTTTTTCATGGTCTGCCATCATCATAGCAACGATGCCGCCGAGCGATGATCCAATGATGAATAGATGTTTGATCTCTAATAGATTGAGCAGTTTAAATGTGTCGTGCAGGTAGGTTATTGGCTTGTAATTTTTATAATCTGGATCGTATTCGGAAAGTCCTCGCCCACGAAAATCAGGACATATAACGCGTCTTTCGGGCATGTACTTTTCGGCTATGTGAATAAAGTCTTTTGAATTACGACTTAAAGAGTGTAAGCATAAAATGGTTGTTTTGCCGGAGAGTGTTGTTGGTTGATAATCCCGATAACACAGTCGTAATCCATCTTCCGACATGTAGTATTTTTCGTGAAGGTGGTTATTGTTCGGTGTGTTTTCCGACATTCTATATAAACTCCAAATTGGCAGGGTAAGCCCGCCGAAACGATAAGAGGAGTTACTATCGCAGCTATGGAATCAAAAATATTTGCAATGCGCGCCACTCTTTATTCTTGAATCTATATAGGGTTATGGTTTGCGTTAATGTGCCTTGTCTTGATTTCATGTCGAAGTCAGTAGTGTTTGTTGGTATTGCCACGCTAGCATACGATTTTTTAGCGGCATTAATGTTTTGATAATGCTGAATGAAATATTTTATTCCGGTTTTCATAAAGGTGGAAATAAATGAGGGAGCGAGAAGGTGGTTAATGATCTTGAGTGCTGGGGGATGGAAGTGAAAAAGACTGTAGCTGTAGTTATAGCGAGACGCGACTTCGGTAACGTTTAGGGCTTTGATTGAACCAGCTGCCGAAAGCGCGGGTAAACGTACTTTGGTCTGAGTAACCCAATAAATATGCAACTTCTGATAACGAAAGTGATAGGTCACGAATATATTCTTTGGCTAAACCCCTCCGAATGTCGGTGCTCAGTGTGCCGTAGGTAAGATCAACGTCTTTTAGTTTTCGCTGTAAGTTTCGTTTGCTCATATTCATGGCGAAAGCAATATCATTTTCTGTTGGTGCTTTCCCAGGCAGTAGGCGAATGATTTCTTTTGATGTTTTGCGGACAAAATTGGACTGTCCGTATTTGACCAAGTAGCTTTCGAGAACACGGTCAAGGGCGGCGATGGCTTCTGGGTCATGCAGGGGAAGTGATGTGTCGACTTCAGACAGTTCAAAATAGAAGTTGTTTGTTTTACTTGAGAACTCTATCTTTGATCCAAAAATGTCATGGTAGGGTTCTATGTTTTCAGGCGTTGAGCGGACTAAATCCACGCGCTCCAATTTTAGTTCCCACGGAACAATGGCGCCAAGCATCTTGAGCATACAGCCCAGCCCATAATCCAATTGTACAGATGAATAGTTAAATCCTAACGCGGGGGTGAGACTGAAATTTATTTCGTTGTTGGTGTCGTGTAACTCAAAATTAAGTGAGTCGGTTAATACGGAACAATATTTTACGATACGTTCTAAAGCATCGCGAATATCTCGGCTGCAGAGCAGTGAAAATCCTAGCGATTTCCATGCGGCGGGCTGGAAGAATTCGATGGCGTTAATGCCGATTTCTGGGTTGTTGGTGAACTGTTCAGCAAAGTCCCAAATGCGAGATATTTCATTGGAGGGGATTCGTTCATTATTTTTTACGAGGTTGGATAAATCTATACCGGAAAAGGTTTCAAAGTCTGAAACGGCATACCCATTTTTTTCGAGTACCAGCAATATCACGGCAGCATATGTCGACAGAGAGGAGTATGTAGTTACTGTCATGATGGCTGAGCCTATAAAGAAACGGTGCAAAATGTTTGTTATCTAACAATCATTATCGTTACGTATATAGTTTTAATCAATAGCTGGGCTTATATTCGACTTTCCTGGCGGTTTGTCTTTTTATCATGCCGTCATTGCGGAGCGGGATGGGGTGGCCCGTTTTTTGATTTAACCGGTTAAAAAACGGGGGGCAAGTGCCCCCAAAGGTACATCATCTCATGATTTTAAAAGTTGTAACGGCCGGTGAGGGCAAAAGTTCGGGGTTCTCCGTAGTAGGATATTTCACTGAGGTTGGCGCTTGTTAAGTCGTAAGCAAAGTCACGATAGGCTTTATCCGTAAGATTTTTTCCGGATAAAATTAGTTGCCAATTTTGATTGTTGGGCGCGAGCACAATCGAGGCGTTGGCCAGGGCATAACCTTCTTGGGAGGTGTTTCCGAGCACTTCAAAGTAGGTTTTGCTGCGGTATCCGACATCGGTCCTAGCGGATAGGGTGTAACCCGATAGGTACAGCGCGTAGTTTAGGCCCAGCTTTGAATCCCAGGTCGGGGCAAAAGGCAAGTTCGCGGTATCGCTTACATCAAGCGTCTCACCTGTAGCACGATCAACCGTTTTATATTCAATAAACTCGGATTCTAGGTAGCCGACATTGAAGTCGATCGAAAGTCCATCTGTGATGACCATGGCCAATTCAATTTCTCCGCCGTAAAACTTGGCTTTACCTGCGTTCTGAAATTCTGATGTGGGCAGGCCCGTTTCATTCAAGGCAAAAATGGTGAGCTGTAAGTCTTTGTAATCGTTATAAAATAATGCGGTATTGAATTTTAAGCGATTGTCCAACCATTTTGATTTAAAGCCGATTTCATAGGCCCACAGTTGTTCTTGATCATAAGAATTTCCGTCTGCTCTGCCAAAAAAACCACCACTTTTAAAGCCCTTTGCGACGCTTGCGAATAACATGGCATCGTTGTCAAAAGAGTAGTCGAGGCTGAATTTAGGGGATATGTCACTCCATGTGTTGCTGTCGTCAATTTCTGAGGTGGAAATACCACTGCCCAAAGCATTTTTTGTGTCCTCAAGACTATTGGGAATAGCCACGTCTATCACGCCGTCGAAATTAAGATCTCCAAAGTTGTTTTGTGTTCGATTAAAAATTTTTTCTTCCTTGGTATAGCGTAAACCAAAGGCGGTGTTTAATTTGTCATTTATAGCCAGTTCCACTTGCCCGAATATTGCAGAGCTTGTGTTATTAAAATCATTCTCACCCACGTTGTAAATGCCAATGCCGAAAAATACATCGGGAGAGTAATTACCTTGGCTGGTTACATCCTTTTCATTAAAATAAAATAGCCCGCCCAGAGCGGTAATACGATCATTTGAATAGGTGAGTAAAAATTCTTGACTAACTTGGCTTTGTTGTTCGTCATCGACAAAAACATCTACGGTTTGTAGCGGGGTTGCATCGACATCAAAGTGAAAGGCCCAATCCATTTTTCGGTAGGAACTGACAGATTTAAAATCCAATCGTTCACTGATACCCCAGTTGACGGTCGCCGCTATACCTTGTGTATTGAGTTGCGCATAGTCCGCAAAATTCACATTGGCGATATAGGGGTCGTTAGTTGGTGTTCCGGGTGTGAGTAAACCCGGCTTTTCCAGTATCGGCGGTCGTGCAGAATCGGGTTTTGCACTGGACTGATCGTAAGCAAGATTCACGCTGACTGAATCGCTCGCATCCCATAATAGAGCGGCTCTCAGCGCGGTACTGTTTTTATCGCCCAGATCTTTGCCATCGTACAAATTTTCGGTAAATCCGTCGCGTGTCAATTTGGCAACGTTGAGTCGGCCCATTAAACGATCCGAGATAATGCTACCGCCGATGGAGGCTTTTATGTCCTTTCGATTGTAGCTGCCGACAGATGTTTCAATGCTCGCAGTAAATTCATCGGTTGGTTTTTTGGATATGTATTTCAGCGCTCCGCCAATAGTATTGCGGCCATATAGGGTGCCTTGGGGGCCACGAAGAACTTCTATTCGTTGAACGTCTAGTACGTCTAGGAACGAACCTTGCGCGCGCCCCATATAGACATCATCTAAATAGACGCCGACACCAGGATCTGCAAACGAAATGGTTTCACGCTGACCTACGCCACGAATATAGAGTACGGCATTAGAGGAGTCGCCTTCAGTAAGTGATAGGTTGGGCACTAGGGCTTGTACATCGCCCAAGTCATTGACCAAGGCATCGCTAAGATCTTCACCTGAAAAGGCACTGGCTGAAATAGCCGTTTTTTGTAAGCTTTGTTCGCGTCGCTGCACGGTAACGATCACTTCTTCCAAAGCCAAATTTTGACGATGGTTAGTATCGTTTTCTGCTGCATGGGTATTGCTGCTGAATCCTGCAACGGCCAGATGGGCTAGAGCGAAGGCGGTCAGCCCAATTGTATTCTTCGATAATATGGTGCTGTTTAATGCTGACTTATAACGCATGGTCATAATAGATCTCCAAAATCATCAACGTATTATTGTTATGCGTCTATCTTAGGGTTGTGATGTGCTTTGGGTCTTTGCAATTTATGCCGATTTTTATGCGCAAACAGTAATTTTCGCGCCAGATACGCTTCCCTGCGTTTTCCTTATAACGAAAGTCTAGGTGTTTTCGAGTGCATCCATGATTGCGCTCACGCCGTTATCTCGGCGTCGAACGATATCATTGGTGCCTTCCTCTCCAGCCATGGATTCGGTTGCTCTGATGAGTTGTTCTATTTTCTCTTTGTCCATTTTGGGTGAATCCATGCGTGACCAGGGCTTATCAAAAAAGCCATTAAACTTTTCCAAAAAACCTCTCATGCCACCGTCATGTACGGCAGAATGGAAGGTCATAAATGGGCCGACCAAAGCCCAGCGTAGAGCGAGCCCTTGAGTCACGGCCATGTCCAGTTGTTCCACAGTAGCTTCGCCGTTGTTTAGCATGTGTACGCATTCTCGCCATATAGCCGCCTGTAGCCGATTGCCAATAAAGCCTGGGGTTTCTTTTTCGATTAATGCCACTTGCTTTCCGCCGAGTGTAAAAAACGACTCTGCCCATAAGGAGGCTTGGCGGCTGGTTTTTTCTCCGGGAACAATTTCAACAAATGGAATAAGGTAAGAAGGATTAAAAGGATGGCAAGTCATAAATCGTTGCGGGTTCTCAAGATCTGTTGCCATGTGACTCATCAGTAATCCTGATGTGGATGAACCGACTACCACTCGTGGGTCAAGCGCTTTATCAATGTCGGAAAATAAGGATTGTTTGAGCGCTAAATTTTCAGGTGCACTTTCTTGAACGTAGTCTGCATTTTCTAGCGCGGTGTCGAGGTTATCCTCCCACTGTAATCGTGATCGGCTTGCGTCCGGCGCAAGCCCTCTTTTTTCCAATAGTGGCCAAGCGGCATTCAAGACTTCTTCGAGATTTTTTACCGCTGTTTTTCCGGGGTCCCATACCGTGACGTTAAAACCTAAGCTAAGAAAGTAAGCGGCCCAGCCGCCGCCAATTAGTCCTGCTCCAACGCAGGTGATATTTTTTACGGATTTAGCATCGCATATAGGCTGCCAATTCATGAGGGTTCCTCTCTGTATTTGGTAAGCAGTTGGGGTGAAGGGTGGGCGTTAAAAACAAACCACTTTTGAAGTGTAAGATTCTTGGGGTGAAACCGTATTTGCAAAAAGTGTCCAAAGGTTTGCAATTTGTTTTGGTGGGGGGCGGGTACGGGGTACTGATACGTGATGCGGGATGCGGGATGCGGGATGCGGGATGCGGGATACGGGATGCGGGATGCGGGATACCGGATACGGGATACGGGCAGTGGTACTAGCGGGGGCAGTGTTAATGAATGCAGCCGGTTTTCGATATGATATTCAGGCAAGGTAGTAAGTTTGATTGCCCAATTGAAAAGACTCCATTTTTTGACGATAAAAATTGGGTATTGATCTCACAGATGTGCCGTATATCTTTAACGCAAACTCATCCGTGGGGTTTCTTCTGCGGCGTCAAAACTTTCCGGTAGTTTTATCTACGGGGCGTATGTTGCGTCCTTGCTGCAAACGGTTCTGTGAAATCAATACCCAATGAATATCGTAGGTTTTTTATTGTGTATAAAAGAAAAGTCCGATTGAGAAATGGAGGTTCGTAGTACCGTGTTTAATTTTTTAATGTTACGTTTTTGTTTTTCGTAAGATTGTTCTCAGCGACGGAATTGTTTTTGTTGCTAGAATTTTGTTGATGAGCTTTGTGTTTTATTGTTGCGATATCAATCAAGATTTCGTCAAATAATTGCGGGTTACTTGGGAAATCAAAGTGCGTAATGTTGGTGGGTGCATATTTGTTTTCTGCACCTTTTAATGTTGCTGAATCGGTTGGCTTAACGTTAATGTCACCTTTGGATCGGTAGGTTACATACTTAACGCCGGGTGCCCCAGGTACCTCTGTTTCGCTATTGAGCGTTTCTAAAAAGCTGGAGTTAGGTGCGAATTGTTGGCAGGCGATGGATTTTCTGCAGCCCACCCACGTTGTGGTTCCTTGATGGGGGCCAGCCATTGAGATATACAAAGCGACTTTGCTTTGTGCTCCGGTAACATTTTTTAAATAACTTCTCCCCGCAAGTGTCGATGCTGACCAGGTAATAAGGACCACTTTCGACTTTTCTGTTTGGCCAAGAATATCATCAATTTTCACACCTATTTCTTGGCCTGCTATGGAAAGGTCTCCTTGCATGCGCTGGCTATCGGTCCATGTGAAAACCAAACTTTCATCCCAGTCCGCCTGAACAAAGTTGGTTTGCATTGCACTCATATGCTTCGCTTGACCGGTATAGCCGGGTATTAATAATACAGGTAGGCGCTCTATTGCATCGTTGTGGTTGGGTGATGCAATTGCTTGGGTGTGGAAGCCTAATATAGACAATAGGAGAGCATAGATGGACCAATAAGGTAGTGGTGATTTTTTAGTTGTCATTCAGTGCAGCCGGTTTGTTGGACGGTTTAGGTGAGTTTTCTTCTGGTTTAACAGTTCAATATGTGAAATGTTGCTAGTGCCCATCCAGAAATGGCTTGTTGCGAGGGAAAATAAAACACTCAGATTTTTCCGCAGTAGAGTCCTATTTCTGGATGGGCGCTAGCTAAGACTTCGCACCACTTCGCTAGGCACAGTTACGTATCTCTAAGTTCGCAATTTGTGTCAAGAGTATGGGCCGTGTTGATCCGAAATCGGCGCAACTTGCACATAGCTTGGCGTAAAATGCAGATAGATAGTGAGGTTGGATCGGGAGGTTGATAGGTGAGCCGAGGTATACGCACTCTTTTTGTTGGCGCGTGAATCACTATATGTGCGCTGCATCACAATCCTTGTATTCCCTTTTGCTATTTTCATTCGTCTATATAGACTGCCCGCCGAACAACCCTTAGTTCTGATGTTCAACGGGTGCTGAATAACCCCTTCCGTGAATGAGAAGAGGGAACAATAAAAATAATGAATATCGAATAAATCAAATTAGGATCGCCATGATGTCTATCACAATGAAAAAAATCGTAGGAGGCGCTGCCAGTATTTTTGCGCTCACCATGTCTAACGCCTATGCGGGTGCATGCCCTCAAGTTTCCGATACCCTTACTAATTTAACGGACCAAGGCTTAACAGAGTTCTACTATTCGTATTACCGATCCAGCGGTAATCTGGCTTACATCGGTTTGTCTGCTTCAGCGCAGGCGAGTGTATATGCCGGGGGAGACGGTAAAGGTTATAGCACTGATCCGGGGGATTGTGATGACGGAGGAGTCTCTGGCGGAACGTGGAGTACTGAAACCTTGCACGGCATGAATGTGCATGTGTATGTCCCGGGTGGAGAGCCAACGGTTGCGCCGCATGTGCCGGGTAAGCGCCCGTTAATGTTTAGCTTGCATGGCTGTTTCCAATCTAACACTTTGATCAAGCAACAGGGCAACTGGCAGGACACTGCCGATGCTTACGATATGGTTGTGGTGATTCCTGATTCTGTAACATCCGGTTACGGAAACTGTTGGGATTCCTTTGATGACGGCCACACGGCGTTGAATCATGACAGCGACAATGTGATTGCTTTGACCGAAACAATGATAAGCCGAGCCGAGCTTAATATTGACACGGATCAAGTGTATATCGCAGGTTTGTCCTCCGGTGGTATGCAAACGATGTTAGTGGGTTGTATGCGTCCTGACTTGTATGCGGGCATTGGTTTGGGTTCTAACCCGACTATTGGCTCAAGTAGTGGTGAGTGGGGTAAAGATCCTATTGGTCCAACTGAAGGTTTGAATATGTGTAGTGATCTTGCGGCATCCACTGGTAATGACGATGCGCAGCAAAGTCAGTTAGCCTCAATTGTTTTTGGTGATGATACCTCTGTTCCTGGTGGAATGGATGAGCCGAGTAATGGCATCGATTTGGATTTCTTCCCTCAGAATGCTGAGATCATGGCGACGATCTACGATGCCGACCCTGTAAGTGGTGTAACGTCGATTCCAGGCTTCTCTTCTGCTGCTGACGGCGTAGAAAGTACCTGGGTTCGTGATGGCGTAAAACGTGTGTCTATGCTGGATATTAACGGATTGGGCCACGCATGGTCTTCCGGGAATGGTCAGCAAGCGACAGATTTAAACGGAAGTTACGTTAATTACCCGGCTTTCGTTACCGAGTTCTTCCACAGCAGTAATATGCGCGTGAATTCTGTACCGAATACGCCACCAGTGGTTGCTCTTGTTGGCAGTCATATCGTGAGCATGACCGTGGGAGATTCGTGGGTGGACCCTGGTGCTACCTCAATTGATGCCGAAGATGGCGATATCACGGCCAATATCGTGATAAATAATCCTGCAGATATCACCGTAGTTGGGAATCATGTTGTGGAATATTGTTCAACGGATTCTGGTCTAGAGACGGTTTGTGTCGAGCGTAATGTAACTGTGTTTCCAATTGAACCGACGATTACGCCAACGCCAGTGGTGACCGCTACTCCGACACCAACACCTGTTGTAACTGCTACTCCGACGCCAACACCGGTTGTAACTGTTACTCCGACACCGACTCCTGTTGTAACTGTTACTCCGACACCAACACCTGTCGTAACTGCTACGCCAACTCCGACCCCTGTAATTACGCCAACGCCGGTTCCAAGTTGTGAAGATGTGACAGCGTATAACTACTACCATAAAACATTTGGTAGGGCTCATAGTTCAGGCTCGTATTGGTCGCCTAATTATTTTGCCAATGGCAGCAATGATCCAATGTCGGGTTCAACTTGGGGCTCCACTGTTTTACGCAGCGCTGATGGCAGTTCTTGGGAAGTGGGAAGCTGCGAATAGCAGAATATTAAAGTGCTTCGCGCTTTAACGATTTAGTGTAAGTGTGTACCGGCGCGGCTAAGCAATTAGTCGCGCCTTTTTTATTGTTACTATTTGTACTTTGCTTGGGCGCAGAGGTTTTCTGCATACGTACTTTGTTAAAAGTGAGGGAGTAGAAGCGGAGAGGCTAGGAAATGAAAGGGGTAGTGGGAGAGAGCGGGGCAGGTAAGAACCTGCCCCTGTTCTATTGAGGGTTAGCTATTAATTACGCCTCAAATGTCTTGTTTACAATATCCTGCGCTTCACGACAAATTTGTTTTAAGTGATCTTCACCTAAAAAGCTCTCGCCGTATATTTTATAAATGTCTTCCGTCCCTGAAGGTCGAGCCGCAAACCAACCGTTTTCGGTTACAACTTTTAAGCCGCCAATAGCCGCATTATTTCCCGGTGCGTGGGTGAGTTTTGCGAGGATTTTTTCTCCAGCCAATTCATTCGCCGTTACGTCATCCGCAGAAAGATTTTTCAATACCGCTTTTTGCTCCGGCGTTGCTGCCGCATCGATGCGCGTATAAACCGGTGAGCCAAACTTTTCGGTTAAGGTTGTGTAGTGCTCAGAAGGGTTCTTACCTGTTACTGCTGTGATCTCAGCTGCTAACAGGGCCAATATAAAGCCATCCTTATCCGTAGACCAAACACTGCCATCTAAGCGTAAGAACGACGCCCCGGCGCTTTCTTCACCACCAAAACCGTATGAGCCATCGTATAGGCCATCAACAAACCATTTAAAGCCTACGGGGACTTCTGATAGGTTTTTGCCTAAGGATGTTGCCACGCGGTCGATCATGCTAGAAGACACAAGCGTCTTGCCAATCGCTAGCGACGAAGACCACTGGTTCCGATGGGAGAATAGGTACTCAATTGCGACGGCTAAATAATGATTAGGATTCATTAACCCATCTTTTGTGACAATGCCGTGTCGGTCATAGTCTGGATCGTTACCTACTGCAATATCGAATTTATCTTTTAATTGAATGAGTCCCGCCATGGCGTAGGGCGAAGAGCAATCCATACGGATTTTACCGTCTTTATCTAACGTCATAAATGAAAATGTCGGGTCGACTTTATTGTTCACCACTTCAATATCGAGGTCGTATGTCTTTGCAATAACATCCCAATAGGCTATGCCAGAACCACCGAGAGGGTCGACACCAACCTTAACGCCCGCTTTGGCAATGGCTTCCATATTGATGACGTTTTTTAAATCATCAACATAGGGCTGAATGTAGTCGTATTCCGTGACGAACTTTGACTGCATGGCTTTCTCAAAGGACATGCGCTGAACGTCAGTATGCCCATTGGCAATAATTTCGTTGGCTCGATCTTGGATAGCATTGGTGATATCGCTATCGGCAGGTCCGCCATTGGGAGGGTTGTATTTGAATCCGCCATCTTGCGGTGGGTTATGCGATGGCGTAATCACTATGCCATCGGCGAGTTCGGAATCGCGGCCACGGTTATAATTTAAAATTGCATGAGAAATAACAGGGGTGGGGGTGTAGCCGCGCCCAGCCTGGATAATGACCTTAATTTCATTTGCGGCAAATACTTCTACCGCTGTCGCAAATGCACATTCGGAAAGTGCATGAGTGTCCATGCCGATGTAAAGCGGGCCGCTGATGTTTTGAGTTTGACGGTATTCGACCAATGCTTGGCAAATGGCCGCGATATGGACTTCATTAAAACTCTTTTTAAACGAAGAGCCACGATGCCCGGACGTGCCAAAACTCACGGGAGCAGTATCGTCACGGTGTAAGTAATATTCGCTCATTAAGCGAGGAATGTTGCACAAGTCTTGTTGGGATGCGGGTTGTCCGGCTCGTTCGTGAAGGGCCATAAAAGATACACTCTATATTGGATGGTCTGTTTGCGCGTCATTTTACATTCTTAAGTTAAAAAGACGAATGTTGTGCGCGTGAATATTCCCCGAATTCAACATTCGAGTACATCGACGGATCAGTTGTTAATTTGGTAAGCTGAGTGAGTCAGCTGAATCAGTTGTTTTGTAATACAAAAAGCACTGTAATAACAGTGCTTTTGGGCGTGATTACCGATGTTGGTTTTGCTGTTATTTAATCGTGATGGTAATCTTTTTAGAAATTACCGGCTTGTCGTGTGGGACGTGAGCGTGGTTACCGAGCAGCAGTTGTAAGGTGTGTTTGCCTGGTGCAAGTGTCAGCTGAGTCTCTGTTTGACCGCCACCAAAATGCTTAACGTGGTCGGTTGCGGGTAATGACTTGCTCATGTCCGGCAAAGCTTTGCCGTCAATGAGTAGGTGATGATGGCCTGTGTTTTTGCGAACGGTTCCAGAAGGCGCAACGCCCATGCCGCTTAAGCCAAATTTCACATTGAAGGTCTTTTCTACCGTTTGCCCATCTGCGGGTTCGATAAAATACACTTTTGCATCGGTCGGGGAGTGAGATACATGGCCATCGCTTAGGGCGGATACAGATAAGCCCATCAGGCAGAATGAGAAAGCGGCAATGATGAATTTCATAATAGTATCCGGTTTATGGTTAGGGTCTGTTTGGCGGTGCTGTCGATATAGGTGCACAGCGGTTTAACATTATGGCTCATCACTGTGGCTTAAACAGGGGCACGGTGGCTTTGGTCTGAAGTTTGGACGTTTAACGGTTAGACTGTGAAGCGCTTAAACGAATATTGAACACGGCAAGTATAGGCCATTTGGAAAACCAGAAACACGATAACAGTTATAAAGAAAACGTCTCTAGAGAGAAGTTAAATGTGTGTCTATTTTTCAAAAGTACTAATTGATTATTATTGTTACACAAGAAAGGATGCAGGGGAGCAGTATTCGATATTAGGGCGACAGCAGGCTAAGTGCCGGTTGGTTGGATATTGTCTGTATTGAAGCCTTGTTAATCAATAAAACCTAATAAAATCCGGAACTTAGGTCGACTAATGATCATTGAGCCTTTCTTTAAAAGAAACTCATGGAAAGTGTTGACAAGAATTCGGTATTCGGTAGAATGCGCTCCCTCAACACGGGGTGGTTAGCTCAGTTGGTAGAGCGGCGCCCTTACAAGGCGTAGGTCACAGGTTCGACCCCTGTACCACCCACCATAATTTTTGTGTTGAAACTACCATATGACCCGGTAGTTCAGTTGGTTAGAATGCCGGCCTGTCACGCCGGAGGTCGAGGGTTCAAGTCCCTTCCGGGTCGCCATATTAGAAAAAGCCTCAGTCGTAAGACTGGGGCTTTTCTTTGCCTGTCATATTTGTAGTGGGCATGGTTTTAATGCGTTTAAACGCCGCTGATTGGCAAGATTCGTTTGACAAGATTCGGGTATTCGGTAGAATGCTCATCCTCAACACGGGGTGGTTAGCTCAGTTGGTAGAGCGGCGCCCTTACAAGGCGTAGGTCACAGGTTCGACCCCTGTACCACCCACCATATCTTTGTGTTGAAACTACCATATGACCCGGTAGTTCAGTTGGTTAGAATGCCGGCCTGTCACGCCGGAGGTCGAGGGTTCAAGTCCCTTCCGGGTCGCCATATTAAGAAAGCCTCAGTCGTAAGACTGGGGCTTTTTTTTGTCTGTGATTTCTGAGGGTTGCCTGGTGTTATATGCTTGAGCTGGCGAGTGAGCGTCTATATCCCTGATGTTTTTTAGGGCGGTGACATTGAGTTATTTTGTTGGCGTGTTTCTGGGTGTGGTAGGTGGAAGTGCCGTTGTGGCTTCTTGCAGAGGCGATGGGTTGCTATCTGTCGGTAGGCTATCGGCGGCTTGGAAGAGGTGTGGCCGCTCTTACTGTCGGTTTCCCGGGAGAATTTCAGGGCTGTCAGTGTTGGAACAACGTAAGGCGTGTCGGTGGTGAGCAGGCTATTTGGGTTGTTGTAACTGCATATGCTTGCATCGTTACATCCAGGCTCTCTTGAATTGCTGATCTCTTACTGTACAATCGCGCGCAGTTGTTGCTGCACAATTCTCAGCTAGCTTTAGGCACAAAAGGACGCTAAACATCTTGTTTGGCTCTATATAAGGAAAATACAAAATGCCATACCTCTCGATACTCACTTTATTTATCTCGTTCTTCCTTATCGTAAATCCAGCGTATTCTCAGGAAAGCAACTCCGCTATCGAGCAGCTCATTGAAAAGGCTGAAAGCGGGGATTCAGCTGCGCAGGCCAAACTTGCTCTAAAATACCATAACGGAAAGGATGTTGAGAAAGATTATGATATGGCTTATCACTGGTTTCATGAAGCGGCTGAGCAAGACAGCGGCCTAGCGAAATACGGTATAGCGACAATGTTTGAATATGGAACTGGGCGACCGGCGAGTATGGAGGATGCGATGTACTGGTACACGGAAGCCAGTAGATTTAATTACGTTATGGCGCATC
The DNA here is from genome assembly GCA_033852175.1 of Agarilytica sp. GTDB lineage: Bacteria > Pseudomonadota > Gammaproteobacteria > Pseudomonadales > Cellvibrionaceae > Agarilytica. The sequence goes on from JAWSUY010000066.1 coordinate 27,087, forward strand.
GACGGTTAGGGCAAATATACGGCAAAGGAATTACCATCGGTGGCGAACGCGTGGAACCTGACCTCAAAAAATCCTTTCGGTTTTTTCGTAAAGGTGCCAAGCAACTGGATCGAACATCTCAATACTATTTAGGGTTAATTCATCTTCGTGGCCTGGGTACGCCAGCGCAGACAGATGTTGCCATAAAATACTTCGAAGATGCATGCGAGCATGAAATAAAGCGGGCGTGTGAAGCGTTGGACAAGTTGGCCTCCTAGGTTAGTGAATTGGAATCGTTGTAGTCAGAATGAATTATTCTTATAAATGGAAATTGCAGGGATATAGTAATGAGTAAAAAAACAATTTTTATAGGCTTTTTTGTCGTAATAATAGCTTATTGCAGCTTGCGTAATACAGAGCTAGATGAAGAAACAAAGCTTATATTTACAGGCGTCTTTCAAGATGAGCATATGCAGACCTGCCTGTTGGAAAACGTGAGATCTTATGGCTGGAAGTCTGTTGATCAGGTGACTAAGGTTGTTTGCAGTGACGAAAAAGTCACCAGTATCCAGGGAGTTGAAAAGTTACAGGGCTTGCTTCAATTTCACTTGTCATTCGCTGATGTTGATGAGGTTGATTTAAGTAGCAATATTGTTTTGGAGGAGTTGCACCTCTCTAGAATCGATTTATTTGAAATTGACTTCAGTAAAAATACACAGTTGAAGGAACTTTGGTGCACAAAGTGTCAGTTGGAGGCAGTTGACTTGAGTGTGTATGGAAAGCTGGAAAATGTTGATCTGTCGGATAATTTTTTGGTTGAAATTGATGTGCGGAAAAATACCAATCTAAAGAGACTTGACGTTTCTTCTAACGAGTTAGTGTCGCTTGATTTGAGCAAAAATTTTAGTCTTGAACGACTTTCCGCTAGTCATAATTTGATTGAAAGTATAGACGTAACCAAAAACCAAAAATTACGGTTAATATATTTGAATGGAAATGATTTGCTCTCCATTCGCTTAGATAACCCGAAATTAAGAACCCTTGATTTAGATAATAATAAGTTAACTGATCTAAATGTGGTGAGAAGTCCTCGATTGAAAAGTTTGCATGTTGCCGATAATGCGATATCCAAAATAGACCTTAGAGAAAACACTAAACTCAAGACTGTTGACCTGGAAGATAACTATTTAGATCAAGTGTTACTTGATAGCCGCGAACTGAAAACGCTAAAGTTAGCGTCAAATAAACTGGAAGAGCTGGATCTAAGTAATTGCCCTAAACTTAATGAGTTATATTTAAATGACAATGAAATTACAAATATAAACTTTAGAAGAAACAAAAGTCTGGATGAAGTTCAGATTCTCGACAACCCTTTGAGCTCAGCAGTCTACTATGCGCTAGATGAACTTGAAGACGATGGTGTCGATGTTTTTGCTGATTACCCTGCGTCGATTACGAGCCATTCTGTATCCGCTAAAATTGACACGCCAGATTTCTTATCTAAACCAGTTGTGCGATCAAAAACAGAAAATCCTTATTTTTTACAGCATAAAAAATTAGCTGAAAATGGAGACCCTCATGATCAGTTCTTGTTGGGGAACCTCTACAAGGAAGGGAACGTGTTCGATCAGTCGAATGAGAAAGCCGTTTTTTGGTATAAAAAGGCTGCGGAACAAAATCTACCATTAGGACAGTTTAACCTCGCGTTAATGTATTTTCATGGTCATGGTATTAAAGAAGACAGAAACTTGGCTTTTTCTTGGTTTCAAAAAGCGGCTGATGAAGGCCATGCTTCATCCCAATATTACGTAGGCAATATGTATGCTGAAGGGATTGGTGTTGGTGTAGACGTGGAGAAGTCCCTGTATTGGTATGATAAGGCTGCACATGGTGGGGAGGTTGCCGCTCAGCTCAATATGGCTTTCATGTCTGCGAGTGGCGAGCATCTAGAGCAAAGTTTTGAGCGTGCGTATATGTGGTGGCAAGTCTCGGCATGGCGAGGCGATAAAATGGCTGCCGGGAATTTGGAGCTTCTAAAGGGTGACATGTCGGAAGAGGCTATGGCAATAGCTAAGGAAAAAGCGACAAGCCTGTATCATGAAATTTATCCGGGCTAGTGGCTCTGCTTTTGTATCTGGCTGGGTTGTGAGCGGGAGCACGGTTTTCCAAAAATATATGCCAGAAGTTACACTCAATTACCTACGGTTCTATGCCAGCATCCCGAAGCTTTTTGAGTAACCGTTCTTTCTCTTTGCGTTCAACCTCAACTTCACTCTGTGCCGCTTTCATCCGTTCTTCTAACAACTGAATCTCTTCCAGCTGTTCACGCATCACCGCTTCGGGTAGTTTTTTGCTTTTAAGCCGTTGTAAATCTAAAAGTTCACCAGGTACTTTGTAGTCTTCCGAAAAATTCTGCCCGGGAATCAGGTTGTCTATTATTTGTAGGCTCTCTTTCAAGACCCCGCGTTGGAATTGGCTGATTTGTTCAATCAGTTTGTCCAGCACTTCGGGGTCGACGGTGTACTTGTTTTTGTAGCGGGCATCAACGTAGGCCGCATTTAAAAAATGAAAACGTGCGAGTTCTTCTTTGTCGTTTAAAGGGAATACGCTGTAAATGTCTTTATTGTTCGCGGCCACAAATTCTCGTAAATTATCGAGCTTGTGACTGCGAGGTTTGTATAACGTGAGGACGAATATATAGGTGTAAAACAAGCGCTCGGTCATTTGATGTAGGCAGTACATCGTTGCCGTGTATTCTTTGGATTGGTAGTACAGCTCCAAGCTGCGTTTGGACAGGTCTACGCTGTAGTAAAACTGCTCTATATAATCAACCGCAGTGAGTTTGGGCGTCGAATTTAACGGGCTTGGGGAGGGGCATATCGGCCCCGTGGAGCAATATTCCTTCTTTCAGTACGTCTAAATAAAAGTATTCGCTGTTACGGAGGGCATCTGCCAGGCGGTATTTGGTTTCGCGAATAATGTGAATGCTGGAGGCGATGTCAGGGTGTTGTTTGATGTCCGCATCTAAGCGACCCCACCATTTCTATTTTTTGATGGTGTGGCTGCCGCCTACCACGATCAATATATCAACGTCGGAATAGTATTCCGATACCACGCCGGTTTCAGGGTCTTCCCGACAATCATTAATCGCATCACCACGTGCGTAGCTGCCAAACAACCAGACTTGGGCGAGGTTTTGTTTGATGTGCTTACGAATCAGTTCCAGCACCCGCTGTATTTCGGCCTGTATGGGCTGGGGTACAACATCCAGTGAGGTGTTGTAGTGGGTGATCATGGGAGGTGATGGATTTTTTGGCGACATAAAGTGTGATTCTGTCCCTGGTTAGCGGGGTTATGGGCTGATATGCTCGGGCTGACCGAAAGGATAAGAGTGCGCTTCTAAAATGTCCATGTTTTAGTGTCAAGGTAATGTGTCGATTGGCTTTACTCAAAAGGCTGGTTTAAAATTCTGCGTTGCAATTGATCACGTTTGGAGTATTGCGAGCCTTTCAGTTTCACGTTCGTTAACGCTTACATGCGGTTTTTTGCCAGCTTAGGCTCTAGTGTTACGCTTTTATGTTGTTATATTAACCGTTGATAGGTCTATCGGCCCCATAAAGCTACGCATGGTTATGCTCCTATCAATACCTTGGTGCTGAGGGGAGGTTTGTGACAAATAGTAAAGCTGTAAGTGAGTTCTTACGTGTTTTGGTTAATTCGAGCGTTATGCTCTAGTTTGGGGTGCTTTCTTAGTTCCTTTGTTGAAAATAAAAATGGAAAAAGGGAAATTTATGTCAGATGTCGTACATACAGTTGTTCAAGGTGAAACGCTATCGATTATTGCAAACAAGTACAAGACTACCGTGGGTGCTCTTATCGATTTAAATCCATCGCTAAGAAAAAATCCTAATCTTATATTCCCAAAAATGTCTCTCAAAATATCGAATCAAACAGTCCCGCTAGAGGCACGTATTTTGAATATGGTATTTAATGGACGTGTATTGCGGGTGTATTCTGTTAAGAACAATAAGCCTGTAGCAAGTTATGATGCTATCTCTGGATTACCCCCAAATGCCCCTCGTTTGAAGGAGTTGATTCAAAAGGGTAGAAAGGACCTAAGTGCAGATACAAATTATACTTTGCCAAAATATCAAAATGTCCGGGATGCCGGTCCAATTCAAGAGGATGGCTATATGTTGCAGCTAAAGCCTAGCATGCCATATGACAAATCTGCAGCTGCTGGTGATGGGGCTGGATGGGGCGTTGGAGGGTGGATTTTGACTGAAAACTTTATGGCCAAATTAGGGAATGTTTTTGGTGGGCGGTTTGGGTTTTTCTTCATCATGATGGAGGGGCTAGAGGTACATCGGGCTGTATTGGCTTGCGTTCGGGGAAAGATATGAGAGCAATTAAAGAGTTACTAGTGCGAGCGCAGCAGCAGGGCCAGGAAAGTGTTCTCCTTGAGGTTAGGTACTAACGAATGATAAAAAAAACGTACCTCTACATCGTTGCCGTATTTTTTGTTGTTTATGTGGCGTACTCTCAATTTTTGTTTAGCGAAAGTCGTGTCTCTTTAGATGAAGCGAAGACGCGGGTTGAAAATATTTCCTATCAATTGGAGTTTTGGAAAACGTTGTCAATTAAGGCCGGGGTGGTATTTGATCTTGGTCAGTTGAGATCGGATTATCCCGACATTGTTGTTACTAAGATAGATGAAAGTGATGCGCTTGATGGGGTTATAGAGAACGGAGGTCAGTTGTATGTATTGACGTATGACAGCCCAAAAGGAAAGCCCATTTTGGATCGGTATTTCTCTGAGTTGGTTTTGTCTAACTATTTTTATGTAGTTACAAATAGCCAGGGAGAAGTCCAGAGCATGTTCTGGGATAAACCATAGGCTTACGCGACACACTTAGCGTGAAAGTTCTTCAGAACGTGATCTGGAGTGATGAAAACCTAAAAACAACATTGATATGTAGGAGAGTAAAGTTCAATGGACGAAATAGTAGAAGGGATTTTTCATTTAATCTTTAAGGTCTTTGTCGGCTTTCTCAAAATATTGCGATACTTTGCGTTTGAATTGATGTTCGAGGGACTAGGCTGGGCTATCGGTTGGCTTGTGTTGCGGTTGATTACGTTTGGCCGTTACCCGAAGCAGAGGTTTTTCCAGTCCAACGATGCTTCGATACTTGTCTCAATTGGTGTTGAAATTGTCGGCATGCTTGTTTTGTGTATGGGTGTTTTCGCGTTGATTGTACGCATGACATTCTAGGGGCTGTTCCACATCGTAATAATAGTGTTCCAAAATAATCTAGAGGGTCAGTTTCCACTGCGGATATTGGCTTATAATTTTTCCCAATGAATACTCCGTAAGTCTATATTGGTTTTACTATCGTTAGGCCGGTACGGCTTACCGTGTGAAAAATAATAAGGGAAATGTAAAATGGTATGTAAGTTGAAATTGTTATTCTTAATGTTAATGCTTGGCTGTGTGGATGCGATGGCACACACATGGGATGAGCCTTGGCATAAAGAGGTCGTATCACAAGCGAATAGCTTTGGGTTATACGAGGTCAAAAAAGTTTCCGGTCAGACACTGAAGCTGAAACTCGTAAAACATCTTGCGGGTGAAAAGACGAAGAAAAAAATAAAAGTATCTGATTTTTACCTTTACGAGAAAATGTCGTCATCTGCCGCTGATGAACATGGTTTTTGGTTAGGAAAAGGGCAACGGGTATATTTGTACCTTCATAAAGACGGAAGAAAATACACGTTAGCCACGCCGACGGCCGGAAGCGATAAGATTTTAGACGATGAAAGTGTTGGTGCGACTTTTCGTCATAGCCTTCATAAAACTCAAATAGATATTGTTGCCTATGAAGCGCTACAAACATGTATCTTTATCTCATTGCATAATGGTGCGTGCGCTAGTGAAACTGTGGATTTTCACATATTGGTGCCTCTAAAAGAGAGGGTTTCTGTTCTCTCTGCAGAAGCCTTGGCCGAAGATTTTGAGTTGTTTTTTAAGCAACACGCGGCTTTAGAGTCCGCCTATTTGGCTGGCTATGCCTTACCGAATGATTTGCTGGCACCTTTCCTTGAAAGTGAGTTCTTTCATGTCCAAATTAGCGCAGTGCGCGCTCTGTCTGTATCTCATGATGCTGCAAAGGTAAAAAAACTCGTTGATTTTGTACTGAGCAAGCATGGCACGGGCATTGCGAAAGTTATGGCCGTGATCATGCTTAATGAATTAAAGGCCTCTGATGTGAATGAACGATTGCAGGCTTACTTGCCTATTTCATCAAGCGAAGAGGTGTATCTTGGTGGGGATATCATGGATCCACGAATTGGAACGTGGTATCCGCCTAGTGTGAAAGCGGCAATCGAGTGGTTTTTATCAGAATAATTTTCTGAGTGATCCGTCCCTAAAATCAGAATGATAGAGGGTGGGGCGGCATAACCAGTTGGGTCTTCGTACTCCATAAAATGTAAGAATAAATGATGAGGGCGTTAATACTCGCAATAGGGTGTTTTTAACGCGCTCCTGTATTTTTAATTGATGTCGATCACAAAAAAGGAAGTGAAAAATTGGATGTAAAAATAGTAATCGTGGGTTTTCTTTCAATGGTGGTTTTTGTTGGCTGCTCTAATGAGCTTCATGACTTTGACGTTGTTTGTAACGCTTTTGTTGAGTTATCCAAAGAATCGAATTTGGGTCAGATCTCCAGTGAGGATAGGAACACTTTTATTGATAGCAGGGTGGATGTTTTGCGTGATAAAAGTAATGCGAAAATAGTATGGAATAATTTGCAAGGCTTATATCCTTTGGTGGAACGATACAACGTGTTTGTCGAATCAGCAGAATCTGTTGGGCTAAAAAATTGGCGTTGTGAGGAAATGGAAGCGTTATATCCCACAATAGACTTGTCTGATTCATTATTATACTTGGAGCCAAGCCCAGAGGAATTAAGAGCTTTAGGCGTTACTTCTATGAAGGACGCGACATTTTAATTTGATTGTTTTTTGCGTGTCGTTTGGCGGCCGTAATGTCAGGGAGGGCTATTGATACGATAGGCCTGTATATACCACTAAGAGGAGGTTGTTGTGCGAAGTTCATTTAAGGTATTTGCGGTGTGTTTTATTGGCCTGTTATCAAGCACTATATTGGCTAACCAAAATTATGGCTTACTGAAAGAGCGTGAAGGGTTTTCGACTCAGATACTCTCGGAGACGAGCGACGATTATTCGTTTGATGAGCCTCCAGTTGAGCTAATGTCTATTGTTCAGTACAAGACCCCGCTGGGAGATATGTCAGCATACTTAACTAAACCCAATGAGCCGAATAAAAAATATCCTGCGATTATCTGGATTACCGGGGGATTCCCTTCTGGTGGAGCCGGACGAAGCGTTTGGACGCAGAGCCCAAAAGATAACGATCAATCGGCTAAAAACTATTGGCAGAACAATGTTGTTTCTATGTATCCCTCGTTGCGGGGGAGCTTTGGTAACCCAGGTGTGCAGGAAGGCTTCTTTGGTGAGGTGAATGATGTTTTATCCGCTTTGGAATATTTGTCTACCGTTGAGTATGTTGATTCTACTCAAATTTACCTGGGAGGGCATAGCACAGGCGCGACGCTTGCTCTGTTGGTTGCGGCTTCGACAGATAAGTTTAAAGCCGTCTTTGCTTTGGGCCCAATTTCTGACCCTGCGGAATACGGAGCGTCGCGTCAACTTTACCAACAGAACGACCGAAGAGAAGCCTATTTTCGCGCGCCTATAAATTTCCTAAAATACATTCAATCGCCAACGTTCATTATTGAGGGGGTTGGCGGCGATATTGATTCCTTGAATGAATTAAAAGCGAGCAGCAAGAATGATCGTTTAACGTTCATGCCTGTTGACGGTGCCAATCATTTTGCTGTGATCTACCCGGTGAATCGACTCGTTGCAAAGAAGATTGCAGCGGGCTCGCAGATGGCGCTAACGCAAACAGAGGTGCAGCTCGCAGTTGATGATGTTACCGTTGAGGAACTTCAGGTTAAGGATCTTCAGACTCTTTTGAATCTTCGCTCAGACGGTGTAAAATTAGACTCAAAAATTACCGCTCGGTATTTATTGCTCTCTAAAAAGCGTCAGGATCTGAAAACTTCAATCGAAGCTCTTAAGCGCATCGGGTTTTTACCTGGCGTAATTGAGACTCATAAAAATGCGGAAAATGGCAAGTACTATTCTATCTTTTCCTCTAAAGAAATTTTACCAAACAATTTAATATCGGTTTTCAAAAATTCACATGAAATACAGGCGTTCTCTCTAGAAAACGGACTTTATTATCAAGGTTGGAGTGCTGGTCCGCGGTGAGGTTTGATGAGTAAAGGAGGAGAATGTAATAGAGCGCAAAGGATAGCCGCACGATTTTCTATTCTAAGCTCTCTGGTCTAATATCCCGGTCGATGTGTGTGTATTGGTCTGTTATTCCATGACAGTAACCATGATAGCCGCCATGACCGGGGGGGGGGCGAGGCCAGAACAGAGCAGTTCTGCAACTTTTGCAGGACTAGAAAACTATTTTTGAGGATGTTAGAGCGTTAAGTGTTCTCTAAGGTTAAGGCTTTCATTTGGTATGAGAGCGAAGACCTTATGGAGCTTAATGAGTATGAATAAATTGTTGAAATTTGAATGCACTTCTAGTCGATTACTTTCCTATCTTAAGTCGCTCACAGCCATAGGTGTTTGCGCACTGTTTATTACGGCTTGTGGTGGTGGCGATTCTGCTACCAACTATTCATCGAATGACCCGGGAGCTGATAAGCCGAGTTTGGCAGAGTTCCAGGAGATTACAGAGTCTGCTTACGTTTTTGGTATGCCGATGGTTGAGCACTACAAGCTAGTGCGTGTATTTCTAGAGCCTAATTCGGGTTTATTGAGTAATGTTTTTAGTCATAGCCGTGCGTTGGCGAGGCCTGGCGCGACTCTCGTCGTGACGCCGAATAACGATACGGTATCTTCCGCTGCGCTTTTGGATCTTCGCTCTGAGCCTGTTGTCATCACTGTTCCCAACGTTGCGGACCGTTACTATGGCGTGCAGCTATTGGATATTGTTACGGAGAATTTACCCATTATCGCTTCAGAGCAGCAAGGCTCAGTCGCTGCTGACGTTTTGGTTGCTGGCCCGGATTGGGATGTCGCTAGTTTTGATAATGTTAATCAATTGCAAATTATCCAAGCGGATTCAAGTATTGTATTGGCTTTGCTTAGGGTTAGCGTGAGCAATGAAGAAGATATCCCTGCAGCGACTGTATTTCAGGATGAAACATTAATAACAACCTTAAGTGATTATATTGGCAGTACCCCTCCGTCAGCTGTTGAGGCGTTAGATTGGCCACCTGAGTACAATGCAAAATCGGACGATTCGGCAGACTTTTTTACTGTAATGAATTTTATGATGCAGTTTCATCAATTTACCAATGATGAACAGTTGTTATTTGCGGAATTCAGTCAGCTTAATATTGGTTCTGGGTTGACTTATGATCATGACGATTTTAGCGCAAGTGAGCAAAGCGTCATTCAAGAGGGGATTGATGATGCGCGGGTGTCTATTCAGTTTCCGAGTAATTTAGCTCGAGTTAATGGGTGGTCTGTCCCCAACCCTGCATTGGGCGATTTTGACGATGATTACCTGTTTCGCGCAATCATTGCGTGGTACGGATTATATGCTTTACCGATTTCTGAGGCTTCGTATATTAGTGCGAGTGTTGACGTTGACAGTAATCTTTTAGACGCGAGCGTTAATAACTACACACTTGACCTTGCGCCAGACGAATTACCACCGGCAAATTATTTTTGGTCGTTGACAATGTACAACTCTCAGAGTCAATTAATTGCCAATCCTATCGACCGTTATTCTATTGGCGATCGATCAGATTTTTTAGATTATAACGATGATGGGTCGTTAACCTTGTATGTTCAATCTGAAAGCCCTGGATCATCATTGGAGTCAAATTGGCTTCCAGCTCCAGATGGGCAATTTAGGTTAACCATGCGGCTTTATGGGCCGGATGAAAGTGTTAGGGATGGCAGCTATATCTTGCCGGGTGTTTTGTTAAATAATTAGTGACCGCCAAAAAATAGTTCATCGTGAGGGTAGTAAGAATGCTTAGATTTTCGCCTCTATATGTGGGAGCTTGTTTATTACAAGCAACTGCTTGTAGAGACGCGAAGATGAGTGTTTTGTTTTTCTGCATGGCTGTAAGGAAACAGAAGGTAGGACAACGCAGGAGCAGTTTTCGAGCAGAGTCCGCTTTATGGATGGGCATTAGTTAGTGCTCATCCATAATCAGGCGCCTACTGCGATCGAATTTAAAGCGCCTTTATAACACTTCGTGGTTACGCGCTAGTTATCAATACTTATATACGAATAAATAGCCATGGCGTGGAATACGACCCTGTGCAGGGTAGCCATGAATGTAAACTCATCAAATCAGCAGGGCGTCGGTTGTTTTCATCTATTGGCGTAAAAATTAGATTTTAGGTCGGAACTAGAATGAATTTTTTGTAATCGTTAGTTTCAGGCTCGTCAGTTTTGAAAGTTGTACGTGATTTAAACTGAGAATCATATTTTATTCTAGAGTTTTCCCCAGCCATATCAAATCTAAATTTTATCTTGACGTAAAATCAGAAAATAATTCCACGTATTAAAATGTTATTGACGCCAAATTTATCGATGTAATCGAATTTAAAATTTCACCGTTTGTGGAAAAAATAAATGTGAGACCTACGTCATATTTTTGCCTGTTTTCTCGTAGTAGTCTTGAGTTTAAAGCGGATAGTGATTGCACCTTCTGGTGCTTGGTAAAGACGTGTTTCTCTTGTTGTGATTATGTTTAAGGGACGAATCGTTAAGGCGTTTCTGCTTTTAGTTTGCTTGTTGGTGATCGGATAAGTACACGTGACATATAAAGGAGTTGTGGAAGCTGCAGTGACTTAAGTAAAAAAATAATAAAGAGTTGGTTAACAACTCACCATTCAAATGACAGGTAATTACAATGAAAACATTTAAAGTTGCTGCGCTCTTTGCAGCCTGTATTTCTGTATCAGCTGGTGTTAATGCTGGCTGGGGTTCTTCTGAGGTACGTTTAGGCAGCTCAGGAGGAAAAGACACGTGGTTATATACGCCTAACTCTTCTATTGCGGGTAATTCCAATATTATCGATGGCAAACGCGCACTCATGATTAACCTTCATGGTTGTGCGCAATCCAATGAAGACCTAAAAGACGCCGGGAACTGGGCTAACGTTGCCGAAGAGTACGGTATGGTCGTCGCAATTCCTTTTGCTGGCACGTCTTATCCTGGTTGTTGGGATTACCATTTAGCAACGGACGATTCTAATCATGCTGCGATTCTTGTCAGTATTGTTGAGCAGCTAACTGCAGATGCTTCTTTGAGTATTGACCCTAGGCAGGTTTATGTTTCAGGTCTATCTTCTGGTGGCGCGATGACAGCACAGCTCGCATGTGAATACCCGCACATATTTGCAGGGATTGGTTCCGTTGCAGGGCCATCTGTTGGCAGCGATCAAGATGCCGAAGCGTTAAGTGACGCTCCTGCCCATAATGTGTCGCGTGGTATTGCAAAATGTAACCAGCTTGCGGGGGCTCGCGCAGCGGATTTACAGACTCAAATTTCATCTTTGGCCTATGGCGACTTGGATAAAAATGGCGATGGCGCTGCAAGCTATGGTCAAGGGACAATTGCATTAGTTGATGTCGAGTGGGTAAAAGACAATGCCGACATCATGAAAAGTGTTTACGGTGCGGGTAGTTTGGGTGCGACAGAAGTTCTAATTGATAGCGGCGGTGCTACGGCGGATGCACGTGTGAGTTTACGCGATGGTCGAGAAGTCATTGGCCTAATTGACATTAACAGTGTTGGCCATGCTTGGCCGGGTGGTGACAAAGGGTCCGAGTGGACAACTGGTGGTGCTTACGTCAATAAAACCGGGTTTGCATACCCTGTATACCTAACTCAGTGGTTGTTTGAAAATAACATTCGTGTGGGTGGAATTATTATTCCTGGAAATAACCCGCCTGTTATTTCTTTACCGGCAGGACCTTATGTTTATAGCGTAGGTGATGACTGTGTGCCAAGTGCTACGGCCTACGATATTGAGGATGGTGATCTGACCGCCAATATAGGGATTTCAGGTAGCGTCGATTGCAACACCGCAGGAAATTATACGCTTACCTATAGTGTAACGGATATGGAAGGTGCTGGTGATAGCGATACTATTGGGATTACCGTATCGGGTCCGGGGCCAAACTTCGACGAGGAAGCTGGTGGATCCTGTATCGCGCACTATATAGCGAAAAGGCTCCCTGTCTCTGAATTTATCAGTTGTGGGAGAGCTAATGGTTATTCTTCGAGTGTGACGCTGTTTAGGTTTGGATCGTGTTGGACTGAAAGTAGTGATGGTGATGGTTGTTAAGAATCTTCATTAAAAAAATGTAAATTTAATAAAAAATGCCTCGATAAATTCGGGGCATTTCTTTTTTAGTGTTATAAGAAAATATTTCTATGAGTGAAATGCGGGGCCGGTAAAAGAGTGTTAGTCTCAGATAACGTAGTTTCAGATAGTAGGAATCGTCACAATAAATGTCTTAACTCTTTCTGGGGTTGAATAACAAAATTCAATATCCCCGCCCTGGGAGGTTAGTAAAGATTTTAATATTGATAGCCCTAATCCCGTTCCTCCTGTTTTCCTATGGGTTGTGAAAAATGGTTCAAACATTTTTTCCGCGTTGGATTCTGATATGTCTTCACCATTGTCTTGAACACGTATGCTATAGAACCGTGAATCTGATCGGGATACTACTTCTGTACTGACAGTAATGCACGATGCCTTAGCTTGAATGGCATTGTCAAAAAGGTTGCCTAGAACACTGTCAAAGGATTCTTGGTCGATACTAATGGATACCTGGTCATCTTTATTAGAATCTTTTGACCTAGGCTCTCGTTCAACGGAAATCCCCTTGTGGATGTAAGATTGGATTATTTGATCAAGGCTTTTATTCGCCTGGATAGTTTCCCCTGACACTCTTTTTACATCGGCTTTAGCAAGGTCGAGGACGCGATAAACTAGGTTCTCAATCCTTTGGCCGTCTTGCTGAAGGTTGTGTAAAAATCGATGTCGTTGTTCATTGCTCATGGTGTCGTTATGGTCGATGAGCAGTTCTACTGCGCCCTGTATAGCGGTTACCGGTGTTTTAAATTCATGCGAGACGTGGGATAAAATCTCCATAATATAATCGGCGCGTTTTTCCAGTGTTATGGCCATATCGGCAACAGAGGATGAAAGCTCCATAACTTCATGGCTGCCAGGGTACTTGAGTGGTGTAACGGCGCCTTTTTCACCTCGCTTTGCACGTTCGGCCTGTTTCATTACTGCGATGATGGGTTTTCGAATCGTCAGTGATGTAAATGTAGCGATGAGCCAAACCAGCAAGATAGCAAAGCCTATGTAGGATGCTATTTCAATTTTATGGCGCCCCATTAATTGGTAGATACTTTGAGGTGTTCGCGATAAAACGACCGCGCCAATATTCTTAGTATTGTACGTGATCGGGTGTGCAACGTGAATGCGAAAGCCAGCGCTGCGGCTTATGGAAAAAGCATTAGGCGTTTCGTGAGTTAAGGCTCTTTTTCGTAAAATTACTTGGTGTTCACCGTTGAGCGCTGCAACAACTTCGGGTCGGTTAGTGAGCGTCAAAAGTATATTGTCATGCATTAAATTAGTGGAGCTGATGATGACGCCGTCATGATTGACGACTCGAATACTGGCGAGTGTATGCCTTTGTGCATCTTGTAATATTCTGACAAGAGCTTGGCCAACCTGCCTTTCTGCTTCAATAATGGCTGGGCCTGTATATGGGCCCGGTTTCGGCTCTTCTTCGACCATTGGCGTGGTATCGAGATTGATGGTGCTGTGAAGTGGAGTCCAGGTGACTTCGTCTTCGCTAACTCGCAGGGGAGCGTCGATACCTTCCCCGAGTTTCTGGGCATAAAGTTCTTTGTATAAGGCGGCAATAAACGTTGCTTGGGTATTTAATTCTGTTTCTGTTTGGCGCAGTAACGTTGTTTCAAATATTCGCAGTAAGTTAACCCCGCCGAGGGTGACGGTGAGGATCAGAATGTTAACGATTAACAGTATTGTGCGTATACGGGGTTGCCAGTTCATTGTGCGCAACCCAGTTTATAGCCTAAGCCATGAATGGTTTCGATCGCGTCTCCACTAACCGCTGTAATCTTGGCCCTGACCCTGCGAATGTGGCTATCGATGGTGCGGTCGCTGACGACGGTATTGTCATAGGCTTTTTGCATAAGCTCTTCGCGACTGAATACTTTATCTGGCCGTTCGGCAAGGACTCGTAAGAGGTTAAATTCCGTAACGGTTAAGGTTAATTCATGTTGCTGCCAAAACGCTTTAAATGTCTCGGTATGAAGGGAAAGGTGGCCATGTTCAACCTTAGCGCTGTTGGTTTGAGCGCTAAGCGCTGTTTGGGTCAGTTCACAGCGCCGCAGTACAGATTTAACCCGTGCAACTAAGTGTCTGGGGCTGAAAGGCTTGGCGAGATAGTCATCGCCGCCTAATTCAAGCCCAATAATCATGTCTATTTCTTCGCTTTTAGCGGTTAAAAATATAATGGGAGTGGTTGAGGATTTACGTATTTCACGGCAGGTATCGTGGCCATCGAGTTCAGGCATCATAAGATCTAAAACGATTAGCTCGGGTTTATCGTTGGCCCAGATCGTTAGGGCTCTACGTCCGTTTTCGGCTTCTAATACAGCAAACCCTGCGCTTTCCAGTGCGAATCGTACAACTTCCCGAATATGTGGATCATCGTCGACGACTAGAATTGTTTTCATGTGATTATTCTCATGCTGCGGCCGCTTAATTTCGAGTGTTTGGATGCTTACCAAAGAGACTAGCAATATACCGGAATTGTGAATACGGCTTGCACTGAATTTGCACAAATCTTCCTGACTATTTGCACGTGCCTGTCATCGGTATTGCACAAGCGGAGCACATACTGTTGTCAACTAATCAGGAGCTACCCCATGAATAACGATAAAACCGCTGATACACGTGAGCTATCCGAATCACAGTCTCCATCCCAACCCCTCTCGAAAAATACTCTAGTCGTATTGGCGACGAGTTCAGTTTTGACGCTCATCGCGTCTCAATTACTGCAGGGGTCGAGATTGGGATTGGATTTCATCTTGCTGGTAATGTGCAGCCTTACGGCGTTTTATTGCTTGCGGTTGTATACGAAACTACCATTAACGAATATTGAAAAAGGCTTGGTTGCGGCAGGGGCCGGGTTCACTTGTTTACTTGTTTTTCGGGATTCTCTGGTTTTATATTGGCTAAATATTTTAGGCATTTTTACCGTTTTGAGCTTGGCTTTTGCCCAGCGTTTAGGGGGGGATATCAGGCATATTCACGCCTGGGCTTGGTTTAAGGTACCGTTTCATTTTATTACTCTGGTGTGCGTTTCGTGTATTAAGTTGTTTTCGTTTACGTGCAATATACCTTTCGCGGGGATGCAGGATACATATCGCCTTCGTTCAGTTGCCATGGGCTTAGTTTGGGTGCTTCCGATTGTCTTTGTGCTGGGTTCTTTGCTGATATCGGCGGATGTGCGTTTTGGCAATTTCGCTCGCGAGGTGTTTTCCATTGATCTATCGGGTCTGTGGTCGACCTTATTGGAGTATCTTATTTACTGGCCTTTCCTCGCCACTTTTTTGTATGCAACCGTATTAGGTCCCGTCGTCGATAAAGATTCAGAGGCAAAATCGATTCTACGCCTAGACGGCGCTCAATTATTAACAATGTTGGTTAGTGTGAATGCATTATTCTTCTGCTATATCGTCGTTCAATTTGGGTACTTTTTTGGCGGTGATCAATTGGTGGCGGAGTCGGATGGTCTTACCTATTCTGCCTATGCGCGCAGTGGGTTTTGGGAGTTGATTTGGCTAGCCATTATTTCTTTGTCATTGTTACTTGTAGGTCATTGGTTGCAGCGAGATGAAAGTAAAACGATGAAACTTTGGTTTAACCGTCTCGCCACGATAATGATTGTAGCGGTTGTTATTATGGAGTTTTCCGCTGTTCATCGAATGGTTATTTACGTGAAAATGTACGGGCTAACAGAGTTACGTTTTTATTCCAGTATTTTTATGCTCTACATAATCTTTGCTTTGGTCACATTTTATATGACCGTACTGCGCGGTAATCGAGGTCGGCTTATTTTTAATATGGTTGCACAAGCCATGGTGTTTG
The DNA here is from genome assembly GCA_033852175.1 of Agarilytica sp. Classification (GTDB taxonomy): domain Bacteria; phylum Pseudomonadota; class Gammaproteobacteria; order Pseudomonadales; family Cellvibrionaceae; genus Agarilytica. The sequence goes on from JAWSUY010000066.1 coordinate 43,403, forward strand.
TCGCAGTGCTTAACATTGTCAACCCTGATGCAAGAATCGCGCAATACAACCTAAACCACAATGAGGTGTTGGACAGTGAATATTTGAGAAATTTAAGCGCAGACGCATATGTGAGTATTTACCAGGGGCGGGAAGTTTTTCCTAGTCAAATAGATTGCTCTGTGCAAGAAAAAATGAGCAGAAATTTACCCGCTAACAATCGCTGGTATGAATGGAATTGGTCTGAATCTCGGGCTCAGGGCGCTATTCATAACTGGGGTAAAGAGTGCAATGGCTACATAAAGTAAGGCATGAGTTTCCCTTACGGTTTTTTTATATGGCGTAAGTACGGCTGCATCATTTTATCTTGGCAGCGTGTTAGCGGTGAGGTATCGATATGTGGATTGAAGTGTCTGATAAGCTCGCAAACCGCTTCAAGTGTCGAGACGCCTGATATGTTTCCTGGTGTTTTACGAATATCGTACTGACTTGAACATTCGTTTAAATGATAGCGAGGCAGGGTATGTAACCAAGGGTTTAATTGCCAGATTTTGTAAGCCTTTTTCCAGGTGCCGTCGAGAAGGATGACGTGTATGTTTTCACCACTTTGATTTTCCGGAGTGGCAATAGTCAGTTTTTCCAGTCCTTCACTATTGGGAGCCGGGTAGAGTACCACCGTCTGTTGATTGTCCGTGGCGATTAAGTTCCGGATATGAGAAAAATCCTCTTGGGTTTCGCCAACAATAATTCTGCAATTTGATACGCAAAGCTGGACGAGGTGGGCAGTGTTTTTTGCGCAACGACTTTCGGAGGGGTGTTGAAGTATCGTGAAGGTGTGATTGCTTGTGACGGGTTTTACTTCTGAGCATACGCACACGATGAGTGGATAGAGGCAGCGCTCGCAACAGCTACGTTGGTTTGTTTTGTTACGTGATCGCATGGCAGAAAGGTAATGCTCAAAGTGGTTCAATATTGAAATTATAAAGCATGACTATAGGGTAGCGCACCTTTAGAAATAATGAATCAAATAGCCTTAACTAAGCCCCATTCCACTTTGACCCGTTGATTCCTATTTCGTAAACGGTACGGATAGAATTCGGGCTACGTTCAGAGTTCTTTTTAATTTGTGTAATTGCAAATATTTCATTGCGCAATTAAGATCCCTCGTCCGTTTATCAAGCACCGCTCTTGATTATCGGTGAATATCGATCAAACCGATAAGGTATGTTGCGAGCACTGGCGCGATCCTGTCATGATACGTGATTCCATGTTTATGGTTCGGGATATAGATATTTCGATAAATATTTTGGTGAGACCGCATTGATCTGGAATGAAAATACTTCTTTCCGGCAGAATGAAAAGTGGGTACGCCAATTGATCTTATATAAGTTGTGTATCAATCCTCGGCAAGCACTTATGAGTATGGAGCGTACATTTGTAATTACATATTATTGAATGCTAGTTTTTTAACACTCCTCCAAAGGAAATAAATATGAAAGTACTAACACAAACTCATCGTAAAACTTGGGTATATCTTGTGGCTATATCCATAGCCTTAATGCTATCTGGATGCGGCGGAGATTCAGACGACGGTGGCAGTGAAGAATCTTTAGGTTCTACGTTTACCGTGGTTTTGTCGGATAACTTCGATCGCTGTGGTAGTCCAGTGAATCAAAATGTTGATATATCATTCACAAATATAAACGGAAATGAAATTACGAATACAGTAGAGCATACTGGGTTAGAAGAGACCTATAGTTTCACGCAAAACACATCAGGGCGAAAACTTCTGCGAGTCAACAAAATCGGTGGAGATACCGTTATTATCGATGCTAGTCCAGCCGAAAGCTATTATTTTTCATTGGATGCTGATGTTGTATCTTCCTGTGGCTGTCCTCTCTACAATATAACCTTGACCGACAGCGAAGCGAATTCGACCGACTCTTCAAATTTAGTAATCGAGGGTGTTGAGGATTCATCATCCAATGGCCTATGGCAGAACATCGAAATTTGCGAACAACAGCAATCGTCTGTATTTGTGACAAATGACGTTTTACAAAAATTTAAGAAGGTAGAATTTAGTGGTAGCAGTTCAATTACTGTGGGTACGCTGGACACTATGAATACAGGCACCTTTAATTACGAAGGCGTCGCATTGATGCAAGTAAAATTTTTAGATGATCATAATAATTCTGGAGAAATCGATCCTTTATTTGATTACATCGATCTCTCTTTATCGGATAACCAATTACAATATGTAAACCAGAGTATCAGCAGTGATACTGAAATAAGGCTAATTTCTTTCCCCAGTGATATCAATTATGTCAATATGAACAGTTCGTTCAACGGACTTTTCTCAAGCGGTTCGAACCCGGGCCCTTATCAGTTATTCGAACATTATGTAATGCGAGTACCAACTTCAGAATTGTCTTCTACACCTGAATATAACTTGCTAGACATAGCGGACCTTGAAATGGATGTCGTTGACGATTTCATATCACTGTCTTCAACAACAGATATTGAGTTTGAATCTTCCCTCTTTTGGGTGTACGGGTCTGGCTATGATGGCATTTTAAAAATACACGCTCCAGTAGAGAATAACACCGTTGATTTAACCAGAGTGCAATCCATAGTGGAGAATTTAGGTGTAAACCCCTCCCATATCAACACGTTTATCTACGATAATCCTGGTGCAGACACTTACGACCTATCTATTCAAGAGGTGATTAAGAAGGAAATTCGAGGTGACGAATCCCGACGGTCCTTTTTGTTGCTTTCCACTCCAGGCTTACAATAATATTGAACCTAAAGGGGCGAAGCCCCTTTAGGTGGCTGCGCAAATTCGGAGGTGTCAAACCAAAAGTCTTGGCCTGTATCGCAGTCAATTTCTTGAGCAAGATCTGCAAGATGCTTATTTTCAATTCCTTCAGCGACGATTTCGAGGTCGAGTTGATGACCAAGTGCAGTGACCGCCTCTGCGGTTTTTTGATTTTTCGTTCTCATTCCAATTCAGAAAACGTTGATCGACTTTTCAAAATCATGAGGTCAGTGTAGCTTGATTCGGAATAGTTGATGTTCGAATACATTCTCGAAAAATATAAAGGGTTAAGGGTGCGTAGCCCGTTGGAATCTGAGGTAAGCTAATTAAGATCGTGAATAAATAACATTATTATTCACAATGCTTATGTTAATCGCGTATTAAATGCAGAAAATATTGAAGGTTGCTTTGTTGCCAAGCCTGAGTCTCGATCCAGTGTCGAGTAAAGGTATTACGTTATTCAAGCGAAATGATATTGGATTCTGCTAAATAAAAATGCCTTCCTACGCTGCCTTTTTCGGGGTGAAAGGATGAGGTTTCGATAACCTTATTCTCCATTTTTAGATATGTTTCTTTTCCATTCGTTAGTAAATCAATGACGTAAATGTCGGATTCTCTACACGCTCCGCCGGAGAGGTAATACAGCTTATTCTCGGAGAAAGACAAGATAAAGTTATTCGGGGGGAGGGCGTCACTGATCAAACTGGGTTTTTTCGCTTCACGACTTAGGAACCATAGGCCTTTCTAATTGGCGTATTGAAAGTAAATGTTGCCGTTTACTGTGTGTACGCTCTCAATTGACCCGAAAGTACGCTGTGACTGTAGATCATTTTTAAATTAGACAATCTTGGGCAAGATGTCAGGCATTTTTATTCTGACGAATATACGGTGAATTTCAAAGAAGAAAACACGCCTCCCCCAGTACTATTAGAGCGCTTTAAACATGTATTTGTCGACGCTAGTGTCGATTGGGAAGTTGTGCTGGCTACGCAAGGCATAAAAAATGACAATCTCCCATTCTATTCATCGTCAGTACAGAGAATAAAGTTTTATGTGGATAAATCTGCTCTCAATAGTTATAGAACCCTTAAACGGTTTGTCAGAAATCAACCTGAAATAATGAACCATTTACAGGGGGCAGGTTTAATGTTTAAAAACATGAAATTTTCTGTAGAGAGAGCTGCTGTTGGGCAGACGATGGTTGTAATTGCCGAAACGCGGAGGGTTACCGTCTGTAAAAAAAGTACTGATGGTGATGCCGAGGTCATGACTTATGCTGCTTTGTAGGTTGCTTAAGAGAAGCGTGATCAGGATCTTGATTGTTGTGTTGAGGCAGTGTTTATAGCGGTAATTCGCTATAAACGATATCGCAGTAACGAAGGCTGTTTTATCGACAGCTTCCTGGTCGATTAATTAATGTTCAATTACTTGTCTTGTAAATCATTTTTCACTCATTTGAATTCGATAATAACGATGCGCCTAGCTGAGACATTAATACGTTAAGTGAATAATTTTGTTCACGTGAATAATAAACACTCAATAATATTTCAATCTTTTTTTTAAACATAGGTGCGAGTCACAATTTGCAGGTTTTCAAATTGTGGTTTACGCGCCAAAGGTTATTATGCTTCCTGCGTTAAATGGACGTTTGTACGATTGAATACGATTAAAATTTGTTCTATTGGAGCCAGTCTTTTCGGTATATGTACATTGGAGTTTAGTTTAAGGATCACCTTCAAATAATGGATCTCATCTTTCTTTGTTTTAGTTTGATTTCTCTGTAGCTGTTTTCAGGTTTTTCCCCGTTTTTCGCATTTAAAATTTTACGGCTTTTGAATAAGTTTCCATGCTTACATGGCGTCGATTTATGCCCATTATTTTTTAGTGGGATAAATCTATCTTCCTATTGGGGGAGGATGCCTCGTCTGCATGCGTTGCTCGTCACAAAAGCCATCTGTAAATCATGAAAATTTTAGGAGTATCTAAAATGAAAATGGCAGTGGCGTTTTTATCGTTTTGTTTTCTATTGGGCTGTAGTGGTGAATCATCTGAAAAAGATGCGTCTACCGATCCTGTAACACAAGAGTTTTTGGAGTATTCGGGGACTACGGCCTCTTCAGGCTATGGGAAAAGCACTCAGGAGGCGGGTAAATTATTATGGCCTATCGATTGTACTCTTGGGCAAGACTGTACGATTCAACATGCGGATATTGACGAAGACGGGGTATCCTTTAACTGTGGTGACCCAGGATATGTCGGTCACCAGGGTACGGACATTTCATTAATGTCCTGGTCTCAAATGGATAGCGGGGTGGATGTATACGCTGCTGATAGCGGTGTGGTTTTATGGGCTTTTGATCACCCTGAAGCAAGTGACCGTTGTACGGAAAATAGTATCGTTGAAGAATGCCTTTCGCCCAATAGTGATTTGTTTCCTGGAATGGATAACGGTTATGCCGTGTGTACTGAGGCAGGTAACTACTGCTCTGTAAATGATGATGAGTCTTTATGCTTTTGGTGCTTTTACGGCAAAAACGTTGTCGTGATCGAACATCCTGGTGGCGAGATATTCGCGACGCGTTACGATCATTTAAAAAGTGGTTCGGTATTGGTGCAAGCCGGTGACATTGTTGAGCGAGGAGAAAAAATTGCAGAAGTCGGAAGTGCAGGGAAATCTACCGGCCCGCATTTGCATTTTGAAATATGGGGTGATGATTACTACGATTTGCAAGAGCCTTTTGCTGGAGATTGTGGTCCTAACTTTTCGGAAAGCCTACTTTAATTTTTTATTCTTGGGCCTGCAGGCGCTTATTGTTGGGCTAACAGGCACTCAAAAATTAAGTTATTACATTTTGTTACAGACGTAAAAACTCAATGTGGTAGATTGATCAGCAATTATTTAATATCTTTTTCTTTCGATAGGTAACTCGTATGCCGATTTTTCAGTCGTTGGCTCCGTTTAGGTCATGTCTGAGTGCTGTTTTTCTCGTAATGCTGATAACCGCCTGCAGTGGTTCGGGGTCCGGTGATTCTCCCGAACAAGTTTTAGGGGCGGGTAGCAACAACAGTCCTTCGGCTGGTGATGGCGGCGATACAGTTGGTAGTGTGTGCATTACCTTATACGACCCTGTATGTGCGAAAGCTCCTACTACGATCAACTGTATTACGACGCCTTGTCCTACGCATGACTATTCAACCTACGGCAATCGCTGTAGTGCTGGTTCTGCTGGTGCAGAGGCTAGTTTTGATGGGGAGTGTGAGAGCATCGAAGATCGATTGGCCTTTTCCGATCGACCGATTTATATTTTTGCTTCTGGCGAGTTACCCGATACCGTTTTTGAAACCACGGTATTACTGTCGTCGCTCGATGGCGATGTGCTAACGCTGGAAGTGGAGTACAGCGGTGGCTGTGTGGAGCATGAATTCTATTTGTCGACTAACGGTTCTTTTATGGAAAGTTTGCCGGTACAGCTTATGACTGTTCTGAGTAACCCAGTGGAAGACTCGTGCGATGGTATAGAAAGAAGAACAATTAATTTTGATTTAATACCCCTGCAAGAGCTTTATCGTAAAGCCTACCAAGAGGCCAGTGGTGAAATCATGTTGAGTGATTTCGGCATTTTATATCAGTGGTAGTTGTGTGTTCAGGTAATGGCTGGGTGGTTTGCTAAGGGTGAATCGGGGTTTTTATGCCTTAATCAGCTACTACGGATGAAAATTTAGGAATGTTGTATAAGGGAGATTTATATTGGAACGTATATTGGTACGTTTCTTGGAGCGGTGGAAATAAGGGAATTGTATCAGGGAGGTTAGAAGCAACGGAATTAAAAAGGGAGAATGGAACGGGATTTCAAGCAAAAAAAGCCACCTTAAACACGTGGCTTTTTTCTTTTAGTGTCATTTTTTGTATTTTTAAGACAATAAGATTATATTGCTGTCACTTTCGCAGCTTGGTAGTTGCACAAATTTTAGCTAATATTATTCCCATGACAGTACCTGCCGGGCCTGGCCCTGATTCTAAGCACGACAACGTTGATCTTTCAGAGAGTGGTTATTCCACCGGACTTGAAGTGTCCTTGGAGGATGTGTGGCCAGTGTTTCAGATGGCCATTGATGCAGGTATCTCACTGCAAGATATTGTGCTGCGCTTAGGTTTGGCTAAAAATTTACTGGATAAGCCGGAAGGTTATATTTTACTGGCGGATTACATTCGAATATTAGCCGAGCTATCGCTTATTTACTTCGATGAGACATGTAACCTGTCCGAGCGTCCTCTCATTATCGGCACCACCCAGTTTGCTCTGACGCACCTTAATTCTTGCTCAACTTTACGAGAAGCTTTGTATAAGGTTGCTGAAGTGAGCAACCTGTTGAACGGCGGGCCGTATAACAAGGTCAAGGAAGCCGATGGCCTGCTGATGTTTACGACAGACGATAGCCGTTTCCCCTATTTACTAGAAACACAGTCGTTTCTGTTTTTTGGTATGGAATGTGTGCAGATCCTTATGCACGGCATGCTCTGCCACATTACAGGGTTTGCTGATGGGGTATCAAAACCTTCTGTTTCCATTAAACGTTCTGTTGACTCGAGCGCTAGGCATTTACGGTTTTGGAATGATCGTATTCGCTATAATTCGAGTCATTATGTTTTGTCATATGATGCCTCTGTCGGTGATATTCCCATGCAGGTTCCAGAGGGGGGCTTTACCGCTGCCGCCTTATTTTCATCAATGGTCAACCTGTGTAAAACCGCTGAAACACAGACGAATTCCTTTATGACCAAAGAAAAGGTCCGGGGGGTTTTGCTTGAGCGATTCAAAGATCAATCGGAAGTCGCCAGCCAATTGGGGATGAGCGTTGCGACTATGCGGCGTCGCTTAACCGAGGAAGAGACCAGTTTTCGGGAAGTTCGTCAGGATGTATTGCAGACACAGGCCATACACTTGTTAGACGCTGGATACCACACGGATGATGTTGCCGAAAAACTTGGGTTTTCTGATTTACGCAGTTTTTCACGTGCCTTCAAAAGCTGGTATGGCTCTACTCCCAGTGAATACAGGGAAAGAAAGGGTTAGTCTTCCTCCATAAATTCGTTCGCAGTAAGCGCTTGTTTATGGGGGCTGACTGCTCCTGTCCTCGCTTTGAGTTTTTTCAATTCTTGTTCTCGGGTCTTATCCTGTATTCGTGTTTTTCGCTCCGTGAGCGAAATTGTCCTGCTCGATTGCCCGCCATTGTCATATACGATGACCCTCATCCTTTTTAATATCCCTCCCCGACACTGTTTATGGATATGTCTCTGCCCTCCGATGAAGGCAGATTCTCAGGGATAGTGAAGTCACAGTGCATTATCGATAAATCTAATAATAAATTGGTAGTCATCATGATGAATTTAACAAACAAGTTCTTTTTTAAGGGCGTCGCACTGCTTGTGTGCATGCTTGCGGGAAGCCATGCCTTTGGCGCGACCTGTAATTCCACTGAAGGCCAGTATCTGGACTATGGGATCACTTCGCATTTTAACACTTGGCTAGACAATAACGGCTATGGGGGTTACGGATTAGATCGCAGTGATCTAGAGGGGGGAAGTTTCGGGGGGAAAGTCTCCAATACGGATTGTGCCAAGAATCAACCGGTTATTTATATTCACGGTAATGCCGATCGTTGTTTTGGCGGTTCGATGGGCGGATGGGATGACTCGGTCGATTACTTCCTTTCCAAAGGCTATCGCTCTTCGGAATTGTATTGCACTACCTATGGCCCTGCATCTGCTTTATCTGCGGCATCATATTATCATTCCAAAGACTTTGTGATGCGCATTCGTAAAATGGTTGAAGCTGTTAAAGCTTATACCGGTGCAGACAAGGTCGACATTATCGGCCACAGCATGGGCGTTACAGTCGCTCGAAAAGCCATCAAGGGTGGGAGCGCAAGCGATGCATTAGCTGGTGGAAGCTACAACGTCGGTTCAAGTCTAACGTCTAGTGTCGATACTTTTGTCGGTATTGCTGGTGCTAACCAGGGCTTAACAAGTTGTTATTTCTCGGGACCGAGTACGCCAACGTGTGGTTCAACGAATGGGTTTTATCCCGGTTACATGGTGTGGTGGCGTGTATATGGAATGTCTAGCTTCTTGAAAGAACTGAATAAGTCATCTCGTTACGAGGGCAGTTATCGCTATTCCATGTGGTCGAGTGTGGATCAGCTTGTGGGTGGCGCTTGTAAGGTCTGGGGTAAAAATACATGCCGAATTCCGCGTCATACGGGCGAGAAGAAATTCTCATCTGTACCTTATGGCCATTTTGGTTTGAAGAATCTCACTGGGTATTATCAATACCGAATGGTTCACGATCATAGTACGAATTAATTTGATCGAGTTAACGAAAATGTTTTAAGTTTTTCCTGACTAGTAGTCAAAGTAGAATTAGCACCGGTTTAATAGGGTTGGGTCGTTGTTGAGTCCATTTGAATATGCGGACTACTAGTCAGGTTTTTATTCCTCGTACTTAGTTTTTTAGGTTTTAGTTCCTATAGACTGACTAAGGACGACAGCACGTAGTATTGGCAGCTCTTTGTATTTTCCAAAGCAATCTAATACTGCGCGCCATACTTTTTCCGTTCCCCGTTCCCCGTCTCCCGTCCCCCGTCCCCCGTCTTCCCATTTTTCACGCCATTTAGTATTAATTAGTGATATAAAATTGGTTTCATTGCACAAATATTATAAATTATTGACTTTTTCCTGTTATTAATACGTATAAGGTTATATACCTTAATGCAACAAATAAAAAATTAACGTAAATAAAGAGAAGAGAGTAAGAGGTTTTATTACATGCAGGATTATTTAGAAGAAATGTTAGAACTGTCGCAATTGAATGAACCCGCTGAAGATGCCTACATCGATGCGGAAATATCTTATGCTGAAAGCGCCATTGATGAGTGTTGTTCTGTATAGGCTTAAGGCCTTCCCTAGATTGTTCATTATTACGTGTTAAGTAATAATTGTTGGGGTTATGTGAGTTTGGTGCCAAAAACGACAGATATAAAGAAGCAATAATAAAGACGAAAAACCTGTGGCCGATTGACGTAAACTTTTGAGTTTGTTCATCAAAGGCTGTTTCGAATAAAAAGACCACAGGTTAATTTTACTCTTCACATATTATTCATATCCTATTTTTCCTACCTAATACGCTTCGACAGCAAAATCTATCGCTTGTGAAATAGCATAATCAGGCCCCGAGTGTTTGTCCCTAGGGTTGGGGATTTTCGTGTCAAAATACGATGAATGCGTATTGCGGTAGTTATATTTGAGGCCGCCAAAAGTAAAGCGGATTCTTGTTGATGTGTAATCCATATGCACCACAGAATGGTAAGGCATATAAGTAGATCTTAGTCCTTCTGCTTCGACGTAAGACGCAACCGGATACCATTTGTTATGCATCATGAGTTCACTGCTTTTAACTCGCCAGCTCATCTTCCGAGCGATTGTTGTTATCCGTATCAAAGCCAGAATCCACGATCAGAACCTTGTTGAGAGCACCACTGATATCGGCGGCTGCGGCATAACCTGGAGGCCCGTTTATTGTTGGGTGGTCAAAGATATGACGTTCTGCCCCAGGCGGAGTGGAAGCGAAGCAATGAGGAGCAAGACTGTAAATGAAAAGGATGGTCAAAAACGGAGTAACGAGCCATTGTTTTAGCTTTAGATGTCTCATAGTGATTCTCTTATTTATTATTGTGGGAGAAAACGGAATCGAAGCAGGGGAAGAGTCGGGAAAGAGTAGAGACCGTATAGATTAACGGTTCATCAATTGTTGAACTGCTCGGGTGGCGTAGTTCTCTGTGCGGTTTATAAATTCCTATAAGTTATAAGTATGTTTTAAATAATGACAAAATCTAAGGAATTTTGTGACGGACTACACATAAAAATATCGTTTATATCGTTAAAAAGTATAAGCGAGGAGATGCAGTTCACAATTTTAAGAGTATTCTTGTTAGATAATTAATTCTCACTAAGAAGACTAGGCGATAAGGTCTAAACTTTATTCAAGGCTGAAAATAGCGCTTAAAAAAAGCGCAATAAGTTGGCTATAGTTGAAATAGCTTGTGTGTGATAAGCAAAGGTTTGGCTAGTGATTTACGAAGATACTGAATTGGCTGGCGCAGTATTCATTTTTTCTGAAGACAAAGAATTAATCAGAGAAATGACTTTCGCCGAGTTCGAAGCGCTCCTTGATGGTTACGTCCCAGCGATGGATTTAGCCAATCGCGTGCTGCACGGCGTTTATGTCGAAATTAACTCCCAGTATCATATTGTTAATGCCGTCTTTTACTTAGTTCGGTTCTCCTCCGATGGTTTTGTCGATCATGGCACCAGTGTTCCCCTCATTCAGTTGGCGCAGCATGCGCGTAAAGGCGTAAACCTTGGACATGGCCCGATAGGCTTGGTCTGTGCGGCTCAGTGCCCGATAAAACACATGTCGACTTATATGTGGGACCCGGATCTGCGCACCAAGCACGAATTCAAAGTGCTAAACGAAGCGATTGTGCGCAATCGAGTGGCGATTCATTTTAATGAGCCAGATCCAGACGTAAAGCTTCATCAAAGCCAGCAAGGCCAGCAGCAAAAAGACGACAGGCAATCGCGGGCAGCGATAGAGCTAGCAGTAACAGATCGCCTTCGCAAAGAGTTCGATAAAGAGCTGCGTGATCGAATGGCGCACACTATTAGAGAGCAGCGCTTAAAAGCTAATGCGCTCTTACTTCAGCGTGAACGCTCAGTCGCAGAACTTAAACAGCAATACAATGCCCGGATTGAAGAGTACCGGCTAACGCTGGATCAGAACAAATCCTTAATAGATGAGTTTCGTGAGCGTAATGCATCGCTCAAGGAAACAATTGATGGTCAGGCTGAAAAGATTAAAGGCCTGCGCGAATATTTTGAAGTGAAGGTTGAGCAAGCTGAAACCTTTGACCACGATCAGCTGCAAGAGTTGATCACCCGTCACGAATTGGAGATGGAGGCGCAGTTAGAAGCCGAAACCAACGAACTCAAAGAAATGCTTCAGATGCGAGAGGTGGAGATTCTGTATCGCAATGAACAAGAAGCAAAAGTACACGAAGAACTCGACCGAGTGCACAAGGAAAATGAAGAGCTGATAGCCAACAGCGGAGATCATTTGTTAGGTCGTATGCTCGAAACGGGCATCAGCTTTGTTACCTACCAGCCCGGTGCTGGCCATATCACTCTGCCAGTGAGTGAAATTCCTCTTTTTATGGACAGCCCTACGACCTATGTCGCCGACAAATGTGGTGTTTCTGAACACCATTATGCGCAGTGGTTGGAACATTTTCACATGCCCGTTTGCCAAGCTGTGGAGAACGATGGTAATTTGTGTGGCGGGAATATCATTCGCGTTGAATCTCCGGCGGACTATATAGTGGGTGAATCGGATTGCTGCCATCAACATAAGGCAAACAAGACGCCTCAGCTCAAAATCGCCGGGAATCAATAAAATTCGGTTTCCGATTGGCGCGCCTTTCTTATCCGCTAATCGACATGTGACAAAAGGTTATCTCTTTGCTGCTGCCAAACGACTGGCTTGATTACAATCTTAGTGAGATTGCCTGTCTCGCGCCCCTGCAAGAAATCCATTTTGATCTTTTCGAACAAAAATCGGTTCGTGTTTTTGTTAAGCGCGAAGATTTATTACACCCCTTAATGGGCGGCAATAAACTCTATAAGCTGCATGGCTACCTAAAGGCCTATCTCGACAGTGATTGCGAAGGGCCGCTAGTGAGTTTTGGTGGCGCTTATTCTAACCATGTTTTGGCTTTGGCCGCTGCCGGGCATCTACACGAAATTCCTACGATTGCCGTGATTCGCGGTGAAGAACCGGATGTTTTAAGTGACACCTTAGCCGACGCAAAAAACCTAGGCATGCAATTGCTCTTTGTTTCTCGCAGTGAATATCGTCGCCGTCATGACGCGGAATACCTCCAAACATTAAAAGATAAATTGGGCGATGTGTTTTTTATACCCGAAGGTGGCTCCGGCAAGTTGGGCGCACAAGGCTGTATGGCGCTAGCCGAAGGGATTACCTTAAGTGCTGAGTTTCGGCCTGAAATTGTTTTTCATGCGTGTGGAACGGGCGGATCTTTAGCCGGTTTAATTGCGGGTTTTGAGCGGCAGCCTGTCGGGGGTGTTTATACGTATGGCGTTCCGGTACTTAAAGGTCACACAGCGCTAGAAAGTGACATTATTAGGACCGTTCAAGATCTTGGCGGCGAATCTCAGAATTGGAGTTTGCTTGATGGCTACCATGCTGGCGGCTACGCAAAGTTCCCGGATGAGTTGGCGTCTTTCATGCAGGAGTTTGAACAACAAACGCGGTTAGATCTTGATCCGGTCTATACTGCAAAGGTAATGTGGGCAATTGTCGACCAGGTTAAGCAAGGTCGCTTTCCTGCAGGCAGTAATATTATTGCCGTACACTCTGGTGGTCTTCAGGGTCGGCGAGGTTTTGGTTTCTCATTTGATAGTCATCTGGAGAAAAACATTTAAATGATGCCCTTTGAAGTTTTATCACATTCTTACGGTCGTCTTATTCTCGATGCTTATGAGACAGCGGACACGCTCGTGCCGCTGAAATCACTCCGTCCAAGCTTTCTCGAAGATATTTTTAAACACGTTTCGGTGCATTCTGTATTTGCGGGCGATGTCCTTTTTGAAGATGGGAGTGTTGATAACCAGCACGTTTATTTACAAAGCGGAGAAGTGATTCTCGAATACCCAGGTGGTCATAATACCGTCATTCGCGCTGCGGATAGCTTTATGCCCTTGGCGCACCAGCAGCCACGTCCTGCACGATGTACTGCGAATGTTGATTGCACGGTTCTGAGAATTGATAGTGATCGCCTCGACCGTACCGTTAGCTGGAGTCAAATCTCCGATTATTTACTGTCTGAGTTGTCGATGGAGCGGGATTACGATGAAGATATCGAATGGATGCAAACCGTTCTAAATTCTAATCTGTTTTTAAAAGCCCCCCCGGTAAATGCTGAAAAAATATTCACTCGTTTAACGCCAATGGTCGTGGAAGAAGGCGATGTCATTATTCGCGAAGGGGAGCAGGGTGATTGCTGTTACTTTATCAAGGAAGGGTCGGCAAAAGTTACGGTCAAAGATGCCGATATGCTACGAGCAGAATTACTCGCTGAAATAACCCCAGGCCGATGTTTTGGTGAAGATGCCTTAGTGAATGATGAGCGACGTAACGCTACCATTACGATGACCTGTGATGGCGTTTTAATGCGGTTAGAAAAAAGCGACTTTTTATTGTTGCTCAACGAGCCAGCTGTCGATGAAATCACGCGTGGTGATATTAAGAATATGCTGGAAGAGCCTATCTACGTAGATGTTCGTACAGAAGATGAGTACAGCGAAGGTCATTTATCTTTTTCTGCAAACTTACCGCTTTCGTTATTGAGCATTAAAAAGCGATTACTGGCGCCAGAAAAACCGCACATTTTTTATTGCGATACGGGGCGCAGGAGCCGTGCCGCAGCGTATCTGTTGGGGAAGCAGGGCTACAATGTGATGGCGCTTGCTGGTGGTATCGCGGGCCAGGAGATGGCGGAGTATTTAGTTTCAGATGAAAATTATATACTTCGTGATGGCGAATTAGTTTCCGGCCAGTGATCGGGAACCACCATGATAAGTTGTGCAGTATTGACTGGGTTTTTGACCCACACTTGCATACCCGGTAGGGCTTTTTGTTTATGCCGGGCTTGATGATCGTAAAGCTCTCTCATTTCTGAAATTACAGTATCCACATCCTTCCAAGCCTCCTCCAAATTATTTGGCCCCGTTAGCCAGTCCATTTTTTCACATAAAATACATTGCGGCTGATAACCTTTCGCATAACTCAGAAATGCGCTGAGACGCATCCAAGTTCCGGTCCGTAAATCGGGATTTGCAGCGTTGGGCAATTGAGGGTTTTTGGCATCGTGAGGGAAAAATAAAACCCCTTTAATAAAATGAAGCGATTCGATTTCTCCGGGGCTGTGTGTTTCTTGTTTTAATTCAACAAAAGCCGCTTCGGTGTCTTTGCGTTGCGATAGGGGTAGCTGGTGAGTGATCATCCGCTGAAGCTTTAAATCCAGCCTGTCTATCGCGTTGGGCCCAACCCAGGCATCCCATTCACTGTTATCTTCTTCCGTTAATAGGAAAAACTTTACGGCCAGCTCGATGTGAGTCAAATGGCTTTCTGCTTTAGCAATCAAAAAATCACATTCGCCTATGGTGCGTTCTGCATTCTGTACACGAAAGGCTTTCACGATAGTGGAATATCGCTGGTCATTTGTTGGGGTATGGTCGTGCGGGGCGTGGTGTAAATAAAAGTTCAATAAGGCTTCGCAGTAAAGGCCCAATCGCCGAAATTGTGACCGATCAATTTCAGGGAATAGCGTAGGGCTTTTCACGAGCGAAGCGTCGAGCTTTGTGAGCCACTGAGTAAGAATGTCGGGTTCTAAGTCCAGGTGCCAAGTGTCGAATTCGCCGAGTTTGCCGGTAAATAAGCTAGGGGAGAGCAGTAGCCAGGCTAAATCCCGTACGCTTGCGTGCTGGTAGTGAAGCCATAACGTTTTATGCATCGAGCTGATCGTTTCCGGTCTTAAATTCTATGTGATCCTACTCAGTTTAGCAGGCTGAGCTGGATTGTTTTAAAATGCGGTTTTGATCGGGACAGAATGATGTTATTAATCGGCTGAGGGAGACGCATCACTTGCTTTTCAGTTAAAGCGACGCATGGCCCTATCTCGTGTAAAATTAACGGGTGAAGATTTGGGTGGGGGTATTTTCATGAGTGAAGGCTCTCCCTCGCCATAATAGTAGTTGCCGCAATAGTTGCCGTATAGTTTCCATATTGGCCGTGTGGCTAATTCGCACAACGGGTTCTTGTTATTAAATCTTCAAAACTAACTTCTTACAGCTAACTTTTGCAGCTGATTTATACCGCTAGGGCAGATTATGAGTGAATTCTCGACCATTGGGTTGATTGGACGTTTGGCTAGCGAAAGCACCAAATCTTCTTTACAGCGTCTTGTGGCCTTTTTGGCTAAACAGGATGTTACCGTTCTTATTGATGAAGAGACTTCATCAGCCATGCCTGAATCTGAGTTGAAGATACTGCCACGCAGCGTCTTGGCGGAATCCTGCGATTTGATCATTGTGGTGGGTGGAGACGGTAGTTTGTTGTCGGCAGCACGAGCCTTTGCCGGTCACGATGTTAAAATTCTGGGCATTAACCGAGGCCGTTTGGGCTTTCTTACCGATATTTCACCCGAAGATATCGAGTATAAAGTGGGCGAAGTGCTAGAAGGGAAATACAGTACCGAGCAGCGCTGGCTTTTACATTCCGAAGTCAAACGAGAGGGTAAAACCGTCTCAGAAGGTATCGCCCTCAATGACGTGGTGGTCCACCCCGGTAAATTCATTCGCATGATCGAGTTTGAGCTGTATATTGGCGATCAGTTTGTTTATCGTCAGCGTTCAGATGGCCTGATTATTTCTTCGCCAACTGGGTCGACAGCCTATGCGCTCAGCGGCGGTGGCCCCATTATGCACCCTCATCTCGAAGCGATCGTTTTGGTGCCGATGAACCCGCATACCCTCAGCAGCCGTCCGATTGTTGTGAATGCTGAAAGCAAAATCAAACTGGTGATTAGTTCTTCCAATCAATTGCATCCCCATGTGACCTGCGACGGTCAAACCCACGTGGTTTCTCAGCCGGGTGATGAAGTGTTTGTTTCTAAATCTGATCGAAAGCTGCAACTCATCCACCCCGAAAGTTACGATTTTTACGAAACCTGCCGATCAAAACTTGGCTGGGCGAGTCAGGCATGATGATTCAAATGACTCCCGTTATAGGGAGGCCTCTGTGACGGTTATAGAGCAGATCGAAGGCTACGATATCATCGGAGATGTTCACGGTTGTGCGCTGACCTTAGAGCAGCTGCTCAGTAACTTAGGGTACAGTCAAGAGGGGCAAGAGGGACAAGAGGGTCAAGAGAGTAATGCTCCAGGAGGAAACGAAAGTGCTAGCGGCGAAAAGTCCGCTTACCGACATCCCTCTCGGCAGGTAATATTTTTAGGCGATATTGTTGATCGAGGTCCACGTATTCGTGAGGCCTTGCATATCGTTAAAAATATGGTCGATGCGGGGTCTGCTCAGTGCATTATGGGAAACCATGAATACAATGCTTTGGCCTATACGACCCCGACAGCTGAATCGGAAGGGACGGATTCCGTGGAATATGTCCGGCCTCATAACGCTCGGCACAACCTCCTAATTTCTGACACGCTGATGCAGTTTGCCTCTTACCCTGAAGAGTGGCGAATGTTTCTCGATTGGTTTAGGTCTCTACCGGTGTATTTGGATTTCGATAAATTTCGGGTCGTTCATGCGTGTTGGGACGCTCAGCTTATTGCAGAATTTGATGCTGAAGCCTTGTCGCCTTTATTTGATAAAGCCTTTTTACAGCGCTCCTCCGATCGTACTTCATTAGAAGCTCGGTTTATTGACCGGCTCACGCGAGGAACCGATATGCGGCTACCGAAAGGCCGTTGGATTCTAGGGCGGGACGGTTATGAGCGGCGTATTTTTCGAACCAAGTTTTGGGCCGAAAACCCAGAAACCTTTAGGGACGTTGTGTTTCAGCCAGACCCTTTACCGATCGATATCGCAGCGTTTACATTAACGGAAGAAGATAAGCAGTCATTAATTTATTACGGTACTGATGAAAAGCCCGTGTTCGTTGGCCACTATTGGTTAGAAAACAAACCCAAACCGCTGCGCGATAACATTGCCTGTTTAGATTACAGCGCCGTTAAATACGGACGCTTGGTAGCTTATCGCTTTGATGGTGAATCTTGTCTCGAAGAATCAAAATTCGAATGGGTTGATGTTGAGCAAGATCATAAATCCTAAGTATAAGGGTGTCGGTAGGGTGCAAGGCAGGGGGATACGTAGGGTGCTAGGTAAAGTGTTACCTAAAACATAAAGCATCTTTAAAACTAAATGACCGCAATGATAAAATAGGTACAAGAACATAATATGTTATTTGCTGAATACCCCCTTTCTCAGGACTTAAGTGCGTTAAGCCGCAAACTTAACGAGCGTAATATTCCTCATCGATTTACTGAAGAAGATGGCGTACAAAAGTTTTGGCTGCTAGACGAACGTCATATTGAAGAGATTAATGCGTGGTTGAACGATATTGAGTCATTAAAGCTAGAGGCGGCACGACCATCCGCCCAATCACCGAGGCGACTGATAGAGATCCTGCCTTATCTTGTGACGTTTACAATCATTCTCTGCGGTGTACTAGGCTACTTAGTGATTTTTTTTGAGGCCAGAGCGCTGAAGATTAGCGTGATGTTTGCGCCCTTGGAGTATATTGCGAGTACAGGGCAAGTTTGGCGTTTAGTGACCCCGGCTTTTCTTCACTTTGGTGTGATGCACATTCTTTTTAATGCCTTGTGGATATGGGAAGTGGGTAAGCGTCTAGAACCGTTTATGGGGAAGGTTCATTACTTCGGGCTATTTTTGGTTTGTGCTTTGGTATCCAATATTCTGCAATATAGTTTGGGTGGCTCACTCAATTTTGGCGGCTTGTCGGGTGTTGTATACGGTTATTTCGGATGCGTCTTTATGCTGCACCGTTTTTATCGCCATCCCGGTTTGTTTATGCCGCCGGGTATTTACATCTTTATGATGGTTTGGCTGGCTGTTGGCTTTGCCGGATTCATTGATTTTTTTATTGCCGGCAGTATTGCGAACTGGGCTCACTTAGGCGGTTTAGTGGCTGGGGTTATCTATGCAGGAATCTATCGAACGTTAAACAGCAAACGTTCGTAATCGGATTTCTACGCCATTCACCTTTGATCAGCCAGTCGTAATCAGTAAGTTTGGTTTAAATAGAATTTAGACGTTTAGAAAATTAAAAAGTACTAAGAGTTTTACATTATGACAACAGATAAATACACCGAGGCGCTCACGCCAGATGTAATTGAAAAATTTAAAACAGCGGTGGAAATTGGTAAATGGCCAGATGGCAAAAAACTAAGTCAAGAGCAGCGTGAAACCTGTATGCAAGCCGTTATCG
This sequence comes from Agarilytica sp., assembly GCA_033852175.1. Classification (GTDB taxonomy): domain Bacteria; phylum Pseudomonadota; class Gammaproteobacteria; order Pseudomonadales; family Cellvibrionaceae; genus Agarilytica. Next base: position 62,361 of record JAWSUY010000066.1, read on the forward strand.
CCTACGAGCACAAAAACGTAGAAGAAGCCGAACGAACGGCCTACATGCCACCAAAAGCTACGCCGTGTGCGCCAGACGATAAAGACGAAAAACCAGTAAAATGGACTCAATAGCGAGAAAAGTATGACCGATACGAACCCGAAAGCGATCTATTTAAAAGACTATAAAGAACCGGATTATTGGATAAAAAAAACGGAGCTTGGTTTCGATCTGCGTGAGGACGCCACGTTGGTTTCCGCCAATTTATCGGTAATCCGTAACGAAAATTCCGATGACAGTGCTTTATTGGTATTGCACGGCCAGTGTTTAGAGTTGGTATCTGTTTCGTTAAACGGAAAGAAGCTAACGCCGGAAGAGTTCAGTATCGATGATGAGTCGCTAACGATTCACTCGCTGCAACAAGAAAACACCTTACAGACCGTAACGCGAATTGTGCCGCAAGATAATACCTCGTTAGAAGGTCTGTATCGTTCGCAAACCATGTATTGCACACAATGTGAAGCCGAAGGCTTTCGCAAGATTACCTACTATTTAGATCGCCCCGATGTGATGAGTGAATTCACCACCAAAATCACAGCCGATAAGGGAAAATACCCAGTACTTCTTTCAAACGGTAATCTAATCGATTCGGGTGATCTCGATGACGGACGTCACTTTACCGTATGGCACGATCCCTTTATTAAACCGTGTTATTTATTTGCGCTAGTCGCGGGTGAATTGTCGTGTGTAGACGATCAATTCACCACCATGTCCGGTCGTGATATTTCGATTAAAATTTTCGTCGAAGATAAAGATACCGACAAATGCGCTCATGCCATCGAGTCACTCAAAAATGCGATGAAGTGGGATGAAGAAGTGTATGGCCGAGAATACGATCTTGATACCTTTATGATCGTCGCGGTTGATGATTTCAATATGGGCGCAATGGAAAATAAAGGGTTAAACATCTTTAACACGTCCTGTGTGTTGGCCAAGCAAGAAACAACAACCGATGCAGGCTTTCAGCGTGTTGAGGGCGTTGTTGCCCATGAATACTTTCATAACTGGTCCGGCAACCGCGTAACGTGTCGCGATTGGTTTCAGCTTAGTCTGAAAGAAGGCTTTACCGTATTTCGTGACCAAGAGTTTTCAGCCGATATGGGTTCGCGCACGGTTAAACGTATTGATGATGTTGAGATGTTGCGTACCATGCAATTTGCTGAAGATGGTGGTCCTATGGCTCACGCTGTTCAGCCAGCCTCTTTTATCGAGATATCCAATTTCTATACTCTTACGATTTATGAGAAGGGCGCTGAGATTGTACGCATGGTTCACACCCTGTTAGGGGGTGAGCTGTTTCGTAAAGGCTCCGATTTGTACTTTGAGACCCATGATGGTTGTGCCGTGACAATCGACGACTTTATTGCCGCGATGACGGAAGTGTCGGGCCGTGATTTCACGCAGTTTATGCGTTGGTACCGTCAGGCGGCAACGCCAGAGCTTAAGGCCGAAGGCGAATATGATGAAAGCGCGGAAACGTTCAGCTTAACGTTTTCTCAGTCGTGTCGACCCACGGCAGAGTGCAGTGAAAAACTACCGAACCTTATTCCTGTTGCCATGGGCTTGCTGGGTGATGCAGGCGCATTGCCGATTAAGTTACAGGGCGAGCCCGCAAATATCGAGACAGACGATAACACGCAAATCATTCTTGATATTACAGAAGCAAAACAAACGTTTGTATTTGAAAATATAAAAGAAAAACCCGTGCCTTCATTGCTGCGCGGTTTCTCCGCTCCGGTTAAATTACAGTACAACTATTCTCGCGATGATTTAATGCAGTTGATGAGCCGTGACGACGATGGCTTTAACCGTTGGGACAGCTCACAAAAACTCGCCATCCAAGTTATTCAAGAAGTGATGGCAGCCTTAGTGCAAGAGCCAGCCCCTAGCGTTGACGAACGCTTAATCGAAGCGTATCGCAGTGTATTAACGGACGAAAGTCTAGATGCCGCAATGGTTGCGCAGATGCTAAGTCTGCCTGGCGAAGCCTTTCTGGCAGAGATTTCACCCGTTATCGACGTGGAGAGCATTCATCATGCGCGAAACCGTGTTGAGCGTAAAATCGCCCAAGCCCTACGACAAGAATTTTTGGACGCGTATCAGCGCTTGCAGTCCAGCGGTGAATTCTCAATAGCGGCTTCTGAAATCGCGCGTAGAAGTTTAAAAAATACCGCGCTTCATTACTTAATGATTGGCGGCAAAAGTGATGCGATTGAATTGTGTCAACAGCAATTCGTCAATGCAACGAACATGACTGACGAGCTAATGGCGTTTACTGCAATTGTTCACTCCTCTAAAGCATCGATCAGCGAGATGAAAGAAAAGAGCATTCAAAGCTTTTACGATAAGTGGCAGCACGAGTCTTTAGTAGTGAACAGTTGGTTAGCCGTTCAGGCAAGTAGCCCTATTCCAGGAACACTGGCAAAAGTAAATGAGCTGCTTGACCATCCTGCCTTTGATATGAATAACCCAAATAAGGTGCGATCGGTTATTTCAATATTTGCTGGCCGAAACGCTATTAACTTTCATCGCTTACAAGGCGACGGTTATAAGTTTCTAGCAGACAAGGTGATTTACCTTAATAAAACCAATCCGCAAATTGCTTCTCGTCTTATAACGCCGTTAACCCGTTGGGGTCGTTATGACGATACGCGTAAAGGGTTAATGAAAAAGCAATTGGAGCGTATTCGTGGGCAAGAGAATCTATCGAAAGATGTTTTTGAAGTGGTGACGAAGAGCTTGTCGAATTAGAGCTGCAGCAGCGCTCTGTTGTTAATGCTGTTTTTTGCCGGGGCTTGAATCCTTCCCTGGCCCTGCACCGTAAAATCTCAGCCCCGGTAAACTTTTAGTGTTTACTGGGGCGAGTTTAGCGGTATCTATTTTTTCGTCAATATCTAGCGCCTCTCCAGCGGCCTATCGGTTACTTAGAAAGCGTCTATCTACCCCTATCCCGCCAAAAACTAAAGTGCTAGCGCATCGAGCGGACTATTTGTTCCTGCATAGTGTTTTCCGATAACGTGTGTATAAATTTGTGTAGTCCTTATGTCGCTGTGCCCGAGTAATTCCTGAACTGTTAGAATATCTGATCCGCTACGGATAAGTTCAGACGCGAAAGAGTGACGAAATGCATGGCAAGTAACGCGTTTATTGTGAATGTTCGCACGATTAGCCGCTACTTTTATGGCTTTCTGAATAACGCTTGTGTGAAGGTGATGCCGACAAAGCACCCCAGTGACAGGGTGGTAGCAGTGGTTTGCGGAAGGAAAAATAAATGCCCAACTAGCAGAGAAGGCGGCATTTTTATACTTCTTTCCCAGTTGGTAAGGCAGAGAGCTGCCAACGCCCATTTCTTTGTCTTTTGCTTGAACAGCAATGCCGCGTTTAATGGCAAGCTTTAGTGGTTCAATCAGCTGTGAACTCAGCAATGTTTGTCGGTCCTTACCTCCTTTTCCGTTATGTACCGTAAGCGAAAGATGTTCAAAATCAATATCCTGAACTCTAAGCTGGAGGCATTCGGAAACCCTCAAACCGCTACCATACATTAATGCAGTTACAAGACGGTTCTGTCCGGATAAGCAACTCAGGATAGCGTTGACCTCCGATAAGCTTAGTACCGTAGGTAATCGGCGAGGTTTTGTTGCAAGCGTAAAACCCAGCTCGCCAAAAGGAGTACAAAGTACCTTGTCATATAAGAAAGCTAATGCATTTAATGCGATTTTTTGAGTATTGACTGCTACATGTTCACCTAATAGAATTATATAGACAATTAAAGGAAGTAAACTATGTACGCAGTGAAGTTAGGAAATCACCGGTCCGTCGCGATTATTATACTGACCAAAATGAAAAAAATAATGTCTCATCTTGT
>JAWSUY010000013.1:0-204677 GCA_033852175.1 Agarilytica sp.
TTTGAGTTCGGGGTTTTTTTTGCCCCGGCGTCTAGGAATTGGCGGTATGATGTAAACTTAAGGCGAAAATAAAAACAAAAAGTTTTAAGGGGTAATAATGGGTTTTGACATAGGCGATGATAGGACGGACTCTGCCCAAAAGTCGGCAATCCCTAGCCAAGTACCAGACAAAAAACTCATTAGAGGATATTTAACCCGTTTTGCGGATATAGTAAAAAGTCATGGATCATCAACGTCATTGGTTATGGGTGACAAAAGCCTAACTTATCAAGAGCTAGACACTCGCTCCCATAACTTTGCTTTACACTTACAGCAGATATGTAAAAAAGATGTCTTTTTTATTGGGGTTCATTTTGAAAAGTCCTTTGACGCAATAGTTGCTATATTGGCGGTACTAAAGGCAGGGTTTGCCTATGTGCCTATCGATATTAATTTTCCCAGTTTACGTAAATACGAGATAGTTACACAAGCGGGTCTCGAGTATGTAATATCAGATAAAGACTGCGGTGGTATTTTTTCTAGTGACGTAACGCTGTTAGATTTGAATTGTCTAGCAGGTATCCCCGAAAGCAATGAGCGTAAAGAGTTAACTCCTACATGTGCAAAAGGGGCCTCATATGTTCTGTTTACCTCTGGAACAACCGGTAAGCCAAAAGGGGTTTCAATGTCCTATGATGCTCTTTCTAACTTAATTCACTGGCAATCTAAGTTTGATATTTTTTCTCGAATTCAAACCACTTTGCAGTTTGCATCCTTTGGCTTTGATGTTTCATTCCAAGAAATATTTACCACATTATCGACTGGCGGTCGACTGGTTATCGCAACGGAAGAGCAGCGAACCAACTATAAACAATTAGCCAGTTTGATTAAAGACCACTCAGTGACGCGCGTTTTTCTACCGTACTCTGTATTAGAAGGTTTACTCAGCCATTTAGTTACGAATGAGACTGGCTTGACTACGATTATATCAGCTGGTGAGCCTCTCTATCTCAGTGAAAAATTAAAAGGATATTGCAAAAAATTCGGATGCAGCCTAGCAAACCATTATGGGCCGACAGAATCCCATGTTGTAACGCAGTATCTGGTCGACGTAAACGCTTACGATGGTGGTTCCTATGTGCCTATCGGGCGAGCTATCGATAATGCTGGACTATTTGTCGTTAACGCAGAGCAAAACGAAGTCAATATAGGGTGCGAAGGAGAACTCGTTATTACAGGAGGCTGCTTAGCTAATGGGTATGTTAACGATGAAAAGCAAACAAAAGAAAAATTTATTGATTTGTTAGTAGGAAATCAAACAGTTCGTGGCTATTTAACTGGCGACCTGGTTAAACTAGATGAGGATGGTTGTTTTCATTACATTCGTAGAATTGATAACCAAATAAAAATCAATGGTATTCGTGTAGAGCCTAAAGAAATCGAAAAAATATTATCCTCTCATCCTACAGTTGAGAGGGCGGTAGTTTTATGTAAAAAAGTAAGTGCTACGTATTCAGTTTTTGCATTTGTTAAGTTTCTTGGCGTTGTTCAATCCACATCTGAGCTCAAATCCTGGGTAGAAGAGCAGTTGCCTGTCTATATGCTCCCCAATCGTTATGTATTGGTTAAAGAATTTCCTGTAACGGGAAATGGAAAACTCGATACATCGTTGTTGCTAGATTTAGTTGCTCCTAGAAGTTTAAATTCGGACAAAGAAAAAATACCGTTCAATCCAACAGAAAAAACTATTGCTGATATTTGGAAGAAAATACTTAAAGTCGATTCTGTTAGGGGTAACGATAGTTTTTTTGAGCTGGGGGGAAGCTCGCTACTGGCAATGAGAATGTTTTCAGATGTAGATGATGCGTTGGGCTATTCGTATCGACTGTCAGACATATTTAAATACCCAACAATTCAATCGCTTCTTGAACATAAACCGGAAGTTAGCGAAGTTGATAGTCAAGATTTTTCAAAAATTACCAGTAAAGAATCCTATAGAGCTTCATTTTCACAGCTGCAAATGTGGATTGAGACTGAAAAGTTCGGAAATGACTATACTTATAACACTCCAATCGCTATCAAATTTGAGACATCTCTTTGCCGGAAATCGCTAGAGAAGGCTTTCCGCTTAATCATTAATCAGCACCTGGTTCTGTCTTGTATCTATGAATTTAATGGTGAGGATCTTTATCAGACCCCCATCGGAGCGACTAGCTTTGTGCTTGATTATCAGCCTAGTGTGGAAAGCTCTAGACTTTCATTTCTTGTTGAAAAAGCGTCCAAATACTGTTTCAAATTAGGAGTGGAACTGCCAATACGAGCTTTGTATTTAGATGTTAGTGATGGGTCGAATGTACTGTTAATTAATATTCATCATATAGCGATAGACGAGTGGTCGCACGAAATCTTATTAAAGCAGTTGGATATCGAGTACCGTAGAATTTTATACCCTGAGGCCAATTTACCTAGCGAAGTTACTGTTCTGGATTTGCGTTACGCCCAGTTTGCGGAGGCCCAACGTCGTATGTACGAGGGTAGTAGACCAGCGCATATAGGATTGGCTCAATTGAATGCGTGTGTTAGGCGTTTATCTGGCAATGATTCGGAGCTCGGGTTTCAGAGTGGGCATGTGCTGAACGGTGGGGTAAAGAATCAAGGCAAGACGGTTCATTTCGAATTGCCAGAGAATTTGAGTCTTGAACTTGTGGCATTTTCTAAAGAAAATTCAATTTCACTGTATAGCTGTTTGTTGGGTGTGTATGTAATTTTGCTTTATAGGTTTAGCGGTAAGAAAGATATAACTGTTGGTACGCCCATATCCTTGCGCGATTCATTTGAGTCGAAAGATGTTATTGGGTCCTATCTAAATACAGTAGCTATTCGAACGATTGTAGATGATCGAGAAAATATTTCCAGTCTATTTAGCCGTGTTTCAGACGCGCTGTTCGAGGCTGTGGAATGTAAAGATGTTCCGTTCGAAAAAATTATCGAATCCATCTCGCCTCGTCGGGATTCCAGTGGTGGGTCGGTTTTTTCTACGATGTTCGTAATGCGAGAATCTTATTCCGAGGGGGTTCAGTTGTTTGGCTCTCAGTGCAAGGTGAAGGATGTTTTCCTTGATGTAGCAAAGTTTGACTTAACAACCTTTGCTAAATTTGATGGCCGAAATATATCACTTTCCTTCGAATACAAAACGGATGTTTTGGACGAAGATATAATTAAGAAACTTAGTGTTGCTTTTGAATTGGTGGTTCGGCAAGTTTGTAGTAATTCAAATGGATTGTTAAAGGATGTTGCAGTTTCTGTAAATCTTGGTGGTAAGTTTGATCTTGGTAGTATTGATGACGCTTCACCGTTAACAACAGTACACGAGTGTTTTCTCAATCAAGTGTTAAAGTCAGAAAGTTCTATAGCGATTCGTTATCTTGATAACGAGGTTTCTTACGGGGACTTATTGTCTGATGCGAATAAAGTTGCAGGTTTTTTACATGAACACGGTATCGTCAAGGGAGATGTAATCGGGTTGCTTTCTTCTCGGAAAGTGCCCGCTTTTGTAGCTTCAATGCTCGGTGTTTTACAGTTAGGAGCTGTGTATGTGCCGCTAGATGGGAATAGTCCGAAGGATAGAGTTCAATATATTATAGATGATGCGAATTGTCGGATAGTGTTGGTTGATCAGGCTAAAACCTGCCGGGGGCTAAAATGTTTGTCTTATGAGTTTGAGGAAGTATTGAGGTCTGAGAAAACATCTCTAGTGGTTTCTGTCTCACCTGATGATCTGGCCTCTGTGATGTATACCTCTGGGTCGACTGGAAACCCGAAAGGCGTAATGGTTCCTCATAGAGGAATCACTCGCCTTGTTCTACAACCTAATTATGTTTCAGTGAGTTCGCAGTCACGCTGTTTACACCTGTCTCCTGCGGCTTTTGATGCGTCCACATTTGAACTATGGTTGCCACTCTTGAATGGTGGGTTAAGTATTCAGTACCCCTTTCCCGAACTGCAATTGGAAAGTTTTGGCGAATTTCTATCATGTCATGAGGTCGATATTCTATGGTTAACTTCTTCATTATTTAATGCCGTTATCGATACGTATCCTGAGTCGTTGCTCCCAATTACTCAATTGTTAGTGGGGGGGGAGTCTTTATCTGTTTCTCATATAAATAAAGCAATCAAGTTACTTCCCGACACGCAGATTATTAATGGTTATGGGCCTACCGAAAATACAACATTTACATGTTGCTACAGGATACCCAAAGGGAAGTTAATTGGCAGCGCCTCTGTCCCTATTGGTCGCCCAATTCAAAATACATCTGTATTTATATTAAATGAAAGTTTGCAGGCTCTTCCCCCAGGGGTTCCGGGTGAGTTGTATGTCGGTGGGGGAGGGGTTGCGCTTGGTTATTTAAATCTGGAGGCCCTTACTGAAGAAAAATTTATTGACGATGTATTCTCAGGGGTTGGAAAATTGTATGCCACTGGAGATTTTTGTCGGATCTTGACAGATGGGAATGTAGAGTTTATTGGCAGAAAAGATGGGCAGCTTAAAATTCACGGAAGAAGGATTGAATTAGCAGAAGTCGAATTGGTGATAGATCAGTTTGACGGTGTTCTGCAGGTGCATGTCGCAGTTGTCGATAATACAGTTGGCCATCCAGAAATTATCGCATTTGTGCTACTAGACGATATAGTTCTTGATTCCACATCTGCTGCAGATCTGCGTGATTTTTTAGCAGGCCAATTGCCAAACTATATGATCCCTTCTCATATCGTTGCGGTGCCTGAACTCTTTTTGACCTTGAACGGTAAGGTTGACAGGCTTCGCTTGGTGGACGAGTGGAAGTCTGTCGAAGGTTGTAATCAAGTGACGGCTGCTCCCAGTAAATACTTATCAGATATTGAAGTCGTGGTCACCGGCTTGATCGCAAAATCACTTCGCCTTAAAGACGTTGGAGTAGAGGATAATTTCTTTGAAATTGGCGGTAACTCGTTGCTTGCGATAAAGCTGATGAGTGAAATATATAGCTGCGTAGGAATACGTTTAGTATTGAGTGATTTCTTTTCGTCAACATCAATAAAGGAGCTCATTGAGGGCAGTCATAAAGATGACGGGATTCATTCACCCATTTCTTTGCTTTTTTCTGAGGCCGGGACCGGTGAGTGCATTTCAGTATTTCATAATATCTCCTTAGCGAAAAATGTGTTTAAAGCTCTACAGGGCAACAGATCAGTATTTGGCCTACTCTGCGGCAAGCACAGCGAAATAGTGAGTTCTTTAGAAAAAGGACAAGTGATTAATGTTGATTTAGGCGAGTTTGTTCGGGAGTATTACGAGTTACTGATAAAAAAACGCCCACAAGGGCCTTACATATTTGTTGGCCATTCATATGGAGGGCTTATTGCTTTTGAGTTAGCAAATTATATGCGCAGCCAAGGTAGACCTGTTGAATGTGTCTACGTATTGGATACTATTTTACCCTCTGCTCTAAAAGTACCGAAGGTGCGCGCCTTGTTGAGCGGGCTGAGAGAAGCTACAGTCCGCCAGGTTAAAAGCTGGCTTTCTCTCTCTCATTCTTCAGCCCCCAAGGACGGAGCGTTACTGGGCTTATATGGAGATTTAATGACTAATTATCGAGGTCCCAGTAGCCCTTATGATGGAAAGATTGTTCTTATTCGATCATGTGAAAGCGTCAAAAAAATCTGTAAACTGCCCGACTATGGCTGGAGCCAGTTCCTGACGAGGCCCCTCATCGTTGAGGATGTTGACGGTGACCATTTTAGTATTATCGAAAGTGATAATATCTTGCCTCTGGTGTCAATAATTGAACGTGATTTGAGCAGAAGTTCAGATCAGGCTACATAAATAAGGTTTTATTTAATATGAACAACTCAGGGGCTTTCGTCCACCTACGGCTTCGGTCAGAGTTTTCTATTGTTGACAGTATCGTCAGAGTTAAACCTTTGGTTAAAAGGTTAGCTGAATTGAATATGCCTGCTTGTGGAATTTCGGATCACCACAGCTTTATGGGCTTGATCAAATTCTATAAGGCGACGCAGGGTTCCGGAATTAAGCCTATATGTGGATGTGATCTCTATTTAGAAGCCGCAGACGACGAATCTAAACCCTCTCTCTTGACGCTGTTTGCTCAGACGGAAGAGGGTTATCGTAATATTACAGAGTTAATCTCTCTTAGTTACCAGCATGGACAAAAGCTTGGTGTGCCCTACATTAAAGCAGAGTGGGTAAAAGAAAAGTCTGAAGGCGTTTTAGCCTTGTCAGGAGGTAAGTATGGTGAAATAGGGCGTGCGCTCATAGGAGGGAGGCAAGACGATGCAGTAGCACTCTTAAGGCGGTACAGCGAAATTTTTCATGATCGCTTTTATATTGAAATACAGCGTACAGGTAGAGAGTCAGACGAGCTTTATTTACATAAAGCTGTAGAGCTTGCTGCAGAGTTTGACTGCCCTGTTGTCGCGACGAATGACGTTCGTTTTGTAGAGCCTGCCGAGTTTGAGGCACATGAGGCTCGGGTATGTATTGGCGAAGGGCGTGCTCTCGATGACCCTCGGCGGGAGAAACGATATAGCGAGCAGCAATATTTGCGTTCAACAGAAGAAATGATTGAGCTCTTTAGCGATATTCCTGAAGCGATAGAAAATACAGTAGAAATTGCAAAGCGTTGTTCTTTTGAGATCAAATTAGGGCAATGTTTTTTGCCTGAATTCCCTATTCCAGAAGGATTGACGGAAGACGAGTTTTTTAAAAAAATCTCATACAATGGATTAGATAATCGACTCAAGACAATCTTGGATACAAGTTCTGACGATTACCAAACACGGAAGCAAGAATATTACGATCGTCTCGAATTTGAAATTAAAATCATTTGTGAGATGGGATTCCCCGGTTACTTTCTTATCGTAATGGATTTTATTCAATGGGCTAAAGATCAAGACATTCCGGTTGGACCTGGACGTGGTTCTGGTGCCGGTTCATTGGTCGCCTACTCTTTGGATATCACGGATCTGGACCCATTGGAGTACGACTTACTTTTTGAGCGGTTTTTGAATCCCGAGCGGGTTTCTATGCCCGATTTCGATATCGATTTTTGCATGGAAAAACGCGATAAAGTTATTGGTTACGTATCGGATAACTACGGCAAAGCAGCTGTGTCTCAAATTATCACCTTCGGTACCATGGCCGCGAAAGCGGTGGTGCGGGATGTCGCTCGGGCGCAAGGCAAGTCATATGGTCTTGCTGATAAATTGTCAAAAATGATTCCCATGGACATCGGAATGACCTTGTCCAAAGCATACGAGCAAGAAGAAATTATCCGCACTTTTTTAAGTAACGATAGTGATGGTCAGGAAATTTGGGATATGGCCTTGCAGCTGGAGGGGATCACCCGAAACGTTGGTAAGCACGCTGGTGGTGTTGTTATCGCACCAACCAAATTAACGGATTTTTCTCCGTTGTACTGTGATGAAACGGGCAGTGGTCTTGTTACTCAATTTGATAAAAACGATGTAGAAGATGCCGGTCTCGTTAAGTTTGACTTCTTAGGGTTACGTACGCTGACGATCATCGATTGGGCGGTGAAGATGATCAACGTTCAACGTTCCGAGCATAATGAAGAGCCTTTGGATATTGCTTTTATCCCCCTCGACGATAGGCCGACTTATGAAATGATTAAGCGGGCTGAAACCACCGCGGTATTTCAGCTAGAGTCTCGGGGAATGAAAGACCTAATTAAGCGTCTGGAACCCGATAGTTTGGAAGAGATGATTGCCTTGGTGGCTTTATTTCGTCCCGGTCCTCTCCAGTCTGGAATGGTTGACGACTTTATTAACCGTAAGCATGGACGGGCAAAAGTAGCTTACCCAGATGCGAAATACCAACATGAGTCGTTAAAGCCCATTTTGGAACCAACGTACGGCGTAATCGTGTATCAAGAGCAAGTCATGCAAATTGCTCAGGTTCTTGCGGGTTACACGCTTGGTGGCGCGGATATGCTGCGTCGAGCTATGGGTAAGAAAAAACCCGAAGAAATGGCGAAGCAGCGTGAAGTTTTCCAAGAAGGCGCAGCAACTCAAGGCGTTGATCCTGAACTGGCGATTAAAATCTTTGACCTGGTGGAAAAATTTGCTGGCTATGGTTTTAACAAATCTCACTCTGCTGCTTATGCCTTGGTCTCGTATCAAACCGCGTGGCTCAAAGCGCATTATCCCGCTCATTTTATGGCGGCAACGATGTCGTCAGATATGGATAAAACTGACAAGGTTGTAACCTTTGTTGAAGAGGTTCGTAACATGGGCCTGACACTGTTTCCGCCTGACGTTAACAGTGGTGAGTTTCAATTTACGGTGAATAAGCAAGATAATATTATTTATGGACTTGGGGCAATTAAAGGGCTGGGGGAAGGTCCGGTTGAAAATATTATCGCTGCTCGTGGCCGTGAGCCTTTTACCGACTTATTTAATTTTTGTTCTCGAGTTGATCCTAGAAAGGTGAACAAGCGGGCATTAGATGCTCTGGTGAGAAGTGGCGCTTTTGATAACCTCGGTCCCAACATTGACATTGATTATGACCGAGCAGTGATGCTTCTTGCTACGCCTGAAGCGGTAAAAACAGCGGAGCAAAGCACCGCAAATGCCAATTCCGGAATGGTTGATTTATTTGGTGAAGTGATCCCAACGGGAGGAGAGAGTGGCGATGTCTACCAAGACTTCCGACAAATAAGACGCTGGACAATGAAAGAGCGCTTAAATGGAGAAAAAGATACGCTTGGACTTTATTTAACCGGTCACCCAATTGATGAATATGAGGAAGAGCTTCGACACATGGTGTCGTCGAGAATTTCTCATGTCAAAGCTGATAAAGGTAAGCAAACGGTCGCGGGGTTGGTCGTCGCATTCCGTGTGATGAAGACCAAGAAAGGAGACACGATGGCCTTTATCACTCTGGATGATCGTACAGGCCGTATTGAAATAGCAATATTCTCGGATGTTTACGAAGCAAATCGCGATAAACTCATAAAAGACGCGATGTTAGTGATCGAAGGTCAAATTAGTCACGATGACTTTAGTGGTGGCTTAAAAATGAGGGCTGATGGCGTTCAGGATCTTACTGACGCTCGAATGAATAGCGTGACTGGTATACGTATAGCAGTGGCTCAAGCAGGTTTGCCTATAGGGTATGCTCAAGAATTGAAGAAAGCGCTTACACCATGCCGAGGCGGACGCTGTGACGTTGTGATTGAATATGCCCATAGCGGGTTTGGTGCAGACTTAATATTGGGGCATGACTGGAAGGTCGATCCGAATGAGGATCTTCTGGTCAACTTAAAGGGTATGTTTGGAAATGACAATGTGGAACTTATGCACCGTACACGATAGTGCAAATCTTACTTTCAGCGAGTAGGTTCAAATGATAGACTTTCGCACCTTTTGAGCACCATTGAGGCTATAAAGCCCATGCTGTAATAGTAAGCTCTCATAAAAATACGATGGTACTGGCAATTTAACGAAAAAACCGGGACAGATATAACCGGTATACGAAATGACCGGTGCAGAACATTACAGGCGATTACCGATGAATTTAAACTATCTCGATTTTGAGCAGCCCATAGCGGACCTCCAAGGAAAAATCGAAGAACTCCAGTTGGTTGGCACGGATAACGATCTTAACATCAGTGAAGAAATTAGCCGCTTACTCGAAAAAAGCGACAAGTTGACGGAAAATATATATTCGAACCTGTCTGCTTGGCAGGTTGTGCAGGTTGCTCGGCATCCTCACAGACCCTACACCTCAGACTATATCTCAAGGATATTTGATGATTGGGATGAGTTACACGGTGACCGTCACTTTGGCGATGACCATGCGATAATTGGCGGTATTGGCCGCCTGGGTGGCCGACCCGTTATGGTTATTGGGGAAGAGAAGGGGCGGAGTGTTAAAGAAAAAGTTTATCGCAATTTCGGCATGCCGAAACCAGAGGGCTATCGAAAAGCTTTGCGTCTTATGGAAATGGCCGAGCGCTTTAAGCTTCCCGTCCTCACGTTTATTGACACCCCAGGCGCATATCCAGGAATAGATAGCGAAGAACGCGGAATCAGCGAGTCGATTGCCCAAAATTTAGCCGTTATGTCACGCCTCAAAACGCCTATTATTTGCACTGTTATTGGGGAGGGTTCATCCGGTGGCGCATTGGCGATAGGTGTGGGCGATCAGCTCAACATGCTGCAATATTCGACGTATTTTGTTATTTCTCCCGAAGGCTGCGCCAATATTATTTGGAAAACGGTAGAAAAAGCACCGCTAGCGGCGGAAGCGATGGGGGTGACCTCTAGCATCTTGGAAAACCTTGGAATTGTCGATGAAACAATTCCTGAGCCTCTCGGTGGTGCGCATCGCAACATGGATCAAATGGCTGAAAGGTTAAAAGAACGTTTGGCTGAGCAACTTGATCATTTTTCCACTATTGGTATCGATGAGTTATTGGCGAAACGCTATGAGCGACTCATGAGTTATGGCAACGAGCCTGAATAGAAAATAAATATTTGAGCATTTCTAAAAATAGTGCATTCTTAGAAATGCTCATTCAATAATGACCACAAAAGGGCCGCTAAGGCCCTTTTTTAATGAGCACAGTTATAGTTTTAGGTATGGATAATTCTCTCGATACATATAGGCAATATTTGGAGCAGCTGAGCATTAAAGATGCGCATAGGCTGTCCCGAGACCTCACATCGATTATTAAACGTAAAAAGGAAAATTTACAGTTTGATAAAAAACTTGCCCAGTTTGAACGTGACCTAACGCTATCAGTCGATGAAATCAGTGCTAAACAGCGTATGCGGCCTGAAATTTCATTTCCTGAAAATTTGCCTGTCAGTGAAATGAGAGAAGAGATTGCCGAGGCGATAGAGAGCAATCAGGTTGTCATTCTGGCAGGGGAAACCGGGTCTGGTAAAACCACGCAAATCCCAAAAATATGCATGTCACTTGGTCGAGGTTTGCGAGGGTTTATTGGACATACGCAGCCACGGAGGATAGCTGCAAGAACTGTAGCTAGCCGTATTGCTGAAGAGCTTAATACCGAATTAGGCGGTATTGTGGGTTACCAGGTACGTTTTAATGATCAGACACAAAAAAATACCTATATAAAATTGATGACGGATGGGATTTTACTGGCTGAAGTACAGCGAGATCCTCTTCTACTTCGTTATGACACCATTATTATTGATGAAGCCCATGAGCGCAGTCTAAACATTGATTTTCTAATGGGGTTTTTGAAGAAATTACTGCAAAAACGCTCTGACCTGAAATTGATCGTTACATCCGCAACTATTGATCTAGAAAAGTTTTCCCAACATTTTAACAATGCTCCGGTGATCGAAGTTTCAGGGAGGACTTTTCCTGTTGAAACTGAATATAGACCATGGCAAGACGAATTCGACGATATCAATGAGAGTATTGTCGCAAGTGTTCAAGATCTCTCACGAAATTATCCTCGTGGCGATATATTAATATTCCTTAGTGGTGAGCGTGAGATCCGAGAAGCATCGCTTGCGATTAAAAAAGCAGATGTTCCGCATCTAGAAATACTACCGCTTTACGCTCGGCTGAGCTTAGCTGATCAGAATAAAATATTTCATGGGTCCACTGGCCGACGGGTTATTCTAGCGACAAACGTAGCTGAAACATCCATTACTGTGCCGGGGATTAAATACGTCATTGATCCAGGCTATGCTCGTATTAGTCGTTACAGTATTCGAACCAAAGTACAGCGTCTACCAATTGAAGCCATATCAAAAGCGAGTGCAAATCAACGTCAAGGACGCTGTGGTCGAGTTAGCAATGGAGTGTGCATACGTTTGTACGCTCAAGAAGATTTTGATAACCGCCCAGATTTTACCGATGCTGAAATTCTTCGTACAAATTTAGCCGCTGTGATTCTGCAAATGTTACAAATGCGAATAGGCCATGTCCGTGATTTCCCGTTCGTAGACAAACCTGATACGCGCTTAATCAATGATGGCTTTAAACTTCTTGAAGAAATTAAAGCCGTAGACGCAAAGGGAGTTGTGACCAAAATTGGTCGAATTCTGGGTCAGTTGCCGATAGATCCTCGCCTAGGTGCCGTCATTGTGGAGGCCAAAAGACTTGGATGCTTGAGAGAGATTTTAATCATCGTTTCAGCATTAAGCATTCAAGACCCTCGTGAACGCCCGGCAGATAAAAAACAGGCTGCAGATGAAAAGCATCGACGTTTTTGGGACGAAAAATCAGATTTTGTAGCCTATATTAACCTATGGGATTATGTCGAAGGAAAGCGTCAGGAGCTATCGCAATCGCAGCTGAGAAAACTGTGTAAGCAAGAGTACATTAACTTTGTTCGCGTTAGAGAGTGGCGAGATTTACATCATCAAATTAAAGTGGCTATCAAAAGTCTAGATTATTCAGAAAACACTTCGCCCGCCAACTATGAAACTATTCATAGGGCCTTGATCTGCGGTTATCTGTCCCTAGCCGGAAGTGTGGATGCAGAAAATAAGTCGCGTGAGTATTTTGGTACACGCCAGAAAAAGTTTATGGTTTTTCCAGGTTCTTCGCAGGTAAAGAAAAAACATCCGTGGATACTTACTGCTCAGTTTGTTGAGACTAGCCAACTATTTGCTCATTGCGTGGCTAAAATAGAGCCTGAGTGGGTGATAGATTACTCGGATCACTTAGCAAAAAAACATTATTTTGAACCATATTATGATGTGAAGGCTGGACAGGTACAGTGCTTTCTTAGAACGACTTTGTTGGGCTTAGTGCTTCAAGAAAAAAAACGTGTTGCTTACAATAAAGTCGACGAGATACT
This sequence comes from Agarilytica sp., assembly GCA_033852175.1. Classification (GTDB taxonomy): domain Bacteria; phylum Pseudomonadota; class Gammaproteobacteria; order Pseudomonadales; family Cellvibrionaceae; genus Agarilytica. The sequence continues at coordinate 12,846 of JAWSUY010000013.1, forward strand.
CGCTTCCAACCTCTTTGTTCGTGAAGCCCTAGTCGAAGGGAAATATCGAGGGAAAGGCGAGTTTTTTCGACAAAATAAAAAGCTGATTGAAAATATTCACGCCCTAGAAGCCAAGTCTCGTCGCCGAGATATATTGGTTGACGATGAGGTTGTGTTTGATTTCTATCGTCAGCGTGTTCCAGAGCATATTAGTAACTTGCGGGGGTTTGATTATTGGCTCAAAACAAAAGAAAAAACGCATCCAGAGTTTCTTAAACTCAATAAAGAGGAGCTTATGTTGCATGATGCCGAGACGGTATCAGAGCAACAATTCCCGAATACGATTTCAGTAGGCGACTACACCTTAAAAGTCACTTACTGTTTTGAACCCGGAAAATCCCAAGACGGGGTAAATGTATTGATTCCGATGGAAATATTGCACGATATTCCTGAAGAAACTCTCGACTGGGTAGTGCCTGGAATTTTGAGAGACAAATGCATCGCGCTTGTGAAAGCATTGCCCAAAGCCACTCGAAAGCACTTCGTTCCTGTTCCTACGTTCGTTGATCGTGTTTTACCTAGAATGGTTCCAGGCGAAAAAAGGTTGGTGGAATCACTTGGGGAAGCATTAGGTCATATCAGCGACGCAAAAATTTCTTTAGACCAATGGGATGAGTCAGGCTTGGGGGATTTTTATCGAATGAATATCCAGGTTATTGATGACAGAGGGAAAATGATCGACCAATCTCGTAATCTCGAAAGTTTACGAGAAAAATATAGGGCACGAGTACGGAAGACGCTGGCAAGTGTTGGCAGTGATTTAGAGCGCGAGAATATCATTGCCTGGGACTTTGGTGAATTACAGGAAAGTGTCTCTCTGGATAAAGGACATGTCAAAATAAAAGCCTACCCAGCTTTAGTGTCAAAAGCAGATAGAGTTGATCTGAAGGTTCTTGATAACCCTTTGGAAGCTAATTACTACAGTAAAATTGGCATGCTTCGATTAGCGTGCTTATCGTGTGTGCAAACACACAAATACTTAAAAAAATCCCTTATGAAGGGTAAAGACCTCGGGCTTTCAGTTGTCAAACTGGGAAATCGTGAAGAGGTTGTTGATGATATTATTCTTGCTGCGTTTAATGACGCCCTTTTTAGTGATGTAACGATACCTCGGACAGAAGAAGAGTTTTTGCGTTGTGTGGAGTCGGGGAAATCTGATGTCGTCGTGAACGCGGAAAAGTATGAATCAATATTGATTGATGCATTATCTCAAATGGTGAAGATTAAGCGAGCCATTAAAGTTCATAAAAATCCACTCGCAATTGCATTGGCCGCAAATGATATTGGGATACAGATGGAACGACTTATTTTCAAAGGCTTCCTACTTCAAACGCCGTTTAAATGGTTGTCTCAATATAATCGTTATCTTCGGGCAATTAACATACGCTTAGAAAAAATGGGACAGAACCCGAGTCGAGACACGCAATGGATACGGTCAGTCGAGGATCTCTGGGCAGGGCACCAGACGAGGTTGGAAAGTGAGGGGGTTTGGTCTTACCTTGAAAATGATTCATGGCAAAATTATCGCTGGATGCTAGAAGAGTTGCGGGTCTCGTACTTTGCTCAAACACTTAAGACTCTAATGCCCGTATCTGAAAAGAGACTCCACAAACAATGGAAGCAGAGCCTTGCCTAGCAGCCAGTTGAAAATGTTAATGGAAGCAGCGCCTGCTAGATTATGTTTGTCGAATATGAGGGGGTATGTTGTAAATATACTTTTTGAGGCATAAGTTAAGACGCTGAAGTGCATGGGTTGGTTTTTCAGCTGGCTCCTAGCTTAGACCTACATTCAAAAGTAATAACAAGGTACACTTCGGGCCGTTACTCAATATTGGATAATAATTAAGGAATTCTCGTGAATCTATTTTTTCGCATTGATGCGCCGGTTTGGCGGAGCGCCATACGTATAATCTTTGTGACCACTTTAATTGCGGCTTTAGGAGCATGCGCTTCTAATCCGAATTCAAAACTCGGCGACAGTGATATGTCTGACGGAGCGGCAGCTGACCGCTTCGAAGGCTTTAACCGAGCAACATTTAAATTTAACGATACTGTCGATCGTTGGGTATTAAAGCCAGCGGCTAAAGGTTATCGAGTAGTGCTTCCCGGACCAGTGCGTAACGGTGTTGGGAATTTCTTCAGCAACCTTGGCGAAGTATCAAATATCATTAACGATGGCTTGCAGTGGAAGTGGAAGCAAGTGGCGAACGATACTGGCCGACTGTTGATCAACTCAACGGTAGGGCTTCTTGGTTTCTTTGATGTTGCATCTAAAACTGGCCTTGAAAAAAGTGATGGTGAAAACTTTACGCAAACCTTAGCGGCCTGGGGCGTTCCTCGTGGTCCTTATCTCGTATTGCCATTTTTAGGACCGAATACTATACGTGGAGGGATTTCTGTCCCGTTTGATTGGGCAACAGCGCCGATTCAATACGTTGAATCAGCAAACGTCAAAGTAGGGCTGAATGGTGTAGATTTTGTTCACAGCCGATCTGAGTTGCTGAAAACTGAAGAGCTAATCTCTGGAGATCGTTACTCCTTTATACGTGAAGTTTATCTACAGAGGCTCGAATACTTGGAGAATGATGGCGCTGTGTCTGATGACTTCGGGGATGAGTTTGGTGACGAGGATTATGGTTATTAATCATGTAATTCTGAAGTGAACGATTCAGCTCAATACTGGAATCACGCTTTTGATGAGTAGGCGCTTATCTCATGTGTCTATAGGGTTCATGGGTTGTTGCTAGGGAGTGTTTTACATTTCACTTTTGTATATAGAGGTTGAGCTCCAAATAGCTAAAGCTCATAACATCGCGATGCGGTTGTAGTTTAACGATGTAAACTTGATCAGATGTATTGCCAGAAATAGAGGGGGCAGAGGCCTGCACCGTAAATTGCCGATGAATGTTTGTGAAGCCTCAATTTTCCGGCGTATATTTTGTCTGGTTCACTTTAGGCAAAATAACGAGCGCAAGCTGTATATAAATTGTGGGGTCTAAAACCCTGCCGTTAAAACAGCACGAAAAATATGCACTTAAAAAAAAGCCTTCTTTAAAAAGAAGGCTTTTTTTAATTCAAAACTTCAATAATTTGCAGCCCCAGCAAGCACGGCTGCGCTTCGGATTCGGGCTGAGACAGTATCCGTGTGACTGTCGCTTTGGCGCGGAGCATAGGGTTATGCCCATGGCTAGAGGCTATGGTTACTTCAGCTATAGTTCCTGCAGGTAGGACAGTGCTGAGTTCTACCATCATTCCCCCTCCGCTTAAGTCACGGCAGACACCGTTGTAGGTTGTGCCGTCAGCTTCCAGTTGAATATTAACTGGAGCATCGATTTTCATGCGGATGTAATCGCGTTTTTCTTGATAGTTGCGGCTTACAGAGTTCATCATTTTGATAACCTTCTTTACGTCGTTGTCTATCTTTACGGGCTTAACTTTTTAATTCCATTCTTTTTGATACCATTCCTAGGTTTGTTAGCTACGCTAGTGGATATTTAAATCTCACTATGTATGAATTTAACTCAAAAACACTACTATTGGTAGTTTCTTTATCACTAAACCACACCATATTGTGGTTTCGCTCACAAAACGCCACCAAAAAACTACTTGAGACGGTTGTGATTCCGTATATTTAGACTCCACTCGTATCTACCCATTATCGGTACCTATATTGGAAATTCGTGCCAACTCTAATCCCCTTGTTTTGTATTGCGCCACAGGGAAGAAGGGAGTACTGTCATCGCCTGGAGTGCGATCCTATGGGTGAAAGGTGAATACAAAACGGCCTCATCGCCAACTTCTCGTTGTCAATTCTGACGCGTCCGAGCGACAAGATATTGGCACCTACCTTGAAAGTAATGGTTTTCATATGTGCTTATTGAGCACAGGTTATGCTGCGCTTGAATGGTTAAAACACAACAAACCTATCGCGGTTCTAACCGATCTGCACATGCCAGACCTCGATGGCATGAAGATACTATCCATTGTCCGTTCCTCGATGCCAGAAGTCCCCGTAATTTTACTGTCTGAAAATGCCGAAGTTGGTGAAGTTATTGGAGCTCTAAGAAAGGGCGCGGTCGACTATTTGCTAAAGCCTTTAACCGACCTATCCGTCATTGTTGATGCTCTGAACAGGGCTATGGAGCGGACAGAGTTGATTTTGCAAAATCAGGTCTATCGTCAAGAGCTTGAACAGGCAAATCGTGAGCTAAAAGAATACGTGCGCGTGTTGGAGCGTGATCAGAAGGCAGGGAGGCGTGTACAAAGTAAGTTGTTGCCGGAAGCTCCAGCCAAGCTAGCAGATTATCGTATTGATTACCGCATGGTTCCATCTTTGTACCTTAGTGGGGATTTTATTGATTTTGGTTTGTTAAATAATCGCTACCTAGCGTTTTATTTGACGGATGTCTCGGGCCATGGGGCCGCATCCGCTTTCGTTACTGTATGGCTGAAACAATTGGTCCGCCGCTATTTTCGTGAGAATAAGATTTTTTATACGGAAGAGTCGTTTGAGGGGGATGCCGGGAGGCTACTTGCTCTGATTAACCGAGAGGTGATTAACTCAGGAGTCGGTTGTCATATGACGTGTTTCGTGGGGGTGATTGATACACATACTCGTGAGATGCGCTATGTCTTTGGGGGGCACTTACCCTTGCCCATCTTGATTACCGAAGACGGGGCGCAATACTTATCAGGGAAAGGAAAGCCAGTAGGTATCTTTCCAGATGCAAGTTGGGATGTTAATGCAATATCCCTGCCGGAAGTGTTTTCATTAGTTGTTTTTTCTGATGGTATCTTAGAAATTTTACCTGAGCAGGAACTAATTGATAAAGAAAGTAGTTTATTAAAAGTCGTCAACAAATGTGCAAAAAGTGTAGAATCTATAGCTGAGGCTTTCGGCCTTGATCAAATGGATGCGGTTCCCGATGATATCGCTATTTTGCTTATTGAATCAGAGAAAAATTAATGACCCCTGGGACAATTAAAATTGCCGAGCACGAGGGTGTTTTCGTTATTAAGCTCGAAGGTGATGTGCGTTTAACGTTGTGTTTGTCGTTCGATGAATTTATTGAAGAGATGTTAAATCGGCCAAACTACAGTTCAGTTATTTTTGATTTGACGAAAGCTCAGGCTATCGATAGCACGACGTTGGGGTTGATGGCAAAGGTGTCTATTAAGGCTGGGCATCACGGACACGATTCACCTTTAGTTGTTTCGAGCAGCGCTAGCATTACTCGAATACTCGTTTCTATGGGGTTTGATGATATCTTTCGTTTGGTCGATGGGGCTGAATTTGAAATTGACCGTGAGAATGCCGACGATGTGATTGTTATTGCTGAAAAAAATGGCAATGAAACGGAAGTTCAAAAGAAAGTTCTTGAGGCTCATCATATCCTAATGGAGATGAATGACGAAAATCATGCCTGCTTTAAAGAGCTGGTTGAAACTTTAGAGTCTCAAAATAAAAACTTTTTTTAACATGGCTTAATTCAGTCAGCATCTTAAGTTCTTACGTATTGAAACACATTGGCATGTTTTTGGCGTCCTTCCTAATTTTATCGCGAGCTCATCATGCGTAAAACATTAAAACCCTTCTTTCTAGTATTGCTGACGCTAAGCCTTTTTGGCTGTCAGTCTATTGTGAGAACTGATATCTCAACCTTTCGTGATGAGGGTGCGCGGTCCGCTACTGGAACTATTCGTATTACGCCAGAGAACTTTACTGTATCTGCGTTAAGTAAGCTTGAGGAGGAAAAGCTAGGCGTTCTTGGTGGGCGGTCTTCCCAAAATAGCGGGAATGAAACTGGGGGCGTAATAGCTCAAAAAGTAACGGGTAAAGTGGACTCTAGTAGTTTAGAGTTTATTTATTATAAGGATAAATTAGCCGGTCGCTTGCAATCTGCCGGGTATGCATTGAGTGATTCTGACGACTCAGAATACCTAGCGACATTAGCTTATGGCGTCATTCGTCAAGAAAAGGATGAGCCGAGCACTCGTGTTGTTATCGGCGGTCATTTTGGACATTACCTTCATTATCCCCATTCGCCGATTTTCCTATCAGATATAGATAATCCTAAATTCGAGTATGTACGCGAACTTTCTTTCAGTATTGAACGACTTGGTGATTCACCGACAAAAATCATGCAAGTTAAGGCGACAAGTGTCGGTAGGTGTGAGCATCTGACTGTTGTTTATGATGAAATGCTAGATGCTATATTTAGTAACTTGTACCGAGCTAATGGGTCAGTAGAAAAAGTCGCAATTAAAGGAGAGGCCCGCTGTCCCTAGTCGTGCCTCTGTGAGCGTCATTGTTTAGAGTACTTCGTTTAGACCTTAAATTCCTAGTATGTTTTCACATGTTGAAAATGGCGCCTGCGTCATACACATTCATCTTCACAGCTGGTAGGCTATCCTCTTGATTGGACCCATACTTCAGTTGGGTGCACGATGAAATATAGACAGCATTCAATAGCGTAAAAACAGCATATAACAAGAGTGACTATGGCTTACCTCCGACACTACCTGAATGGCAATATCGTGACGATATACGAGATTAAGGACACTGTTGTGATCGGTCGCCATCCAAGTTGCAACATAACCATAGATGATCCTACCGTAAGCGGGCAGCATGCTCAGATGTTGGTTTTGGAGTCGATTTGTGAGCTAAAAGACAAAGATAGTACAAATGGTATTCGTGTGAATGGCGAGCAAATTACCCAAACTACGATCGAGCCTGGGACGCTTTTCTCAATTGGTACTCATGAATTTGAATACTTGCTCGAAATCCCCAATGATCTAGACAAAACTTTAAAGATCAAAAAGAGTTGGATTCCTGGCGTTTATTTCGCCAAGTGACGCCTGTTTCATCTGTTAACGTTTAGGTGTGCGAAGTGAATAATCTGTTTAACGTTTTCGAAAAATCACTGACTGCTGTAGCGGTATGGACTAGTCATATCAGTTTGCGTGGCTTTGTTGTGATTCTTGGTTTTTCTTTGGCGTTATTTTTACCGAATAGCCAAGGGCTTGAAAAGTTTGATTTAGCGGCCCTTAGTTGGAGCAGCTATCTTTTTTCATCTCCTAGCAGCACCTCAGATATCGCTGTCGTAACGATTCCCCAAGAAGAAATTACAACCTGGCAGTCGGATATACATGCCTCGGGAAAGTTGGCGGCGTTACTTTCTAATATATTGAACAGTTCGGACTCAAAAGTCGGGATATTATTGAATCAACCTGTGAATACTGGTGCTGGCCTGGCCGATGATTTAATCGCTACCGTAGCTCAGGGACAATTAAATAAGGGCTACCTTAAGCAAGCAAAAACGCTGCTCGATCAGAAATTTATTTTGATGGACCTTCTTAATAATGATCGTGTGGTGATCGGTGTGAAGCAATTTATTTTTGCCGGGCAAAAACCCTTACTGGTTAAAAAAACTGAGGCTTCTGTTATCCCTCAAATCCTGCGCTCTGCTTTAGGTGGTTTGTGCCTGTCGTGTATAACGCAAGAGTTGGGCGTATTCGTTGCTCGGACAAAGCTAGAGCAAAAAACCGCAATACAATCACATCCACCCTATAAGCAGGCTATATTTTTCACCTCTCAAGGTGACAGCTATAGCGGCTTCCTGGTTCAAATGTTAAGAGTTCTTGAAGGTGTAAATAATAACAGTAACCTCGTATGGAATCGGCGTCATGGGCTTACAGTTGGTGAGCTCGATTTGCCGCTATCTTCTCGAGGCGCATTTATACCTCTGCATGGCCTAACCGACAGAATGGCCCCGATTATTAACACGATATCGTTAAGTGAAGCGCTAGCTCGCAGTGCCTTCCCAGGCGTGCTCATTATTGCAAGTGATCAGAATGATGATGCCATGAATATGGCGGTAGCTTTGTATAGCGCAAGGAATCATGCCGCTATAATTACGCCTTGGTGGGCGGGGTTGTTTTTGATCTGCTTGTTCATCCTCGTGACTTCGTATCTTGCGTTTCTCGTAACGCGTTTCAGTGGCAAGCTGATGATATCTGTCACAGCGCTAATAGCATTGTCATCATTACTTGTTCAAATTATTCTTCTTACCTTAAAAAACATATGGCTGCCTTTGAGCTTGCCTCTGGCATGGTTGTTTATTGGCCATTTTCTTGTGGTCGTTTGGCGCATAAAAAAATGCCGCGTGAGATCATTAGTTGAGCGGGCCGATAATATTTGTATTTCCCAGGCTAAGCAGTTCATCGACCGCGAGGAATTGAAGAGCGCATTCAGCCAGTTAGAAGACTGTTCTGTGCGAGACCCTATGTTACAGACGCTATATGATATTTCTGAAGCCTATACGGAGAAAAAAGACTATCGGCAGGCAATTGAGGTTCTAAATTCCATTCAGGGTAAACGTAAATCATTTAAAGACACCGAGCAAAAGTTACAGGTACTGGCGACCATGCTTAAAAGTATGGAGGAAGACAGTGTTTCGGAGGCCTTGCAAAAAACTGTGGTGATGAGCTCCGAAGAACCGCCAAAGAAAGTACTGGGCCGTTATGAGCTTGATCATGAAATTGGCCGTGGAGCCATGGGGCGCGTTTATTTGGGGTTTGATCCGCGTATTGCTCGTCGTGTAGCGGTCAAAACGTTAACCTATGATAGTTTTAGCGGGAAAGGAATGGATGAGATTAAAAGTCGTTTCTTTCGCGAAGCAGAAGCGGCGGGGCGTTTAAATCACCCGTCTATTGTTTCTGTATTCGATGTGGGCGAAGAGGGCGATATGGCCTTTATCGCGATGGATTTTGCAGAGGGTAAGGCGCTCAATAATTTCGTTAGCCCAGAAAATCTACTGCCTGTATTTGAGGTCTATCGAATTATTTTTGATGTGGCGACAGCCTTGGAATACGCACACGAAAATAATATTGTTCATCGAGATGTTAAGCCTGGAAATATTATTTACAACCCCTCACCTTACCAAGTTAAAGTGACGGATTTTGGTATTGCTCGATTGTTGGATGATTCAAAAACCAGTACCGGTGAAATATTGGGCAGCCCTCTTTATATGGCTCCTGAGCAGTTAAAAGGTAATAAAGTGAATCGGTCAGCTGATATCTTTAGTCTTGGAGTGACTTTTTATCAGTTACTGGCGGGGTGCTTACCTTACGAGGGAGACAATCTAGCGGCTCTAACCTATGAGATCATTCATGGTAAGCACAGGTCGGTGCGCTCAGTAAGAAACGATCTTCCTGCAAGTGCTGCAAGAATTACGAACCAGGCCTTGCAAAAAAATACCGAGGATCGATATGAAACGGCAGCAGAAATGGCCATGGTATTAAAGAAAGCGATTAAGCGAGACTTTTCGAGTGATGCGAAAAAGGTTGGATTCATTTAGCTGCTCGTTGATAATCTTCCTCAAAATTAAATTAGAACTAGATAGGGTTAAGGTTAAGAAGTATGGCTATTTTGACGCAATTGGTTGACGGCGTTGTCGCACAAAAATTTGAAATTGATTCGCCGCTTTCAATTGGACGCTTGGCTCAAAATGATATCGTGATCGATGAGGGGGCGGTAAGCTCTCAGCATGCAGTCATTGAATGTCAGAAAAATCCTGATTTTCCTGAAGTGTTGGAGTTTTTTATTCGGGACCTGGGTAGCACCAACGGAACTCAGGTTAATGGTGAAAAAGTTACAGGACTTCGTCGCTTACATCATCAAGATGAGATTAAAATAGCGTGGAATAGTTTTAGGTTTTTAGATGAGGACGCCATAAATCTAGCAAAAACTGTTCATATTCTTGATTAGCTGTTGGCGCTTCTTAAAACTAAAAAGGGTTGTCGAAAGTGAAATTCGACAACCCTTTTATCGTTGGATGCGTCGCTTATAAACGACTAACCAATGGTATTAAACCGTAAAGGCTATTCGGTTTTTTTCTTTGTCGACGCTGGCGATTTTTATTGACACATCGCTGCCTATTTCGTAAGTCACATCATCGACTTTTAGGGTCATTCGTTTCGCGTCATATTTTTTCTCTTTGCTCTTGGGAAATAGAACAAAGCCTTCAATGCCCCATTCGTTCAAACGAACGCCGAAGCCGTGCTGCGTAACAATGCGAACTTTACCAACAGCTTCTGTATCGATTAGTGACTCAGTGTAGAGCGTTGTTAGCCACAGGCTAAGCTCGCGGTCAGCTTGACGGGTATTTTGTAATGCTTCAGAAAGCGTACTGAGCTTATGCTCATTAATAACTTCAAAACCTTTATCTTCTAGTATTTTTTGCAAAGCCCAATGATTGTATAGGTCGGCAAAGCGCCGAATAGGAGATGTGATGGTAGTGTAACCGGGAACGCCCATCCCAAGATGAGGGGCAGCCTCAGTGGATAGTTCGGCAGATTCCATCATGCGGCGCAATGGCCCAACAAGCTTTGCCTTTTGTTCATTCTTAGCTAAGTCTCGAAAAAGTGAAACATGATCTTCTAGAGATTGTAAATCACCATGCTCGACCCCTTCCTCTTTCAATAGGGCTTTTACTTCCCCCAAACGTTCTGCTCGGAAACCCTTATGGGCCGAGCAAAGGCCGAGTGAATGCTTAGATAGTAGGTAGGCTGCGCAGGTATTGGTTGCAAGCATAGCCTCCTCAACGATTTGGTGGGCAACTCCACGCTCGCGTTGCTGGATCCCCTCTATACGGCCTTTGTCATCAAGCTTATAGCTGTAGTCCTGCTGATCTTGGGCAATAATAAACGTTGCATCTCGGAACTGGCGACGGATACATGAAAGCTCTTTAAGCTGGCGTAGCGCCGCTTTGCATTCTTCAGGCACGCTATCGGTGTCGTTGTCGAGGAAACTGGTAACATTGTCGTATGAGAGTTTATGTTTTGATTCTACTATCGCAAACTCAAACTTAGCGTCCTGTATTTCCCCTGAGGCATCAAAATCTAAATGACAAACCAGTGCGGGGCGCTTTTTTCCTGCCTCCAATGAAAAGCTATGGTGGCTGAGAGCTGTGGGTAGCATCGGGACTGTACCACCCAGCAAATAAGCTGATTGCCCCATTGAGCCCGCGCGCTGAGCGAGAGGAGAGCTTTGCTCGATAAAGTGAGACGGGTCAGCAATGGCGACGTGAAGGCGGAAAATGGCTTTGTCATTGTCTTCTAAGGCCTCAATCGCAAGAGCATCATCCATATCCCGCGTCATTTCTGCGTCGATGGTGACGAAAGGAATATCGCTTAAATCTAGGCGATCGCCAAAACTGCCTTGTTCAACTTGTTTCTCAATGGTCTTACTTTGTTCCTTGAGTTGTGGGCTTTCTTCTATATTAAGTTGGTATTTGGCTTTTACGTAGCCCAGCTCAAATTTTGGCTCATCACCACTGCCAATTTTTTCTAAGATTTTTGCGGCTGCTTTTCCCGTTTGAAAAGGGTGGGTGGTGATTTTTGCAATAACATAATCACCGTCTTGATATTGCTTGCCGCGAACTTTTGGAGGTAGGAATATCCAACGGGAGGCTTGGGCGCCGGAGGGTTCAACAAAATGAGCGTTACCTTTAATGCGATAACGTCCCACAAACCGACTTATCGCGGGTGTTATTAGTTTTTCAAGCACAGCTTCAAGCTTGTTTTTCTTGCCTTTATCTTTTCCGTTCTCGGATGCGCCGTTCTCGATGCAGACTTTGATTACGTCACCAGGAATAACATGCTGCATAAGCTCGGGGGAAAGGTAGACATCACGACCATCATCTAGCTTCACAAACCCATATCGGCCATTACTGCCTACGACTCGACCGGTGCCGTAGTCCTTTGATAAAATAATGTCCTTTTTAAGTCCCGCCAATTGGCTGAGGGTGTCGTTACTTAGCATGTTGACTGCCTGTGATGCGTGATGGTTTATGCATTTGATCGTCGAGACCAAAAAGCTGCGATCTTAGTATTATGTTAGAAGCGCGGAATTCTAGCAGAAAATAGACCTGTCTTGGGTGACTCGAGCGGCGAAGTTGACGTTCAAATCTGTCTTTTGTGTTCAGTTTAAGCTTATGTTATTTACTCAAAACCAATATGTGATGCTTTTGATCACAGATTGAGCTTTCGATGTGTTATGGCGCTTTTCCGAACTGTCGGCATTTGTTCTAAAATTGATCGTATTGCAACTTGAGTAATGGCGCGTAGCTCATGATTACTGGGAGCCTTTAAAATCTAGCTGTCTCCACGCTTCATAAATGACCACAGATGCTGCGTTTGAAAGATTCATGCTACGGCTGTCTTTCAGCATGGGTATACGGATTAGGTTATCTATCCCCACTTCTTTTCTAAGGTTTTCAGGGAGGCCTCGTGTTTCGGGGCCAAATAGCAAATAGTCGCCAGAGCGGAAGCTTGCATCGTGGTGGGATTTGTATCCTTTGGTTGAAAGCCCCCACAGAGTCTCAGGCGTCTCTTCTTCGATGAAAGCTTTCCAGTTTGCGTGTACAGCTACATTTTGCCATTCCCCGTAGTCAAGTCCGGCGCGCCGTAACCGTTTGTCATCCATAACGAAGCCCAAAGGCTCGATGAGGTGCAATTTACAGCCTGTGTTGGCGCATAGACGAATGATGTTCCCTGTGTTCGGGGGAATTTCAGGTTCAAACAATACAACGTGAAACATAGGCTTGTAGGGCTCCAGCGAAATTAGATTCAAGGTCTATACTAAAGGTTATTGAAGTCATTTTTATTATAAACATTGGTTATTTTGCCTGAGAATCGGGATTTTCGCTGTAATGTATTAGGCAAAAGATCTGGTGTCACGGGGAGATGCATCGTTTGGAGTGGTTAGATCGGCTCAGTGCAAAAAAAGGCGTAGTGGGAATTGAAGTATTACCCCAAGGGCTTGTTGTGGCTGCAAAAGGTTGTTTTGGCCGCTCTGCTACTATCGACATACTCAATTTTATCAGTATAGGAAGCGAGTTTTCAGACCTTCAAAAACAATTGGGCCATTTTGTTCATAAACACAAAATTGCTAAACGTTTATGTCACGTAATCCTCGGGCCTAAGGATTATCAGCTCTTATTGGTGGAGGCTCCGGACGTTCCTGAGGATGATTTACGAGAAGCCATCCGCTGGAAAATCAAAGATCTTATTTCAATGCCTGTCGAGAAAGCGGTTGTCGACGTCTTTAGTTTGCCTAAGGATGCGAATAAAGCCGCAAAGCGAATGGTATATGCCGTTGTATCTCACATTGATCGAATACAGGAACTTATCGAATTGGTAAATGAGTCAGGCTTAACGTTATCTTCTATCGATATCGGAGAGATGGCGATGCGTAATGTTTCCTGTGTCATTGCTAAATCGATTCAAGAGAGGGGCGTTGGCGTTGTCCGGTTGTCCGAAGGTGAAGGCGTTGTGTCCTTGTACCGAGATGGGAACCTATATCTATCAAGACAGTTTCATATTGATTATAACGGTGGCTTACTCGATGAGTTACCGATCGAGCAGCTTACTTTAGAGGTTCAGCGCTCTTTGGATTATTACGAAAGGCAGATGGGTTTAGATCCTCCTGCGGCTTTGTACGTTTGCGGTGAAAATGTGAGCGCAGATAAAATTACTCTGGATTTGATACGAAGCCTTACTGTGCCAACAAAATTCTTGGCTCCAGAGAAAGATATTACTTTTGTTGAGGGAATTGATGAGGGCATGATGCAAGTGGGGATCGGCGCTCTTGGCGGAGTATTCCGAGAGGATATTTTGCAATGAATATGCAGCGCGTTAATTTATACTTGCCGGAACTCAGGGATAAAAAAGAATGGTTGACCGCGAATACCACGGCGCTGTCCACGTTAGGGTTTTCTGCCCTAATGATATTGGCGGTTTTTTTGATTGAATATGGCTTGGTCGACTATGAGGCTAAGGTTGAATTGGTGGAAAGCCAAAAAATAGCATCAGAGAAACGTATTGCGCGAATAAAAAATATGCCGCGAGCTAATACCATACAGTTTGATCGAAAACTGCTAAGCCTTACTCGTAAGGTTCGAGCAAGGGAGCGCATAGGTCAAATTATATTGGGCCAGAACTTGGGTAACGAGGCTGGATTCTCTGCTTCCCTGAGTGATCTATCCCGCCATGCTATTAACAGTATCTCATTGCAGCAGATACGTATTTCTCGCGGTGGTGATTTTGTGGAAATGAGGGGTATTACCAAAACTGTTGAAGATGTTCCGATTTACTTACAGCGTCTTAGGGGTGAAAAAAGCTTTTCAGACTCTCGTTTTGGATTAATGAGTGTAGCGAAGTCCACAAATAGTTTTTCTCAACATAAATTCGCACTTGGATTTGATTCCATTTATCAACTTGCGCTAGAAAAAGGGGTGAATTGATGGAGTGGTGGAATGCAAAAGCAGAAATATTTGATGCAAAACCCATTCGCGAGCGTTTAATCGTCGCAGTGCTGTTGCTGGCCGTTGTTTGGTCTGCGTTTAACTTTACTCTGTTAGCTCCCTTAGAAAATGAAAAGTCCAAATTACATGAGAGGCTAGAAGTCGCAGAAAGTGAAATAAAAAAGTTGTCTACAATGGAAATGGTTTTGACAAAAGCGTTGAGCAATGACCCTAACGCGCAAAAGAAAAAAGAAATTGATCGATTGGGAAAACATTTAGACGATCTTGAAGAGAATCTTCAAGCGTTGTCTGTAGGCCTTATTCCTGCGGATGAATTGACGCTTGCTTTGCACGATGTGCTGCATTCTCTCGGCAGTCTAAAGCTTGTTGGTATGGAAACTCTAGCGCCGACTCAGTTGAGGTTGAGTGGCGCCGGTGAGGCGTTATTAGACGGCACTGAGGAAGATGGCGGCAGCGATGATATTGATGGGAATGTTGAGTTAGATGAGAGCGGGAAAGTAATTGAACAGGTTGGAGTATTTAAACACTCTGTTGTGGTTGCGCTAGAAGGAAAGTATTTTGATGTGGTGAACTACTTAAGAGCTTTAGAATCCCTCCCGTGGAAAATATATTGGCAGGGTATTGATTATGAGGTGTTAACTTACCCCAAAGCAAAAGTGCTGATAGAGGTGTATACGCTTTCAACCGAAGAGGGGGTGCTGGGTGTTTGATTTAGGTGTTTGCAATCTCTTTTTGTTCAGGTTGATTTTATGCGTTTCGATTTTAAGTGTTAACGCATCTGTTTTTGGAAAAGAAAATAGCACCGGTAGCTTGAAAGACCCTACTCAGCCTATTGGCTATAGTGCTTCTGCCAAGCGGAAGCCCTCGCTAAAATTACAAGCAATATTTTGGGGAGCTAATCGAAAAGAGGCCATTGTTAACGGACAGTCAGTAAAAGAAGGTGATACGGTGTTAGGCAAACGGATTGTAAAAATAAAGCAAAAAGAAATAGTGGTTGAGAATAGCAGCGGTCGTTTTACGCTAGTGTTGCGACCGAGTATATTCAAGTAGTGAGTGTTTATGAATAGAAAAATGTTTTTTATGATGAGGGCAATGTCCCGATTAAGTGTTGCGCTGGTTATATGCACGAATATGGTGTCGTGTAGCAATAGTTCACGATCGTTATCGGTGACTCCAGCTGAGCAAATGATGCAAGATATTGTAGAATCCCAGGTCGCGGGACCGTTGGTCGTTCCTGATGCTGTGAGTGACGCGTTGTTGCAGTCTTCTTACGTTCAAAGTTCTAACGCTAAGGTAGAAGCACGTTTTAATGTTTCGGTTAATGAGGTTCCCGCACGCACTTTCTTTGTCAGCCTTGTCTCGGATGCCGGTGTGAACGTAGTTGCTCACCCAGAAGTGGCCGGATCTATATCTCTTGAATTGAGAAACGTGACGATAGATGATGTTCTGGATGTTACAAGAGAGGTCTATGGTTATGAATACAAATTCAATAATAGTATTTACACAATTTTTCCTCGAAAAATTCGAACAGAAATATTTCACGTCGATTATTTGGATGTTTTGAGGGTTGGCGTGACGGATACCAGTGTTCAGATTGGTAAAATCAGTTCTGGGAATGATAGCGGCGGCGGTAGCAATGGCGGCGGAAGTGGCGGCGGTTCAAATGATGCTTCTGGCGGATCGAACTTACTTTCTTATTTGGAAGATAGTAATGATTCTTCAGGATCTTCCGGGGGGCAGGAAATTATGCCCGGAGCGAGGGTTCAAACGCTGACCAAAACAAATTTTTGGGGGGGAATGAATGCCGCAATCTTGGCTATTGTTGGTGACGGGCCAGGCCGTATGGTTGTGACAAACCCTCAAGCAGGCTTGGTTGTGGTTAAGGCAATGCCAAATGAACTGCATTCTGTACGGTATTTTCTCGACAAGTCTGAATTAAGTGTTCGGCGTCAGGTAGTTCTGGAGACTAAAATTTTAGAAGTGCGTTTAAACGAAGGCTTTGAATCGGGAATTAATTGGGGGGCGATTAGTGGAGAGATTAGTCTGAGCCAAAACAATCGATCGTCAGGTTCACTTTCCGATATTATTTTTGATAATGGCGGCGGCGTTGAATCACTTATCTCGACGGTTCTGAATGTTACGGATATTACAAAATTACTTTTTCTATTAGAAAAGCAAGGGAGTGTGCAAGTTCTTTCCAGTCCACGAATTTCTACCCTTAACAATCAAAAAGCCATTATTCGTGTGGGCTCTGATGAGTTTTTTGTTACGGGCCTTTCAAATTCCACAACGTCAAGTGCGTCGTCTATTGTCAATACGCCAGAAGTTGAGCTTGATTCGTTTTTTAGTGGCATTGCGTTAGACGTTACCCCTCAAATATCTGAAGATGGCGATGTGATTCTTCATGTCCACCCAATGGTTACGACGGTGTCAGATCAGACTAAAGAAATTGATATTGCTGGAGAGGTGTTTTCTTTACCTTTAGCGCTACGTGATGTACGAGAGTCCGATAGCATTGTTCGAGCGCGGAGTGGCCAGATAGTTGTGCTGGGTGGTTTGATGCAAGAGAAAACGTCAGATGTCGATACCAAACAAGGGTTTTTGGGCGATATCCCCATAGTTAATTTACTCTTCAAAGCGAAACAGAAATCCAAGGTTAAAACCGAACTTGTGATTCTCATGCAGCCTATTGTAGTGGATGAAAATACTTGGCAATCACAATTAAAAGCACATGCTGGCCGTGTTCAAGGTCTATCAGATGAGTTTCGTGCGCGGTAAGCGTCAAGAATAGCGCTATCTATTAAGAGCTCCGTTATGTATCAACAGTATTTCCAGTTTGAAGAACCTCCTTTTTCGTTGACTCCGGACACTTTGTTTTTTTTAAATCAGCAAAGTCATCGCGACGCCTTAAATACAATGTTAGTTGCTTTGAAGCACTGTGAAGGCTTTATTAAAATCGTGGGAGAAGTGGGTACAGGGAAAACTTTGCTTTGTAGGATACTACTTTCACGGCTTAATGCCGATTTTGTAACGGCTTATATTCCAAACCCGTATCTCACTCCTGAAGAACTCAAAGGCTTTGTCGCTCAAGAAATTGGCGCTGATGTGAGGAGCCAAATGCCTGCTCATGAACTTATGAGTGCTGTATATAGACGACTTTTACAATTGGCACGCAATAACAAACAAGTCGTTTTGGTCGTGGATGAAGCTCAATCAATGCCACGAGAAACGATCGAGTGTTTACGGCTACTGACAAATTTGGAAACGGAAAAGCGAAAGCTACTGCAGGTTGTGATTTTAGGGCAGCCCGAGCTGGATAACCTGTTAGCGCGTGCAGACCTGCGTCAGCTTAAGCAGCGTATTATCTTTTCAGAAAAACTTCAGCCATTTTCACGAACAGGAGTGAGGGAGTATATTCAGCATCGATTGCAATCTGCCGGGGCGAAAGATCGTGAATTGTTTAGTCGTAACGCGATGCGGCTAATATATTATGGGTCGGGTGGGATACCGAGGCTGATTAATATTCTTGCTCACAAAGGCCTTATTTGCGCTTTTGGGAAAGGCCATAAACGGGTGAATTCCTGGCATATCGCCAAGGCCATTGCCGACACCCAAGAAAGTCGATGGATCGGGAAGTTCTGCGCAATGCATTGTCGATTTGTATCCTCACCAATTACAACGCATTCAAGTTTTATTGTGTTTACTATCGGGGTGGGAGCTAAAGTTTTGTCTATTCCTGCACTTTTTCTTGGTGGAGGCGTATGAGCTTAATAAATGATGCGCTACGCGATTTGGATCAGCGAGAGCAGAACGCCTGTACTGCGGCTAAAGACTCTCTAGCCGCTGAAACCCCTTTGTCAAAAAATAATTCTGAGACCATACTTGATCAATCGAATAAGACTGTGGGAGGGATTGTTTGTTCAGCAAGAAAGGAAGGGTATTTTTTCTACGGAATAATAGCAATGCTAATCCTATTGTGTGGCGGCTATGTGTTGTTTTATCAGAAGGTGTTGTCTTCTTCTCAGAACGACAGGGGAAGTGTGGATTTAGTTGGCGCGTTGCCTAATCGTGGTGGGAGTACAGCGGGTACAGGGGGGGGGAAGACTAAAGTTAATTCTGTGGTTAAGGAAAAAACAATTCAAAATAGGTCGGTTGTTCCGCTTCTATTGACGGAGCAAGAACTTGTGGTAAAACTACCTTCCAGTAATCAATCGAATCTAGGGGAACTAGTATCTCTATATTTGGCGAAAGCCTCGCGCTCGATAAAGCAGAATCGATTGAGTGTTCCAGTGAGAAATAATGCGATTTATTTTTTGAACGAAGCGCTCAAGTTGGACCCAAAAAACAAGCAAGCTTTAGGCGAGATTAAAAACATTACAGGGCTATACGTTCAGCAAGTTGATTATGCGTTAGCGCAGAAAAATATTTCTAGGGCAAAAATCCTCATCTCTCGATATGAAAAGTTCGGCTTAGAAATATCCGCTCGAGAGGGGTATTTGACTGAAATTGAAAATGCGGAACGCGAAGAAAATACGGCATTTAAAGTGGCTGTTTCTGATGGGAATTCAACTTTTCACATAAAACAAAACCAATCCAATGATTCTGCGTGGGTTGAAGTAACGTCAGAATCTGAAGATTTGCAAAATGTGGCGATTGCGAAAGAATTGTTTTCTCGGGGAGATTCTTATAGTGCGATTCGTTTGCTCGAAGAATACATTGCTAGGCAACCCCAGGCTCTAAACTCATTGATATGTTTATTTGACTTTCATGCTGGGGATGCTGATTACTCTAAAGCTCAGGTGGTTCTTTCTGATCTGCCCGAAACACATATTGCGCGAGCATATTTTGAAGCGAAAATTGCCAGCCATTCTATAGGTGAGAATAGCGCAATTGTGATTTTAGAATCATCACCACCAAATGAAAAAATGAAAGAAAAGCAGGGAGCCTACTTGGCAGCGCTATACCAAAAGGAAAAGCGATATCAAGAAGCTCAGAGTGCTTATGCGAAATTGTTGAGAATCGATGAGAGCAATCCTCGATATTTATTGGGATTTGCTGTTGCTGCTGATGCGCGGGGAGAGAGTTTCAGTTCTTTACGAGCCTATAAAAAGTTACTATTTGTTGGGCACAGCAGTGACAAAGTTGCAAACTTTGTAAAAAAACGCGTGAAGACTTTGTCTGCGAGTAGCCAGAAGGAGGTCAGCGCATGGTAGATGCTCGTAAACGTATTCGTATCGGTGATCTTTTAGTCGCACAGCAAATGATCTCGCAAGATCAGTTGGATAGTGCACTCTCCGAGCAAAAGAAAACGGGGCGAAAGCTGGGCCGTCAACTGATCGATATGGGAATTATCGAAGAGAATAGCCTGCTTAATTTACTTTCCCAGCAACTTAATATTCCGTTTGTTGAATTGAAACATTTTCGTTTTGATTCTGAACTCGTTCAGACTCTGCCTGAAAATTTGGCTCGACGGTATCGCGTTATGATTTTACGCGAAGATCCAGACGGGCTCTTACTTGGTATGTCTGATCCAACGGATATTTTTGGGATCGATGAACTACAAAAGCTTTTTGATAAGCCGTTAAAGCTGGCCGTTGTTCGTGAAAGTGAATTGCTCGATATTCTGGATATTGCCTATAGTCATGCTGATGAAATCGCTGATTTGGCTGGCATGCTTAGCGAAGAAATATCTGAGGATGCGGTAGATTTTTCCGATATCGTTACAGATACTACGGAAAGTGATGCGCCTGTTGTTAAGTTGCTGCAAAAAATATTTGAGGAAGCTTTAAGCACAAAAGCATCAGATATTCATATTGAACCGGATGAAACGGTACTCCGTATTCGTTTGCGTATTGATGGTGTACTCGTCGAACAGGTGATGAATGAAAAGCGGATAGCTGGTGCGCTTGTGGTCCGACTGAAACTAATGTCAAATTTAGATATAGCCGAGAAGCGTTTACCGCAAGATGGTCGTTTCAATCTGCGTTTAAAAAAACACAATATTGACGTGCGTGTTTCCACAATGCCTGTGCAGCACGGAGAATCCGTTGTTATGCGGATTTTGGATCAGACTGATGGTATACGAGAATTGTCGTCAGTAGGTATGCCCGACCATTATATCGAGCGTTTCCGAAAAATTATTACTCGTCCTCACGGTTTAGTCTTGGTTACCGGGCCGACTGGAAGTGGGAAAACCACAACGCTCTATGGGGCGTTAAATGAATTAAATACGCCTCAGACAAAAATAATTACCGTTGAAGATCCCGTCGAGTATCGCCTTCCTAGAATAAGCCAAGTTCAAGTCCACGAAAAAATTGGTTTAGATTTTGGAACTGTATTGCGTTCCGCTTTACGACAAGATCCCGATATACTGTTGGTTGGGGAAATTCGTGATTCGGAGTCCGCCGAGATTGCTCTACGAGCCGCCATGACAGGTCATATGGTCCTTTCTACCTTGCATACCAATGATGCGGTTACATCCGCTCTGAGATTGGTTGATATGGGGGTTGATCCTTATTTGGTGGCGTCGAGTTTACGTGCAATTGTGGCGCAGCGTCTTGTGCGAAAAATATGTGCGAGTTGTAGTGAACCTCATGTATTAAATGATTTTGAAAGATGCCTGTTTAATAATTACCGTCCAGGCTATAAGGGTGATGTAAACTTTAGGCATGGGGTTGGATGTCCGCATTGCTTCAATACGGGTTACCGAGGACGTATCGGTGTATTTGAATTGTTAGAGATGAATGGAGAAATGGCCGACGCGTTGCGAGGGAATGATGTGCGAGCTTTCAATGATGCCGCACACAAAAATCCTTTCTTTCGGCCGCTAAGTGCCAGCGCTTTTCAATTTGCGATGGAAGGTGTTACGACTCTTGATGAAGTCTTAAAGGTTTCGGCGCAAGTTGAAGACGAAGGTGTTTGCGAGTTGCCGGTAGAAAACGAATAAATTATGGCCAATTTTAAATTTCAAGGGCATTCAAGCCAAGGGCAACCGATAACAGGCCAGATTGAGGCCAATACAGCGCAAGCCGTTGCCGGGGTGTTAATGGGGCGGGGAATTACCCCCATAAAAATTGAAGAAATCCCTTTCACTGAAGACTATGTAAAAAAAATCAATGTTTTATTGGGGTCTGAAAATATTTTTCCAACGGATCTCATCATGTTTAGTCGACAGATGTACACCATTAGCAAAGCGGGAATTCCGTTAACGCGGGGAATTCGTGGCCTTGCCGCCAGCTTAAAGCACGAGTACTTTCAAAGTGTATTGAATGATATTGTCGAAAGACTTGAAGCGGGGACAACTTTATCCGCTTCTATGCGAAAATATCCTAAAGTGTTCAATGATCTTTTTGTTAATTTGATAAATGTTGGAGAAAGTAGCGGTAAGTTGGATGCGGTATTTCTGCAGATTAGTTTCTATATTGAGCGTGATGAAGAGACAAAGAAGAGAATAAAGTCTGCTATGCGCTACCCTTCATTTGTTTCATTAGCTCTTGTAGCAGCGGTTACCACGGTTAATATTTTTGTCGTTCCTGCATTCTCCCGGATGTTTGAAAAATTTGGCGCAGATCTGCCTGTCGTTACCAAGATACTGATCGGAATGTCAAATCTGTTTGTTAATTACTGGCTCTTCTTATCTGTTGGTACGGCGTTGTTAGTGGGTGGAATTACCTATTTTGTTCGGACTCATGAGGGGGCTATGTTGTGGGGGGAATATAAGCTCAAAATGCCGCTAGTCGGAGATCTTATTGATAGGGCATCGATGGCCCGTTACGCTCGAAGCTTTAGTCTAATGTTGAGGGCGGGTGTTCCTATAACTCAATCATTAAATCTGTGTGCAGCCGCTATTGATAATCCGTATTTAGAGCAGAAAATAATGAAGATTAAAGACGGCATAGAGCGGGGTGAAAGCTTGATGCGTACTCACTTGGCCTCTGAGATGTTTACGCCTCTGGTCTTGCAGATGATTGCCGTTGGCGAAGAGAGCGGTCAAGTTGAAGAGCTACTTGCTGAAGTGGCTGGATTTTATGAGCGGGAAGTGGACTATGATCTCAAAACGTTGACTGACCGCATAGAGCCTATTCTTATTATTTCCATGGCTATCTTCGTCGCTATTCTTGCTCTGGGTATATTTTTGCCTATGTGGAGTATGTTTGAAATCCGTTCTTGATTGTTAGTTTAATCAAACCTTTGGTTATATGTGGCTATAGCGTTTAAATGTTTTATCGATCTTATTGAATCTATTTCTATCTCTCCCTGCTCGCTTAATTTTTAGTGCTAGTATTAATTTAAAGAAAGGGTTCTGCATAATGCTGACTCTTCTTCATCTGTGAATATGCTATGTCCGAAAATCGATATGTTAAGCATGAAAATATCGAACGCGACAAGATTTTCGAATCACTTATTATATTTTCTATCATATCCGTCCTTATTTATGTAGGTGTTAATTACTACACGAAACCTATCGCATCTTCACAGGTCTCGATCATTGAACACCATGCAGGAATCTTTTCGCGTATGGTGCTGAATATTCACGCAGTTGGGGTTTCTTTAAAGAAAAATCAGGTCACGATATCCGATAGCATTTTTAATCTTAATGAAAATGGATGGCCGGCAAATACGGAGGGAAATATGTCTCCGTCCATCCGGAATCAAACAGATAGAGAATGCCAACAAATATGGGAATCAATTTTTGCAAATGCGCCAAGTAGCGAATTAATCGTTAATGCTTATAAAAAAAAAGTTGGTTATGTTATTTCCTTAAATAAAAATGTTATTTGCCGATATCAATTGGCACGAAAACAGGAAGGTTCATATTTCTTTGACTATGATGTTAGTAGCGGAGCAGTTACCGTGTTTCGCCCAGAAGGCGATAGCGCTTACTAAAGTATTTGTTAAGTGCAGCATGAAAACTTCTTTGATAACTCTTATTCCATAAATGTAGGTTTTTAGCATTGAAAATTGAATTATGTTATTTAGGCGGAGAGAATTTATGAAAAGACAACAATCGGGTTTTACATTAATAGAGTTGATTGC
Organism: Agarilytica sp.; assembly: GCA_033852175.1. Classification (GTDB taxonomy): domain Bacteria; phylum Pseudomonadota; class Gammaproteobacteria; order Pseudomonadales; family Cellvibrionaceae; genus Agarilytica. Next base: position 36,248 of record JAWSUY010000013.1, read on the forward strand.
TGTTTTGGTCATTCTTGGTATTTTGGCAGCAACGGCAGTTCCTAAGTTTATTGATTTGTCGGATGAGGCCCAAGCGGTAGCAACTGATAATATTGCGGGTAGCATTGAAAGTGCTAGTGCACTTAATCATGCTGTTGATATTGCAAATGAGGCTGGCTTGAGTTCTGACTCTTTTGAAACTATCGATAACTGTGATGATGCCGGTTCGTTATTGTCAGGAGGTATGCCTTCAGGGTACTCAAGTGCTGCGAGCGCTATTGGTGATAAAGCAACGGGTTCGTGTACCTTAAGTGGCCCAGATTCGACCTCGGCAACTTTTGCTATGATTGGTGCAGCTTAAGGTTTCGATTGATAGCTTTACAGTCTTCGCACCGCGAGAAAGGTTTTACATTATTGGAACTGGTTTCAGTGCTGGTTCTTATTGGAATACTTGGCGCGTCAGTTGGCGCCAGTTTACTGCCTAGTGATTCGTTTCAACTTCAATCAAGCCGTGACCAGTTGGTCACGGCTTTTTTTTCTGCTCAGCAAAGAGCGATGGTGCAGACTAGTTCGGTCAGATTAGAGACCTCTTCAACGAATCAGGTTGATGTTCGTGAAGACACCGATGGCGACGGTAGTTTTTCTGATGAGTCCAGTTTGCGACTCGGTGGGATTCAATACCCCATCTCTTTGCTTCCTAATCAAAGTCTGACCTCTGCGACGCTTAATTTTGATCGCTTGGGGCGTACAGCGGCGATTAATTTGACGTTGAGTCAAAACGGAAATAACGTGATAATTTCAGTTGGCTCAACAGGGTATGTGAATTAGCAATTTGTCCTACCCTGAATACTCCCCTCATGATACAAATGTAAGGCGTTATTATGCGACTACGTCGCTGCTCAGGTGTGACTCTCATCGAAACCATAGTGTTCTTGGTTATCGTGAGTATTGCCTTGGGCGTGCTGGTAAGAGTCTATACATATGCTGTAATTAACAGTGTGGACCCTCTGGTGAGAACGAGAGCTCTGGGATTAGCCCAGGCCCAGCTAGATGAAATCATGTCTCGGAAGTTTGATGAAAATACACCGACGGGTGGTGTCCCAGCCTGTGATTCAACACTCGGCGTAGCGTGCGCGGGGATCAGTTCGGATACAGACTATGATGACGTAGGAGATTACAACGGCTATGTGAACTCTTCATATGCGAATCATACGCTTACAGTAAGTGTCACTGTGGCTGGAGCCGATTTGGGGCTTCCCGCAGCTCAAGCTAGATTAGTTTCGGTCCGTGCGACAGTGTCTGGCGGTGACAGCCTCACTCTTAGCGCCTACAAGACGAATTTTTAGACGATGATATTCGGTAATCGAGCATCCCGCCTTTCCGCCCAAGGGTTTACTCTGATAGAGCTTATTAGCGTATTGGTAATCTTAGGGATTGTCTCGGCGTTAGGAAGCAGCTTTTTCATATCAATCGTAGACAGCTACGATGATGTTCAACAAAGAAGTAAGCTCATCAACAAGGGGCGCCTTGTCATTGAACAAATCACACGCCAAGTTCGTATTGCATTGCCCAATAGTGTGCGCGTCAGTGCATCCGGTAATTGTGTTGAGTTTATGCCGATCGTCGCAGGCGCTACCTACATTGGAGAGTTGCCCGATTCAAATAATGGCGCATCCTCAGTATCTTCTGTTTCCACAGCACCTTTTACGTTGGGGCTAGGGAGCGTCAATCACATAAGTGTGGGTTCGTTAGTCGCAGGAGACATATACGCCACAGGCAGTCCAAATGGCAGGGTGGACGCAGGTTCGCTGGGGGCGGGTCCACCGTATACAACGATCGGTCTTGGTAGTAGCCACATTTTTATTGCTAACTCTGTGAATAATCGAATATTTTTAACGGATGACCCTATCCGTTTTTGTTTGACTGGGTCAACCTTGTATCAATACTCGTCTTACGCCTTTTCGACGGCAACGTTAAGCGATAGTGATCCAGGAGGAACATCCACAATAATGGAGGAAGGCTTGAGCACGAGCGGTCAGGCTTTTACTCTTTCCCTGGGAACTGAAGATGTTAATACAGCTCTGGATATTTCGCTTAACTTCACTCAGGGCAGCAGTCAAATTACCTTGAGTCAGGAAATATTGGTGCGCAATGTTCCGTAGTCTTATGTTTGATCAGCCGAAGTTCGCTAAGTCTATGAATTCATATTCTCGGTCTAGTGGTTTTCTCATTCCTATGGCGGCAATGATCGTTGTCGGTATTGCAGTATTGGCGACAGCGATTGCGCGCATAGCGTCACAATCAGGGCAGGCCAGTGTTGTTGAGGGGGTGTCGTTGCAGGCTTTCTATGCTGCCGAGAGCGGTGCGTATTATGGAATGAATCAATTGATGTTTGACGTTACTGATCGGTCGGTGGCAGACACTAACTGCGCTGCGGTGAGCGGAAGCGTGCTAAATTATTCTGCTAATGGTTTGCAAGCGTGCTCGGCAACCATTACATGCGTGGTCAGCACTGTGGGGGGGAGCCCATTAAGTTTTTATAGCATCCGTAGTGACGCCAGCTGTGGCAGTGGCGACATTTTTGCTGAGCGTATTGTAGAAGTTTCTTCGTATTTGTAATGGCAATTTTGGTTCAGCTGAATTTTGAAACGGCCAGTTTCAGCGCTTATCTTCTGTCTTTTGGGGATATTCTTTCTTGTGGGGGGCAATGTTAAGGGATTATTTCTTTTGGGCTGAGTCTGTCTTGCGGCGGCCGGAATATTTCCCTTAGCCTGAATATGGTTTTAGATAATGATTAATATTTAAATAAAGATTTGGGGGTGGTTAGGGTTTCACATATTAATCCAGCTATTGTAAGCCACGACTTTAAACTTCATTGTTTTGTATTTGAGTACGATACCGTCTTCAACAATGGCCTCTAAGGTTAATTGGTCTGCGATAGCTTGTCCTGCGTGTCGAGTGACATTATTTAATACTACAGACGCTGAGATTTTACTGTAGTTATGTTCCGTGTACATTAAAGTTGGAATGCCTTTTTGCTTCGCGTAGGCGAGGTCACCTATAAAGCTTATGAATGGATAATCTTCTAAACTTGGTAGTTTAGCGATTGGGGTTGGTTTTGGTGTTGCTTTAACTTTTGGTTTCGCTTTCTCTTCTTTGCTTTTTTGATAAATGGATGCGATTGCCTTGGAGCTTTTGGTTGGACGCGTGTCGGAAGTTGGGTTGTTTGGCGTTTTTGTTACGGGTTTTTCTTTCGGTTCACTGAGTATTGCTGACTCATACTGTTTGGCAATTAGCTTGCCCTTCATTTCGTCGTAGCGATTTTTTGGTGAGCCAGGCTCTAGCGTAGCGGGTGGTGTAGAAGGTTTCTGGACGGTTGTTCCTGGAAGTATGGGGGCCGCTGGTGAATTATTCGCTTTTAGAATCTTCGGAGTGTCAATGCTGGTGTTCTTGCCCTCGCTGTATTTGTCTCGATTAGCACTGTTATTACTTTTCCCGCTAAGCATTAATATAATGACAACCAGAACAAGAAATATAAGAAAGCCAATGAGGCCGTAGATTATCTTGGTGTTAAGGAGCGGTGTTTTTTCCTCAATATTGACATCGTGGTTGCTGTTGAGCGACGGCGTTTCATCTGGATTGCGTTCGCCATCGGCTTTATTTAATGCATCGAGTATCAGTGACATAGGCGATATAGGTCTATTTTTATTGGGCTACAGAATTCTTTCAAATAATCGCAAGATGAAAAAGGCTGTTATTGAAAGTTGAGTTTAAGCGGCGTACTCAAACCGAGGCTTTCATTCAGTTTCATGAGTGTTCGTTCGCCAAGTATTCCATCGTCCTTTAAATTGTGTTCTCTCTGAAATAATTTGACCCGATCGCGCAGAGCGATATTAAATCGTTTCTTTGTTAGAGGGCTGGTTTGTGCGTCGAGCAAGGCAAATTGAGCCGCTACTTCTATAACCGTTTCGCCCTTGTCTCCGTAGACCAGTGGTTCACTGAAATCTTTGGGTTTTTTCCAGGCGTAAAATACTTCTCCAGTCCATAGCGGGCCTAGCTTATCTAATGTAATGATTTTTTGTTTTCGTTCGCCATCAATCATGAGGGCGTGCTTATCTTGTATGCCGATAAGTACCGCGTGCGAATTAAATTTATTCGGATTAATTAGGGTTAATACGATAGGGCGGTTGAGTGATTTGACGCCTTTCCACGTTTCAAATTTTGTTTCGCCACAATGATGTCCTTGGGTGTTAATTTGCCAGCAGGGATGTGTGTCTGGGCTGATTTCGAATTTAAGGTATTCGAATAAAATCGCTTGCGCTTTTATTTTGTCGGGGATCTCGAAAGAAGGCATCGACCTGTTGCCGCCTAATGATGGAGCTGTTGGGTTTGATGGAGACAGGCTTGAAGATCGTGGTGCTGAATTATCGCCATTACGAGGTGCATAGGTTATGTTGTCATTTGGATGACTTTGTCCAAAAATGAGCTGCAACATAAAATAAATAATACCCAGCCCAATGAGGGCGCTCGCGGATAAGGTGCCGTATAAAATGTAAGGCGCTTGCTGAGACGGGGCGTTAATTTGTGATTGACGATGGCCTTCAACTTCTTTACGAGCCATATTGAATATTTTATTGTCGATCTGCGATTTATTGTGGCCGTAAGCTCCAATTAAGGTGCGTTCGCATAAAACATTGATCATTCGAGGAATTCCACCGGTAAACCGGTAAATTTGCTTAATGATGCGAGGTGTAAATGGATTTTTGTCTTTTGGCATTCCCGCCACGGATAAGCGGTGGTTAATGTAGCGTTCGGTTTCATCCAATGTTAATGGCGTGAGGTGAAAGCGAGCGGTGATACGTTGAGAAAGTTGTCGTAGGCGAGGTTGAGCTAAAAGCTCGTTAAGTTCAGGCTGGCCGACAAGTACAATTTGAAGCAGTTTTTTGGTCGAGGTTTCAAGGTTTGTCAGTAGGCGAATTTGCTCTAGAACTTCTGCCGAGAGCAGCTGGGCTTCGTCGATGAGTAGTATCGTGTTTTTACCTTGCTTATGATTATCGAGTAAGCGTTGTTGCAATGTGTCGGTAAGGTTTTTGGTTTGCGGGTTTTCTCGATTGTACGCGATACCGAGTTCATCGCAGATGGTGCAAAGCAGCTCTTTGATGTTCGACATTGGATTGAGAACAATGGCGATTTCGGTATTTTCAGGAAGCTGTTCAAGCAAGCATCGAATGATTGTGGTCTTACCTGTGCCGACTTCGCCGCTGAGCATGACGAAACCGCCTTCTTTTACTCCGTATAATAAATGAGCAAGCGCTTCTTTGTGCTGCTGGCTCATATATAGGTAGCGGGGATTTACGGCGATTGAAAACGCTTGTTCTTTTAATCCAAAATAATTGTGATACATGTGATTTTTATAAATATGTGAACATGTTTATTTATATGAATGATCGTCGATAGCTTGAGGGTTTATCAAGCTTAGAAAGTTCATTGTAAGCCTGTTCCGTTCATGGCTGAGAGAGACGTATCACCAAGCAAGCCAATGATAATACTCTTTATCGGCGGAGAGAACTATAAGTGAATCTTGTCGACGCTGATTGGCAGTCGGTAGAGCGTTTCTTACGCTCTGTGTCGTGGCTCTTTATTGCAGGTTATTGCGTGGATTGTTGATCCTAAAAGGGGATGAAAGAATACATAGAGGCGGAGCCGAGATTTTTAGCTAAGGAAGAAACAGAGCCGCAAGCTCTTTCTCTAAGGTATCGATGGTCTGGCTTTGCTCCGAGGCTTGCTCATTACTTGGGTTTTGGTCTCTACGCGTATTGAGCAGCATTAATGCGCGATTGAGGCGGACAGACGATTGATCCGAATCTTTTGCCGTTAAAACGGACATGATTTCTCGTAACGACAATCCGATATCCTGCGCCATTTTTATCAATTTGATGGCGTGAATGTGAGGCTCTCCGTAATTAACTTTACCGGCAAGCATGGACGCCGCAGGCAGCAGACCAGCCTGGTCGTAATGCTTGATCGACGTCACTGAAGCGCCTGTAATTCGAGATAATTGCTCAATATACATTTTTTAGAAATTTTGGTTATTAGAATTGTAAATTTCACGGCTAGCAGCATTCTGCTTAATATTTAATCATTAAATGGTAACTGCTTACTTAAATCAAGCGCTTATTTTTGATAAATAAATGCTACTTTAGTCGTAGACTGGAGGCTTTGCACCTAAACCATTGAAAACTATGGAAGTATTTGTGAGGTCACTATCGTGATAAGGGGTATAAAATTGATGAGTAATGCGAAATGCCAACAGCAGACTTCGGTGTGCGGCTCTTAAATAGGTAGGCGCGGAGTGATATGGCTTGGAGCAATAAGGTCTAGATCTGTAATCCTCTGACTAATAGCCCCATACAGTGGCAAGTGCTTCCACATCTTAGTCATCAGCACTGTCTGAGAACGAAATATCCAAGGCTAGGGCATCTGCAATTTTGTCGAGCATTTCATGAAGCTCACCAAGGTCTGTGTCTGCAGGTATTTCCAGCTGGCCAGAGGCCTCAAAAAGTGGGTCGCCACTGTACGGCATACTGGACAAGGAGGTTTCTAGCTCGGCTACGTTAATATGACTTTTTACCAGCGCTTTGGACAGCTCTCGAACAATTCCTGGGCGATCAGGGCCAAGAACGTGAATTTTTGCGGCTTTTGAAGGCTTATCTTGTTGGCTTTGGGCAGCCACTTGATCGCATTTTACCCAGATATCTTTTTCTTTTAACTGCAGCAATTTCGCTTCTAGTGCAGAGCTTTGTTCTGTGGGAATGGACACGCGTATGACGCCAGCAAATTTACCTGAAAGTTGAGATAAGCGGCTCTCTAGCCAGTTTCCATTTTCATTTGAAATGGTCTCTGCGATGGCTTCGACAATCCCGGGTTTGTCATCGCTGATGACACTGACAAGTAAATGAGAAAGCATAATGACGTGACACTATTGAAAATGGGTTCGCATCAGTATAATGGCATCCTATTGCCTTGCACATCCCTATTGAGGTGCCTGCTCAGATTAATCAATAAAATCTTCATAGGAGTGCCTATCGTGATTATCCCTCCGGAACAGGTCAACATAGATTCCCTTCGATCTATTGTTGAATCGGTAATTGTGCGGGATGGCACAGATTATGGGGAGCGAGAGCTGAGCTTAGAGGAAAAGGTGGATATCTTATTGCCGCAGGTCTTGCGCTCGGAGGTGTTAATTTCCTTTGATGAGGATACTGAAACGATAACGTTGATTCCGAAGCAGGATGCGAATAATTTGTCTTAATCGCTGGTTAGAGTTAATTACTGCTTAATATTAATTGATGTTTAATGATAGTCGCAGGTTAAAAGCTAATTGTTTTCTGCGTCGTTATAATTAGCCCCTCAAAATTCGTGTTTAATCACAAAGCTTGGCTTTATCGGAAGTAGACCTGCTGATAGCGGGTAACAAGCGTCTTTTTTCTGGTTATCATATCGGGTGGATCGCACTTGATTGATTTTTTGTTGGGTTAATCTTGTTGCTTGGTTGAGCCTTAGTGTTTGTTCAGGCGTTTTCCAAAATTGATATTTTTTCAGGCTGCTGAAGAGTGGGGCCGATACTGTTCATTAGCTCCATGCGTTCTCGGCTGAGGTACCAACTGTTCCAATCTTTCTGCGTTCGCCACTTGCACATCACATAACGGCGGTGGATGTCTTCCGTGTTGGCAAAGCTTTCTGCCGATATAAAGCCATTTGATATATAGGCGTTTTGAAGGGTTTTCCTGGAGATCTCTTCGTAGGTTGTAAGCATGCTGTCTGCAATAATGCGCTCAATTAAAACGTGAATCATTGTGTAACCCTTTATGTGATTCTAGGATTTAAGTGCTCAGGGTTTTCCCTGAAACGCTAGTCAGAGCAGTTCTAGGGCTAGTTGCGATGAAAAGTCGTTTACGCTCTTTCAAAATATAACGTATATTTGCGGCTCTTCGCCAACTAATTCCATTTTTGAGAAGTTGATAGTCCCATGTCTTTGAAATTCAGTAAATCAGTTGATGCGACCGGACTCACGTGCCCTGAACCGGTAATGATGTTGCACAACGCTGTTAGAGACGCGAAAGCAGGTGAGGTGCTTCGAATTATTGCCTCAGACCCTTCAACTCAAAAAGATATCGCACACTTTTGTGAGTTTTTGGAGCATGAATTGATCTCAGCAAGCGTTGAAAACAACACCTTTGTGTTTTTGATTAGAAAGAAGAGCACATAAAGTGTGCAGCTATATTTGATGGGGCGTATACAAGAGTATGGAGTGCCTATACGGCATTTCCTGAGGGAGATAAAGCCAGTGCTCTCAATTAAAGGTTGAAAGCAGATCTCTTCTAAGCGTTGTATTCAACGCGATGTCTGACAGATTTTTACCCTATGTAGATCCTATTCCGGATTTTAAAAGGCAGCGTCTGTTTTAGCGGGATTCTTCGACCAGCATTGAGATCGCTGCAAGCGCCTCGGGGTCTTCCGCTTTAATTTTGTTGGCAATGTGATGCTGAAAAAAGTACTTAAATTGAGCATCCGACTGGCCTGGGTACAGGCATGCGTCACCAGGAAGTACTGGCGTACTTTCGACTTTCTCTTCGTCTATTAACATGCCGCTTAGCGAGCCGTCATGGTGTAAGCGCCAGCTAATCACTTCTTGCAGCGTCAGAGACTTAAATCCATCGCTTGCTAATACTGCATGGGTACCGATTGTATCGGGAATTTCCTGCACGATATCGCCAGGGTTTTCACACTGGTAGTCGTAATACTCTGCAGCAGTTTCAAGCTCAACAATCTTGTGGATTGGAGCTTCTAAGAAAAGCTCATCAATACCAGGATCGTAATAGCCTTCAAAAGTCCCATTAAGAGGGTCGTTGATATCTGGGCAGGGAATGATATCGTCCAGCCATGGTACTAGCCCAACCACATCGCCATTTGCGCACAAAGCCCAGCATAGAACCTTCAAGCTGAAATACTTGTCTTCGCTGACTTCATTGGAATAAAGCATTTCCAGACCGTCGAGTTCAGGCGAGAGTCGGATGACGCGTTTGTCGAATTGAGATGTGTAGGAGTTTCCCGTGAACAGATCGATCACGTTGTCCGTGTTGAGACCATTAGTTGAGGTCTTCATAATACTACCTCCAAACAAAGTTGAGGTGTAATAGCCCTAGGGCTACCGGATGATGGTTTTGGGGCCATCACTATATACAGTATAGAGTAATATCGTTTAACACAATACCTGGTGTTGGGTTTTTGATTACCTCCTTTTTCGGGTTATTATGATGTGTTGAATCAACAAAATTCATACACTAAGTTTAGAACATTTGATGCCAAATAAATTCCTTTCTTTAGACGATTCCCGACTGAATAACTTAACCAAGGTCTTTCATGAGCTATTTAGGGAGGCGTATCGAACGTGCCTAAAGGGTGGCGGGAGCGAGCCGCTTTACCGGCCAGCAAGCTCAGCAGAGGGGCTTCATACCATAGAGTTTTCCTACGATTACTTTTCCAGTGCTCTGCATGAAATTGCTCATTGGTGCATTGCGGGGCCAGAGAGGCTAGAAAAACTGGATTATGGCTATTGGTATGCTCCTGATGGGCGATCAGAGTCTCAGCAGGCTGAATTCGAAATGGTTGAGGTTAAGCCTCAAGCTCTGGAGCGGATATTGTCGTTTGCATCTTGCCAGCGTTTTCGCATTAGTGCCGATAACCTGACGTCAAGGGAGGGGCCTAGCGAAGCGTTTAAAATAGCTGTCCACCAGCAAACCTTGAGTTATTGTCGGGATGGGTTGCCTGAAAGGGCTGGCGCACTTGTCTTGGCGCTTGCGGAAGCCTTTGACTCTTCGTCCCCGTGTGATTCCAAAAATTACTTGGCCGAGGACCTTGTATGAGTGAGGACAAGCGTTTGCACCTGTATATTATTGATGCGTCAATTTTTATTTTTCGCTACTACTTTGCTATGCCTTCAAATTGGTTTTCCAGCAATAATCGTCCCACAGAAGCCGTTTATGGATACGCTTTGTGGCTAAAAAAACTTTTGGAGAATGAAAGCCCTCTAAATGTCGTGGCGTGTTTTGATGAGAGTTTAGGCTCATGCTTTCGCAATGAAATCTATCCGGACTACAAAAGTAGTCGTGATCTACCCGATGACGACCTGGCCTTCCAGTTACTTGCCTGTAAAAAAATAACCTCTTTAATGGGTGTCCCCTGTTATGCTTCGGACCGCTATGAGGCAGACGATCTAGCGGGATGTTTTGCTCGACTCTGTGACGGTGAAAATATTGAGTATTCTATTTTGACGCGAGATAAAGACTTATCTCAGCTGCTCTACGGCAACTTAGGACAATTATGGGATTACCCGGATAAAGAACCCTTCGGGCGTGAAGGTGTTTTTGAGAAAATGGGCGTGTATCCAGAGCAGGTACCCGATTATCTTGCTTTAGTCGGAGACCCAAGTGATGACATTCCAGGAGTGCCAGGTGTAGGGGCCAAAACAGCAAGCGCCTTGCTTTCGCATTTTGGTTCTTGGGGTGATATAAAAAATAATGTTGAATTGATACACAAATTGCCTATTCGTGGTGCAAAATCCTTACAGAATAAATTAACAGAATTTTCCGATCAGGTGGAGCTTGCGCTAAAGTTGACCCTAATTGGCACTGAAGCCGAAGCCGTGAACTGGAACAATACAAAAAGAATGTCCGTGGATAAAAATGAATTATCTGAATTGGCTTCTGGTCTAGGGTTTCCGTCATCATTTCTTAACTCTATAGAGGGTTTGGTGTGACATTACGTATTGTCGCGGATGAAAATATTCCCTTCGTACACGAATTGTTTTCTTCTTTTGGTGAGGTCGTAACGTTGCCTGGACGCTCCATGACCCGAGACGCCTTGGGCGATGCGGATATATTGTTGGTTCGTTCAGTAACTAATGTGGATAAGGGGCTAATAGATTCAGCTTCAATACAATTTGTTGGTACCTGTACAATTGGTGTGGATCATTTGGATACGGAATACCTCAACGAAAGAGGTATTCCATATGCCAACGCCCCGGGTTGTAATGCGAATGCAGTTGTTCAATATGTGTTGGGGGTGATGGCAAAACTAAATGGTTTTGATACGGCTAAAAAAGTACTTATTGTAGGCGGTGGTAATGTCGGGAGCAGGGTGTACGATGCGCTCACCAATCTCGGGTTTGATTGCAGTATCGTGGACCCTTTTCTTGACGGCAGTTGTGGTCGAAAACTTACGGAAATTTCTTCTCTACCATCTGCTGACATTATCTGCTGTCACGCCCCTCTAACGATTGATGGCCCGCATCCAACACGCCATATACTGGATGAAGAATTACTTTTGCAGATTAAAAACGGGGCAGTATTGATTAATGCAGGACGTGGTGGCGTTATCGATAATACGGCGTTGTTGAAAGTTCTGAATCAACGCTCTGACCTTCAAGTGGTGTTAGATGTTTGGGAAAATGAACCCGACATCAATACAGATCTTCTTCAGCTCATCACTTTGGGTACGCCTCATATTGCAGGGTACAGTTTCGAAGGCCGCTTAAATGGTTCGTTGATGATCTACGATGCCTTGGCCTCGCATTTGAAGTTAAATGTGAAAAGGGTGGCTGAGATTCGAAATAAAGTTTGTGACCAGGCTTTAGGCTGTTCCATTAACGCTCCCTCTCAATCTATATTGGAGGCCGTTGTCAGCAGCTATGACGTTTGTGTTGATGACGAGGCATTAAGGGCTGTAGTGAACGAGTTGCCGCAGGCATTTGATGTGCTGCGCAAGAATTATCCGCAACGTCGAGAGTATTCACATTACCGACATGAAGAATTACCTGAATCTTCACGGTCGATTTTTTTAAAACTGGGGTTTGATGTTGGACGCTAAAAGCAAAAAAATAACTATTGGGTTTTTGGTTAATCCCATTGCTGGGGCTGGAGGACCAGCTGCACATAAGGGGAGTGATTTAGGCGAAACACGTCGCGCTTTGTTGGCTGGTGAAATTCAGGCAAGATCTCCTTCGCGCGCGTTGCAGTTTTTAAACACGTTAGATGAGTTGCCTGAATGTCGTTTTGTAACGGCTCCTGGGAAAATGGGAGCTGATTTTTTAAAACAAGAAAGGCCGGGAGCATATCATTGCGTTGATTTTGACTTGCCGAATGAGACGAGCGAGAAAGAGACTCAAAAAGTTGTTGAGTTAATGTTACAAGCTTCCATAGATCTTCTTGTTTTTGTGGGTGGCGATGGGACTGCGCGAGATGTGTGCTCTGTTGTTAGTGATGAAACGAAAAGCGGGGGCAAGAAAGTTCCGGTGTTGGGCGTTCCCTCTGGTGTGAAAATGCACTCAGGGGTATTTGCTATTACTCCTATTGCTGCCGCTTGTGTTTTAAATGAAGTTTTCTCAGGTGAATTGGTATCGCTTGTCGAGCGAGAAGTTAGAGATATTGATGAGGCGGCTCTTCAGAAAGGACGAGTGAAAAGTCGTTACTATGGTTCGATGTGGGTGCCAGATGAGGTCCGCTTTATTCAGAGTGTTAAATCGGGTGGCGTTGAGGTTGATGAACTTGTGCTTGCGGATATCTCTGCGGAAATCGGGGAGCGTTTGGAGGATGAGGAGAATCAGGATGCGTTAATCATTTTTGCTACGGGTTCAACTACCCAGTTTGTTCAGCAGGAACTGGGCTTTCCTGGTTCGTTGATTGGTGTTGATGTGGTTCGAGCTGGCGCTTTGTTTGCTGAGGATGTATCTGCACCGCGGTTGGAATCTATTGTTTCTGAGTTTGCCGGGCGGGTAATTATTGTTCTGACGGCGATCGGTGGTCAGGGGCATATTTTAGGCCGGGGTAACCAGCAGTTGACGCCTAAGGTTTTGAGGCGAGTGGGGCGAGAGAATTTGTGGTTGGTGATGACGAAGGCTAAATTAGAAGCGCTTGATGGGCGTCCTTTGTTGATTGATAGTAATGACCCAGAGTTGGATCGGTTATGGCAGGGGTTAGTGCCTGTAGTTACTGGGTATCATGATCAGGTTTTGTATCGTTTGGGCGGGGACTTTTCAGGGGGGAGCGAGGAGGGGTAGTCAAAGTGGCAGTCAAGACTGATTCAGTACTTCGGCAAGTGTTTTTTTAGACGCGTCACAAGCATGTCCCAATAGGCTCTCTAATGCTATTCTTGGGTATTAAATGGTCTTAAAAATACTTGCCTAAGTGCTGTGTCTCAGTGCCTATATTACTTATGTTTATTGTGTTTCAAAGGTGGGGCTTTAAACCTTAGATTTTTAGAGTACTTTGTTTGAACGAAAAATGTTGAGAGACTTGATGCAAGAAAAGTTATTAGATTTATCACCAATATTCAGTGCGTTTGAAAAGGGTTTTGCAGAGGAATGTTCAGAAGAGGTAACGCGTTGGAATAATAGTTTTCGTGTTTTTCACGGTCGAGGAAAATGCTTCGAAAATTTGGACTGGATCAATATAGATTATCATGCATCACTCATTCTAATCACGATGTACAACTCCTCGTCGATTATTTTGGATGAGTCGTTAATCGAATATGTTGGTAAAGCTGTTTCTGATTGGGTTTTATCTTACCAGGACACGCTGGGTGTCGAATCCTTACTTCTACAGCGTCGAGATTTATTTGGAGCGCCAATCTCTGCCCTAATAGGGGAGGTGCCTGAACGTTCGTTTGCTGTGCGCGATAATTTAAAATTTGGTTTGTCTTTTGGCCAGCAAAACGTCGGGTATTTTTTAGATATTGAACCTGCTCGTGTTTGGTTGGCTGAGCACTGTAAAGGAAAAAATCTGCTCAATCTTTTTTCTTATACCTGTGCGTTTTCAGTTGTTGCGAGTGGCGCGGGGGCTTCATCGGTTGTCAATATCGATATGAGTAAAAAGTCGTTACAGCGTGGTCGCGAAAATTATGCAATGAATGAACTTTCGACAGCTAGCGTGAAATTTCTGTCCCACGATATCTTCAAGTCTTGGGGGAAACTCAAAAAATTCGGGCCGTACGATATGATTATTATTGATCCTCCGAGTTTTCAAAAAGGTAGTTTTATCGCATCCAAAGATTATGAGAGGGTGATTCGAAGGATGGAGAGCTTGGTCGTAGAAGGCGGTTGTTTTCTAGCATGTTTAAATTCTCCTGAGGTTCGACTTGCGGATTTTCAGGAAATGATTGATGCGAATGCTCAAGGCTTTAGTTTTGAAGAAAAGCTGCAGCCTATTGATAGTTTTCCGGAGAAAGAAGATGGTCGAGAGCTGAAAATGCTGGTTTATCGTAAAGGATAGGGTGCCTTTTGTAAGTGGTACGGCTACGGTTGTATAGTACTTCACTATTGTTTGAACATCGTAGTATAGAAAAGCCAAAGGCGCCTTCTTTCAAAACTCTGCCTGCCCTCTCGGATTTTAGCCTGACGTGGCTCCGTTGAAGTTGTGAGCGGCGTGAAGTGGTTGGCCTTTATGCTGAAATGGATTGTATTATATTGCTGTGCCGGAAGGCGCTTCGCTTTTCCGATCTACGGGAAATAAATTTATTTTTTTGGGGGGGGGGTGAGCTAAGGGGGGAGAATTAAGAGGGATGGGTTAAGAAAAGTCGCGAGACTTAATCATATATCGCAAAACTAGCGATTTCAATGCTTCAGACGATCCTGTTTTCAATGTGTTTTTAAGTGCGTCGATTCTTCTTTTAGGGTTGTCTATTGAGTTGGAGTCTTCTGCGTCGAAACCCGCGAGCAAATTAAAGCCTCGGTGCGTTAATGCCGCTTCCTCAACGGCTTCCTGTTTGACTTCGCTGGAATACTGAATGTAGTCACATTCTTTCAACCAAACAATCGCACCAAAACCGGCTTCGAATCGAGGGCTGTGAAGACCAAATTCATCGGGCTCGTCTGCTCCTGAGATGTCCTCGACATAAAGCGCGGTTTTTACGGGAAAGCGGTGAAATAAACTTAACAAAATTTTGGCCGTATCTTTACAGAAATCATCAATATGCAAATCGCCAACAGGGCTTGTCATTTTATATTCCGAACGCTAGTTTATTTACGATAATTTTGTAAAAAGCGACCAAATTTATTGATAGCCTCTTCAATTTCATTTGCCTGCGGCAAAAAAACAATTCTGAAATGATCCGGGTCTGGCCAGTTAAAGGCTGTACCTTGGACCAATAATATTTTATCGCTTAATAAAAAGTCGAGAATGAGTTTTTGATCATCATCGATCTTATACATTTCGCGATCAATTTTTGGGAAAAGGTAGATCGTCCCTTTTGGGGTGACGCAGCTGACGCCGGGAATTTTATTGAGCGCGCGAATAGCGGCGTCTCTTTGTTCTAGCAGTCGGCCACCAGGAAGGATAAGTTCATTTACACTTTGGTAGCCACCTAATGCCGTTTGAACGGCATACATCGCCGGTACGTTGGCGCACAAGCGCATAGATGAAAGCATTTCTAAGCCTTCGATATAGCCTTGTGCGTGGCTTTTATCGCCGCTAATGACCATCCAGCCCGAACGGAAACCTGCTAAGCGATAAGATTTTGAAAGGCCGTTAAAGCTGATGCACATTAAGTCGCCAGCGACGCGCCCCATGGGGATAAACTCGGCTTCGTCGTATAAAATTTTTGAATAAATTTCATCGGAAAATAGTACGAGTTTATGTTCTCGTGCGACTTCAACGAGTTGTTCCAAAATTTCCTGATCGTATACCGCGCCAGTCGGGTTGTTGGGGTTGATGATCAGCAATGCGCGGGTTTTGTCCGTAATTTTAGATTTTATATCTTCAATGTCAGGAAACCAGTTCGCTTCTTCTGCGCAGCGATAATGGATAGGCTTTCCGCCAGACAAGTTGACCGCGGCTGTCCATAAGGGGTAATCGGGCGCCGGTATGAGTACTTCATCACCATTGTTCAGCAAGGCTTGGCAAGCCATGACAATCAGTTCGCTGACACCGTTTCCAAGAAAAATGTCATCGATGTCTACGTCCGGGATGTTCAGCTGCTGGCATTCTTGCATGATCGCTTTGCGAGCGGCAAATAAGCCTTTTGAGGCGGTATAACCCTGAGCGTTGCGAAGGTTATGAATTACGTCCGATATCAATTCATCGGGTGCATCAAAACCAAAGGGGCCTGGGTTGCCGATGTTGAGTTTAAGTATTCGTTGGCCTTCTTCTTCCAGGCGGTTGGCGTGGTCGAGTACAGGGCCACGAATGTCGTAGCAGACGTCTAATAATTTGTCTGATTTGTTAATCCGTTGCATGGTCAATTCAGTTTTGTTTATCTATGGCTGTTTATTTTTAGTGATGTAGTGGCGTTGTCATGCGGTTATATCACAAGATTATCATTTTAATTGTTTGTCACCGTGTCGGCCGGGCTATCTGAGTTAATATGTTCGCTAGCTGCGTAAGCATCAAGCTTAGCTTGATCGTCTTACTTTTCATTGTGTTTTGCCTTGAGCTAATGCCTGAGGCTTTATCCCGTTGGTGATTTAAGGAACGATTATGGCAGATGATGCGTTAAAAAACGATGCGTATTGGCGAGATAAACTTTCTGCAGAGGAGTTTCATATATGCAGAGAAAAAGGTACTGAGCGCGCTTTTTCGGGTTCTTACTGTGACCAAAAAGCTTCTGGGACATATACCTGTAAGTGTTGTGGTCAAGATTTATTTGATTCTGAAACCAAATTTGATTCGGGTTCAGGCTGGCCTAGCTTTTATCAATCGAAAAATGACGGCTCGATAAATGAACACCGTGATCAGTCTGCAATGATGGTTCGGACAGAAATTGTCTGTGCAAAGTGTGATTCGCATCTTGGTCATGTCTTTCCCGATGGTCCTGCTCCAACAGGGCAGCGGTATTGTGTTAATTCGGCGTCCTTGAATTTTGTTGGGAGGGTCGATACTGAGTGAAGTCATTTAACGAAATATATCAATTAGCTTGCCTTCACAAAGGCGGGGAGTCCGTTATTGAGTCAACACTCCCTTCTGCGAGGTCGACAGAAGAGCTTGGCGCGATAGCTGACAGAGAATACCTATCGAATATGTGTCGTCGGGTTTTTCGTGCGGGGTTAAAGCATTCTCTAGTTGACAGTAAGTGGCCTCAATTTGAGCAGCGGTTTAAGGGGTTTGATCCGATTTTTTGTGCAATGTTGAGCGAAGACGATATTGACGCAGCAATGAAAGATAGCAGTATTATTCGGCATCGACGTAAATTGAATTCAATTCGAACCAATGGGCAATTTGTTTTGGAGCAGTCGCGGGAGTCGGGTAGTTTCGGAGCCTACTTGGCGGGTTGGCCGCCGGAGCAAACTGTTGAACTTTGGTGGGACTTAAAGAAAAAAGGTAAGCAGATGGGAGGTAACTCCGGCGCAGCATTTTTGCGGTTGGTCAGAAAAGATACGTTTTTAATGGCGCGAGACGTCATCGCAGTGCTCATAAACTGCGGCGTGATAGAAAAGGAGCCTACTTCAAAGCGGGATCAGCGTTTAGTGCAGGCCGCATTTTCAACCTGGCAGGCTGAGTGTGGCCGCCCTCTCTGTGAAATTAGCCGAATTGTTTCGTATACCGCGACGTAAGTCCAAACTGGCTTGAAAGGCGCAGACCTGTAGCTATTGGGGGGGGGGTGGTAAATAGGCCAAAATGGTGTGTTTGATTCAATATTCGCTTCTACCACTGATCTTAGAGTGTTGAGTGACGTTAAGCTCAAACCAAAATAAACCTTAGGAATAGTGTTCAATGATCGCAATTAAGTCTTTTATTTACTATGAGTTGGTGTTTTTTGCCGTGATGCTGGTGGGGATGTTTGGCCAGAAATTTCAATTGTTACCGTTTAAGCTCGCTTTTGGAGGGTTTGCCCTGGGCCTTCTTTTGACTGCCGTCTTGGGTGTGATTTCACTGATCGCTTTTGCCTTATCTTTCGGGGTTATTTCTTCCGAGGCGCGTATGCATTCGTTAGGCAGTTTTGGTCTGGGGTTTATTCCTCTGATTATGGTGATGGTTATCGTCGGTGCCGGTTTGAAGGTCCCTAAGATTCATGATGTTTCGACAGATCTTCACGATAATATTGAATTTGAGAATGCTCTGTTGTTGCGTCTTCCGTCGGAGAACAGCCTTAGCTTGCCGTCCGAGAGTGTAAAAGATCAGCATCGCTCACATTACCGGGATGTACAGCCTCTAATGGCTTATGAGGCGCCGGCAGAGGCTTACGCTAAGGCCCTTCGTGTTGCTTCGGAGTTGGGGTGGGTGATTCGTTCTCAAAATGATGAGTCGACAACTTTTGAGGCTACAGAGTCGACAGCCTTGTTTGGTTTTGTTGATGATATTGTCGTTAGGGTGGGGGCGGTTGAAGGTCTTGGTGAATCTGGCCTTAAAGAGGGCTGTAAGATTGATATGCGTTCTGCCTCTCGTGTGGGGCGTAGTGATCTAGGAGCGAATGCTAAACGGATATGGCGGTTCCAGAAGGCTTACAGGGCAATGTAGCTTGCTGATTCATTGGGAGAACTTTCAGGTTTCGCGCATTTAGAGAGGGGGGGGAGGCATTAATCGTAAATGTTTTTCTTCTTCCATACGTCGCTAGGTTCTGCGAATTTATCCCACTCTTCTTGGACTTCTTCCGACTGGTCTTGATCATCGGAAGAGTGGACAGGGATGTCCAGTTGCTCTTCTTCAGATTGCTGTTCTTTCAGTTGGGCAATTAGGGATCTGAGCCTATCCAAGCGCTTACTTAGAGGGCCAGCATTGGCATCGCGTGTGATAAGGTTGAATGCTAATTCAAAATAGTGAATGGCGAGCTTGGTCTTCCCTGATTGGCGCGCATTATTGCCGTTAATACAGTGGCCATCGACAGCGACTTGTAGTGCCAGCGTTTTGATTTGATTGCGAAAAATTTGCGCTTGGTTACGAGGGATTGACTGTTTAGCCTCTAATTTATACACATACTTATGCAGTTCTTCTAAGCTTGCTCGCACATCTTTTATTTGTTGCGGGTTTTCTAACGCTGGAGCCTGCTGGGTAGGCGCTTGGCGTTGGGTCTCGACCATCTGAGCATTAACGACCTGAAGGTGTTGTAAGTGGCCTGATTCTTTAGGTTCAAGTGTTGATAGCTGCTCGCACACATCAGCGAGGCTGCGCTGCACCAATATTTTGAGCTCTTTGGATAAAAAGCCCTCAGGGAACCCGTTGAGCATAAATTTGAAGCTGCGAGAGCGGTTCTTAAGAGCGCTGATTAGTCGAACACGCTGTTCACGTTTGGTCTGTACAGTCTGCTGAACGAAGGCATAGCTCACCAGCAAACCGAGTAAGATGACGATGGCAACAATAATAGAGGCAGTAGACATAAGCTTAAGTTTGTTCTTTTCTTATAACAAAGGCTAGTCATTCTGGAGTGTAGAAGCAAATTTTTGGCCAATTAAATTTGGCGCCCAATGTTTAATAACTAAGCGTATTGTGTTCAAAGAAGTCGAACTGAAAAATGAGGGGAAAAACCTGTCCGTAATTGTTGACAGGAACCGGGCCTCTCACTAGAATGCGCCCCTCTTGAGATACGCGTCCTGTCCCCATCGTCTAGAGGCCTAGGACACCGCCCTTTCACGGCGGTAACAGGGGTTCGAATCCCCTTGGGGACGCCAATCTCATAAGCTCATTGAATATCAGTGGTTTTATGAGATTGCTCTTAAAGAAATTGAATTTTGCGGGAATAGCTCAGTGGTAGAGCACAACCTTGCCAAGGTTGGGGTCGGGAGTTCGAGCCTCCTTTCCCGCTCCATTTTATAAAAACCCAGCTTTCATGCTGGGTTTTTTTATGCCTGAATTTTCTGTTAGCCACTTTTATATAATATAGGTGGGAGCTTGTTATTGGGCTGGAGGGGCTTTCTGCAGAGCATTTCTATGCTGAGAATAGGGCCGTTCAACATTAGTGTCCGTCCAGAAATGGCTCGTCGCGAAGGGAAATGAAAACACTCATCTTTGCGCCGTAGAGCACTGTTTCTAGATGAGCGCTAATTTGGCCAATAAAAAGCTAACGTCGGAACGATATATGTTTGGTTATGAACCATTTCAACCGCTTCAGTCTCAGGCCGGTCAAGATGCGTTTGGTTTGAGCATTGAAACGTGTCGCCCGCAAGAATCATTGTCCAGGCTCATACATTCTTTTGTGCAGGTGAGTGTTGATAAGCCAACTGCATACCCCGTTATACCCGATGGTTTGTCCGCGCTTTATGTCGGGCGGCAGTCAACAGTATGTGCGGTATCTTTAACGAAAGCTGTGGACTTTCAGCTCCCGGCTGCTGGAGAGTACTTTGGTGTTCGATTTTTCCCGGGCGCGCTTCGTCGATTATTTGGTCTTGATTTGACGGATGCTTCTGGCCAGCTTTTCGATGCTTCCTATTTGCCTGACAAAATACTCTCTTCTCTTCATGAGCACTTGTTTCATTGCGACTCTTTTGGTTGGCGCGTAAAGGTCTGTGAGGGTGCCGTGGCGGCAATTGGCTGCGTAAGCGGGGGTGCTGGCGGTTACGGCGCGGCGAAGGCGCGAGAGTCGTCTAGGCTTGGGTCTATGATAGATAAGGCTTTGGCTAGTATCTACGTCGCCAAAGGTGAGATCGAGATTGAGAAGACGCTAGCAGTAAGTCTGGGTGTGAGTGCGCGCCATTTGAATCGCTTGTTTGCGTCTCATGTTGGAATGAGTGCAAAGCGCTTCGCTCAAATCATTCGAATGCAAAATGTGTGTAAGTTTTTGCAGGAATCACCGAAATCCTCATTAATCGCTGCTATTCGATTTGGTTATTTTGATCAGGCTCACTTACTAAAAGATTTCAAAAAGCACATTCAGGCATCGCCAGAAGGCTTTTTTTCTCGTTTCAGGTCCGATTTTTACAATACCCGCAAAGGCTAGCGTTGCAAACTGCCTAAAATTCAAAATTAGGAGTTATGCGGTGTACTTTTCTAATGATCAAATTTTAGAGATGGGCGAAGGCAGCTTTTTTGGTTCGGGGAATGCCCAGCTTCCGAACACGCAAATGTTGATGATCGATCAAATTCGACATATTTCCAATACCGGAGGTCGGTATAACCGGGGGCAGTTGTGTGCAGATTTAACGATTCAGCCTCGTCACTGGTTTTTTGACTGCCACTTCAAGAATGACCCGGTAATGCCGGGGTGCTTAGGTTTGGATGCATTATGGCAGCTTTTGGGTGTTTTTCTTGGTTGGTCTGGATTGCAGGGACGGGGACGGGCGCTCGGAGTGGGCGGTGTGAAGTTTAGTGGCCAAATATTTCCGGATGCAGGCTCTATAGAATATCAGCTGCATATTAAACGGGTTATAACGCGGCCTCTGGCAATGGGAGTTGCAGACGGCGTCGTTTTGCTTAAGGGAAAAGAGATATACGTTGCAGAAAACCTTAAAGTTGGCCTTATAAAGGGATAAGGCCGCTTGTGTAGGGCTTAATGAAGTTGAGATTTAGCTCTCGGTTCGAAACTCAGAACGACCTGTTCATAAATTGCAGCTTCCTTCTTCGATGATAAAAGTTCATGGTAGGCCTCCTCAAGCTTTTGGTAATGTTCGATTTCCTCGTCGCCTAAATAGTGCATACACTCTCCGCCAAAATACCAGAAAAGTGGGCGAGGCACAGATGGCATGATGTGTTGATAGTTACCCACTATTTGGGACAGTAGCCATTGTCCTGCTTCCATTTGTTCCTCGGAGCTTGAATCTGGAGCTAAAATTTGGCAGAGCTTTTCTTTGAAGATTACTTGAAGTTCATCCAAATCGCCGCCATTAAATGGTGCTGTAGTGTTAATGTATTCGGCCAGTTTATGTATGAGTGACCGGTGATAATCTTGGTAGCTTGTATTGTCGGGCATAATTGATTGTTTGATTTGGTTTTAAAAGGTATTAAGGGCATCGTGCGAAAAATACATTTTTAGAGGTGCCCTCTATTGAAAAGTGAGTTTTAGAGTATGACCTTGGCATTAGAAATACAAGGCTTGTGTAAAGTATATGGCGATCGTTTTGAGGCATTAAAAGGCGTTGATCTGAAAGTGGAGCAGGGCGATTTTTTTGCCTTGCTAGGCCCTAATGGTGCAGGTAAGTCGACGACAATCGGCATTATTAGCTCGTTAGTAAGGAAAACCGCAGGTACAGTAAAAATATTTGATTGTGACATCGATCAAAACTTTTCTCAGGCCAAGCAATATTTAGGTATTGTGCCGCAAGAATTCAACTTTGGTGTATTTGAAAAAATCAAAGACATATTGATCAATCAGGCGGGCTATTTTGGCATCTCTCGGGGTTTGGCTGTTGAGCGAGCGAATAAGTACCTTAAGCAGTTAGGCTTGTGGGATAAGCGTGATGAGCAAGCTCGTCATCTTTCGGGAGGAATGAAGCGTCGCCTGATGATTGCCCGTGCTCTAGTGCACGAACCGAAACTTTTGATTCTTGATGAACCAACGGCTGGGGTGGATATTGAATTACGCCGTTCGATGTGGGAGTTTCTAGAAGAGATTAACGCTGCCGGCACCACGATTATTTTGACTACACACTATTTAGAAGAGGCGGAACGTCTCTGCAAAAATATAGCAATTATTAGTCAAGGTGAAATTGTCGAAAATACCAGCGTTAAAGATCTGTTAAAGCAGCTCAGCAAAGAGGTTTTCGTTCTTGATACTTCGAACACCGTTTCAAGCTGCCCTGAAGTGAGCGGCTATCTGATGCGTAAGGTGGACGAGAACTGTATCGAAGTGGAAGTCGATAAAGGTCGATCGCTGAATGCGCTGTTCGACGGGCTTTCTGCTGCATCGATCGAAGTTGTGAGCATGCGCAATAAGGTGAACCGTCTTGAAGAACTCTTTATATCTCTTGTGAACCAAGCACCAGCGGAGGCTCGTAATGGAGGCTAAAGCTCAGTTTATTGCCTTTCAAACAATTTTTCGTCGAGAAATTCGACGCTTTATGCGCATTTGGGTTCAGACCTTAATCCCACCGGTTATTACTATGGTGCTGTATTTCCTGATTTTTGGCAGTCTTATTGGCTCAAGAATTGGTGAAATGGGAGGCTTTGATTACATGTCCTTTGTGGTGCCTGGGTTGATCATGATGTCGGTGATCAGTAACTCGTATTCTAATGTTGTTTCTTCGTTTTACAGTGCAAAATTTACAAAGAGCGTAGAAGAGCTGTTGGTAAGCCCCGTGCCCAATTACATTATTTTGTTGGGTTTCGTGTTGGGTGGGACCATGCGCGGTTTACTTGTTGGTGCAATTGTAACTTCCTTGTCGTTCTTTTTTACTGATTTTCATATACACAGTCTTGCCGTGACTGTCGGTGTAATCTTCCTTACATCGTTGCTTTTTTCCATTGCGGGTTTAATTAACGCTATTTTTGCAAATTCCTTTGATGATATATCGATAATTCCAACTTTTGTATTAACGCCTTTAACCTACCTAGGCGGCGTCTTTTACTCAATCGACTTGTTGCCTGAGTTTTGGCAGGGTGTATCCCAGTTAAACCCAGTTTTGTATATGGTGAATGCATTTCGGTACGGATTTCTCGGCGTGTCGGATGTTAGTCTTGTTGGTTCATTTGTCGGGATAGGAGTGTTTTTAGCGCTAATGTTTGGGTATTGTTTATACCTTCTTGAAAATGGAAAACGATTACGCAGCTAAACTTGGCGGTATTAAAAATAAAATTTTAGATGCACTAAACCTGCGCACACATTGTAAGCCGAGCTTTAGTAGGTGTATTTATAGTAAATACATCTGATAGTCCTACTCCTACAGTCACTACAGCTAAAAGAAAATGTAAGTTAACAGAAACGTAAATGTTCTAAAAATATGACAAATAATATTGAGCTTGGTGAAAACGCTTTATACCCTGAAAATTACGACGCTAGTTTATTGGAGCCTATTGCCAGAAGCCTCTCTCGTGATTCCCTTCAGCTCACTAGCCCCTTACCTTTTGATGGTGTAGATATTTGGACTGGGTATGAACTATCTTGGTTGACCTCGTCGGGCAAGCCCCAAGTCGCTATTGCTGAGTTCGAGTTTCTAGCCTGCTCGACACATATCGTTGAGTCTAAGTCTTTTAAGTACTACCTAAACTCTTTTAACCAGACGGTCTTTGCCGATTGGTCGGCAGTACAGGAAGCTCTGATCAAAGACCTTCAGAAGAGTTCCGGAGCCGAAGTTAAGGTTACGTTATTTGCTCCTGATATATTTGATGCTCCTAC
The DNA here is from genome assembly GCA_033852175.1 of Agarilytica sp. Classification (GTDB taxonomy): domain Bacteria; phylum Pseudomonadota; class Gammaproteobacteria; order Pseudomonadales; family Cellvibrionaceae; genus Agarilytica. The sequence goes on from JAWSUY010000013.1 coordinate 60,476, forward strand.
TGCTTTAACCGGGCAGCATGTCGATGATCTCGATGTAAGTATCAATAAATATGTTCCCGATAAAAACCTGCTTGCAACGACTTCTGAGCCAGTGGTTAATGATCGGCTGTTCAGTCATTTACTTAAAAGCAATTGCCCTGTAACAGGGCAGCCTGATTGGGCCAGCGTGTGGGTTGAGTACAGCGGGATGAAAATTAGTCCGGAATCTTTTTTGCGCTATGTTATATCTTATCGACAGCATCAAGATTTCCATGAAAACTGTGTTGAGCGAATATTCTGCGATATTGCACAGCAGTGTTCGACGCAGTCACTTAGCGTTTATGCTCGTTATACGAGAAGGGGGGGCTTGGATATAAACCCGTTTCGAAGTGATTCGAAGCGAGAATTGCCGTTTCGGAGGGTTGCTCGGCAGTAAAAGGAGGCGCATTTTGGTGCGAGTGAGGTTTTTAGCCAAGCCTGTTTTTCAGACGGTCTGCAATCAATTTAAGAGACGAGACAATTCGTTCTTTATCGTAATTTCGGATTTTATCGAGATCCAAGTGCATGGAAAACCCTTCGGAATTTTCCTCAAAGTAGCTCTGGTTGCGGCCTAAATCTTTCCTGAAGTTAACCACTTGGTAGACTTTAATTGGGTGGCTGAATCCTTTTACTGTAATTTCGCCTTTATCTCGACACATCACTACATCTTTAATAAGAGACCATGTCTCATGAGACATTAATATTTCGCCTGGGTCGGCCGCAGATTCCAGCCTGCTTGCTAAATTTACATGGGTTCCCAGTGCTGTGTAGTCCATGTAGTGATTAGTGCCAAAAGTGCCGACGGTACAGTAGCCGGTATTAATCCCCATACGAATACGCAGTGGTTTTTTAATGCCTTGATGGAACCATGTGTTTTGTAATTCCTTCATTTTTTTTCGCATTTCTATGGCCATAGAAACGCATCTTACGCAATCAGCTTTGAGACCTTTTGTCTGGGCGTCTCCGAAGATTATCATCAGTCCATCGCCCATAAATTTGTCGATATTCCCATCAAAATCAGCGACGATTTTACTCATTTCGGAAAGGTAGTGATTTAAAAGCCCTGCAATGGTTTCTGATTCAAGCTCTTCAGATAGAGAGCTAAAACCTTCAATATCGGAAAAGAAAACACTAATGCGCTTGCGTTCTGTTTTAAGCGAATCTTCCCGTCCCTCATTAACGGCTTTCCATACGGTGGGGGTAAGGTAGCGGGATAGTTTGTAAGTCCTCATTTTTTGAAGGGCTTTTTCATCCTGAAGTTTTTTGGTGCCAACTTCTAGGCGATGAATTTGTGAGTGGATGTTCAATCCGTATACGCAAAAATACGCGATACTACTGATAATGGCGGCAATGCCGGATGATAGGTCGATCGTGAACTGCCACTGAGGAACCCAGAATAAAAACGTTAGCGCAATACCGCTGATAAAGGCGACATTATTGACCAACCATTTTTTCACTCCGCCGATTATCAAACTGTTAAATTGAATCATTAGGATAAATAGAACCGTGGGCAGAGTGCTGAATTCAACGAAACTCAGTATAAAGCCAATAAATACCGCGTCAGCTGTAGAAAGTTGACCTAGGGCGGTTTCGAAGCGGTGTGGCGAAATCCATTTCAGTACGGCGTAAGAGACTAATGTGTAAGCAAAGGCAATTGCAATTACAATGGATTCAAGTTGAGAAATGTTGGACAGCAAACTTCCTGCGGATACCGTTGCAGCCGCAGCAAAGCAGATGATCGCGCGGCTTTCGGCCTTATGTAAAGAAGCTTTTGAAGAACTTATAGCCTCAAGGGTTTGTGTTTGCTTCATGTCACTTGTTTTTATTGGGTGGAATGACGATAGTCACGTGCTTTAGTGGGGCTTGTCAATTGTTTTGATGGGGTAAGCGTTATAATCGTATGTTTAAATTACGCTTGGCGACTTATTGCTGAATCTTTAGGTCGAGGTATTTTTCTTCTAGGCTGGCATAGCGGGTTTCTAAGTCTGTAATATCTTTTTTGAGTTTCGTGGTTTCGCCTGATTCAACGATGACTGAGCGTTTTTCATCTTTCAATTTTTTCGTCAGTTTGCGATTCTCAGAGGTTAAAGAGTAGACTTTTAGTTCGTACTCATCTTTGGTTTTTCGAATTTCTTGTAATTGGGTTTTAATGCTAGGCAAGGCTTTAAGTCGGCCTTTTAATTGGTCTAATTCTTTGTTGGCATTGTTCAGTTCATCTTCCATTAATTGAATGCAGGTTTCCGATTCTTGCATAAAGCGTTTCTGTTTATCGAGTTCACCTTGTAGCCCCTCAACAATCTCAACTCGTTCCTCATCCGTACTCGCGTTTTTAAGTCTATCCTGCAATTGGGTGATAAGTTTGTGTTGGTCCGCAGCCACTACTCGCAGGTGTCTAAGTTCTCCTGCTGTCTCTTGATCTGTTGTTTCGACCTTTTCAATTATTGTCTCGGGATCCCCTACGCCTTGCTGAATAATCTTGTCAACGGTTCCATAGGATGCGTGGTAGCTTTCGAGAGCACTTTCGATTTTGCCGCCACTATCGACCTCTGAAACTAATTCGGTAAGGTCTTTGTAGTGCGATTTAGCCTTTTCTTTACTCGCTTCCCAGAGTTCTTCTAAGTCAAAATAAAGCGCCTTAAATTTCTCAAGATTGTTTATTCGCTTCTTGGCATTGGTGAGTTCTTGATTGAGGGTGTCCAGCTCTTCTTGATCCGTGGCTCCTTCGGGTTCGGCCGTATAGTCTTCGTAAAAATCAAATATTTGCTGATATTTGCCTCTTATTTTTGACCATTCTAGGCCGTCTGAATCGGGATCAATATCGGGATCTACAGCCGCGAGCAGAGCTTCCTTTTCTGCCAATAGCATGGCGTAGCGTAATGCCGCGGCACGGCGAGGTAGCTCGGTATCTGGGGCAAGGTCTAGCACTATGTCTCGATCGGGGCTAAGGCTTGCGTGATGAGCTCGAGTGATATCAAGCTGTTCATCAACCTGGTTTAAATAGGTTTGGCAAGATTGCTGCTTCGATTCTTCTGGGCTTGTGGTCGGGGGAGGTGGGGAGGATGTCGCAGTTTTAAGGTCTTGAACAATCTCACCCATACGCGTTTGAAGTTTTTTGATCAGTTTACGCAAAGAGCGGTTTTGCACTAACAAAATGACGCAAAATATCATCAGCACAGCGCCTACTTCAGCTGCAGCAATAAGTACGATACTGTCTATTTGCATCGGTGTAGTGAACCCTGTCTTTGTTGTCTGGCACGGATTGGCGCTTATACCAATATGTATGGAGTATGGCCCAGTTTTTAGCAGTCTGCGACTTAATGACTGTGGGAGTGGGATCTGTGGCGCTTTTAGGCGTAAAAATGTGTTTGCGGACTCTTTTTTGTAGACCATGAACGGGGGAGGGATTAGCTTTAATAGGCTAAGGCCAATTAAACCCCTTCGGGGTGCGCGGCTACGCCGCTTGCTCAAATGCTGAGCATTTGTCGAACCCTGCGAGGGTTCTCATTCCCTCCCTCAGCACATACAAAAAAGCCCGCTGTCGCGGGCTCTTTTTTTGTATGGCGGTGAGGGAGGGATTCGAACCCTCGAACAGTTTAACCCGTTACACGCTTTCCAGGCGAGCTCCTTCAGCCACTCGGACACCTCACCATCTGAAGGCGGCACACTCTACACAAAGGGGGCGGTAAAGGCAATGCTCGCGAAGGAAGTGCGGTTTCTTTGGGGGCCGTGATATTAGTCTTTGCTCACTTTGTCGCCGGCTTGGAACCCAGAGCCTTCAATAACATTGCCTTCTGAATATGAAGCTTCAACTTCTGTGATTTTAATTTTACCAAGAATGGTGTACTTGATTTTAAGTATTGCGCCCGTTTCTGGATCTTTAATTACTTTCCGTTGGCGTTTGACAACCATTACGTCGCCAACTTTTAGCCCGCCATTATCCCCCTTATTTAAGGTGAGTAAGCTGCCTTCTACATCGGCTACTTTTATATTACCAGACTGTCTTCCACTGGCTGAGCTTTTACCTCCAACCGTTAAGTCGGCTTCAGCTAATTTTTTCACAACATCCTTGATCGCTTTACGCATTGATGCGCTCGCATGTTTTTCATTCCAGCTTTCGCCGCCGCCAATGCCGAAGACTCTGATGTTAAGCGAGGATTTGTAGCCTTCTCCTATTTCTGCGAAAACGATACGACCTGTTGTGGCGTTGACGATTCGTACATCTACGGCTGCATGGTAACCTTTCTTGCCGATGTTAACGCCTTGGCCGCCGCCGCCAGAGCTGCTTTGTCCGTATTCCGTAACGGCACCTGTGACGATGTACTCAACGCCGATGATCTTACCGATTCTTGCGGCGGTAGCCGAGTCAATGCGGCCGCTTTCCCCTAGGTTTTGTTCTTCCATAACGGTGGTCAGGCGATCCCGTTCGAAAATCTCGAAATCGGTTCCTTTCACCAGTTGTGTTGTCAATATGTCCGAAGCACCGCGCCCAATTCTCCAGTCGCCGTATTGCGATCGGTTTTCAAAATCCATCACGGCAACGCGAGGACCTGCTAATACGGACGCGGAAGTAATTGATAAGACAACGGCGATGGCCATTGAGGTGAAAAATTTGTGCATGTGTAAGTCACTCCTAGTGGGTTACCGTGTTTTCGGCGTTAATACTAAACCAAACGACCGAAAAATACAGTGGAAGGTCTAGATCGCTGATAGTAGGTTTTATTTTGATCATAATGTAGGGGCTTCATAGAAAATCCCTGGTCAATAAATGTACTTTTCTTTGGTCGATTCCAGTCTGGTTTTATGAAAAACGAGCTTCGTTTTCATTCATATCGTTGTGATACGATATGCGCCGATATTTGTTAGGCCTATTGCGGAGGATTCATGCGTTATTTTATCGTTAGTTTTTTGGTTGCGAGCATTACAGCTTGCCAGTGGGTAAAGCCTACAGATGCAGGGCATCAGGTCTCGTTGGTGAAGTTGGCGCATATTATGAATTGCGAAAAATTGGGTGCTACAACCTCTAAGGTGAAAGCTCGAGTGGGCCTAGTAAGGCGTAAAGAGCGAGAAGTTGTTGATGACTTGGTTATCTTGGCGAAGAATGAAGCAGCACAGATTGGTGGTGACACGATCATCGCAGAAGGTAAGCTAAATGAGGGGCAGCAGACCTTCGATATCTACCGTTGTTTGTAAAACTTTGGAATCTCCTTGATTGCAGGGTGTTGAATTAATTTTCATAGCCCCCACTTTCTCGTTATCGCATCGATTCGTTGCCGAAGGGTTACGAGTCGATGATAAATTTCTTAAATTCGAAAATTAACGTTTAGATAACGAGGAGCTTGCCATTATGACAGCTGAGGCAACCAAAGAAACACGCGGTTTTGAAACAGAAGCGAAACAGCTTCTTCATTTGATGATCCACTCTCTGTACTCCAATAAAGAGATTTTTCTACGTGAATTGGTCTCAAATGCATCGGATGCTGCCGATAAGCTGCGCTTCGAAGCTCTAGATAAGGATGAACTTTACGAAAACGATCCAGAACTTAAGATTCGTATTGAGTTTGATAAAGAAGCCAAGACCGTAAGCATTAGTGATAATGGAATAGGCATGACACGTGAAGAGGTGATTACCAATTTAGGGACTATCGCCAAATCAGGTACCGCTCAGTTTCTTTCTGACTTATCGGGTGATCAACAAAAAGATTCCCAGCTTATTGGTCAGTTTGGCGTTGGTTTTTACTCGGCTTTCATCGTTGCGGAAAAAGTGGAAGTTTTCACCCGTAGAGCAGGAGCTCCAACGTCGGAAGGCGTACATTGGGAAAGTAAAGGCGAAGCTGAATACGCGATTGAAACCGTTGAGAAGGCTGATCGAGGTACGACCATCGTACTTCACCTGCAAAGCGGGCAAGAAGAGTTTGCCGATGGGTATCGTCTGCGTTCTATTATCAAGAAATACTCTGATCATATATCTTTGCCTATCGTAATGACGAAAGAAGTTATGCCATCTGCTGACCCAGAAGGGAAAGAAGGCGAAGAGAAAGAGGTTGCAGCTCCAGAAGACGAAACTGTTAACACAGCTACAGCCCTATGGACGCGGTCTCGTTCAGATATTTCAGACGAAGAATACAAAGAACTTTATAAGCATCTTTCACACGATTTTTCTGATCCGATGAAATGGTCGCACAACCGCGTTGAAGGCAAGTTGGATTACACTAGTTTGTTGTACATTCCTGCACGCGCTCCGTTTGATATGTATAACCGTGACTCTGCGCGTGGCCTTAAACTCTACGTTCAGCGTACTTTTATCATGGATGACGCTGAGCAGTTTTTGCCTTTGTATCTTCGTTTCGTAAAAGGCGTGGTCGATACTAACGATCTGTCACTTAACGTTTCTCGTGAAATATTGCAAAAAGACCCCAGCATCGACACCATGCGTTCGGCTATCACTAAGCGTGTATTGGATACCTTGAGCAAAGTTGCCAAAAAAGACCCTGAAGCTTACGCAGAATTTTGGACGCAGTTCGGTGAGGTGCTAAAAGAGGGACCGGCGGAAGATTTTGCTAACAAAGAAAAAGTGGCTGGTTTATTCCGGTTTGCATCTACGCATACGGATACCGATGTTCAAGATCAATCGCTTGCAGATTACATTTCTCGCTTAAAAGAAGGCCAAGACAAAATCTACTATGTTGTGGCTGACAGCTTTACCACTGCGAAGTCTAGTCCGCACTTAGAAGTATTCCGCAAAAAAGGTATTGAGGTGTTGATATTGTCCGATCGTGTTGATGATTGGATGATGGGGCATTTAACCGAATTTGATGGCAAGTCTTTTCAAGATGTCGGTAAAGGTGCTCTTGATCTTGGTGATTTAGACTCTGAAGAAGAGAAAAAAGAGCAAGAAAAAGTCGAAGAACAATTTAAAGACTTTGCTGAGCGTGTTAAAGAAGCTCTAAAAGACCGCGTTGAAAGTGTTCGTGTCACGAATCGCTTAACGGACTCTCCTGCATGTTTGGTTGTTGGCGAACACGATATGGGCGCGCAAATGCGTCGTTTAATGGAGCAGGCTGGGCAAAACCTTCCTGAGACAAAGCCAACGATAGAAATCAACCCAGAGCATCCGTTGTTACAAAAAATGGATAAAGAATCTGATGAAGATCGCTTCAGTGATTTGGCCTATGTTATCTATGATCAGGCTAATCTAGCTGAGGGTGGAACTTTGGATGATCCAGCGGCTTACGTTCGCCGTCTTAATAAACTACTGTTAGAAATCAACGCTTAATCAGCGTTGCCTCCGTTTCTTTCTCTGAGGCTTTTTAGTTTAAGCCTCTAAGAAAGAAACGATTTTCCTCCTCAATATTCCTATCCTTTCTCTGTACTTTAATCTTTGTGAAACGTAAGCTCCGTGGGCGTTAAACGTTGAAGGCTTAATCACGGATGTTCACGGCAGTATTAATTGCAGCTATATTCATAACAAAAAAGAGAAAACCCATATGACCGATTTACTGACCATTACAGTCTTAGGAGGCGGTAGTTTCGGTACAGCTATTTCCAATATTATTGCCGCGAATGGTCATAAAACCTATTTGTGGATGCGTGATATTAAACGGGCAGAAAAATGTCAGAAAGAGCGCGAAAACCCGGAATATTTGCCGGGTTATACTCTCAACGATAACTTGAATGTCACCAGTGAATTGGCCTCATGTGTTGAAAAAAGTGATCTCATCGTTATTTCAGTGCCCAGTCACTCTTTTAGGCAAGTTACACAGCTAGCAGCTCCGCATGTTAAGCCTGGAGCGATTGTTGTCAGTACGACCAAGGGTATTGAGGCGGATACTTTTTGCCTAATGAGCCAAATTCTTGATCAAGAACTTACCGATACGCGCAACGCGGTGTTGAGTGGACCCAATTTTGCGAAAGAAATTATCGATAATCAATACACCGGTTCTGTTGTTGCAAGTGATAGTACTGAGGTTTGTGAGTGTGTACGAAAGGTTTTCTCATCCGATACCTTTCGTATTTACAACAATCCAGATCGCTTTGGGGTAGAGCTGGGCGGTACGCTCAAAAATATTTATGCCATTGTGACGGGAATGGCAACGGGAATGGGCTGTGGCCAGAACACCATTGCCATGCTTTTAACGCGAGGTTTAGCGGAAATGGGTCGCTTTGCCAGTGAATCTGGCGCCAAACCGATGACCTTTTTAGGGTTGGCTGGTGTGGGCGATTTATTTTTGACCTGCACCTCAAATCTCAGTCGAAATTATCGTGTAGGCTATGCCATCGGTAAAGGCCAAACCTTAGAGGATGTTCTAAAAGAAATTGGTCAGGTTGCGGAGGGGGTGAATACCCTCAGGCTCGTGAAAGAAAAAGCGGATAAAATGAATGTGTACATGCCACTTGTTCAGGGGCTGTATGCCGTTTTATTTGAGGGGCAGGACATTATCACTGTTGTACAAGGTTTAATGACCGGCGAAATGGCAAGTGACGTAGATCTACAAGGGGGTGTGTGATGGATAAGCAATTAAAAGCGAATATTACATCAAGTGAACTTTGGTTAAGGCTGATTTACATGGTGTTTTTTGGCGTGTGTTTGCAGCTTGTTCGGATTGTGACGTGGGCAGTTGTTGTACTGCAATTTTTCTTGGTCTTGATTACCGGAGGGGACAACGAGTACTTACGCAACTTTGGATTAACTCTTTCGCGATATGTTTTTCAAGTGTTTAAATTTCTAACCTACAACTCTGAAGAAAAACCTTTCCCGTTTTCTGATTGGCCGACAGCCGAGGTGGCGTCCCCAGAAGATGAAGCGGATATTACAAAGGGCTCTGAGGCATAGCTGTTTAGTGCCAAGTAAGCCAATATTTGATGACGAGGAAAAGTATGGAATTGTTCGTATTACGTCATGGGCATGCTGAACCACATGCCTCACGAGACCAGCTCAGAGCTCTGACTACACGCGGTAAACAGCAAGTAGAATCTACCATTCGCGCCAATAAACAGCACTTGCTAAGCGTGCAAAGCTTATTGGTGAGTCCCTACCTACGAGCGCAGCAAACCGCAAAGATTACGGCTCATGAATTGGGTGGTCTTCCGTCTCTAAATAACGAGTTACTGGTTCCGGGGGCATACCCTACTTTACTCATTCAGCATCTTCATGACCTTTATCACCAGAAATCGGTTAATTCACTATTGTTGGTGAGTCACCAACCCTTAGTGAGTGTGTTAATTGGGGACTTATGTGTCACAGACCCAATCGACTGCTCTATGTCGACGGCATCGTTGGCTGCAATTGATTTTGAGATACTGGCAAGTGATTGTTGCCAGCTACGTTGGATTCGGCATGTCGACTGAAAAAACAACAATGATATTTCGAGGATGATGCTGCGCTATGCATGAATGGAAATTTGAATTTGACGGCGCAACTTATTGCGGTAAACGATGGGGTGAAGAAGGTGCTTTACCGGTAATAGCGCTGCATGGCTGGCTGGATAACTGTGCGACCTTTGATTTTTTAGCACCACATTTAAAAAATGTGGACCTTATTGCTCTAGATTTGGCGGGGCAGGGTAAGAGCGATCATCGAAAGCATGGCGGCGCTTATAATATCTGGCTGGATATTATGGAGGTTATTGCTGTTGCGAATGAGCTAGGCTGGAAGCAGTTTGCTTTACTTGGGCACTCACGTGGGGCGATGATATCCACGCTTATTGCCGGAACCTTTCCTGACAGAGTTTCCCATTTGGCTGTAATCGAAGCATTTGCCCCAATGGTCGTCGAGGCGAAAGAAGCGCCACAGCAGCTAGCAAATGCCGTACAAAACCTACTGGATATACAGGGTAAAGAGCGAAGCTTATTCCCAACGTTTAATGACGCAGTGAAAGCTAGAGAGAAGGGCTTTTTGAAACTCTGTAATGCGGATGCTTTAGCGCTAGCTAAGCGCGGTGTTCTAGAGAAAAAAGGCAAGTTTTTTTGGAATAACGACATCAAACTGAACGCTCCTTCTGAAGTTAAATTTACGCGAGATCAGGCTCAGGCCTTTATCGACCGTATTCAGCCCGAAGTGGCAATTATTCTAGGTGAGCAAGGCTTTGCAAATGAATTTTCAGAAATGAAAGATTTCATTGGCGCTAGCAATAATGTTCAGGTTTCATATTTGCCGGGTGGTCATCATCTACATATGTCAGAACAATGTGAGCAAGTTGCGGAAGTCTTGAATTGCTATTTTTCGGCATAATCGTTTAATCCTCATGTTTCTATGGTGTTTTCTAGACTAGACGCCATCATTCCTCGCATACCGCATACCGCATACCGTACATAGCTATATTTCCTGTATGACTCAAAGTGTGAACTAGTTCTTGAGGGTTTTGACCTTTCAGATGTTTCATATACGTAGCTAGGGTGATTCATGTTTATTTTAACTGGCTATAACACTTGAATTTGTGGGGGATGGAACCCTGTTGCTGAGGTTTGTTTTGTCTGTCCTAGAGCATAGGACCTGCTTGGTAAAGCATATCAAATGAAGTGTAATTTTTGTTTTGTGTATGGGTAGTTTTGGACGTTTTCCAAAATCACTCATGTTGTAATAATCAAACGTTATGTGTGGAAATTATGGAAATACCAACAGCTGGAATATTAGTTCAAGATAAATTGGATGAGACTGCGAAAGAGAAAGTACTCGCGTTTATCCACTCAATTTCAAATGACGTTAGTGCTAATAGCTTTAGGGTCAATGGATGTCTGCTTGGCTATGAACTTGGCCCTGGTTATCCAGAAGAAATGGAAGAGTATTCAGGAAGCAGCACGTTTATTGGTTGGACTCCTAAGGATATCATTGGATTGCGCGTTGTTAGCAATGACGATAAAGATCACGCAGTGCTAGATGAAGTAACTGCGGGGATTGCTGATGCCGTAAATGGAATTATCACTTTTTGCCATACCCTAAAAACACACCTTGCTGCTAACGAACCTGTTGGTCAGGCGGCTATAGCCTGTTAAATTCACTTGTGTGTTTTGCTGGGCTGGAAGCCGCGTGTGCAGTTGATGAATGCTGCTTATCTTTACCCCGTCGGTGAGATGTACTGAATCTCCAACGGTTATCTAGGAGGTAATAGCTGTTCGCTGGAAGCCTCGTTAAATTACGCGGGTAGAATTCGATTATGTACCCACGTTATGTTGTCTAAATATTTTAGAACGAATATCGAAGCCCCATTTGATAGCGTGGCCCATATTGTTCTGCACGAGCTAAGCGGTTAGGGGCTCCATCATACGTTCTCTGTGTTTCATCGGTAATATTGATACCTTCAAGAGAAATGGTCAATTTCTTATTCCATGTATAGCTAATTAAGCCATCCCATTGACCGTAACTTTCTGTGTAATAGGGGTGAACGCCACCTGTTGGCCCTGTTGGGCTTGTTATCGTTGGGTATTCATCATTCCAGTGATAAGCGAGCCGTACTTGTAATCCATATTTGTCGAAGAAACTTGTAAAGTTATAGAAATTACTGGATGAGGGAAGTGTTGTTTCCAGTGCTGTACCGCTTAATTCAAATGCAGCGTCACTTTCTACGTGGGTGTAATTAAAGACTATTCCGAAACCAGACTGCCAAAATAATTGCTGCCATGTGAACTCCCAACCATCGATATTGACCTGTTCTGAATTGATAGCTTTGTATGCCGTGAACATTAAAATAGGATCGTCTGAATTACCTAGTATGCCTTGTTTATCGCCCTCTGGTGGGTACAGCTCGATTAAGCGATTAAATACATTTTCATCATTGGGAGTAATGTCGTTTGCAATCAATTCATCTCTCACGGCTTCGGCCCGTGGTCCCGTGTATACGTCGGTAATGCCGAATAAAGGCGTTTCAACTGTCTGTACAATAGGGTAGCCATCAACTTTCTTTCGAAAAAAGCTCAAGGCTATATAGTCTGTGTCGCTGTAGTGCCAGTCAAGGGATAGATCGATATTTTTAGATGTGTAGGGCGATAGCTCGGGAGAACCTAAAAAACTCAAACGTGATGACCGTATAGGATCTGTAATGGGTTTTTGTTCTGCTCTGATTAAGTCCATTTTGGGGCGAGTAAGCGTTTTACTTAGCGCTAGTCGTGCGATAAGCGAATCGGTTAAGTTTGTTTTAATTGTTAAGCTGGGGAGAAGCTCTTCAGAATTATTGCTGTCTCGCAAGGTGGTTTTATCATCACTATAGGTCATGGCAAAATAATATAAAAATCTCCAGGCTACGTTATTTGCGGGTGCGAAACGGCTACGTGTATTGAGTTCGTTTTTTTCATAGCGTAGGCCAACAACAGCTTCAGTCGGGAGGATCACAGTGTTTGTGGCTAATTTAATCTGAATAAATGCACTTTTCGTTGTCTCTTTAATCCCGTTGTTTTCACGAGGGTCATTATGCAAGCTCCCGAAAGGGTCCCATACTCCGCTAGCATATGGAGTGCTGTACTGGTGGTTCGTAAAGCCCTGCTCGTCTAATCGTGTCGCGATAGACTGAGCCTCATCGAGGAGATCAAAGTTGTAAATATAGGGCATTGCACTCAATCCACCGCTAAAGCGGTCAAAAAATTGATCGGTGCTTTGTTGGGTCAGTAGGCTAGGGTCGTAAAGGTCTCGGAGGCCGTCACTATAAGCCTGGGGATCATATATGGTGTACTTTTGGGATGTTGATTGATTATTCAATGCTGTATGGCTTAATCCAAATTTTACGGTATGAAAAAAAGAAGTGTAATTGTCATTTTCCCATAGCCCTGTAAATTGAAATTGGGTGATTTTAGATTCTAGTGTTGACCACTCTGTAAAACCGATTGGGTGATTGACGAGGTCATTCAAGACTATATTGTCTCGAATAACGCTTGGGTTTCCGGCTGTATCGTATTGGTCGGCAAATTGATATGAAATTTCGGGTATATCAAAATTTGAATTATAAGATTGGGTGTATATGTTGTCTGGAGTTAGGGCTATGACGGCTCGGTTTCCTACGCCATAAGGGCGTAATTCGGCTTTTGATTGGTGCATGTCTATTTCGTAGAAGAAAGTATCTGAAGGTCTGAACTCTATGCTGATGCCAAACGACTGGTTAACATTTTTGGTTTCGGATTTGAAGCGTGCAAAATGATGACTGCCGCCATACTCTGTTGCTTGGCTAATCGTGAAATTTTCTTCAACGGTAATATCGCTATCTAACGTATGGCCGTTAAAGCGGCTATATAGTTCAAATCCTGAACTCGCAATGTCCAGCTCTGAAAAGGTGTAATCGAGGGTTGTCGATAATTTATCTGAGGGGGAGTATTGAAATACGGCTTGGGCATTGGCTCGAGTACGTTGATAGTCCGTAACCGTAAAGGTGATATTGTCGGCGTACCAAATGCTCTCGGTTGTATTTAACGATTCTGGAATAATGTTGCCTGGAAACTCCAGTCTGTTGTTTTTTCGCCAGTTCATTTCTGCAATTTCAGCTCGGCTGTTTCTATCTTGATATGAACCGGATATTGAAAATCCTATTTTTCGGTCCGCAAACGTCGTGCTAAATAATCCAGACAGTTCGGGCGTGACGCTGTTTCCTTCCTCTGTAGTGGTATCGGCTACCACTTTCACTTCAATTGATGCGGATGTCTCAGAAAAATCGAAAGGTCGCGCTGTTTTAATGTTGATGACAGAGCCAATGCCGCCTGTTGGTTGACTTGCGCTACTATTTTTAAATACTTCAACTGCGGCTATATTGTTCGAAGACAGATCAGCAAAATTGAAAGAGCGGGTGCCGACGGAAACATTTGAGTTGATATCTGCAGTTGGCATTTGCCGACCGTTGAGTAGTACGAGGTTAAAATCGGAGTCGAGTCCTCGAACATTGATTTTATTTCCTTCATTGTTGGAGTATGAAATTGTAACACCGCTTAATCTTTGTAAGGATTCCGCAAGGTTTGTATCCGGAAATTTACCTATATCTTCTTTCGTAATCGCATCGACAACGCCGTCTGCGTTAAATTTAATATCCATGGCCTTAAGCAGTGATGCTCGAATACCTGAAACAATGACTTCTTCTGTGTATTCAGGCTCCTCATTTATGGGTGAGGCTGTTTTTTCCTCTACAACGATCGGTATTTCTAGAGGTTTAAGAACGATAGAGCTCAATCTATTATCGTAAAAAAAGTCAAAATGTGAACGTGATAATAATAGTTTTAGAGCTTGTTTTGGCGAAAACAGACCGATTACAGGGCTGGAACGAAGGCCTTTCAGGTGTGTTGAGTCTACTACGACACTTATGTGGGATTGAATGCCAAACTCGATAAGGGCGATAGGCAGCTCTTGGCCTGGTATGTCAAATTGATAGTAGGTGTCGGTAAATGTGTATGATGTGTCATCGTTTGCTGCATTGATACTGAGGGAAGGAAATATCAATATGCTTAACATGATATAACGAAAACAATTCATAGTATGGTTCTCAATAGTCAAAGGCAGTGCTTTATTAGTCGTCGGGAATAGCAAAAATAAAAACAGGACGGAGCGCTTATTATTTTATTAAATATAGTCTAGTGGGTTAACCTCGAGTCTTTTCAGAATCCCGAGGTTAATCTCGTTACATAAAAGCAGAGTAGAGCGTGTACAGCTTGCTCTCAATGAATGAGCGAAAGAAATTCAGCTCGTGTCGATGCATTGTCCCGAAACGCGCCTAGCATGGCAGAAGTCCGCATGGATGAGTTTTGTTTTTCTACCCCTCTCATCATCATACAGAGATGCTTGGCTTCAATGATGACCGCAACGCCTTTGGCTCCCGTTACAGACGCTATTGTTTTTGCAATCTGCGAGCTTAGATTCTCCTGTATTTGCAGGCGGCGGGAAAACATATCAACAATGCGGGCAATCTTGGATAGGCCTAATACTTTCCCGTTGGGTATGTAGCCGATATGGGCTTTGCCAAAAAACGGCAACATATGGTGTTCACACATGGAATACAGCTCTATGTCTTTTACAATGACCATATCATTGCTTTCTGACGGGAAGAGGGCGTTATTAATCACCTTGTCGAGATCTTGATGGTAGCCATTGGTTAAAAACTCAAAGGCTTTAGCTGCGCGTTTGGGGGTGTCCAAAAGGCCTGGTCGAGAGAGGTCTTCCCCTACAGATTCGATGATTTTGGCGAAATGATCTTTCATCATGCTTCCTAAAATTTGTTGGGCGTTAATGTTGCGAAATTAAGGGCTCGCATTTTGCTGCTTTCCCATCGATTAACCTGCAAACCGCAAGGGTATGCGGCTACTGCTTAGCGGTGTTATCGGGGTATGGGGGGATCGTATTATCGTGCTTCTGAGACATCCCGTATGCTGGACCCCAAAAAAGCGCTAGAATAGCCGCCTTTTGACGTTTTGCATAATATTTATGAGCACATTCCCTAAATTTGACGAGGCCAATACTGGCACTTTGACCACTGTTTTAGATTGGCTGCGCTGGGGCGCGAGTCAGTTTGACGAAGCTGGACTCTATTTTGGCCATGGTACGACCAACGCCTGGGACGAATCCTTGTTTCTCTTGGCATCAGCGATTAACCAGCCTTGGGAGATGATTGATAAAATTCGCCAGGCTGCATTAACTCCGGTTGAGCAAAAGGCAGTCTACGACATGTTTAAGCAGCGAGTCGACGCCCGTATTCCGGCACCTTATTTAACGGGTGTTGCTTGGTTCGCAGGCTTTCCTTTCAAAATCTCCCAGGATGTTTTGGTGCCTCGCTCGCCTATAGCTGAATTATTAATGAAGAGCTTCGAGCCTTGGCTTACTGATGCTCCGACTCAAGTTCTTGATATGTGCACGGGAAGTGGCTGTATTGGTATATCCGTCGCCCATCAATTTCCAGAATCAGAAGTGGTGTTGAGCGATATTTCAGAAGATGCCTTATGTGTCGCAGAGCAAAACATTCTTTTTCATCAACTATCTGACCGAGTTACGGCAATTCAATCGGATGGCTTCGATGGGCTTCAATCACGGACATTCGACCTTATCATTGCTAATCCTCCCTACGTGGATGCCGAAGACTTCGCTGACATGCCCCCAGAGTTCCATGCAGAGCCTCGATTGGGGCTAGTGTCGGGAGATGATGGTTTGGATTTTACACGGCGCTTTTTGAGTCAGGTTAGAGACTATCTGAACCCAAATGGTATTGTGATCGTGGAAGTTGGGAATAGCTGTTTAGCGTTGGAAAACGCATTTCCCTCTGTAGCCTTTGAGTGGCCTGAATTTGAAAATGGTGGCTTAGGGGTTTTTGTCCTGACCAAAGAACAGGTCGACAGTATTTAACCTGTGTCTTTTGCGGAGCGAAGGCTTGGCGTTTAGATGCATTGAACTTTATTTGATGGTGAATTAAAAAATGTCAGGAAATACAATCGGAAAATTGTTTTCAGTAACGACCTTCGGTGAAAGCCATGGTGTGGCTTTAGGCTGTGTTATTGATGGCTGTCCTCCGGGCATAGAATTATGCGAAGCGGATTTACAAAAAGATTTGGATCGTCGCAAGCCTGGCCAGTCAAAATTTACGACCCAGCGTCGAGAGCAGGATGAAGTTGAAATATTGTCAGGTGTCTTCGAAGGTAAAACCACGGGTACTAGTATTGGGCTGATCATTAGAAACACGGATCAGCGCTCTAAAGATTACTCCAAAATTAAAGATCAATTTAGACCTGCGCATGCGGATTACACCTACATGCAAAAATACGGTCACCGAGATTATCGTGGCGGCGGTCGTGCTTCAGCTCGGGAAACAGCGATGCGTGTGGCTGCGGGAGCAGTGGCTAAAAAGGCCTTGTTTGCTACCTGGGGCATTGAAGTAAAAGGTTATTTGTCTCAGTTAGGTCCCATTAAAGCCGAGGCCTTCGATTGGGCCGAAGTGGAAAACAACCCTTTCTTTTGTCCTGATGCCGGCAAAATTGAGGAAATGGCTGAGTATATGACAGCTCTGAATAAAGAAGGAAACTCCATTGGCGCCAAGATTACGGTCGTTGCGACTAATATGGTGCCGGGATTGGGGGAGCCCATTTTTGATCGCCTAGATGCTGAATTGGCTTATGCGCTTATGAGTATTAATGCAGTGAAAGGGGTTGAGATTGGTGATGGCTTCGAGTGTGTTGAGCAGAAAGGTACAGAGCATCGTGATGAAATAACACCGGAAGGTTTCTTATCGAATCATGCTGGCGGTATTTTGGGTGGCATCTCTTCCGGTCAGGATATTATTGCCCATATGGCATTGAAGCCCACTTCTAGTATTCGTATCCCCGGTAAAAGTATTGATGTGAACGGTAACGCAGTTGATGTGGTCACTACAGGTCGTCACGACCCATGCGTGGGTATACGGGCTACTCCAATAGCGGAAGCCATGATGGCCATTGTGTTATTGGATCACGCGCTCCGTCAGCGCGGGCAAAATGGTGGGGTTCAAAACTCCGTACCGATTGTGCCGAGTAATTAGTTCCGCTGTTCCTAGGGCAAGTGGTTTTCCCCTAGAGAGTGTTTAAGGCTCTTGCAGGGAGAGTCTGTGAGTTTCTTATCTTTGGTTACTTAGGATGACTACGATGATTTGCTTGTTTAGTATCTAATGTCCAGATCATCGTGGTCAGCTCATACGGCTTGCACCTCAAGAGAAAACTTTCTTGGTGTGGGCTATTCTTTAGTTTTTATTGTTTGAATTTATACCTTATGCCGTATTGGCGCCTTTCGTCTGTCTACTTTTTCTATTTCGCTGTTGTTGGTGCGTTGTCCCCGTATTGGGGGTTATACCTTCAGCATCTTAATTTTGAACCCCATGAAATAGGGGCTTTCATTGCCGTGCCAATGGTCACTAAATTACTGGTGCCCAATATTTGGAGTTGGTTATCCGATCGTATTGGCAAGCGAATGTTGGTCGTTCGCTTGGGGTCTTTAGGGGCATGCGTAGCGTTTTGCGGTATTTTTTACTGGAATGACTATGCCTCATTAATGTTTTATATCGTTCTTTACAGTATATTTTGGAATGCGGTACTGCCTCAATTTGAAACCATAACCTTGTCGTATTTGGGTGACGAGGCTTATCGTTATAGTAAAGTGAGGCTGTGGGGGTCTGTCGGTTTTATCTGTACTGTTGTGACTTTGGGTTTGCTACTCGAAGTGCTGAGTATTGATTGGTTGCCCGTCTTCATATTGGCGTTTTTAAGCGGAATTTTTATTTTCGCATGTACCTTACCGCCGTTAAGCGTTGTAGAGCATGCAAATGGCCCAGGTAATTTTATTGGGAGTTTACTGCGTAATCGTAGTTACCTATTTTTTATCATTCTGTTCTTTTTGCAATTCAGCCATGGCGTTTATTATAGTTTTTATAGTATTTACCTAGAGGAGCATGGTTACCCGAAGTGGATGATTGGCGTGCTATGGGCACTTGGCGTTGTCAGCGAAATAGTTGTATTTATTTATATTCCTCGGCTTTTTAAGCGATTCTCTGTGTTTCATTTATTCTCGGTCAGTTTGTTTGCTACGGCCATTCGTTGGTTGGTTATAGGAACGTTCCCTTCAAATTTAGTTGTGATTACCCTTGCTCAGGGTTTACATGCTTTATCGTTCGGTGTCGCGCATGCGGTAGCGATTCAGTTTATCAAATCGACATTTTCTGAATCAGAACAGGGGCAGGCTCAGGCATTCTATGCTGCGAGCAGTTTTGGTGGCGGTGCGGCTTTGGGGGCTTACTTTAGTGGGTGGGTGTGGAGTATGTCGCCGGTACTTTGTTTCTATATTTCGGCACTTTCGGCGTTACTTGCTTGGCTTCTTAGCCTGACGTTTCTTAGACGAAAAATCTAGGATATATCGCTAATACCGATTTCGGTAATAGTTTTTCGATCTAAGGCTTTTTCGAGGCCTATTTTTTTATATTCCTTGTTGTAAAGTCAGCTAAAACCCGTTACGTTTTAGCTTATTCGATAACGGTATTAGCTGATACCTCATGAAAATACAGGTATGTTCATCACCCTTATTAAGGTTCTTCGTTATTAGACTTTGGCGTCGATCAAATAATGCACTTGAAAATGATAGGGAAATGATAGGGGAATAGAGCGGCTATGATTCACCGCTGAAACTGATATCGAATTAATGATGTATATGTTCACATTAAATTGTCTCCATACAATAGGTGAAGCATGAATAAATTGTTTTTGATTGTGCTAGTTTTTTCGTTATTCGGTGTATCTCCGGCAATAGCCGCAGAGCAGTGCCCAGCCATTAATTGTGATTGTGCTTCCTTGCCGAATCAAAACTGGGTGAGTACGTGCCGAGCACATGAAATTCGTATAAAAACTGCCTGTGTCGCCAACTCGAATACCCCCAAAGATTATTGCGCTATACACGGATTGAACGCAAAGCCTTTGCCCTTGGCTATGAAACTGTCCTCAAGCGCTTTTGATGCATCGTTAGATACTGAGGCCTTGAAAGAAAAAATATCTTCTCTTTATTGGGCAATTGAATCGAATACGACTAAGGCTTTGGAGGGTGTTGAGAGTAAGAGATATGGACGGTCACTGAAAATACTCAAATTGATCGATTCTAATGTCGATACTGTCTTTGAACTGGAACAACAGCTCACCTCAGCTTTTTCTGAAAGAAAAGACAAAAAGAAAGCGCGTGCAGCATGGAAAAAATATGCGAGGGATACGAATGAATTCGCGATTAATTTGAAGTCTTTTGGAACTGCTATTTACGCGAAAATAGCGTCGGCAGAATCCAGCAAGCAAAAAAAGATTTTTAGCGTACTCTCACAAAAAACATTGCGGATGGCGGGCAAGGGATTTGAGCACAGTGGCTACGCTTTTGGAAAAACACGCAAGCATAAACAGTCTGCTCGAACGTGGAGCTTGGCTGCTGATATTGCTAAAAATTTGGCGGTCATTAATAAAGAGTTAGGCGCAAATAAAAATAATGTGCGATATGCCGAGTTTCAAGCTGCTGCACGCTTGCATCGTGCGAGTTATCATTGGGCCGTTAATGAAAACACCAAAGACTCACTAGCCGTATTAAAAGATTCTCAGTCCTACTTAGGGCACGAAGCACAAAAAAATCTTGATGCACTTTTGCGCACTGAATCTGAACGTGAGAATGCGGATGAGGGAATTCTTACTCGACGTTAGGATGTTAGAGGGCAAAGACTGTTGCCTTGGAGGGGCTGGCAGGCCTCTTACAGGCCGATGCTAAATTGAATAAAAGGACCGGCGACTTCTAATGTTGATTGAAGCTCGCCAATATCTTCTGACATTAGCTTCACTTTTTTATAACCTACGTCAAAACGATAGTCGAAACTTTGGTTTTCCATTTCATACGAAAGCGTATGTTCAGTATCGCTATAATATTCACTTTCTGAATTCATATACTGCGCGACGTATGTATAGCGCCAATTCGATTTCATTATTGGAATTGAAACGCGGGAATAGGCCAATATAGGTTTTGTATCTATCTTTGCTATTGATATTACCGTGGTTGCAGTTTCTGCTGCGGCTTCCTCTTCCTCGGTTTCGCCTGTTTCTTCTCCAGTTTCTTCTTCAACGACGACGGGCGATATCAACTCAATACGGCCATCTATTGATCTCTGCGTTAGCCCGACGTCGAGCGTTAGCCACGAGTCGACTATGGTGTAGTAAAGACTGATATCCGTGAAACTGAGGTCAAAAGTTGAATTGACGAGAGCTCCTGCCGCTATAGATGTATCGACGAAGTTAATAGAGCGCGCCAGAGTTGATTTTCCTTCCTCTTGTATTGGCACGTTTCGATAAATGATGCGTGGGATGATAGGGATGTTGTGCTTGTACTCAACAAAATAAAAAGTCTGGGTTGTATCGCCAATACCGACTTCAAAGGGGCTGAACCGTGTTGCCGAAACGGTTGTTTCTTCGCTGGTGAAATTGTCAGATTGAAGCCTGTTTTGAATGTTGCCTCCCCAGTAGGCTGCGCCAAAATATATTCCCAATACTTCTTTGCTCGAAGCTTCCGGACACATAAATAAGGACAGGCAAAGAGTGCCTGTTGTGATGAATTTTGAGCGTGTGGAGTGGTGAGAGCTGTTTCTCAGCGTAGTTATATCCATAAGGCAGGTTTTTTGTGGGCTTATGATAGTTATAGCAGTTGGATTGTGTCCGTCCAGAAACGGATGTCTACTGCGGTAAAATTTAAACGGCCATTTTCGCACTATTAGATATGGTTATTTGCAACGAGCAAACGCCTATATCTAGTAGTGCAAATCTGGCCGTTTAAATATCATCTCGATACGACTCTGTTTCTGGACGGACACTAGCAGGCTTTTTACCGGTGTTCTTCAAGTACTCGGTAGAAAGCCTTTGCTGCATTACCGAGAGAGCGCTTCTGATGCTTGATGACGCCAAGCTCGCGTTGCAAACTGACGCCTGGAACATCGAGGACTTGCATGTGCTCATCTATTAATGTTGTTGGCAGGATGCTCCAGCCCAAGCCGACGGAAACCATCATTTTTATGGTTTCCAGATAGTTGGTGGTCATGTTGAGCTTTAACGGCAGGGAGGCTTTGTCGAAAGTTGCTTTAATTAAGCGGCCAGTAAAGGTATTTAAGTCTGGTAAAATAGCCGCTTGCTGGCTTAGTTGTTTGAGTGACAGTGAGGGCGTTTCTGCCAGCGGGTGCTCAAGACCGGTAACAAACTTAAGTGGGTCATGCCAAATGATCTGTCCTTCTAAGGGGGATTCCAGTTTTGGAGCTAACGTAACCACGGCCAATTCGCATTCACCCTTAATGACCTTGTCATGAGCTTGCTCAGAATCAAGGAAGTCAAATTGTAGGTTTACATTTGGGTGTTGAGAGGCAAAGGCGCGCAGTACGGGGGGGAGATGATGTAATCCAATATGGTGGCTTGTGGCAACGTGTAATGTTCCGACAATTTCGCCAGATAACTCTCGAATCGAGCGTTCGGTATCCTGAATGCTTTGTAGTATTTTGTGTGCTTCAGGCAAAAGTGCTTTGCCTGCCTCGGTTAGCGATACCTCCTTGCCGAGTCGATCAAACAGGGTGTGGTTTAAATGAGCCTCTAGCGCCGCAATGCGTTTACTAACAGCTGGCTGTGTAATGTATAAGGCGCGTGCAGCTTCCGAAAAAGAGCCGGAGCGGGCAACGGCAATAAAGCCTTTTAAGCAGTCTATATCCATTCGGCATTTATAGGGTATTCCCTACAGGAATGCAAATCATAAGAATAATGAATTTGAGTTATTCGTCATTCAGCTCTAGAATCCACTTAGTCAAAAACACCAAGGTTGGCAAAGAGGCTAGTAAAGAGACTTTATTCACTTGGTTATTGCAAGATGGGCATCATTCAATTACTCAGGGATCTGAGAGAGAGCTCTATCAGTAAAGTTAACGATAAAATATCAAAGACAAAAAGAGAGAAGTAACATGTCAGCGCGAACACTGTATGACAAGCTATGGGATATGCACGTTGTTACCGAGAGAGCCGATGGTACGGCACTCCTATATATAGACCGGCATATCATCCATGAAGTCACAACACCGCAAGCCTTTGAAGGTTTGCGACTTGCCAACCGTAAACCTTGGCGAGTGGACAGTATTTTAGCGACCGCTGACCACAATGTGCCCACCACAACGGCTGAGCGTCGCTCGGGTGTTGAGGGTATAGAAGATCCTGTGTCGAAACTACAAGTGAAGACTTTAGATGATAACTGCGATGAGTTCGGAATTGTTGAATTCAAAATAAATGATCATCGCCAAGGTATTGTGCACGTTGTTGGCCCCGAAACCGGTGCCTGCCTGCCAGGTATGACGATTGTTTGCGGTGATTCACATACCTCAACAAATGGCGCCGTTGCAGCGTTAGCTTTTGGTATTGGTACGAGCGAAGTTGAGCATGTGCTGGCTTCTCAGTGTCTTGTTGTCAAAAAAATGAAGAACATGCTAATCAGAGTTGATGGAAAACTCGGTAATGGTGTTACAGCGAAAGACGTAGTGCTTGCGATAATCGGAAACGTTGGCACTGCTGGTGGTACTGGGTTCGCTATTGAGTTTGGAGGTGAAGTCTTTCGCAGTATGTCGATGGAAGGGCGCCTTACGGTTTGTAATATGGCCATCGAAGCGGGTGCTCGTTCAGGTATGGTTGCGTTTGACTCGATTACCGAAGAATACGTGAAGGGTCGTACTTTTGCGCCATCGGGTGATCATTGGGATCAAGCGATGGTTCAATGGGGCGACTTGTACAGTGACGACGATGCCGTATTTGATGTTGTAGTCGAGCTTCAGGGCGGAGAGATTGCGCCGCAAGTTACTTGGGGGACTTCTCCAGAAATGGTAGTGCCCATTGGAGCCAATATTCCTGATCCTGCTGATGAAGGTGACGAAGTAAAAAAACGTGATATTGAGCGTGCGCTTGCCTATATGGATCTGAAAGGTGGGCAGGCTATTACTGATATCGCCCTAGATCGTGTGTTTATTGGTTCGTGTACCAACTCTCGAATTGAAGATATGCGAGCGGCGGCGGCAGTCGTTAAAGGTCGAAGAAAAGCTGATAGTGTTATTCAGGCTATAGTTGTCCCAGGTTCTGGAGCAGTGAAAAAACAGGCCGAAGAAGAGGGCCTGGATCAAATATTTAAAGATGCCGGTCTGGAATGGCGTGAGCCGGGTTGCTCCATGTGTCTGGCCATGAATGCCGATAAGTTAGGTGAGGGCGAGCACTGTGCCTCGACCTCAAACCGAAACTTCCAAGGTCGACAAGGCTTTGGTGGTCGAACACATTTAGTAAGTCCTGCTATGGCAGCCGCGGCGGCAATTGCCGGTACATTCGTTGATGTGCGTGATTTTTAAGGAGACGATGATGAAAAGTTTTACTCAGCATACCGGCCTAGTGGCTCCGATGGATCAGGCCAATGTGGATACTGACCTTATTATTCCAAAGCAATTTCTTAAATCGATTAAGCGAACAGGTTTTGGTCCCAATCTTTTTGATGCCGTACGTTATCTCGACAACGGTGAACCAGGAATGGATAATTCCCTGCGCCCCTTAAATCCGGAATTTCCACTCAATAAAGAGAGATACCAAGGTGCAGGCATTTTATTGTCGCGGGAGAATTTTGGTTGTGGTTCAAGTCGTGAGCATGCTCCGTGGGCGTTAGATGAATACGGCTTTCGAGCAGTGATAGCGCCGAGTTATGCGGACATATTTTTCAATAACTGTTTTAAAAACGGCTTATTGCCCATCGTGTTAGATGAGACGATTGTTAATGAGTTGTTTTCCTCAATGTACGCAAATGAGGGTTATGAACTCTCGATTGATCTTGAGAAACAAGTCGTTCAAACGCCGGAAGGGAAAAGCTATTCTTTTGAGGTTGATGGATTTCGTAAGCATTGCATGCTAAATGGTTTTGATGAAATCAGTCTGACTTTGCAAGATGCAGACACAATAAAGCAATACGAAGAAAAGTTAAAAGAGCGATCACCTTGGTTGTTCGACGCAATCAAGTTTTAATATTGAATTTAATTCCATATGTCGAGGGGGAGCACCTCCTTGATCTATCAGTGAGTAATGGGGAAAGAATGTGAGTAAAAAAATAATTATTTTGCCTGGTGATTGTATCGGCCCAGAGATTATGGTCGAAGCAAGAAAAGTCTTGAGCGTCGTGGACGCTAAATATAAATTAGGTTTGAAAATAGAAGAAGATTGTATTGGTGGTGCAGCTGTTGATAAATACGGTGTGCCCTTGGCAAATTCGACTTTAGAACTGTGTCAAAAAGCTGATGCCGTCTTAATGGGGTCCGTTGGTGGTCCTAAATGGGATGATCTGGATTCTAGTATTCGTCCAGAAAAAGGGCTTCTTAAAATTCGTTATGAAATGAAGCTGTTTTCCAATTTACGGCCCGCTATTTTGTACCCTCAATTGGCTGATGCTTCTGCACTTAAACCCGAAGTTGTTTCAGGTTTGGATATATTGATTGTTCGTGAATTAACGGGCGGCATATATTTTGGTGAGCCACGCGGTATTCGAATTCTCGAAAACGGCGAGCGTCAGGGTTATAACACTTATGTGTACTCAGAAAGTGAAATCGAGCGTATTGGACGTAGTGCATTTGAAATGGCTCGCAAACGCAGTAAAAAAGTGTGTTCAGTTGATAAGTCGAATGTACTTGAAGTAACAGTACTGTGGCGAGAAGTGATGCAGTCTTTAGCGAAAGATTATCCCGATGTTGAGTTATCGCACATGTATGTCGATAACGCGGCAATGCAATTAGTTCGAGTGCCTAAGCAGTTTGACGTTATTGTGACGGGCAATATGTTTGGGGATATATTGTCGGATACGGCAGCAATGTTAACTGGCTCGATAGGCATGTTACCGTCAGCTAGTTTGGATGCAAATGGCAAAGGTTTGTATGAGCCTGTACATGGCTCTGCACCTGACATTGCTGGTCAGGGTATTGCTAACCCATTGGCGACAATTTTGTCGGCCGCCATGATGTTTCGATATTCATTAAATAATGCAGAAGTGGCGGAAGCCATTGAAGAAGCAGTTGGAAAAGTTCTGGATCAAGGTTACCGAACCGCAGATATTTTTTCTGAGGGCATGAAGAAGGCTTCTACTTCAGAGATGGGTGATGCGGTTGTTGCGGCCCTAGAAGGTTAATTTTTCTTAGATTCGAGAGAGAACCTAAGCAAGCGCTGAAGGCGTAAAAAGAAAGGTGAGTTAAATGAGAGTTGGTTTTGTGGGTTGGCGCGGAATGGTTGGTTCTGTGCTCATGGGACGAATGCAAGAAGAAAAAGATTTTGCTTTGATAGAGCCCGTGTTCTTTACCACGTCGAACGTGGGTGGACAGGGACCGGATATCGGCGTGGATATACCGCCGTTGATGGATGCCTACGATTTGGAATCGCTGGCGAGTTTAGATGCCATCGTTAGTTGTCAGGGCGGAGATTATACCAAGCGTGTATTTAGTGATTTACGAAATAATGGTTGGAAAGGCTACTGGATTGACGCCGCTTCTAGCTTGCGTATGGAAGAGAATGCCGTATTAGTTTTGGATCCCGTGAACAAAAATGTTATTGAAGAGGGACTTAAAAGCGGCGTTAAGAATTTTATTGGTGGTAACTGCACCGTTAGCCTTATGTTGATGGGGCTTGGTGGTTTATTCCGTGCGGGTCATGTCGAATGGGTCAGTGCTATGACTTATCAGGCCGCCAGTGGCTCTGGCGCCAGAAATATGCGTGAGCTGATTACTCAAATGGGTGAAATCAAGTCCAGCGTAGCTTCAGCCCTAAGCGATCCGTCATCCGCTATTCTCGAGATCGATCGTCAAGTTGCTGAAACGATGAGAAGTGGCTTATCTATCGATGAGTTTGGGGCGCCGCTTGCGGGTAGTCTTTTGCCGTTCATCGACACTCAGCTGGAAAATGGCCAAAGCAGAGAGGAGTGGAAGGGGGGCGTTGAGACGAATAAAATATTGGGCTTAAGCGCAAAACCAATCCCGATTGATGGGATATGCGTACGAGTCGGCGCTATGCGATGTCACAGTCAAGCGCTTACGATCAAGTTGAATAGTGATATTCCTCTCGACGAAATATCCGAGATGATAGATTCTGCAAGCGAGTGGTCGAAAGTGATCCCTAATGATCGTGATATTACTCTGCAAGAGCTGACGCCGACTAAAGTGACGGGTACTTTATCTGTTCCCGTTGGTCGTTTACGCAAAATGGCGATGGGGCCGGAGTACTTGAGCGCCTTCACTGTTGGAGATCAGTTGCTTTGGGGTGCTGCAGAACCCTTGCGTCGTATGCTTCGTATACTTCTTGAGAATAGGTAGTTCTTCTGATCTAGCCCGCAGTTTATGCGGGCTTTTTGTTGTTTTTGACAAAGATATGGCATCAAAAACTCTTTCTCGCTTGCTCCTTTAGTGCGACTTCTCTCTTTAGTGCTTCTGTTATCAAATTTCGGCTTGATTTCTTTCTCCGTAACCCCCTCTAGAGATTGAAATAAGCCTTTCAGCTGTAGGCCGCGATTGAAGCAAATTGCTAGATTTAAATCCGAGTAGGATTTTCTGTTTTTAGCTTTTGAGATCAATCTCTGTGAAATTCATTCGCCTTTCAACCAAAACCATCAAAATTGCGTTAAAAATAAAAAAATCCCCCCCTTGGCATTTGCTGGTCGATTATTGATCTGTAATTGCGTTTTATGCCGAAAAAGAGCTTCATATGATTGGAATAAGTTAGGCAATAAGTTGAAAAAAAGCTATTTATAATGAATACTTACGACCAATACTGAAAGATTATTCGAGGTTCTGCGTCCGCGAATAAAGAGCGAAGCAAAATTCCTCATCGGTGGAGTGTAACCCCCGATAATAATTAAAAAAGGATCTACTTATGGGTCACCGTTCGATAATTTTGCTGGTCGGTGCTATGTGTACGTTTGTTGCGTGCAACGTTAGTGCACTTGGCTTAGGCAAAATAACGCTTGATTCCGCGCTTAATGAGCCGCTCAATGCAAAAATAGAATTGTTTGAGGTGAGAGATCTCACCAAAGAAGAAATCAGAGTCCAAATCGCTACGCGAGAGGACTTTGACCGCATTGGTGTTGATAAAACCTATTTTTTGAGCGATCTAAAATTTAAGGTTGTCTTGAGTGCATCAGGCTCTCCCCATATCCAAGTCAATTCTCAAAAACTTGTGCGGGAGCCTTTTTTAAACTTCTTAGTCCAGGTTCAGTGGCCCAGCGGTAAGCTCCTTCGAGAGTTCACTTTGTTGATGGATTTGCCAGTCTTTGCAAGTGAAAAAGTGGCTCCTGTTCAATCAACGTCTAGCGCATCATCTCAATATTCAGAGCCATCACAATCCTATACTTCTGAAGAATCTTCAGCTCCTCAGCAGCAAAGCAATCCAGAATACAATCCTCGTTCTTCGTATGAGCAAGCTCCTGCTCGTCCTGCGGCTCAAGAAGTTGCTCCAACGTATTCGGAAGACTCATATCGTGTGCGTTCAAACGATACTCTCTGGGAAATAGCTGCAGCTGTCCGGCCCGATCGTTCTGTCAGTATTCATCAAACGATGTTGGCCATTCAGCGTGAAAACCCCGAAGCTTTTATTGATAATAATATCAACTTATTGAAGTCTGGCCAGATTTTGAGGATTCCCGATCGAGCCGATATGGCTGACTTGGGGAGGCGAGCAGCTGTTCGCGAGGTTGCGGTCCAAAATGCAGCTTGGTCTGATGATGGCGACGTTGGTGAAGCAGAGTTATCCGGTTCAAATACTTATACCGGTAGTGCAGATGATATAAACGAGCCCGAGGGTCGTTTAACGCTTAGCTCTCCAGATGACACCTATGACAGTTCAGAAGGTCGCGCAAGTGGCGGTGCAGCTGATAGTAGTTCAGAAGCTTTAGAAAACGAACTTGCAATTACAATGGAGCAGTTGGACAAAAGCAGCCGAGAAAACAATGATTTGCAATCTAAAGTGTCTTCACTTGAAGAGCAAATTGAAACCATGGAACGGATGTTAGAAGTTAGTAACGAAAGCATGCGCGCACTTGAACTTTCTGCTCAAAAAAATGCTGATGCTGCAGAGCGGCGATCGGCGGATGAGGCTTTGTTGGCTGATGATACCGGCCTAGATGATTCAAGTACTGATGAGTCGTCAACTGAAAATGTTACGGACGAATATGATGAATCAGATAGTTATGATTTGTCTGAAAATATTGACGGCAGTGATGAATTTGACCTGTCAGAAAGCATTGATGATTCTGTGGATACTCTATCAGATACTACTGAGGAATATTCAAGTGAGTCGTCGGATGCGATTGTAGATGATGTTGCTGAGACTCCAGCCCCCACAGTAAAACCTAATTCAAAGCGTGTTGTCTCCGCTCCGCCTCAGCCAGAGAAGGGTATTGTTGATATTCTTTTGGAGAATATTCTATACATAGTTGCTGGTATCGTAGTGCTTGCTGGAGGGGTGTTCTTCCTCTTGCGCCAAAAATCTTCAGATGAAGATGATTTTGATGGCTTTATGGAAGATCACGGACTTGAAGAGAATCATTCGTTTGAAACGCCATTAGAAGATACTCCTCTTGAAGATGAAATTGACCTTGGCTCTTTTGACGGTGAATCTCAGGCTGTTTCTGATGAGGTAGTTGAGGACGAGTTAGAAGAGTTGGAAGACCTTGATTCTGAAGCTCAGACCGAGGATGTGGTTACGGAAGCTGATATTTATATCGCTTATGGTCGATTTGATCGTGCAGAAGAAATGCTGACCAAAGCTCTTTCTTCTGATCCTAGTGATCAAGATGTTCGTCTTAAGTTGTTAGAGGTTTATTCCGGTCAGGGAGATGCCGAACGATTTGACCCTCATTATGCCAAGCTTAGAACTTTTGCTTCCCCCTCTAATATAGAGCGGGCAGAAGCGCTGCGTGAGAGTATTCCTCATATTGCTGAATTTGATGAAGGTAGCTTCGATACTTCAGATGTTTCTAAATATACAGATGGCAGTCTTCAGGCTGAGCCAGAATCTATTGGCGGTGGCTTGGATCTGGGTGAAGAGCTTTCGATGGATTTGGATATTCCATCTGATGAGGGTGCGGATGACTTCTCCCTCGATTTAGGTGGTCTTGATGATGACAGCGATGCTGAAGAGAATAATGACATTTCATTGGATCTTGGAGAGGTTGGCGATAGTGCAACGGATGACTTTTCTTTAGACCTGGACTTGGGTGATCTTGATTCGGATGGTGATCCTGATAGTGCTTTCAAATTAGACTTGTCGGAAAGTGATAGCACTGGTGCAGATAGTGACGTAGGCGCTGCTGATGGCGAACTGGATACTTTAGATATCGAGTTTGATTTAGATGCGAGTGATACCGAGGGGCTGGATTTAGATTTCGATCTTGGCGGTGATGATGACGATACGGAAATTTCACCTAAGCCCGAGTTAGATGAGCTTGATGATGATTTATCGTCTGGCCTGAATCTCGACCTTGATTCTATCTCTGCATCGAGCGATGACTCGGATAGTTTGGATGACCTGGATCTCGATTTGGGTGGTGATGACGCTGTTTCTGATCTTGACAGTTCTTTAGATTTGGATGCTGACCTGGCTTCTCTTGACGCTGAATTAGACTTGTCTCTTGATGGAGACTCCATCGGTGGGAAAGTCCCTGAAGCGGAAAATAGTGACGTAACTGTAATTCGTGGCCGGGCAGCGACGCTATCAGTTGACTTGCCTGAAGATCTGGGTGATGCGTCTTTAGCTGCTCTCGATGAAGAATTGTCTTCAGATCTTATTGGTGACGACGCTTTGGGTGACGAGTTGTCTGATGTCATGGATCTTGGTGATCTTGATCTCGGTGGTTTGGATGGGGGAGATACAGAGCTGTCTCTTGATATGGATGACTCTGAATCTGGTGGGGCGGCTTTCGACCTTGAGGCTGATCTAGCCTCTCTAGGTGATGGCGAACTTTCTATTGAGCAGGATGATGAAAGTACGGATACAAGTTTAGATCTTGAGTTGGATGATGGTGAGCTATCAGTGGATTTGGATGCTGGCTCAGAGCTTTCTGTCGACTTGGGTGATGACTTAGACCTTAATCTTGATTTGGCTCCTCAGGAGAGCTCGGAGCCTGAGCTCTCCTTAGATATAGACGAGGACTTAAGTCTTCCTAACTTTGACCTAGAGGCGGACCCTGGGTCGACTGAAGAAGATTTAAATCTGTCTTCAGGAGTTTCTGCTGTTAGCAGCGATACCGTTATTAATGAAGCCTTAAACGACGAGTACATTGAGCAAAAGTTATCGGAAGATTCCGATCTTGATATGAATTTTGATGAGGTCTTGCCGTTAGAAGATGGCGTTGAAACGGGCTCGGATTTTGATTCGTTTGAAGCTGAAGAGGATGACGAGGAGCTTGATTTATCTTCTCTGGATAAAGAGTTGGACGCCCTTACTGCGGGTGTTGATGATGTCGAGACGATTGATGCTTCCGTTGATGCACCATTGATGGACGAGCCGGTCACGGATTTTGATGACTTTGACGATGATCTTGAAAAAGATGAGGCAAATGCTGAGACCGTTAAGTCTGATCATGTTTCTGATAAGCCAGTGGAGGACATGGGTGAAGACACTATGTTTGACCAGGCGATACAAGAAGTGCCTCAGGCTGGAAGTGGCGATGTAGAGTTTGAGTTGCCAGAGGTTGATCCTGATGATGTTGATGACGATGACCTTGATTTCTTGAGTGATAGTGATGAGACGGCAACGAAGCTAGATCTTGCGCGAGCTTACATCGATATGGGTGATCAAGAAGGTGCAAGAGATATCATTAAAGAGGTTTTAGGTGAAGGTAATGATCAGCAGAAGTCAGAAGCCGAGGGCTTGCTGGCCCGCATTGATGGCTAGGCATCCTTTAAGCTAACCGCTTCACCATTATATTGCTTAATTCTTACTAATAGCCCTGCTGTCAAAGCAGGGCTTTTTTATTTATGACTCACGAATACAGACGAAATTGCGAAATTAGCCGCGGAATAAAATTTCCTGATGGTATGCAGAGAATTGCCCTGGGCGTTGAATATGATGGTGCTGCTTATAATGGTTTTCAGAAGCAAACCTCTACGCAAAATACTGTACAAGCTAAGTTGGAGCTGGCTCTATCTAAGATAGCGGTTGAGCCTGTGACGCTTATTTGCGCAGGAAGAACCGATTCGGGGGTTCACGCGAGTGAGCAGATTGTTCATTTTGATACGCTTGCCGTGCGTCCCGACAAGGCTTGGACGCGTGGTATGAACAGTCGGCTCCCTGATGAAGTTCGTGTGCATTGGGTGAAGTCAGTGCCGAGTCGTTTTCATGCGCGTTTCAGCGCTCAGTCTCGAACCTATCGGTATGTCTTGCTGTCCTCTCCAGTCCAGCCTGCTTGCTTGCATCGGGGGGTAACGTGGACCTGCCATGCGCTTGATATTGAAAAAATGAAAGAAGCTGCCAGGCATTTTGTTGGCGAGCACAATTTTTCCTCATTTCGATCTTCTCGCTGTCAGGCGAGTAATCCCGTGCGTCGGATAGATTTCCTTACCTTTCGCCAGTGCGGTCCTTTTATTGTTATGGAAGTGAAAGCGAACGCTTTTTTGCATCATATGGTGCGCAATATTATTGGCACGATGATGCAGATTGGTCGTGGTGAGGTGCCTCCCAGCTGGGTTGCAGAGCTGATAGGGCTTGAGGATCGTACGCAAGCAGCGCAAACGGCTAAGCCTTGGGGCTTGTATTTTGTTCGGGCTGAGTATGATTCCGCATTTGGCTTGCCAGCACCCGCCTTAGGGCCGCTTTTTTTGCAAAGCTTTAATTGAGTTTCCAGCCTCTTGTGCGGCAATGCTCTAACCTCCCCAATGCCGCGTGGTTAATCAACCTATATCGTAATCCGCTATTTACTGTTTCGATCACAGCCGCCGCTTTTTCTGGTAAGATCGCGCACCTTACATGTGAAATTCAACAAAGTTTAAAGAGGCCCCGTGCGTACCGCTCGCGTAAAAATTTGTGGCATTACCCGACCCGAAGATGCGCACAGCGCTGCACATGCAGGCGCAGATGCGATAGGACTGGTGTTTTATCCTCCAAGTTCACGCTATCTGTCTGATTTAGTTTTAGCGAGAGAGGTGGCATTAGCTGCCGGGCCGTTTACTACAGTTGTTGGCTTATTTGTTGATGCCGAACCGGAGCAAATCGAGTCAGTACTGGCTCATGTGCCCATACATGTATTGCAGTTTCATGGTTCTGAGAATGAAGAGGCCTGCAGACGATACTCTCGTCCTTTTATAAAGGCATTGCGCATGAAAGCGGGTGTTGATGTAAAAGCTCAAATTAGTGAGTTTCCTAGCGCTAACGGCATATTGCTTGATACCTATGTGAGTGGCGCACCGGGTGGAACAGGAAAGGTGTTTGATTGGGGGCGAGTGCCGCTCGATTCCGATAAACCTATTATTGTGGCTGGCGGATTAGACGCAGGCAATGTGCGGCAAGCTGTTTTAAAAACAGCGCCATACGGGGTTGATGTTAGTGGTGGTGTTGAAGACCATACTGCAGTTAAAAATAACGAATTGATGAAAGCCTTTATTAACGAGGCAAAAGGGGAGTTCTACGAGTGAGTAGTAAAATTGACTACAGTACAGTGCCTGATTCAAAAGGGCATTTTGGTCCGTACGGGGGTCGCTTCGTGTCCGAAACGCTTATGCACGCGCTGGATGAACTGGAAGAAATTTATACTCGGGTCAAAAGTGATCCGAGTTTTCAGGCGGAATTCGACAAGGATCTTGCGCACTATGTGGGCCGTCCATCTCCCCTGTATTACGCTGAAGGTTGGAGTAACAAACTTGGTGGTGCTCGTATTTATCTTAAGCGAGAAGATCTCAATCACACCGGGGCACATAAGATAAATAACACTATCGGCCAGGCGCTGCTTGCGAAACATACAGGAAAGCGCCGTGTAATTGCTGAAACGGGTGCTGGCCAGCATGGTGTTGCGACAGCAACCGTTGCGGCTCGGCTCGGAATGGAGTGCGTCGTGTATATGGGGGCCGAAGACATTCAGCGCCAAGCATTGAATGTTTATCGCATGAAGTTGTTAGGCGCCAAGGTTGTGCCCGTTGAATCGGGCTCTAAAACCCTAAAAGATGCCATGAATGAAGCGATGAGAGATTGGGTAACCAATGTCGATGATACCTTTTACATTATTGGAACTGTAGCAGGCCCCCACCCATATCCATTGTTAGTGAGAGATTTTCAGAGTGTCATCGGTCGCGAAGCGCGGCAGCAGTGCTTAGACCAGACAGGAAAGTTGCCGGACGCTTTAGTGGCGTGTGTAGGCGGAGGCTCTAATGCAATTGGCCTTTTTCATCCATTCTTAGCGGATGAAAGTGTAAAAATGTATGGCGTGGAAGCTGGTGGTTTCGGCGTTGAAACGGGTAAGCATGCGGCACCACTCAACGACGGCATTCCTGGAACCTTACACGGCAACCGCACCTACCTTATGCAAGACGAGAATGGTCAGATTATCGAAACGCATTCAGTATCTGCTGGTCTAGATTATCCTGGTGTTGGGCCAGAGCATTCATGGTTAAAAGATATTGGTCGTGCGGAGTATGTCGCGATTAATGATGATGAAGCAATGAACGGTTTTCGAACCCTAACCAGAGTAGAAGGCATTATGCCTGCGCTGGAGTCTTCTCATGCAATAGCCTATGCCAATAAACTCGCGCCAACGATGAGTAAAGACGAGATTATAATCGTCAATTTATCTGGGCGTGGTGATAAAGATATCCTAACCGTCGCCAAAATTGACGGCATTGAAATATAAGGCTATTAACGAGTGAATAGAATTTGTAAGTCTCTGGCAACGCTAAAAGAAGAAGGGCGTAAAGCCCTTGTTTGTTATATTGTCAGTGGTGACCCTCGTCCAGGCGTGAGCCTGGCAGCTATGCATGCTTTAGTTGAAGGCGGTGCCGATATCATTGAGTTAGGTGTGCCGTTTTCAGACCCAATGGCTGAAGGCCCTGTTATTCAACGCGGCCATGAGCGAGCCTTGGAATTTAACACCAGTCTGAGCAGTACCTTTGAATTGGTTCGCCAGTTTAGAGGAAGTAATCAAAATACGCCGGTTGTGATTATGGGATATTTTAATCCTATTGAGCGCATGGGCTACGAAAGTTGCGCCCTGCGTGCTTCAGAAGCCAGTATCGACGGGGTGTTAACTGTGGATCTTCCCGCGGAAGAAGCCAAAGAGCCGCATCGTTATTTTAAAGAAAATAATATTGAAAATATTTTCTTGCTAGCACCCACAACAACCGAAGAGCGGATGAAAGATGTTGTTCAATTGGCAGGAGGTTTCGTCTATTACGTATCTTTGAAAGGTGTGACGGGCGCAGGCCATCTTGATATTGACTCTGTGGTAGATCGCTTATCTGTTATTAAAAAGTTAACAGATTTACCCATCTTGGTTGGTTTTGGAATTAAAGATGCTGCCTCGGCATCTGCCGTGGCGAAAGTGTCAGACGGTGTTGTGGTTGGTAGTGTATTGGTTAATGCCATGGGGCAGGATAGTGAGCAAAGTGATGAAGAGATTTGTCAAAGTTTGAAAAACATCCTTAAACCTATGAGAGAAGCGCTAGATGCACTTTAAGATACGAGGTTAGTGTGGCTGGGGCTCTAGCGGTAAGTGCTAGTTTGTTGGCCTATATGTATCGTGCATCAGCGTACCTAAAAAAATAATATAAAGAAGAAAATACGTATGAGTTGGTTAGATAAAATTGTTCCTACGGTTGTTCGTTCTGAGATTAAAACCAGTAAAGTTCCTGAAGGCGTTTGGAAAAAATGCAGCAAGTGTGCTGCGGTTTTGTATCGACCCGAGCTAGAAAAAAATCTTGATGTTTGTCCTAAGTGTGATCATCACATGCGAATTGGCGCGCGTCGTCGCTTGGATATCTTCCTCGATAAAGATGGTCGAGAAGAGCTTGATGCTGATCTTATGCCTATTGATCGCTTGAAGTTTAAAGACGTTAAAAAATATAAAGATCGTTTAACCATCGCGCAGAAAAAAACAGGTGAAAAAGAAGCTTTAATTGCAATGAAGGGCACTTTGAAGGGGATGCCTGTTGTTGCTAGCGCTTTTGAATTTGCTTTTCACGGTGGCTCAATGGGGTACGTTGTTGGTGAAAAATTTACACGAGCAGCGCAACTGGCGATAAAAGAGCGTCGCCCATACGTATGTTTTACGGCAACCGGCGGTGCGCGGATGCAAGAAGCCTTGATCTCCTTGATGCAAATGGCCAAAACAAGTGCCGTCATTGAACGTATGAAGCAAGAAGGCATTCCGTTTATCTCGTTTATGACCGACCCTGTTTATGGTGGCGTTTCTGCCAGCTTGGCCTTGCTCGGTGATATTAATACGGCTGAGCCAAATGCTCGGGCCGGATTTGCGGGCCCGAACATTATTGAGCAGACTATTCGTCAAAAATTGCCAAAGGGGTTTCAGCGGAGTGAGTTTTTGTTGGAGCATGGTGCTATCGATCTCATTATTCACAGAAAAGAAATGCGTGATCGCTTAGCTTCGATTGTGGCTAAGTTCACACATCAATCTCAGCCCATTCTAGAAATTAACTGATTTTAGTGGCCGTCTAGTTTATAGGTGCTCGTTAATTTATGAAGCCTTCTGGTTGTGATAACCCTCTGGGGGGCTTTCGTATAACTTTACTGCTTTTGGATTCGCATCTTGGCTGAATCTCGCTACTCCTCCTTAAACGATTGGCTGTCTTGGATGGAGACTCTCCATCCAAACGAAATCGATCTTGGTCTTTCACGTATTCAAGATGTGGCTGATCGTCTTGGTATTCAAAAAACATCATCTTCGCGGATTATTACCGTAGCTGGAACGAACGGCAAAGGTTCGTGCGTTGCGACCATAGAAAAACTCTTTATTGAAAGTGGAGCTAAGGTCGGTAGTTACACTTCCCCGCACATAACAAATTATAACGAGAGAATTAAGCTTCAAGCCACGTCGGTAAGTGATCGTG
Organism: Agarilytica sp.; assembly: GCA_033852175.1. Taxonomy (GTDB): domain Bacteria; phylum Pseudomonadota; class Gammaproteobacteria; order Pseudomonadales; family Cellvibrionaceae; genus Agarilytica. The sequence goes on from JAWSUY010000013.1 coordinate 97,045, forward strand.
AGTTATGCGAGGCTTTTTCAAAAATTGATCGTGCGCGCGGTGAAATATCGCTGACCTATTTTGAATTTGGTTGCTTGGCTGCTTTTTTGATATTTCAGGAGTCAGGATTAGATTATTGGTTGCTTGAGATTGGCTTGGGCGGTCGATTGGATGCGGTGAATATGTTGTCTCCAGATATCGCCGTGATAACCTCAATCGATTTTGATCATGAAAGTTGGCTGGGTCAAACTCGTGACCTTATTGCGCGTGAAAAGCTCGGGATTTTACGAGAAGGCATTTCCTGTGTTTGTGCAGAGACACGGCTTACGGAAAGTATGCTTGAGATCTTCGACCTCATGGGCGTGTCCCTGTTTTTACGAGACCAGGAGTTTGGGTTTGTTCAGTCTGACTCTCGGTGCGAGTTTTCTTTTAAGGGCAGCTCCTCTCTTTCCCCTTGTTTGAGTATGGCTACGCCAAACTTGCCTTTGCCGAGTGTTGCGGCGGCTCTTCAGGTATACGCTTTATGTGAAGATCGTTTGTCCGACAAATTTTTAGATCGGGGGCGAATCTCAAATGTCGTTGAAGGATTGACCTTGGGTGGGCGTTTTGAACGGTTTGAAACTGAATTTTCCTCGGTTATATTGGACGTTGCCCATAATCCCGCAGCAACGGCCCTGCTGGCAGATAAGCTCAAGGAAAGCCGCATTGATGTGGATTACGCTATTGTAGCGATGATGGCAGATAAAAAAATACATTCAGCACTGCTTCCTCTTTCTGATTTGGTTGATATGTGGATGGCGACAGAGCTTCCGGGTAATATTCGCTCAGAGTCAAAAGAAAATTTAGCGGCTATCTTGTTAGGCTTGGGTATTGATGAAGAGGGGATAGCTGTGTGCCAAAATACAGGAAATGCTATTCACGAAGTCGAGACGCGAATAAAAAATCGACAAAATATCGGTGTGAAAAATGGAAGTGCAGAGCCCACTAGTGCGGGTTTGTTGAGTGCTCGTAAACCCGTTATTCTAATTTTGGGTTCTTTTGTCACCGTAGCTGCAGCGAAGACGTATTTTCTGGCCAGATAACTTAGGGTAAGTAATGTCGTGTGAGTGAAATCATGCACATGGCACTTTATCAATACGACAGACTCAACAACGCGGCCGAGATAGAAAGATAGAAGTGCAGATAGAAAGAAAGATAAATAGAAAGTTAATAATAGAGAAATAAAAATGGATGACGGTTTAAAGCAACGATTGATTGGTGCCTTTGTGCTGTTGGCCTTAGGTGTTATTTTTGTTCCAGTACTGTTTGACCGGGAGAAAATAGAGCCTGTGGATAAACGCACACAGATTCCACTTGCCCCTTTGGTTGAAGCGATGGTCATCGAAAGGGCCGTAGCTCCTGAAGTCGAGCATGCTGCCGAACCGGTGGAAGAAATGTTCATTCCTGATGAAAATGAAATTGAAACGACGAAGCTCGAAGTTGAGCCAACCTTTGATAGCAAGGGAGTACCGAATAGTTGGGTTATTCAGGTCGCCAGCTTTCGCATTGAAAAACATGCCAAAGAACTGCGAGATATCTTAATAAAAGATGGGTATGCCGCCTATATTCGTAATGTCTCAACTGAGCGCGGAGAAATGACGCGATTGTATGTTGGTCCGAAATTTGATAAAAATATTCTGATTAGTCAAAAGAAAAAAATAGAAAAAGAGCACAAACTTTCTGCGATTATCTTGAAGTTTGAACCTTAATCGTTAACTATGAATAATAGGCTCTGCGGTGCAGGATATGTAAGTGGAGGAAGGGAGGGCGAGGATAGTCTTTTGCTTTCTACCCTCCGTTTATCTTGGAATAACGTTTGAATAAATAATCATATCGCTCTCGGTAGGGCGAGTTTTTTCTTAGTTCGCCGATGTGCTGAAAACTGCTATTCATCAGAGCCAATTCTTTTTCCGTCAGCGTAACGTCCTTGCTTTTGGTCAGCAGGGTTTGAACGAGGTTCAAATTTAAGCCGATATGGTTGGGCAGCTCCTTTAGCACCTTCTGGAACGAGCGGATAGCATCGTCAAACGCATTTTTTTTATGGAAGCCAATGCCTTGTTTGTTGAGCTTTGCTGCAAATGCAACGCCTTCCTTTGTTACGGGTTCTCGTAATAGCTTGTCGATCTGGATCGCGAGATCACTGTTATTGTTGAGCTTGGCGACCTCCTGAAGCAGTCGTTCGCCTTCATCGTAGTTACCTCGCTCCATAAAGGCTTTTGCGCAATCAATACAGAGCTGGGTGGATGTGTGTTCAACCACTGCAAAATTTAAACTTCCGTAGGCCTCGAGTGCTTTTTGATTGGCTTGCTGCGCTTTATCCTCGTTGCCAATTGATCTGTAAGCATCGGAATTTACAAGTTGTATTCGTAACTGCACTACCGGTTGCTTGCCGTATTTTTTATCGGCATATTGAAGCGTTTCTAGCGCTTCATTGAAATGCTCTTTGGTTTCACTTGTTTCCTCTTCCTGCATTTGAGTAAGAGTCGTTGCTAGATTGGTGAAGTCTTCCGCATTTTCCTGGCAAGAATTTTTACTGTGTTTAATGGCGGCTCGAAAAGCGTGGGCAGCAGCGTTTCTATCTCCAGATTCCATGCATATCAGGCCCATCTCCCTTTGACGACTTGCCGACATGGGGGAAATAGTTACAGCCGTGATTAGAGCTTGTTGAGCTTTGTCATAGTTGTTTTTAGCCTGGTAAATTTTGGATAAGTAGTCGTGAGCCTCTACGCAGTATTCATTTTTCTTTATTATATCGAGTAGCGTTTGCTCTGCTTCATCGAATTTTTTTAGTCCGAGGTAAGATTTTGCAATTCCGATTTCAGCCCATACAGGGCGTTTGTTTAGCGGTATAGTTTGGTATAGCAGCAGCGCGTCATCAAACATTTTTTGTTGGTATTGAAGCTCACCCAATATTTTTTTTGTGTCGCTTTGAAATTCTCCGGCACCTTCATTGAGTAGATCCTGGCACGCAGCAATAGCAGAGCGAGGGCGTCTCTGGTCAAGGGTTTTGTTGACTGTAATTAAGGCCTTATTGCGCATAACTGCTGCGTCTAGGCGAGGTCTAAGAGTGTCTCGATTAATCGGTTTGCTAATGTAGTCATCTGGCTGATATTCAATTGTATGAATAACGTGCTGCATACCCGCTTCTGACGAAATCATAACAAAAATGGCAGTGTTTTTAAGTAAGCCTTGAAAGCGTAATTCTTCTAGTAGCTGTTGGCCATTTTTGCCTTTTCCTAAATCGTATTCGGCCAAAACGATATCGTAGGTGTGGCGTTGGCATAAATCGATGGCGTCTTGGGCGTGGCCTGCTGTATCGATATCTTTACTACCAAAATCGACTAAAAGACGTTTTAGACCTGTGCGTAGATCAGGATTGCCGTCGATTACGAGGCAGCGCTTCTGGCCGTATGCTTTGATAATGTCGATTTGCTTCATAAAAACAATAATAAAAATAAGCAGTTAGATAACTTTTAGTGTAGTCGAAAGTGATTTATTCGCTTGAAAATGAAGGGGCCACTCCAATGAAAAATTGATCGCGAATAGGCCCCAGTGCTGGACTCTCACACTCCAGTCGAAACACAAAATCAGATGAGGCCAGAAAGTTCTGTTTCGACCGTGGTGCCTCTGCTAAAATTGCTGTCACACGCCAGCAAATCAAAAGCAGTCAAAACTCTCATGAATTGGGCCGATTGGGCAATATTTGCCATCCTTGCAGTCTCTAGTCTTATCAGTCTAAAGCGAGGCTTTGTTAAAGAAGCGCTTTCGATGGCGAATTGGGTTTTGGCTTTTGTCATAGCCATGACCTTTCGTGACGCTCTGTCCGTCCTTCTCGAGCCTCAGATCGCTACACCATCATTACGAGACATGGTGGCATTCGGCTTGTTATTTGCCGCTACCCTTATTATTGGTGCGATGGTGAACTACCTTATTGGTGAGCTCGTTCGCATGACGGGCCTGTCTGGCACTGATCGACTATTTGGCATGATATTCGGTTTTATACGGGGGTTTATTATTGTTATGGCAGCTCTGTTGTTGCTGCCATCGCTCGTATCTATTGATCAAGACACCTGGTGGAAAGAATCTCTTGTTATTCCACACCTTTTAGAATTTGAGGATTGGTGCCGTTTAGTCGCCAAAGAATTTATTAGTTTTGCAACTACGCTGTTTTCGTAAACTCTAGAGGCATACAGTGCTCTAGGTTGGGTGGTAGAGCCGGAATGTAGAGAGTTAGTCATACCGTTGAATTTGTTCTAGGGAATCTTATTCATCGTTTTGATCATTTATTTCGTTATTTAACAGTACAAAATATATCAAAGGTTAGTTTTTATGTGCGGTATTGTGGGAATTGTTGGAAAAGGTCATGTCAATACAGCGCTATATGATGCGCTGACGATGCTACAGCATCGCGGACAAGACGCGGCAGGTATAATGACCTGCCACAACGGCAAATTGGCCCAGCAGAAAGCCGTGGGTTTGGTGCGAGACGTATTTCGTACTCACCATATGCATCGTTTATTGGGCAATATCGGAATAGGGCATGTGCGCTATCCTACAGCGGGCAATTCTGGCCCTGCTCTAGCGCAACCGTTCTATGTGAATTCACCTTATGGTATTGCCTTGGCTCACAACGGCAATTTGACGAACACCAAAAAGGTCACTGAAGACCTATTTAAGGCCGATTTACGTCATCTGAATACTGATTCGGACTCCGAAGTTTTACTCAACGTGTTTGCTCATGAACTGCAGTCACAGGGTAAGCAAACCCCTGTAGCTGAAGACATATTCAAAGCGATTGAAGGCGTGCACAATCGTGTGACTGGCGGTTATGCCGTGGTTGCGATGGTGGTGAATTACGGGATTGTTGCCTTTAGAGATCCAAACGGTTTACGGCCTCTTGTTTATGGCTCTCGCGAGACCGAAAACGGCACAGAGTACATGATTGCTTCTGAAAGTGTTGCGCTCGATGTCTCTGGCTACAAACTGATTCGAGATGTGGCGCCGGGCGAGTGTTTGTACATTACTACGGAGGGTGAAATACACACTCAGCAATGTGCAGAAAACCCACGTTTAAGCCCGTGTATATTCGAACACGTCTATTTCGCACGTCCAGACTCCATCATGGATGGCGTATCAGTCTACAAAGCGCGCCTGCGTCAGGGTGAGAAACTGGCCGAAAAGATTTTGCGTGAACGTCCTGAGCACGATATTGATGTGGTAATCCCCATTCCTGATAGTAGTCGAGTGGCGGGGCAAACTTTGGCTCAAAGCCTGGGCGTCAAATTCCGTGAAGGCTTGGTTAAGAATCGTTATATTGGCCGCACTTTTATCATGCCGGGCCAACAAGAGCGTCGTAAATCGGTTCGTCAAAAACTCAATGTTATCGACCTAGAGTTTAGAGGCAAAAATGTTTTGCTGGTTGATGACTCGATTGTACGTGGTACGACGTGTAAGCAGATAGTGGAAATGGCCAGAGACGCAGGGGCCGCGAAGGTTTATTTTGCTTCCGCGTCCCCTGTCGTGCTGTACCAAAATGTGTACGGTATTGATATGCCGTCGCGAAAAGAGCTAGTTGGTTATGGTCGAACAGAAAAAGAAATCGAAGAAGAGATTGGCGTAGATTGGTTAATTTACCAAGACTTAGAAGACCTTATAGCCTCCTCAAGTGGCGGAAACGCTAGCATCCCGCAATTTGATTGCTCTGTATTTGATGGTAAATATGTTACGGATGATGTTGACGATGAGTACTTGCGTAGTTTGGAAGCGGAGCGCTCAGACGCCGTAAAAGCCACGCGGGAAAAAGATTTGGCGGAAAGTTCAAATGCCATCGTAGGCATGCATAACGAGGAATAGCTCTTGGCTATTTCTTGATATTTAATTTATTGAATATCTGCCCCCAAGCGCATAGCCAGCTTTTTCTTGAAGCTGGCGTTTTATTTACTCCTATAATTCGCAATTTTATTCAGACTTTGGCATGCTTGACTGAATGAAAAGCGTGCGCGTGTTCGCTTTACCAAATTCGCCTAATCACGATTGTCGTCTGTCTTGGCGGGTATCTTTTTTACACCTTTAAATGCACTTTTAAATGAATAAACAGCCCTATGGATAAAGAACTTGAATCAATTGACCCTCTAGCCGGCGCGCACCTCGATACACTTGCCGTTCGTGCTGGCCAAGTACGTGGAACAGAAGGCGAGCACAGCGAGCCAATCTACACGACTTCCAGTTATGTCTTTAAGTCTGCAGCAGAGGCGGCTGCACGTTTCTCGGGCGAAGAACCCGGCAACGTATATTCACGCTATACCAACCCCACCGTACGCACTTTTCAAGATCGAATCGCAGCGTTAGAAGGTGGCGAAGCCGCCGTGGCTACAGCCTCAGGAATGGCGGCAATTTTAAGTACTTGCATGGCTTTATTGTCTGCCGGAGATCATGTTGTTTGTTCGCGAAGCGTATTTGGCACCACGACGGTACTTTTCAGTAAATACCTCGAAAAGTTTGGTGTGCAAGTGGATCTTGTGCCATTGGTGGACCTTTCCGCCTGGGAAGCCGCAATTAAAACCAATACCAAATTAATGTTTCTGGAAACGCCCTCAAACCCTATTTGTGAAGTGGCCGATATTCGACGTTTGTCTGAGCTTGCCAAAGCAAATGATTGTTTGTTGGCGGTGGATAATTGTTTTTGCACTCCGGCGTTACAAAAACCTTTAGAGCTGGGAGCCGACATTATCATTCATTCGGCGACCAAATATTTAGACGGGCAAGGGCGCTGCATGGGCGGAGCGGTTGTCGGTAGTGAAGAAGTGATGACAGAAGTCCTTGGCTTTTTACGCACCTGTGGCCCGACAATGAGCCCCTTTAATGCCTGGGTATTTTTAAAAGGCTTAGAGACTTTACGTCTTCGCATGGAGGCGCACTCCAAAAATGCGCTTAGTCTTGCGAAGTGGTTAAACGATCATAAAAATGTTGAGCACGTTTACTATTCTGGCTTGGAATCGCATCCAGGGCATGAACTTGCTAAAACTCAGCAAAGTGCTTTTGGTGGCGTATTGTCGTTCCGCGTCAAAGGGGATCGTAACGCGGCCTGGAAAGTTATTGATGGCACACGAATACTGTCTGTAACCGCAAATCTGGGTGATGTAAAAACTACTATTATCCATCCTGCTACCACGACGCATGGGCGCTTATCGGATGAAGACAAAGCGGCAGCCAAAATCACCGACAATCTTGTTCGTGTGGCGGTTGGTATAGAAGATCTGCAAGATATACAAAAAGATCTCGACCGTGGACTTTCGGCTCTATAATGCGAATTGATTTTTCTGATCTATCTCCGACCCAGCGTTATCATGTGATGACTCAGGTGATTGTGCCCCGGCCAATTGCTTGGGTACTCACCGATAACGGTGGTGAGGGCTCGTATAATCTCGCCCCATATTCCTATTTTAATGCTCTTAGCAGTGACCCTCCCTTGGTAATGATCAGTGCGGGTTCAAAACCGACTGGCGAAATCAAAGATACTCGGCATAATATTTTTGAACGAAAAAACCTAGTTATTCATATCCCGTCTGTGGATCAAGCCAAAGCCGTAACCGATAGCGCAGTAACATTACCCCATGGTGAATCAGAACTGGAAAAGTTTGATTTGTCTATTACTGCAGAAGAGGGCTGGCCTTTACCGCGCGTATGTAACGCTCCTATTGCTATGCTGTGCCGCTACTCCGAGCATCATGAAATCGGCCCCAAAAAACAGGCTATTATTTATTGCGAAGTCTTGGATGTGTATGTTCGCGATGGCGCATGTGTTAAAGATGCAAAAGGACGGGTGAAGGTAGATGCGAATGTTGTTCAGCCATTGGGGCGATTAGGGGCGAATGAATATGCGACGTTTGGGGAAGCATTTTCTATAGAGTAGCTTTCCTCTCAATTCTAGAATAAATAGTGCCATTAACTGTGGTCAGATGAATGTCTTGGCGCTTTAAACGTCTGGGTTTTTCTACCCTGCTGCCACCGCCTCGGCCTGTGTTTTATCTGTTTTTTTTCACGTTATTGTTGTGGTTGCGGGAGGTGGCAACGCTCCACAACAGCTGAATTGTCGTGAGTTTTTTGTTAATAACCAAATGGGTTTTTAATTTTATAGTCATGATGTTAATCGTGTTTCAGGATCAATAAAATATTACACTCAGTTAATCTCCTTCCTCAGCGTTCGCTTAAGCACCTTCCCCGAAGCATTCTTAGGAAGTTGGGTGGCGAACAGTACTCGTTTCGGGATTTTATACCCAGCCAGTTTTTGTTTGGAAAATGTAATTAATTCAGTCTCGGTTGCTGAGGTTTTATCTTTCAGAACCACAACGGCAGTAACTGCTTCAATCCACTGTTCGTGTGGGGTCCCAATTACTGCCACTTCGGCCACAGCAGGGTGATGATATAAAACTTCTTCGACTTCTCTGCTAGCCACCAATACGCCGCCGGTATTAATCACATCTTTAATGCGATCGACGATATAAAGGTAACCCTCCCTATCAAATACGCCAATATCACCAGAATGAAACCAGTCACCCGAAAATGCTGCTTTTGTTTCGACGGGTTTTTGCCAGTACTCCTTCATAACCTGAGCTGATCTGTGGACGATTTCGCCGCGCTCACCCACAGGGACATCGTTCATCATTTCGTCGACGATACGTGTCTCTACAAGAGAAAGAGGTTTGCCTGCGGAGGCGGGGCGGTCTATGTGTTCTTCCGGCAATAATACGGATGCCAGTGGCGACATTTCAGTTTGACCGTAACAGTTGTAGAGCCCCGCACCGGGTAGGCGTTTTAATAGTTCATGCACTACGGATTCAGGCATTGCTGCCGCGCCGTAATACAGTTTTGTTAAGCTGCTTAAATCACAGCGATTAAAATCGTTGCTGTGTAATAAGTTAATCCACACCGTCGGCGGTGAAAAAAACGAAGTTATCTGTTGTTTTTCAATGAGGGATAAGCAGAGGGCGGAGTCGGGGGATTCAATTAATGTCGTGGTCGCGCCAACGAGTAAACAGGGAAGAGTGAAGACGTGCATTTGTGCGGTATGGTAAAGTGGAAGCGCCGCGAGTGAATGGTCAGAGCTCTGGATGTTAAGATGTTTAATAGCCCCCATATATTGGGTCATTAAACAGTTGTTGGTCATTACAGCACCCTTGGGTAAAGATGTTGTCCCCGAGGTGTACAGTATTTGAATGTAGTCATCCTTGCGGGAAATGATGGGTGATAATTCAATTGAGGTTTTGCGCTGAGCAATTGAATGTATCGTAAAGGGTGGATTGTTTTCCTCAGTCGGTGATGCTTCGTTAAAAAATAAACCTTCAAACCTTAAACCTGGGCAGTCTCCTTGGACCTGACGAACAGTGTTTTCCAGTCGATAATCATAGATAAGGCCCTTTGCTCCAGATTGTTTGAGGACGTAGGTTAGCTCATCGCCCTTTAATAAAAAATTGACTGGTACATGAATAATCCCGGTGTAAAGGCAGGCGATAAATGTAATAAGGTAGGCGTCGGAGTTTTTCCCGTAGGCAGCTAGTCTATCACCTTGAATAAACCCCTGTGCGATAAACTCTGCAGCAACCTGCTGTGCTGCAAGGTCCAATTCAGCATAGGTCCAGCTTCGGTCTGAAAAATGAAGCGATTTTTTATGTTGGTTAATCCGCACTGAACGTTGCCAAGCTTCTATAATCGATAGTCCCGAAAAAGTGTTTTCCATTTGACTGTCCTCATTGCGGTTACGGGCATTATGGTATTTACGAACTATTGATTAGTCTCTAGAATTTACGCACTGGTTTTTTCGATTCTGGGAATATTTTTTGGATGCTAGAAAAATCTAAAGTACTATTTTCTTGTTCTGAAGATTCACGGTGCAAGTTATACAAGCTGTTCACTAGAGCACCCATAGGCGTGTACGATTGGCTGTTTGAAGCTGCGCCCATTGCTAAGCCTAAATCTTTGCACATAAGATTGACCATGAACCCCCTTTGATATCCACGGCTGGCCGGAACATTTTCCATAGCGTCAGGGTAGGGGTTATATTTTTCCAGGGACCAATTGTTTCCGGAACTATTACGCATTATTTCGGATAGAACACTTGGGTCTAATCCATTATTAACGCCCAGCTGTAATGCCTCGGCTGTTCCCGTCATATGAATGGCGAGTAACATGTTATTGCAGATTTTTGCTATTTGACCGGCTCCATGATTACCTGCTCGAAAAACATGAGAGCCCATACCGAGTAAAACCGATTCGGCGTCTTTACAATTCTTTTCCGTGCCCCCGCACATAAACGATAACGTTCCTGCAGCTGCGGCGGCAGTGCCACCGGATACTGGAGCGTCAATGGTGTTGACGTTGTACTTTTCCGCTACTAGGGCTACACGTCGAGACGTTTCTGGGGCAACGGTCGAGCAGTCGATAACTAATGCAGTTGTTGATATAACAGACAATAAGTTTTCATTATCAATATATAGGCTTTCAACGATGTCTCCGGTGGGCAGCATCGAGATAATAACGTCTGCCCCGTTCACTGCGTCGATTGCAGAAGCTGCAATCGAACAACCCTGTGCTTGAGCCTTTTTCAAGGCCGTGTCAGAGGGGTCGAAGGCATGCACATCAAAATCATTTTTGGCCAGATTGGTCGCCATGCCAAGCCCCATGTTACCTAATCCAAAAAAAGCGATTTTTTTACGCATTCGATTCTCCAAAAAAGAATTGCTGTTGTCGTGGGGTTTTCATCGGATCAGTTCCATAGCGCCTTCACGCAGTAATCTGCGGGCGGTTATGAGGCGCATGATTTCATTGGTTCCTTCAAGAATTTGATGCACACGTGTATCGCGAACATAGCGCTCTAAAGGGAATTCGCATAGGTATCCGTACCCACCATGGAGTTGTAAGGCTTCATTGCAAATTTTAAAACCGGCGTCGGTCGCAAAGCGCTTAGCCATTGCGCAATAGGCGGTTTTTTCAGAGTGTCCCTCATCTAATTTACTTGCGGCCAAATAGACCATTTGGCGAGCGGCCATTAATTCGGTAGCCATATCGGCTAATTTAAATTGTACCGTTTGAAAGTCCGCAATAGGACGGCCAAATTGTTCGCGTTCTTGAATGTAACGTTGAGCATGAATAAGTGCAGCTTGTGCCGTTCCGACAGAGCATGCGGCAATGTTTATGCGGCCTCCGTCCAAACCTTGCATGGCAAATTTAAAGCCTTCCCCCTCATTGCCCAATATATTGTCCTTGGGGATACGGACGTTATCAAACATGACAGCTTTAGTAGGCTGGCTGTGCCAACCCATTTTGTTTTCGTTCTTGCCGTATTCAATGCCCGGAGAGTCGGCAGGCACGACAAACGCCGATACGCCTCGTGCTCCATCTTCCTGTGTGCCGGTTCGAGCCATCACCACCAATACATCGGTACTGCCGGCGCCGCTAATAAACATCTTGCTGCCATTTAGTAAATAGCTGTCGCCGTCGAGTTGTGCGCGTGTGCGTAATGAGCCTGCATCGCTGCCAGAGCTGGGTTCGGTTAAGCAATACGAGCCTAGAGCTTGCCCGCTCACTAAAGGAGATTGCCACTGAGCTAATACGCTTTCACTGCCCCAGCGAGTGACCATCCAAGCCACCATGTTCTGAATGGAAATATATGCCGCTGTCGAGGTGCAGCCTCCAGCCAATTCCTCTAAAATAATTGCGGCATCTAAGCGTGGTAATCCTAAGCCTCCAGCGTTTTCACTGCAGTACATACCGCAAAATCCAAGATTACCGGCTTTGCGAATAACGTCGATGGGAAAAATATGTTTTTCATCCCACTCTGCAGCACAGGGCGCTAATTCCTTTTCTGAAAAATTTCGAGCGGTTTCGCGAAAGGCTTGCTGTTCTTCGCTTAAATTAAAATCCATTCTTTAACTCTCTTAATTAGACTTATTTTAAGTTGATGGTCATATTCACGCCCGTTGAAACATCGTCGTCAAACCAGCGAGACGTTACAGTTTTCGTTTCCGTGTAAAAGCGAATGGCTTGCTTACCATAGGCGTGTTGGTCGCCATAAAATGAGCCTCGCCAACCCGTAAATGAAAAGAAGGGCAGTGGTACGGGCACGGGTACATTAATACCGACTTGTCCGACCTGTATTTCATGTTGGTATTTGCGGGCAGCTGCACCGGAAGCGGTAAAGATAGAAGTGCCGTTGCCAAATGGGTTTGTGTTAATTAGCTGTATTGCGTCGTATAGCGTTTCGACGTTAACAATACAAAGCACGGGGCCGAATATTTCGCTTTTATAAATTTCCATTTCAGTGGATACGTTGGTAAAAATTGTGGGGCCGACCCAATTGCCATTTGGAAATCCTTCTACCTCAATCTTTGATCCGTCCAAAATACAATTAGCGCCTTCCTCTTTGCCTTTTTCGATCAGCGATAACACGCGCTCACGCGCTTGTGGATTTATCTGAGGGCCGTAAGCAGCATCTGGATCATCCCACGCGCCGGGTCGAATGTGGCTGACGGCGTCTTTTAATTCTTCTACCCATGTATTTGCCGTTCCCACCATCACAGCGACAGATATGGCCATACAGCGCTGACCTGCAGCCCCAAAACTGGCCCCGATTAAACTGTCGATAACGTTTTGTTTACTGGCGTCGGGCATCACGACCATATGGTTTTTAGCGCCGACAAATGCTTGCACACGTTTAAGGTTATCTGTCGCAGTACGGTAAATCGTTTGCCCGACATTAACCGATCCAACAAAGGAAATAGCTTTTACATCGGGGTGAACAAGTAGTTGATCGACCTGTTCCTTAGCGCCGTGAATAACCTGTAATACCCCTTTGGGGGCGCCAGCTTGTTCGAATAATTCGGCTAAGCGTGTGGGTGTTAACGGGTCTTGTTCCGAGGGCTTTAATATAAAGGTATTGCCGCAGGCAATTGCCAGAGGAAACATCCACAGAGGTATCATGGCTGGGAAGTTAAACGGCGTAATGCCAGCGCACACGCCTAAAGGTTGCATGTAGGAGTAACAATCGATTGAGCGCGCGACATTTTCAACAGTTTCTCCCATCATTAACGATGCAATATTACAGGCATGTTCAACGACTTCTATACCACGCCAAACATCGCCTTTTGCGTCTTCAAAGGTTTTGCCTGTTTCTTGTGACAATATCGTGGCGAGCTCGTCATGACGTTCTTTTAGTAAGTGTTGATAATTCAGCATCAATCGAGCGCGAGCGGGGGCAGGGATCTCTTTCCATGACTCAAAGGCAGTTGCAGCAGAGCTAATGGCCAAGGTGATTTCTTTATTTGTCGCACAAGGAACATGCGTCAAAACTTTCTGGGTGGCGGGGTTTGTAACCGGAATGGTTTCGACGGCATTACTTTGTACCCATTCACCGTTGATAAACAGCGGAAGCTTTGCAGGGAAGGGCTTTAGTTCGATATTGCTCATCTTGTTACTCTACTTAAACGTCAAAAAATTTTGTGCTTGTGAAGTTGCCCTTATATAACCATAGACCTGTTTTACAAGGGATTGACGATGTTGTCTTTGTGATGGACTATATTGTTATTGTGGGAGCCTCTACCTCTGAGCTATTTACATTAAACTTTTTTTATTTCAAGGTGTTACATGGCTATTACTTCTCGCTGGTCATTGCCACCTGAAGGCATTCGTTTTTTAACGCCAGCATTTATGCTTACTGAATTGGCCGCTCACCCTCTGTTAACGGGTCCATATCCTTTGGCAACGGGGTATTACCCTAATGGCCACGCTCACAAAATGGAGCGATGGGATCATAATAATTACCTATTGATTTACTGCGCTGCGGGCGACGGTAGCTTGGAGGTTGATGGGCAGAAGCTGGTGATATCACCAGGCTCACTAATACTGCTTCCGCCCGGTATCGCGCACCGTTATCAAGCGGATGAAAAAGAACCCTGGTCCATCTATTGGGTCCATTTTGATGGGCCGCATAGCCAAGAATTTTATGAGCACTTAGGGATGCGTGCCCTGACGGAAAATATTGGTTTGCACCCGGAGATTATGAGCAATTTTGAAGCTGCCTTTGAATTAAGGCGAACGCATTATGATATCGATGGCTTTATTCATGGTTGCCATTTACTGCATAAACTCTTGAGCCTTCTGACGCTACTCATTAAACAGCACCGTTCACACCCTGGGATAGCCATTAGCCTTCATGACGTTCAGGGTTTTATGATTGAGAATATACACGGCCAATTGAGCCTCGACACCTTAGCCAAGCATCTTAAATTGTCGAAGTACTATTTTTCGAAACGTTTCAAAGCGCTTACAGGGTATTCGCCCATTCAGTATTTCATTAATTTAAAAATGCAGCGAGCATGTGAATGGCTGGATAGTAGTGAGTATTCGGTAAAGCAGGTGGGTCTCTCGTTAGGGTACGATGATCCTTACTATTTTTCTCGGTTATTTAAAAAGACGGTAGGATTGTCGCCGGTGCAATATCGTGAGAGTCGGCATAAGTAGCTGGCTAGAAATAGATTTCTAGCCAGTCTAGTTTACGCCTCATCGGCTATGAGGCGTAAACTAGACTGGTGGCGTATAAACAGGCCGATATAAAGAGCCCTATGCAATAAATACTTGTTTAGTTAGAACGTGAAATATGCGCTGTATTTGAATCGCTATTTAGCCTTGTTTTGCAAAGTTTTCTCCATGACGTTATCAATCATTTTTTTCCAGCGGTCATTTTTCGGTGCTAGAGAAATGGTTCGTTTAAACGATTGCTTGGCCTCACCGGTTCGTTGTTGCTCCAACAAAGAAATACCGAGGTGAAAGTGAATCTCTGCAGATTTGGGTAAGTCTTCCAGAGCTCGTCTTAAATAGCCTTCTCCTTTGGCTGCGTCTCCATTATGGGTTATTACCCAGCCTAAAGTGTCGAGGTATGCCGGATTAGCGGTGTGCTCGAGCTTTTGAATCAACTGATTTAGCTGTTCCGTTTTCTGGGAGCTGTCTGGGCTCTCTACAAGTAATAATGCATAATTGTTGATGGCAGCAAGGTTGCCTCCATCTTGTTCGAGAAGGTTTTTGTATACCTTCTCTGCTGCGGGAAAGTCATTTTTTTTCTGATATTCCTGAGCCAATAGCAATTGCAGATCTTTATTGTTTTTAGTATTTAATATCCCTCGTATGTAGACTTCAATAGCGCTGTCAATATTGTTTTGAAATTTGTGTAATCGGCCTAATGAAACATAGCCTTCTAGCCATGCTTTATTTTGGGCCAAGCCTTTTTCTAGGGTCTTCTCCGCTTCGGCGTATTCTTTTTGGCTAAAGTAAGTGCGTCCCGCCAAAGCATAGGCTGGCAGTGCTGCGGGGTTTTTAGCTTGAAAACTCACAAGGAACTTTAGCAGCTCTTCAGGTTGATTCAGTCGAAAATAACACAAGCCAAGGGCTTCTAAGGCTGCGTTGTGTTGAGGGGCGGCGCTTAGGGTTGTCTTGTAGTTGTTTATTGCTGCCTTATAATTGCCTCGCCCTTGATGAATTTGGCCCTGTAGAAAATTAAGGTCGATTTTACCTGCTCCGTTAACCCTCAATTTTGCAAGGGTGTGCTCAGCTCCGGCCCAGTCTTCTTTCATGACTTTAATTTTTGCCGATAAAGCTAGAAACGAAAGGTCATTTTCAGAAGACGTCAATAAAACTTCAAGAATATTCTGCGCACGAGTGTAGTCCCGATTCGAGAGTAATTCCTGAATGATCGGCATCGCGGCTTTTGCATTTTTAGGGTTCAATGATAGGGCTTCTCTAAATGAATCGTTCGCTAGCTCAGAGGATCCACTTTCTGAAAAGGCGTAGCCCAACAATATCAATGCACTTTCTGATTTTGGGTTGGTTCGAAGTGCTTTTCTCGCGTTATTAATACTTGTGTCATAATTTTTGTATTTTAGATCGATGCGGGCATTGAATAATAGGCTTTCTTCGTGAGTGGGGTCGTCCCTCAGGTTGGTTTTGATAAGTTGAAGGGCTTGATTTTCTTGATTGTCAATTAAATGAATCGTGGCGAGAATAACGCGTGCATGACGCTTGGCTTCGGCATCGAATATAACATTATCAATTATATGTTGGAGCTCTTTGGATGCGGTTTTCGTCTTATTGGCGTTAATGTTTTTGCTTATGCGGAAAAAACGAAATGAGGGTGAACTCGGGTGCTGTTCAATATACTCGCTCAGTAGTTTGTCTGCTCGGTCTTGATCGCGTAGATTAACCATTTCCACAAGGAATTGCTTAGCGTCTGTATTGCCAGGTTGGTGCGCAATAAAAGTATCAAGAATGCGCTCGCTTTCTGTGTACCGTTTTAGGTTTGCGAGCATTTTCGATAGAGAAAAGACATAGAACGAATCATTTGGGCTGTTTGTACTGAGGTCTTCCAAATCGCTAAGAACACCTTCAATGTCTCCGAAGCGTTGGTGAATTTTAAGCCGCTGCATAAGAGCTTGGCTTTTATCCGTAGAATGTGTGATGGCTTCGTTCAGAAGTGATAGAGCCTGATCTCGATTACCTTGTAATTCTGCCATTCCAGCACGAAGCGAAAGCAGACTAGGGTCATTCTTCGATATAGCCGTTGCTTTCTCAATAAGCGGTTGCGCTTGCTCAAGATAACCTAGATTGATCAATGCGTTTATTTGTAACAATATTCCATCATAATACTCGGGGTCGGCTGTTAGAATTTCCTCAGCCTTTGTTAAAGCCTCCTCAAATAGTGATCGAGACAGCAGAA
Source organism: Agarilytica sp. (assembly GCA_033852175.1). GTDB lineage: Bacteria > Pseudomonadota > Gammaproteobacteria > Pseudomonadales > Cellvibrionaceae > Agarilytica. The sequence goes on from JAWSUY010000013.1 coordinate 113,822, forward strand.
TTTTTCCAACGCCAGCCATTGCTTTCAGGTTTTGAGGGTCGAGCTGTGCGGCTAGCGTCATATTTTCATAATATTGAGGCAGGTCCTTACCTTTTTCAGCCACTAGGCCAAGGTAGTAATAAGCATCTGCCATTTCGGGTTGCAATTGAACTGCATTCAAAAGTTCGACGCGGGCCTTGCCTATCTTGCCTTGCTCGAATAATTTTACCCCTTGGGCGTAATGCTTTTGAGACGACTCCTCTTTAGACGAGCAGCTTGATAGTGAAAATAGTAGTGCCCACAGTACGGTTGTGGGAGTTAAAAAAAGACGATCTATCCTAGACACTAGGTTCTCCTTAGTTAGGGTGTTTTATTAGGTAACGTTTCTATTAATGCTGAATTGGCTATTTGTATAAATTTAGCGGCGCGATCTTCCGCTGCAGCGAGTCCGGATTTTTTATCGATTCGGGTAACAATTCGAACGAGAGAGCCGTCTGTTCGGTTGTGGACGATCGCATCTTTAAGTAGCCACCATTTTTTTATGTATTCGTTAGCGACAGGGAGGCCACGCTCTATAAACCAGTAGTATACCAACTGTTCTTCTAAGCCTTTCCGAATGATGACCCGATTGACAGGGAGGCCATCAAGTTCTGTACGCATGAAATCAACGATCTCCCATCCTCCTCCCGGCATGCAGACTTTAGGTGAGTGCGGGGATACGCCTTTGCGTTGATTCTTATAATAAGCGACGTAAAGATTGACCGGATCGTCACTATACTTCGGATTATAGTAATTGATTTTTAAATAGTCGGTTACACCAAGTGTGTCTACTACGATTTGACTGAGGCTTTCACGATAACCCACCCAACCTTGAAGTTTGGCAGGAAAAGTTGCCAAATTTACCTGAGGCAAGGTTGGGGCTTTACGTGAATCTATCGCGTGAATAAGTAAAATTGAGATGGCCAGAAGAGGTATCGAGCAAGCCAAAGGAAATGTTTTGTGATATTTGTAACGTTTTTTGCCGGGTGCCGTATGTTTTTTCTTCGGTGTTTCCGCAAAAACGTCCCGAATACTCAGTTTTGTTGTAAAAAACTCCAACACCATGACTTCTGCAATCAGGATGAGGGCACAGGCCATAAAAATAACCCAACCTTCAAAGTCGTGAATGAATCCTTCCGCAGCCTTGGTTCCAAAGTGCTCAACCAGAAGCCCCACAACACCTATTCGGACGCTATTCATAATAATTGTAATTGGCACCGTACTGACAAATACGACGGCTCTTTTCCATAAGCTTGCTCGATAAAAATATACCGCGATATAGCCTAGGCTAACGAGAGGGAATAAGTATCTTAAGCCACTACAGGCCTCCACTACGTGAAGTTCAAAATCCCCCATGTCGATGACATTGCCGCTTAAATACACCGGGATATCAAACAATCGAATGAAGTTCACCCCGAGCGATGAGGACCATAGCTGCATCTTTGCTGTTAGTGCTACTTCTATAACGTAGGGTAGTGGGATAACAAAAATGATTAATCCTATCGAGGGTAAAACCTGACGGGTATTTTTGCCGAAAATAAGGAGCGAAAGACCGATTAAAAATAGCAATAAGGAGTAATGGATAACGATGTACAGAGCACTGATTTCGCCTATCAATAGCGCCATCATCGCGATAGCTATGATGGGAAGGCCCCACCCGCTACCCGTTACTCCTGCGGAAGCAAGGGTGTCTTTCTTTTCCCAGATAAAATATATCGCTACAAGAAAAACCATATAGCCATGGCTGTATTCTGCCTGGCTGGTCCAGCGTGAATGAAGGTTATTGAGCCCGCCCCAATAGGCTATCGTGGCAGTAAGTAGGGCGAGAATAACTAATATGAAAAATTTATGGCGTGCTGCATTGGCCGAATTGCCACTCCTTTGTAGTGATAACATCAATATTCTGAACCTGTTTTCTTGTATTTACTAACCGGTAATCGTTCTTAGCTGGTTGTGCCTAAGAGCCTTCACCACAATGGTTTTGTTCTTTCGCCTAAACAACCTTAATGTCAAAGCGTGTTCCTATAATTACTGTCTGTAAAGCTAGTGCAGAGATCTTATATTGACTTGTTGAGAGTTATTTCTTGTTCTATCCGAGCATAAAACTATACAGAGATTAAACGAAACATGCTCACTATGGCAGAGCAACAGGACGTATTCCAAGGGAGAGGGTAGCACTTTCGATGAATGCTAGCCCTCAATTTAGTTAGTGTTAATTATCGAAAGCTAGACTTTTGTCTTGTGTTTTAGTGTCGTCGCAAAGGCTAATCTTTGGACTTTCTGGGTGAAAAGCGTGCGCGAATGAGATTCGCTTTCATCTTTCTGTCAGTTTTTTCGACAGTTGATAATCTTTGACTTCTTCCCCACACTGGCGCCCGTATTGCTATAGCACTGTGGAGATCCTTTAGGGGAATACTCGCCGGTTGTTTTAATGGATTTAACATTAGGCAGGCAGCTAAAAGTAATCATGGAAATTTAAATTAAATAATTTTTATAAAAGGGTAAAGCAAATGAGACAAGTATTTAAACTTTTGTCTTTAGGACTTATATTAGTATTCTCTGGGGTTGCACAAGCTGTTGTTGTTACGTTTGATGATTTGCCAGCTAATTCTGGTTACATTCATGATGGGTACCATGGGTTAAATTGGGATAATTTTGGGTATCTAAATAGTTCTCAGAGACCTGATGATCATGGTTACAAAAATGGTACTGTTTCTGGTGATAGTGTAGCTTTTAATGCATGGGCAAATGCTTCTTCAACAAATGGAAGTCTTTTTGATTTCAACGGAGCCTACCTCACTGGTGCCTGGAGAGACGGCCTAGTTATCCAGGTAGAAGGATTTGTAAATAACGTATTGACATACGTTGAAACTGTTGTTGTTGATAGTACTTCTGCTACTTGGTTTGATTTTGATTTTTTTGGAATTGATAGTTTAACCTTTTCGTCTTCAGGTGGAATCGAGGTGCCGGGTCTATCTGGTAGCGGAGCTCACTTCGCAATGGACAATTTTACATTCAATGAAGTTGCAGCTGTTCCACTTCCTGCTGCGGTGTGGTTGTTTGGTGCAGGTTTCTGCATGATTGCTGGCCTTCGTCGTCGTAAGCAAGCTGCTTAATCGAAAGTTAATAATGAATATTTGTTAATAGTTTTCTATTAGCAAACGAAGCCCAGCCTAGTGCTGGGCTTTTTTGTTTTAGAGTGGTGTCGCTGCCTCATAGCTCTAGTTTTATTGGCATGCCTTAAGTGCTTTCTTAAAGCAATATAGTGATATCTAGCAGGCTTTAAAGGCGGTGTCGTGCCCGACTCTCATTCTGGAGTTCACTGGTATTACTCCTTTCCTCCCGTTCCACGCCCACATCTCATATAATACGAAAACTCTATTCAAATACTTAATGAGGTACGTCAGTGTCCAATCCAAAAAGAGAAGCCGGTTTAAAAGTTCGTCGAGAAGTGATGGGCGATGAATTTGTTGACCGCGCTTTGAGCAATGCCACCGAATGGGACCAGCCGCTTCAAGATATGGTGAACGAAAATGCCTGGGGCGCGACCTGGGTACGTGACGGTTTATCGCGTAAAACCCGTAGTTTGGTCACATTAGGGATGTTAACGGCCCTAAAATGCTCGCAAGAACTAAAAGGTCATGTAAGGGGCGCGCTTCGTAATGGCTGTACGAAGGACGAGATCCGAGAGGTGTTTTTACATGCGGCGGTTTATTGTGGTGCTCCGGCATCAATTGACGCAATGCGCTCGGTAAAAGAGGTTATAGAAGCTTGGGACGAAGACGCTCAGTAATTGACGTTAAATTGATCGATAATGACAAGTTAAAGCACACTAAGCTGAATGGCAGGAAATAGCGTCCTTTCCTGCCTATTGCATCGAAGCAGGGTGTATTCGTCAATTGTGCGTCATTTCTGAATTCGAAATTGGCAAATTATCGGCATGTAAGCACTATCCAATCTCCAGTAAGGTAGCGCTTTAAAAGCGATTTACAGAGTTTAAGGAAGACGCCATGTTCTGTTCTCAATTTTTTCATAATGCATCCATTTTTCTCATAATAACGAGTGTTACGCTGTGCCCATTAATGACGTCGGCCGAGATCTATCAATGGCGTGATGATAAGGGGAAGCTGCATATCAGTGATGCGCCTCCGCCTGGCGTCAAAACTGAAACGGTTGAACTTCCTACACTTAACCTGTCCGAAGAGCTGGAAATTCGAAGACGGCCTGATAATTACAGTGATGAACCTGAGCCTCATGAAATAAAACAACAGCAAGCGTTTAAAAAAGCCTGTGAAAAGGCTCGAAAGCGCTACGTAAAGCTTAAATGGGGTGAATCTAGAGGTTCTCGGCACGTTGTGCTTCAGCGTGATGGAAAAACGATTTCTCGGCGTGAGCAGAATGAAATTGCAGAGGCGTTTCGAAAAAAAATGGGTGCCAAAGGCTGTCAGTTTCAAGAGAAAAAATGGTAGTTACGTAGGGGGGGGCATATCGAAGAGATGTTGAAGGTTATATTCTCTTCATTTTTTTATGGATCTGTACGTCGATGTCGTGTTTCGTTTGAAGGTGTTAAGGAGCGTTAAGGAGAGTTAAGGAGAGTTAAGCCGTCTAGGACTTTATCCCGCCGAGCAAGCACGTTTATATGTGCATTGTTAGAGTTAAGAGTCTAGGCTGAAGTTATTGCGAGAGTGAATTTAGAGAGCGATATGAAGTCATTGATTTCCGGTATTATCAACGGAGTAGGCACTGTCTTACTTGGTAAAGAGCACCAGGTAAAGCTGGCTCTGGCCTGCTTGTTTTCAAAAGGACACTTGTTAATCGAGGACTTGCCCGGTATGGGGAAAACTACGTTAGCTCAGTGCTTAGCGAAGATCCTGGGCCTGAGTTACGAACGCGTACAATTTACCAGTGATTTACTGCCTGCCGATATTCTCGGTGCAGCGGTATTCGACAGGGAGACATCGTCGTTTACCTTTCATTCCGGTCCTATATTTACCCAAGTGTTATTGGCGGATGAGGTGAATAGAACCACGCCAAAAACCCAAAGTGCTTTGCTCGAAGCGATGGAAGAAAAACAGGTAACAATCGAAGGAGAGACACGCCCGTTACCCGAGCCGTTTTTTGTAATCGCGACTCAAAATCCTTTATCTCAGGCTGGCACGTATCCACTGCCTGAATCTCAACTTGATCGCTTTCTTATGAGAATATCATTGGGTTATCCCACTGCCGACACTGAACGAGAGCTGTATCGAGGCGTTGACCCCAGAGAGCGGCTTAAAGTACTTAAGCCTATGGCCGATACTGCACAATTACAGGCGATACAAGCCAAAGTGAAGTCTGTTAAAGCGAGCGAGCAATTGCTGGATTATTTGCAGCGTATTGTTGACTTTACTCGCTTTAATGAACACTTCACCTTTGGCTTATCGCCACGTGGTGCTTTGGCCTTACTGCAAGCGGCTAAAGCTTGGGCCTTAATTGATAATCGTGAGCATGTGTTGCCAGAAGATTTACAGATGGTTTTACCTTCGGTGGTTGGTCATCGTGTACGAGGAGCGTTATCAAAAGGAAAGCAGAATAATATTATGGGTTCTAATGCTATCACTGACTACATTCTGAAAAATGTCAGTGTCATCTAGGCTTTTTGACGCGCTACAGCCTCTCGTCGGTTTTTTCCAAGACCGGTTCTTTAAATTTATCGATCGCCGTAACCCGAGTTCGAATACTCACAAACTTACGTTAAAAAACCTCTACATTTTTCCGACACGTCGGGGCTTTGTTTTTCTTTTGTTTTTGACGGTACTCTGGCTGTTGGGGACCAATTATCAAAACAACCTGATTCTAGCCTTAACCTTTTTACTTGTTAGTCTTTTTATTGTGAGCATTCTGCATACCTTTGCTAATTTGGCAGGACTAGAAGTGAAATTAAAAGGGGCTGCGAATGCCTTTGTCGGCGAAAAGGTAACGTTTTTTATTGCCGTTGATAATACGACACGCAGAGTGAGCAATGGTATTGCGATCCGCTGGCAAGAGAGCGATTGGGAGTCAGATGAATTTGATAGTCAGGAAAAATCGTTAAGTCAGGTCGAGGTTAATATGTTGGCCGCTCATAGAGGCCACATTAGGCCGCAACGTTTATTAATCCAGTGCTTATACCCGTTGGGACTTCTGCGTTGTTGGACGTGGCTAAAATTTGATGCTCACGCGTTGGTGTATCCTCACCCCATAGAATTACCTTTAAACAGCTCGGCAGTTGTTGACGATGACGGCGATGGTGAGCACCCGGCGAAAGGAGGCGAAGACTTTAGTGCATTTCATGAATATCGTCCTGGTGACCCGATTAAGCACATTGCTTGGAAGCTTTATGCCCGTGATCGCGGTTTGTTTACCAAAGAATTTAGCCAAAATATTTCGCGAGAAATATGGTTGGACTTCAGCCAGACAAATGCTTTAGATGTTGAACTCAAACTTTCTGCTCTTTGTTTTTGGGCTTTAGAATTAAGCTCTCAAGACGAGAGTTTTGGACTTATATTACCCGGCATAAAAATACAGCCGAATAAAGGCGAAAATCATAAGGCGCGAGTATTAGAGGCGTTAGCAGAGTATGAAAACTAGTAAGACTAGTGAAGGGGCGAAAGCGGTGAACCATTTAATTGATAGCGTACCGTTCTAGCTTCTTGCCTGCGGGAGTATTTATATCTGGATGATGTTTGAGGCTCAGAGTGCTCATTAATATTGCTCGGTTAGACTTTCGCAGTCGTTAAGCTTTAGGTTGTTTTGTGAGGCTCGATTGGTGAGGATAAGGTTAAGTAATAAAATCACGCAAGAAGATGTTTTAAACTAACGAATGAGATGAGCGCTTGAGCACTGACACGTCCGATCAATGGGTTAATCGCAATACTTTGGCATGGCTTTTAGCTGCCCAGGCGGTATCAATACTCCCTCTGTTTACGTATTTGCCGATATGGGTACCTCTTGTTTGGGCGTTCTCATTACTGTGGCGGGTTCAAATATACCGTGGAGCGTGGTCTTTTCCTGGGAATAAAGCGAAAGCACTTTTGGGCGCTTTATGCATTGCGGGTTTGTTACTTTCCTATGCAGGTACTCTTGGTGTTGAGCCATTAGTCGCATTCTTGGTGGTATCTTTTGTTTTAAAATTACTTGAGGTACGCTCACGGAGCGATGTCTTGCTAGTGGTTTACGTAGGATTTATTGCCGTCGCAGCGCAGTTTTTATTTTTTCAAACAATATTTATTGCTCTTTACGGTTTTGTTTCGGTTCTGATATTAATTAGCGCATGGAACTGTATTTATCGAAGTCAGCCGGTCCCGATAAAAAAACAACTATGGCTTGCTTCTGTATTGGTTTTACAGAGTTTGCCGGTGATGGTGCTATTGTTTTTAGTCTTGCCGAGGTTTGGCTCTTTATGGCATGTGCCATTACCGAAACAGACGGGTGTAACTGGGTTTAGCGACACGATGTCTCCGGGTGACTTTAGTGCACTTAGCCAATCGAGTAAGGTTGCCTTTCGTGTTTCGTTTAACGACAGCATGCCGAATCGAGAGGCGTGGTATTGGCGTGGTCTAGTGCTTGATCGTTTTGATGGTCGCAGCTGGAATCATGATGAAGAAGGGCTCTTTCGTCGTAACAAAAATAAGCGCGATGCAATTTTAAAGAATATTCCTGCCTCGTGGGGTTTGATCGTTCCTCAGTCCCCCGAAACCTTTCGTTATGAAGTGCTAATGGAATCGCACCAGCAGAGATGGCTGTTCACTCTGATGGCGCCTCTCTCGGTCCAGTCGAGCGCAAATAAAGTATCTTTTATGGCGGATTATCTGGTCAAAACTAAAAAGCCTATTGCCAGTCGAACGCAGTATGAGGTGGTGTCGACGTCTCAGTATCTTGCTGCGCCGTCTGGCTTGAGTGCGTACTCATATGACAAAAATATAAAGCTGCCCGTTGGTTCTAACCCCCGCTCGGTTCAGTTGGCTCGACAGTGGTTGGCGGAAGGGGTTCGTGGCTATGATTTGGTGACAAAGGCCCTATCGATGTATAACGCATCGTTTTCTTACACCTTGAGGCCACCACCCCTGGGTACGCGCAGCGTGGATGAGTTCTTGTTTTTTACTCAAAAAGGGTTTTGTGAACACTTTGCCAGTAGCTTTGTTGTATTGATGCGAGCAGCGGGAATTCCAGCAAGAGTTGTGGTGGGGTATCAAGGCGGAGAGCTCAATACTGTCGAAAATTATCTTATTGTTAGGCAGTCGGATGCGCATGCTTGGGCAGAAATCTGGTTGCCCAATAAAGGATGGCTGAGAGTTGACCCGACCGGAGCGGTTTCACCATTGCGGATTGAGCAAGGCCTGGAAGCGTCTTTAAATGATGAAGAGAGAGCGTTAATTTCGTCGGTTTTCAGCGGGGCCTGGTTAAACACGTTAAATCTGCGTTTAGATGCCATGAGCTATAACTGGCATCAATGGGTATTGGGCTATGATTCCGACAAGCAGATGAGCGTTCTAAAGCGTTTATTTGGCGGCACAGAAGCTTGGCGAATTGGAGCTTTCTTTGTTGTCATCATCACGGGTTTCTTGCTAGTTTATTTTATCTTTTTAACCTGGAAGGGTGCAGTTGAATATCAATATCCCGAACAAGCGTTATACGCGAAATTTGTAAAAAAATTACAACGCAAAGGGTTTTCTCCTGAAATAGGAGAAACGCCACTGGCATTTTGTGAGCGTATCAGCCGAGACAAAAAGCAGTGGGCGGTGCAGGTCCGTGGTATTACACAGATGTACCTTCGTATTGCTTATGAAGATCAAGGTCAGCTCTTAGAGCCTCTGCGTCGTCACGTGAAAGCACTTAAACTGAGTTGATGAATTTAAGCGCCTATTCCGGTCATTATTACGGGTAAATCATCGTATAATCATGGTTTGTAACTCAGCCGTTATTCCCTTCCGTTGTTAAGTAGGCGTAATGGAATAACGTGAGTCACTTGCAGCACTAACCCGTAACCCGAGCCCAACACCTTGTCCCAACTTGTCCGCTTCCTTATTTCCCACGGTTCCAGCGCATTCGCTCTGGGCATACATTTGGTCATCCTTGCCTGGATCTCCATGCAGGAGCTTCAGCTTAGCTCTGTAGAGTGGGGTATGGTCCAAGGTGCAGCTTTGTTGCCCAACCTTTTATTGATGCTTATCGCCGGTGCTTGGGCAGACCGTTTTGATCCGGCCAAAATTTTGGCCGCAGCTCAAGGCTTGCTCACATTAAGCTATGTTGGGCTTTTGCTCGTTATGCAAAGTGGCCACGGTAATTTTGTTATTTTGATGCTCTACGCAGCAACGGTAGGGGCGGGTAATGCCTTTCTACAGCCCGTTCGTGAAAAGTTTGTTGCAGATATGCCGAGTATTCCCCTACAAAAACGTGTATCGCTACTGAGTATTACGCAGTTTGTATTACAAAGTGTGGGGATTGGAGTGGCTGCACTTTCAGATTCTATTGGTGTGAGTTTTGTCATCGCGATCCAAGCGGCAGTATCGGGTTTTTCTGCTCTCGTGTTTTTCAGTTTGGCGTCGTCTCGTGGTCCTGTTGAGGTTAAGCAAGGCTCAACATTTAGCGATATTGTGGGGGCCATAAAGACGGTTTCTAAAAGTCCTGGGCTTCGTCAGTTGATGGCGCTTATTGCGTTTAACGGTTATATGCATATGGGCGTATTTCTCGTTTTGATTCCAGTTGTGGCAACGCGCGTTTACCATCACTCTGCTGCAGAATATGCGGGCCTGCAGGCTTTGTTTGTTTTAGGGATGGTTGTGTCCCATACGTTTTTACTGCGGCAAAAGACAGTCGAATTTCCGGGGCAGGGGGCTTTGTTTAGCTTGTTGTATACCGCAATGGTGGGTTTTGGTTTGGCCAAAGGGCCTACGCCAGCTGGGTTTTACATGTTGGTCTTTGTTTGGGGCTTGGTTGCTGGTAATTCGGCAGGACGGTGCCGTTTGGTGGCGCAATCGTTGGCTGGCCCTGAAATGCGTGGGCGAGTTATGTCGGTGTATCAGCTTATGTTATTTGGTGCTGCTCCAATCGGTGCAATGGTGACAGGGGTTATTGTCGATATGGTTTCAGTAAAAACTATTTTTATGGTGATGAGCGTGTCGAGCATCTGTTTATTTGTGGTGTTTATGATGACGCGAACACTTTGGTCTGTGAGGCAGGTGGGTGAAACCTTGCCTGCGGATGGGAGTGGGGACGTTGACGAGGGAAGCCCCGAACGCTGATTAAAGTCAATTGAATCGCTGGGTTGTACGAGCTTAATTGGCCGCTCAGGAAGTATGGGTTCAGCTGTTTTCTGCGCTTCTTCGATCGGGCGCTCAATTTTGTGGAGCTAGTTCGAGCCGCTAGCGAAAGTGCTTTTCGAAAAATATTCAGCGGAGCGACTCATAGCTCTACATTTCGAAATGCAATAACTCCAGCCGTAATGGCAACATTTAGAGACTCCACTTGGTTTGCCATCGGGATTTTCATCTTCCGGTTACACAAAGCTTTCACTTCTTTAGATACGCCGTCTGTCTCATTTCCCAATACAAACACACGATTCCGGTTTTGCTCGGTATTATGTATAAGTGTTTGATCCGCATTTAAATCCAATGCAATAAGGTCAACATCTCGATCTCTCAACACGTGAAGGCTTTTTCTAAGGCTGTCGCAGCGAATAATATTCGCCTTGAATAACGTACCCGCGCTGGCCTTAATGACCAGTGCGTCTAGTTTTGCACAGCCTTTTTGTGGCAGTAATATCCCTGTCATTGGTGATGCGCATACGGCCCGAATAATCATGCCGACGTTTTGAGGGTTGGTCACATTGTCTAGGGCGATCAGCTCGAAGCTTTTTTCCGGAGACGCGGATACAGAAGCGAGAAAATCTTCAAAGGATTGAAAACCCTTGGGTTTTAGATCGACGGCAATGCCTTGGTCTTGTTTTTTGTTTTTCGAAATACGTGAAAGCGCGTCGCGGGAGTGGTGCATTATCTCCGCATTATTTTTTTTCGCTAAGGTTGTGATCTCGTCAAGAATACCTGCCGGCTTATTGGAGTCCGAAAGGTGAAGGCGTAGAACTTCGACTCCAGGTGTTGATAGGGCTTCTAATACTGGCTTACGGCCATAAATAGTTAAAACAGTGGAGAAAAATTTTTTCTTCTCCACGTATGCGTCGCGGTCGGTCATGCTTATCTTTTAGGTAGGTTTCAAGAAGAGTTCTTGTGGTTAGTTTGCCGCGTTTAGCGGCAAACTAGGCTATTTAGGCGTGAATGTAACAGTCTTCGTTGGCTTCTAACAGCGCTTTCAATATTAGCTGGCGAGATATTAGGCCGACTAATTTTCCTTCGCTACACACAGGGTAATTTTTCGGGGAGCTTTTGGCCATTCTTTCGGCAACTTCGACAATGGACGTATTAGGAGAAACCGTTTTCACATCGGTCTGCATGACTGAGGCAACGGATGGAGACTCTTCACAGTAAAAGGCATCGTTGAGCATCTCTTGAATACAATCTTGCTCTGAGACAAAGCCAACCAGGTTTTTCTGTTCGTCGACAACCGGTGCTCCCGGTATCTGGGCTTTCATCAGTGATGAAATTACGTCCCTGACAGATGTGGTGTTGAGAATCGCGTGGGGGTCGCAATCCATGTAGTCTGTGACAAGTATTGAAAGCATGATGAGGCCTCTGTCTGTGTTCCGGAGTTACCGGTGTGAAGAAATCGGTTCATCACCTAGACAATAGGGCGGAGCAAAGGTTTGCCCCGTAGTTAATAAAACTTTTCTATATGCCCAAGTGTTCTAATCAGTTTAGCCGCAAACGGAGCGATATGCCTTAACTGCGGTGTCAAATCCCATCAAAAGCGCATCGACTGTAAGGGCGTGCCCAATAGAGACTTCTTGCAGTCCAGGTAGTTTTCGATACAGTTTCATGTTGTGTAGGTTAAGGTCATGTCCCGCATTGATGCCCAGCCCGAGTGATTGTGCTGTTTTTGCGGCTTCGCAGTGCTCGGCAAACAGTATCTCTGCTGTCTCTCGATCATTCTCGAACGCCCAGGCAAAGGGCCCTGTGTACAGTTCAATCCGATCTGCGCCAAGCTTTTTTACTAATTTGATTTGAGCCGGGTCGGGGTCCATAAACAGGCTGACTCGTACCCCCATCTCTTTTAATTTCTGAACAATCGGTACTAAGGCATCAAAATCACGATGTAGATCGAAACCATGATCAGAGGTTTTTTGCTGATCTGAGTCGGGTACGAGTGTGCATTGTGTTGGTTTTGTTTGCTCTACAAGACTAAGTAGGCCTGGGTAGTCATTAATTGCAGGAGCGAAAGGGTTGCCTTCGATATTGAACTCGATGTTTGCTGCTTTTGCTATATCCGAGAGCTGGAAGACATCGCCTGGACGAATATGCCTTTGGTTTGGGCGGGGGTGGACGGTAAGCCCCTGAGCGCCACCCGTAATGCAAATGTCGGCAAATTGTCGAAGATCTGGGTAATTTCCATCGCGGGAATTACGAACCAAAGCGATTTTGTTGAGGTTGACGCTTAGCGCTATGTTTTGCTCTTCGGTTTTAATGGTGTCGTCCTCGTCTTGTGTTACTTCTGGCTGCATTAGCTGTTTTTGTTTTTGCTTTGTTTCTTTGTTTCTTTGTTGCTTGATTGGTTTTTTGATTGGTTTTTTGATTGGTTTTTTGGTTGTGGAGGATTTAACCTTGATGCTTTATCGATAATAACTGCTGCATTGGGTGCCTCGGGAAACATTTTGTGTAATCCGCGTGGTTCTTTTTCAATGAGGGTAACAGCCTTCATTCCTTTGATGACCTTGCCAAACACTGCGTAGCCATGACGCTTGCCGGCAGCATCTAGTGAGCGGTTGTTGCGTAGGTTAATAAAAAACTGGGAAGTGGCGCTGTCGATGACGCCGGTTCTTGCCATTGATAGTGTCGCTTTGGCGTTGTTCAATCCGTTAAACGATTCATTCTTGATGGGATCTAAGGTTTCTTTACGTTGAAAGTCAAAGGTAAAGCCGCCAGCTTGAACAACAAAGCCTGGAACTACACGGTGAAATATAACACCATCATAAAAGCCGTTATCGACATATTTTAAAAAGTTTGCAACGGTAATGGGGGCTTCTTTGGGGTATAGCTCAATCGTAATATCGCCAGAAGTCGTTTTAAACAAGACGAGAGGGTTTTCCGCTGGAGCCGGTTTTTGATTTTGTGGTTTTTTTTCTTCAGCAAAGCAAAAAAAGGCGCCTACTAATGCCCCGATAAAAAAGGCGCTACGGAGTACGTTTGTATAATGTGTTTTTGTCATATATGTTCTCAAGAAACCAATAAATAACTGTGTGAAAATTGAAGGAGTTGGCCATTAATTATGGACCTATTGCCATTCAGAGTAACCTTTTTTAGGCTTTAAGGCTGGCAATGCAATGGCAAGAAAAACTCCCAGCAGTAAAATTCCGGCACCGTAAAGCATAAAGCTTAAACTTTGGTCGCCTTCGAGTTGTTCATTTTCAGCCATTAGCGAATCACGCTGTGTTTGTGTGACTGCGTGCTTTTGAAGTAGCTCTTGATAGTTTTTGTCGAGCTCAACGGCTCCAGATGAGAGTTGTTTAAGTGCATCTAACTCGCGTGATATTTGCGATTTTGATTGAGATACTTGATTGCCTTTGCGGGTTAGAGTTGAATTCTCTTTTTTAAGTTGCTTGTTAAGCGCCTTAAATTTGGCATTTGATTTTTCGCTTCGCGCTAGCTTGGTTTCTGTCAGTGTGAGTTTGAGTTGGGAAGTCATTTCATTAGCAACGTACTGGTTTCTAATCCAGCCTTCAACGGCGTCCGGGCCGTTTCCAATGCGTACTTTGGACCAAACACCATCTTCACTTTGTTCTAGGCGAGCGAGCTTGGTCCCGCTTTTGAGGGCCGCATTAATAATTCTGTACTCGATGCTAGCGCCACTTCGCAGTGGCACATATAGCACGTCGCTGACGTACACAGTTTCCTCGGCTAGCAGGGGAGCGCAAAGAAATGTTAAAAGGATGAGTGTCCAAATTTTCAGGGGATTTTTCATAGCAGATGGTCATGCTTTGGTTATGAATAGTAAGGCAAGTGCTGTTTGTGCCGATAATAAGTTTTACGCCGATGATTGGTGTTGCGTAATCCGTCGGTTGTTGGCTAGGGAAGCACCTTTTTGAAGGGTTTAACGATAACATGTTTATAAACGCCTGCGGCGATATACGGATCGGCATCTGCCCAACTTTTGGCGGAGGCTAATGAATCAAATTCTGCGATAATCAGACTGCCTGTAAAGCCTGCTTCACCTGGGTCTTCAGTATCAATGGCGGGGTGAGGGCCAGCGAGTACCAAGCGGCCTTCAGTTTGCAATACCTGTAAGCGCCCAACATGTTCTGGGCGTGTTTTAAGGCGAGCTTCAAGGCTATCGGTTACATCTTCAGCGATAATTGCGTACAACAAAATACTATCCCCTTATTTTTTTTCTTTATTGGCTTCTGGATCGACGAAAATTTCTTCCAACGATAAATTGGTTAGCTTGGTGATGCTTTTATAGAGATAAAACAATGTTAACAGCATCACTAACATGGATGGAACGGCGATCACGGGAAAGCTTAGAGCAGTCATGCGACCCAGCTCTGCGTTAAATTCTGGGGTTCCCGGAGGGCTCGTCAATAGGTAGCGAGCAAGGCCGTAGTTGAGAACGGATGATAAGAAAAATGAGCTGGCAACCATTAAGGACGCGTTGCGTAAGCAGCTTTCAAATGCTGGTTCAGCGGATTGGCGTTGCAGTATTTGGCTAACTTTGTCGACTTGAATCAGCTTTTCGTTGTAAAGAAAGGTTTTAACCAGAGGGTAGCGGGTATATAGGGAGACAATGGTGGCGATACCAAATAGCGCGGGAATTGCGGCTTCTTTGATTGCGATATACTTTGGGTCGAGTTCGAGTAAACTAATGCCACCAGTCAAAAATATACTTAACACGCCAAGCGCTGAGAATAGGTTGACGCGTTTCGCGCGGGTAAAATCGTAAAAGCCGTATCCAATCGGAAACATAAGCGCGACGATGATCGCATTCTTCACACCTAATGCGTCTTCACCACTAAACTTCATTAAAATAATGGTCGGAATTGCGATATTGAGGATAATGTTAAGAAATAAGTTTTCTTTTTTTTCGTGTTTTTCAGTCATGAATTCGTATCAATCAAGAGAGTATTAAGTTGTCAAAAGTCTTTGATTTACACTGCCATAGCGATCAATCGGACGGTATTTTAAGCCCTGAGGAGCTGGTGTCGAGAGCTAAACGCCAAGAAGTGGATGTTTTGGCTCTCACTGATCACGATACCACTATTGGCCTTACTCGCGCTGCAAAAAAAGCAGAGGAGGAGGGCATTGAGTTGATTACCGGGATCGAATTTTCCTGTCAGTGGGCTGGGCGCAACATTCATATGCTGGGTCTTAACTTTGACCTTAGTGCGCAATGCCTAAAAAAGGCGGTTGAATTGCAAGCGGAACTACGAGAAACGCGTGCAGTGATTATTGCGGACAAACTAGCTGCGGCAGGTTTTGATGGTGCGCTGGAAGGTGCTCGTCAGTTTGCAGGTTCCGGCATTATTGGGCGGCCTCATTTTGCGCAATTTATGGTTGAGAAGGGCTATTGCAAGTCGGTTGCTCAGTGTTTTAAGAAATATTTGGGCGCAGGTAAGATTGGCGATGTGAAACAAATTTGGCCTGAAATTGAAGATGTTGTGCGCACTGTGGTTGGTGCTGGAGGGGTTGCTGCGATTGCGCATCCGCATAAATACAAAATGACACGTACAAAGCTATGCGCTATGGTCACCGACTTTAAAGAAGCTGGCGGTACCGCAATCGAAGTGATTAGTGGTCAGCAACACCGCGATGTAACGCGAGACTTAGCGAGTATCGCCCGTAAATACGAGTTAGCTGCGTCATGCGGAAGTGATTTTCATGCGCCAGGGAATCCGTGGCAGGAGTTGGGGCGTATCCCTTCTTTGCCCGAAGACCTGACACCTGTTTGGGATATCTGGGGTTGAGCTTTCGGTGCCACCGTATCCATTTTTGGATACATTAGCATCGTGTGAAAGAGCATTTGTTCGTGCTATTCAATGTTCTTTCAGTTATCCAAAGACGAGTAAATATTCGCGCTGAAATAGTTTGCCAGCTAAAATTGACTTAATGTAGAAACAACGTAGTAGGTAATCTTTTGGCCCAGCTTTTTACAATTCATGCAGAAAATCCGCAGTCTCGCTTAATCGATCAAGCGGTGGATATTATCCGTAGAGGAGGTTTGATCGCTTACCCAACAGATTCTGCCTATGCCTTGGGTTGTCATATTGGCGATAAATTGGCTTTGGACCGTATTCGAGCAATACGTCAACTGGATAAAAATCATAATTTTACACTGATGTGCCGAGACCTGTCTGAGTTGGCGAATTATGCGCGAGTTGATAACGCCGCCTTTCGTTTGATTAAAAGCCATACGCCAGGGCCGTATACCTTCATTCTCAACGCTACGTCAGAAGTGCCAAGACGCTTAATGCATCCCAAGCGAAAAACTTTAGGGATGCGAGTGCCTGACAACAAAATAGCGTTAGCGTTGATGGCGGCTTTAGGTGAGCCTCTAATGACGAGCACGCTTATGTTGCCTGGCGATACATATCCAATGACGGACCCATATGATATTCGTGACTCTCTAGAGCATCACCTCGAGGCAGTTATTGACGGGGGGTTCTGTGGTTTGGAAGCGACGTCGGTGATTGATTTAACCGGAGATGAGCCTGTGATTGTGCGTCAGGGCTGTGGTGACACGTCTGCATTCGAGAGTTAAAACCGCTCTCGCTGCGCTCCTATTTCTGGACGGGCACCAACTAAGTCGGCATCACCCTCTCTTTATTTTATTCGTCTTTTTGATAAGCAATCGTAGCCGAGTGGGCTCTTCTCTCGTTATAATGGCCGATTCCGGCCGAGAGGCCCCGAAGCCATTGCTAGATAACTAGCTGAAAGAGGTGCGATCAATTGACTGGTAGTGAACCTGAGGTTCTGTCGGCTCCACATGATGATGCCGACAATGTCGAAAGCCAAGACGAATCTAACATTGATCCCTCCAGAACTCCCCAAGTGGACGCCGTTGTCGCTGAAGGCTCAGGTGTTGCAAATACCGACGATGAAGCTCGTAATGGCCCTAATAATGAAGCCTCTGCGGACTTGTCTGAAGTCCTGCAAGAGGCTGAACCTTCCAAATCAAAAACATCTTCAAAAGACACTCAGCCAAATACTGTAGAAGACAAAGCAGAAGGGCAAAATACAGAATCGAAATCTCCAGCTCAATCGGAAATGCCTTTCGCAATTGTACAGGGTGAGGCTGTCACCCAAATGCCGAAAGATTTGTATATCCCTCCCGATGCACTGGAGGTCATTCTTGAGGCGTTTGAAGGTCCGCTAGATTTACTGCTTTATCTCATTCGTCGCCAAAATCTTGATATTCTAGAGATCGATGTGTCTGAAATTACACGTCAATACGTTGGTTATGTTGAAATCATGAAGACCGTCAATTTTGAGTTGGCGGCAGAATATCTTGTGATGGCTGCAATGCTGGCAGAGATCAAGTCTCGTATGCTGTTGCCACGCTCTGAAGAGGCGGAAGAAGAAGAGGAAGATCCTCGCGCACAATTAATTCGTCGTCTGCAAGAATATGAACGCTTTAAACAAGCAGCTGAAGATATCGACGAATTACCCAGGCAGCATCGAGACACGCATACAGCGAAAGCGATAGCGCCAGACAGAAACTTAACGCGCCCAGACCCCGATGTGGAGATGAAAGAGCTACTTTTGGCTTTATCCGAAGTGTTTCGCCGCGCGGATATGTTTGTGAGTCACAATATTGCTAAAGAACGGTTGTCGACGCGAGAGCGCATGACTCAAGTATTAGACAGACTACGAGATCAGCAATTTGTACCGTTTGTAAGTCTCTTTACTGTTCAAGAAGGTCGCCTCGGAGTGGTTGTGACGTTCTTAGCTGTGATGGAGTTGATTAAAGAAGCTTTGGTAGAAATCGTGCAAACGGAGGCCTTTGGCCCGATACACGTAAAAGCACGATCTCAATAACCGGTTGATAAACCCGTATTACTTATGACTGAAGAAAACGTACAGCTTAAAAAAATTATAGAAGGCGCAATTCTCGCTGCGGGCGAGGCATTGTCGGTTCAAAAAATCCAGTCGCTCTTTGTTGGTGGAGATGTTCCGGAAAAAGAGACGATTATTGAGGTTATTCAGCAGATCAGCGAAAGCTGTGAAGGGCGCGGTTTCAGTCTTGTTGAAGTGGCGAGTGGGTGGCGCTTTAGGGTCAATGAAGAGCTTTCTCAGTGGGTAAATCGACTGTGGGATGAAAGGCCTCAAAAGTATTCGCGAGCATTGCTTGAAACCCTCTCTTTGGTTGCTTATCGCCAACCGCTAACCCGTGGTGATATTGAAGAGGTGCGCGGTGTAGCCGTTAGTTCTCATATTATTAAAACACTCACTGAGCGCGAATGGGTGAAAGTTGTCGGGCATCGTGACGTCCCTGGTCGTCCTGCTTTATACGCCACTACGCGAGTATTTTTGGATTATTTCAATTTGAAAAGCTTGGACGAACTGCCTATTTTGAGTGATCTAAAAGATATCGAAAGCTTGAATCAGACTTTAGAGTTTGAAGGTGGTCCAGTTGCGGAAACTAAAGGTGAGGAGGGAGAAACTGCCTCCTCTGAACCTGCTGGTGAAGTTGACGGTGCCGATTCTGAATTTGGATTTTCGGGGCCAGCTGATCGCGTGAAAGCTTCTCCTGTTGATAGTGATGAAGTCTCTTTAGATGGCGACTCTTCCCGTGGTGCTGGTGAGGTCGAAGCTATTGAATCCTCGCGGAATGCTGAGGACTCCCTAGAAAATTTTGATAGCCCTTCAGAAAAGGTTGATGACTCTTTAGCCGTTGATGACTCTATAACGGTTGATGATTCTATAGCGGTTGATGACACGTCATCTGATGGTAATGAAAATCTCGATGAGGAGAGCTCTCCTTCTGAAAGTGAAGGCGATGTTGCTGTATCGGCCCTCAGAGAAGAAAATGACGAAGAATTGTTAAGTGAGCCGGGTCCCGGTACCGATGATTTTGGTTTGGGTGAGCGTGATTTGGGTTCTGCTTCATCTGCTGCTGTAGATGAAGATGTAGCTGGAGACGAGGCTGATACTTCTGCCGAAACCACTAAACCTTCCTACGCTTCGTTGTTCCAAGACTCTGCACCACAGGAACCTGAGAGCGCATCTATAGGTGAGTCTGCGGTGGAGCCAACAGAAAGTAACGGCTTGAGCCCTGAGGGCGAAGAACCGCTGGAAGAACCGCTGGAAAAATCGGAATGTGAAGAAAGTCCTGACTCTAGTTCCGATAGTAGTACACACGACGAAACTGATAACTTTGAGCAAACTGCTCTACCTGATGAAGCCCCTGTTAATGACTGAGATAGAAAACGAAGAAGTAGAGCAAGCACCCATTCCCGGTGAAAAATTACAAAAGGTTCTTGCGAGAGCTGGACTGGGGTCGCGGCGTGAAATGGAACGCGCCATTTCCGCAGGGAAAGTAAAGGTTAACGGCAAGATTGCAGCGCTTGGTGAGCGAGTCTGCGACGAAGACTCTATTTATTATAACGACAAACGGCTTGGTCGTGGGGTCCGCGAAGCGCAGCCTTTGCGAGTGCTGCTCTATAATAAATCAGAAGGCGAAATATGCAGCCGGGTCGATCCAGAAGGGCGCCCAACTGTTTACGGAAAGCTACCGCGACTTAAAAGTGGTCGTTGGATTTCCGTTGGCCGTTTAGATTTTAATACCAGTGGATTATTGTTGTTTACTAACGAAGGCGAATTGGCTAACAAGCTGATGCACCCATCGTCGAATATTGATAGGGAATACTTGGTTAGAGTCCAAGGAGCTGTTAATGAGGATATGATTACACGGCTTAAAGATGGCGTAATGCTTGAAGACGGCATGGCCAAATTTACAGACGTTATTCCAGGCTCGGAAGGTGGCAGTAACGCCTGGTTTTATTGTGCTGTTATGGAAGGTAAAAATCGTGAAGTACGGCGTCTTTGGGAGTCTCAGGAAGTAAGGGTGAGTCGTCTGAAGCGAGTACGTTACGGCAATATCTTTATTCCATCTCACGTTCGTGTGGGGCAGTGGATCGAGCTAAGTTATCAAGAGGTTGTTGAGTTGTGTGAAACGGCAGCTTATCCTCGTCCGCCAAAACCTAATTTTTCGTCACAGCTTAAAAAGCGTCGTGAGCGGCATGAATATAAATTACGTTCACGCACGATGAAGAAAGCATCCATTCGAAATCGTAAAAAGTAAGCGTGTTCAATCGTGAGTTAATTCGACAGGTTTTTGCTTTTGGTTGTGTGGGGGTGACAGCAACGCTTGTTCATTATTTGGTTGCGGTATTTTTTACTGATATCGCATCCATAAGCGTCTTTCTGTCGAATGTGATGGGCTATTGTGCGGCGGTATCGATTTCAATATTTGGCCATAGCATTTTTACGTACAAGAAAAAAATTAACGCCATAATTGCTCGCCGTTTTATAGTAGTTTCATTGGCCACTCTTCTGGCTAGCGAAGCTATATTGCTGAGCTTAACGTCTTTGTTTGATATTCATTATCGCATCTCTCTTGCCGTGGTCGTTTCGACAATCCCCGTAGTTTCCTTTTTTATCAATAAATTCTGGGTCTATTCTTCGGGCTCGCCTATCGCTTAACTTTCTTCTTTAGCTTAAAGAACATCCCCCAAAAACGCTTGAACACGTCATTTGCTCGCATGCCAGACTTCGACTCGGTTTCGGCCTGCGTTCTTGGCCTGGTAGAGGGCTGCGTCGGCCTTGGAGAGTAGTTGTTCGCTGGTATCTTCTCCATTGAAGCAGTTGACGCCTATGCTGACAGTGCAAAATAACTCTTGATCCTCGAGCTGTATCGGGGATATGGAAACGTTAACGCGAATTCGTTCAGCGATAACTTTGGCTTCATGGAGGCCAGTGTTGTGCAGGATGGCAACAAACTCTTCGCCGCCATAACGAAACACCTGATCTGTTTCTCTTAAGGTTTGCTGAGTAGACCTTACAATCTGCTGAAGAGTTTTATCGCCATTGAGATGGCCAACCGTATCGTTTACGTTCTTGAAGTGATCAACGTCGATCATAAGTAGAGTTAAGGGGCGGTCGTGCCGTTTGGCCAGCTTGATCTCTCTATCAAAGTTTTCTTCTAGGGCGTAACGATTGCCTATTCCGGTTAAATTGTCGCGCATAGATGATTCAATGGCTTGTCGGTACTGGAGTGCGTTTCGGAGAGGGAAATACAGTACTCCGATCATCATTTCTAGCGCGGCTAGTTCGGTTGCTGCAAATCGCTTTGCTCGAGAAAAGGTAATTTTTCCGAGGTTAGCTTCCTCTGTGGCGATATTGTAAGCCGCCGTGTGGGCGCTTAATTTACCAAATTGAACTTCTGTGCCCAAAGAGTCGTGAATGTAGATCATTCCCGAAGTTTGCACAAAATCTTGTAAATTTTCGAAGAACTGTTCGAGCGTAACATTGAGGTCCAAATTGGTTTGCAGTAGATTGTAAGCCAAATTGAAGCGCAGTTCTTTGAGACGGTTTTCGTTGATCAGCCTATTGGCTGGGGCAAAGGCGTTTTGTTTTACGCCGTTTTCGGATCTTGTGGAGGCTAATCTGACCATAAATCGTTACCTAGTGCTGGGTGGCAAGCTGTTCACATATAAACCAGACAAAGCGAAATGTGTGCCAGATTACACCTTAAAAAAAATCCTTTTAATATCAATAGCTTACAGTTTTGTTTTTATGCCGTTTGAGAGGCGGTCAAAATGTTGGCGTAGCGGGTGGGGTGAAGGGATCGTTATTTGAGGATAAAAATTGCCGCTTTACTATCTTTTATGCCGCCTGTTTTATATGTGGAGGGTGGGGGGCGGAGGGGCTGTTAGAAGGCATGTGTTGAGTTGGGAGGGGTAAGTTGAGAGAATGCGCGCATTTTGTCGTTAATCGCAAGAGTATTTAGAGGTAAGGTGTGGCCGATATAGGGTTGTTTTTTGGTAGTGATGACGGAAATACAGAGTCTGTCGCCTACCGTATTCAGAAACGTTTTGGGGATGACGTGTGTGATGTTCATGATGTTGCTGATGTAACTCAGCTTGAGTTTACCGAGTACGATACCATTATCTTGGGCATCCCCACCTGGGATTTTGGCCAGATTCAATCTGATTGGGAAGAGTTCTGGGATGACATTGCCGAAGTCGACTTTACCGGCAAGACCGTTGCGCTATACGGTTTAGGTGATCAATTTGGCTATAGCGACTACTTTCTTGATGCGCTTGGTATGCTGCACGATGTTATTAAGAAGAATGGTGCGAATGTTGTTGGGTATTGGTCTACTCAAGGCTATGAATTTGATGCCTCTAAAGCGAAAGTTGAAGGGGAGGATTTGTTTATGGGGTTGGGGATTGATGAGGATCAGCAAGCTGATCAAACATCTCGGCGACTTAATCAGTGGTGCGCACAGCTGCTTGAGCAATTTGATGTGCTGTCGTCTGTAATCGAAATTCAAGACTAGAACTCTAGGTGCTTATGTTTATGACCGTCAAAAATAAAGGTTTTACGCGTATTGCGAAGTCGTTTTATTACTCCTACTTGGGGTTTCGCGCTTGTTTTTTAAATGAAGCGGCGTTTCGGCAGGAGTTGATTTCTGCGCTGATTCTTATTCCTTTGGCGTTTTGGTTGCCTGTTACCGCGTTAGAGCGCATCGCGATGGTGGCTGCCGTGATCTTTGTCTTAATTGTGGAGCTGGTTAACTCCGCAATCGAGGCGGTGGTTGACCGGATTGGTTCAGAAAAGCACGAGCTTTCAGGGCGGGCTAAGGATATGGGGTCAGCTGCGGTATTGCTCAGCATCATAATCTGGGCATTTGTGTGGGGCAGTGTTCTTTTGCCTGAAGCTTCTTCGCTGCTCTCTTCCTTATGAGTGGCGCCCATTCATACGTGGCGTTGTAGCTAGCGATTTTTAAATATCGGGATTGCATCTCAGGTGCATGTGCTTGGTCATTCAGCGGCGCGATATCTCATAGTATGTATCGTGTAGTTCGAGCAAATTTTCTTTACCTCTCTAGAGAGCTACTTGTGCTGGACAGCGTAACTAACTTTCCCCTTTCGTCATCGTAAGAACGTCGATACCTGCATTGAGGAGCATTGAGTTTAGAGTAATGAGGGGGAGCCCTGTCAGTGCGCTGGGGTCTAGGCTTTCGATACTTTCAAACAGCGCAATTCCAACGGTTTCATTTTTGAACGCGCCCACGCAGTCGTAGGGCGTGTCTCGTCTTAAGTAAGATTCAATTTGCTCATTGCTGAGTGTCCGCATTTGAACGCGGGTTTCAATGCAGCTGACTTGGGCTTTGTTCATGTCGCTGTCTAGCAGGCAAACGCCGGAGTAAAACGTAAGGTCTTGCCCGCTAAACATTCTAAGTTGATTTGCCGCAGTTTCGTGGTTTCCCGGTTTTTGGAGTAGCAAGCCTTGGAATGCTGCCGTCTGATCGCCAGCAATGATTATCGCAGATGTATCTCGGGGTAGGCGCTTCTGAATTGAGAGGGCTTTGGTTTTTGAAAGTCGGAGTGCCGTTGCC
This sequence comes from Agarilytica sp., assembly GCA_033852175.1. Classification (GTDB taxonomy): domain Bacteria; phylum Pseudomonadota; class Gammaproteobacteria; order Pseudomonadales; family Cellvibrionaceae; genus Agarilytica. The sequence goes on from JAWSUY010000013.1 coordinate 137,582, forward strand.
TTGGGGGTCTCCCCATTTAAGGGGGATTCATCGATGTTAGGGCTGAGGCATTCCAGGTCGAATCCAAAGCGCTCTACTAGCTGAGCTTTTCGATAGGGTGAGCTAGAGGCGAGGACAAAATGGGAGGTTAAGGAGCTAGGGGTGGCGGGGCTTGGGACTGAATTCATCATAATGACTCAAAGCTAATATAAAGGTGGCGTGTTGTGGCGTATTTGTGTGTTTTTCTTTGACAGGGGTAGGACAACTCCCTATCATTGCGCGCTTATGTCTGAGGGCTCACTATTAAAACAACTTCCACGCCTAATTAGTCCGCGAAAACTCGCGTACGGAGAGGTCGTGATTGAAGGTCCAATTGAAAGCACCGTAATGAGTAGGCTTGCAGAAGCCGTTGATTCTATCGGTGTTGTCAGTGCGCGTCTCGCTTTTTCGATACGCGAAGATGGTAAAATGATAGTGAGTGGGAAGGTGTCGGCGAAACTGGTGTATCAGTGCCAGCGCTGCCTTCAATCAATACCTGAGGATGCTGTTGAATTCAGTGTTTCTGTTGGTATTGTAAGGAATGAAGACGAGGCTAAATTACTATCGGGGGCGTTAGATCCTTGGATAGTTGATGAAGATGAGGTGGATGTTTACACCTTAATAGAAGATGAGCTTTTGCTGTCTTTGCCCGTTGTTTCATACCATGAAAGCGAGTGTGTCGATGCGAGCTTGATGTCCAGTGGTGATGAGCTATTGGAGCCTGAGACTGAAGAAGATAATCCCTTTAGCGTTTTATCCGCTTTGAAAAATAACAAATCAAAGCACTAAAGCGTTTTGTTGGATCAATAAGACTGGCGTGAGCCAGGCTGTTGGTTTTAGATATTGGAGTCAAAACTATGGCAGTACAAAAAAGTAAAAAAACCCGTTCACGTCGCGGCATGCGTCGTTCACATGATGCTTTGACTAAAAGCACTTTGTCGGTTGACCCAACTACGGGTGAAAAGCATTTTCGTCACCACGTGACACCTGACGGCTTCTACCAAGGTCGAAAAGTTGTCAACATAGCTGGCGACGACGAGTAAGATTGTCGCTAAGACAAAAAATTGCTATTGATGCGATGGGCGGGGACCAAGGTCCCCGTCTTTGCGTTCCGGCGACCCTAAAATTTCTACGTGCTCAAAATGATTTCGATGTATGCCTCTTTGGTAAGAGTGATGCGATCGAACCCCTTCTTCCTAGCTCCTCTCTGCGCGAGCGTATTAATGTAGTACATTGTGAGCAAACTGTTGAAATGGGAGATGCTCCTGGTTCAGCTTATCGAAATAAACGTCAGTCCTCTATGTGGTGTGCGCTGGAAAGTTTGTCCGGCGGAACTGCGCAAGCTTGCGTAAGCGCAGGTAATACCGGGGCGCTTATGGCTATGAGTCGTTTTTTAGTTGAAACGATTAACGGCATGAATCGACCCGCTATTTGTAAGCCTATCCCCACTGCGAGTGGCATTTGCTATCTTTTGGATTTGGGGGCAAATTTGAATTGCTCTCCCGAGCAGCTTCTGCAGTTTGCAGTTATGGGGGCGGCCTTAGCTAAGGTTAATGGTTGCGTTGATCCGGCTGTAGCTTTGTTGAATGTGGGGGCAGAGAGCTCTAAAGGTAATGCTGATATCAAGCATGCTTACGGATTAATGGACGCTTGCTCAGAGCTTCGCTTTACTGGGTTTGTGGAAGGTAATCATTTATATAGTGGCAATGTCGACGTGATTGTTTGTGATGGCTTTGTTGGTAATGTCGCTTTGAAAGTAAGTGAGGGCGCAACTCAGTTTATTCTGGAAAGCTTTAGTCAGGAATTTACGGGTAGTTTGTGGCGGCGCATGCTGGGCTTTGTGAGCCGCTCTGCCTTAAAGGATTGGCGAGAGCGCTTTGACCCATCAAAATATAATGGAGCTGCTTTGCTTGGTTTGAAAAAAGTAGTTGTTAAGAGTCATGGAGGGGCTAACGAGGACGGTTTTTGTGAAGCTTTGTTTACGGCTAAATTGCAAGTTGAGGCCAATATTCCAAATAGGTTAGAGGCTAGCTTCACTTAAAGTTGTTTGTTTAATGGTTTAATTAACGCGGTTGATCAGTGTCATGAAAGAAAGTTTCGCAATAATATTTCCCGGTCAGGGGTCTCAAAAAGTTGGAATGTTGGCTGACTTTGAATCCAGTGAATTATTTCAGTCTACGTTTAGAGAAGCTTCTGAGGCCTTGGGTTATGACGCGTGGGAAACAGTAAAAGAAGGACCTCAAGAAAAGCTCAACTTGACTGAAATTACCCAGCCGATTTTGCTGACGTGCAGTATTGCCCTTTGGAGGATTTGGGAAGACCAAAATGGCAGCATGCCTGCGCTTTTGGCTGGTCATAGCTTGGGGGAGTGGTCTGCTCTAGTGGCGTCTGAGGTAGTGTCTTTTCAGGATGCTGTAAAGCTTGTTCGTTCGCGCGGTCAGTATATGCAAGATGCGGTGCCTGCGGGAGAGGGGGCGATGGCGGCCATTATTGGTCTTGCCGATGAGGCTGTTGAGAAAATATGCAGCGACCTTTCCGAAAGTGGTGTGGTTTCACCTGTTAATTATAATTCTCCGGGGCAGTTGGTTATTGCCGGTAGCGCCGGCAGTGTTGAAAAAGCGATTGATGCATGTCGAGAGGCGGGCGCTAAAAAAGCCATGTCTTTGCCTGTAAGTGCTCCTTTCCATACGTCTCTAATGAAGCCTGCGGCAGATCGTTTAGAGGCTGAAATAATGGCAACAACTTTTAGCCAGCCTAAAATACCGATTGTGCATAACGTTAACGCTCAGACGGAAAGTGACAGTGAAAAAATTAAACGCATCATGGTTGAGCAAATATATAGCCCTGTAAAGTGGGTATCCTGTGTTCAGGCTCTTGTTAATAAAGGCATTGCTCAGTCTGTGGAGTGCGGTCCTGGTAAGGTTTTAAGTGGCTTGAATCGTCGCATTGATAAATCGATCAGCTCTTTCGCAATCGATAAGCCGGATGCTTTGGCGTCTGCAGTCGAATCAATACAACAATAATAGGGGGCATTATGTCTTTAGAAGATAAAATCGCGTTGGTAACTGGCGCAAGTCGCGGTATTGGTGCGGCAATCTCAGATACCTTAGGCGCTGAAGGCGCTACTGTTATCGGCACAGCAACTACCGAGGCTGGAGCAGAAAAAATTACGGCTCGCTTTAAAGAAAAGGGTCTTAAAGGGCAGGGCATGGTGCTGAATGTAACCGACGTGGAGTCTGTTGCTAAGGTTATGGCTGCAATTAAAGAGGCTTACGGCGTCCCTGTTATATTGGTGAACAATGCGGGCATTACAAAAGATAATTTGCTAATGCGCATGAGTGAAGAAGAGTGGTTTGATGTGATCAACACCAATCTAAGTGCGGTATATCGCCTGAGCAAAGCTTGTTTGCGTGGAATGATGAAGGCTCGGTGGGGGCGAATCATCAATATATCCTCTGTCGTAGGGCAGATGGGTAACGCTGGACAGACCAACTACGCAGCGACTAAAGCTGGCGTGTCTGGGTTTACTCGATCGCTAGCGAAAGAGGTTGGTTCGCGCAATGTGACGGTCAACGCTGTGGCGCCGGGTTTTATCGATACAGATATGACAGATGTGCTTACCGATGACCAAAAGAACTTGATGCTGGGCGGAATACCTTTGGCCCGCCTTGGGCAGCCTGAGGAGATCGCGAAGGTGGTCAAGTTCTTGAGTGGAGACGATTCAAGCTATGTAACAGGTGAAACGATCCATGTTAATGGCGGTCTTTACATGTGCTAAGTCATTGATTTAGCTGATTTAATTGATATTTTTTTAAACTTTTCTTGATTCAGGCGTTACAAGCGGTGGAAATAGCGTTAAAATGCGCGCACGCACTGGCCAGAGCTATTTTATAGCTTACATTTGTGAATAGGTTTTACTGTATTCACGTGATTGTACGGCTTAACAAGAGATCATTTTGGGAGTTAAGAACGACTATGAGCAGCATTGAAGAACGCGTTAAAAAAATTGTCGCAGAACAACTAGGCGTTAAAGAAGACGAAGTTAAAAACGAGGCTTCTTTTGTTGAAGACCTTGGTGCCGACTCTTTGGATACCGTTGAATTAGTAATGGCTTTAGAGGAAGAATTCGAAACTGAAATTCCTGATGAAGAAGCTGAAAAAATTACTACTGTTCAGTTAGCAATTGACTACATCAACTCAAATCAAGCGTAATTTGCTATTTCTTGTTGTTGAATCTTTTAATAAAAGCCGTATCTATGTTGAATAGTGCGGCTTTTATTTTATTCCGTTTTCCATTTTCTATTTTCTTTGCCGGTTATCGGTAGCCGCTTGTTAGGAGGCTAATGTGAGTCGTGTGAGTCGCAATCGGGTTGTAGTGACGGGGCTGGGTGTTGTCAGTTCAGTTGGTCACGATGTTAAACAAACCTGGGATAGCATCCTTAACGGGAAAAGTGGTATCCGTACAATCACCCAGTTTGATCCAGCGGCGTTTGGGACTAAAATCAGTGCCTCGGTGCAGGATTTCGATATATCGCCATATCTCGACGTTAAGACTGCTAGAAAAATGGACACATTCCTTCAATATGGAATGGCTGCGGGTATACAAGCTGTTGAAGATTCTGGCATAACAGTGACAGATGAAAATGCGGCCAGAGTGGGTTGTATTATCGGTTCTGGTATCGGTGGTTTGGGTGGTATTGAAGACGCCGCTTTTACCATTCGAGACAAAGGGCCCCGGCGAGTCTCGCCATTTTTCGTGCCCGGCTCAATCATTAATATGGTTGCTGGCAATCTCTCTATTCGTTATGGCTTTAAAGGTATTAACCTTGCAGTTGCTACTGCTTGTGCATCTGGAACGCACTGCATCGGTCTTGCCGCCAGAGAAATTATGTATGGTAGTGCCGATGTGATGGTTGCTGGTGGTGCAGAAATGGCCACAACGCATGTTGGTATTGGTGGCTTTGGTGCTGCTCGTGCACTTTCAAAGAATAATGATAACCCTGAGGGCGCCAGTAGGCCTTGGGATAAAGGTCGAGATGGATTTGTTTTGGGTGACGGTGCCGGTGTATTGGTTCTTGAAAGCCTGGAGCATGCTCAAGAACGCGGAGCTAAAATTTACGCAGAATTGATTGGTTTCGGTGCGAGTGGAGACGCTTATCACATAACATCTCCCTCCGGTGAAGGTGCAGAACTTTCGATGGCTAATGCGCTTAATGATGCGCAAATATCGCCAGAAGACGTGGACTATATTAATGCCCATGGCACATCGACCCCCGTGGGAGATCTTGCCGAGTGCAAAGCACTAAAAGGCGTATTCGGTGATCATGCTTATAAATTAGCAGTTAGCTCAACCAAATCGATGATCGGGCATTTGTTAGGTGCTTCAGGTGCAGTAGAGGCTGTTTTCTCCGCGCTTGCCATCCGTGATCAGGTAGCTCCTCCAACGATAAATCTTGATGACCCGGATGAAGGTTGCGACCTCAATTTTGTGCCGCATACCGCTCAAGAAATGAAAATTGACGTAGTCATGAGTAATTCCTTTGGCTTTGGTGGTACAAACGGTACATTGGTATTCCGAAAGTTTAATTGACCCCTAATTCGCGCGTCTGGCAATGAAATGACCCAGGGTGAAAATACAGAGCAGAGTCTAAGCTTCGTAAATGGGGTTTTAAGTTGTAGCCCCCTTATAGCGGACCGAGGCTTAGCATTTGGTGACGGGTTATTCGAATCCATGTTGTTTTGCAACGGCGGGATTCCTTTACTTGAATTTCACCTCTCTCGTTTATCCTCTGATAGCGCCCGCTTAAAAATCCCCCTTGATCAAAGCCGTCTCAAAGAGCAATTGTCGCAACTTGCTGAAAGTGCGAAGCAAGCCAAAATTGCTACAGCAAAAATTAAAATTATTTTGACTCGAGGAGTTGGTGGCGCAGGCTGTTATCCTCCGTCAGGAGCGTTGACCCCGAATGTAGTGCTGAGTTTGTCCGTGATTGAGTCTACCGGTATAGCTGAACTCAATCTGGTCACCTCTTCGGTCCACTTGCCACACGTTCCGCTTTTAGCTGGAATAAAACATCTTAACCGTCTGATTTACATTCTTGGCGCGCAGTTCGATAGAGCTGAAAACCAAGAAGTGCTATTTCTTGACCAAGATCAGCATGTCATAGAAACGATGCATCACAATGTTTTCTTTGTCCGGGGGGCGACGCTCCATACTCCGGCCATAAAAACATGCGGTGTTCGTGGAGTCATGCGCACATTTGTGATACAAAAACTGGCGAAAAAAGTTGGTTGCGAAGTAAAAGAGTCAACCCTTTTTTTACAGGACCTACTTGAGAGTGATACTGTTTTTTTGTCTAATGCTGTGCGGGGCTTTACGTCGGTAAATAAAATTGATGGCGTGGAGATCACGGGTAGTGACAACACTACCGTCCTTCATTTGCAATCAGAGTTTGATAACTTTAAAGAGAGTCTATGACCATTAGTCCAATGAAAATTCTTTTTGCTTTGATTATGTGGGCTTTGCTTACGCTAGCGGCTTTGGGTGTGTTCGTCTGGCAGTGGTTGCATACGGAGAATGCCGCTTTTGACGATAATATTACCTACGTTGTTGAGAGCGGTTCATCGCTACACCTTGTAGCAAAAGATCTGAATGCTAAGGGTGTTATTCGTTGGCCTAAGGTCTGGATTTTGTATGCGCGTATTTTCAACTTGTCCTCGATCCGGGCAGGTGAGTATCGGTTAAGTAAAAATGAATCGCCGGCTTCCATCTTGAGGAGTATTCATGACGGGGTTGTTGTTCAACACCAAATAACACTCGTTGAAGGGCTCCGGTTTAGTGATTTTTTGTCGGAAATTCACAGCAAAGAAAACGTTGTTAAAACGTTGACAGGGATGAATGCTTTGGAAGGAATGCTTGAGGCGGATATTTCAATTGATCATTTGGAAGGCTGGTTTTATCCAGATACTTATCAGTTTGCAGCGGGAGATTCTGACTTCTCAATACTGCAGCGTTCGTATAAAAAAATGACATTTGTTTTGGCGGAAGAGTGGCTAGGGCGAGATGAAGGGTTACCCTATAAAAATGCCTACGAAGCTCTAATTATGGCGTCGATTATTGAAAAAGAAACGGGTGCAGGCCATGAGAGGTCTCAGATAGCGGGGGTTTTTGTTCGACGGTTACGAAAAGGCATGCGCTTGCAAACTGATCCAACCGTTATCTACGGAATGGGGGATTCTTATCGGGGCAATATTCGACGAAAAGACCTCCGAGTCCCTACACCGTATAACACCTATGTCATTAATGGATTGCCGCCAACGCCGATTGCAATGCCGGGCAGAAAGGCGATTCATGCCGCTTTGCATCCCGAGCCTGGCAATACGCTTTACTTTGTTGCGAAGGGCGATGGAACACACTACTTTTCTAAGACGATATCCGAACATAATAATGCCGTCAGAAAATACCAAAAAAAACGTCGAAGTGACTATCGCTCTAGCCCCGCTTCAGCCTCTGTGGGAGAGGGATAATGCAAGGTAAGTTTCTAACGATTGAAGGCACCGAGGGCGTTGGTAAATCGACTAACCTATCTTTTATAAAAGATAGGTTAGAGTCGCACGGGGTTGAGGTAATAATGACGCGTGAACCTGGCGGCACGCCTCTGGCCGAAGAGCTTCGTGAGATATTGTTGGCTAATCGTGGTGAAGCATTTGATGCGACGGCAGAGTTATTAATCATATTTGCAGCGCGAGCACAGCATTTAAATACCGTTATTCGGCCTGCCCTAGAGCGTGGGTTATGGGTGCTGTCTGATCGCTTCACCGATGCAACATATGCATATCAAGGTTATGGTCGAGGCTTGTCTCTTGATAATATCTCGCAATTAGAATTACTCGTGCAGAATAAGCTTCATCCCGACTCAACGTTTATTTTGGATATTGATGTGAAACTTGGGTTAGAGCGTGCCAGCCAGCGGGCAGAGCTGGATCGTTTTGAAAATGAAAAAATAGCATTCTTCGAAAATGTTCGTAAAGGCTATTTGGATAGAGTAAAAGCTAATCCTGCGCGATACCATGTGATTAACGCGGGGCAGTCCTTAGTAAGTGTTCAGGCAGAAATAGCGCGTGTAGTCGATTCGTTATTTTAATGTTTTCCCCGGCAGGGCTTTCTAAAATTGAACTTTTGAGTAAATTTTTATTGGGCTGTTAGTCATTGGATGATTAAATTCCAGCTCTTCTGCATGCAAAGTGAGACGCTTCCGTTTTAGATTGGAGCCGTCTTTAGGGTACAGCTGATCACCTAAGATAGGATGCCCAATTTGAAGCATATGAACGCGAAGTTGGTGGGTTCTTCCTGAGTAGGGTTTGAGTAATACGCGCGTAGAGTTTTCGGTTTTATCTCGAGACAAAATTCGATACTGCGTGCTCGCATGCTTGCCATTGATCCAGTCTAACTTTTGTCTCGGTCGGTTTGGCCAGTCACAAATTATCGCGGAGTGAATTTCACCGCACTCCTGTTTGATTAACCCGTCGACAATTGCAACGTATTGCTTTTCTATTAAGCGTTTTTCAAACAGCAGATTTATTCTTTTTTGTGCCTCATGATGAAGTCCAAATAGAACGATCCCAGAAGTGGACATGTCTAACCGATGAATGACTCGGGCTGTGGGGAAGGTGTCTACAACTCGATCAAAAAGATTGTCCGGTTCTTTTAAGCCCGGAACGCACAGTAACCCTGACGGCTTTTCTACCGCAATGAAGTCCTCGTCTTGATAAAGGAGTGTGATGTTTGTTTTGTTCTGCATTTATGCGTCTTTGTTGGTGAGTTTTGGGCGTGGTCGAGTCATATTCCGTGCCGCCCGAGTCAAATGTTAGGTATGAATTTCACATTGAATTTTCTGGCCGCGTGCAGTGGAAACGCTACGTCCGAGCCCTTGAGGGCTGGTTTTCGGCGAGCCAGCGAAATTAATGCCGAAGGCATATCGAAGGTCAAAATGTTTTCCTCTCAAAGCAGCAGTATGCACTCCATTCCTAAGGCCGTATTTTATTCCGGTCGGGCAACAGGGAATCTTACTCTATTGTATCCGAATTGAAGCGTATTGATTGTGGACTTAATTTGGGAATTAGTGAATCATTCACCTGGCTCGGTGAGCCATACCGATATCCGTTTCGTTTCTAACCAATCGTAGCCTCTATTATGACAAATGCCATCCAGCCCATGCCGCCGTTTGAGTGGCAGCAAAACCTTTGGGAAGATTATTGCGGACGGATTAGCGATGATAAATTGCCGCATGCTTTTTTACTCGCGGGTCAAAAAGGTATTGGGATGGAAGAGTTGTCTCTGGCAATGGGGCAGTTTTTGCTTTGTTTATCGCCGCTCAATGAAGTGGCCTGTGGGCGGTGCCGAGGATGTCAGCTTTTGCACGCCGAAACACATCCAGATTTGGTGCGGGTTGAACCTGAAGGCGCTGGTAAGCAGATAAAAATAGATCAAATACGGAGTATCGCCAAATTTGTTGATCAGACGGCTCAGCAAGGCGGCTATAAAGTTATTGTGCTTGGACCGGCTGAAGCCATGAACGTGAATGCTGCAAATGCTTTACTAAAAAATTTAGAAGAGCCGGCTGGGCGTACCGTGTTTATTTTGATTAGCCATCAGGCGAGTCAAGTGTTGCCGACCATTCGCAGTCGTTGCGCGACTTTAACCCTTTATCCTCCCGAGGAGGATAAATCCCTGGCTTGGTTATCAACTGCTGGAGTGGAAGAGGGGGGCGCAGTTCTTTTTGAAGCGAGGGGGGCTCCGTTATTAGCCAAACGCTGGCATGACGAGGGCATATTCCAGGAGCGATTGAATATTCTGCAAGATCTTGTGACCGTGGCGGCGCGGAACTTAGAGCCAATGGCATTCGCGAAAAAGTGGGCAAAACACGAGCCGATGCAGGTGCTTGAGCCCATGTTAATTTGCATCGAGTCGATATTGGTTAACGACCTTGGAGGCAAAGAGCTTCCTGAACATTATCTAGGCATAAAAAGCGCATTAGCACACTGTAAAGAGCCCATGTTGTTTCGCCTCCGAGATCGGTTATGTGAGCGCAAGGCTCAGTTTCGTGTATCGCCTAATTTAAATGCGCCCTTATTTATCGAAGAGCTAATATTAGATTGGTCAGCCATAGTGTCCGCCTAAATGTCTCTGTAGAGTCACAGGCATGGTTGATGATCTATATTGGTAGACACATGTAGTGTTTTTCACTACATTAGAGTATTGCGACGGGACAGTTCGTAATTGCAACTGAATAAAAGTTTTGACAGAAAAGGTTAGTTAAGAAGAATGAAAGGTCTTGGTGGCTCGGCTAGAAATGGTATTTTGTCTCTTACTATCAGAGATAAAGCTGTTTTGTATGCTGCATACATGCCCTTTATTCAAAACGGCGGCCTTTTTATCCCAACGAATAAAACGTATAGCCTCGGTGATGAAGTTTTCATGTTACTGAGCCTTATGGATGAACCCGAAAAAATCCCCGTAGCAGGTAAAGTTGTTTGGATTACTCCGAAAGGAGCGCAAGGCAATCGTGCAGCGGGTATTGGTGTTCAATTTAGCGGCGATGATGATGCCGCGAATAATAAAATAGAAAATTATCTTGCAGGTTCCCTCGAATCTGATCGCCCTACACATACGATGTAGGTTTAGCCCCACTTCCAATCAACGAAAACCGAACCCCCTATGTTAGTTGACTCCCACTGTCATCTCGACAGACTGAATCTTGATAAATACGAAAATGGACTTGATGAAGCTGTTGCCGCAGCCAAAGAACGTGGCATCTCTCATATGCTTTGTGTCTGCATTAGCGAAGAAAACAAAAATGCCGTGGTCGATATCGCACAGCGATATGAGGGCATTAGTGCCTCTGTTGGCATACACCCTTCTGATGTTAAAGAGGAGGTGGTTTCAGTTGATGACTTAAGGGCATGGTCCGAAGAACGTAAAGTTGTTGCTATTGGCGAAACTGGCCTAGATTATTACTATACTCGTGAGTTTGAATCGCAGCAGCATGAGAGCTTTATTCGCCACCTTTCAGTTGCGTCTGAAAAAAAGTTACCTGTAATTGTGCACACGCGAGAAGCGCGAGAGGATACGATTGCATTAATAAAATCTCATGGAGACTTAGAAAGTGCAGGTGTGTTGCATTGCTTTACTGAGACTTGGGAGATGGCGAAGCAGGCGCTAGACCTTAATTATTACATCTCCATATCGGGGATTGTAACGTTTAAGAATGCTCTCGAGCTGAAAGAGGTGGCGCGTAAAATACCGATAGACCGGCTTTTGGTTGAGACAGATTCGCCTTATTTAGCGCCAGTACCATATCGAGGAAAGCCAAATGAGCCTAAGTATGTCCGTGACGTTGCAGAGTACGTAGCTGAATTACGAGGGGTATCGTTCTCCGAGCTAGCAGAGCAAACGAGTGAGAACTTTTTCCGCTTGTTTCCCAAGGCCGCTGGAAATTAAAGCAGTGTATTGTTTTGATTGAATTGGGCTAACGTAAATAGGCTCTTTTAGGCGGGAGCCTCTTCCGTTTTTAGTGGTTTATTAATTTGTGGGCTTGGCAAACTTTCAAAGGACTTAATGCCGGGGGCTTTGGTTTGTCCCCATAAATCCAACGACAGCTCGTTTCTAGAGTCTGGGTTCTTCCAGTCTCCTTGGCCTACCCATTTAGCGATTGCCTCCGCAACATTCGGGTAAATGACTTGCTGCCCATCCCAGTTATCAAGCCACTCCTTAACGCGCGAAGGGTTTAGGTTGTCCATCGTTAAGCCTAGCCCCAGTTCTTCCAACGCTTTGGCGTTAGACAGTTGCTCTAACTGGCCCTTAAGGGGTTTGATTAGCAGCTTTTTCCCCAGTTGAATGGCTTCACTTGAAAGTTCAAATCCAGCATTACAGATAACCCCTCCTGCGCTGGCCAGGTCTTGCTTAAATCCTTCTCGCGATAGCGGTCTCAGTTGAATATGGCCGCGACTCTCGTATTGAGGAAATGCACCGTAAAATACGAATAAGTGGTCCTCAAACGGTTCAAGCAATGAAATAACCGCTTCCTGCGATTCAAACCCAAGGTAAACGACGATTTTATTGGGGTCACTAATGCCCTCCGAACTATTTGTTTCGGCGATAGGGGGCAGAATAGGTTGATTAAAATGATGCCAATGCAGGCCCAGGCTTGTGCTGACGGGTGCAAAATTTTTCATGATGAGAGATGGAATAAATGCGTCACCTCGTCGTGGCACATCAAAATTAAAGGCATACTGATGCCCGATACCGATACAGTCACGTTTTGCCCTGCGACAAGCCCATGCTGTAATAGGTTCATAGTCAGTAAGGACTATGTCGTATTCATCCAGGGATAGCTCGTTGATATCTTTCCACAGTTGGCGAAGGCTGTTCTGTTGAATAGTCCGAAGTATTTTGACGTCTCCAGCCTCATGGAAAAACGTGAGCCCCCGGTAGCAGCGCCAATTGTCGAACTCTTCCATGTCAAAAAAATCGGCTTTATCCCGGCCTGAAAATAAGAAATCGACATCCAGCCCCAAGGCTTTGAATTGCTTATTCATTGCTCTTGCGCGAGTAATGTGTCCGTTGCCGGTAGCTTGAACGCCAAAAAGTATTTTCATGTTTTTAGAATAGAAGAGTGATTAATAGGGAACAGATGCCGCTTCCCAAAAGGGCTCCGGCGAGTATATCACTTGGGAAATGAACACCAAGCATAATACGCGACAATCCAACGCAGCAAGCCCACAGGTATAGAGCCCAAGCTATCGACGGAAATATATAGGCGAGGATGCCAGCCATAAGAAAGGCTGCTGAAGAATGCCCTGAAGGAAAGCTAAACTGGTCAGAGGCTTTGATTTCGCTCTCATAGCCGGGTATCGCTTCAGGCGGGCGGTTTCGGCGAAAGGAGTTTTTGAAAATTTGGTATGCGCTTCGTTCTATAATGAAGGCGGATGTGAGTAACTTGGCCATATCCCATTGCTGAAAGTACAGAAAGCACAACCCGATGAGCACGTAAAAGGGTCCGTCAGCGGTAAACGAGATGACTCGGCTGAGCCGAATAGCCGTACCCCTCTGTTTAATGCGTAAGCACCAATTGAATGAGCGAATATCGTATTTGTGGATACTTTGTAAGAGAGGCATTGCATATTCCATTATATATAAGCAGAAGCTAAGCGAGTCTGCGGTCCTTTATGTTGAACGTATTCTACCTCTTTTTGCCGCTTTCAAGTAGCGGCTTAGTTCCTGTTTCCGGAAGAGTATCGTTATAGAGCTGTGTTAGAATCGCGCAAAATTTAGTTTTAGCCTACGAGGCATGTGGCCTAAATACCTTTGAGCCAAGATTTTCACATTTTTATGGGACCCGCTATGAAGCAACAACTGATCACAATGCTCGACTTACAAGATGCGATGAACTCGAAAGTTAATGAAGACTGGCGAGAGCGGAACCATGAGTGGTACCGAGCAATATGGGTGGAATGCGCAGAGTTGATGGACCATTTTGGTTGGAAGTGGTGGAAAAAGCAGTCTCCAGATCGCGATCAAGTGGTGCTGGAATTAGTCGATATTTGGCATTTTGGTCTAAGTGATCTGTTGATGTCCGGGCGTTCTGCCGAAGAGTGCGCGGCTTTGCTGGAAGGGAAGCTTAACCTTAGTGAGCGGGAAGCCGATTTTAAAAACGACGTCGAGGTCTTTGCCTGCCAAACGCTCACATCAAAATCGTTTGATATTGATGGTTTTTCCCTGTTGATGGTCGGTATGGAACTGAGCTTCGATGATTTGTACGCGCGTTACGTTGGTAAAAATGTACTTAACTTCTTTCGCCAGGACCACGGCTATAAAGACGGCTCTTACCAAAAAGTATGGAACGGCCAAGAGGATAACGAACACCTAGTGGAACTTATCGATTCTTTGGACGCTCAAAGCGCTAACTTTAAAGAGCTGCTGTATGCGGCTTTGGAAGAGCGCTACCCAAGCGTAGAAGCCTAAACACTAGGTAACATGCGGGCTGCAGAGTTTGTTTGGCATCTGAATTAGAGCTGGCTCAGGTTTTCTGCTGGCAGTTCATGACTTTTCTAACAGTAGTTAATGACTTTTTCGCGAATTTGACTATAATTGCGCCCGCTTAACATCGATTAACTCCTATAGTTTGTTTATTCATCATAAGGGTTAACTCGGTACCAACATTTTTTCTTAAAGTAGACGGAGAAATATAGTGAAATCACCCGTTCGTGTAGCCATCACAGGTGCTGCAGGCCAAATCAGTTACTCACTTCTATTCAGAATCGCCGCAGGCGAAATGCTGGGTAAAGATCAGCCAATTATCCTTCAGATGCTAGAGATTACTCCAGCTCTTGACGCCCTTAAAGGCGTTGCGATGGAAATAGATGATTGTGCATTCCCTCTATTGGCCGGTATGGTATGTACCGACGACGCTAATGAAGCTTTTAAAGACGCTGACTACGCGATTTTAGTTGGTGCTCGTCCTCGTGGACCAGGCATGGAGCGTAAAGATCTTCTTGAAGCTAACGCTGCTATCTTCTCTGCGCAAGGTAAAGCAATCAATGATCACGCTTCTCGCGGAATCAAAGTACTTGTTGTAGGTAACCCTGCAAATACAAATGCTCTAATTGCACAGCGTAACGCTCCAGATATTGACCCTCGTCAATTCACTGCAATGACTCGTCTAGATCACAACCGAGCAATGTCTCAGTTGGCTCAGAAGCTAGACAAAACTCTTGCTGACGTGACTAAAATGACAATTTGGGGTAACCACTCTTCAACTCAATACCCAGATCTTTTCCACGCGCTTGTTAACGGTGAAGTGGCAACAGATCAAGTTGATCAATCTTGGTACGAAGAAACGTTTATTCCTGAAGTTCAACAACGTGGTGCTGCGATCATTAAAGCACGCGGCGCTTCTAGTGCTGCTTCAGCTGCAAACGCTGCCATCTTCCACATTCGTGATTGGGCTCTAGGCTCTCCTGAAAACGATTGGGTGAGCATGGGTGTATACAGTGATGGAAGTTACGGTATCGAAGAAGGTTTGATCTACTCATTCCCTGTTGTTTGTAAAGACGGCGATTGGGAAATCGTTCAAGGCTTGTCAATCGACGAGTTCTCTCAAGAGCGCATGATCCAAACTGAAAAAGAACTTAAAGAAGAGCGCGACGCGGTTAAGTCGTTGTTACCTTCATAAGGTCTATTGCATAGCAATACAAAAAGCGCTGGATTAACGTCCCGCGCTTTTTTTGTATCTGCAGGCGTCAGATTATCAGAAGTCGCCAGATTTACGTTCTAAATATCCCGATACGACACATTTAAACGAGTCTCCTTTCTATGAGTTTTCCAAAAATAGGTAATAAAGCACCAGCATTTACCCTGCTAAATCAGGGGGGAGAGAAGGTGAAGCTGTCTTCATTTGTTGGTGAGAAAAACGTAGTGTTGTACTTTTATCCGCGCGCTATGACTCCAGGTTGTACGACTCAAGCTTGTGGCATTCGAGATTCGCAGAAAGTCTTTGCTGATTTGGATACCGTTGTTTTAGGTGTCAGTCCCGACCCCATTGAAAAGCTAACAAAGTTTATTGATAAACATGAGCTGAATTTCGATCTCTTATCCGATGATGGGCATGTTATTGCGGACAAGTATGGCGTGTGGGGCCCCAAAAAATTTATGGGCAAGGAATTTATGGGCTTGATAAGAACAACATTCGTTATTGATAAGGCCGGAAAACTGCGATTTATTATGAATAAGTTTAAAACCAAGACCCATCATGACGATGTTATAAAGATTGTCAGCGAAAATCTTTGTTGATTTTTTGAGCAAATTAGACGAGTATCAGTAGAGGATTCTTTGTGCGTCAATGCGTGATTATCTGTGCAATTCGATCAAAACTAGATCGCAAATGTAAACTATTGTCACCGAAATCAATTTTTTGTCGCGCTAGAGACTGTACGAAAGTACTACAAACACCTACTTTACGCGCTGCAGAACTAGCCGTTCCAATTTGGCCAGTTTTTTCGATAAACTAAACTCCTAGGTGGTGAATATTTTGACGCTTACAGACAGAAGTAGTTCTATATCCGCTTCAGTTCCGACAAGTTTTTCGATAGGTCAATGGCAGCTAGAAAACACCGAGCAGTGCTTGGCGCTTTTTTATAATATTATTGTTAAAAGCCACGTAATGGAATCTTACAATCAAGCGATTAATTTATTGCTTGATGCTGGTAAGGCTCGCTTCGGTATGGAATATGCTCTGGTAGCAAAACCAGTTTCCGACAGCGTTTATGAAATTCAGGCATTCTCTTGTGCTGGTGAAGGGCTTTTTTACGTTGGGCAACATATTTCCACTTCTGAATTTCTTTGTCATCGAGTTAATTCGATAGATGAAGTTTGTGACGTTTTAAATGTCGCTGAAACCGGTAATGTGATTTCCCCTCTAGCTTATGGCGGCTTATCCGTTCGTTCTTATATCGGTACGCAAGTTCTTCCTCATTACGCGTCGAAAAGTGTATTGAGCTTTTTCTCTTCAAGGTCACGCTCTTCAAAAATAAGTGAAGATGACAAGGCTTTGTTATCTCAATTGGCCGAAGGTATAGCCTATCTTGCAGACCAGCAGAAGACTCAAGTGCAGCGCAAGAGTGTCGATTCATCGATGTTTGCCAGCGGCTCGATTAGCACGCTAGATGATTATCTTAATCAAGCTAGGATTCCAGAGCTATTCGGTATTCCTGGCCGTGTTGTGGACACGCTGACGCGCCGTATAGGGGATTCCCCGTTAAGTATTGGTCATGTTGCAGATGAGTTGAATTTGTCAAAGCGTACGTTGCAGCGTCGATTGCAGCAGCAGAGTGTTAATTTTGCAGAGCTTCGTGATCAGGTGCGATACCACTACTCTATTGACTATCTCGTAACAAACCGAAAAAGTATTGATAGTATTTCGGTCGCGTTGGATTTTTCTGACAGGACTAGCTTTACTAATGCTTTTAAGCGTTGGACTGGAATGTCACCGAGTACATTTAGAAAATTATTTAGGGATTGTGTATAGGCTTTCTCTTTTCTAGAGGCATCTACAATCATAAAAAGGGCGAGACAATGCAAATTGTCTCGCCCTTTTGCGTTAGCGCGCTAGAGACCTGCTCTTAGCTTCAGGTCATGCGCTATGTTGGTTGCGGTGTGAATTTAAGCGTTTTGCGGAAGTGCAATAATCATAAAACCCTCAAGTTTGGCCCTTGTTCTAGAGGGCTTGGTTTGTGAGTCAAGCATATTTATCTTCAGTTTCTTCTGGTGGTTTACGGTGGCGGGTGTCCACGTAATGCTTGGAGCGGCCCGGATTCTGATTTGCGCCCGTTTATCTGTTGGTGTCTATTTGTAGTGGCGTCAAAGCGCTATTTAGCTCGGTTAAATGTCGGGGGCTAAATGGAGGTCTTAGTTGTCGTGCGTATAGCGTACTTGCTCCTCTCCTTGTTCTTTCTTACGTTGCGTATAAGTTTCTGGCGGTGGCCTGGCATGCTAATGGACGCTGGTCTTTTTTGTGGTGTCTTGGAGTGTTCGGTCGAGACTCCTTTCGGTCTTTCGTCATTGCTACGGGAATTGATTTTGTCGTGATAGTCATTGTTGCAGTCAGCGTTAAAATTGGATCTGGGGAGTGCTTCAGCGCAACAAAGTAATGTGGTGGGAGAGGGTGAAATATGCGGGCTGTAATTAAGAGAAGCGCATGCTTGTCGTTGGTATCATCTAGTTGAGAGAAAGGGAGTTTATGCAAAAACAAATAAGGATGTCAGATTGTTTTTGTTTCGAGTCTAGGTTTTTTCTTATGTTCGTGGTGGGGGTGGGCAATTAAAAGTGCGGCTATTTTTATTGACTGCGTGATTTGTTTTGAGTGAGGGCAAAAGCTGCGGATAAGTGGGGGGCGAATAATTGCGTTGAGATCTTTGACTGTGCTGTCTTTCGAACTGGAAATTATTAGGTTGAGGGTTCTGGTAGGGGAGGGGGTATAGCGAAATGGAATAAACGTTTTAAATGGTTTGCCCGTTAAATCTGCTGCCTCAGTCCTATCTGTATAAACAATTGCAATGCATTGCGCTGGTTTAGCAGGGGTGAGAGCGATGATTGCTTGAGGGTGTGTGCTGCACTTTAATTGTTGCGTTGTGTTTTTTGGTCGTTAATGGTGCACGTGTTAATTAATGGGGTGGTTGTTTTGTCTGTGTTGGTTAGGGGGTGGTGGGACGTGGTGTTTTTAATGCGGAGTGTTGGTGTTTTTTAGCGTAACTGTAAAAGCTAGGTTAGTGTGCCAGTGATGTGGTGCTCGCTTGAAATGTGACCGCGCTGGGGCGGCGACTCTTGGCGGCGTTGTTTTTAATTCGCTAATTGTTACTCTGTTCATGTTAACAAAATAAGAGGGTTGAATTGTTTGTTTGCACCGCAGCAAATGCGTAGTGGTTATTGCGCGACCACATACGCTCGCTATTTGTTATATATATCAAATCTTTCATGAAAATTTGAGACGCACGTACTGTTTGACGCTCAGACAGCGGTTTTAAAACAGCATTAACGGCGTATAATGCTTACAAAACGCATCGCTTTTTCATTTTTTATTTGATTGCGGTACTGTAAAAATACTCATGATTAAGCGTTTTTAATTAATTATTAGCAGGAAGGAATCTCCCTGATGATAACAGAGTTAAACGCGCAGCATAACGTTGCAAAGTCTGAATCATTATCTGGTGCTGAGGCACTAAACGCATACCTAGAAAGGTCGCGTCTACCGGAAACGGTCGGCGTATCTGCTCGGGTTGTTGAAGTTTTAATGCGGAGAATTGGTCAACATCCTCTCAGTATTAGTCACATTGCCGAAGAGTTGAACTTTTCTAAACGTACGTTACAGCGGCGCTTACAAAAGCAAGAGGTCAGCTTCGCTGAACTCAGAGATCAGGTAAGGTATCACTACTCCATAGATTATCTGATTCGTCAGTATATGAGTATTGATAACATATCGAGCTCTCTCGACTTTTCTGACCGAACCAGTTTTACAAACGCTTTCAAGCGCTGGACTTCGTTATCCCCCAGTACTTTCCGAAAGTTGTTTCGAGACTACGCTTAGTCCCAATATCATTCGATGCCATCTGCGCGTTACGCAGTATATTGCTTGGCCTTAAAAGTCAGGTGGCTTCGTTGATTCCTGCCTCCAAGTCTTGTAGAGTTCCGCCCTCGGATAGCTGACGAAATTGGCGTATGAGAGCAGTGCTCTTGGCTGATTCATCTGGCAGAAGAGAATCCTTCAGTGTGTTAGGGCATTGCGATAAGCGTTTGCGTCGACGACCTGGTTGGGCTTTTGTTTGAAAAGAAGTCATTTATAGCTATAAATGACTTCTTTGATGGGCAAAACAATGACGTCAGAGTGCGCAAAGTATGAAGCAAGGCTGTCCTAGCCATCTGCACACTATTAAATCGAATTGTTAGGGGTATTTCATGAGCTTCTTTATTGCTGAGGCTGTTGCACAAGCTGATGCCGCAGCTGCACCAGAAAGTGCAGGTATGATGAATCTAGTTTTAATTGGCGGTCTTTTTGTATTCATGTATTTCATGATCATTAGGCCTCAGCGTAAGCGTCAAAAAGATCAAAAAGATCTGTGTGGCTCGCTATCTAAAGGCGACGAAGTCGTGATGAATAGCGGTATGCTAGGCAAAGTTATCGAAGTTGATGAAAATTATTTGACGCTCAAAGCTAGCGACAGTGTTGAATTGAAGTTTCAGAAGATAGCGGTTCACGCTGTTCTTCCAAAAGGTACATTAAAGTCTATCTAGTGCCCGTCCAGAAATGGCTCGTCGCGAGGGAAAATAAAAACTCTTAGATTTGCGTCACTACATGTGGGCGTTTGCTTATTGCAAACAACTACATGCAGTGGTGCAAAGATGAGCGTTTTTATTTATCCGCAGCAGGGCCTTTTCGGGATGGTCACTATCTAGTGTCCGTAGAGTGACAGAGCCTCAGTAGGCTCTGTATACGAGCATTAGCTGGTAGGGTGAACACTTTACCCTCAGTCAATAACGCGGTACCGTGCCTGCATGATACCGCCTTTTCCCGCACAGTTATCCCTGGCGCATACGCCAACTCCTCTTAGGCCGTTAGATCGAATATCGGAAGCTCTTGGTGGGCCTCGTATTTGGTTGAAATGCGATGATCAAACCGGCTCCGTAGTTTCTGGCAATAAAATCCGAAAACTAGAGTTTTTGATGGCGGACGCATTGCAGCGAGGTTGCGACACCGTAGTAACTTGTGGCGGATTGCAATCCAACCATTGTCGAGCGACAGCTGTAATAGCCGCACAGCTAGGTTTAGCTTGCCATCTCGTTTTACGGGGCCCCAAAGGCCTTGTTGAGAGGCCCGGTTCTTATACTGCAGAAGACGTCATTCCTGCTGGTTCAGGGTATGAAGGCAATTTACTGTTGGACGCCCTGTGCGGAGCAGAGATATCCGTTTATTCCCCACGCTACTTTACCCACAACCTTCGTAAAATATTTGCTTCTGTTGAAAAACGGCATAGTGAGCAGGGTCGTACTTGTTACTCTATACCCACAGGAGGAAGTAACGGCTTAGGATTGTGGGGTTACATTGCGGCAGCTAAAGAGATGATCGGCGACTTTGCAACTCATGATATTGAACCTGGCGCTGTCGTCTGTGCCAGTGGTTCTGGTGGTACGCAGGGCGGTTTAACGCTTGGATTTCATTTGTTGGAATCTGACACCGCAGTAACCGGAGTGGCCGTGTGTGATTCGTCGGAGTATTTTCATCGTAAAATCATAGAGGATGTGGATCAGTGGCAGGGCTTGTTTATGAGTTCTAGCCCAGGCTTGTCAGGTTCCATAAGCATTCAAACCGTCGACGAATATATTGGCCCAGGTTACAGTGTGGGTTATCCCGAGATGTTTGAATGCATACGATGGGCAGCAAAAACAGAAGGCGTCTTTTTTGACCCCGTGTATACCGGAAAGGCTTTTTATGGTCTGACCGAGGAGATTAAAAAAGGACGTTTCGCTGGCGTGAGCGATATCGTTTTCGTGCATACCGGTGGAATATACGGGCTATTTCCGTATAGCGAACAACTGATGACATAAGGTGCAAACTAATTTTTAAGTGCGCAGAGATGTGTAGCGGGACTTGGGTTGATAGCGTCATATTGTAAGGCCCGCGTGATACACCTCATAATGAAAGACGGAGGCTCAACGAAAGGGCCAGAAATCGATGGCGTGAAGATCTATTTTCACCATAGCCATTTTCACCTTAGACAGTAGAGTAATTTATATGCCTGCAGGGTTTGGAAACAAGTTGGTTATTGCGATTTCTTCTCGCGCGCTTTTTAATCTTGATGATAGCCATCATGTTTTTGAAGAGGAAGGCTTAAGTGCATATTCCCGATACCAGATCGATCATGAAGATGTGGTTTTGGAGCCCGGTGATGCTTTTCACATGGTGGAAAAGCTACTCAAAATAAACTCCTTGCTAAAAGGCGAGCCGCGCGTCGAAGTGATCTTACTCTCTCGTAACAGTGCAGATACTGGTTTGCGAATATTTAACTCGATTAATCACTACGGTTTAGATATTACGCGAGCAGCTTTTAGCGGTGGAGAAAGTCCTTATCGGTATATTCATGCATTTAATGCTCACTTGTTTTTATCAATGGATGCGGAAGACGTAAGAGGTGCGTTAGAGCACGGAGTAGCAGCGGCCACATTGATGCCTTCGACTAAAGAAAAAAAGCAAGCGGCAGAATTACGATTTGCTTTTGATGGTGACGCAGTAATTTTCTCTGATGAGGCAGAGCAAGTGTATAAAAAAGATGGGCTTGATGCGTTTACAAAAAGTGAATCGGCATCCGCTAAAAAGCCACTTAGCGGGGGACCGTTTAAATCATTTTTGTCTGCCCTCCAAAGTCTCCAGTCAGAGTTTAGTGAAGATGACTGCCCCATTCGAACGGCATTAGTGACCGCGCGCTCAGCGCCCGCGCACGAGCGAGTTATTCGTACCTTAAGAGCTTGGGATATTCGAATAGATGAATCGTTATTCTTGGGCGGGTTGCCCAAAGGCCAGTTTTTGCAGGCTTATGGAGCCGACGTTTTTTTTGATGATCAGCAAGTGCATTGTGACTCGGCAAGCGAGCATGTTATTACCGCTGGGCATGTGCCGCATGGCGTGGCGAATATTGTTAAATAGCTTGGGTTCGAACGGGTATTTCAGCGTGGCGCCTCTAATCTCTTTTTGCCTACTAGGACCTTCTTAAGGCATTCTTTTATTTTTTTCAGCGCGCCATTCATGTAATAAGAACCTGTAAACCTAGTATTAATCCATCTAGTGGCGCTATATCCAAACAAGCGTTAAAACGCTAACCTCTAGTTATAGGCAATGTACGTGCTTCAGGGAGAGGCTCTATGTTAGCGATTTCGTTTTACGTTTCTAGGGTGTTGAATGATTAAAACTGTTTTATTTGCCACGGATTTGGGGCCGTACACACCGCTAGCTTTTGTTTACGTTGAATCCATTGCGAGGCACTTTGATGCAAAAATTTGCCTTGTCCACGCAGTGCCACCACTCTCAGAATTTACCTCAGCCATTGTCAAAAGTTATTGTTCCGACGCGGTAAAGCGCGAAGTATTGCGAGCACGCAATATTAAAGGGGTTATCGAATCCGTGCGTGATGAAGTTTTTGAAATGATTGCTTCCAATCATTTAATCGAAGACAACCTGCTCAATAGACTCGGTGATATCGTCATTGTGCCGGGTAAGCCAGCACCGATAATTTTATCGGAAGCCGAGCGCCTAAAGGCGGATCTCATTATTATTGGTAGCCATGGGCCGGACACCATCGATCAACGAGTGCTTGGTTCCGTATCATCAAAAATACTTCAGCTCGCTAAGGTTCCTGTTTTTATGGTTCCCATGCTGGATGCGAGAGCGCTGACTAGGTCTAGCGATGATGATCTGGAAAACAGGGCTTAGCTCACCTCATCGTTAAGCAGGGCTCTGCTAAGGGCGAACGTGATACTGACGGCTTAATTGCCGCCACCAAAAAATGCGAAACGGATACCGATCACAAAAAGTAAAACCGCCAATATAGGTTGCAGTACTGTATTAGGGACTTTGGCTGCGGCTTTGGTTCCAAAATGTACCGCCGGTAGCGAACCGATTAGCAAGCCTCCTAAAAGTTGAAAATCCACATTACCGTTCCATAAATGGCCGAGACCTGCAATCAGGGTTAGTGGTACGGCATGGGCGATATCTGTTCCCACAATATGAATGGCGGGCAAGCGAGGGTATAGCCACATTAATAATGCTGCACCAAACGCACCTGCACCTACTGACGATAGCGTGACGAAAACGCCTAAAAATATTCCCGCAAAAAAAGTAATGATACTTGCGTGGCGATGCATCCACGAAATAGTGACCTCTTTGTCCTCTGCTTGAATCCTTCGACGAAAAAAAACCACAATAGCCGTCAGAATTAACATAAAGCCTAAGGCTTGGCTGAGCTGCGAGCTGTAATCTACATTTGCAGGAATAAAATATTTTAAAACATAACTGGTGGCAAATGATGCGGGAATACTTCCAGCGGCCATCCAGAGAACGAGGCGCCAGCGAACCGTTCCTTGGCGCATGTGAGTCGCCATAGCGCCCGTCTTAGTGATGGATGCATAGAGGAGATCGGTGCCAATGGCGACCTTTTCTGGAATGCCAAACATAATGAGAAGTGGCGTCATTAATGAGCCACCGCCGACGCCAGTGAGGCCAATGGCTAGGCCAACGCCGGCCCCGGCTAAGATATAGAACAAAAAATCCATCGGTTTTTAGTGTTTTCCAGTTGAATAGACAAAAATGACTGGCAAATATAACGATCTATAACTATTCTTCAAAAGAATATTTGATTATATTTTTATAATGAAAAAATTAGTGTGGCAATATAAATCGGTATTCTTTCTGTCTATTCGTTGTAACTGCCGCCGCTCGGAGGGCATATGAAACTGCAACAACTGCGTTACATTTGGGAAGTGGCTCATCACGAACTGAATGTATCTGCGACTGCACAAAGTCTGTATACATCTCAGCCAGGTATCAGTAAGCAAATTCGCTTACTGGAAGATGAGCTTGGTGTTGAAATATTTTCACGAAGTGGAAAACATCTCACGCGTATTACCCCTGCGGGTGAGGCTATTTTGCGTACAGCTGGCGAAATTTTACGCAAAGTTGAAAGCATAAAACAAGTTGCTCAAGAATTTAGTAATGAGAAGAAAGGGAGCCTTTCGATTGCCACCACGCACACGCAGGCACGCTATGCGTTGCCTCGTGTTATTGGTGATTTTATTCGCAAGTATCCCGATGTTTCATTGCATATGCATCAGGGTACCCCGATGCAAATTTCTGAAATGGCAGCCGATGGCAGTGTTGATTTTGCTATTGCGACCGAGGCGTTAGAATTATTCAGCGACTTGGTTATGTTGCCTTGCTATCGTTGGAACCGCTGCATATTGGTGCCTAAAAATCACCCGCTTTGTCAGTTGTCGACTCTTTCGCTTGAAGATGTTGCGAAGCATCCTATCGTGACATATGTCTTTGGCTTTACGGGTCGCTCTAAATTAGATGAAGCGTTTATGGAGCGAGGCTTAGCGCCAAGAGTGGTGTTTACGGCAGCAGATGCGGACGTTATTAAAACGTATGTTCGGCTAGGCTTGGGGATCGGTATTATAGCGAAAATGGCTTACAATCCGGCTGAAGATTCTGATTTGGTCGCCTTGGATGCTGGCCATTTATTTGGAACAAGCACAACGAATATTGGTTTTAGACGCGGTACATTCCTACGTGGGTTTATGTATGAATTTATCGAAGCGTTTGCTCCTCACCTCACAAAAGAAGTCGTGAGCGAGGCATTCAGTCGACACTCTAAACTTGAGCTTGATGAGTTATTTTCCCGTATTGATCTGCCCGAGTATTGATGGCCGGTTTATCTGGGGCTAATTAGCCAATCTGCAAACATTAAAAAGCCGACATCAGTCGGCTTTTTAATGTTTGCAAGACATACTGCGACGAAGGATTATAAAAAATCTAAATCCTGATTATCCATAATTTCTTTTATTTCATCCGCTTCGTTTGTTTTTTGCTCAAGTATTTCTTTTAGAAATTTCATATACACCGTATAAATTTCAGGCTCTTGTCCGTCCTTTTCGACAACAAAGAAGGGCGCGCGATCGACGCTGTGTTTTTTAGCAAGGGCAACACCCGCACTGTTTTCGTCCCGCTCGTCGGCAATGAGGATTTCATCGATTTTATCCATGTGACCAGAGCTTTCGAGTTTCCCCAAAACGTCAGCGCACTTTTTACAGGGTGAGCCATCTTTTAGTATTTTTTTAACGAGTATGATTTTCATTCTATTTTAAGCCGTTGTCGTCAGTCGAATCATGGTGAGTACTCAAAACCTATTTTAAGAGAGTTATTTTTTGGTGTTCGTGTCGTGTAGGCCGCACTCTTTTTTGGTGGACTCTTCCCACCACCAGCGACCTTCTCGTTCGTGCTGGCCTGGTCGTGTAGGCCTTGTACAAGGTTCGCAGCCAATGGATACAAAGCCTTTATCGTGAAGAGTGTTGTATGGAACATTGTTCTCTTCGATGTATTGCCATACTTGAGCCGAAGACCAATTGACCAACGGATTATATTTTATCAGTTCTTCACTGGGTCTGGCGAAAGCTCTGTCGCTTTGAATCACGGGGATTTGTGCGCGTGTGCCGGGGCTTTGGTCTTTACGTTGACCGGTGACCCAAGCGTCTACACCCAGTAAGTGTTTGCGAAGCGGGCCAACCTTGCGAATACCACAGCATTCTTTATGATCGTCTTCGTAGAAGCTGTACAGGCCTTTTTCGGCAACGAGTGCTTGCACGGCGGCGGCGTTAGGCGATAAAACGTCGATGCTGATGTTGTAGTGTTTACGAACCTTTTCGATAAACTCGTACGTTTCGGCATGTAGACGACCGGTATCTAAGCTGAATACCGCGATGTCCGGCCTAATCTTGGTGGCCATATCAATCAGGACAACATCTTCTGCGCCAGAGAAAGATAAGGTGATATTGTCGTGTTGTTCGAGCGCGTAGCTGAGAACTTCCTGGGGTGAGGAATCTTGTAGTGTGCTATCAACGTCTATAAAGTTGATGGGGTCGCTCATGTGTGGTGGTGCTCCAGCCTGCTAAATAGTGTCTTGGGGTAGAATTAAGGGCGAAAGGATAGCAGAGCTGACTATCCAAGAGAAATATCGATGGCTTATACTGATATACCGAATTGAATGCAGACTTATTATTCCTTGAGTGTTCTCTTGAGGGAGGTTGAAGATTGATCGATATACGAGTGTTAAGTTGATTAGAATATCGAACTCGATTGAGGTGACGTTGCTAGCATAGAAAAGTAAACTCTTTATGGACCGCTTCGATCCTTTGTGAAGCACTCCCAATACACGCCATACCCAAAGCATTTGTCATGCTCGTGGTGCAGGCTCTAATTATTCATGTAGGCCTAACACCGCAGATGGTGCATAGGATCGTACTGGGCTAATTTAGTGGTCATCACGGCATTGGCCTGTCTTGAGAGTGCTTCACAAAGAACCGAATCTCAGCGCCAAAATGACAACCGTCATTGGCGATGGGCTTTTCATTTTTACTATTACATTTAAGAGGAGATCAGTGTGGAGCTGGCTTGTTTAGACCTTGAAGGGGTATTAATTCCCGAAGTTTGGATCGAATTTGCGGAAAAAACGGGTATAGAAGCCCTAAAAGCAACAACGCGTGATATTTCCGATTACGACGAATTGATGACAATGCGCCTAGGCGAGTTGGAAAAGGCCGGTTTGGGACTTAATGAAATTCAAGAAGTGATTTCTACTTTGAGGCCGCTCGATGGCGCATCAGAGTTTTTGGATTGGTTGCGTGCTCGCTTTCAAGTGATCATTCTTTCCGATACGTTTTATGAGTTTGCCGGGCCGTTTATGAAGCAGTTGGGTTATCCGACACTGCTTTGCCATAACCTCACCGTCGACTCAACTGGCAAGGTAGTGGGCTACAACTTGCGTCAGGCAAATCCAAAGCGTCAGTGTATCGCTGCGTTTAAGACCTTGTACTATCGCACGATTGCGACTGGGGACTCCTATAACGACACAACGATGTTGGCCGAAGCTGACCGTGGTATTTTATTCAACGCACCGAAAAATGTGATTGAAGAATTTTCGCAGTTCCCAGCAGTACATTCCTATGAAGACTTGAAGAAAGAGTTCATTAAAGCCAGTGTGCGAGACCTGTCATTGTAGCGCTTCGATAAGAACACCAATTTTCTGTAAAGATTCTTGGTATTCATCTTCTGGGTTGGAGTCGGCGACAATGCCGCCTCCACCCCAGCAATAAATTTTATTTTCGCTGACCAGCAATGTTCTAATTGAGATATTAGAATCAAAGTTTCCGTTCGCACTCAAATAACAGACTGATCCGCAGTAAATATTGCGTGGGTGCTCTTCCAAATCGCGAATAATTTCCATGGCACGTTTTTTGGGTGCGCCAGTAATAGAGCCGCCGGGAAAACAGCGAATAAAAAATTCTAATGCAGAGATCCCGGTTTCTATTTTCCCTTCAATAGTGCTCACTAGATGGTGAACATTTGCGAAACTTTCCAAATCAAAAAGCTTCGGCACTTTTACCGAAAAGGGCTCGCAGGATTTACTGAAGTCGTTGCGTAATAGGTCCACTATCATAAGGTTTTCAGCGCGATTTTTTTCGCTGCTTTGCAAACCTTTAGCGAGTTCGGCGTCATCTTCAGGCGTTAGCCCTCGGGGGGCTGTGCCTTTAATTGGCTGTGTTTTAGCCTTGTTTTTAGCGTCTATTTGAATAAAACGTTCTGGTGATAAACTGAGTATCGAATCGTCGGATAGCCCAATAAAAGCAGAAAATGGGCTGGGCAGTATTTTTCTTAGCGCGAGGTATGCCGCTTTTGGGTCGCCACTAAACTCGCCACTAAAACGCTGAGAAAAATTAATTTGGTAACAGTTTCCCACGAGAATATGCTGCATTATTGTATCGAGAGCGTTTAGATATTTCTGTTTCGATAAGTTTGCATGAAAGCCCGATACCGAAAATTCGGGTTGGGTTTGGGGCTTGGATAGCGGGGCAGTTTCTGGTGGCGTCTGAGAGGCAAGGGCAATGATATTGCTTTTAAATGCCTCCGAACACGTCGATAAAAAAACGAGCGTCGCCGTTTTTTGTTTGTGGTCTTGAATCAGAGCCCAATGATAAAAACCGAAGTGACTGTTACGTAAACCCTTGTGAGAGCTAATGCCAAAGTCGTCACTGTTAAATTCATAATTGAGATACCCAATCGCACCACCAACAAAAGGTAAATAGGGGTTCTGTCGAATTTCATCGGGCACGCTAGTGCGCATGCTTTCCACACGCGCTTCAATGGCTTCGATACTGGGGTTTTCGAGAACGTCGACGGGGGCGGCGCTTAAAATATCATAGCGACCATAAGTTGAAGAAGGTTTGCCGCTATCCAGCCACACCTGTTTTTCCAATCCCGCAAAGCACAAAAAATAGTGCTCAGAGTTAGCTTTATACGCGATTTTGATGAGATTGTTGTGTAATGACATAGAACTTAGTATGGACGATTGGCGGGGCATTTTACGTTTTATGGCGACTTTTTACTATGCGTTAAGGCTACTCTATAATGGTAAATAACCCCAATCGTAAGGATCGTCCATGTCATTTTTTCCACTTGAGCAGTTAAGCCGCATGTCGGATGGCTATCAAAAAGCGTTTACTGCAAATGGTAAGAGCTTATTGCTGTGTCAGTTGGACGGTCAGGTATTTATTATCGAGAATAGTTGTCCTCATATGGGCGTGCCTTTGACACCTGCAACTCAGCTGCCCCAAAAGCAGTTACGCTGCCAAGCTCACGGCATCGCGTTTGATCTTGTATCGGGTAAGGCGCTGGGGCCATTGGCGGGAACACTTGATTGCCTCAAAAAATATCAAATTGTGCATGAAGGAACGCAAGTCGGGGTTGACCTATAGCGACTGTATTCACCTACTCATGAGTCGAATTGATGACCGCCATATAAGGCTAAATGTAAAGTTGTCGGTTCAGCTGTTCAATTGCTCTACTGTTAAAACGTTAATGTGTTAAAACGTTAATGTGTAAAAGCGCTAAATCATTAAATTGAAAGCTGCTGTAAATTAGGATCAATAACGCTGTGGTGTTGCCAGAGGTAAGCAAATTCCACTAAGGCATTCTTCGATTCCGGGCGCGCACAATACGTCGCGAAGCCTTCACTCTCTTTCTCGTTGTTAAAAAACACCATCTGCTGAGCATCGACAATCACAAATGCCGTGTCTGCCTTTTGTGGTGCTTGAAGCAATTGCTTGATTGAAATAGAAGAGGGTAGTCGTTGAGCGAGCGTGACCAAAGGGTGCTGTGTTCCATTGAGGGTGGACGTATCTTGTACAAGAATTTGTATCTGTGCGTGGCGATTTGCCCGTGCGAGCCGCGATACAGCATCACAGATACCGTGGTGAAAAACCTTCTCCGATAAATCATGGGTCAAAATCTGCAGGCTGCGTCGGCCCGAGAAAATCATCTGATGAATATGATGAGAAAAGTACTTTCTTTCCGTTAAGCGGATAACCGTATCGTCGAAAACAGCTTTCAGATTGGAATGCGAAGCGTAATCAAAGTGCATGGCTTGATGCTCAATTCCCGCCTCCATAAACCGTTCAGCATGCGGTGTAAACCCGCATTGCAGATATAAGTCCAAAGCGGAAACCTGCGCATGGAGCCATAACGGTGGTCTACTAGGCAATTGCAGCGCGTGTTTTAGTATCGTCATTAACAAGCGTTTACCGTAACCGCGACGCCGAGAGTCTTTGCGTATGCAGATGCGACCAATTTGCCCGTCGGCTAATAAACGACCGTTGGCAATGGCTTCGTAGTGCTGTTTATTTGAATCGCTTTGCTTATATAAATCGCGTTGCTCACCTGAATCACTCTGTTCATTTGAATAAGCGATAAAGTGCAGGGTATCCGCTTTATCGTCTAGGCCATCGAATTCCAATTCTAAGCTGACGTTTTGTTCATCAATAAAAACAGTTCGACGTAAAGCGCTTAATGCCTCTGAGTGCTCCGACCAGTCGGCTAAGTGAATATCCAATGTCATCGCACACACACGCTTATTTTTAGTTTAAGGAGAGGGCTTAAGGCTGATCGGTTTGACGATCATCGTGGGTCAATAATCCCGAATCGGCTAATTCATTCAGAACATCTTGGTCAGCCTCAGAAAATTCAGAAGCCCGAATAAATGAATAGTTGCTCAGCTTTTCGGCCAATAATGCTGAGCAAACCCATTGCTCGCCGTTAATAAAGCAGAGCGCGCTAGCGTCATCCAAATGAAAGCTGACGCGATTGTAGGGGCTTAATCGAAAGAGGGCGTTACTCAATAGCTCCTCTGAAGACAGTTCAGAGCTCATGCCTTCAACCGGTTGCTTGAGCTGGGTTGAATACTGCCCAATCCACGAGGCGAGTGCTTTGTCATCCGAAGTGATGGATTGCAAAATTTCGCGGAACTGCTGTATGGCAGCCGTAGTGATTTCCCCAGGGTTTTCTTGCTGAGTCAGTAACGGGTCACCAAAGCGGTCGTCTTCCGGCAGGGTAGAGGCAATTTCTTGGGCGTAATCCAATAAAAAGTCTGCATGGCTGGGCGCTCGAAAACCAACGGAATACGTCATGCACTCACCAACGGCTTCGCCCCAATGCGCCACGTTCGGCGGAATGTAGAGCATATCCCCCGGTTCCAGCACCCAGTCTTCTTGAGTCTCGAAGTTTTTGAGAACCTTCATGGGCAAGTCAGGTTGCAGTGGTGAATGCGAATCACAGCGCTGACCGATACGCCAGCGTCGCTTGCCCTCAGCCTGCAACAGAAAAACATCGTAGTAATCGAAATGAGGGCCGACACCGCCACCATCAGTGGCATAGCTCACCATAATATCGTCGAGGCGCCAGTTTGGAATAAAGCGGAAGGCGTTGAGCAAGTCGTTAAAACCTGGGTCAATGCTATCGGCGTGTTGGACTAACAAGGTCCAATCGCGTTCGGGGAGAGTGCTGTATGTGTCTTCAGCAATTGGGCCGTGTTGGACTTGCCAGTCCTGGCCTTGCTGAGTAATTAAGCGAGATTCAACCTCTTCTTCAAGGCTTAAACCAGCCAATTCTTCAGCACTGATGAGCGCACAAAAACCAGGAAAAGCTTGGCGAATGAGAAGCGGTTTTTTTTGCCAGTATTCGGCAAGGAAGATTTCAATACTGATATCTCCCAAATGCGTCAGCCGTGGAAAGGAAGTGTTCGACTGACTCATTTGAGATCTCTCTTTAGGTTAAATTAATTGTCTAGCATTGCTTCGTGCAAGCTAAGGTAATCAAATAACCCCTTATTTAATTGCGTTGGCTTACTTAATCGCATCCGCTTGGGCAATAGCGTTACCGATATAATTGGCCGGTGTTAGCTTGCTCAGTTCCGCTTTCGCTTCTTCAGGAATCTCAAGCGTGGCGATAAATGCCGTCATCGTTTCTTCGTTGATGGCCTGGCCGCGAGTAAGCGCCTTAAGCTTTTCGTAAGCTTCAGGTACCGCGTAACGACGCATAACCGTTTGAATTGGCTCGGCCAAAACTTCCCACGCGCTGTCTAAATCTTTCGCCAGGTTATCTTCGTTAATCAATAATTTACTGATGCCCTTAAGCGTAGAAGCATAAGCTATTGAGCAATAGCCAAAGCCCACGCCCATGTTACGCAATACAGTAGAATCGGTTAAATCGCGCTGCCAGCGAGAAACCGGTAACTTAGCCGACAAATGCCCAAACACCGCATTGGCCAAACCTAAGTTGCCTTCAGAGTTTTCGAAATCAATGGGGTTAACCTTGTGCGGCATCGTCGAAGAACCGATTTCGCCTGCAATGGTTTTCTGCTTGAAATAGCCCATCGAAATGTAGCCCCAAATATCACGATCAAAATCCAGAACAATCGTATTGAAGCGGCAAATCGCATCGAATAACTCCGCAATATAATCATGCGGTTCGATTTGAGTCGTGTACGGGTTCCAACTAAGGCCTAAGCTTTCGACAAAAGTTTGCGCGTTTTCTTGCCAGTCGACTTCAGGGTAAGCCGAAAAGTGAGCGTTGTAATTACCAACAGCGCCATTGATCTTGCCGAGTATTTCAACGTTCTCAATTTGCTTAACCTGTCGACGCAAACGCGCGACAACATTGGCAAACTCTTTACCCATCGTAGAAGGGGAAGCCGTTTGGCCATGTGTTCGGCAAAGCATCGGTATCGCCGCGTACTCTTTAGCCAAGTCAGCAATAGCATCGATGATTTTATTCATCGTGGGCAACAGAACCGTATCGCGGCCTTCTTTCAACATTAAGCCGTGAGAAAGGTTATTAATATCTTCAGACGTACATGCAAAATGCACAAACTCAGTAATGGCTTCAAGCTCGGCATTGTTTTTGATCTTCTTCTTGATGAAGTATTCCACGGCTTTAACATCGTGGTTCGTTACGCTTTCTTCATCTTTAATCGCTTGCGCATCCGCCTCATTAAACTCGCTCACGAGATTGTTGAGCAGAGCTTGAGCAGAATCACCAAAATTACTGACTTCAGGAACACCAGAATGCTCAGCTAGGCGCTGTAACCAGCGGACCTCCACTTCTACACGAAAACGGATTAAGCCGTATTCACTGAAAATAGTGCGTAAATCTTGAGTTTTGCTGCCGTAGCGGCCGTCGATAGGCGAAACCGCGAAAAGAGGGGATAGATCCATTGCCTGAACAATCTCGTGTAGGAGTTAAAAAGGGGGCGAATTTTAGCCTAAATTTAAGTCGTGCGCACGACTAATCCCACCCCATGATCGGGGAACATCAATAGGGCGGAGAATTTGACGGGTAACAGGCCCTGAGCGGGGCGACGAGCGATGACGAGCAATAAAGAGAGCAGAGAAAGGAAGGCTTAGTCAATGAACCTTAGCTTCTTGCAGTGCCAATGCCGCGGCTTCCGTTATTTTGCTGCGATAGATCAAGAGCTGCCAGCGATTTCCACCCAACTGCCGCCATAGCGTAATGGCACGAATGGCGGCCAGTAAAAGTACGCGAATTTGACCGGCCAGCCGGGGTTGCTGCAGGTAAGAGTATTCTCCAGAGACTTGAATGCGGTACTGAAACTTACTGATCGTGTCAGAATAAATATCCGCGATATTGCCGATCACATTGTCGTGAGTCACACTAAAATGCTGTGATTGAATTTCGGCTTTGTCGAGGCGCTCCCCAATCGTATTCAACACCTTCGGGCGTTTAGTGAGGCGCTTTTGTATATGCATAACCCCCATCATATAACGAAGAGTATCGGCGTTTTTAGGGTCTTTATCTCGGCTGAGCAAAGCTTCGAGAGCTTCTAGCCCGCTGCGTAATTGATGAATATCACCAAAAACTTCTTCGGCCGATTCCGGGTTCTGTGCGAACAGACTTTTCACCGCCGTTTCAAACTCGTCAGTTCTCAAATATCCCGTTTTGGCCAACTGCTCAACAACACTGATTGCTTGCGCCGCACCGGCTAGAGCAATTGCGATGTTACGCCATGTTTTTTGAGGGTTTTTTTGTGAAGCATGTGAATCAGACAAGAGCAACTCCCGCAACTTGAATAACCGCGCCGCCAAGGCAGATATCGCCATCGTAAAATACGACCGACTGACCGGGCGTGATTGCGCGTTGGGCTTTTTCGAACGTGACTTTTAACGTGGTCTTACCCGAGCCGTCATCTTGATAGTTTAATTGACACTGCTGGTCTTCTTGGCGATAGCGTACTTTCGCCGCGCACTTAAAGCCTTCCGGTGGAGGTATTTTGTTAATCCAGTGGAGCTGTTCAGCGATAAGGTCTTGGCAAAACAGTAAGGGGTGCTGGCCGCCTTGCACAACACGAAGGGTATTATCGTCCAGATTCTTCTGGGCAACGTACCACGGGTCTTCTTTCGCCCCAGCGACACCACCAATGCCCAAGCCTTGGCGCTGGCCGATTGTGTGGTACATCAAGCCCTGGTGCGTTCCCATCACCTTACCGCCTTCATCGATGATGTCGCCGGGTGACGCGGGCAAATAGTTCTGTAAAAAGTCCTTAAAGCGGCGCTCTCCGATAAAACAAATACCCGTACTGTCCTTCTTGTTATGCGTCACCAAGTCATTGGCTTCCGCAATTTTTCGGACCTGGGGCTTCTCGATATCACCGATAGGGAAGAGCGTGCGGGCAAATTCTGCTTCACCCACCGCATGTAAAAAGTAGCTCTGATCCTTGTTGGGATCTAAGCCCTTGCGGAGGTATGTGTGCTCACCGTCGACTTTGGTTTGGGCATAGTGCCCCGTGGCGATAAAGTCAGCCCCGAGCTTTTCAGCGTAGTCTAAAAACACCTTAAATTTGATTTCGCGGTTACACAGAATATCCGGGTTGGGGGTGCGGCCAGCCTTGTATTCCTGCAAAAAGTGCTCAAACACGTTATCCCAGTATTCACCGGCAAAATTCACCGTATGCAGGTGTATATCGAGTTTTTGGCAGACAGAGGCGGCATCCATAAGATCCGTCATGGCAGAGCAATACTCCGTACCATCGTCCTCGTTCCAGTTTTTCATGAACAGGCCTTCGACCTGATAACCCTGCTCCTTGAGGAGAAGGGCGGATACAGACGAATCCACACCGCCGGACATGCCGACAATGACTTTCGTGTTTTTCTTGTTTGTGGCGCGCGACAACTTGTATTACCGAGTCTAATCTTAAGAGGAGGGCATTCTATCGAATAATTGGGTCGCTTGCATAAGCAGAAGCCGATTGGAGAAGGAGCACCTTTTGTGAAAATAATAAATAACAATAATAAGGTTGGCGCATCCGGCATCTGTTGGGCGCCTAAAACACTATTCAAATATGCAGATATATCGCTCCTATCACTTAAAAATCACGCTTATAGATCGCTTAGTTGTAAAAGTAAAACTGCTGCTTAGCAAAAGAAATACCTACCTCACGACTTGAAGAAATTGACGCCTCAATCGTCATATGTGGCGCATTTATGTGTTGATATTTTGATTCTAATCTAATCTGAAAAATAAAAAGGTAAGAAGTTAGTCTGTCGGATCTCGAATTTAAGTAAGGATTCCGAAAAAACGCTTGGGATGAAGCGCGCATAAAAGGTGCATTTTATACTCGTCCTAAAGCACGACTCACTTGTGCTCTTAAGTGAATTGGTAAAGGAATGCTTAAAGCTTTAATTGCATAGAATTTCATAGAACAAAGAGGTAATACTATGTTGCAAGTTTCCAACAACCAAAACTACTCATCAGTCCCTACATTTGACTATAATACCGTTCCTGCTCGGGGGCTTATGCTAGATAAGGTTTATTCTATGCGGTATAAAAGTTATCGAGATGATGGTTATATTGATGAATGTTCGTCTAGGATGTTTATTGATGAGTATGACGAGAGAGAAAATTGTACCTCATACTTACTTTATTATGGCAGTAAAGCTGTCGCGTCTATGCGTTCCTGTTTGTATGAGCCTAATAGTCGTTTGGATGTGCCGGTTTCAACTATCTATAAAGATGAAATTGAGCAAGCTTTACCTCAAGATAGCTCATATTTAGAAGTGAACAAGTTCGTAGTTGATCCCAGGTTTCAGGGGCGAGGGGGGTTAAAGGCTCGATTTCAACTTTTTAGATTGATGACTGAGCTAGCTCAGGAATCGGAAGCTAGTAGCATTGTTTTAGCTGTTCGACCTGAGCATGTAAGATTTTATAAAATGTTCAAATGTAATCCGATTTCAGATGCTAAGATTTATCCGCATCTCAATTTTAAAACCGTATTGTTAGCATGTACGGAAATAGATGAGGCGCAAGAATTTATGAACTCAAAATTAGGAGGAAAAAAGATTGGTAATAAATCAATACCTAATTACTGCGTTAATTGATATCTGTCTTGGGCTGTTTGCTTTAAGTAAAAAAAGTAATCCTGCGGCTAAAGCTCTTGCCTTCACTACTTTTAGTTTAGGCGGGTGGTCTTTTGAACTATATCTTTTAACTGTAGTGAGTGATGTTGAAGTTTTAGATGTTTGGTTTCATGTTTCTCGGTGGGGAATGTTTTTCATTCCCCCAAGTTTCGCTTTGTTAACGTGGAGGATTGTTGGGGCATCTTCTACGCTATTTTTCCGCTTAGTTGTGTTGCCCGGTTTTGCCTGTAGCATGCTGCTGGGAATTACTAATTTGTTCTTTCTTCCTTCTCTTCTTTCTAAGTCAGTAATAGGGTATCTGCCTAAGGTTGATAGTGTCTATTACATGTTTGTAGGGATCTTCTTGTGGTGTTTTTGCGGGGCTATTTGTTTATCGATTCTTCGATTTCGTGTTGTAACCCAGCGAGAGAAAAAGAGAGTGAAGTGGCTGTTGATTACGCTGCTGGTTAGCTTTTTGGGGGGGGCTTTTAATCTGTTTGTGATGCCTAACGACATGTATTTGTCGAATTACATGGGGTCTGTTTTGAATATTGTTTTTGTTGCGTTATTGTTTTACTCAACGATTCAGCATCAGTTGA
Source organism: Agarilytica sp. (assembly GCA_033852175.1). GTDB lineage: Bacteria > Pseudomonadota > Gammaproteobacteria > Pseudomonadales > Cellvibrionaceae > Agarilytica. Next base: position 174,308 of record JAWSUY010000013.1, read on the forward strand.
TGGATCTTCGTTCGGTTATAAGTGCAGGAATATCTAGAATTGTTCTGCTGACGTTTTTTGTTTGGACGATATTTTTCTTTTTTTCCCTAAGTGGTCCTTTGGATAAAGGTTCAAGCAGTTTTGTTGTTTTAGCCATCTTGATTGTTGTTTTTCTGGAATTATATCCACGTCTTCTTAAATGGATTCTTCCTGGGGCAAAAAAGTTGATAGAGAAAGATGGGTATGATTTCAATCTCGTTATTTCAGACGCTGTTTTGGCTCTTAATGAATGTATGAGCTTGAGCCATTTACGCAGGGCGTGCGATCATCTTTTTTACCAGGTTGTTCGGGTTACGACGTATAAAATAGTTGTTTTTGATAGCGAGAATAAAGCTTCTCAGGTTTCTGAAAGTGAGATTGAGTTACTGGATGTGTATTGTTCCGAGGTTAATGGGGTCGTATTTGCAGATGAGGCGCCAGAAAAGGTAAGAGCTATCCTATTTAAATGTAGCGCCGATGCTTGTTTCTCTATTGACTACAAAGGTTCAAATTTAGGGTTTGTCTTCACTGGTCCTATAGCCAGCCATGCCTACTATAGGTACGATGATATAAGAGTGTTTGAATGGTTGAGGCTTGAGCTTGGCAAGACGCTAAGCCGCATTAATCAGCTAGATAAAATGGAAGATCAGCTTGGTCAAGCTAAAAAAACCTTATCCATGCTGAGCGTTATGAATCATTATCATCACGATATTAAAGCACCCTTGGCGATTATTGATGGTGTATTGTCTAATGATATTTACGATAAAGAGAAGCAGAAGGATATCGTGTTAGAGCAGGTTGAGCGCGGCTCTCAATTGATTGCCACGATGGCGGGTATCTTAAAGGGAGAGAGAAAGAGAAAGGTTATAGCGTTGCCACTGGAAGATGTTGTTAAGGATAGTGTGTTTCTATTTAATCAGCGAATTGACGAGGTTAATTACCTTTATAAAGACATTCCCAAAATAATGGGAGATGCTGACGATCTAAAAATATTAGTCATTAATATCATTAAAAACGCAATCGAAGCTCGCCAAGCGGGGCAGCCTTTAGTCGTAACGATTTCAACCTGGCAGTCGGATAGTCATGTGTGCTTAAGCTTTGCAGATTCGGGCGTGGGAATGCCTCAGAGTATTATGGACTCGTTATGGGACGGCGTTGCCAGTACTAAAGCCCAAGGTAATGGTATTGGAATGCAGGCGATAAAACGGATTGCTGATGAGCATTTTGCCGAGATAGACGTTAAAAGTGAGATGGGTAAGGGGTGTGAGTTTATCGTTAAATTCCCCAATTCGATTATTGCAGAAGAGGACGATGAGAGGCCCGTAGTTAACGGAGACAATGTTTTCCCTCATGTTCGGAGAGGGGATTAATAGCTAAGGTAAATAAACGTTGTTGCTATTGAGTGTAAGGCTCAATTCAGTTTCGATTTTGTATGGCGCCTACTTTGTAACATTCTGTTGAAAAATATTGGTTTAAATTTACGTAGGATGTGACTCATATTAGGTGCTCTATGATTTAATGCGTTATTCGTGATTAACCTGAAAAATATGTGCGCTTTGTGAACTAGAACTACTTGGTGGTGATGACCTCGGGCTTCTTTCTTGATATTGTTCAAATCCCTATTGGGATAACCATAGTCTTTTTCATATCTACGAACTTAATTAGCAAGGATGTCTAAAGCGATTCTTTCCGCTACTGATCAAGCGAAATACCCTCAATTCACAAAATACATAAAGTTGGCTATACCTCAACTTATATCTATCCCCGTGATCGTTTTAAATGTTTCAAAGTATGGCTCCATTGATATCAAGGAGTTTCGAGAGGTTGTTACGTGGGGGAAAGGTCCAACTTTAACGATAAAGGATCTGCATCATGGGCAGTGCGGAGTGCCGAAAGCTTATGGGTGTTTTCGTCATGCTAAGCCTAGTGCCGTCGAGATCCATGTCGGTACTGTAGTCGATTTTGAAAAAGTAAATGCTAGTCATTCAAATACGACTGCGAAGGGAGTGTCTGTATACGTAGTAGGAGCGACTCTGCTTCATGAGTTGTGCCATTGGGGTAATTACAATAACACGCCAAGGATTCCAGAAATTAAAGAGATGGGCGCTGAATTTGAGAAGGCTACGTATGGGAAAATTATCTATTAACATCAAAATAATCCACCTCACTCTCGGTTTGTTTTTATCGGTTTGGAGTTTGAATAGCTCTGCGACAAAAATGGCACCTATAACGCTTGACGAGGCTTTGCAAGGCGCTTCCGTTGTTGCAGAAGTGAAGATTGTGTCATCTGAAGTTAGCGATGTTTCCTTTCGCCTTGTACATACGGGCGAAGACAAACCGTTCATTCAGCATAGAGCGGTAATTGTGAATGGTTTTAAGGGCTTAAAGGCGGGTGGAATTGTTTTTTTGAGCCGAATGGGCTTGCTTGTGAATAGCCACTACCTTGTTTTTTTAGACCAGAAAGATGAGGAGGTCACTCTTCGTGTCGCACAGGCAGGATATGCAGCTATTTTTCTGGATTATATTTCGCTGCAAGATGCCTTTGTCATGGGAGGGCGAGTTCCTGTGACTTACATGAGGCTTCCCGAAGGTATGGAGCAGGAGCCTGGCGTTACTCGAAAGGATGAGGACTCTGAATTTCGATGGGTGCATGTGGATAATCTGTTCAAGGAACTCAAAAAGTAGCGGGTTTAATTCTCTGTAGTAGGAACCTTTCAGTAATGAAGTTAAGTATGTCTGCCACGAATTACCCTGCTTTTTAAAAGCTCCTGCGACGCACAACAAAACATGAAAAACGCTAGCGAATACCAATAAAAAATTGGTCTCTCTAAATTCTTCTTATTAGCTAAAAACCATTATCCCAAACAAATCTTTATAAGAATCAATTGTCGTTTAAAACTTTTTTATCTGTCGAGAAGACGAAGCGGCAAACTCACTTAATGCGTTAGGTAAAAAGAGCGAGGTGACAATATTAACGGATTAGCATCGTAACCGCTCAAAAAACATAATGGCGGGTTGATTTAATGGGCCGCTTAGGGTTGAATTACGTGGCTGTTCAACCGTTCAAATTCAGAGTTTCTGAATTGAACGGGTGTTATAAAGGTAACGTCGCAAGTATCTTTATAGTGAGACAGTAAAAAATCACATCATCAATGATGAAGAACAAATAACGATTTAAACCTGAGGAGGTACACACCAACGATTCGTTAAATTGTAAAATAAATCGCAACCCCCAAGTGCACTAACACTCAGAGGCTGCTAACCCTAATAGACTTATAAGGAGTCCAAAATGGCTGATTTCGATCATACGCTAGAGTTTAGCTCGGCCCAAGAAAAACCTTCCTATACTACCAATCTAATCGTTCAAAACGTCTGCGCCAGTACCCCTTTAGGTATTGGAAGCCTTGCTCATTCCGTAATTTCAGGACAGTACAATCCCTACATTGTTTTGCAGGGGAAGTGGCTGCGGGAATTCGGGTTTGAAGTGGGTGACCGAATCCGGGTGTTGGCTGAGTCTGGCTTATTGCGCGTGATACCGGGTGCTCGCTTCTCTGAAGCGAATACGAAGGTAAAGCTTGGTGTGGACGGGGTAATTTCGCATGTGGATTTCAAGGAAGCGGTGGACGGTATTAAAGCGGAGAAAGGCTGCATTGTGGATACGAAGGGCAGCGGTAAGGAAATCGACAGGGATGTTGGTCAACGTGGTGATAAGGACGTTGGTAAGTATCTAGGAAAGGATACCGATAGCAATAACCACAAGGATACCGCAAAGAGCGAAGACGCTAGTGACGTGTTGACTGGGGTGAAAGGCGGGCTTGATTATGATTAACCCGCGCAAGTGGCGGTCAGTGACCCCGCAAGCGCAACCGAAGAAGGACGCACTGAAGAAGGATGCACAAAAAAAGGAGACAGTAATTAAGGAGTTTTTTACGTGCAAGGTGTATCGGAGTTGTCATAAGAAAAATCGCAACAGCACGTCTATCGACGGAAGAACCCTAAAGCGCCGACCGGTGCCGTGGGTTCAACTGCGAGGGTATTGGTTGGATGATGTGGGTTTCCCAGTAGATGCAAACTTCTCTGTTGAAGCAGCAGATGGTTGCATCACGCTGAGACCTATTCTGTCCGTTAAGGGAATAACGAAGTAGGGCAGACGCGACCGGGAGCGTGCAGCAAGTTTGCTGTGTTGTTCGCTTCCTTTTTTGGTTGCATGGGTCTCAGCGAGTGGTTGGGCGCAATGACGTCGCAGGCGAACCACTTCGCTAACGAAAATATATTAACGTAATTTTTTTATAAATTGCACAAAGTAATAAATAATTCCCACTAGGGGGCTTATCCACCAAAGGTATTGGGTTGTTAAGCGGTATATTCCTTCCCCCAGGAAACCGTTTTCAGTCATGATTATCGGCATGTACAAAAGCCTATCAATATCATCCACAGCTATTAATGACGCTAGCGATGGTGAAAACTGAATCGCTAATATCGCAGTAGGGTCATCATTGAGCCAGATTTCAGTTGTGAATAATTTTATGGTTATAAGTATTATCGATATGATGGATAGTGTGAGTGATACTTTATGGTTTTGATAAGCCATGCTTTTTCCTAAAGTTAGCTATTTTATTCATAACTAAGTTTCCTGGGCATGAATACCCCTGATTGGGTAGAAACTCTTTGTGGCCGCCTAGGCGCTTGATTGTAGTGAAAGTGCTTGTGAGAGATATTATAAGGTTGTTGACAATAGCTACATGTTTTTTGGTTAAAGTATCATCGAAGTCCCACCATTGCTCGTTATAGTCCCCCATCAATAAGATGCCAATCTTTCCTGTATTAGCAAGCTTAACATGAGCGCCCTTATGGTAGATTTTACGACCTTCGTAAATTATTCCTTTTGGGTGAATCAAGTAATGATAGGATACATCATCCCATCCTTTCTCTACCATGTGTAATTGCTCGACCGATTTGGGATCTTTCTTTCCAAAGTCACCAGAGTGATGCAGTACGATATCAGTGTAATTCCAGTCGGAAGCAAGATTCGTTATTTTAGGTTGTTTCACACCCCACTTGTCACGACTTATAATTCCATGTTTGGCATTGATTGTTTGTCTCGTTAGTTTCTGTGCTGCTGTTATCGCCATTGAATCCTCCAATGTTAGTTTTATAACTGACTGATAAAAAGTGAATTGTTACTCTGTATGCTGTGTCGAAGGGGAGGATAAAAAAATTCCCTGCTCGATTTATAATGTTGGCCGTAAGTAGTCGTAATATTCCCGCCATTTGCTTTATTTTTGTAATGAACAAATACCTCGTATAGAGAGGGGGCGTTGTAGACGCACACGAAACGACAAAAAGCAGTGATAGTAAAAAAGAGCTTTCATTATTACCATCCCATAATTTTTTGTATTTGTTGGTCTCACTATTTCATTCTCCTAGTGTGTTTTGAACCGTATGCACGGGGATGAACAGCATCGAAACGCTCGTATGTCTGCTCAAAAATAGTGTTCCCCGTATGCACGGGATGAACCGCCATTAGTGTCTCAATGAAGACTCGCCCCTCCTAACGCGTTCGCCACCCTCAATAGGGCGCATTTCTGTTTAATTCGCCACTGCTTATACCATTACCCAGAACCTTGATTTGCATCAATACGAAATCATGAGATCAGCGATATTGTCCCACATGTTGTGCTAACCATAAGAAAAATTAGCATATATAGTGCCTCCATCGCGTACGTGGCAGATCAAAATAACGCCATACACCTCTATCAGATAGGACTCTCGCCTTATGACTCAAGCGCTTAACGCCGAAGCATCGAAACACACATCTTCTGACTTGGATCTTCAATCCGCCTCCTACGATATTTGGGACAAAAAGTATCGATTGAAAAACAATCAAGGTGAGAACGTCGATGCAACCCTCGACGATACGTATAAACGCGTTGCCCAAGCGCTGGCAGAAACCGAACCTAAACGGCAAGCTTATTGGCAAAAGCAATTTTTATGGGCCTTGCGCAAAGGGGCTATTCCTGCCGGAAGAATCATATCCAATGCCGGGGCTACCGCCTATAAGCCAGCAACTTCCACGATAAACTGTACCGTATCCGGCACCATTGAAGATTCGCTGAACGACATTTTGATTAAAAACGTGGAAGCCGGCCTAACCCTTAAAGCCGGCTGCGGCGTTGGCTACGAATTTTCGACCTTACGCCCAAAAGGCGCTTATGTTGCCGGAGCCGGAGCACAAACATCTGGCCCCATGTCATTCATGGATATTTTTGACAAGATGTGTTTCACCATTTCTTCTGCAGGAGGTAGGCGCGGTGCACAAATGGCGACTTTTGATGTGCATCACCCTGACGTCACGGATTTTATTACGGCAAAGCGCGAGGACGGTCGACTACGTCAATTTAATCTATCGCTGTTGGTTACCGATGAATTTATTCAAGCCGTGAAAGCCGATGAGCCATGGGAATTGTCATTCCCTATTTTAAAAAGAGACGAATCCAAAGAAGCAGAAGACGGAAAAGAAATCGTCTGGCGCAGAATGGAGCACCTGAGCGAAACATATCTGCGCAACGAAGCCGGTGAAGTCGCCTGTTTAATTTATAAAACATTGCCCGCCAGGAAAATATGGGATCAAATCATGCGCTCTACTTTTGATTATGCAGAGCCCGGGTTTATTTTAATCGACCGGGTAAACGAGTGGAACAATAATTGGTTTTGCGAAACGATACGGGCAACCAACCCATGTGGAGAACAGCCACTTCCACCATACGGAAGCTGCTTACTTGGGTCGATAAACCTAACCAAATTCGTAGAACGGCCTTTTACCGATCAAGCCCTATTCAATTGGGAAGAGTTTCGTAAACTGGTCACCATATTTACACGAATGCTCGACAACGTAGTGGAAATCAATGGACTCGCGCTGCCACAACAACAAGAAGAGATTTTTCGAAAACGCCGGCATGGCATGGGATTTCTTGGCTTAGGCTCAGCGCTCACCATGTTAAAAATTCCCTATGGTGGCCCAGCATCCGTTTCATTTACCGAGCAAGTTGCCAAAGATTTAGCGTTAACCGGTTGGCGAGAAGGCCTTGCATTAGCCAAAGAAAAAGGCCCGGCACCGTTATTCAACGAAGAAGTTGAGATAACCAGCAGCCTCATTGCGCAACGCCCCGATCTCGCCAATACTTACAAAGTCGGCGACAAGGTAAGCGCTCGCATTTTATACGCGTACCACAGTCGTTACATGCAGCAGTTGGCAGAAGAAGATCCGAATCTGATTAACGATATTGCCACTCACGGCTGTCGATTTACTCACCACAGCTCTATCGCGCCGACAGGTACGATTTCCTTATCGTTAGCGAACAACGCGAGCAATGGCATCGAACCTAGCTTTGCTCATCATTATTCCCGCAATGTGATCAGTGAAGGCCGAAAGACGAAAGAGAAAAAAGATGTTTTCTCATACGAACTGCTTCGTTACCGGGAACTCATCAATCCTGATGCCATGCCCGACTCTGACAATGCCGACCACGCATTACCCGAATACTTCGTTGCCAGCGATGCCGTGGCTCCCGAACAACATGTCGACGTTCAAGCAGCGGCACAAAAGTGGATAGATTCGTCTATCTCAAAAACGATTAATGTCCCAACCGATATCGACTACGAAGCGTTTAAAAATATTTATCTTTACGCTTATGACATGGGGCTAAAAGGCTGCACAACGTTCCGCTTCAACCCAGAGGCCTTTCAAGGCGTTCTCGTCAAGAAAAAAGATTTGGAAAATACCACTTATATCTTCACCCTTGAAGATGACTCGGAAGTCGAATTCAAAGGCAATGATGAAATCACTTACGACGGGGAAATTCACACCGCCGCCAATCTCTACGATGCCTTAAAAGAAGGCTACTACGGAAAACTTTAATCACCGAGGTTATTATGAACAGAAAAGTTATCGATAAAAAAATTACCGGCTACAAAGTCAAAAGCAACATCCCGTCCTCAAATGAAAAAGCGGCACCAGAAATAGAAGCCATGCATGAAAATATCGCTCGACCCGAAATCCTGCTCGGATCGACCTACAAAATAAAAACACCGTTATCAGACCATGCTTTGTACATCACCATCAATGATGTCATTTTAAATCCAGATACTGAACATGAAATTAGACGGCCATTTGAAATTTTTATTAATTCAAAAAATCTGGAACACTTTCAATGGGTCGTTGCATTAACGCGCGTTATCTCCGCTGTTTTTCGCAAGGGTGGAGACGTCACGTTTTTAGCCGAAGAAATGAAAGCCGTGTTTGATCCTCAAGGTGGGTATTTCAAATCCGGTGGCCGTTTTATGCCCTCCCTAGTTGCTGAAATTGGTGATGCGATCGAAACGCATTTAAAAAGTATTGGCTTGATTAAAACAGAAGGGCTGAGTGATATTCAAAAACAAGTGCTTGCCGAGAAAAGGTCCGAATATGAAGTTCGCAATAACCAAGAGCCGGCAAGTGACGGTTATCCACCGACGGCTGAACTGTGTCTAAAATGTCATACCAAAGCGGTGATATTCATGGATGGCTGCAAAACATGCCTAAGTTGCGGAAGTTCAAAATGCGGATAAGCACTCGTCACTATTAAACCTGAAAAACGCAGCTGGGAATAGTAAGGCTTTTACGTGTATTCCCGGCTACGACAAACGGCTATATCACTATTTTTAGGAAGGGGTAGGTTTAGGTCTATTTTATAAAGTCATAATCAAGCCGCTCCTAGATCACCAGTACACGTTTATAGGTTCAGCTAAACAGCGTTGATGTCCACTTTGTGGAATTTACAGACATGAATCACAAACGGGTGGTTTTTGTCTTGCAGAGCGTTCCTGTTCTCAATAATATGGAAGCCACTAAAACTCCTATGTGAAATTGAACTGCCATGAGTAAAAATGTAGTTATAATTTACGGTCGAGGGCATGACTGGAACTTCAAAGTCTTTGCTGATAGCTTAAAGTATAAGATTAGAAATTCTGATTCGAGTGCAAAAATAACTTTAAAAGAAATTATTGATGTCAATAAATTTTATACCTACCTAAAAAGTTGGCCTCTCTCAAAGCCAATAGATGAGCTACACATCTTTTCTCATGCAATTGGAGCTGGATTGTATTTGGGATATGGGGACCCAACCGTCGGCTCTAGTCGAAATAGAATGCTTACAATGGCGACGGCAAGAAAGTCTCAGTTAACATACGACGAAGTACGTAGAACGGAGAGCGGTGGTGTTCTAACTGATAATCTTCACTATACGCCATTGAGTAATAATAAGGCCGCTTTACAGAAGATTTTTTCAGCTACAGGTTCAATCAAGTTATGGGGTTGTAACTCGGCAATATCGGGTTGGCAATACTCTGATCCCGATACAAATGGCCGACCCATTTATGATCCGAAGGATAAAACAGCAAGTTATTTTTACTGGAGAGCGTTGAATACCCAGCATAGTCCTAAACCGAGTATTGCAGAAGCTTTGGCAAAATATTTTAATGTGAAAGTATATGGCGCTAGTAGTGGGTCTCATATTGAGGTTTACCATAAAAGTATCTGGATAACGTCAGAGGTCTATAAAGCGCAGTTTGGTTCCTACCCACCAGGAACAATGCCTCATCGCCTACATCCGGATAAAGGTGTTTATTTGGAGTTTAAACCGTGATCCAAAAATACTTATGTCATTTAAAGATCTTGCGTTATCTATGCACTTCTATATCACTGATTATTGTATTGGTGTTGGGGACGATTCGGTGTTCCGCTGCTGAAAATATTGATGCGTTGTTGCTAGAATCTGCTTACCACAATAATTTTGAAAAAGTGGTGCACTACCATAATAAAGGGGCAGACATTAACTATAGGGACAAAACAGGGTGGTCAGCATTGTCTTGGAGCGTTTCTAATCATAACTTGAAGATGAGTAAATTCTTGGTTGAGCATAAGGCTAATATTTTTTCTTTGACTGGGAGTCGAGGAAATCTCCTGCATGTAGCCTTGGCTCAAACGGTTTCGTTGCCGGCTCTAAAGCCGGGAGATAAGATGGAGAAGGCCAGTATTTCTCAACGGTACAAAATGGTTGAGTATTTACTGAAAATCAAGATTGATCCAAACATGGAAGATGAATTTGGCTCACTACCCATCCATTATGCCGCAGCTTTGAGCGGTGATACGAATCAACAAGTTGATCTATTGAAATTGTTACTGCTTCATGGTTCATATACTGACAAAAAGAACAATTTTGGTTTCAAACCTCTTGATCTGTCAGGGAGTTTAGACGTAAAGCAGTATTTGAAATCTAAAAACAAGAACTAAGACCTGCCCCCCCATTGCGTTTTATCGTAGAGGTCTCTGATCGAGTTGCCCATAAAAAATAAGGGCCGGGCTATTTGATAAGGTCATAAATGAGTCGCTATCAATTTTCACCTATACCACCAGTACACGTTTATAGGTTCAGCTAAACAGCGTTGATGTCCGCTTTTAGGAAGTTGCGGAACTTGGCGTTGTCAGTTGTTGAGTTCTTCTGAATTTTTCAGTTGTGATGTTTTTTTATTACTACGGTGACGAGATGGGAATTGCACCGCAAGGATTGTCATTGAGGATTACACAATTTCCGTATTGCTGTAGGTCAGGCTTGATTTTTTCGGTGTTAAGTCCAAATGGGTCGTAGCCTGTTTTGTATGAGGTGGTTCCATTCTTTGAGTTGATCTTCAGGTCTCTGTCGTTGAAACTGATAGATTCTAAGTCGCTAAATAATATTTCAGTCTCAAAAAATGGCGTATTGTTTTTAACGTTATTCTATGAGCATCCGAAAAGACGCGCCTAGTGTTCTTGGCGCTTCGTAAAACCCACGTTGAACGCCTAAAAATGATGAGCCTTGAAAGCGTAGGTAAGTTTTGTTGCTTAGGTTTTTACCCCAAAAAGAAATATCGTACATGTCTCCAATTTTGATGCCGAAGTGGGTGTTGATCACGTAAAAGTTATCAACTTTATGGGTGGCGTCATCATTTTCTGGCTGAGAAAAATAGCCGTCGGAGTAGCTGTAGCTCAGGTGAAAATAGCCATCAATAGTGTTGCTTATGGGCTGGTCGATATTGATGGATGCTACTGATGTTAGTTTGGGTGCGTAGGACAGTCGATTACCGCTGTAATCTGCACCGTCGGAATCTGCATTTGTAAAACGATCAAACTTTGCGCGTGTAAAGGCCGTGTTGAGTTCGAGGCTGATAGTCTCGTGAATAAAATATTGAATATCAAGTTCTAAGCCTTCGGTGGTGACTTCACCAGCATTCGTGATGGTATTGGCTCCAAGGTCTTCGATAAACTGAGAAACCTGAAAGTCTTTAAATTTCGTGTGGAATATCGAGGAAAGCAGGACAAGAGAGCCGTCTAGAGGGCTGTTTTTGTAACCGATTTCGTAATTGATTGAGTATTCTGGATCGAACTCCAAGTCATTGAGAGAACGAACAAAGTCTGCATTCCAACCACCGCTTTTGGCTCCACGGGAGATACTGCCATAGAGTAAACCGCTCTCAGAAGACTCATAATTTAAGCTGATTCTCGGCATGTGGAAGAAGAAGTATAGATTGTCTGGGGGGAGGGAGCCGGTGGTAAAAAATCCCGTACTATCTGCAATCGCGTAATCCAGATTTTTGGTTTCATATTCTAGGCGAGTGCCCAATGAAAGCTCTAGGGTATCGGTAAATCGATAGTTGAGGTTACCGAATGCTGAATAGGAGCTTGTGTCCAGCTCTCCTGGCGTGTCTACCCGTAAGGTGCCAGACGGGGTATGAATCTGAGCATTTCTTGTGGTGGAAATTTCACTCGATTGGAAAAAGAGCCCGGCAACATAATCTAAGCGGTCTGTGGCTTCTGAGGTGTAGCGAAGCTCTTGCGTCCATTGGCTATAGTCTTCATCAAACAGGCTTGTTGCCAGCCGTATGGCTGAATAATCTTCTTCACTTTGTTCGGTAAATTCACTGCTGCGATAGGCTGTTATGGAGGTGATTAGTGCGCCGGAATCGGTATCGTACTCAACTTTAGTTGAGGCGCCCCAGTTCTTTCGCTTTTCAAATTCATCGGCATCGTGTGTCACTTGGCGCTGATCAGGGGCGCTAGAAAAATTGGGTAACGTGATACCGAATAATTCAACATAGGTATCGGATAATGCCTCGGCATTGGTCGCCTTGGCATCATCTTCTAGCCAATCGAAGCTTGTTCTAATGCTGAGGTTGTCGGTAGCGTTGTAGAGCAGTTTTATGCGTGCTGAATTGAGGTCGCTGCCTTGTAAGTCGTCGTCTGAAATTGTGTTTTCAATAAATCCATCACTTTGTTTGTGGCCAATCTGAATCCGGCTCAAAAGTTTATCGCTAAGAGGAACGTTGGCGATTAGTGAAAGTAGGCTGGTTGCTCTCTGGCCGTAATCCGCTCTTAAATTGAGTGAGAAGTCTTCTGTAGGTTCGACGGTCGTAATATTGATGGCCCCAGCGATTGTGTTTGCGCCGAAGAGTGTGCCTTGTGGGCCTTTGAGTATTTCGATTTGTTTGATGTCGGCTAGGCTGGCTTCAAATGCTGAGGAGCGGCCAAGAGGGACATCGTCGATATACACTACCACGCGGCCACCAGTGCCGATGTTGCGGGCAAAGCCGCCTACGCCACGAATGGATATTTCCCCGCGTGTTTTTCTGCCGCCGCGCCCAAAGTTGACGGACGGTATGGCCATTTCGAGTTCGCTTAGGCCAAAGGCGCCAGTGCTCTCGATAAATTTCCCATCAATAACGTCGATAGCAACAGGAACGGACATGAGGTTTTCTTCGCGTTTTTGGGCGGTAACGAAGACTTCTTCGATGTGTCTTTCGTTATCTTCGGCGATGGTGAAAGGACTTGTCAGTAATAGCTGGGCACTAAAAAGGGTGGAGATCACTAATGGCTTCATTTGTTTTTTGCTTTTTCTTTTTTTAATTTGTTTTTTGTTTTTATTTTTTAATTTGAAATTTTTGCAAGCGATGAAATTAAGCGGTTAAAATCTCCAAGTCTTAGAGGTTTATCCAAGAAGCCATTAAATCCGCAGTCGAGCATTTCTTGTTTTTTAGATTGTATTGGCATGTTCGAAAGGCCAATAATCAGTGTCGGATTTTTAAGTATCGCCCGTAATTGCTCTGCTGTTTGTGGGCCGCTTAACTCCGGCATTTGCATGTCCATTAGGATGATGTCAAATTCTTCTGTTTTACAGCGTTCGATTGCCTTAACGCCGCTTGAATCATGGGCGACCGTATGGCTGTCTCCTAGTACCGCTTTGCTAATGTCGTGATGAATTTCTTCGTCGTCGACGATCAGAATGTTCAGTGATTTAATGCTGGCGGGTTCTCCCGTTGGGGTTTTGGTTTGCTGATATGTACCATCACTTTTGATGCAGTTGAGGTAGGCCTTATATTCTCGTAGCGATTTTTGCACGGCAAGAATATTGTCTTGTATATGCTGCGGCGCTCGTTCGATGGCGAGTTTAATGTGCTGCGGAATTTTCTTTGCTTCTTCTTTTGAGAGCATGCTGTGGAGTAAGTCAATATGTTCCACGAGTAGATTCGTATTCATTATGGCTGTTGTGAGGGGGGTCGAAATATCATGCGCAAATACGGCAGACACCGATTCAACTTTTAGTACGGGTCCGTCTAACATTGGTTCGTCGATTGTATTGTTATCCATTTAATTTGCCACGCGTGGAAGTCGATCAGAATTAATGAAGTCGGTATGACGGCATGTCTAAATATTCTTGGTAATTGGTTAAGCACTTGTTCTGTGTCTTAACGATCGCGCAGCGGTATTCATTTTCTCCTGATACGGGCTGAATCGGATATAGGTGGTTAGACCAATCGTCCAGGTATGCGGAGGTGAACTCACCGTCATCATTTTGAAAAAACGGTATGTGTGTTTCTTTTTTGAGTTCTTCTATACATTCGGCAGGGGCTTGGTTTTGAATCAGGTCGTCTATGGATAGACCGTATTCATTTAGCGTCATGATAATGAGCCGGCTTATATTGCCGTGCCTGTTGATCAATAAAAAGCCACCGGGGTCTGTTACAAAATAATATTCGACGACTTCCAGTTCTTCACATATTTGCTCAAAATAATCGGCAAATTTGGAGTCGAATATGTAGGGGATTTGGTTCAGCGCATCTTGATTGGATATGGGTAATAGGTCCATGAAGTAGCGCGTATTCAGTGTGCCGACGATTGATGTGAGTCTATTCGTGAGTTCTTCTTCGTCTTTACCGATATAAAAGTCGATAAGATCTGAATTTAACGCGTGTATGGCTTGTTTTTCATTGGCGACGCCTGTGAGCAGGACTTTGCGGCTGTTGGGGTTGGTCAGTTGTGCGCACAGGTCCAGGCCGTTTAAGTTGGGCATACTAAAGTCAACGACGACTACGGATGGCTCGGAGAAGCGATTGAGTGTGTTGAGTTTTTGACAGATAAGGTTCGGCGGTAAAACGAGTTTGTGCGGGGTGGTAATCCCCGGCGCTAGCGGCTGGCCTTTGCTGAAGTTTTCGCACAATTTGAATTGGGATTCTACGTATACGAGTCCTTCATGTGGGTCGTCAAAAACTTTAAAGGACCCTGGCTCCGATTTCATGGTTAATGCATTGAGGAAGTCTTTATTGTCATCTATGTACACCGTTGTGGTGGGATGAAAAAAAAGACTGATTTCTGGTTTTCTCATTTCTGAGCGGTCTCCGACGAAATTTTGTGTTCTTGCGAGCCAACTATTGGCTATTAAGAGGGTTCTCTGCCCCAAGTGTAGCGCAATCGCTATCTCGACAAAACCAAGTAGAGGCGATTCGTTTGGTGGTGGGTGAAAATTGTTCGAAAGGTTGTTTTATGCGGCGTTTATCGTGTGGTTGCGAGTGAATCTATTTTATCTTGGAAGCGTTTTTTATAGGCATCGGATTCCGCTAGGGCTTTGGCTTTTTGAAGGGCCTGTTTCGATGAATGTTTATCATTGCGGTAAAAATGGGCTGTTGCGAGGGTGTGAAAAAAGTCGGGCTCTTTGTCGTGAATGCGAATAGCGGATTTGGCGAGCTTTATTGCACTCTTATATAAGCCGGCATCAATATCTTGATTGGCCAATTGATCAAGGTAGTAGGGGTTTTTACGTGCGTACTTTTCTGCCTTACGTGCGTATTTATTAGCCTGTTTTTTGTCGCCTTGTTTTTTATACAGAATAAAGATGTTTCTGATGACTGAGTTGTTTTTTGGGTTGATCGAGAGAGCTTTCTGGTAGCTTTTTTCAGCTTTTTTAAATTCGCCCATATGTTTGTAAGCCACGCCAAGGTTGGACCAGCTAAAATCGACATTTTTGTCGATTGAAATGGACTTTTTGAAATATGCGACGGCTTCGTTGAGTTTTTTATTGTTGAGCTTCACAACGCCCAGGTTGTTGTAGAAGTCGGCTTTGGCCCGCTCGTCAGAAATCACTTGTCGCACGAGCCTTTGCCGTGTGGCTTGTTCGTAATAGGTGCTGTTAAATTCTATTGTGGCTTGTCTATTGGGGAGTTCGACAAGGACATTGACGTGACCGGGTATTTCAAAGAAGTCGTTCTGTGGGCGCCATTCACGGCGCACTTGTATAAATTGATAGCTGGCTTCTAGCCCTACGTAACGAGCTGTTGCAATAAATAGGTTGGCTAGAGAGAGGCAGTTCCCTTGTTTGGAATAAAATGTGTCGAGGGCCGTTTTTGTGCTTGAGGAGTTGTATTTGATGTGGTGTTGTTCTGCGGAATAGAGAAGTTTGTGGAGCCTGCTGAGCTTTTGTATTTTTGTAGGGAGTTGGCGTATTTCTTGATCGAGGATCGAGCGAATGTTGTCATCGAGGGCGAGTACGTTGACTTCGGGAACGTTGATCTTTGCGTTTGCGGCTGAACGTGGCTGCGAGCTTGAGCTGGCCAGCACCGAGGCGCTAGTCAAAAATATAAGAATTACTAACATCAATGGCCGTAAAGCCAGGCCTTGTAGCACTGTTCTGTGTCTCCTCGCTGTCTTCCGCAACAACTTGTATCCCCTGCGACGGCTATGGATGCGCTACTTTCGCGCTTGTGACACCCCTTGTGGGTTTCGTCACTATTCTTTAGGCCTCTATCTTTTGCCCACTCCCATAAACCTTAGCTTGGTTAGGGTTTAGGCGCCATAAAGGCGGTAGATGAATTTTCCATAACGCATTGGTGAATGGCTGTTTTGAAGAATATGGCCAGGCGTAGCCTGTGTTCAATGCGATCTTCTTCGTTTACTGCCATTCACTATAGGAAACCCTTGCTGTCTGGTTCCCCTCCTATTTAGTGCCTATTTTAGTCCCTATCCATAAATGGGGTCGCAGCGAGAGCGATTTGAATATCATTCACCGTAGGCTCCTGTTTATGGGTGGGTGCTAGTTTGTAGACGTTCTTTTCTTGGGTTTTAAATCGGGCTTTAATTCGGGTTTTGTTTGGAGCGTGCTTGGATTTATTTTGGTTTTTCCCTTAACTCGTGAATGCTTCGGTACAGATCTTGCGATGGGATGGTATCTGCCCTGTGGGCGCCAAATTATTGTCTTGGTAATTATTTGTATGTCGGAATCGTTCTTCCAGCACCTTAAGTCTCTCCCTGAAGCTATGTCTACCCAATCTACCGTGTCGGGTGTTAGGTCGGCAGGCATGGGTAATCTCAGTGTTCCTATCTTGTTGCTGATGCTGCTGGGCATGATGATTTTACCGCTGCCTGCGTTTTTGTTGGATGCTTTCTTTTCGTTCAATATTGCTTTGTCTATCGTCGTTTTGCTGGTGGCAGTGTATGCGTTGCGGCCTCTGGATTTCGCGGTGTTTCCGACGATTCTGTTAATCGCGACTTTATTGAGGTTGGCGCTTAACGTTGCGTCCACGCGGGTGGTTTTGCTGAAGGGGCACGAAGGCGGGGATGCGGCGGGTAAGGTGATTGAAGCCTTTGGTGAGGTTGTGATTGGTGGTAACTATGCTGTTGGTTTAGTGGTTTTTATCATTCTCATTATTATCAACTTTGTTGTGGTTACCAAGGGTGCTGGGCGTATTTCGGAAGTGAGCGCACGATTTACTCTGGATGCTATGCCGGGTAAGCAAATGGCGATTGATGCGGATTTAAATGCGGGGGTTATTGATCAAGACGAAGCACGAACACGTCGTGCCGATGTGGCGGCTGAAGCGGATTTTTATGGCTCTATGGATGGTGCGAGTAAGTTTGTAAGAGGGGATTCGGTTGCCGGTATTCTTATTCTTATCATTAATATTGTGGGCGGTTTGGGGGTCGGTATTGTTCAGCATGATTTGGAGTTTGCTGATGCGACGGAGAAGTATGTTCTGCTGACGATTGGTGATGGTCTGGTCGCACAAATCCCGTCGCTTTTATTGTCGGTTGCTGCTGCGATTATGGTGACGCGGGTCAATAGTGCTGAGGATATGAATACTCAGGTCTTAACTCAAATGTTCGATTCCCCTAAGGCGATGACTGTCGCGGCGGGCATTTTATTTATGATGGGAATTGTTCCGGGTATGCCGCACATTTCATTTTTAGGGCTTGCGGCTATTTGTGGGGCTTTGGCCTATTTTATTCACTTCCGTCAGCAACAGGTTGAAGTGGTGGATGAGGGTGGTTTCCAGGGACGTGTTCCGAATCAGGCGGGGGGCGGTCTTTCTCCTGCGCCACAGCAGCCCGCATTGGAAAATCAATCGCTGGAGTCCGCAACTACGGAGCCGAGTGAGGTCAGTTGGGACGATGTTCAGCCTGTCGATATTATCGGGTTGGAGGTGGGGTATCGTTTAATTCCGCTGGTTGATAAAACGCAAAACGGTGAATTGCTTGGGCGTATTAAAGGTGTACGTAAAAAGCTTTCTCAAGATCTCGGCTTTTTAATTCCGGCTGTTCACATCCGCGATAACTTAGACCTATTGCCCAGCGCATATCGAATCACGTTAATGGGGGTATCGATTGGTGAGGGCGAAGTATTCCCCGATAAGTTTATGGCCATTAACCCCGGTCAGGTGTTTGGCAAGTTAGATGGGGTGAAAACTCAAGATCCGGCTTTCGGCCTAGAAGCCGTATGGATTGATGAAACCAAAAAGGATCAGGCGCAAACGCTGGGCTATACGGTGGTTGATCCGAGTACGGTGGTGGCGACGCATCTTAATCAAATTGTACAAACCCATACGCACGAATTACTGGGTCATGAAGAGGTTCAGAAGTGGTTAGATTTGCTGGGCGAAAAATCGCCTAAGTTGGTTGAGGAGTTGGTTCCGAATACGATTGGGATTAACCAATTATTGAAAGTGCTGCAATCTCTCTTACGTGAACAAGTCCCCATTCGAGACATGCGCACTATTGCTGAAGCGTTGGCTGCTTATGGCTCTAAAAATGCAGATACGATTCCGTTAACGGCGGTTGCACGCAGTGCTTTGTCGAGGCAAATCGTCCAAAACATTATTGGGGCTGACCCCAATCTTCCTGTTATCACTTTGGACCCAGGGTTGGAACAGTTGTTGCTACAGTCCATACAGCAGGCACAAAAAGCCGGCACTGGTGAGAACGCGTTTATCGAACCTCAATTAGCTGAAAAGTTAAACAATGCGCTTGTCCAGGCGGCGAAAAAACAAGAAGCAAAAGGCAAAGTAGTTGTATTACTGGTGGCAGTGCCTTTACGAAATACCTTGTACCAATTTGTGCGGTTTAACATTCCCAGTATGAAAGTATTGGCCTATAACGAAGTACCTGATAACAAGCAGATCACCATAGAAGCCAGTGTTGGCGACGATGTGATGAAAGGTAAATAAGCCGTGAAGAGTAGGAGCCAACTATGACAGATCAACTGGTAAAGCGATTTGTCGCACCGACAATGACAAGGGCCCTTGAGCTAGTTCAGCGTGAAATGGGACCGGAGGCTGTCATTCTTTCAAGTAAGCGAATTGATAAAGGCGTGGAGATTATTACCTCGCTGGAACCGGATTTGCCGACGCGCGGAATTGATGTGCGTCGTGAATTTGGCCAAAATTTTGACACTGATGTCGATACGGCCATGAACAGTGATTCGGCGTGGCGTTCTCAAGCGGGTATTGAAAAGGCCGCGGCGAACTTCGGTGGCGTCACAGAACAAAATGGGGTGTCTCTTAAACCTCATAAATCTTCGGCAGACTTGGCCCAAAAAATTGAAGCTGCCCGCGAAAAAATGCTGGCGGCAAAACGACGTGCTAAGCAGGAAGCGGACGGCGGCTTACCGGATTATGGATCTGCTTCCGCTGCTACCCCTTCATCTGCTTTTTCGGGGGCTTCGGCATATGCAGAGCCTTCAGCGAATAACGAGCCTTCAGCCTTTAATGAGTCCTTTGCCGGGGCAAACGCGGGTCATGGTGCCATTGCTCAGCCTCAACAAGCGAGTGGCGTTGCGGGCGCGCAAAGAGAAAACCTTCACATCGAAAATTTACAAAGTGAAATTGCCGATATGCGAATGTTGCTTGAGCAGCAGTTGTGGCAAATGTCTGAACGCGATAATGCGCAGATGAATCGCCAGATATCCATGCCTCAGCAAGTGAATATGCCCAAACAATTGTCGCTTGTATCTCAGCGCTTAAAACGAATGGGTTTATCGGATAGGTTAACTGAAGAGTTAATGGCGAATACCCGTCAGGGCGTGAGGGCAAGTGTGGCATGGAAGGATTCGATGCTGACGTTGGCCAGGCGCATACCGGTAACGAGTGAGAGTGTTTTGAATTCACCCGGCGTTTACGCATTCCTTGGTCAAACCGGCGTAGGTAAAACCACGACGATTGCTAAGTTGGCGGCTCAATACGTACTTAAACACGGTGCGGGTAAGGTGGCGTTGATTACCACGGATACCTACCGTGTTGGAGCCTTCGATCAGTTGCGCACCATGGGGCGAATTCTCAATGTGCCGGTGCGAGTGGTGGATCGTGATAACAGTTTATTAACCATTTTGGCGTCGTTAAGGCAGTTTCCTTTGGTACTCATTGATACGGCAGGGTTTCGTTTAGGTGATCCTCTGCTGAAAGCCCAGTTAGATCAGCTTGAGTCGAGCCCATCATTGAAGCGGGTAATTGTTTTGTCGTGTAACAACCAATTGGCAACAATGAAAGCGTCTATTCATGCGCATCGCGGCAAGCGTGGTCTGCACGCTTGTGTACTGACGAAGCTGGATGAGTCTGCGAGCATTGGTGAGGCCATCAGTTTAATTATGCAGGAGCAAATTCCAGTGGCTTACACCACTGATGGGCAGGATATCCCGAATGATCTTTGTGAGGCGAGCGGGCCAAATTTGGTTTCCAAAGCGGTCCATATCGCCAAAGAACAATCGCTTGAATCGCATGGGGCTGCTATGTGAATGTGAGGAAATTATAAAATAAGCGGAGTGATTGTTGTGGCGTTTGCTACATTTAAGTATGGGTGGAAGCTACTTTGGGTTTCGACTTCATCATCCGAATATACGATCGTAGTTGAGAACGGTTGTCTAGAATAAATCGAGAGAGAACATACATTCATGGCTTCACATCATCCCATAAAAGTTATCGCTGTTACTGGAGGAAAAGGGGGCGTGGGTAAAACCAATCTCTCCGTTAATCTCAGTATTGCCTTGGCAGAAAAACGAAGACGAGTGGTCTTGATGGATGCCGATCTAGGATTGGCAAACGTTGACGTGCTGCTTGGCCTGCAAGCCAAATATACTTTGGCAGATGTGCTGAATGGCAGTAAAACAATTCGTGACGTGCTATTGACTGGCCCGGCGGGGATCAAAATAGTCCCCGCATCTTCTGGCATTCAGCAGATGGCGGCATTATCTCCCCAAGAACACGCAGGGCTGATTCATTCGTTCAGTGAGTTGAGCGATCAAATGGATGTTCTGATTGTGGACACTGCTGCGGGAATATCCGATACCGTGGTGAGTTTTGTGCGTGCCGCACAGGAAGCGATTATTGTGGTGTGCGATGAGCCTTCATCGATTACGGATGCTTATGCCTTAATTAAATTGCTCAATTCGGAACATGGCGTTTTCCGTTTTCGTATCGTGGCGAATATGACGCGCAGTACGCAAGAGGGCATTAATCTGTTTGGAAAATTAAATACGGTGTGTGAGCGTTTTCTTGACGCATCATTACAATACTTGGGGCATATCCCCTTTGATGAAAATGTTCGCAAGGCGATACAAAAGCGTCGTCCGGTTGTCGAATTTGCTCCGCGTTGCAAAGCCTCAAACGCGATTAAAGTGTTGGCTCAAAAAGTGGATGAGTGGCCTGTGCAGACGGCTCCTCGTGGACATCTTGAATTTTTCCTTGAGCGGCTCTTGCAGACTTCTCATGCGAGCGGTATGTGATTTAAAGAAGTTTCCTCATGTCTGGATCTGTGGCTGAAAGTTTAATGGTATATGAACAAACCCAAGGTGAATCCTCGCTGATTAAGGTGGAGGATTACGCATTCTTGGTGAAGCGTATTGCGCATCACATGATGGCTCGCATGCCTTCGTCTGTGCAGGTCGATGACTTGATTCAGGCGGGTATGGTTGGGTTGTTAGAGGCGTCGCTAAAATATGATGGCACTAAAGGTGCGAGCTTCGATACCTATGCCGGAATTCGTATTCGTGGCGCCATAGTTGATGAGATGAGACGCGGCGATTGGGCGCCAAGATCGGTTCACCGTAATGGGCGGCGGGTGAGTGATGCCATTGCTAGTGTGGAGGCGCGCACGGGGCGTGATGCAAAAGACGCTGAAGTAGCAGAGGAAATGGAGGTGTCGATGGATGAATATTACGTCATCGTTAAAGACACTGCCTCTACACGACTGTTTAGTTTTGATGAAGTCTATGAAGATGATTCGTCCGTATTTAATCACTCTGATCATCATGGATTTCCTAGCCCGTCAGAAGAAGTGCATGAAGATGCGATGCGTTCGGCGCTCGTTGTTGCGATTGATTCTTTGCCCGATCGAGAAAAGTTGGTTCTATCACTTTATTATGAGCAAGAGTTGAATTTAAAAGAAATCGGTCTCGTTTTAGAAGTCTCTGAATCTCGGATTAGCCAAATACATAGCCAAGCAGCGGCGCGTTTACGAACGCGAATGTCGGACTGGGTGAAATGAATTTTTATTCTGGGGAAGTGTTTTTGCTCTTAAATACGCCATATAGGCTGTTTTTACACCTTATTTCCCTGTTCAATCAAAAGTCTTACCCGTTAATAGTCATTTTAGTTATTTCCCTTCGCGAAAAACTGGAGGACTCGCTACAAGCAGCTAGACTTGGTAAGAGGGAATGCAGCACAGCTTGTGCATGACCTTAGGTGAGCGAGAATTAGCGTCAAGCATTCAGCGTTAACGTAAACAGACGGACTTTTGCCAGCAATAAACCGGCAAGTACTTTGGCAGAAATTTGGAGGTTCCATTGGACAAAAACATGAAGATCTTGATTGTTGATGATTTCTCGACGATGCGTCGAATCATCAAGAATCTGATGAGAGATTTGGGGTTTACCAACACGCATGAGGCGGATGACGGTTCCACAGCTCTCCCTATGCTCAAAAGTGGTGATTTTGAATTTCTCATCACGGACTGGAACATGCCTGGCATGTCCGGTATTGATCTGCTTAAAGAGGTGCGGGCGGATGGGAAGCTTGCTTCTTTGCCTGTGCTTATGGTGACGGCTGAGGCCAAGCGAGATCAAATTATTGAAGCGGCGCAAGCCGGGGTTAATGGTTATGTAGTTAAACCCTTTACAGCTCAGGTGCTCAAAGAAAAAATCGATAAGATTTTTGAGCGGGTTGACGGGTAATTACAAAGATAAAGATAAGGTTGCTTGATGGATAACTTTACCCCCCTGCACAATGACGACCAATTTAGGTCACAACTTCAAGATTGTGCGAATCAACTTGCCGAAAAGCTTCAGTCGAATAATTTAGATGAAGCTTCCGAACTGATTCACAATCTTGTTGAAGCTAGGAATAGTCATATTTTTAGATCCGTAGGCCAACTGACGCGTGGCTTACACGAAGCTATTATCAATTTTCATGTTGATGCTGACATTGACAAAAATGCTATGAATCCGGGAGGCTCTGAAATTAGAGATGCCTCTGACCGCTTGCAGTATGTCATCGAAATGACGCAATCGGCTGCGGATAAAACGATGGATAAAGTTGAAGCCGTTGCGCCTATCGCAATGGATTTAGGTCAGGAATCTGCAAAGTTAAAAGAAGAATGGGTGCGACTTAGACGGCGAGAAATTACCGTTGACGAATTTAAAGGTCTTTATGGACGAGTAGATGATTTTTTAGATCAAATGGCGACAGGCACAGGCCTGTTGAACTCTGGTTTACAAGAAATTATTTTAGAGCAAGGTTTCCAAGATTTAACCGGTCAAGTACTTAAAAAAGTGATCGGGTTGGTTTCTGATGTTGAAAAAGAGTTAGTCGATCTTATGCGCATTGCCTGTCAGGTAGAAGAAGTGACGGGTTTGGCTGCAGATGGTGATGAGTGCTCTATTTCTTCGACAACGTCCACGGGAGCTGAGGGGCCACAAATACATGCCGATAAGCGAGATGATGTCGTTTCGGGGCAAGATGAAGTGGATGATCTTTTGTCCAGTTTAGGCTTTTGAGGGGCACTAAATGGGTTTTGGAGATGACGAAGAAATTCTACAAGACTTCTTGGTTGAAGCTGGGGAGATTATCGAACTGCTTTCGGAGCAGTTGGTTGATCTAGAGCAGCGCCCGGATGATCAAGAATTATTGAATGCGATTTTTAGAGGCTTTCACACTGTAAAAGGTGGCGCGGGGTTTCTTCAGTTAGATTCTATGGTTGATTGCTGCCATGTCACGGAGAGCTTATTCGATATATTAAGGACCGGTAAGCGACAAGTAACATCTGCATTAATGGATGTGGTGCTGCAAGCGCTGGATACTGTCACTAACCAGTTTGCTCAAATTAAAGCGGGCGCTCCTCCAGAAGCTGCAACGCCGGAGTTAATTGCAAGTCTAGAACGCTTGGTTTCCGGGGAATCGGAACCCGCTGCAGCGGCGGCTCCTGCAACACCACCAGCTCCGAATGAGCCTGAGGTTTTTACCGACGACTCGACTGATCTGTTTGCTGATTCTAGTGCTTCGGATGCCGGCGGTTCTATCGATATTACTAACGATGAATTTGAGAGCTTTCTCGATGCGATAAGTGATGAGGATGCTGCGCCGTCTGCAGCAGCTCCGACAAAAGCGCCTGCTTCGGGCTCTGAAAAAGGTGATATATCTGAAGATGAATTTGAATCGCTGTTAGATCAATTGCATGGTTCTGGCCATGGACCAGGGGCCGGGGCGAGTCCTGCTCCTGCTGCGCCTAAACCAGCAGCTTCGGTGACGTCTTCTGGTTCTGACGATATTTCAGAGGCAGAATTTGAGGGCTTGCTTGATCAGCTCCACGGTGCCGGTAAAGCGCCGGCTGCGGTATCAGCAGCACCAGTACCAGCGCAAGCGCAAGCGGTTAGAGCTCCTGCACCTAGCGCTGCACCGAGCATGCCGTCGACTTCTGGGCCTGGTGATGTCATTACCGATGCGGAATTCGAAAATTTATTGGATCAATTGCACGGTAAAGGTAAGGGGCCTGCGATTGAAACCCCTGGAGCGGCAGCTCCTGTGGCGGCTTCTGCTCCCGCTCCGACTCCTCCACCGGCTCCGACTCCAGCAGCCGCTCCGCCCCCTAGGGCTGAGGAACCTAAAAAAGAACGGATAGTTTCGGCTCCTCCGGCCGTGAAGGCTCCGACCAATCCAGAGGTCGCTGCCAAGTCTGAATCAACTCAAGCTAAATCTGCTCCTGCAGAAACTACGGTTAGGGTGGATACCCAGCGGCTCGACGACATTATGAATATGGTCGGTGAGTTAGTGTTGGTGCGTAATCGCTTGGTGCGTTTAGGCTTGGAATTATCCGACGAGCCTATGCAAAAAGCGGTTGCCAACCTCGATGTGGTCACTGGCGATTTACAATCTGCAGTAATGAAAACGCGGATGCAGCCGATCAAAAAAGTGTTTGGTCGTTTTCCTCGTGTGGTTCGTGATTTGGCTCGTAACCTGAAAAAAGAAATTCGTTTAGATTTACAAGGTGAGGAGACTGACCTTGATAAAAACTTGGTGGAAGCCTTAGCGGATCCCCTTGTGCATTTAGTCAGAAACTCTGTAGACCATGGTATCGAGTTGCCAGACCTTCGTGAGTCCAGAGGTAAGCCGCGCGAAGGAACCGTATTACTTGCTGCGGAGCAAGAGGGCGATCATATTCTTCTTTCTATTACGGACGATGGTGGGGGTATGGACCCTGCTGTTCTGCGACAGAAAGCAGTTGAGAAAGGTATTTTAGACTCGGATTCTGCGTCTAGGTTATCTGAAGCTGAGTCGTTCAATTTAATTTTTGCGCCTGGCTTCTCCACAAAAATTGAAATATCCGATGTGTCTGGCCGTGGTGTCGGCATGGATGTGGTGAAGACAAAAATCACCCAGCTCAATGGCTCGATTGAAATCAATTCGAGAATGGGAGAAGGTACCCGAATTGCGATTAAGGTACCGTTAACGCTCGCCATTATGCCGACGTTAATGATTTTACTTGAAAATCAAACGTTTGCGCTTCCGCTTGTTAGCGTGAACGAAATCTTTAACATGGATTTGGCAAAAAGTAATATTGTTGATGGGCAAGAATGTATTACGATTCGAGATAAAGCCATTCCTATGTTCTTTTTGAAAAAATGGTTGATTGAAGGGAAGTTTGATAAAGCGACAGCAACTGGTGATGATGGACATGTTGTTATTGTCTCCGTTGGGACTCAGCGTATGGGGTTTGTGGTTGACCAATTAATTGGTCAAGAGGAAGTGGTTATTAAACCGTTAGGGAAAATGCTACAGGGAACACCCGGTATGGCCGGGGCTACGATCACGGGGGATGGTACTATCGCGTTAATTCTAGATGTTCCGAGTATGTTAAAAGAATATGTGGGAACGGCTAGTAGTGCGTAATGTTCATTTGTCCTGTTAATTAGTTCCGTTTATTTTCATTTTTTTGAGGAGAGGCTGTGCCTTACAGCGTACTAATAGTTGATGATTCTCATTTTTTTCAAATGCGTTTGAAGGAAATTATTAATGAATCACCTGAGTTAAAAGTTATTGGTATTGCTTCCAATGGTCAAGAGGCTATTGATATGGCGGCTAAGTTGAAGCCTGATATTATTTCTATGGATTACGAGATGCCGTTTTTGGATGGTGTGTCGGCAGTCAAAATTATTATGGATGAAAATCCAACGCCTATTGTTATGTTTTCATCCATGACGTATGAAGGGGCGAGAATTACCTTAGACGCATTGGAGGCGGGCGCTCTCGATTTTATGAATAAAAACTTCGCTGAAGTCTCAGCGAATTCAGCTGGATTTAAGGCTACATTTCACGAAAAATTAATTACGTTTGCAAAAAGTGCAAATACTACTGCGGTGAAGTCCGCGACGGGTTTGATGAATGCTGAACCGATAAAAAAAGCCGAACCTATTAGACGGGCGGCGCCAGTAAAGAGTACGGAAATTCCCCGAGCTCGGACTGCGCCTCCTCCAGTGTTTTCCCCTGTTTCTAAGCTTGCTCCCAGCCCTAAACCTCTGATGTCTAGGTCAGCAAGTATTAAGGGAAAGGTTAGGTTACTGGCAATCGGCTCTTCGACGGGCGGCCCTGTTGCCTTGACCGATATTATTACTAATTTACCCGGATCATTTCCGTGTCCGATTATTATTATTCAGCATATGCCAGAAAACTTTACCAAGGCATTTGCTGAGCGACTAAATCGAAATTCTGAATTGACTGTAAAGGAGGCTGAAACGGGAGATCGTTTAGAACAAGGCATGGTTTTAGTTGCGCCAGGTGGAAAGCAAATGATGTTGGAGCGTAGCGGCAAGTCGATCAAAATTATTGATGGCGATGATCGTGTTAATTATAAGCCCTGTGTCGATATTACGTTTGCTTCTGCCGCGTCGGTATTTGGTGGCTCTGTATTGGGCTTGGTCTTGACGGGGATGGGTGCTGATGGTGCCGATGGGGCTCGTTTGCTTAAGTCGAAGGGTTCAACTATTTGGAGTCAAGATAAAGATAGTTGTGTGGTGTACGGTATGCCTGCTGCTGTAGCAAAACAGAATTTAACCAGTTGTGAGTTATCGTTAAAAGATATTGCGGCTAAATTAATCTCGGACGTATAGCTCGGAGGCTCGTCTTTTCACTTGGGTAGATCTTAAATTACCATGGACTTATTAAGTTTTCTGGGCGTTATTATTGGATTTTCTGCACTCTTGGGAGGTAATTTTCTCGAGGGTGGTTCTTGGTCTTCGTTACTCAATGGCCCCGCAGCTATTATTGTTTTTGGCGGTACGTTTGGTGCCGCGATTTTACAAACGCCTTATTCTGGGTTAAAACGAGCTGTTGTTTTATTTAAGTGGGTTATACGTCCTCCATCGCAAAAATTTCATTCAGGTATTCAGTGTGTGGTGTCGTGGGCAATGGCAGCGCGTAAAGAAGGTTTACTTGGTTTAGAAAATATATCGGAAAATGAACAAGACCGGTTTTCTCGCAAGGGCCTACAATTGTTGGTTGATGGTAGTGAACCCGATGTCATTCGTCATGTAATGGAAACAGACTTAATTGTGGCGGAGCAGCGCGATCATGATGCCGTTCAGTTTTATGAAAGTATGGGCGGTTATGCTCCAACGATTGGTATTATCGGCGCCGTTATGGGGTTGATTCATGTTATGCAGCACCTGGCGGATCCTTCTGAATTAGGGCCGGGTATAGCGATTGCTTTTGTCGCGACGATATATGGTGTTGCATTGGCCAACCTTTTATTACTTCCCATTGCTAACAAGTTAAAGGCTTGTATAAAAGAGCAGTCGCAATACCGAGAGCTTATAATTGAAGGCATTATCGCCATAGCCGACGGTGAAAACCCAAAGGCCATTGAGATGAAATTAAGTGGCTACTTACACTAGTTTGTTCCTATTATGATTCGTCGTCCTCGTATTGAAACCAGAATTAACCACGAGCGCTGGCTGGTTTCGTATTCCGATTTTGTTACTTTGCTATTCGCATTTTTTGTTGTTATGTATTCTGTTTCGAGTGTTAATGAGAAAAAATACCGTCAACTGGCATCGACTCTTGAGAGTGCATTTTCAGCCAATCCCGACTCTATTAATAATCCTAACGGTGTGGATGTGGAGCGTAGCGGTGAACCCCTGCAGAGCGATTTGTTGGAAAGCCCGTTAGCTGAGGTAGATGAGTTAGCAGAAGAGATTAAAAAAGCGCTTTCGGGTGTTCTTGATGACGATAAAATTAGCCTGTCGGGGAATGAAGAGTGGGTAGAGATTGAGCTGAGTTCAAACTTATTGTTTTCGTTGGGCAGTTCACGCATGAGTAGTGAGGCGAAAAAACTGCTTTCTTCTGTGGCTGAAATACTCGCTCCATTTGATAACGCAGTGGCTATTGCTGGGCATACCGACGATTTACCCATTAATAACGCTGAGTTCGACAATAACTGGGCGTTGTCATCTGCAAGAGCTGTTTCGGTGGTTAATTTCCTGTCCTACCAAGGGGTAAAACCCCACAGGCTATCGGCCGTAGGTTATGGCGAGCACCGTCCAATTTTGGAAAATACGGATAATGAATCGAGGAGGAGAAATCGCCGCGTTGTAATCAAAATTGCCAAAAATGCGGTTCCGCCGCCCAAAATTCAAATCTCTCAATACCAATCGGAAGCAGCATCGTTGGCGGATCAAGATCCGTCGTCTGAAGATATTTCGGAAGGTGACACTATAGAAAATACAGACCTACAACGTGAAACCCCTTCAACTCCAGCTGATCTTTCTGAATCGCCAGTCAATCCCGTTCGTTTGAGGGGGGGAGGGCTTCTGTTCAGCAGTGACCCAGATCTTCCTCGGAGCAACCCTCCGGCAACAAATCGTAATAAAAAGTCTGAATAAGGCACAGTTATTGCTCTAATTTTTATATAATCGCGCCAGCGGTAAAAAATTGCCGAAATTGGGTTTTTAACTTTGGCGTTAATTATTTAATTTGGGGCAACGCTCGCTGGGTAATCGCAATTATCTAGGCGGTCTCTTGACCCTATCGATGGCCTCACTCTCTATAATTGAGGTGGTCACTTTACTATTTAGGGGTTTGTTTTGCAGGTTTGGACGGTCTCCAATCAGAAGGGTGGTGTCGGTAAAACGACGACCGCCGTATCACTTGCTGGTATTGCAGCGGGTGCTGGCAGGCGCGTTTTACTTATTGATTTGGATCCCCACGGTTCTTTGAGTTCGTATTTCCGTCTTGATCCGGATACCCAAGAAAACAGCGTTTATACCTTATTCTCTGAACGAAAATCCCTCTCTCGAGCGTTTGTTTCTGACCTTGTTTTTGAAACACCCTATGCTCGCATACACCTTTTACCTGCATCAACGGCATTAGCGACTTTAGAACGTCAGAGTATCGGGGATGGTATGGGGCTTGTGCTCAGTCGTGGGCTTGCATTTGTTGCGGATGAATATGACCTTGTCATTATCGATTGTCCTCCACAATTGGGGGTGCTAATGGTTAATGCACTTGCTGCGTGTCATGAATTAATCATCCCGGTTCAAACTGAATTCCTCTCGATAAAAGGTTTGGAAAGAATTTTACATACACTTCAAATGTTAAGTCGTTCCCGAAAACGTGAGCTTTCGTATTTGATTGTTCCGACTATGTTTGATCGACGCACACAGGCTTCCGTTGGCAGTTTGAGAGCGATTCGGAATGAGTATGGCGAGCAGGTATGGCCAGGCAAAATACCGATAGACACAAAGTTTAGAGATGCCAGTCAAGCAGGTATTCCCCCCAGTTTATTTGATAAAGACAGTCGTGGTGTTGCAGCTTATAGCTCTCTGTTTCAGTACCTGTGCCAGCGTATAAAAGCCTCTAGCGGGCTCAAAAGTACTGGGGGCAAGCTGTGACCCCAATAATTGTTGTGCGTAAGCGAGAGTTCATTAGGCGTGGTGGAGCGCGGTATGTCTGAGGGTAGCACCGACAAAGTTATTGGAAGTTACTTCGATGATTTACTCGGAGGAGAGTTCGATGAGGATTCATCAGAACTGGAAGCCTTAGAACCGGAAACCAAGGTAAAAAGCTCAATAACGCGAGAGGAAAAAATTGAGTCTGCTGAATCCACAACTGTACCTAATTTAAGTGAAAAAGAACCGTTAAGACCCTTGACGGAACATGACGCGCTAGTGGCATCATCCCTGCCAGAGCCAGAGCCAGAGCC
>JAWSUY010000013.1:204774-351511 GCA_033852175.1 Agarilytica sp.
CAGAGCCAGAGCCAGAGCCAGTACCTGCACCAGAATCTCAGGTTACGAATAGAGTCGTACAGGCTCCTTCTCTTTTCTCGAGTGCGCCGAAACCGCGAGAAAGTATTCTTAAGCCTCTAGAGAGTCTGCCGGTTTCTAGAGAAGCCTTCGTCGGTGATGAGCAGGCATTGCTTGAAGAGCAACAGAAAAAACGTTTGCAAAAAATGTTGGCTCAACAGGCCGTTGTTGAGGCTCCGGTTTTTATCGAAACTGAACCCGAGGTCATTCCTGAGGATCGGGCGCCGGTGTTTGCTCCAGTTACTCCCCCGGTGGAAGTTGAAGAAGTGGTCGTCGAGCAGCCAGCTCAAGAAGAAGTTGAGGTTGCTGAAAAGTTACTGTGCTGGGGTGAGAATGGTCGTCCTCTCTGGGCTCAGAATAATTTTGAGGTTTTACTGTTTGATGTGGCGGGGTTGTCGCTTGCGGTGCCTTTGGTTGCGTTGGGCCAAATTGTTCCGATTAACAAAAAATTGACGTTTTTACATGGGCAGTCAGAGTGGTTTATGGGGATTTTGCCTTCTCCCATAGGCGATGTTCGGACGGTGAATACGGCTTTGTTCGTGATGCCGGAGCGGCATAACCCATCATTTGCAGAAAAGGCAAAATACGTTGTTACGATTGACGGCCTACCTTGGGGACTTGCGGTTGATAGTGTCAATCAGCCGATATCGTTAAGTCCAGATGATGTAAGTTGGCGTACAGAGCGTTCCAAGCGGCCTTGGCTGGCAGGTACGGTTAAGGCACATATGTGCGCTTTGATTGATATCCCCCAAATGGCAGAAATGCTGAAAGCATCGAATAAGGATCGATAGGTCAATTAGCGTTCGTCTTTAAGTAGGCGGCCTCAGGGGTAACCTATGCGGCTATTTTTACTAGAGAATAGCGTTGCCAGTAATGATTTGGCGCCTTTGTTTTGCCTTGAATTCTGGCCAAGTAAATCGTCCCTCGCTACGTCTTTGTTTCCCTATGGACGTTAGCTGCGCAGCTTGGCGCAAAAAATCATGTAAGTTATTCTCTTTGACTGGCACAGAAGCTGCAATTAACTATATTAATAGGGTGTTGCGGCTAAATTTTGACGCCGTTGATCAATCGTCAATTCGTAAACCTTATGACAGCTGGAAGGCCAAGATGAGTATTAGTATTAATAAAGACAAGGCAGAAGAAGATCCGATACTGCAGTGGGTCACTTTTGAGCTTGCAAGTGAAAAATACGGCGTTAACGTCATGCAGGTGCAAGAGGTTTTGCGTTATACCGATATAGCGCCGGTACCGGGTGCGCCAGAGCATGTGCTTGGCATCATCAATTTACGCGGTAAAGTTGTGACGGTTATTGATACTCGAAAACAATTTGAATTGCCTGCGACAGAAGTCACTGATCATACGAGAATTGTAGTAATTGAGGCGGAAACCCATGTTGTGGGCATCATGGTTGATAGTGTTGCCGAAGTGGTTTACTTGCGTCTTTCTGAAATTGAAACCGCGCCGACTGTTGCCAATGACGATAGCACAAAGTTTATTCAGGGGGTTTGTCATAAAAATGATGAACTACTGATCTTGATCGAACTGGATAAATTACTGTCGGATGATGAGTGGGCTGATATAGAAGAATATTAGTGAAATTAATAGAGGTGAATACATGCAAGGCTTAGATCAACTTTTAGAATTTTACCCTCTAGCGGGGCTTTGCATTGTCAATAGTGTCTTAATGGCGGTCTTGATTTCATCTTTGGCGGTCAAAAAATTAAAGGCTGAGCACTTAGAGCGCATTAATAAATTAGAGACGAACGTCAGTATTTTGACTTCTGGTGCTTTAGGGATGGGGCAAAAAATGTTGAGCCTAGAAGCAAAATATCTAAGGTTAAGCGAGGTCCAGGAAGAAATAAAACAAAGTGATACGGAATTTTCGTATACACAAGCTCAGAAATTGATATCTCAGGGAGTAGATGATAATGCGGTGGCGGCGAACAGTGGCTTATCGTCGACGGAAATCAATTTAATGCGCTTGCTTCAAAATCAAGATCATACTGCTCATAGTTTTCATCATGTTTAGCCGCTCTGTTTGCCAAGTCACATTCTCTCTATTTATATTAAGCTTTGGGGGGGGATGCTCCGTGACGGATCGTGTTTCCTATGGCGATCAGGAAGGTCCCATTCCTGATGATCTGATAAAACAAATAAAAGCAAATAAAACTGAGAAGGCTTGGGTTGCTGCACATCTTGGTGAACCATTCGCTATTGATAGAATTGAAACCGCAGGCGAAAATTCTGAAGTGCTATATGAAGTGTACAGCTACCGTTTGTCTAAAACGTCGGTGCGCGCAGGGCATGTTCTGTACTTTTTTAAAGCGGGTGGTCGGGAGGACGAAATTGCGTATTTTCATGTCGCTTTCGACAAAAATATCGTACAAAAAGCATGGTTAGATAAATACTCTCGTGCGCAACTTGGTCCTCGACTCCGTGAAGAAAAGGCAAAAGTTACGATAGTGGCATCGCAGAAGGAGGCTGATCATGTCATGAAGAAAAAAAAGAAAAGAAATGTTGAATGGAAAATTCCGATTTTAAAAAAATGGTTTGGGTTTGGAAAGTCGGAGCAGGGAATGGATGACGGGGAGGCTGCAACAGAAGATGACTTGAGTGGCGGTGAGAAGAGTCAGGTGGAGGAGTCAATGCCTGACGCTGCCAGTGCAAAGCACATGAATAGGCAGGCTATGTGAGATAAGGCGATGAGCGCAAAGGCTCATCGATAACTTCAATTAAAGAGTTTAGTGCTCGTTAACGATGATAGTGGCATAAGTATGCCGTATCGATTTCGACGATAAGATCAAACGATTGATTTGCTTCGACCTCAAAAACTTGCCCCTCGATAAATGTTTGCCATTCTTCTTTTTTCGGTAATTTTACTTTTAACTCGCCAGAAACCACGGTCATTGTTTCTTTACAGTCAGTGCCGAAGGTGTATTCGCCTGGAGCCATAACGCCGACGGTTGCGGGTAGGGTGCGCGTCTGTAACGATACTGATTTCACTTTTCCGTCGAAGTATTCACTAATGTCTAACATGTTTAATTGTCTTCTTTGTTTTCATTGTCTAGGTTGAACAGAGCGTCTTTCTCTGATTGAGTGACTTCTGCTTTGTTGATGCTTGGTTCTATTGTGTGACTTACGCAGTTTCGGCCAGATTGCTTTGCGCGATACAGTTCAGCGTCAGCTTTGGCGATAAACTCTTCAGTATTTTCGTTGCTGTTGTGGGTATAAGTATCGACTCCGATGCTGACGGTGATTGGAATGGGTTGTCCGTTTTCGACGAGTGGGTTTGCGTCTATTTTCGATCGCACGCGCTCGGCTACTTGAATGCCGACAAGAAGCGGGGTAGACGGCAAGATAACAGCGAACTCCTCCCCACCGTATCGGCAGGGAACGTCGATTTTACGCACGACGGTTTCGATAAGTGATGCAAGGTGTTTTAGAGCTTTATCGCCGACGACGTGGCCATGTGTATCGTTGATGCGTTTAAAAAAATCGGCATCTAAAATAAAGAATGTAGTTGGCTGATGATTTCGTTTGGTGCGCTCCATTTCTCTTTCGAGCATAAAGCGTAAATGGCGAACATTGGACAAGCCGGTTAATGGATCGGTACTGACCTGTTCTTTTAGTATGAGAATTTCTTGGTTAAGCGCTTCAAATTTTTCGTTAACGGTACAAGTGCGCTCGCCCAAGGGGCAGGTAGTGCTATCTATCGATTTATTCCCCAAGTGATCGGCCCAAAAGTGTTGAGTTATTTCATCGTACTATAGCGGTTATAAGGGGGAGGTTCCAGAAATGTTTGACTACTCCGAAAGGCGCCTACGGCACCTTCCGGAACAGAAGTTCGCTGATAGCGAACTAGGTTGGGTCTAATAAACTAGTTGCTCTATATCGCTATAGAAGATGGTTCTGTGCGACTAGTGGCGCGTATCTTTTCTTTTGGCTGTTTCTTCCTTAAGTTTTCTCTCTAGCGCTGTGAAAGCATCTCGTACAGCGACATGAACTGATGGATTATCTTGAGTGACGGTTATAGGTGAGCCCTTAAGACCGAGCTCAATAGATGCTCTAAACAGCTTGCCTTTGTGCTTGTGCTTGTGCGGTGCGTCGAGAACAACGCGGCTGTGAAGTATTGAATCAGAATATCGGTGGAGTTTTTCAATCTTTTTATAGATGGTTTCGTTTAGTGCCGGTGATGAATCGAAATCACGGTATACAACGTCTGCATTTGCCTTCATAGGCTAGCCTCCATTAAATGTGCCAAATTAAACTACTATAAAGTCCCACTCCAATCGGGGTTAACCGGGAGTGTTCTGCTAAGAACTTAAAAAATTGTGGCCACAGATCTATATTGGCTTCTCGGATAGAAATATCAAGGACTTTTTGAGAATATCACTTTGTATACTTATGCTTTTGCTTGGCGGTTTGTTTGTAAGTTGTTGAAAACATTGCAGAAAAGTATGGATGTTCCTAGAGGAAAATAATAGCTTTTGTTTTTGCGTAGTTCAATAAAAGTGGCAGATTTGAGACGAATTACGAGGTTGGCGCGATAATCGTCTTTCTGGTTTTCTATTTTTATGGCGGCGGAGTATCTATTTAGTGCGCTGCTAACAATGTTCGCTCCATTTTTCAGAGTTTGTTGAGTTCGCTGGAACCAACGCTTCGTTGTGAGTGCTCTTTTTTGTTCGGGCGGTGGTGGAGAAGGCTATGATGCCTAAACTGCGGGGGGCTCTAAGTAGGAATGTTTTTGTTTGGCGCTAAAGCCACTCAATAGTATGTTCAACTAATTCCGCATCGATATTGTGCGCACAGTGCTCCAGTATTTTGTTAAGGCTCGATTCGATTAAGGCTTTGTCGGTGCAGGTGCATACGAAGGACCAATTTCCAAATTGTAATGTGTCGCACGAACCATTTTCACATACGGCGATGTTTTTAATACTGCCGAATCTATCGCGAAGCCCGCTTAAGCGTTGGCGCTTATCTTTTAGTGAAGAACAGCCATGTAGGCGAAAGGTTGTTTGTAGTATTGCGATAAACATTTTTAAAATTCTCAATGTAAAGAGTTGAATTAAAGTATTGAGTCACCATTGTTAGTTATGAGTCGGCTCGATGAGAGGCTCAGTTAGGCGCTAAATATAAAGAGTATAAAGTTTGCCAATAGATTTGGCCTTTTAATTTAGCTATTTAATTTATACGTTTTAAACAGGGTTTGATCAATTGTGATGAACCTTAACTTTTATTGCTCATATATGAGGATAATGAATTATGAGAGAGTTTGATTTAACACCATTATACCGTTCCGCCATTGGTTTTGACCGCATGGCAAATCTTCTTGATAATATTAGTCGTACAGAGCAGGGTCAATCAAGTTACCCTCCTTATAATATTGAGCTGACCGGTGAAGATACATACCGAATCACAATGGCTGTTGCTGGTTTTACCGATGCTGAATTAAACATCGAGGTGAAGCAGAGCAATTTGACTGTGACCGGCAAGAAGATAGCCGAAAAAGGTAGTCGCCAATTTTTGCATCAAGGTATTGCTGCGCGTAACTTTGAGCGTCGTTTTCAGTTGGCTGATTATGTCCGGGTTGAAAATGCATTCATGGAAAACGGTTTGCTGCACGTCGAGCTAGTGCGCGAAGTTCCTGAGGCAATGAAGCCTAGAAAGATAGCGATTAATTCCGCTCCAAGTAAATCCCAGATTATTAATGATGATGGGTATAAAGAAGAACGTAAGGTAGACCATAAAGTCGCTTAAACTTATTGTTTAGTGAAAAAGGCCAGCATTATGCTGGCCTTTTTTATAGGTATATTTTATAGACTAAATAATTTCGCTCTAACGGTGGTGCGATACTGTCCAGCGGTTGTCCCATGGTGTTTTTTAAAGAGCGTATTAAAGTGTGCGACATCGTGATATCCCACTTTAAACATCACTTCATTGATGGTGAGGTTGGTGGTTTTGACGAGATCCTTAGCTGTTTCCATTCGAATTTTTTGTAAATATTGTAACGGCGTTGAATCCGTCGCGCTTTTGAAGCGGCGATTGAATGTTCGTGTGCTCATACCAAATTGATTGGATAGCTCCGCAAGGTTTACTTCTTTTGCATGATTATCTTGCAGCCATATTTGCATTTGCATAATGTCTTCATCGGGGTGTGCGTTTATTGCGCCTTGATAGGAGGCTGAGCTTTCATAGGCGCGTCTAATTTCATGGAAAAAATGCCGCTCGACATGGCTTGCAATTGTGCGTGAAAAATAACGTTGAATAAAATGTATCGTGAGATCTGCGAGTGAGTTTACGCTGGCGGTGCAATATAAGTTGCCTGCTTGGGTAATGAAATGTTGGCGTTTGAGATCTATCTCGGGGTATTGTTTTTGAAACTGATCAAAATAATGCCAATGTGTGGTGGCGGGTTTACCGTTTAGCAGTCCGGCTTCAGCCATTAGATAACAACCTGTTCCTACGCCCGCAATTAAACTGCCGGACTCAAAGTGTTGCTGCAGCCAGGGCAGTAATGTTGAGTTTTTGCGGACAATTGGGCGCGGGTTTCTCCATAGTGCTGGTAAGTAAATGATGTCGCTTTTCTGTACTTCTTCAATAGTTGAGTCTGGTGTCAGTATTATTCCTGTATGAGTATTTACCGGTTTGCCATCTACTGTGACGAGATTGACGATCAGCGAATTGTTGCTGCGCGCCCTTGGTGAGTTAGATTTTGCCAGTGCTTCAGCGGCTCTTAATTGCTCAAGCGGAAGTGAAACGCTGGTGGCGAGCATGTGTTGGCAAAGGAAAAAGGTGACACGAAGCATGGTGCTCTCAAAAAAATAGTTAGTATTGGTTGAAATAGGTACATGTTGGCCAGAATGCCATGGTTTTATGTCTAGTATCCCACAGTTTTATGTTGCATGCTTCATTACACTAAGCATTCTGCTATTCACTTTTCTATTCAGGTAAACAATGAAATCTCGATTGCCCGTCATAGTCGGTTTCGGTGGCTACAATGCTGCTGGACGTAGTTCCGGACACCAAGCTTACAAGCGAATGATTTTTGATAGCTTGGGCGATCAACAAAAGTCAGAGACTGTTTCGTCTCTATCAAATTTGATGGGCTTGTCTGAACCTAGTGAAGAAAAAGCATTGCAAGGCACCTTGGTAAGAAGAATTGAAGCCAATCATTTTGACGTTGATAACACACGTTTAACCAAAAAATTTACGCTTGAGGCTTCACAGGGTAAAGCCGCGAGTTTTTCCGTTTCTCGGCGACAGCTACCCTCTAAGCCCCCTGAAAATTGGCAGGTTGAGCCTCTTGATGAGGAAGGTAAGTGTTTTCGCGTTACGATTCTTGATGAACAAGAGATTAAAGTAGACACCTTTGAGCCGATAGCCATTAAAACGGCGGGGCAGTTGCCTCGTGGGTTTGATCCTGGTGAGCACTATCGTTCTTTGCATCATCCTCGTGGTCTACAAATGGCCGTGATGGGTGCATCCGATGCGGTGAAATCTGTAGGGATTTCGTGGCGAGATATTGTTGAGCAATTGTCGCCAGACGAAGTGTCCGTATATAGCGCAAGTTTAATGTGTCAGTTGGATGATAAAGGTTTTGGTGGTTTGTTTAATGGGCGCCTTAACGGCGATAGAACCTCTTCCAAGCAAGTCGCGCTAGGTTTCAACTCTATGCCGGCTGATTTCATTAATGCGTATGTATTAGGCAGTATGGGGGCGACAGCGGCCTCTGCTGGAGCTTGTGCAACCTATCTTTACAATCTTCGTCAGGGGGTTGAGGATATTCGCAGTGGTCGTAGAAAGGTTTCGATTGTTGGCGCGAGCGAGGCGCCGATTATCCCGAGTATTATTGACGGTTATGCGGCGATGGGGGCTTTGGCAACAGATCTTAATCTGTTGAAACTCGATGGTGGTAGCGAAGTCGATCATCGTCGGGCCAGTCGTCCTTTTGGTAATAATACCGGTTTCACATTGGCAGAATCGACGCAATACACTGTATTGATGTCGGATGAGTTTGCTATGGAGTTGGGTGCAAAAATTTATGGCTCGGTGCCGGGGGTATATGTGAATGCAGATGGCTATAAAAAATCCATATCGGCTCCTGGTCCAGGCAATTACATCACCATGGCTAAAGCAATGGGGCTTGCGCGAACGTTGTTGGGTGAAGAATCTGTTCAGCGCCGCAGCTTTGTTCAGGCGCATGGTTCAAGTACGCCTCAAAATCGCGTGACCGAGTCGCGAATTTTTGACTCTGTTGCTACTGCGTTTGGCATACAAAAATGGCCCATATGTGCCGTTAAGGCTTATTTGGGGCATACGTTAGGGGCGGCAAGCGGGGATCAATTGGCTGCTACGCTCGGGATTTTTGCCCATGGTATTTTACCGGGTATTAAAACCATATCTTCTGTTGCTGATGATGTCTTTGCTGATCGTTTAAATATCTCAGCTAAAGACGTTGAGTTGGAAGAGGGGAGTGATGTAGCATTTATTAACTCGAAAGGTTTTGGTGGGAATAATGCGACGGCAACAGTCTTTTCCCCAGATGTAACGGCCAAGTTCTTGGAGAAAAAATACGGTAAATCTGCATTTACGGCTTATCAGCATAAGCGTGAAAATACAGAGCAGGCTTTAGACGTGTATTTGTCTGAAGCAGATTCTGGCGCGCTAAATCCTATTTATGAATTTGGAACGAAAATAGTTGATGAGTCTAAAATTAAAGTGTCTTCTGAATCTATTTCTGTGCCGGGTTTCGCGCATGATATTGACTTAGATATCAATGAAGGTTTTGATTCGTTATAAAAAGTTAATTTTCTGTGCTGGCATCAACCTAAAAATGGTTTTATAGTCGATTAATGGCTGATACTTCTAAAGTTAAGACTCCAACACCGGCTCGCGATCTGCCAAACGGTAGTGTGCAGCCTGACTTGAGCGACTCTGTTGGTGCGCGATTACTGGCCCTGCGGCAAAAGTTTGGGTTGTCGCAGCGAGAACTCGCGCGCCGATCAGATGTTACGAACAGTGCGCTTTCGATGATCGAGCAGGGTAAGGTTAGTCCCTCTGTAGGGTCGCTAGAAAAAATCCTTCATGCATTCCCCATTTCTTTGCAAGAATTCTTTTCCGAATCTATTGAAC
This sequence comes from Agarilytica sp., assembly GCA_033852175.1. Taxonomy (GTDB): domain Bacteria; phylum Pseudomonadota; class Gammaproteobacteria; order Pseudomonadales; family Cellvibrionaceae; genus Agarilytica. Next base: position 213,964 of record JAWSUY010000013.1, read on the forward strand.
AAGCGTCAACGGTAATTGCTCGTGACGATTTTATTCAGGTGGATCGCGGCGATGCAAAATTTCGCGTGTTGCCGCTAGCGGTTGGAAATGAGCGCGACGGCGTATACCTAGCAGAACAAGCTTATCCTCCTGGCGCAAAAGTCAACTCTCAGTGGATGGTTCATAACGGGTTTATCGGTGGCGTTGTGGTTAATGGCTCTATCGATCTTCATTTGGATGGCGTGGTATTTAACCTGGCAGAAGGGGATGGTTTTAACTTCTCTTTGCACCGTGATCATATGTTTGTGAATCGCAGTGAGGCTATATGCAAGTTGGTGTGCGTCTCTTTTAGTGAGTAAATCGACTGCTCTACTATAATTTCCTTGTAGATCACTATCGCCACTAAGTTTGGCGCATAATCACCTTGATGCCGTTGCTCATCTATAGCACCCTGAAATAAGCTCTCTCAGAGTGTTTGTTCGATTCGTTATCAAGTTCATTAGCGTTTCTTGATCTATTGCTACACCTGCTAAAAGGCAGGATAATGCGGGTCAAACGCGCGTTTGAGTTTGTGGTCTAATTTCCGCCGAAAACACTGGCCAGCAAGCAATTCAGGCAGCAAATACAATCAAAAAAGAATCATTTAGCGATGGGGATCAAAGGCATCATTCAAAATTTTACGTGAAATGAGCTGATCAACCGTTAAAACCGTACAACAGATAATTTAAAAGGATAAGCGATGTTATTCGAAGGCCAAGCGATTCAGCTTCAGCAACTTGATAATGGGTTAGCTGAACTGCAGTTCGATTTAAAAGGCGAATCCGTCAATAAGTTCAGTGCCCTTACTCTCGGCGAACTAGAGCAAGCTATAGCTGTTGTTAGTAGCAATAGTGATATTAAAGGTTTGCTACTAACTAGTGCCAAAAATGTATTTATTGTGGGTGCCGATATTATGGAGTTTGTGCCCATGTTTGAGCAGGGTACAGACGTGGTTCAAACGGCAGTTGATGCCAGTAATCGTATATTTAATAGTCTCGAAGATCTGACGATTCCAACTGTCGTTGCGATTAATGGCTACGCTTTGGGCGGTGGTTTTGAAGTGTGTTTGGCTTGTGACTTCAGGGTGATGAGTTCTGCTGCGAAAGTAGGCTTACCTGAAATTAAATTGGGCATTATCCCTGGTTGGGGCGGTACTGTTAGGTTACCGCGTTTAGCGGGTCTAGATGTGGCGATTGAGTGGATTTCAAGTGGCCAAGAAAATCGTGCAGATGCGGCATTAAAAGGCGGCGTTGTTGATGGTGTGGTTGATCCAGACAATCTTCGTTCGGCGGCGTTGGACGTACTTGCTCGAGCGGTTTCCGGCGAGTTGGAATTTGCTGAGCGCAAAGCGCAAAAGCAAGCACCACTGAAACATAATGATATTGAATCTCTTATGGCTTTCGAGAGCTCTAAAGCTTTTGTTAAAGCGAAAGCGGGCAGAAATTATCCTGCTCCAATTAAAGCCATAAAATCCATGCAGGACGGCGCGAAATTATCGCGTGACGAAGCGATAAAAGTCGAGACGGGCATTTTTTGTGATCTATCTCAAACCTCGGTTGCGAAGGCTTTGGTTGGCGTATTTGTAAGCGACCAAATTATTAGTAAAAAGGCCAAGGGCTGGCAAAAGCAAGCAGACAAAAAAGTTGAGCGTGCTGCAGTTTTAGGTGCTGGCATTATGGGCGGCGGTATTGCCTATCAGTCGGCTTATAAAGGCACGCCGATTGTCATGAAAGATATTAACCAAGCCGGTATCGATCTTGGCTTGGCAGAAGCGTCCAAATTACTTGCCAAGCGAGTTGACCGTGGTCGTATGACCCCAGCGAAAATGGGAGCAGTGCTCAATAATATTGACCCGACCTTAAGTTATGAAGGTTTTGAGAGTGTTGATGTTGTTGTTGAAGCTGTTGTCGAAAACCCTAAGGTTAAGCGGTCTGTTTTAGCTGAAACTGAAGGTCACATTACGGACGATACAGTCCTTTGCTCTAACACCTCTACAATTTCAATCACGTATTTGGCGGAAGCGTTAAAGCGACCAGAAAACTTTTGCGGCATGCACTTCTTTAACCCTGTGCATGCGATGCCTTTGGTGGAAGTGATTCGCGGTAAGCTCTCTAGCGATAATGCGATTGCTCGAACGATGGCCTATGCCAATGCAATGGGTAAGAAAGCAATCGTTGTTAATGATTGTCCGGGTTTCCTTGTTAACCGAATTCTTTTTCCATATTTCGCCGGTTTCTCAATGTTACTTCGCGACGGCGCCGATTTTCAGGCGGTAGATAAAGCAATGGAAAAATGGGGTTGGCCAATGGGGCCTGCTTATTTAATGGATGTTGTTGGTATTGATACTGGCGTTCATTGTGAGGCGGTAATGGCTGAAGGTTTCCCTGATCGAATGGGGCGCGATTTTAAAGCGGCATCTGACATCATGTATGAAAATAAGCGGTTGGGTCAGAAAAACAACATGGGTTTCTATAACTACGCACCAGATAAACGCGGTAAGCCGCAAAAAGTAGTGACGGAAGATTCCTACGAACTGTTAAAGCCTCACGTTGCTGAGCGTAAAGAGTTTAGTGAAGAAGAAATCGTTGCACGCATGATGATTCCAATGGCAACTGAAATTGCACGTTGCTTGGAAGAAAGCGTTGTAGCCTCTGCTGCAGAAGCGGATATGGCGTTAGTTTACGGTTTAGGATTTCCTCCGTTCAGAGGTGGCGTGTTCCGTTGGATCGATGAGATTGGTATGCAGGCTTTTGCTGATATGGCGAAGCCTCACACTGAGCTTGGTGGTTTGTATGAATTGACTGATGGCATGAAACAAAAACTAGAATCGAACGAAAAATACTACACGGCGTAGTGAGGGGAGAGACATGAGTTTAAATCCAAGAGATGTTGTTATTGTAGATTACGCCCGTACGCCAATGGGGCGCTCTAAAAACGGTTGTTACCGTAATGTGCGCGCTGATGATTTGAGTGCGCATATTATTAAAACTTTAGTGGCTCGAAATGCTGCGCTTGATCCTGCAGAGATCGATGATTTGCTTTGGGGTTGCGTTATGCAGCGCGGAGAGCAAGGCTTCAATATTGCGCGCAACACGTTGTTGCGAGCGGGTTTGCCGCATACGGTTCCCGCTCAAACGATTAATCGTTTATGTGGCTCGAGTATGTCTGCGTTGCACACTGCTGCTGCGAACATTATGGCTAACTTAGGTGATGTTTATCTTGTTGGTGGTGTGGAGCATATGGGCCATCTCAAGATGATGGAAGGCATTGATGCAAACCCTGGGTTAGGATTTACGGTTGCACAAGCTGCTGGTTCTATGGGGCTTACGGCTGAATATTTGTCTTTGTTACACGGCATAACTCGTGAGCAAATGGATGAGTTCGGTGCGCGTTCGCACCGTCTTGCTGCTGCGGCAACTGAGGCGGGTGATTTCGATCGAGAGATTATTCCGATGATGGGGCACAACGATATTGGCTCTCCTATTCTTGTTAAGCACGATGAAACGATTCGCGCTGATACGACAGCGGAAAAGTTGGCTATGTTGAAGCCTGCATTTAATCCAAAGGGCGGCACTGTAACAGCGGGAACTTCTTCGCAGATTACTGATGGCGCTTCTGTGATGTTGGTAATGTCGGCTGAGAAGGCCCAAGCATTGGGTTTGACCCCTATAGCGAAAATTCGCTCTATGGCGTTGGCGGGTGTTGATCCTTCGATTATGGGTTACGGTCCTGTTCCTTCAACTAAAAAAGCCTTAGAGCGGGCTGGATTGAAAATAGGCGATATTGATAAGGTTGAGTTGAACGAAGCGTTTGCTGCTCAGGCCTTGCCTGTGTTGAAAGACCTAGAGTTGCTTGATTCTATGGATGAGAAGGTGAACTTGCGCGGTGGTGCAATCGCTCTTGGTCACCCGTTCGGTTGTTCGGGCACACGTATCACGGGTACTTTGCTGAGTGTTATGCAGGATTCTGATTCGACATTAGGCGTATCCACCATGTGTATTGGTCTAGGTCAGGGCATCACCACGATCATTGAGCGTATTAATTAAAGATATTTGACACGTCACGGGATACGAAAAATACTTTTCGCATCCCGCATCCCGCATCCCGTATCCTATTCGGCAGCATTTTCAATTTAGCTGCATGGGCTCACTAAACCCGATATACTCCGCGCCCTTATTTAATTTAAAACAAACTATCATGTGGCCTTTAGTGAGGGTCACCACTGACAAGGAACACCATGCCTGTTATTACCCTTCCTGATGGCTCTCAACGCCAATTTGATAACCCTGTCTCTGTTCTTGATGTTGCGGCTGATATTGGCCCTGGCTTGGCCAAGGCGACCCTTGCGGGCCGTGTTAATGGCGAGCTTGTTGATGCTAAAGATCTTATCGAAACGGACGTTGAACTGACGATTATTACGAGTCGTGATGATGATGGTTTAGAAATTATTCGACACTCATGTGCGCATTTGATTGGGCATGCAGTGAAGCAGTTGTGGCCTGAAGCAAAAATGGCGATTGGCCCGACCATTGAAAACGGTTTCTATTACGATATCGATTTGGATCATATGTTAACGGACGATGATCTCGATAAGTTAGAAACGAGAATGAAAGAGTTGGCGGCGACCAACTATGAAGTGGTGAAAAAGAAAGTTTCTTGGCAAGAGGCCCGTGACGTTTTCGAAGCGCGCGGTGAGACTTACAAGATGATTATTTTGGATGATGATATTAGTAAGGATGATCGTCCTGGGTTGTATCATCATGAAGAATATGTGGACATGTGTCGTGGTCCTCATGTTCCAAACATGAAGAGCGTAGAGTTCTTCAAACTTATGCGTGTTTCTGGTGCCTATTGGCGCGCTGATTCCGATAATAAAATGTTGCAGCGAATTTATGGAACGGCTTGGGCCAATAAAAAGCAGTTAAAGCAGCATATGAAGTTTTTGGAAGAAGCTGAAAAGCGCGATCACAGAAAACTTGCTAAAAAGCTGGATTTGTTTCATCTGCAAGAAGAAGCGCCTGGCATGGTGTTTTGGCATCCGCGTGGATGGTCAGTTTACACAGAAGTGGAATCGTATATGCGCGATATTCAGCGTAAAAACGGTTACCAAGAGATTAAAACGCCGCAGGTGGTTGAACGCACGTTGTGGGAAAAATCCGGTCATTGGGACAAGTTCCGCGAGAATATGTTTACGGTTGAGTCTGAGTCTCATGACTTTGCGATTAAGCCGATGAATTGCCCGTGCCATATTCAGGTCTTTAATCAAGGCTTAAAGAGTTATCGTGATTTGCCGTTAAGGCTTGCAGAGTTCGGTTCTTGTCATCGTAATGAGGCATCTGGAACATTGCAGGGCTTAATGCGAGTGCGTGCCTTTACGCAGGATGATGCTCATATCTTCTGTTCTGAAGAAGCTATTCAGGACGAGGTTTCGGTTTTTACCGATCTGTTGTTTTCGGTCTACAAAGACTTCGGCTTTGACGATGTAATCATCCGTTTATCGACTCGCCCTGAAGAGAGGGTGGGTAGTGATGCCGATTGGGATAAGTCTGAGAAAGCGTTATCTGAGGCTCTGGATGCAAAAGGTTTGAATTGGAGTCTGTTACCCGGTGAGGGGGCTTTCTACGGTCCGAAGATTGAATTCTCACTGAAAGATTGCTTAGGTCGTGTCTGGCAGTGCGGTACGATTCAGGTGGATTTCTCAATGCCTGGTCGTCTTGATGCTCAATACGTTGCCGAAGACGGTTCTCGCCAAGTTCCTGTGATGTTGCATCGTGCAATATTGGGATCTTTTGAGCGATTTATCGGTATTCTCATTGAAGAGTGTGAAGGCAAGTTTCCGACGTGGTTGGCGCCAGAACAGGTTGTTGTAATGAATATTACGGACAATCAGGCGGAATATGTCGAAAAAGTGAGGCTTTCTCTCCAAAATCAGGGATTTAGGGCCATATCCGACTTGAGAAATGAAAAGATCGGCTTTAAAATCCGCGAGCACACTTTGCAGCGAGTACCATACTTGTTGGTAGTGGGTGATAAAGAACTTGAGAACAATACCATCTCCGTAAGAACTCGGGGTGGGGAAGACCTCGGATCGTTGTCACTTGAAGCTTTTGTAGAGCATTTATCTGGCGATATCGCGAGACGCTCACGATCGGAATGATCGATTTTAATGCTTCGGGTGCCACATGTCGTGGAGCTTGTTGTTTTTGCTATTTGAATAAACTTGGAGAATCAAACTATCAGCAGTCGTGAATATGGCAACAAAGGCCGTTCTAAGAAGCCTTTAATCAATGATCAAATTGAAGCAAAAGAAGTACGCTTAATTGGTAAAGATGGCGAGCAAGTAGGTATTGTGCCTCTTTCTGATGCGTTAGCGCAGGCCCAGTCTGATCAATTGGATTTGGTGGCGATTGTGCCGGATGCTGACCCCATTGTTTGTAAAATAATGGATTATGGTAAGCAGGTATTTGAGGCTAAGAAAGCCAAAGCTGCTTCCAAGAAAAAGCAAAAGCAGCAGCAAGTTAAAGAAATGAAGTTTCGCCCCGGAACAGAAGTGGGTGATTACACGGTTAAACTCAAGGCGGTTAGACGCTTCCTTGAAAACGGTGATAAAGCCAAGGTCTCTCTGCGTTATCGTGGTCGAGAAATGGCTCACCAAGAGCTTGGCATGGAAATGTTAAAGCGTATTGAGACCGATCTGGACGAAATTGCAACAGTAGAGCAGTTTCCAAAGATGGAAGGTCGTCAGTTGATTATGGTTATGGCGCCAAGAAAGCGTAAGTAACCTTACTGATTCGTTATTCAGAATAATTAGATAACTGTTCTGCTTACGCTCAAACCTGTACCGGGCAATGCAAAAAGTGTGAGTTTACATCTGTAAATATCCATTTTTTAAGTAGCCATGTGCTGATTTGAGTGTAAGCCGAGCAGATGAAGAATTTGGAAGTGCGTGAGAGCGTACATCCAAAATAAGGAGCTGCCGGGCTTTTAGCTGCCTGGGGAGCTTACAAGTAAAACCATTGCTTTCGTGGCTTGTTTACAAGCTGAAGTTAAGAGAGTCAATCTATCGGAGAAGTACGATGCCAAAAGCTAAAGTTCATAGTGGAGCTGCTAAGCGTTTCAAAAAAACTGCTGGTGGTTATAAGCACAAGCACCAACACAAAAGCCATATCCTCACCAAAATGACAACTAAGCGTAAGCGTCAATTGCGTGGAACCAGCATTCTTCATCCTGCTGATGTTCCTGCAGTAAAACGCATGTTGCGTGCAGACTAGTTTAGTCGCCATTTATTAATTTTTGAGGAAAAATCATGGCCCGAGTAAAACGTGGTGTTGTGGCTCGTCGAAGCCACAAAAAAGTATTAAAGGCGGCTAAAGGTTACTACGGAGCACGTTCACGTGTATTCCGCGTAGCAAAACAAGCCGTTATCAAAGCTGGTCAATATGCATATCGTGACCGTCGAGCTAAAAAACGTAACTTTCGTGCGTTGTGGATCACTCGTATTAACGCGCAGTCTCGCGTTGAAGGTTTGAGCTACAGTCGTTTGATTGCTGGTTTGAAAAAAGCTGAAATTGCTTTGGACCGTCGCGTCCTTGCTGACTTAGCTATTCATGATAAAACCACTTTTGGTTTGATTGTGACTAAAGCGAAGGAAGCCTTAGCTTAAGCTTTGAAAAAGACGCGTTAACTCGCATCTTTGTGACCCGAAAATAGAAAGGGGAAGCGCTTCTGCACTTCCCCTTTTTTACGTATGATATTCACGAACTTTCACATATTAGATTGAAGAGATATTAATGGAAAACCTCAGTACATTAACTGATGAAGCTATCGCGCAAGTCAAAAACGCTGAAGCTTTAGCGACCCTGGATAATGTTCGTGTTGATTATTTAGGAAAGAAAGGTCAGCTCACCGCACTGCTTAAAACCTTAGGTAAGTTATCGTCTGAAGAACGCCCAAAAGCGGGTGCTGCGATTAACGCAGCAAAAGCGCGTGTTCAAGGTGAAATTAACGAGCGAAAATCTTTTCTTGAAAATGCAGCAATCGAAGCTAAATTAGCCTCTGAAACGATTGACGTTACCTTAGATGGGAAACGTTCAGAGACTGGTGGTTTACATCCTATTACGAAAACCATGCGTCGAATCGAATCCATATTCGCCGCCGTTGGTTATACCATAGAAGAAGGCCCTGAAATCGAAGACGATTTCCATAACTTTGAAGCCTTAAATATTCCTGCGCACCACCCTGCAAGGGCGATGCACGATACTTTTTATATTGATGAGACGCATGTGTTGCGAACACATACCTCACCCGTACAAGTGCGCACCATGCGCAATAAAAAACCGCCTATTCATGTGATTTGCCCTGGGCGTGTTTACCGTTGCGATTCGGATTTAACGCACACGCCAATGTTTCATCAGGTTGAAGGTTTGGTGGTTGATAAAAATATCAGTTTTGCCCACTTAAAAGGTGTCGTTGATCAGTTTTTAAAGTCGTTTTTTGAAGCGGACGTACCGGTACGTTTTCGACCTTCATACTTCCCGTTTACCGAGCCTTCTGCAGAAGTTGATATTCAATGTACTAACTGTTCGGGAGAAGGCTGCCGCATTTGTAAAAATACAGGTTGGCTAGAAGTGATGGGCTGCGGAATGGTTCACCCGAATGTGTTTGAATCCTGTGATGTGGATGCCTCCGTTTACAGTGGCTTTGCATTTGGTATGGGGGTTGAGCGTTTGGCCATGCTTCGTTATGGGATAAATGATATTCGTCTCAATTTCGAAAATGATTTGGATTATTTGAAACAGTTTTAGGATTGCTAAAATGCGAGTTTCGATTTTTGGGACAGGTTATGTTGGTTTGGTTACCGGCGCGTGTTTGGCGCATATGGGTCACCAGGTAAACTGCGTTGATATTGATGTCGACAAAGTTCAGAGATTAACGGACGGCGAAATTCCTATTTTCGAGCCAGGGCTCGAAGCTATTGTTAAAGAATCTGTTCGAGAAGGGCGCTTACAGTTTACGACAGATGCAAAAAAAGCAGTCGATTTTGCTGAAGTTATCTTTATTGCTGTGGGGACTCCCCCTGATGAGGATGGCGCTGCTGATTTGCGATATGTTTTACAGGTCGCTGAATCAGTCGGTGAGCATATGCAGGATTACCGTCTTGTTGTGAATAAATCGACAGTCCCCGTTGGCAGCGCTGATAAAGTTAACGCAAAAATTGCTGAAGTGTTGCAAGCACGCGGTGTGGAATTACCATACGACGTTGCATCGAACCCGGAGTTCTTGAAGGAGGGCGCTGCTGTCGGCGACTTTATGAAGCCTGACCGTATTATTGTCGGTGCAGGTTCCAGTCGAGTTGAAAAACTGATGCGAGAGCTGTATGCACCGTTTAATCGTAATCGCGACAAGTTAATGTTTATGGATGTGCGTTCAGCCGAACTCACTAAGTATGCAGCAAATGCAATGCTCGCGACAAAAATAAGCTTTATGAATGAGCTTTCTCGAATCGCAGAAAAACTCGATGCCGATATTGAGCTTGTGCGAAAAGGTATTGGTTCCGATCCTCGTATTGGCTACAGCTTTATATATCCCGGTTGTGGGTATGGTGGTTCTTGCTTTCCTAAAGATGTGAAAGCTCTCGTACAAACTGCTAATTCAATTGGCGAGCCCGCCGATCTGTTAACGGCAGTGGAGCGCGTTAATGATACTCAAAAAGAAGTGCTTGTCGAAAAAGTTAAAAAGCATTTTGGCGGTGACGTAAAAGGCAAAACGATTGCCGTTTGGGGTTTGGCATTTAAGCCGAATACTGACGACATGCGCGAAGCTCCGGCACGTGTCTTTATTGAGGCAATGTGGGCCGCAGGCGCAAAAGTCAAAGCCTACGATCCCGAAGCGATGGAAGAGACAGCTCGCATATACGGTCAGCGAGATGATTTTGAATTAAGTAAAAATGCTAGCGAAGCTATTAGCGGCGCGGATGCCTTGGTTGTTTGTACCGAATGGTCGGCTTTTCGCTCGCCAGACTGGGCTACCGTTGGCGAACTGTTAAATAGCAAAGTTGTTTTTGATGGGCGCAATCTTTATGAGCCAGATTTAATGGCCGACAAAGGTTTTACCCACTATACGATAGGTCGACCACAGGTCGCCGTTCAGTCAATCGATTAACTAAAATTTAAGTGTTATCGAAAATGCATAACACGGAAATATATCAGGATAGAAAATAGTAATGAAAATCAGTGAAGCTTGGTTACGGAAATGGGTTAGCCCGGAAATTTCAACGCAAGAACTCGTTGATCAAATCACCATGGCTGGTTTGGAGGTTGATGCTGTTGAACCGGTTGCGGGTGAATTTTCAGGCGTAGTGGTCGGGGAAATACTGAGCGCAGAACAGCACCCAGATGCTGATAAATTGCGTGTGTGCAAAGTGGCCGGTGGCCCAGATGGCGAAACGCAGGTTGTATGCGGTGCGCCGAATGCTCGTCCGGGAATAAAAATTCCTTTTGCTCTTGTTGGCGCGAAGCTGCCGGGTGATTTTAAAATTAAGAAAGCCAAGCTTCGAGGCGTTGAATCGTTTGGTATGTTATGCGGGCAAACCGAGCTAAAAGCCGGTGATGACGATGACGGATTGTGGGAGTTACCCATAGATGCTCCAACAGGTACAGATTTACGCGAATATCTTGAGTTAAATGACTCAATAATCGAAGTGGATTTAACGCCGAACAGAAGTGACTGCTTGGGCTTAAAAGGTCTTGCAAGAGAAGTGGGAGTACTCAATAAAATTGAGGTTAATACACCGGCTATCGAATCGTTGCCGCCTGCGATTGATGATGTGAAAAGTGTTTCTTTAAATGCATCGACAGAGTGCTCTCGTTATGTTGGACGAGTCATTAAAAATATTGATGTTTCCAAGCCTAGCCCGCTTTGGCTGCAGGAAATATTAAGACGCAGCGGGCTTCGCAGCATTGATGCCGTTGTCGACATTACAAATTACGTTTTACTTGAGCTAGGCCAGCCAATGCACGCCTTTGATCTCAATAAGCTGAGCGGTAACATAGCCGTTCGTTTGGCTGAGCAGGATGAAATGATAACCCTGCTCGATGGGCAAGAAATCAAACTCAACGACAATACCTTGGTCATTGCTGATGACTCTGGCGCGATCGCTATGGCCGGTATTATGGGCGGGGCTTCCACATCCGTTGGCGAATCGACGAAAGACATCTTTTTGGAGAGCGCCTTCTTCGATCCAATAGCTATTGCCGGGCGCGCTCGCTCCTACGGATTGCATACTGACTCATCGCATCGCTTTGAGCGTGGAGTCGATTACGAGGGCGCTGAAAAGGCCCTGGAACGTGCGACAGGTCTTATTCTTGATATCGTTGGCGGTGAGCCAGGGCCAACCAAAGTTGTCGATACAGATTCACTTCCGAAGGCTCGTAGCGTTGTACTGCGCAAAGCGCGAATAGAAAGCGGGTTGGGTTTTGCTATCGGCGACAGTGAAGTCGAAGATATCGTAACGCGATTAGGTTTTATCATTGAAGCGTCATCTGAAGCAGATTGGACATTAACGGTACCAAGCTATCGCTTTGATGTTTCAATTGAAGAAGATTTGCTGGAAGAGCTTGCGCGTATATACGGCTACAACCGTTTACCAATAGCAGCTGTTAACTTATCGGTTAGCCTGCCTGAAGCTACAGAGGCTCGTTTGTCTGTTGTAGATATTGAAAGTCAGCTTGTTGGTCGTGGTTATCAAGAGGTTATTACCTACAGCTTTATCGATCCTAAGATTCAAAAACTATTTGATTCCAAAACGAAGCCTGTTGAACTATTGAATCCCATCAGCGCGGATATGGCTGTTATGAGAACTTCGCTTCTCCCGGGCTTGATTAGTACTTTGCTACACAACATCAATCGTCAGCAAAGCCGTGTCCGTATTTTTGAAAAGGGCTTAAGGTTTTTGCCGACCGAAGAAGGCTTGGATCAGACTCGCATGTTGGCGGGCTTGGCATATGGCCCAAGGACAGACCTTAGCTGGAATGCAGACAAGCAAGACGTTGATTTCTACGATTTGAAAGGTGATCTAGAGTCGTTCTTAGCGTTAACCAAGCAGAGTGTTTCGTTTAGATCCGCAAAGCAGGAGGCATTGCATCCAGGTCAAACAGCCGAAATTCTTATTGATAACGTTGTTGTGGGCACAATTGGTGCGTTGCACCCTCGTGTATTGCAAGCGTTAGACATTCCTAAATCGGTATATGTCTTTGAAGTAAACTTGGCTGAAGTGCTAAAAGCATCGGTGGCGAGCTTTACGCCTGTGTCCAAGTTCCCAGAGGTTAATCGAGATTTGGCGATCGTCGTCGATAAGACTGTTAGCGTGTTAGATATCCTAAATAACGTCGAGAAACGGGCAGGAGAGCACCTCAAAAACTTAAAGGTGTTTGACGTATATAGTGGCGAAGGTATTGATCCACAACGAAAAAGTGTCGCTTTTAACTTGACCTTTCAGCATCCATCGCGCACTCTTAATGAAGATGAAATTAATAACCCAATGGCTTCAATCCTGAAGCAGTTGGAGGAAGAATTTGATGCCAGACTTCGATGAAAATGATGCGATTTCCCTAACCAAGGCTGACTTGGCAGAGAAGTTATACGAGGAACTCGGGTTCAATAAACGTGAAGCCAAAGAGTTAGTCGAGCTATTTTTTGACGAAATTAGAGATTCCCTCGAGTCCAACGAGCAAGTAAAGCTTTCTGGATTCGGGAATTTTGATTTGCGAGATAAAAAACAACGACCTGGCAGGAACCCCAAAACGGGTGAGGAAATCCCGATTACCGCTCGAAGAGTGGTAACCTTCAGACCAGGACAAAAACTTAAGGCACGAGTCGAGGCATATGCTGGAACCCAGTCATAACGACGAATTACCCGTAATTCCTGGCAAACGCTACTTCACCATCGGAGAAGTGAGCGAGCTTTGTGCCGTTAAACCGCATGTGCTGCGTTATTGGGAACAGGAATTCCCCCAACTCAAACCCGTTAAACGCCGTGGTAATCGCCGTTATTACCAGCGTCAAGACGTCGTGACTATCCGTCAAATTCGATCCCTCCTATATGATCAAGGCTTCACTATTGGTGGCGCACGCCAGCAGATGAGTGGAGATGCACCGATTAAGGTAAGTGGCAACGAGTTTCAAGAGCTTGTGAAGAAAATGATCACAGATCTTGAAGAAGTGTTGGACGTACTGAAAACTTAAAAACCCCTTGCATTTCAATTGTTTATACGTATGATTGCCGACTTCTCGGAGCGTAGCGCAGCCTGGTAGCGCACTACACTGGGGGTGTAGTGGTCGTCGGTTCAAATCCGGCCGCTCCGACCAGACAAAAAGAAACCGCCTATAGTAGGGCGGTTTTTTTTTGTCTGCTCGGAGCGGCCGGACGTTGTTCTTAGATCCGGTTCATAAAAATGCAGGACAGCATTTTTACACAGCGCAGCTGCCCGTAGGGCGAGCCACAAGAATGTGGCGAGTGAAATCCATCACCTAAGAAGACAAAGAAATAGCCTTTAATCGGGCGGTTTTTTTGGTCTATTCGTCGTTGCTCCACAGCTGTTTGTAAAAGTAGTTCGTAGCGGCAATAAAAAAAATGCCAACAACTAAGATTGAAATAATTTCTGCGGGGCTGATCTTGCCAATTGAGTATGCCCAGTATAAAAACACTCCAAATACACTGAATATCACAATTATTGAAGTGGCGGATCTAATATTCACTCATTAACTCCAAAAAGATTCAAGCGCATAAATAGCGCGGTTTTTTTGGTATGTTCAGGATGTCTGAATTAGGGGGAGGTAATGCTAGATTTACGTAGCTTTTTATAAGCAGTTAATCCCAGTAAAGCACCAATAACGAAATAAGTTGGAACTTCAACATAGAAGAACAGATCAATGAGCGTATCTTCTGTATCTGGCCCTGGTTCAGCGTCTGTAATAAAAATGTATAAGTCATTGAACTGAGGTGTAAGGATAAACGCTAAAACTAGGGCAGAAACAATCCCAGCTATAACCGCAACGAGATATTTCATTGGGGGATTTCCCAAAACCAAATTGATTTGGACGCTTCAAGGTCCGAAAATTCATCGGATATTGTGTGAAGACCAAAATTTCCTATGCGAAGATGAATTCTTGCCCAAGATGATTTCTTCGTTAATCGGCTGCCATTCCAAAGATCAATATGATCTCCGCTACGATTCCTAACGCTTTCTTTCTTTTTCGTCCCGATAATTGGTCTTTGCCAGTAGTCTTTAAAAAAGATGATGCCATTCCTTCCCGAGATTTGTTTTGCGAAGTTTTCGGGGGTGATCTTAATGGTTTTTCTGATCCCGTTAATTGGTAATTTGGATAACCCAATAGCGAGTTCTTCTGCGCGGATAACATGTCCTTCAGACTTCTTGTGTCCGCCATGCCAGCAATGCGTAGCGCCGGGGATCGAAGATGTCCTAACGCCGTTTGCAGCAAGGGCTACGCCCACTCGTATTGCACACTGATTTGAGAAGTTTTTTACGCCGTTTGTAATGCAGGGGCTAGGGATTTTTCCTACGATTGTTGGATGTGAATCCCAGAGCTTTTTGAATGAGATCATTGGTAGATTATGGTTGTTGGGAGTGAGTTTGGATATTAACAATATATTATATGGGGTAGTGGGAACTGCTGCTCAATTTTTCTGCGTAAATACTTTTTAGGTCACTTTGATTGAGGAGAGTGAAACCCGGCAAGTATCTACTGTTTGAGTAAGGTATCACTCCCCCAAAACTTCCTCCCCCACCAAAACAATTTGCTTCTGTCGAGTCAACAACCTACGCGCAAACTTCCACTTCAATCCCAGCGATTGCCACATGTTCGAAGCTTCTTTAACCTGTATGCCTGTGTAAAGTTTAAAAAACTGAAACAGAGACAGCTTAACAACCGCAGTGTCAAAACAGGCCTCAGAATCCTCTTTATAGATTTCTATTTGAATAATCGTACGAGCACCAAAAAACATTTGCCAAAAGGCTATAGGTCGAATTTTTCCCACGATTCGATAATCAATATTATTGATTACTGACTGAGTCTCAAAAATAGGACCTTCCACCTCATTGGACGAAAGTAATAGCGAACCACTTACTGCAGATTGATTTTCACATATACCTTCCAAACTTACATTCGAATATACGGTTAACGATTGGTTGTAATCCGTAAATGTTTCCGCATCCACATGGTAAGCCTCAGCGCGAATATGGAGAGAGATTTTTAACTTTTCATTCTGAGACTTCGCCGTGAGTGTTTGTCGAGCGATTAACGTTGTACCGGCTTCCTTCATTGTGGTTGCTCGCCAGTCTAGTTCGACCCCGGCCCCGTCTTTGCTGTGTGAGGCCAAATAAGCTTTGGTGTGCTGATAGCCCATGTCGACCAGCTCTTGGCCGCTGATGCAGCCGAGGTAAAGGTCTGGATCGAGGGGGATGGGGTAGGGGGGCTTCACGACGTGCAATTTAATGGGGTTCTTTTGCCCGTAGGGAGAGTCGCCATTCTTGATGCGTTCGTTCAGTTCTAAAATACGATCATATTCTTCGAGTAAGGCTCCGTTGGCGCTGAGTTCGATCATGTGCACGTATTGTAGAAATGAGTTGTCTTTGAAATCATGGCTATTGCCAATACACCACACGAGCCAGAGTTCTTCGGCACCGCGTTTGACCGCTTCCATTAAATTTGCGTCTTTGATCCATACGCTATCGGTATACATATCCCCATCAATTTCAATGGCGGGCATAAATATCGGTAACGAAATCCCCGCTATCAGATGAGGGAGGGTTACCTCCGTATTGGGTATGGCGAAGTTTTGCTTGGTGGAGTGATTGCAGACGTTAAATGTGGCTTCGGTGGTTTGTTTCTGTTTGATTTTCTCGACATCAATGCCAAGGTGCGGAAACACTTTATTAATAATACCGTCAGCATCGCCCATTGCTTTTAGTTTATGAGGCTTAAAGTAGTTGGCTAAGGGAAGTAGCGACACAAAGCCGCTTATATCGAGGCTGCTCCAGCGGCGGCACATATCGGTTGGCGTTATACCGGAAAAGAGCATGGCAGCGTTCATGGTGCCACCGGATGTGCCATCGACATGGGAAAAGCTCAGATATTCTTCTTCTAAAGCTTTCAGTACGCCAGCTTGATAGGCGACACGCATGCCGCCGCCAGCGAGGATTAGCGAGCGGTTGGGCTTCGTATTATCAAGCGGCTGATTGATTAGCATGTTGGTATCCTATTGAGATGTTGTTTCTGATACTTAACCAAAAGGTAAACATGATAAAAAATGACAGTAAATCGAAGCCTGCAACGGCTAAGGCCAGAAAAGAAAAAAGACCTTTGCTGTATCCAATCCCCACAGCCATCGCTGCGCCTAACTTTTGTATTGAACACCATAGAACAGCGGTCGGCGATTGAGTTTCTGTACTTAAGGCATGAACCAATAACCCGCCGAATAAGACCATGAACATACCGATAATAGCAAACGAATGATTGCCGCCGGGAGATTGGTCGCCACCAATGATACTGAGAACAAGGTCGGGTTTTACCATCTGGCTAAAACCACTCAAGATAGTGATAATGCCGATAAAAAAAACAATTTTTAATAAAATCTGGTTTTTAAACATAATAATATTCCCAATATTTTTGTATGGAAGTTAAAGGTGGTGTTTAAGAGTCTGATTCTTTGCAGAGCAGACCCGCCTTAGAGGAATAGTAAAAAAGAATGATGAGCCACATAGCGGTCATGATTACGCCTCTTAAATCGTTGTAGCACATCCAGTCATTCAATTGATTGCTCAATACATCTGCTTGTAAAGTACCGGAAGTGATGTTTTCTGTAATACTTTCATTAACCGGGCGAATTAAAAAGTAGCCCACGAACATCATTACCAGTAAACAGCCATAAGCGAGCAGGGCTGTCCAGCGTTGCTTTGTTTTCCATTCGGCATAAACCATTACGAGCCCGGTTAACAGCATGCCGGGAACTACGATAGTGAAAAAATCTGTGGCGGCGTTTACGGGAACAAGAAAGTGCGCTTCTACACTTTCGGGACTGATACTTGTCCAGCTGGGATAAAAAATAAAATGGAGAGACCAAAGCAGGCCGACATAGATTGATGTTCCCCAAAAATAATATCCGTGGCTAAGCGCTATAAGTTTGTTTTTCATGCATTACCTCTTTTTCTGAGCTTCTAATGTCTCGTGATTATTCAGTGTCATATATAACTCGGCCTTACGAGTTTTTGTAATTTTTTTAATTTGTTATGCTGTCTGAACCTCTTCATTGGGAGTTGAGGCGTTTGGGCTTGTATCGCTACTGTTTGCTGTAGAAGCGTTTTTAGATTGCCCTATCATGATTTGAGATGCTCGCTCAGATATAGCGGTAATTGTTCTGGATGGGTTTAATCCGAGCGCTCTAGGTATCACAGACCCATCCATCACGTATAGTCCGGGGTAGTTAAATACTTCACATTTATGATCCACAACGCCCTCATGAATTGAGTTTGCCATAATGCAGCCACCCAACGGGTGGGGTGTAATGATGTTTTTTAATACCGTCCATGTTGGTGTTACTAGTGGTGTTGCATTGGTCACTTCAGAAAGTTTGCGGTGCAAGCTCTCCATCGCACCATAAACTTTTTCTGAGGGGCGATAGTCCCATGACATTTTTAATCGTCGCTTCCAGGGGGCGTACCACGTTCTGCCTAAGTACATTCGACCTGTGGGCACGTCTTGTGCTTGACCGAACCAAATCATAATGGGGCCAAAAGGATTTCGATTGCGAATATTTTTGGCAAAGACTTTTAAAAAGGGGAATCGTTTAAAACCAAAAAACTTGTAGAGCGGATTTTTAAGTTTTTCTTCAAGGTAGTTTCCGAGTACATCGGGTACGCCACCGTCTTCAATAAACAGCTTCTGGCCTTCGTATTTACCATCTAACAAGTCAATGGAACTGCTTATGGTTGGGCCTTGCGTTGGAGAAACGTCTCTACCGTCATGGTGAACCGCTGGCGTTACAAAATCACCATTAGCGCACCATCCTAAGCCCAGTTTATTGCTGAGTTTGGTGAGGGTTTTATGTTCATCGCGGCTTCGGAGTAGCAGTTCCGTTGAACCCAAAGAGCCTGCAGCAAGAATCACTTTATTTGCATGAAGAGTGCCGGGTATTTTCTTTCCGTCGTCGAGCTTATCAAAGTGAACAATATAGCCGTCTGAGGATGGTTCAATATGAGATACCAGATGAAGAGGACGGATCTCCGCCCCGTTAGTTTCAGCTTGTGCGAGGTAGTTAAGATCTAGGGTGTTCTTGGCGCTTACCTGACAGCCGATATCGCAATTGGCACAATGGACGCAGGTGCCTTGTTGCTGCCCCTGGTCGTTTACCCAGTTTAAAGACTTGTTGTCATTAAATGGATCATCTTGTTCATATGTCCACTCAGGGTTGAACGTAACCGCGAGGTCGACCTTATGGTGTCTGTCACCAAATCCAAGATTCTCTGCACCGTCACGCATTACTCGGAAACGTTCAGGCAATTGATTGTCGGGGATGGTTTGTACGTTCAGCATTTTGCCAGCCACGTCGTAGTGAGGTTTTAATGCATCGTAAGTGATTTCAGTAGGCCAGCCCTGATCAAATATTTCGGGTTTAGCCTCGATAAAAACGTTAGCGTAAATTAAAGAGCCTCCACCCACGCCTGCGCATTGGGCGACGGTCATATCGCCGAATAAGCGAATGTCGATCCAGCCGTTTTGATTTTCCGGTTCGTCGACATCCCACGTCCATTTATCACCAATTTCTCTTGGGTAGTCTTTTGGGTCCCAGCGGTGGCCACGCTCTAGAACTAGAACTTTTTTCCCGGCTTCGCTCAATCTGCATGCGCTCGCTGCACCGCCAAAACCGCTACCGACAATAATGACATCATATTGCTCGTTCATAGGTGTATCCACTTGGTTAGGATCAAATTAGGGTAAGCAAGGAAGGCCCTCACTTTGTTTTTACTTGTATTGGCCGTTCAATTAAATGCACATATTCCTGCATTTTTTTCCCTGATGATGGTACAAACCATGAATCACCAGGTTTTCCGTTTGAGTTCAGCTTCCAATTTCGTTCGGTTTTCTTAACGCCCATAGGATAGATGGTTAGCTCTCCTTTGTTGTTAATGTGAAAACGAATGAAGTTTTTGTAATCCGCTATTGAATTACTTGAAAAGGCAGCCTCGGTATGAAAATAAAACAGATAATTGCTGAAGTACAAATAGATGCCCATCATAAGGCCGGCAAGAAAACTTCCTACTGTAGCAATCTCAATAATTAATGCCGCGGTATGGGCGGCGGTGTCGACTGTTAATCCCCCCCATATATTAAGTTTTACAAATGCCAGCGTTAACCCTAGGACAAAGCTGATTTGAATGAAGCCGTGTAAAGCCCCAAGAAGAACTTGTTTAATCAGTTGTTTGGTTTTATTTTTATCCGGAAAGGGTTGGCAAAAAGCGATTAATCCTGCGATATATGCGACAAAAAAGAAACAGCTAGCAGGGCTGTGAACCAGAACTTTAAGGTATGCGGCATACGTTTCACATACCATCCCAGATTGAAAGGGAATTTGGCTGAGTGTAATAAGGAAGTTTTGGCCAAGTGAAAGGCTAGCGCTTTGCGTAACCCAGCATGTTATTAGTGACATAAACCCAAAGAATAAACTCATCTTCCAATTTCGGTAGAAAAATTTGAAATTGCCTTTCAATAGTTTTTTTGATGTTTTTGCGCAAGGGAAAAGCCCTTCTTCGCTTCGTTGATATGACAGCGTTTCTGAATGTTCAGCAACATTAATGGTTTTAGGCATCATATGCGTGCCATGTAAAAACGCTCCTCCACCGCCAGCAGTAATATACTGTTTTGAATCATCATCGTTGGTGTATCGTGCGTAATGGTGCAAGTCGCCTGCAATGTTGACATAAATCTCAGCATCTTTTTGACGAATACGATTTTCCATGAATTTTATATTATCGTGCTCGGTAGCACCGCTTAAACTGTCGGTAACCCAAGAAGGGGAAGCCGTGGCAAAAACAACCTTGTCTCCACTGTTCATATTCGAAATAACATCATCAAAATAATCTAGCTGGGGTTTGTCTATATCAGCAGAGAGTTGAATATCTATTGCGAATAGCCACCAGTTATGTGGAAGCTGAATCGCAAAGTAACTGCTGGACTGTCGTGTTTTCCAGCCGCCGATCCATCGTCCTTGACAAAATAAACGGGTGAAACTCGTCAATCCATCGTACCAGTCGTGATTACCCGGTAAGGCAAACAGGTGAGGGGCGTCATCACCGTCGACCCACGGTAGGGCAGCATGATATGGGCCTTCGGTACGATTACGGTACTCATCACGAGACGCTGATGGGTAAACTTCATCCCCCCCCATAATCAATAGGCGCCCACGTTTTGTGTTGCTCTCAGTATCGTCATTGTATCTTGGGTTAAGACTCGGTTCGGCGAGAAGCTTGGCTAAGGTATAGGTCGAGTCAAAGCCATCACCAAGATCGGCAACATAGTCGATCCAAATCTCATCATTATCGTCATACTTAAATAGCGTTGGCTTTTTTAACGCCGCTTGAATCTCGCGTTTATCGGCATAGTTACCAAAGAGCATCGAAACCACAACGCGCACAGCAATTGAAAGTAAGCGGATAGGGGAAAACCAGTTGACCATTGGCTTGCGTTCAAATCCCATTTCCTGAACAGATTCGCTGCGTGGGATTTTAGGCGGTTCACATACGTTTTTAGTGCATTTTGGAACCATAGGTTTTTTAGCTCTCTCGTTTATAAGTCAGTTTGTTAGTGACTTCATCCATGAAAGACCTCTACGGATCAGTTCACCGTGAACGTCATGCTATCTTTTAAGAATTTAAAAAATGAGTTTGAGCCCGAACTACGGGCTCAATTTTGATGATTTTATTGCAGAGTTTAAGTCGTGTAGATTAAACGGCAGCTTCTTCATCCGCCTCACTCTTATTTTTACTTACCTCTTCGTGTGATCGTTTATCTGGCCCATAACTGGTCCAAAGTTCACCCATAAAAAATCGGCCAAATTTACTCAGCGCTCTAATAGAATCTGCAGAAGAGTTAGAGTTAATCGCTTTAAATGTTCTCGTCATCGCCAATAGGTCTGTAACGCCTAAGGATAAAATACCCGCACCAATTAATTTACCTTCAGTGTTGTTGCCTTCGTACATTCGTGTGTATAGCGTCGTTGTGTCAGACCAAAGGTCAAAGCCTTTATCCTGCTTCACCTCTTTGCGACCGGCAAGGTAATATTCTTGTCCTGCATGGGTAAAGCCGAACTCATACACCATATATTTCATCTCTGGTGAATCCGTTGGATTAAACAGATTAAACACTCCAGAAGTCGCCTTAATGTTTTGTCCAAAAGGCGTGAAGTCTATCGAGCCCGTGATGCTGCCATTATGCTCTGGATCGGCAATGAACTTTTCCATATCATCAATTTTAATCGTTGCATGCATTGCTAATACATCACCAACTTCTTTACCTTTTTTAGCACCTTCAGCGGGGTCATTATCATCCAAACTAAAGCCTCCAGCCATAGTTTCAGAGAATGTAATCCCTGCGGGTTGTGCTTCGTTCGCATCGGCTGCTTCAGCTTGTTCAATGTCGGCCTGCTCTTGCTCATTTATCTTGATGGGTGGTGGCCAGTCTTCTCCGTAACCAAGCGGGTGGGTTGTTTCCAGTCCTTCTGGTATTTCAGCAATTTTATCTTTAGAGGTTAAAAACCAACACTCGAAGTGATCATCTAAATTGCCTTCAAAAGTGGGCAAATAGGCTGTTACCATCGGGCTGTCGGCAATATCGAGATCTTTCAGCCATTGTACGCGAGGGTGGTCGCCAACAATTAATTCCGCGTATTTCTTATTTTTACTGCCTAGCGAGAAGCCGAGCTTCGTTTTGAAATACACGTAAGATTTCATTAACATTCCGCGAAATGCACAATAATTCGCGGCGCCGATATTGAGGGGTACCCATACTTTACTGGGCTTGGGAATTGTGACTTTTACGGCAAGCTCACCGTCCAAATCGTACTGGGCGCTAACGGTATCTTTCTTAATTAAAAAGTTAAGGCTCTGTTGGTGCTTTGGCATTCCCCAAATACCGCGACCGCCTTTAACCGAAATTTCAGAGCTAACCGGAAGGTCAATAACACATTGCCCTGTTTTAAAGGTTTTCATCAGCATCGCGGGGAGCAAACGAGGGGCAGGCTTAGGACCATGAGTACAGGCAATGGCGATACTGTATTCAATGTATTTGCCAATATCAGTTTCGCGGTAATCGATAACCGTGAACACCAATACGGCGCGGCCATTTAATAGTCGAAGCGGGTGTATTTCATCTCCGACCATGTATTTTTTCGCTTTTTCCGCGTCAATGGAATAAAGCGACATAAATGCAGGTGAATTGGTGCTGTTAACCGGCAAGACATAAGGAATGCCATCAACCAAGGCGTGGTGACCCGCTAATCGTTTGATTCGTTTTTTTGCACTTTCAAAGAATAACATGGGCATTTCCTCTTTTGCTTTGGGTCGGGTAAGTGGCTCTGTTGAATTGAGAGCCTGATCTGTTTGAAGTGGTGGTACTGATTTCTTTTTGTTTAGTTCTTTTAGGATTAGCGGGAAAACATCATTGACTGCATTTTCCCCCATAAACATACAAAGATGGCCATAATCCTCCACTAAATGCAGAGAATGAAAGTCGGGGCGCATTTTATCAAAGTGTGCAAATGTCCGTTCTTGGCTTTCGGGCAGAAAACAGTCATTCTTTTTTCCAGCAAAAAAAGCGAAGCGAGCATCTGTCTTGGGTATCATCTCAACGAAATCATTGGGAAGTGTCGGATGATTGTCGACTGACAATAGATGCCCTTTGTTGATGCTCTTCCCCATTTGCGTGTAAAAACTCATGGGTAAAAATCCAAACTCATCCGAAAGCCATTGGTGAGTTTCGTCATTTAAATTTTCGTGGCGCCATAGCGTGGGGTGGCCCGATCCGTAAGCAAAGCTCGCGTGTTTGCATACGCTGTTATCACATTCATGGTGAGTGAGTTCGACAATAAATTTAATCAGTTTGGCGACAAACGTCTGGGGGTTTTTAGCCCATTGGGGGTTTAGGTAATCGGTTAAGAAGCCAACAAGCTTGGGAGCTAAGTTGATTTTTAATTGTGGGAAGCGTCTGACAACAGGATGAAGGGATACGGCATTACTAATGATGGTATCAACTTGTGGAACTAAGCCTGCAACTGCGGACATCATAAAACTCGTCGATCCTTGGCAGTGAATAACCGCCTTAATCGTTTTTGCCCCTGTTAGTTCGACAACCTTTTCAACGGCTTTTGGGTGGTCGAATAGGGCGGCTTTATCCAATGACCAAATATTCGGATTGAATTCCATGCTGGCCCGCCAGTTCTCTAGCCAAACGTCGTATCCGTTGCGAGTTAAGTACTCCACAATATTCGTTTCAACTGGCGCCATAAATATGTTGGCACGAACGCCCGCGCCATGAACAAGCAGGACTGGTCCCAAGGGCGCTTTTTTAGTCTGTTTAACGTGGAGAAGGTTAAGCTTCATACCGTCGCCAGCGGTAAATTCGATAGTGTCGAATTCGAGGGGAGGGTGAGGTGCTCCAGCTTGAGAAGCATCTTGTTGAGTTTTCGATAGCTCTTCTGATTCAGCCACGTGATACCCCTTCTGTGGGAATTTGTTGTGCAATATTTTGACGGACAGAGATTATTAAACGATTGTGGTTTTTATACCCAAATACCCTCGAAGAGACTCAATAGTCTGAGAAAAAGAGGGCGCACAAATATTGTTCAAAAAGCAAGCATGCTAAGACTTTTCGTCAACGAATATCACAAATGCATGAGTAGACTAAACCGAAGCCAGTTCTTATTGCTTTTTGGCGCTTCTAAACACAACTTTGGGCTTTTATTGTGCAGTCGGAATATACCACGTTAACAGTATTTCTGGCGTATTGTCGTGAATTAATCACACATAGGTCTATTGCCAATGGTTCACGTGTTCGGTAGAACTCAAATGGCGTCAAAATGTCTGGTTTCTTCTAATAATAGAGACGGATGAAACGGATTTCTGTTCCGGTTAAAAGTTTAAAGACCGGGGGGCGGGGGACTGGAAACGGATGACGGGAAGCGGATGACGGATGACGGATGACGGATGACGGATGACGGGAAGCGGATGATGGGAAACGGATGACGGATGACGGGAAGCGGGTGATGGGAAACGGATGATGGGAAGCGGATGATGGGAAACGGATGATGGGAAGCGGATGATGGGAAACGGATGATGGGAAGCGGGTGATGGGAAACGGATGATGGGAAGCGGATGATGGGAAACGGATGATGGGAAACGGATGATGGGAAATCGGAGGCGGGATTATGTTTGGTGCTGCAGTGTGTTGGGTTTGTGTGGTTAGTGTGTACGAAAAACATGCGGGCGATGTTTACTTGTGTAGGAGCTTATGTCTACGCTTACGGGGCAGCATTTTTCCGTTAGAGGTTTTGAGGCGAATACGTTGGTACTGAAACAAGTCTTTCAATAGGCTGCTAGCCAAAGTGTTTTCGGATCGAAACATAATCCTGATAAATTGTATCCGTCTCAAAAAAGTGTGATCCATATTTGGTTATTTCAGGCTTCAATATTGCCTGGAGTTTCCCGTCGGGATTGATCAAATAAAGGACGACTCCATGACTCACGCTGTAGCCTTTCAAGTCATCCTTTTGTTCATCCGCTGGTAGTGGGGTGATGGCTGAAATAATACCTAAGCTCTGCTCAAAGGGGATGTGGTTTGTTTGGTGTTGAAGCCCGTATGTTAGCCCAATGAAATCTTCGCTAAAGAAGGTGATGTATTCCGACAAGTGTTCGACGGTATCCCTCAAGGGGTCGATGGTATAGAACAGCATTTGTAAATCATCGAACCGGCCGGATTCATGCAAACGCCTTTCAACATTGGCCATAATGTTCAGGGTAATGGGGCACACGTCAGGGCAGTCGGTATAACCGTAGGAAAGTAAAACCCAATTCCCTTGTAAGTCATTTTGGGTGAAGGGCTGGTTGTTGTGATCAACCAAAGTGAACTCTGATATTTTCTGTGCATCGGGAATTATAACCCCCTGTATCTTGGGTAAACCTTGAGGGCTTAATAATACATAGGCATTAACTGCGACGAATACTGCGAATAGGGATGTGCAGAGTATGACGGATGAGTTGATTTTACGTTTGAAGATTGAGACCGTCATAATCAAAGCCTCACAAGAAAATATAATGATCGACTAAAAAGGCAACAAATAAATACAAGAGGTATTGAATGGAGACATAAAATGTTTTCATCGCTGTCTTGTCATTCGCGGCGAACTTCAATTTAAACGCGTAGAAACTAAACCAAAGACCAAGGCCAATTGCACTGACCAAATAAATCAGACCACTCATTTCAATAAAATAGGGGATGAGGGTAACAACAAACAACGCGAGGGTATAAAAAATAACGCAACTTTTCGTGAACTCAATACCGTGTGTAACAGGCAGCATGGGTACTTTCGCTTTTCTATAATCCTCAACGCGATCAATCGCCAAGGCCCAAAAATGCGCAGGAGTCCATGTAAAAACAATGGCGACCAGTAAAATGGCTTCTCGATCAATACTATTCGTAACGGCGGTCCATCCCAGTAGGGGAGGAATAGCCCCAGAAAGCCCGCCGATCACAATATTCTGTGGTGTCGCATGCTTTAAATACATCGTGTAAACAAAAGCGTAGCCAACTAGGCCTGCTAGCGTGAGCACTGCGGTCAAAATGTTGATATACACAGACAGCAATATCATCGACAGTGTTGCCATGATGGCTGCAAAAACAATAGCTTTATAAGGATCGGCCTTACCTTGTGGGATAGGCCGTCCCTGGGTGCGCATCATCAATATGTCGATTTTTTCATCGACAATATGATTAACAACGGCAGCGGCACTGGCTGCTAGGCCGATGCCGAGCGTGCCGATAATAAGCACATCAAAGGGAACCCAGCCCGGCGTTGCTAAGTGCATACCGACAACTGCAGTAATGAGCAATAACATGACGACTTTAGGCTTGCAGAGTTGGTAATACTCTCGCCAAATCGAGAGCTCATAACCGATCTTCAGCAGCAAAGGTTTTGTGGCCGTTGTTGCATCCGCTTCTCTGCTATCAGAATTCATGTGTTCTCCTCGTTATGATTATTTGCTCTCGCGACTCTAATGCGTTTCGGCACCGTGAGGTTCAATAAACACACTGTCACTTTCTGAGAAAAAGGTATCCCTTGAATGGTTTGTATAGTTCGCTTCAACGGCCATTAGGCCAATCAAAACCAATAGAACGACAGGGGGCCCGAGCAGCAAATACTTAAGGGCCGTACGTTCCCAATGTAAATGCATAAAAATGGTAATAATGAAACCTGCTTTTAAGAGCATAAATATTATGACCAGCGTCCAGCGTAAATAGCCTTGGAACTGGAAAAAATCCACCATATAAGAACAAGTACTGAGTACAAATAACAGCACCCAAATTTTTACGTAAATAGCAAAAGGATGCTGTTGACCCGATTCATCACTCATATAAATTCTCCGAAGCTTCTGAGAAGCTGCTAAAAGACGGCTAGAAAACTATTTGAAAGAAACACTGTGTAAAGGCGTGCTACTCAAAAGTCACCATAAATAAAAGAATGCAAAAATAAAGACCCAGACCAAATCGACAAAGTGCCAGTAGAGCCCTGTGATCTCGACAATCTCATAGCCTTTTTTATCGTAGTGACCTTTCTTAACCTTAATCGCCACAATCGTTAGGTAGATAACACCAATGGAAACGTGGAGACCATGAAAACCGGTGATCATAAAAAAGGTAGAGCCAAATTGCGCCGCGCCAAAGGGGTTTGCCCATGGCCTGACACCTTCCGAAATTAACTTTGACCACTCAAAAACCTGCATGCTGACAAACATAACGCCTAACGCCGCTGTTGCGAGCATCAGCACCATCGTTTTTGTTTTGTCTCTGCGATAACCAAAGTTCACCGCCATCGCCATGGTGCCGCTACTGGTAATCAGCACGAAGGTCATAATCGCAATAAGTATCAGCGGTAAGTGGGTACCAAATAACGTCAGTGCAAAAACTTGGCTGGGGTTAGGCCAAGCATCGACAGCGCTCATGCGAACATTCATATACCCAGTGAGAAATACCGTAAAAATAAAGGTATCTCCGAGCAAGAAGATCCACATCATCAACTTGCCCCAGTGAATCTCGAAGGTTTGTTTGTCTTCGCTCCAGTCACTGACAAGGCTCTGCCAGCCTGAACCCGTTTTCGCTACTGTTGAAGTTTCTTCTGTTGCCATAGTTAAACTCAGTATCCGCAAAGTGCAGCAAGGGTTTCGAAAGTTTCAGTTGAACTCGTCATCAACGCAAATAACACCAGCCATACCACAAAGAAATAATGCCAGTAGCGTGTGCAAAGTCGAACACTATTACTAAATTGTATAAATGAATTTTTACGATAGAAGCTAAGAAGGGCGTTCATCAATACGAGCAGACCACCCACCAAATGCATGCCATGTATTGCTGTTAAAATATAAAAGTAACTATTCGCTGGATTGCTGGCGACGTAGTAACCCAGGTTATGCAAATGTTGCCAAAGCATCATCTGTGCAACTAAAAATTGCAAAGTAAAAACGAGAGCGAAAGCTAAGGCGATAACGGCGTATTTGGTTTTTTCTTTTTTAGCAAAATAAGAAGACGCCTGAATGGCTATGCCACCGATAAATAACAACCCTGTATTTACCCAAAGGCGCATAGGGTCGTAGAAAGGCTGCCAGACATCCCCCGCAAGTGCTTGGAAATCTGGGTACTGAGAACGAGCGACAAAGGTCACAATAAATAGTGAAAACATCACTGTTACTGCGCCGAGGAAAAAGTTAAGCGCTATTTGCTTTGGACGAAGACCATTGCCGAACGTTTCGTCGATGATTTCGCCAGGTGAATTATCTAACCATGGTTTTTGAGAAAGAGTGCCGATAATATTCATAAGTTAAGTATTCTCCTTAACAACTTCAGACTCGGGTGTGGTTTGCGGAATAAAATCATCTTTCGCACCCGGCACACTATAATCATATGCCCACCGATGAACCTCAGGTAATGTCTTTCCCCAGTTGCCGTGGTGAGGAGGCATGTCAGGCGTTAGCCATTCTAACGAGGCTGCATTCCAAGGGTTTTTGTCACACTTTCTGCCGCCGCGAATACTGATAATGATATTGACGATAAAGAATATTTGCGCTAAACCAACGATCAGCGCGGCTACAGTAATTCCCGAATTTAATGTCTGTGCAGATTCCGGAATGAAATCGGTATTTCCCATCGCGAAATAACGTCTGGGAACACCTAAGAAGCCCAAGTAATGCATGGGTAAATACACGGCGTACGTCCCCAAAAATGTAAACCAAAAATGTAACTGGCCAAGCCTTTCATTAA
Source organism: Agarilytica sp. (assembly GCA_033852175.1). Lineage (GTDB taxonomy): Bacteria > Pseudomonadota > Gammaproteobacteria > Pseudomonadales > Cellvibrionaceae > Agarilytica. The sequence goes on from JAWSUY010000013.1 coordinate 242,578, forward strand.
ACATTCGCCCGGACGCTAAGGGGAACCAATGATAAATAGCGGCAAATAGCACCAAAATCGGGGATACACCCATTACCATATGAAAGTGGGCGACAACAAAGTAAGTGTCGGATAAGGGTAGGTCGATAACCACATTACCTAAAAATAACCCCGTTAAACCGCCGTGAGTAAACGTAAAGATAAAGCCAATGGCAAAAATCATTGGTATCGTCATATGAATATTGCCTCGCCACAAGGTTAGCACCCAGTTATAGACTTTAATCGCAGTCGGTACGGCAATAATTAGGGTGGTTGTGGCAAAGAAAAATCCGAAAGTAGGGTTCATGCCACTGACGTACATATGGTGAGCCCAGACAACAAAGCTAAGACCTCCAATCGCGACAATGGCCCAGACCATCATTCGGTAACCAAAAATATTTTTACGCGCATGTACAGAAAGGACATCGGAAACCATTCCAAAGGCGGGTAGGGCAACGATATAAACTTCAGGGTGACCAAAAAACCAAAATAAATGTTGGAATAAAACCGGGCTGCCACCAACCGTTTCTGAGTGTTCACCAAGTGATACGAGGGCAGGCATAAAAAAGCTGGTGGCCAGTACTTTGTCGAACATCATCATTACTGCGCTGACGAGCAAGGCGGGAAAAGCGAGTAAGCCCAATATCGTTGCAACAAATATTCCCCAAATGGAAAGTGGCATACGCATTAACGTCATCCCGCGTGCGCGTGCTTGTAATACAGTTGTTACGTAATTTAACCCACCCATTGTAAAGGCGACAATAAAGACTCCAAGCGACACCAGCATCAAAATTATGCCCCAGTCTGCACCAGGTGTTCCGGGAAGAATGGCTTGCGGAGGGTAGAGGGTCCAACCTGCACCGGTCGGCCCGCCGGGAACAAAAAAACTCGCCATTAATATGATGACGGAAAGTAAGTAGCTCCAATAACTCAGCATATTGAGAAACGGAAACACCATGTCGCGAGCGCCGACCATCAGAGGGATTAAGTAATTACCAAAGCCTCCTAATAGCAGGGCGGTCAGTAAATAAATCACCATAATCATGCCGTGCATGGTGACAAACTGGAGGTAACTATTTGGGTCAATGAAATCGAATGTGTCAGGGAATCCCAATTGGAGTCGCATCAACCCACTTAAAACCAAGGCAACCAGCCCAACCAAAACTGCGGTTGTACCGTATTGAATGGCGATGACTTTATGATCCTGACTCCAAACATATTTTGTAATAAAGCTTTGCGGGTCGTGAAGCTCTGATACTTGGTCTGCAATAGCGACATATGACATGTGCGATCCTTAATGGTGACGGTAGCCTGCTATCACAGGCCTTTTATATTTGTTTTTATAGTGTGTTGATGTACGAAACCACATCATCCACGGCTTCATCGCTGCTTAACATTCTGGCCATGAGAATCATTTGTGATCCGTAATTGTCTTTTTTATGTACGCCTCTAAGCCCCGTTTTGAAATTGTTAATCTGACGTTTTAAATACCAATCCTGCATACCAGCAAGTTTGGGAGCCCCTAGAGAAAACTTCCCCTGGCCTTGTTTGCCATGACAAGATCCGCAGGTGACGTATAGTGATTTCCCGTGCTCAGGATCACCCTCAAATGTTGAGGATGGCGTTGGAGCTGAAAGGCTATCGATATAGGCAACAACATTTTTAATGGCCACATCGTCCTGTAGCATTGCCGCCATTGAAGCCATTTGTTGGCCAGGGATGTCGTCTTTATGTGTACCGCGAAGCCCATTCTTATAATTATGCAATTGACGGCGGAGGTACCATGGAGACTGACCACTTAATTGCGGTGCATTCATCGCCATATTGCCTTCACCTTGTTGGCCATGGCATGAACCGCATACCGCAAAGCTCGCTTGCCCAGCTATTGGGTCGCCTTTTCCTCCATTCTGTGTTTCAGCGAAGGTCGGTTTAGTGCTCAGCCATTCGGTGTACTTTTCTACTGATTCAACCACAATTTTCCCCCGCATCGCATGGTGGGCTATACCGCATAATTCCATACACAAAATATCAAACGTGCCGTCAACAGTGGGGGTAAACCATAAATAGGAAACAGTGCCGGGGATTAAATCCATCTTCACGCGAAACTGGGGAACGGCGAAATCGTGTAGTACATCCTTAGAACGTAAAAGGGTTTTAACAGGGCGATCAATGGGGAGGTGGATCTCGTGTTCCAATACAATGATATCGTCTTGACCTGCTTCATCGGTTGGATCAATTCCAAGGGGGTTTTCCATGGAAACGTGGCGAGAGTCACTGTCTCCAAGCTTTCCGTCTTTACCGGGGTAGCGAAAGCCCCATTGCCATTGTTGACCAACGACCTCTATTACATCCGCCTCTTCAGGTACGGATACAAAATCATTCCAGACCACAAGCCCCGGTGCGAGCAAGGAGATCACGCCTAATGTGGTGATTGCGGTCAACCAACCTTCAAGCTTTTGATTTTCGGGCTCGTACAGCGCTTTACGGTTTTTATCGTGACGAAACTTATAAACGGCGTAAGCCAAGAATAAATTGACCGCAATAAAAACAAAGCCCGTCACCCAAAAAGTCAGATTAATCGTAAAATCTATACTGCCCCAATTAGAGGCGAGAGGGGTGAACCACCAAGGACTAACAAAATGAAAAATAATAGAACCAACAACTAAAAGGACCAACACAACGGCTAGCTTCATTATTATTTTTTCCTAATTTCTTTTTGCCCACAAAAAACCTGGCATTAGCGCATTTTTCAATGCGCTTGTGAGTTTAAATGGTATTGAGAAAAACATGCCCCAAAGAAGATGGGGCATTGGTATTACGCTTAGGGAGCCCAGCGTGTAAATTTATGCCAGCGATGTTGTGCCCCCACGACCCATTCTGGTGTTGCAGCGCCTTCTCCGGCTAGCTGCAACGTTGGATGCCCCTGAATCACTTGTGACAATGTGGATTCTTGAGAGGCCTTTACATCGACAAAAATGACATGCTTGCCTTCTTTAAGTGCGTCTTGAAAGCGTGCAAAATCATGGTGAGGTTTTTGTATTCCCCACAATCCGCCTTCCCACGTACAAAACCCTAAAAACGCGACTGACAGAAATAGTGCGGGCGCCCATGTGTAGTTTTCGCTAATCCCAAATTGAAGGGACATAAATAGAATGGCAGAAGCGCCGACTGCGCCGATCATCAGGCCGATTAAACCAGAATGAATAACGTCTTTTTTAGAAATGGAGTCCACTGCATGAAGGTGATGAGTTTCTAGGTAGGCATCATCTTCGCTGAGCACATGAATTTGCTCGACATCGACACCCGCCTTTTCAAGCTCAACTTCTACAGCTTCTAAATCAATTAAATCATTACTCAGATAATAATGACGCTTCATAAAACACACCTCTCTTACCGTGACAAACTTCCCTCTCGTTTCTTAGCCGCGATTTCCATCCGAGGCATTTATCATTCGGAAGACATATAGATGTGCGACAAATTGTCGCCTGTTGGATATCAGTATAACAACACCTATTTCTAAGAAAAAAGCTTTAAAAAAAGCATAAGAAGATGAAATACGTGCCCTAGGAAGACAAAGGAATATAAAGTTATCGGGTTATACTTAAAAGCGATCAAAAACGATAAAATAGATATTTGTGCTGTAAATACACTCAATGGTTAGCATTAAAAAATATATACAAGCCGGTTTCTATGAACGAAAAAATATTAGGAATTGATGTGAATAGCGACAAAAGTTTACTTTACTTGCGCTATATCAATGTGTGGTTGCAATAAACTGTCTAGAGGGGGTTGTTCGGTTGGTGCCAATTTGTTGTATTCAAAACACTAATGGTACGTCTGTAGATTTATAAAAAATATAAATTCTTTTATACGAAATATATAGTTCCCTGATGGTGTCAGGTACTCAATGTTTATCTTTGCTAGTCGGGTGAATAATATCTGCTCTCTATTTGATCGTGTTTACGCTTGTATGTTGGAGAGAAAAATAAATAGCGTGTTAATTATTAATATTCTATCGTTGTTGAATACTGCCCAGACAAGTAGTCTGTATCGGTGAGTGTTCTCGAAAATTAATTATGCTATAGGTGGTTTTATGGCTTGGATATTAATTGAAGAACTTGAGTCGTTCCTCTGTCGAGAAGGTCTTCTATAGTAAACTTTTCTAGGTGTGTTAAATAACTGGCTTGAGCCTGCCATAAAATATCCTTCAGTAGGCAAACGTTATTGAGAGCGCAAGGTGGTGTATTGCAATTAACAGGCTCTAAGGTTTGCTCCATTAGCTCCACCAATTCTCGTACCGAAATCTCCTTTGGTAGAACAGCTAGACAGACACCACCATATTTGCCTCGCACGGATTTTATCCAGCCGTGATGGACCAGCTTGTTTACTATTTTTGTCGCGTGGCTCTTAGATAAGGCGAATCGCTGCGTAATGGTCGTAATCGTCGTTAACTCATCCTTTAACGTAGCGAGAAAGATCAGGATCCTAAAGGCAAAATCGGTGTGCTTTGTGAGTTGCATAGCGCTTTCTTGTATACGTTTTTAATTTGATCGCATTATAGAGTCTTGCGTCGGTCAAATACACATGTAGAATGCATCTTTAAATGTTTCGTCTCAAATGAACCTTTAAAGAGGTATCATCATGTTGAGTTCACAAACGATTCAAACAGTACAGTCAACGATCCCCTTGTTGCTTGAGCACGGGGAAGCGATAGGCGTCTTTTTCTATGGCCACCTTCTGCGCGAAAACCCTGATTTTAAGCATATTTTCAATCACGCCAATCAGGCGAAAGGGCAGCAGGCTCAGGTAATCGCACAGACTATCGTGACTTATGCGGAACGTTTGAATGACCTTGAATCGCCCGATGAGCACCCGGCTTTAGCTGCGTGGGCAGATGCTTATGGCGCGCTGTCAGAGATATTGATTACCGCAGAAGAGTCGTCGTACAGCAAGAATGAAGAAACTGCGGGCGGCTGGCGTGGCTTCCGTAATTTTGCGATCAGTGACGTTGTGGCAGAGACACCGGAAGTTATGTCCTTTTACTTAGAGCCTGCAGACGACAAACCGATATTAGCGTTTGAAGGAGGACAATTCGTAGGCGTGAAATTCGAAGGGTTATCTTCAGGCTACAACGCGATTCGTCAATATTCACTTTCGGGGAAAAGCGGAGAGCCTCACTATCGCATCACGGCAAAAGAGGAAAAGGGCGGTTTGGTATCGCGCTTCTTGCATAGGCTGGGTAAAGGCGACCTAGTATCCCTAACTGCTCCAGGCGGCAGCTTCACGTTGAATGAGACACATGACAAGCACATATTTATCGCGGCTGGTGTTGGTATCACACCTTTAATATCAATGTTATACGAAGCTATTGAGCGCGGCGTACCTACTGACAAACTCATGTTTATTCAGTGTTCGCGCAGCCCAGAACATCAGATCTTTCGTGAAGAGCTGAGTGAATTGCATGAAACGAGTTCCTTTTTCTTTCGCCAGTGCTTGGAGCGCAGCGAGGGAGGTCATCATAAAGGTCATATAACCGAAGAATGTTTAACGACCTGGATGCAAGAGGCTGGATTTTCTTGTGATGATTGGGCTGAAGGAAGTCGTGAGAACGTGGAGGGAGAGCCTAATAATAACGTGGGCCAGGCAGATGGCAGCGTAGGCGTATATTTCTGTGGACCAAGACCCTTTATGGCGTCGGTCAATCAACTTGTTCGTCGACTTGGCTTTAACGATACCAACATCCACCATGAAGTCTTTGGACCGTCTAACGCTTTATGAGTCTATTGTAAATCTACATAGCTAAAAGAAGAATCCCTTTGCGCCGGTTGGATATGATGTATCTGATCGGCGTTTTTTTACATGGAATATCTGCAATTATTGCTTTGACGCCCAAATCGCTAATTTATGCCGCATGGACTTTATTGACACCTGATCTTCAGGAAGAGGAACTATCACTTTATCGTGAATAAACAAACGATATAAATACGCGACCTTATCATTGGATGAATCCGTCGCTTCAAACTCTACAACACCGCGTTTTTCTGCGTATTTAACGCCTTCTTCTATAGCCTTTTTGACCAGTTCTTTTTCGTTTTTGAGTTTCTTCATGCAAACACCCCAAAGCGGTTTTTATTATTACCTATGGAATAAGACTAACGCTTAAAAGTGGGTATGTCCAAAGGAAGGCGGTATCCCAGTCCATCGTCCTTATCGACAATTTATCCCGTATCGTGTTGTTTGACTATAATTTTAGGGTGAGGCTAGGGAGCCTTTAGAAAAACACTCAGAAGCCCTTTAGGCTAAGCGTTGTGGCTACCTACTGACTGAAAGGCTGAATTACAAGCTCCGAGAGATTAACGTGTAGGGCGAAAATCGGACTTAATAAATCGTTTGTTTAATAGCCCTGTAGAGTTGATTGCCAAACACCCAAGTTAATACGCTTTATTCTGGAAAATTTAATGATCCAGAAAAGGCATCGAACACTATGGAGGTATTTGATGGGTTCTTTATCTGAAATCCGTTCTGAAATTAGACGACACCTTTATACAGATGAAATCGAGTGCGTCGAATTTCTATTAAACGCCAATCAAATTGATCAATCTAGCAGCGATACAATATTGAGTGATGCTCGACAGTTAGTAGAGCAATCTCGTATTAATCCACATGGTCGTGGAACGTTAGATGCGTTTCTCCAAGAGTTTGGCCTCACCAATAAAGAAGGCGTAGCGTTGATGTGTTTAGCCGAGTCCTTGCTTCGCGTTCCGGACTCAGAAACGGCAGATAAACTGATCGCCGAAAAAATATCGACCGGCGATTGGCAAAAACACCTTGGGCATTCAAACTCGATTTTTGTCAACGTGTCTACTTGGGCTTTGATGTTGACAGGAAAAGTTATTCATGTTGAAGAATTCGGTAACGATAATCATTGGTATGAGGGCATGCTGAACCGAATTGGAGAATCTGTCATCAGGAATGCACTACTGCAAGCCATGAAAATCTTAGGTGGACAATACGTGCTAGGACGAACCGTATCAGAAGCCATGAAAAATGGTCGACAGGAAAACACGCCTGAAACACGATTTTCGTTTGATATGTTAGGGGAGGGTGCGCGGACTAAAAAAGATGCAAAAAAATACGTCGAGGCCTATATGTCCGCAATCCATATTTTAGGGCAGGAAAGTAAGGGTAAGGATGTGGTTTGCTCAGATGGAATCTCCATTAAATTGTCGGCGTTACACCCGCGTTACGAATCATTAAAATACGAACGGGTGATGGCTGAGCTTTATCCTACCCTTGTTAATTTGGCTGTGACAGCCAAGCAATACAATATTGGATTGAATATCGATGCGGAAGAAGCCAGCCGCTTGGATATTTCGTTAACGTTATTTGAAATGCTTGCAAAAGAAGCGTGTCTTGCTCAATGGGAAGGTTTAGGCTTTGTATTGCAGGCCTATCAAAAACGCTCCACGTTTGTGGCGGAGTGGTTAATCGCACTGGCAAAAGAGACCAAACGAAAAATAATGGTTCGCCTGGTTAAGGGCGCTTATTGGGATAGCGAAATAAAACATGCGCAAGAATCGGGGTTTGAGGATTACCCGGTATATACACGAAAAGTTAATACCGATTTATCTTATCAGATTTGTGCCCAGATTCTTCTGGGATCTCAAAATTACATCTTCCCACAATTTGCCACTCATAATGCCCACACCATCGCATGCATTAAATACCTGGGCAAAAACAAACAATATGAATTTCAGCGGCTTCATGGAATGGGCCATGTACTATTCGAAGAGTTAAATAGATATGTTGGCGAGCCGTATTCTGTTCGGGTCTATGCCCCAGTGGGGGCCCATAAAGATCTTCTACCTTATTTAATGCGCAGGTTACTCGAAAATGGAGCGAACAGTTCGTTCGTTAATCGCTTTCTGGATGAGGCAACGCCAGTAGAGGATTTGATTCATGATGTGGTGTATATGGCCGAGCATAACAAAGCCTATCGCCATCCAAGAATACCGATACCAGAACAGATTTTTATGAACTCAGATTTTTCCCGAAAAAATTCGAAGGGCATAGATCTTAATGATTACTGTACAAGTCACTCCCTATTGAAAGAAATTCAAACGCACAGCAAAAAGGAGCATATCGGAGGATCAATCATTAATGGGGGAAAAATTACGGGTAAAGAATCCGTGTACTCACCAGCGAAGAATAATCTTGTTGGATATTCATGCAATGCAACGCAAGCAGATATTGATAAATCATTTCGTATCGCGCGGGAATCTCAAGCGAAATGGAACAGCCTTGGCGGAGCTAGGCGTGCCGAAATATTAGAGGCAATTGCATGTTCTATAGAAACGCATAAAGCTGAGCTACTGCATCTCATTATTTACGAGGCAGGACGAACAATCGGAGATTCAATCAATGAGTTGCGCGAAGCGGTAGACTTTTGTCGTTACTACGCATTGCTTGCACGAAAACATTTTTCTGAACCAATCCAATTACCAGGGCCGACAGGGGAGGTTAACGAGCTGAGCTTACATGGCCGAGGAGTGTTTGTTTGCATTAGCCCTTGGAATTTTCCACTCGCTATTTTCACTGGGCAAATAGTAGCCGCATTAGCCGCTGGTAATTGCGTTATTGCGAAGCCAGCAGAACAAACACCATTAATTGCCACAAAAGCCATTGAGTTAATGCACCAGTCGGGAGTTCCTGCTGATGTCTTGCAGCTTGTCGTTGGGGGCGGAACTGTTGGGGCCTCTTTAGTGAAAGACAAAGGCGTTTCTGGCGTTGCATTTACAGGTTCCACAGAAACGGCGAAAAATATACAGCGCGCTCTAGCGGATAGTGATGGTGCCATAATCCCTTTTATTGCCGAAACCGGTGGCATCAATACCATGATCGTAGATTCAACCGCTTTGCTAGAGCAGGTTGTCGATGATGTTATTAGCTCAGCGTTTTTAAGTGCGGGTCAACGCTGTTCTTCCTTACGTGTTTTGTATATACAGAGCGATATATGGGACGAGTTGATTTTGATGCTTATCGGGGCGTGCGACGAATTAAATGTTTCGGAGCCTTGGAAGTTAGATACAGACATCGGTCCGGTAATTGATAACGCTGCGCACAATGCATTACAGATTCATATTGAGCGAATGAGAAAAGAAGCGAAAATATTGTATCAGCACCCATTAAATAAATTGCCAATCGATGGGACTTATATGGGCCCGCATATTTTTGAGGTAGATTCTTTACTCAGTCTTGAAAAAGAAGTCTTTGGGCCGGTCCTACATGTGATCAAATATGAAGGGTCAAAACTTGATGATGTTTTAAGTGATGTCAATAATTGTGAATACGGATTGACACTGGGTGTTCACACGCGCCTTACGAGCCGTTCACGTTATATTTTCTCAAAAGTGAATGTCGGAAATACCTACATAAATAGGAATATGGTGGGAGCTGTGGTTGGTGTTAACCCTTTCGGTGGGCTGGGATTGTCGGGTACTGGTCCCAAGGCGGGCGGACCGCATTATCTTTTTCGTTTTTCGACAGAGAAAACATTAACTGTAAATTCTGTGGCGACGGGGGGCGATACGAAACTTCTTTCTCTTGGTTTTTAGTTTGACGATAGGTGCGTTGGTCTCATTTAAGGACTGAACGCGGTTTTTATTGTAAATGTTAGCGTAGATCCTGGAGGTAAATCGAGTAGTCTGTTTTATGTTTCCCCACTCATTTAAATGGGGTGGTTTTCTTTTGATCAGTCTGAGCAAAAAGGATTCTGTTCGGAGATATAGTGGAAAGATTAATGATCTGATCCGTATTGTGGATGCGTAAAAACTATTTTATATCAGTTTTGTTTCTTTATGGCGGCGACTAAACGTTGTTGTTCGTGACAGGTGGTGAATAAGTCGCTTTACATTGTCGGATAATCTAATGTTAGTTTGTTGCTTGGAATTAGCGATGGTGGATAGTTTTTAGACCTGCATTTCGATTGTATTGATAATGTATATAAAAAATAGATTGAGTTGGTATGTGTTTTTTTAAATATTTATTAAAGTATTTTTATTTTATTCGAGATAGATTGTCGATAAAACCTACTATTGTTGTCAGCTAAAATTGCATTAGGTCTTCTTGTTGGTGGAATACGTGCCAAATCTAAATAATCATCTCATCTACTTTTGTCGTTATAATTTTCCTTTGTTGACATGAAAAATAAAATGCTAGAGACTGCGTCGAAATTACATGGGTGAGGCTCTGATATTGGATAGGTTGAGCGAAGATCCAGAATAGTAATATTAAAATGTTTGGTTTTTGAGAGAAATTTAATCGAAGTGTTTGTAGCGCAGTTTGGGTAATATGCACATACGATACCGTTAGGGTTTCATTCCATGCTTTAGTGTGGTGTTTGAATTGCCTAAGTTTTATCAGTTGTATGGCAATGTTTGCATCTCCGAATGGATTTTGTAGTCAAGTTTCCCGTTGTATATATAAAACTACTAGAAAATAAAACCTAGCTTAAACCTAACTTCAACTTGGTTATGCCTTTGTCGATCTCTGGCGTGCTTAGTTTGTTTGTGATGCCTGGGCGTGAATGTTCTCTTGTTGTGTTAACGCTATGGTTGAAATCTGCTCTTGGTGAATATTTCCGTATATTCAAAAGTTAATGTTGGCTAGAATCTCGACCTACAAATTATTGAACAAATATTTCCATAACGATATCTGATTATTGTTTTCCCATGTGGAGATGATTCTTCTTGTTTAGGAATCAATCGCTTCGATTATATTGGTAAAAGGGTTGTTGTTTTTAAGGGTTAAAGAGGCATTTCAACGTTGCTTTTTATTGCGACGGTTGGTCATCAAATAGATGTTGTATGGAAATACCACGCTGTGCGGGTTTTATGGCTTCCTTTCCGCTATGAAACTGCCGGTAAATTTGTTCGTACGACTGCAAGAGCGCTGATGGTAGTGCAGCGCTGGAGCAGTTGCTGACGAGGCAAGGTGCGAGACAAGAGTGCCGCACTGATTGGATCTGATATTTAATTTTATGGCCGAAATACACAAACAACTTACTCATCGTTTGCTTGGATGTTATCGCGGTTGATTTAGCAATATGATCGATCCAGCCTGACTGGGTTTGTCGAGTTTAAACATTACATTATTACTGTATTAATGAACCTAAGGAACAGCATGAATACCATAACTGATTATCTTGAATCTCTAACTGCGAAAGCGCCAACGGTGGATTGGTTTTTTCCGGATACAGATACCAATATCAGCATTGTTCAGCTGAAGGATCTGGTTTATCAATATGCGTCGAGGTTTGAGTCTTTAGGTCTTGGTAGTCAAAGTGTTGTGGGGTTTGCCTTGCCCAACAGCGTAGAGCTTGTGGCTTGTTTGTATGCCTGCTGGCTTCGGAATATCGTTGCGGTTCCATTGCGTGACAAATCGGGAAAGTATCATGCCTACGGAGAGTTTTTAATCGGTTGTCATCGTTCATGCAGCTTCGATTTGTTGGTGATTAATGAATCCACATCGGAAGAAAATATCGAAGATTGGAAAGAGCAGGTGGGAGTCGATATTAAGAGAATTGATACGATCAACGCTATTGATGGGAGCATTCTCCCAACAAGAATTCAGTCAAAGCCGTCAGACCTAGCGATTATCCAGTTCTCATCTGGCAGTACCGGTTTCCCCAAAGGGGTTATCGTTACGCACCAAATGGTGATCAATCAATTGGCTCATATTGTTATGTCCAATGGTCGTAACACCTCAGCGGTTGAAAAAGGGTCAGTTGCTTCGTGGGCACCCATTAATCATGACATGGGTTTATTTAACGGTGTTCTTTATCCGGTTTATGCAGGCCGAGATAACCTGCTTTCAACGCCTGAATATTATATGCGCAATCCCTCGCGCTGGTTTAAGTTACTTTCTGACCGCAAGGTTGAAATGACGTTCACAACAAACTCTGCTATAGCAACCGCATCACGCTCTATAAAGCGCCTATATAAACAAGATGATGTCGATTTATCCCGTCTGCATATTTATATCTCAGCTGAAAAAATTAGCGCAGTTGTGCTTAGAAAAGCGAGAGAGCGAATGGCGCCATTGGGCTTGTCGGAAAATGCAATTCATGCGGCCTATGGGATGGCGGAAAATAGCCTAGCGGCTACCCTCAGCATGCGCGGCAGATTAAAAATACATCGATTTTTGATTTCTGATTTAGGCGAGGTGAGTTTTACCGATGAAAGTACAGCAGACTCGATTGAGTTGGTGTCATCGGGTTATCCCAATGCTAGGCACACCATTACCGTTCGTGATGACAATGATGAATCCTTACCCGAAATGCGTATTGGCGAAATTAATATTGAGAGCGATTGCTTAACACCCGGATATATCAATCAACCTGAGATTACCGAAGAAAAATTACGTGATGGTCGATTTAGAACTGGAGATCTTGGTTTTACTTGTCGTGGAGAACTATTTTTCTATGGGCGAAAAGATGATCTCATCGTTTTTAATGGACGAAACATCGTGCCAGAAGACGTTGAAGAAACTGTGGAAAGTCTTGCTTTTGTTCGTGCTTCCTCCAGCGTTGTCTTAGCCTGGGAAAATATCAAGACTGGACTAATGGGTTTGCACTTGGTGGTTGAGGGCAGTGCTTTTGATACTCCGGAGGAGGTCAGCGAAAAACATCGTGTGATCAGTCAGGAAGTTGCCAAAACGCATGACCTTGTTATCAACAAAATTTACACCAGCGCAAAAGGGTCGATAGAAAAAACATCCAGCGGGAAGAAGCGACGAAAAATTGTTAAGAGTCGTTTGCTTTCTGGCGGTTTAGAAATATATGAAAGCGAAGAAAGTATAAGCGCGTAAAGTTGAACTTATTAGTCGTTTTCACTTTGTATTACGTAATTATAGAAAATATATATAGTCGTTGAAAGCTATTGTGGAGTTGAAGGATATGTCGTCAAGAGATTCGAAGTTAAGTCAGTATTCAAATAAAATTATCGATGTTCGCAGGGCCGAAGCCTCGTCTCTAGACGCAATGATTATCTGCAAAAGGATAAACGAAACGAAAAACGAAGAAGAAATTACAACCATAAACGAGAATCAAGATTCTTATAATTTTGAACGTGATAAGAACGATGTCGTGAATATAAGTGGAATGACAGCAGCTAAAAAAAGCGATGGCGTTAAATCCGTAATCGAATCCTCAGTCGAAAATGAATTGGAAAAGGTAAAATCCTATCTAATGGAATGGTTGGAAGATCATGACTATTTTGAAGACGAGGATGTTAATGATGGAACGCCATTTGCCGAAATGGGATTGAGTTCAATTGACTCTGTGACCTTGTCGGAAGATGTAAAAAATGCACTAGGTGTTGAGCTGGATGCGACAGTAGCGTGGCAGTACCCAAACGTTAGAAGGCTATCTAAGTACATTGCGGAGTTGAGACAAAAGAACACAAGAGAAAATAGTAATGGTAATGGTAATGGTGAGAGAAAGTCATCAGAGGTCGTAAGCTGTAAGACCCCAACAATTTGCACTGTTATGGAAGATATCAGCTTACATGAAGCCGCAGTTGCATTAAAAGAACTCATCTTTGGAACGAATACAAAAAAAGAGAGTGTCGAGGCTAAGTAATGGACACAACAAAAACGAATAAGAGTAATAAAGCAATGGGTGCTACAGACAACAACACAGACATAGATCTTAAAGAGCTATTGTTGGCCTCTCATTCAGAAATTACCAATTTGCGTAAACAAGTAGATGAGTTTTCGCAGAACCAGCACAGTCCAGTCGCAATAGTAGGAATTGGTTGTCGTTTTCCTGGAGGATGTGACAGTCCTGATTCGTACTGGCAATACCTTTTGGACGGAAAGAACGCTGTTAAAGAAATGACAGATGAGCGCTGGGGGGCAGACCTGCTTTATAACGATGACCCCGATAAACCCGGAAAAATATACTCGAAACATGTTGGTTTAATTGATGATGTTGAGAAGTTTGATGCTGAGACGTTTAACATTCCGAGGGCCGAAGCAGAGCTTATGGACCCTCAGCAGCGTATTTTACTCATGGTTTGCCATGAAGCGATCATTAACGCAGGTTTGGACCCGGAAGCCTTAAAGGGAACGAAAACAGGCGTGTTTATCGGTGTAAGCACAAATGACTATTCTAGGCTAACGCTCAATCACGATGTGCATCCCGATATTGGTGGTTACGCTTGCCTGGGGAGCGCATCGAGTGTGGCGGCTGGGCGAATATCATATTTAATGGATTTTAATGGTCCTACCTTAAGCATTGACACATCCTGCTCATCTTCATTGTTAGCCGTTCATACGGCTTGTGAAAACATACGCCGTGGTGAATGTGATGTTGCCTTAGCCGGTGGGATCAATTTAATCCTTACTCCCGAAAATAGTATCGGGCTTTCGCGCATGCAAGCACTTTCACCCACAGGAAAGTGCAAAACCTTTGATGCAGATGCCGATGGCTATGTAAGAGGCGAAGGTTGTGGTGTTGTTGTATTAAAAAGTTTGAAGCAAGCTGAGCGTGATGGCGACGATATTTATGCGGTGATAAAAGGGTCGGCAGTGAACCACGATGGTACCAGTAATGGATTGACTGCACCGAACGGAAATATGCAAGAAGACGTAATTTCTTGTGCCATACAAAACGCCGGTATAGACGCAAAGGATATTCACTATGTAGAAGCCCATGGTACGGGAACAAATTTGGGTGACCCTATCGAAGTGAACGCTTTAGCGCGATCTCTGAGATCTGGCGATGACAAAACACCGCTAATTATTGGGTCTGCTAAAACAAATCTCGGGCATTTAGAAGCGGCAGCAGGTGTTGCGGCGCTTATAAAAATGGTGCTCTCAATGAAGGGGAAGAAGATCCCGCCTCATCTTCATTTCAAAACCCCAAACCCCTATATTTCTTGGGATAAATACAATATTCAAGTCCCCGTAAAGACGCAAGAATGGTTAATTGAAGATAATGCGAGTTATGGAGCTGTTAGTGCGTTTGGGCTGAGTGGAACGAATGTCCATATGGTGACGGAATTTTACCGAGCAACACACGCTGATGTCGGCACTAGAGATGCTGAAACGTTACCGGCTTCTTCACTGAGCGATTCTGATGAACTCAACACAGAGCAAGATAGTGTTCTAACGGTATCTGCCAGGTCTTTTGATGCGCTGGGTGCAACAGTGAATCGATGGCGGGATTATCTAAAATCAAGCAATGAAGACCTAAACCTGATTTGTTTAAATTCCCAGCTGTATCGGGGGGGTTGCCTTGAAGATCATGATTATCGTCTTGCAGTACAAGCAAGTGATAAAAGTAAAATGATCGAAATGTTGGAATCATATAAGGACGGCGATCATAGTGGTCAGGTTTTTAGTTCGGACATAAATGGCAAGGATGAAACAAAAAATATTGCGATGCTGTTTTCCGGGCAGGGGTCGCAATACCTGGGTATGGGGCAATCCTTATATAACTATAGCGATATTTATCGATCGGTAATTGACGAGTGTGAAGTCATATACCAAGGGATTACTGGTGAATCGATAACGAGCCTTCTATTTGAAAAAACGAATCGAGACATCAATAACACTTGTTACACGCAACCGGCAATATTTTGCACCCAAGTTGCATTGTTTGAATTTTGGCGAGACAAAGGCGTAACACCATCGTTTGTCATTGGTCATAGCGTTGGCGAGTATGCCGCAGCGTATGCGGCTGGTGTTATGTCATTAAAAGATGCTCTTAATTTGGTTGTGAAGCGCGGGCGCCTAATGGTCGAACTCTGTGAACCGGGCGGCATGTTGGTGGTGATGACGGATCGAGAAACTGTTGACAGGGTAGTGCAAGAATATTCAGATCAGTCCCGCGTATCAATTGGCGCTGTTAATTCTGAAAATAATATCGTGGTATCAGGCGATCAAATATTGATTCAAGATCTAAAATCAAAATTTGACACTATGGATATCCGAAGTGTTTTTCTGCGCGTGTCTCATGGTTTCCACTCACCGCTGATGGAACCCATGCAGAAAGAATTTGAAAAAGAAGTGGAAAAAGCATTATTGCTAGAGCCGAGCATCCCATTTTATTCCACGGTTACAGGGAATGAGGTTCATTCTGAATTGTGTAGCTCTAGCTACTGGGTTGACCAGGTTTCAGCAACGGTAGAATTTTGTAAAGGAATTAATGATCTGGGAAAAAATGAAGTATCAGCATTTATAGAAATTGGCTCTGGAACTACGCTTACAGGCTTAGCGAACCTCAATGTTGGTATTGACGCGAGTAAGAGTTATTACTCCATTCGGAATAATAAAACTGACGTTAGTGATTTAAGGAGGTCACTGGCAAGATTATTTGCAAGTGGTCTAATATCATCAAAAGATATTGATTCACCTGATCCAGAAAAAGTTAGGCGACTATCTATTCCCGCACCAGCCCCCAGCTTGGATACATTCTGGTGTGAATTTAATCCAAATTACTCTCAGTCCGCACGCGGTGTCAGTGGCAATATTCTAGGAGAGAAAACGTCACTAGCCAATGGTGATTGCGTCTTTGAATCAAGGATCTCAAAAAAATCCCCGCTTCAAGTGAGTGATCACCAGTTGTATGGCATTGCAATACTGCCTGGAGCCATTCATATATCGAGTCTTATTGAAATTGCTCAAAGTTTGGGGTTCTCCCGCGGATATGAAATCAAGGATGTTGAGTTTTTGTCTCCTATAGTCTTTGAGGGTGCCGACCTTAGAGATGTTCAGTATGTTTGCCAAACATTAGCCGATAGCAGAACCGTTAGTGCATATAGCCGTGCTAGCGACAGCGACAGCGATAATGAGTGGGACGAGCACTTTTCGTCGGTTCTTTCCGATAATGTCTCTATTGAAAAAGCGGAAAATTTTAATGTTGAAGCTTTAAAAGAAAGTTTAAGTGAGCACATTACGGAAGACGGATTTTATCGGGAGCTTAATGCTGCTGAGTTCATCTGTAAGAATGAATTTCGCTGGGTGAGCAGTGTATGGCGAAAGCCCGGTACTTGTTTGATAAAATTACGTACGCCGTCTAATGACTCAGGGGAGTCGTATCCGCTGCATCCCGGCTTGATAGGGGCAATCTTTCATTCAATAACTGCTGCTTCATATGATGACAGTTTTGTACTGTCAGCGAAAAATAGGTTTTTTACCCCCACAGCCATGAGCTCAATGCGTGTATTTAACGCGGTTAAAGGAGAGTTATGGTGTCATATTGAGGCGTTTGATGATTTAGACAATGATAACGACCAGACCTGTTCGCATAAGATATCGGTGTACAGTGAATCCGGCGAGCTTGTCCTAACTATTGATTTGCTCAGAAGTAAAAAAACATCCAAAAGTAGTTTGTTAAAACCCCCTTCATCCAGTTTGATTTATGGCATTAACTGGGAGAAAGCGGAACACGTTACTACGCCTCAGGAAGTGGCAGCGGGGCCAGATCAGAATAAAGGCTTGCATATACTGGTTGGCCGAAAATCCGATAAGGATGTTATTGAAGGACTATCTCATATAGGCGAATCAGTAGAGTTTCTTGATGTATCCTTTTTCGATGAGGATAACGAAAGTACAGTTACTAAAAAACGTATTCTTGATGAGCTGGCGACAATTCTAGACCGTAACAAATATGTAACATTGGCAAGCGTAATATTTTTATCCAAAAATGGAGATTCTCAGAATATTGGATACCAAGAAACGTCGAAAAAGGAATTAAAATATGATGCTATTTTTCATCCCGCTTTATCGATCTATCAATTTTTGACGGGAAGAAGCATCAGTCCCAATTGGGTTTTTGTTGGCCTAAATGAGGGGGACGATGTTTTTGCTCCGATTAACGCCTCGCTTGATGGGTATGTCCGGGTACTGAGAAATGAAGTGGATATTTCTCGCGTCAAAAAAATCAGCATCTTTGACCGTGCATCGAATGCTGCTCAATGCATTATTGGTGAACTGTTCTCAGAAAACCATGACGACGATGTCCGCTACGTTGCTGGGGAAAGGCTTGTTCCTCGGTTTTCATCAACAAAAATATCAAATAGGGGTCTCGCTCGTCGAGATAATAGTGAGAAAAAGATATTTGAAGCCTGTAAATCATACGTTATCGCGGGTGGTGTAGGCGCCATTGGTTTCGGGCTTGCGGATTTTATGGTTCGCAATGGGGCAAAGAATATTATCCTGCTTTCCCGAAGGGACGTGAGTGACGTCTCGGGTGCAACATCGAGTACGAGTGACGACGTTAATATTCTTTCAATGCAGTGTGATATAGCAAACGCTGAAAACGTAGAAACGACATTTAAAAAAATCGAACAAGAAATTGCACCTATTGATGGCGTCTTCAACTGTGCAGGGCTACTAAACGACGGCTTGATCGAGTCTCAATCTTGGGAGGAATTTAAACTTCCCCTTCAGGCCAAAATTCAAGGAAGTTGGTCACTACACCAGGCAAGTTACGGAAGAAAAGTAAACTGGTTTGTCTTATTTTCATCTGTTGCGTCAATATTTGGATCGGCAGGGCAGTCAAACTATGCCGCAGCAAACGCATTCCTTGATGGCTTGGCTGAATTCCGCCAACGAAATGGTCTCGCCGCTTTGAGCCTTAATTGGGGACCTTGGTCCGGAGACGGGATGGCGTCATCGAAAGATGTTGTATCCAACCTTGGACGAGTAAAAGGATTGAGTCTGCTTGATACCGAACAAGCATTCGACATTATGGTTCAGTTAAGTCGTTATGCTGGGCGAAACTCACACAACCCCGCGAACTATTCAGTAGTTGATATTCATTGGGATGAGTTTTCAAGCGTTCTGAGTAATGGGCAGAAAAAGTCACTATTTTCACCGGTCGTAAGCGTAGAAAACGCTAATGCACAGACAAAATCCCGAACCGGCATTGATATTGACGATTTTAAGAGAAAAGTCGATACCTTAGAAGAAAGCGATCGGGGCGACTTTATTCAAACCAGTATGACTAAAGTCATCTGTACATTGCTGGCGTTACCTGAAAAACACTTTTTGGACCCGGATGAGCCATTACAAAGTCTTGGGATGGACTCACTTATGGCGGTAGAGCTGCGTAGCACGATAAGTAAGCTACTCGGTAAAAGCTTACCGGCAACCTTACTTTTTGATTTCCCTACATTGAACGCGATGACAAATTATATTGTGTCTGAAATATTTCCTCAGGGCGATGAATGTGATGACCAAGCCTCTCTTGATGATGACTCTCTTGACGAAGACATAGATGTGGAGAGCTTGAGTGACAGTGATTTGGCTAGCCTATTAGCCGAAGAGTTGGAATGTTAAAGCGCAATTACTAAAAATGACTAGATTAGAGACGGTTGCCATGAGCAAAAAAGATAAGGACAGAGCACTCCTTGAAAGCGCGTTTAAAAAGATTAAGAGTCTCAAAAAACAGGTTGAAGACGCTGAAACACTGACGTTAGAGCCCATTGCGATTGTAGGAATCGGGTGTCGATTTCCTGGCTCAGCAAATTCGGTTGAAGAGTATTGGAAAAACCTTTTAGATGGCGATAACTCGGTTACGGATCTTGACAATCAACGCTGGAATCACAAAAAATTCTACGAAAAAGATACACCCGTAAAAGGAAAGACATACTCCCCCAAAGCGGGTTTGATTGACGATGTTCTCCGTTTCGATGCTGATCTATTCCGAATAACGCCTCGTGAAGCAGAATGTATGGACCCTCAACAGCGTCAGATGCTAGAGGTTACATGGGAGGCACTTGAAAATGCTGGAATGCCAATCGACAAAATCCGGGGATCCAATGCTGGAGTGTTTGTGGGCGTTGGGAATAAAGATCATTCGGATCTGTTGATGCAACAGCTGAACAGCGACGAAATAGTTTCATTAATGAATACGGGTAATCACGAAAGTATCCAGTCTGGGCGGCTGTCTTATTATTTTGACCTTAAAGGACCGTGCTTAACGCTTAACACTGCATGTTCATCGTCGATGTTGACAATTCACCTGGCCTGCCAAAGCTTAAGGTTACAGGAATGCGAATTCGCAATTGCTGGTGGTTGCAATCTTATTTTGTCCCCCGTGACGAGCATTGCACAATCTCAAGCCGCAATGTTATCAAAAGAGGGATATTGCAAGACGTTTGATGAATCTGCAGATGGTTTTGTAAGGTCAGAGGGGGTCGGCATGGTCGTACTTAAGCCTCTGTCAAAAGCTTTAAAAGATAATGATCACATTTATTCCGTTATAAAAGGTAGCGCTATTAACCAAGATGGATTAAGTCAAGGTATAACAGCACCGAACGGCCCATCACAAGAAAGCGTAATACGGGCGGCTCTTAAAAATGCGAAGACTAAACCTGAAGACGTGACATTTACGGAATCTCATGGAACCGGTACAAAGTTGGGCGACCCAATCGAAATGCGCGCGCTTGGTTCAGTCTATGGCCGGTCAAATAACCGAAAAAACCCTTTGATTGTAGGTGCTGTTAAATCAAATATTGGGCACGCTGAAGCGGCAGCGGGTGTAGCTGGAATTATAAAGCTTGCAAAGGTTATACAAACGGGTGTAATCCCCCAAAACCTACATTGCAACACTGTAAATCCATATATTGATCTTGATTATCAAGGCCTCGCAATTCCTTCCAGAAGGATGAATTGGCCAGAATCTGATGGAAAAAATCCACGTGTAGGTGCGGTTAGTTCATTTGGATTTAGTGGGTCGAATGGTCACTTGATTATGGAATCGCTTGATCGTGACAGAAAAGAAAGATTATCTTCAGAAAAATTATTTGAGAGATTCGATCATTTGCTGCGTATCTCGGGAAAAACCAAAGAAGCACTAGTTGCTAATGTTGGTAGGGCGGTTCAATTCCTAGAAGGTAAGCCTAACTCTGATATCGCCGATATTTGCTATTCATACAATGTTGGGCGTCGAGCATTCGAAAACCTAGTCATTGCATCGGGATGTAGCGCAAGTGAAATTATTGAGTCTCTGAAAGAAGAAATTTCGTCAGGGGTTGACCTTGCACGAACCCCTTCAAGCTGCAATTCAGCTTTCTTTCTGTCTCCTTTGACTTCTGTGGAGTACCAGACTTGTAAGGATCTGCATAGTTCGAGTCCTGTATTTTTCGAAGCATATGAAAATGTTGTTGCTGATCTTCACGAAATGTCAGGGGAAGATATCGGTTATCCATGGGATACCTTATCCTCTCAAAGTGAAGTGTTATCGATCTTACAAAAAGCCGCGTGTTTTTACGCGCTCAATAAAAAGTGGCGGAGTCTGGGGTTTTCGTTCAGCCTTACCATATCTTCATCTGTAGAAGATTGCATTGCTTTAGGCGTTATAAATAACCTTTCTGCAAAAGATTATTCCGCACGAATACATAATTACATTCAGAATAGTGACGGCTCTAAAAAAGTAGTAATAACAAAAAATAGAGCTCAGGTTTATCATGCAGCAGGTAATGTTGAAGAGATTGAACTTAACCTTCAATGTTGTCGAGAACTTTTCTTGGCGAACAGCGTTGAATGTATCGCCTATATAGGTGATCCGTCTTATTCAAAATTATTCAGAGATCAAGACGGCTTTCCTCAAGTATTTTCTGGGTTCACGAAAAACGCTGTTCACCCTATGGTTGAGATAGCGCAACAATATAAACAGTATTCAAAAAAGTGCTCCAATCTAAATCTTAGCGCTTGGGATGAAGGGTACCAACGTCAGAAAGTTCCGGTACCCACTTATGTGTTTCAAGGTGAATCCTATTGGCTAGACAGTGTTGACCCATCGGGTGATACCGACACACTCAAAGCAAAAATATCACTCGCCGTTGATGATGGTTCGGACTGCAAATCAGTGCGAGATTTTGTGTTGCACGTTATAGCCGATATTGCAAAAACTAACGTAGAGAAAATTGACCTTACTGCTCAGTTAATGGCGGGTATGGGGTTTGATTCCTTAATGATTGTTAGCTTACGGGATAGGATTGCAAAAAGGTACGCATCACTAAACGAACTATCTTTTGAAGCCTTGTATGAGGGAACATTGACAGAGCTTCTTGATATTGTTGAATCGTTAACGTCAGGAGACGCGCCAGTAAAACCCTCAAAGGTGAAACAGAACGCCAACGACAAACTGATGTTAGCCGACGCAATAGAGTGGTTGAATGAATGGAAACCCGATAGACGCAACCTTGTGGATTTGGTTGATGGGCAATATCGTTTAGATAAAAAATGGGTCCATAAACACCAGGATTACAACGCCCTTTTAGGAAGTATGAGTAAGGTTGGTGAATCCGATTGGTTAGTTGCCGAAGTTTATCGCTGTAACGACCACCCATTTTTCTATGAGCATCCACAGGATCATGTTCCCGGTTTATATATGATAGAGGCCGCGAGGCAATTTGGCCTGGCAAGTGCTCATCTATTCTATGATGTTCCGATGGACCGCCCCTTTATAATGGATAACATGAGTATATCTTTTAGTAAATTTGCAGAAAAAGATAAACCGTTATATCTGTTGGCAGAGTACTCGGATACGCTTTTTATTGATGGTGTTTTGAGCCGAACGAATAACAGGTGCTACATCGTTCAGGGAGGAGAAGTGTTAGGGGAGGTATCTGGGCGAGGCTTAATCATGGAAGGAAAATCCTACAAGGATATACGATTGGATGAAACGGCTTAGAAATTAGTATTTTGATATGTTGGCGAATTCGTTAGTTGACTAAAATTTTGAATAGGAGGTATTTATGAGTGTTAGTGGTGTTAAGCCTATTGTAGCGGTGTTTGATTTTGATAAAACTATTACCGATAGGCATACATTTTGGCGGTATTTACTTTTTCTTGTTGGTGCTACGAAATTCTGGTTAGTTGGGATCACAATGGTTCCTACTGGTATTCGCTTATGGCGAAAGAAAATACCTTTGATGAAGGCGCGTGAAGTGCTAATTCGGCGTTGTATGAAAGGTGTTTGCGCAAATTTATATGAAGAGAAAGGCAAAGAATTCTCTGCTCAAAAACTCAATAATTGGCTTGATCCAAAGGCAATAGAAAAGCTTCGCTGGCATCAATCGCAGAATCATCGGTGCTTGCTCATTAGCAACTCAGCTGAGTGCTACCTGGGTCCATGGTCAGAAAAAATTGGATTTGAATTTTTCAGTGGATCTCGATTTGAGCACGACAATAAGAAATTGACTGGAAAGATGCAGGGTGAA
Organism: Agarilytica sp.; assembly: GCA_033852175.1. Classification (GTDB taxonomy): domain Bacteria; phylum Pseudomonadota; class Gammaproteobacteria; order Pseudomonadales; family Cellvibrionaceae; genus Agarilytica. Next base: position 265,833 of record JAWSUY010000013.1, read on the forward strand.
CACTGTCAAGGAGAAGAGAAAGTCGTCCGATTAAAACAGATTCTTGACTTGCCTCTTGCTGAATATGAAATATATGCCTATGGGGATAGTGACAGCGATAAAAACTTATTGGAAATTGCAGATCATCCATTTTATCGAAAATTTTAGTTAATATTTCCTTTTACATTAACCGGACAAAAAAGCGGATAGATTAATTATGTCGAATACTTCAGAAAATCATGACGTCCTGATTGTTGGTGCTGGTCCAGTAGGGCTTCTTATCGCGGTACAATTACAGAGTTTTGGTATTACGCATCGCATTATTGAAAAACGTACCCAACGTCAGCCATTCTCTAAAGCATTCGGCGTACACTCTCGAACGCTTGAAGTCTTTGAAGACCTAGGTTTGCTTGATGAGGTTTTTGATAAAGCTGTCAATGTTGACAATATGAGCATCTACAGCAACGGAAAGCGATTGATTCACTACAATTTTGATGTGTTGGATGTACCTCATCAACTGGTAGCCAGTATTCCGCAATGTGATGTCGAAGAAATACTAGAGAAAGAATATATTAGACTCGGGGGTAAGCTGGAGCGAGAGGTTGAACTAATTTCATTTGAAAGTAATAACGATGGAGTTACCGTCGAAATTGAAAAAAATGCAGTATCAGGTAGCGCTACTTCAGTCGCAGATCGTGTTAGAGAAACCAGCCACTACAAGTATTTGTTGGCCAGCGATGGGAATAAGAGTGCTGTTCGCGAGGGGCTGAATATTCCCTACGTAGGTGATGAATATGCTGTGCCATACATAATTGCCGATGGTGTTCTAGATTGGGATGGTGATGATAAATCAGGGCATATTTATGTTGCTGGTGGTGGCTATGTCATGTTTTTCCCCTTACCTGGCGGCTTAACGCGGATTGTTGTGGATGAGCCTACAGGAAATATTAACTCTGAAAACATAACCACAGAAATTGTTAATGAGTACATCCTCAACAAAGGCATAAAAAATGCAACATTCTCCTTACCAAGTTGGCTAACCGTTACCCCGTTTAGGCGAAGAATTATTGAAAATTACCAATCAAACAACATCTTCTTCGCTGGTGATGCCTGTCATGTGCACAGCCCTATTGGTGGGCAAGGCATGAATACGGGTATTCAAGACGGTTACAATTTAGCGTGGAAAATAATTCACAAATTGAAATTTGGTGCCTCGGATAAACTGTTGTCAAGTTACAACCCAGAACGACGGCCTGTAGCTCAGATGGTTTTACAGCGAACAGACCTGCAAATGAAACTTTTGGGATTAAGAAACCCCATACTATGTTTTTTTCGAGATCTTGTAATTCCAAAAATTGCGAGGACAATGAAATTTCAAAAAGACGTTGTGGGTCAGGCTGGAGGATTTTTGGTTGATTACACAGCTAGCGAGCTGTCCTACAAACCTTCTGGAGGCAAAGTTAGTATGAGTAATGGGTCTATTAAGGTTGGGTCCAGGATGATTGACGCATTAATGTATGACACGGTTACACGTCATGGTGCGAAACGTAGGATTTATGACTTAATGCAAGGAAACCATTACAGCCTATTTGTTTTTGCAGATGATGTTAACTCAGTGTTGGCTTCAAAACTTGAAAACATGAAATATTCTAGACCTGAATTTCTTCAGAAAATTTGCATTGTAGGTGATTTTTCAGCACCCATATTGAAAGCAAAGAAACTTTCATTATTTCATGAGTCTCTGAGCGATATTGAAGGCGAAGTGAAATCAAAGCACAACATAAAAAATAATACTGTGCTACTAGTTCGCCCGGATGCCTATGTCGCATTGCAGTGTTCAACCTCAGATATCGATGTTTGCACAAAATATCTTGACAACCTGTACTGTGACTTTCCTCAATTCGATGATAGCGCTAACGGTCGCTCGGTTGGGGGTTCGGTACGCGTTAAGTCGAATAAGTATGCGGAAATTGAACATGTATAACTCGCTTACAACAATAAAATTAACAGTAAATTAATAAGAGTCGCTGAAATGCAAAGTTTATCCCTTTCTTATAGTCGATGGATAGAAAATAACGTAAAGCTGTTACTTTCTATTTTGGTAATGATAACGGTATTTTTTGCCGTGCAATTGGTGGGCCTTAAAGTAAACCCATCATTATTTTTATTGGATATGTCTCATGAAGGACGTATTCAGATGAGTAAAGCCAGAACTCACTTTTCAAGTACGGGCGAGCAAATACTCGTCAGTGCGGTGACAAAAAAGGAGAGTATTTTTAATTCTGAATCATTACACCATGTGGCGAACTTAAGTGAAATATTTCGCAACTTGTCATTAGTCATCGATTCAGACCGTGAGCGTTTAAATGCCTTGTCAATTGATGAAAAGAGTATCAACTTAGTGTCAACCATACTTACAGATGGAATTCACTACAGAGACAAGCGAGATATAGAAAAACTATTAGCGCACTATCGATCAACTTTTCCTGAGTTGGTGAGCGATATTTCCTATATTGAAAACCTAGTTATTCGCGCCGCTCCCATCGTCAAGGTTCGAAGCGTAGCAAATGTAGAGAATATCCAGCTCAAGGGGGAATCTCTTGATATTCACGACCTGATGGAAGATGTACCATCAAGTTTGGCGGGTATCGCGTCTCTAGAAGACGAAGCATACGATAACAATCTGTTTATAGACGCACTCATCTCGGAAGATCGGAAATCGACCATTATTCAAGTTGAATTATCAATCGATGAGGAAGACTCATACAAGTTACAAAAAATGTACGCGGCTATAGTCGAAATACTCGATAACCTTGAGTCAGAAGACAGTTACCATATTGGCGGATCAGCGACATATTATGCAGCTATTACAGAAATTGTGGAGCAAGATAACAATAAATTCTTTCCTTTTGTTGTATTAGTCATTGCATTATTGCTTTATGCGAGTTTTCGTCGCTGGCAGGGTGTTTGGATTCCGCTTTTGATCGCAATCGTCACATTGATATGGACCATGGGTGTCGTTAGTTTACTTGGGTTCAGGCTCAATATTATTACGAATATGATTCCCGTGTTCCTGATATCGATTGCGGTAGCAGACGCAATTCATTTTCTGTCATCGTACTACAGCGCAGTTGAAAAAAGTTCGAAGTCAGAAGCTGTTGGAAAATCCTTGGATCACCTCATGGTGCCTATGCTTTTAACGACGGTGACGACTTTTTTTGGTTTCATCGGACTGTCGGTATCTAATTTATCTTTTATTCGTGAATTCGGTATGTTTGTTGCGATTGGAGTCGTATTTGCTTTCATACTAACGGTTGCATTACTCCCCATTTTACTTCCTTTTCTGAAAACGCCAAAAAGCGTAATTGAAGTTAGTAATCAAAATCCTGTATTAAGGTTTTTTGACCGATTTGCTTTGGGGCTTAACAAGGTGTCTGCTTCGAGGCCTTCTTTAGTTTTCTTTGTTTTCTTTTTGTTGCTTTCAGTTGCTGCATGGCAAGGGAGTAAAGTTTCTATCGATAATGAGAATATGGGGTCTTTTTCTGAATCCACTCGTGTTCGTCAGGATGACAAAGCATTAAATGCCCATTTTGGAGGAACGATACCTGTATCACTTTGGTTTGAAACAGAGTCTCCGGAAATCATGAAGACCCCAGAAATGAGGACCGTTATTAGTGATATTCAAAAACGAATCGAAAGCCACTCAAGTATTGGTTATACCCTGTCCTATGTTGATTACCTAGATCGTATTCATGAAGTCATGGCTGGCGATGGAACCAGTGAGCTGCCTAAAGACGCAAGTCTAGAATTGATCTCCCAGTATTTTTTACTGTATGAGTTTGGGCAGGGAAGTGAGATGTTAGATGTTGTCGATTATGATTATATGAACGCTCGTATTATTGCCTTGTCTTATACGGATAAAGGCTCCGTTTGGCAAAGCGTAATCTATGACGTGCAAGATTATGCCGAAAGCCGTTTGCCCGAAGGTGTAACGCTACATTTCGTCGGTACTGGGGAATTACAGGCAAGCAACGTTCCTGAAATTATTCGTGGTCAGATAATTAGCTTTATTATTTCTGTGGTACTTATCTCGGTACTTATGGTTGTTCTCTTTCGATCTGTTATTTTGGGAATGATCGGCATGGTACCGCTAGTTTCTACGGTTACTTTCTTAGCGTGTATTATGCGGCTAACCGGGATTCCTCTCGATATTGGTACCTCTGTGATTTGTGGCATTTGTTTTGGTGTGGGCATTGACTATACGATTCACTTTCTCAGTGTATTCAAACGCTATTTCTCGGAGCTTGACGGTAATTGGGATGTTGCTTTGAAAGCAACAATGGCAGCTGTTTGTCGGCCAATTCTTGTTAACTCCTTCTCGCTGTCATTTGGTTTTTCTGTACTGTACTTGTCAGACTTTGCTGCGATTAAGAACTTAGGGTTATTGGTTGCCTGCTCGATGATACTTTGCGCGTTTTTCTCTCTATTGTTATTGCCGATGCTTCTGCGCCTATTAAAACCCAAGATACTCGTAGAACGATTGGAGTCTTTTCCTGTTGCGTTGTCCGACTGAATGTTTTCTAGGGGATTGTTTCGGTTTGTTGTGATTTCGTTTAATTGCTATTAGGGAGCGAGCGATATGAGTGTTGTCGAATTTATAAAAGATAAAAATCAGAAAATACAAAAGAGAATTCAGGATGAATTGATTGAACGTATTGAACCGCAGATCCGTGATTTTTCGGAGATCCTAAGTAAGAAGATTGTTGATACTAAAAGTAGTCAATGGTTTTTGAATTTTAGTAAATTGAACTTAGGGGAACCAACAATCCCTGAAAATGTTTCCGATTCAGTCTTGGAGTTATACGAAAAACTCAATGGACTCATTGGAGAGGAGATTGGAATCGGGGATTGGTTTACGGTTGATCAAGATAGGATTGATCGTTTTGCATCCGTTACTGAGGATGAGCAGTGGATACATATAGACCAAGAACGGGCAAAAAAAGAATCTCCATTTCGTACTACGGTGTCTCATGGGTTTTTAACCCTATCGTTAATACCGAAATTAACGGAGTCGGTGGAAAAGAATAGCTGTTTTAGTGCCGATGCGAGGATGGTGGTGAATTTGGGATTAAATAGAGTGCGATTCCCTCATCCAGCTAAGTCGGGTTCAGAAATTAGAGCAAAAATGACGCTAAAAAGCCTTGTTTGTATGAAGAAGTCAATTGAAATTGTAAATGAAATTTCGGTAGAGGTGAAAAACTGTTCACGTAAGGTTTGCATCGCAGAAACCGTTGTTCGCGTTTATGTTTGATAACGTTAAAAAGATTATTGAAATTAATACTAGGATAGAAAAATGAAGATGAAACTTGTCACAGTAGCGTTTTTTATCGCTTCAGTTTGGTCCATGGGGAGTCTTGCCGTTGATACACAAACGGAACTTAGCGCTCGTGAAATTATGGAGAAAAATGAAATGGCACGAAAGGCTGATACTTCGGAAACAGCTGATTTGGAGATAGCGCTAATAAATGGGGCGGGTAAAAAAAGAACGAGACGAGTCTCTTTTAATCTGGATGATACCGACCCGCTTTTGAGAAAATCCTACTTGAAGTACCTTTCTCCGAAAAATGTTAAAGGAACAGCGTTTTTGCAGTTGGAGCATGAAGAGATTGATAATGACCGCTGGCTGTATTTTCCCGCGTTGAGAAAAACGCGAAGAATATCAGGATCAGACAAAACTGACAGCTTTCTTGGTACAGATTTCAGTTTTGAAGATTTTGAAATACTCGATGGTAAAGTATCTGGAAAGAATAAAAATTATCAGATCCTAGGTTCGGAAGAAAAGAATGGTGAAATGTGCTGGATTATTGAGGCTGTCCCAGCTACGGAGGAAGAGCGATTAGTGAGCGGGTATGGAAAGCGTTTGCTCTGGATTTCAAAAGAGCATTACTATGCAATTTATACCGAATTTTTTGATCATGATGGCTACAAGTTTAAATCGATGGAATCGAGTAACTTTAGTCTCGTACCAGGTGGTACGCGTGGTGATTATCGGCCTCACCGTTTGGTTATGAAAACCTTTGATTCTGGTCATACGACTATTATCGACTTTAAGAATTTTGTGTTGAACCTGGAAGTTAACCCAAAAATGTACACTAGGAATTTCCTTTCTCGTGGATAACGCCGTAAATTTCAAGTGTTAGTGAAGAATGCTTGAGATTCCTTTTTGCGAAACATTTGGTGTCTTTACGCATTGCAGCTAGATGATTCGTTTCTTGGTTTACTTAAATAAATGTGTTTGGACGACATGGGGCGGTTTCTCAATCGCCCTAGAATATTAATATGTGGATGTGTAATTTTATATGATTGGGAATGTTGGTGTGAAAAGGGCTTTGTTTTTTTGCTTGGGTGGTTGCTTGACGATTGCTCACAATGTGAATGCACTCGAATATGAAACGTCGTTGGAATTGTTGGCAGAATCTGCATATGGTACACAATCCCATGATTTTCAGAAAAATACGCTGAGAATTGATGGTGAATTGGATCTTTCTATAAGCAATGACTTGAGTTTAACAACCTTAGTGCGTCTACAGTATGACAACGAAAATCAGCTATTAGACGGTTCAAAGGAACTGGGCAACTATATTGGAATCAGTGAACCTCATTATTATGGCGAGCATACGTATTTAGAATTGCGGGAAGTTTACCTCGATTGGTATTTAGGCGATAACTATATAAAGCTTGGAAAGCAACAAGTGGTCTGGGGGGAAACAGATGGACTGAGGGTTCTAGATGTCATAAACCCAATGGATTTTCGTGAAATGATCTTGCCTGACTTTGAAGACAGTCGAATTCCCATATGGATGGTGAATTATTCTCGGTCGTTTTCAAATTTCAACCTCCAATTTCTCTTAATTCCAGATACGACCACCTCACTCGTTGGCGATGGTTTGTATGCACCGACAAGCCCTAGGTTTGTTCCGTCTATTACCGGAGGTTTTTCGGCTCTTGTGGTGGAAGATGATGAGGGCGTGGACACTAAGCTCGATAATACTGACGTAGCATTAAAAATAAGTCATTCGCTAGACGGTCTTGATTTGGGGTTTATCGCAATCAGTCAATATAACGATACCTACCTCGTTGAGTCTACTTATGAGGAATCAGAGGGGGGCACGACATTAACGCTTTCCCCTAAATATTTTCGTCGTAATTTATTCGGATTTACCTATTCTCAGGCATTTGGTGATCTTGTTGTGAGGTCTGAGGCGGCTTTCAGTGATGCTCAATACTCTTACTTAACAGATAATACAGTAAACAACGGCCTACAGCGGAGCAAAGAGCTTAGCTACGCCTTGGCATTGGACTGGGCTGTTTTAGATGATGGCATTATTACCGGGCAGTTTTTCCAAAGTGTTTTATCATCGTCAGGTAAGAATCTTACTCGGGACAAGACCGATAGTTCTTGGAGCGTAATGTTAAGCCAGTACTTTGTTAATCAAATATACAATGTCGATTTGATGTTTTTACAAAACATAAACGACAAAGATGGTTTGTTTCGGGCTAAGTTTAATTGGGCGTATAGCGATGCTTTAAATGTTAGCTTTGGAGGTGATTATATTTTTGGGGATTCAGAAGGGCTGTTCGGTCAATTTGAAAGTAATGATAGGGTTTATTTTACCATAGAATACACACACTAAATGGTGTCCGAGAAATAGCGCTGACGTCAAAAGGGCCGCCATTCGTTGCAATGCGGCCTTGTCTTTATGGGGGGATATCGGGCTTTATCGCATTTGTTGTACTCATAAGCCGCATACCAAATCATATATTTACCCTCTCCCTGAGATGCCAGTCTCACTCTAACCCCTAGTAAAATCGCCTAAATTTCATTAAAGTGCGCGACTTACAAGGCTCTCCGGCATGTTTTCTGGGAATATCTCCTCCATAAGCCGTCGAAAGCCCCCCATATTTCTCTTCTTTTCTGATAAATCCCAGAATCCAGAATCGAAAACCCTATTTGAGTAAGCATGTATGCAGTTTTCTTCACTTCCACTATCCCAAGCCATTCTCGATGCTGTTGCCGAGAAAGGCTACGATTCTCCCTCACCAATCCAGGAAAAGGCAATCCCTGCGATTTTAGAAGGCCGAGACGTAATGGCCGCCGCCCAAACGGGTACAGGTAAGACAGCCGGTTTTACATTGCCATTGTTAGAAATCCTCTCAAAAGGTGAATTGGCCCAGGCAAACCAAGTTCGAGCACTTGTGCTCACGCCTACCCGAGAGCTTGCTGCTCAGGTCGAAGAAAGCGTGAAAACCTACGGTGCCAAGCTACCGCTTCGTTCTGCCGTTGTTTTCGGCGGGGTTAAAATTAACCCCCAGATGATGAAGCTGAGACGTGGGGTAGACATCTTGGTGGCCACGCCAGGCCGCCTAATGGACCTTTACAACCAGAATGCAATAAAATTCAATCGACTCGAAGTGCTGGTATTGGATGAAGCGGATCGCATGCTCGACATGGGCTTTATCCACGATATCCGTAAGATACTTCGTGTGCTCCCGGTAAAGCGACAGAACCTCTTGTTTTCAGCGACCTTTTCAGACGATATCCGCAAATTGGCCAAAACCATGGTCAACAACCCGCTAGAAATTTCGGTAAGCCCGCGTAATACCACCGTATCTTCGGTTAAGCAGTTGATACATCCCGTGGATAAAAAGAGTAAATCTGCACTATTGGCGAGCCTGATCCACAACAATGATTGGGAGCAGGTACTCGTCTTTTCAAGGACTAAGCATGGCGCTAACAAACTCACTAAATTCCTTGAAAGCCAAAAAATCCGAGCCGCTGCGATTCATGGTAACAAGAGTCAGGGTGCTCGAACCAAGGCGCTTGCCGAGTTCAAGCAAGGTAGGATTCGCGTGCTAGTGGCAACGGATATTGCAGCACGAGGCTTGGATATCGATCATCTGCCGCACGTGGTCAATTTTGACTTACCCAATGTGCCAGAAGATTATGTGCATCGTATTGGGCGTACTGGACGCGCGGGCGCTTCAGGCGAAGCTATTTCGCTAGTATGTGCAGATGAATTTAAGTTGCTTTCAGATATCGAGCGACTCATTCAAAAGCTCATACCTCGTGAAGAAATTGAAGGCTACGAGCCGATCAATAATCTTCCTGAATCCAGGTTAAACGCTCGCCCGAGTCGGCCTAAAAAACCGAAAAAGCCAAGAGAAGGACATCGTGACGGACAACGTTCAGCGGGTGGCTCTCGTAATCCTAATGATGCAAACCGCAGCCGTAGTGGTTCGGGCAATTCGTCTAATGGCGGAGGTCGAGGGGCTGGCGGCGGAAATAATTCTTCAAATGGCTCTGGTCGTCCAGGGAACCGTTCGGCAAAACCTCGAAATAGCTCCAGTAACCGGCCGAGTAAACCTCAAGGCGCATCTTCAGGAAGCCGCTCTAGCGGAAGATAGAAAAGCGTAATAAAAGTATAAGAAGAGAATTGCCGTAGATTGAAAAGTTTAAGAAACGGCAATTAAAATGGAATGATCGGGTGTGTTGTCCGGGTGGTTAATCTACCGACCCAGCACCCGATTTGCTAGACTGCTCTCTCTACGTCCAGGTTTATGGGCGGGTATTAGTTAACGTTTTAATCAATGATTAAAACACCTTGCCGTGAGAGCCGAATATGAACAGACCTGTCTTTGCCCCAGCCATAAAATTATCGATCCTCGTGTTAGCGTTTATGGGCTTGTATGGATGTGCGTCCATGTCGGCAGAAGAATGCTTAACTGCTGATTGGCACACTATCGGCTATGAAGACGGTATTCACGGGCTATCGACAAGTAACATCAGTAACCGTCGCAAAGCCTGCGCCAAGCATGGTGTTTCCCCCGACTTAGAACAATATACCGCTGGTCACGCAAAAGGTGTCCCGCTTTATTGCGTTGCAAGAACTGGCTTTTCACGTGGTAGTCGAGGCTCACAGTATCCTGCTATATGCCCCGCGAGTGTATTTCCTGAATTTGATAAGGCGTATAACATTGGCCTTCGTGCACATGAAATTCAAAAGAGGATCAATCGGCTTCAGTCGGAATACAATCATATTGATCATGAACTTGCGGATTTACAGCATCGAATCGAAACCAATGAAGATCAAATTGTTGCCGACGATACAGAGCCAAGAACACGGCGAGATTTAATGGCGCAGAATAAAGAGCTTGAATTGATTGCGAACGGAATGAATGTGGATTTGCTTGGGTTGAGTCGAAAAATGGATTCTCTTAAGCGCCGGAAAGATTCGATAAGGTATTAAATTGGGTGACGTATAATTGGAGACGGGAGACGGGAGACGGGAGACGGGAGACGGGAGATGGGAGATGGGAGACGGGAGACGGGTGACGGGTGACGGGTGACGGGAGTGACGGGAGTGACGGGTAAAAGGTAACGGCTATGGGCTTATTCTTAGTGTGAAAATATTTTTTTCTTTATCGTCACCGTCTTTAATCTTGGCGAATTCTCGGTGGTATTTAAAGTCAGCACCTAAGCGTTCGATGGTTTTAAGCGAGGCTATGTTGTCTGGGTGACACGTTAATACAATGGATTCAAACCCATGCTCAGCAATAAAGGGGAGCAGCAAACAAACCGCATGATACGCGGAGCAGAAACCGCGATATTTCGGTTTTATTTCATATCCAATATGACCATCGTATTCCAAAATAGATTTTGTGTTTCCAACCCTAAAATTGATATGTCCTATATTGATATTATTTTTCAAGATTAGAAAATGATAGTAGGGTACCCATCTTTTTTCTTTGCTTGCTGGAACGGTTTTTGATAGTGCTAGAGAAATGGTGTCGCTTATTCTTGAGGAAAAATTATGGAAGTTAAAGCCCTTATAGCGTTCGTAGTTAAAATCTTCGTTCATGACAGAACCCGATAATATTTAAATCGAATAATGAAATAGCCTCCCAACAAAATCACATTTGGTGGGAGGCTAATGCCGAGAATTGATAAGGCTTACTTGGCAGATTTTAAACGTATGCCGAGTATGATGCCAAAGCTATTAATGGGTGAGGCATACATGCGTGGTATACCATTGTCCTCCATTCATGGAGTATAGCGTCGTTTGGCCCCAAGTCGAACCATCCATTGGGTCGTCAGAGAATTCCGCATAATAATTTGGCGCCCACCAAAATCCTGTACTGTATGCTCTTCCTGCTAACTTATGTAACCAGTTCGAAGATGTTTCGATAAAACAAGGATGGGGGAGTGGAATAAGTGTCGGGGTTGGGGACGGCGTGATCACAGGGGGTGGCGTCGAAGTTGGTGTAGGAGTCACTACCGGTGTTGGCGGATGCGGTTCAAAGTTGAAGAAAAAATCCGCGAGATAGCTAGGGTAATTAATATGGCTGTAATCAATAAAATCACCACTGCCGAGAGAGCCTGATCCCGCCGGCCAAGCGTGTCCCATGCCGTTGACGACAATCTTCGATATGACGGGGTGATACTCATCACAATACGTTGTGAGGTCTCCACCGCCGGATAAGCTCTCGATACTGCATACCTCCGCTAAGCCATTACCATCACCAGCATACACTTCACGAAAGATTTGAATATTTTCCTCTGCATGAGCAGGATAGAGAGCCGTATCGTCAGTGCCGATGACGTAGCTGTACTTTTGCCTATATAAAGCACTTTTGTTTAGTCCCGCTAGGGTTTCACAGTTGTCTTTCCCTATTCCAATTGGAATGATGGGTGGGGGAGATGATATACCGGTAGCACCGGGGGCAAGTCCGCCCACTACGCCAGCCCCTGCAAAAATGTCGGGCGCGAGACAGGCCATTTGGTTGGCCATTGACCCACCGGCAGAAAACCCCGAAATGAATACCTGGTTGGGGTCAATATTCAATGAAGAATCATTTGTTAGAGTGTTAACTAAACTGATGAGGTATTTTGCATCGCTTTCATTTCTATCTGCATTCATTCCGACGTGAAAATTCCAGCAGCCCAGAATATTTCCAGCAGAACCTTCACCTGACGCTTTCGGTAAAGCAACAACGGCCCCGTACAGTTCAGCCGGCTCTTCCCAGTTACCACCATTTTTCAGATAAGATAAGTGGGGTCGATAAGTGGGGTCAGATAAAACTTCTGGCATGGATTTCACTGTTTTATTCAATGCCACGTAATTCTGATTAAAGCCCTGACCTAGTCGTTGGGGTTTGATGTTTTCTTGGATAAAAAATATCAAGGTGGCGGTATAGGAATTTCGATCCTCCTGCTACCCGAGATATCAATCATAAGGTAAACTTAAGGTTCTTCAGTAATGGTAAAAGGAATTCACCATGGCGCGATTACCCAGGATTGGACCGATCGGTATCCCCCAGCATATTGTACAGCGTGGCAATAATCGCCAAGTATGTTTTGCTAGTGAGCAAGACTTTTCAGTTTATGCCAATTGCCTTAAACAGTACTCCCAGGAATTTTCTGTTGCGATACACGCCTGGGTTTTTATGACAAATCACGTACATATTTTAGCGACTCCAGGAATTGATAACGGTGTGTCTCATATGATGCAGGCAGTGGGGCGACGGTATGTCAGGTATTTTAACCGACAATACCAGCGCAGTGGAACGCTGTGGGAAGGGCGTTTTAAATCTAGCCTTGTTCAAACCGAAGTCTATTTGTTGTGTTGTCAGCGTTATATTGAACTCAACCCAGTTAGGGCAAATATGGTGGCCGACCCGTGCGACTACAGGTGGTCGAGTTATCAATGCAATGGACTTGGAAAACAATCTGATCTTTATTCACCGCACAACGAGTATCTTAGACTTGGGAAGTCGAAGCCCTCTCGGGAGGAGTCGTATCGAGCACGTTTTTCTGCGCATGTTGATGTCAGGATGTCTGATGATATTCAAGCCTCAGTGAATAAAGGCTTGGCATTGGGAAGTAGCCGTTTTAAGGATGAGATCGAACAGCTGTTTGATCGAAGAGTCCGGCCTGCCAATATGGGACGGCCTAGGGGGTAAGTCTTATCTGACCCCACTTTCCCATGGAGAAGTAGCTATTTCTTTGAATTACGAAATATATTCGAGAGTAAATCCTTTCGTTTAAACAGCATCCATGACAGAACGAAAAAAGCCACAGGTAATACGATGATTTGCAGGTGAAGCAGTTCATGCGCAAGCCCGCTGGGTAAGAAATCCAGTACGTGTGCTTCAACAGTTCCCGTTATCATCATTAACGATATTATTAAATATTTCATAATCTATTTACCAAAAAATGAGTTTAAATTCTACGCTGACGCGACGTCGCTTGTTGAGCGCGTTAGCATGCCTTCAGATTCAATAAATCGAACGATCTCTTCTACTCCCTTGCCTTCCTTAATATTGGTAAATATAAAAGGGCGGTTCTTGCGCATTTTTGTCGAGTCTCGATCCATTACTTCGAGTGATGCACCAACAAAAGGAGCCAAATCAATTTTATTGATAATGAGTAGATCGGACTTCGTAATACCAGGGCCGCCTTTGCGTGGTATTTTATCGCCTGCTGAAACGTCGATGACATAAAGCGTTAAATCCGATAGCTCGGGGCTAAACGTAGCACTTAAGTTGTCGCCTCCGCTCTCGACCAAGACAAGGTCTAAATCGGGGTGTCGTTCAGATAGTTCATCGATTGCGGCCAAATTCATCGACGCATCTTCACGGATCGCGGTATGGGGGCAGCCACCCGTTTCGACCCCAATAATCCGATCTGCGCTCAAAGCATCGTGGCGGGTGAGAAATTCTGCGTCTTCTTTGGTGTAAATATCATTGGTGACCACTGCGATACTATAAATATCACGCATGGCTAAACATAAATTACGCAGTAACGCCGTTTTTCCTGATCCTACTGGACCGCCCACACCTACACGTAATGTTTGTTTCATACTGTTTCTCTTTTTCTATCGGGTTGGGTGATGCACTTCGGATTTGAATCCGCGTCGTTTTTTCGTGCTGTTAATTATTTTTAAAGTTTGTTTAGTCTGTTCGATTAAGACCGGTAGAGCCTAGAGTATTGAGTTTCGTGTTTTGCACTCGCCATCGCGAGGCCGGGTAAACTAATGCCCATATGTTCGTCGTCAATATCGGCTGCCTGATGAACACACTCGGCAACCTGTTCTGTTAATTCATACAACATTGTTTGTGCTGCGGTTTGTCCCAATGGTAATAGTTTTGTCGCGGCGAGTACTTGGTTTTCGATCACTGTCCAAGCGTATGCTGAACATGCCTCGTGAGCAGGTAATTTCATGTGAATAGCAACCAAGCTAAACATACTGGTAAAAGAAATTTTTGCGCGCGGTATTAAGCAGTATTCGGGTAAGGCAACCTCCATGCTCTTTGCCAAGCGAAGCAAGGCTTCTCCCATGGCTGTATCCGCCAATAACAATTCGCGTGATTCTCGAATCGCCAGTGCATACTGATTCCACTTTTTAGAGTCTTCACTGTTCCCATTTTCTATACTTCGGTATTGCCGATAAATGAGCGGTAGGTCAGCATGCACTAAGGTCATTGTTGAGGTGTGTTTGATCCAATGTTTAACGGTTGAGGCATCGTTTAGCCAGCCTTCCTCAATCGCGTATTCCAGACCTTGCGAGAATGTATAGCCGCCCACGGGGAGGTTGGAACTCGCTAACTGCAACAGCCGCAGGAGCTTAAGTGTATCCATACGTTGGCTCGATGAATTAATGTGCATGATCAGAGTGCTGGTGTTCGTCATGATGGTGATGCTTCGCCTTTCCCGCATGGCCATGTCCGTAAGCACCTGACTCAGGATCAAATTCCGCGTCTTCAAATTTTGTGCGTAAGCCCAAATGTTCGACCAGCTCAACCAATACAGGGTCTTCCACAAAACGTAGCCAGCGTTCGCCAATTTGAATGCGTGTATGTCGGTTGCCTAAGTGGTAGCAGGCGCGACTAAAGTCTTCCCATGAATCTGTACGCGCAGTCACAACGGGTTCTTTTGCAAGTGACACAGATACGAATTTATGGCAAGAACTCTGTAAGACTTCATTGGGCTGTAATATATTGCCTCGCTCTAAAAATATACGTACTTCGACACCTTTTTGGCTGGTGATTTTTAAACGACCCTTACTTCGCTGAATATGATCGAGCACCACGATATCGTCTATCGTGTATTCGCGATTGGTGGGTGTCGCTTTTTGAAAAATTTCTATCATGTCAAACAACTCTTAGTGTCACGGATGTTAGATAGTGTCACGGATGTTAGAAAATACTATTTAAAACAGACAGTACAGTTGCGTTAAGGGTAAAACTTCCGCCGGTTCACATGTGAGTAAATTGCCATTCGCCCTGACTTCATAGGTTTGTGAATCCACGGTAATGGATGGCATTAAATCGTTAAGCCGCATGTCCTTTTTGCCAATGTTTCGGGTGTTTTTACACGCGACGTAACGGCGCTTTGTGTCCAAGCCTTTAAGCGTTCCGGCTTCTAGCGCCGCGGCACTTGTAAAGGTGATGCTGGTTGATGTTGCGGCGCTCCCCATGGAACCAAACATGGGGCGGTAGTGGACTGGTTGCGGTGTAGGAATAGAAGCATTAGGGTCGCCCATGGGGGCCGCAGCGATAAAGCCACCTTTTAAAATCGTGGCGGGTTTAATACCAAAAAATGCCGGTTTCCAAAGTACAAGGTCGGCAAGTTTGCCCACTTCGATCGACCCGACTTCGTCTGAAATTCCGTGCGCGATGGCGGGGTTAATCGTGTACTTCGCAATATAGCGCTTAACACGTTCATTATCATTTCGATCGCTGTCGGCGGTTAAGGGGCCAAATTGGGTTTTCATTTTATGTGCGGTTTGCCAGGTGCGCGTAATCACTTCACCCACGCGTCCCATTGCTTGAGAGTCTGATGCAATCATGCTGAAGGCACCCATATCATGCAAAATATCTTCAGCGGCGATGGTTTCTTTCCGAATACGTGAATCGGCAAATGCGACATCTTCCGGAATGTTTGAATCTAAGTGATGACATACCATCAACATATCGAGGTGTTCATCAACGGTATTGCGGGTATAGGGGCGAGTCGGGTTGGTCGAGGAGGGCAGTACATTATTTTCTGCACATGCGCGGATAATATCGGGCGCATGACCACCACCGGCTCCTTCCGTATGGTAAGTGTGAATCGTGCGGCCTTTAAATGCGGCCAGGGTATCTTCGACAAAACCCGATTCGTTAAGCGTGTCGGTGTGAATGGCCACTTGAATATCATAACGTTCGGCAACGCTGAGGCAGTTATCAATGGAGGAGGGCGTCGTCCCCCAATCTTCATGTAATTTAAGGCCGCACGCCCCGGCTTCCAGTTGCTCTTCTAAAGCTCCGGGTAAACTTCCATTGCCTTTGCCTAAAAATCCAAAATTCATCGGAAGCGCATCCGTGGCTTGTAACATTTTTGCGATGTTCCAAGGCCCTGGCGTACAGGTTGTTGCATTCGTGCCGGTGGCAGGACCTGTACCGCCGCCGATCATTGTCGTTACACCAGACATTAGCGCTTCGTCAATTTGTTGTGGGCAAATAAAATGAATGTGGGCGTCGATACCACCTGCTGTGATAATTTGCCCCTCACCTGCCAAGACTTCTGTGCAAGGGCCAATGACAATATCAACGGCATCTTGAATGTCTGGGTTTCCGGCTTTGCCAATAGCGCTGATACGGCCATCTTTAATACCAATATCCGCTTTGACAATGCCCCAGTAATCGATAATCGTGGCGTTGGTAATCACGAGGTCTGCGGTGTATTTCGATGTGAGTTGGCTTTGCCCCATGCCGTCGCGAATGACTTTTCCGCCACCAAATTTAACTTCGTCGCCATACTGGGCGTAATCTTTTTCGACTTCAATAATTAATGCGGTGTCGGCAAGGCGGAGTCGATCCCCCTGTGTTGGACCAAACATTTGCGCATAGGCGGCTCTATCAATTTTGGCCATGGGATACTCTCTTCGTTGCGTTTAATTTAAGCATTAATCTAGGGCTCCCATAATCTCACCACGAAAACCATAGACCTGACGCGTACCACCAAAGGCCACTAGCTCAACCTCTCGACGTTGTCCTGGTTCAAAACGCACTGCAGTGCCCGAGGTGATATTGAGCCGGTAGCCACGTGTCTTTTCGCGTTCGAACTGCAGTGCTGGGTTGGTTTCAAAAAAATGGTAGTGGGAACCCACCTGAATTGGCCGATCTCCACTATTGGAAACGACCACACTTCGTGTGTCTCGCCCCACATTTAATTCAATATCACCCGGTTCGGGAAATAATTCTCCAGGTATAATATGTTTATTCATAACAACACCAAATCATTCGAAGCGTTTAAAGAGGTTAAGCCTATGCAATCGGACTGTGTACGGTGACAAGCTTGGTGCCGTCTGGAAATGTTGCTTCCACCTGCACTTCGTGTACAAGTTCAGGCACTCCGTCCATTACCTGTTCTCGTGTTAAAATATTCCTGCCTTCACTCATGAGTTCGGCCACAGTCTTACCGTCGCGTGCACCTTCGATAATTTCTAGGGTAATCAGTGCTATCGATTCGGGGTAATTTAATTTGAGGCCACGGTTTAAGCGTCGTTCAGCGAGCAAGCCCGCGGTCACCACATGAAGCTTATCTTTTTCTCTTGGCAATAGTTCCATCGTTAAATTTTCTCAGGTGTTATTTGCAGGTTGGCACATTATGTTATGTCGCCCAGATTCTCGGTTTAATCGCAGTTCGACCACTCACCAGGGGACGCACGATTTCCCATGCTTGAATAAAGAGTTTTTTCGCTTGATCGGAACAATTCCCCAGATAACGAATGATAATAAAATTCCCAATTGTCGTTACACCGCATTGCGCTCCTCTTTCCAGTCGTTCAAATAGATCCACCAGTTGCGGAGTGATTGTCAGCACATCGTCATTGAATGGACCGACAATTAGGCTACCAAAAATAGGACATCCTTGAAATCCACAAGACGACTGTAAATAAGGTGAACCGGCGCTAAAACTGAGACGGTCGATGATCATGGCTTGGTCGTCAACAAAGACGCTGAAAGACTGATAGAATTGTCCATCGGTAAAGTCTTTTTTACTTTCCGGCAAGCCGAGGCTAACGATTTCCCAACCACAAAAAGTGCTCGTCGTATCCAAATGCACTTCTGTTCTCAGCTCAATCGATGCGCCACTATATACAATGGTTTCAGCCGGAAGCCATTCGGCAAAACTCGATTGTTTAGCATGAATTTTGTTGGTGATTTTTTGAGGTAGCGGTTCCACCCCGGCAGCATCATGGCGGGCACGATAGAGCCGAGTGGCTCCCGGCGTCGTCATTAAAACGGACGCTTTATTCTCCAGTGAGATGGAGACCTCTAATTGATCTCCTGAAACAACTCCTCCTGGCGGGTGTAGCAAATAGACATGCGCGCAATCCTGCCCTTCTGGATAAAATGATTTTTGAACATAAAGCGGGCCGTGATGTTCTGAACGGAATAGTTTGCAGCCAAACTCACTACCCTTGAACAACAATTTCAAATATGCGGGCCAACATGAAGGTTGTACCTCACGCTGATAGTTATCTTCTAATCGTGTATTCGCTGCTGTCATGGTTACCACTGCATTAGATTAACGTGATAGAACTCGTGTTCATTTAAAGCTGCCCAACGAATGCCTTGGGGAGTAGGGCATTCGGATATTAACCGCCTTGGGCGACGTAAACGATCTGGGGTGTTAAACCGCCAGGTGCGATTTAACAAGCTCATCAGAAAGTCCGTCCATGCCTCCGGACGCAACAATTCGACCTTTTTCCATAATGTGAAAGTCTTGCCCTACGCGTCGAGCAAATGCGAGTTTTTGCTCGACTAAAAGAACCGTTGTACCAAACTCTACATTTAGCCGAAGAATGACATCGCCAATTTGTTTGACGATATTGGGTTGAATTCCTTCGTTTGGTTCATCGAGAATAAGTAATTTTGGTTCAATGACCAAGGCTCGGCCAATGGCCAATTGCTGCTGTTGACCTCCTGATAAATCGCCACCGCGGCGTTTCATCATGGAACTTAATACCGGAAACAATTCGAAAATAAATTCCGGTA
This sequence comes from Agarilytica sp., assembly GCA_033852175.1. GTDB lineage: Bacteria > Pseudomonadota > Gammaproteobacteria > Pseudomonadales > Cellvibrionaceae > Agarilytica. The sequence goes on from JAWSUY010000013.1 coordinate 284,916, forward strand.
TTTTTTTACTTTTATCAGTTCGTCCCGCTAATCCGGTACGTAGGTTCTCTTCTACGCTAAGCATCGGAAAAACATCGCGACCCTGTGGTACGTATCCGACACCAAGCTTGGGCCGGTGCTCGGCCGGGCTTCGTGTAATATCTTTTCCGCCCACTAAAATAGTGCCGGATTTAACCGGAAGAAGACCCATTAGACATTTTAATAAGGTGGTTTTCCCTACGCCATTTCGGCCTAATAAGCAGGTGCAGCTGCCGGGCGCTAATGACAGATCAAGGTCCCACAATATTTGTGAGCTACCATAAAGTTGGTTAATCGATTGCAGTTCTATCAATGTGATTCTCCCAAATATACTTCGATAACATCGGGATTGTTTTGCACTTCATCCATATTGCCTTCAGCCAATACTGAGCCTTGATGCAATACCGTAACTTTTTTGGCAATACTGCGGACAAAGGCCATATCATGTTCAACAACGACGACGGTTCTCTCGCCGGCCAAGGAAGTAAGAAGCTCCGCGGTGTTTTCTGTTTCTTGCGGTGTCATCCCCGCAACAGGTTCATCGACCAGTAATAGGCGTGGATCCGAAACGAGCAGCATACCGATTTCGAGCCATTGTTTCTGACCGTGCGATAGGGCCCCTGCAAGCTGGCGGGATTGATTCGCCAAACCAATAATATCAAGTACTTCGGCGATACGATCTGAGTGTGCGCTATTAAGTCGATAGAAAATACTCGACATAATCGATTTATCCATACGCAGAGATAATTCAAGATTCTCAAATACGGTGTGGCGTTCAAACACTGTGGGCTTTTGAAATTTCCGACCAATTCCCAGCGCCGCAATATCGGCTTCGCTTTTGTTTAATAGGTTGTGGGTTTGACCTAGGTAGGCCATGCCTGTGTCAGGTTTTGTCTTACCGGTTATGACATCCATTAAGGTGGTTTTACCGGCACCGTTAGCGCCAATCAAGCAACGTAACTCGCCATCATCGATATAAAGGTTTAAGTTGTTGAGCGCTTTAAAACCGTCGAAAGAAACAGAAAGCCCCTCAACGTATAGCAAAACTTCGTGTGAAACATCCACAGAGGGGACTTGTTCTGGTATTAAGAAATCGAAAACACGATCTCTTCGCATTAGCTCACGTAAAGAATCTAAGCTTTCCATTATTCTTTTCCCTTCGCGCTGAGTAGCCCAACTATTCCACGAGGAAGAAATATCGTGACGCCAATAAATAGAGCTCCCAGAGCAAATAACCATGCCTCAGGCATGAGTCCTGTAAGCTGTGTTTTTGCATAGTTCACTAACAACGCGCCGAATACCGCGCCGTACAACAAACCGCGACCACCAATAGCAACCCAAACAACAACTTCAATCGAATTTAAGGGCTGAAATTCACCGGGATTAATGATTCCCACTTGTGGCACATATAGCGCACCTGCAATAGCAGCCAAAACAGCAGAGTAAACGAATAGCCAGACTTTGTAATTTTCTGTTTTAAAGCCCACAAACCGAACACGGCTTTCTGAGTCTCGTATGGCTTCGATTACACGCCCAAATTTGGATGACAAAAGAAATTGACTCAGCAAAAAAGCGCCTCCGAGTATGATCGCGGTTAAGCTAAACAAAGCAACCCGTGTGACATCGCTTTGTAAGTTAAACCCGAGGATATCTTTAAAATCGGTTAATCCATTGTTGCCACCAAAACCCATTTCATTTCGAAAGAAAGCTAGCATAAGTGCAAATGTAAACGCTTGCGTCATGATCGACAGATAGACGCCGGTAACTCTAGAACGGAACGCAAGCCAGCCAAAAATCAAGGCTAACAAGCCGGGCACCAGTACCACCATACACATAGCAAAAATAAAGGAGTCAAACCCCTGCCAAAACCAGGGCAGTTCTGACCAATTGAGGAAAACCATAAAATCAGGGAGCAGGGGATCACCGTAAACACCTCGGTCCCCAATTTGTCGCATGAGGTACATGCCCATGCCGTAGCCTCCTAACGCAAAAAAAGCACCGTGCCCCAAGCTTAAAATACCGCAGTAGCCCCAAACGATATCCACGGCCATGGCGAGAAGCGCGAAACTCAAATATTTACCGAGTAGCGTGATGGTGTAGGTGTCCACGTAAAAAATGGATTCGGGTGAAAATACCAAATTTCCGATGGAAGCCCCGATGGTGACCACAATGAGTAAGCTTAGAAATACCTTTCCGCCATCCATTGATAAAAGTTTAGTGCGGGGGAAAAACCCCGGTAATGAAGTCGTGCCAAATAGGTTTGTCATTCTGCAGCCCTCCCACGTTGAGGGAAGAGTCCTCGTGGACGTTTTTGAATAAATAATACGATAAACACCAGGACAAATATTTGAGCAAGTACAGCGCCCGTTATGGGTTCTAGAAACTTACCAAATATGCCTAAAGAAAACGCAGCGACCAGCGTTCCCCATAAATTTCCAACGCCACCAAATACCACCACCATAAATGAGTCGATGATGTAAGCCTGTCCCAAATTTGGGCCAACGTTGGTTAACTGACTGAGTGCAACACCTGCTACTCCTGCAACGCCTGAGCCTAAACCAAAGGTCATGGCATCAATCCACTCGCTGCGAATGCCAACCGCCTTCGCCATATTTCTGTTCTGCGAGACCGCACGAACATACAGCCCCAATGAGGTTTTCTTCATAACGAATAATAAGATGGCAAACACGAGAAGTGAAAAAATAATGATGTAGAGTCGGTTGTAGGTTAACGCGAGGGCAGGGTTAATTTCTAAGGCCCCGGACATCCACTCGGGCGTATTGACTTGCCGGTTAAGCGGTGAAAATATTGAGCGTACCGCCTGTTGTAATACTAAGCTCACCCCAAAGGTCGCTAATAAGGTTTCCAGAGGGCGACCTTTTAAAAATTTAATGACACCACGTTCTATGGCAACACCGACAAGACCGCATACTAAAAAGGCAGATGGGATTGCTACAAGAATAGAGGTGCCTATATGGTTTGGCATTATTTGTTGAACTACATAGGTTGTGTAGGCGCCTAACATCAATAATTCTCCGTGAGCCATATTGATAACACCCATCACACCAAAAGTAATGGATAAGCCGATGGCAGCCAGTAACAACACTGAACCTAGGCTCAATCCAAAAAATACACGCTCTATAAAGCTATAAAACGATAATTTTCCCTCAATTTTTTTAATTGCAGATTCTGCCAAGGTAACCAGTGTTTTGTCTTGTTCGAGATATGCACCACTTTCATCTTTAGCGACGAATTTTTCGAGACGATTTCTGACTGCGGGGTGAAGCTCTCCAGCTAATTCGGTTAGTGCTGAGCGCCTTGTCTCTGCAGTGTCAGAGTCTAAATTAGCAATGGCTAGCGCTAGATCGATCTTTTTTATAACGGAGCTATCTTTTTCTTGTCGCTTTGCTTGCTTGATAAGCACTAGGTTGTCGTGGTTGAGATCTCCGATAAGCTTTTCAACCGCTTCTAATCGCCTTTTGGGATTATCGCCAAATAGCGTTATTTTTGCGATAACCTTTCTGAGTTGCTTTCTCAGTTTGTTGTTTACTCGTATCTTTTTTATTTCTTTTTTACCAATAGATTTAATCATATCGCCGCTAAGTACGTCCTTAGCCTGATACACGCCTTTATCTTTTTTGTTTGTAATCAATAAAACGGTTTTGTCTGATTTCCTGAAGTACAGCTTGCCCGCTAGCATAGATTCAAATAAAGGGAATAGCCGCACATCCTTTGCCGCAGAAAGCTCATCAACTAATTCGGGCAATTCTCGCAGTTTTGTCTTGGGGAGCCTGTTGACAAGATCATCGATATAGGCTGCAGTCCCCACTAAATTTTCATTACCTGAGGCGGAAGCAGAAGCGGATATTGTTCCATACAAAGACGATAGAAATATGAGAGCAGCGAGTCGAAAGATAAAACGAAGTTTCGGCTGGCGCGTGGTTATTTTCTGATTGTGGAATAATTCAATTGGTTGCATGCTAAGAGGCTTTTCGGCGTAATACACAGCGTGATGCTGTCAAAAAATGGCCTGCGTAGCAGGCCCAGTGTTACTCAAAAAAGCACTCCTTTCGGAGTGCCTTCGATCACTTCAACGCTACTTGGAGTGTCAACGTTGATAGCAATTTCTGCATTAAAAATTTTGTCCTGAACATTTAGCTGTTTTGGTGTTGAAGTTGCCGCATTTAATCGGCGCGACCCAATCAGCGACAATGTCTTTCGAACCAGGCAAAAAGTCTGACCACGCATCGCCAATCACACCGGCTGTTTGCCATACTACTTCAAACTGACCGTCATCTTGAATTTCGCCGATAAGCACAGGTTTTGTTAGGTGGTGGTTTTTGTTCATCACAGCCACACCACCGGTAAGGTTGGGAGAGGTAATGCCGATCATTGCCTGTTCAACATCGTCCACATTAGTGGTGCCGGATTTTTCAACAGCGGCTGCCCACATATTGAAACCGATATAGGTCGCTTCCATTGGGTCGTTGGTGACGCGTTTTTTGTTTTTAATGAATTTTCGCCATTGAGCAATAAAGGCTTCGTTTTCATCACTTTCAACACTTTGGAAATAATTCCATGCTGCGAGATGACCGACTAAAGGAGCCGTATCTAACCCGGATAACTCTTCTTCACCAACCGAGAACGCAACGACAGGAATGTCTTCAGCGGAAATACCCTGGTTACCTAGCTCTTTGTAAAATGGAACATTTGCATCACCATTAATGGTGGATACCACTGCTGTCTGCATGCCTGTGCTGCCGAACTTTTTGATATCCGACACAATACCTTGCCAGTCTGAATGACCAAAGGGCGTGTAGTTGGTCATGATATCTTTTTCAGCGACACCTTTTGCTCTGAGGTAGGCTTTAAGTACTTTGTTGGTTGTACGAGGGTAAACATAGTCAGTACCCGCAAGCACCCAACGTTTAACACCAATATCTTCCATCAAATAATCCACTGCTGGAATCGCTTGCTGATTGGGTGAAGCGCCCGTGTAAAATACATTTTTACTCGACTCTTCGCCTTCGTACTGTACCGGGTAAAACAGTAAGCCGTTTAACTCTTCGATAACCGGCAATACTGATTTACGTGAAACAGAAGTCCAACAACCAAAAATTACGTCCACTTTTTCTTTGGTCAGTAACTCTCGCGTTTTTTCTGCAAAAAGAGGCCAGTTAGAGGCTGGATCAACAACAACCGCCTCTAACTTTTTACCTAATAATCCACCTTTTTTGTTCTGTTCTTCGATCATCATAAGAACGGTGTCTTTTAATGTCGTCTCCGAAATGGCCATGGTGCCGGATAAAGAATGGAGCACGCCGACTTTAATCGTGTCTGCAGCCATGGAGGCTGCAGAAACAACAATACTCGCTGCCGCAGCAGTCGCAGCGATAAATTTAGTAAATTTCATAATGTCACCCAATTTATATGTAAAAAAGGAGGGGCGAGTCCGCCCCACCAAAACACAAGTTTATTTTGAACGTGAACTTAGAATGTAAACAATGCTTCCAGCGCGATAGTATCAGTGTCTTCATCTGATACATCGTCAGTATCCATACGGAACTCTGCAACAAGCAAAAGGTTGTCGCCAATGCTATAGCTTGGCGCGATGCTTAGGCCGGTCATATCTGTCACGGTCGCACCAGCGGCATCTTCAACATCGTATTGATGGTAGCGCGCGGTAATGCCAAATTTTCCAACCGTGTAGTTGCCCATCAATAGGTAGCCAGAGGCATCCGAACCTGCAAAGGCTGTATCTTCGGCGGTGTTATATTCAGCGGCTAAGGTAAAGCCGTTTATGCCGTATGATACCCAAGCGTTAACAGCATCTTTTTCGCCTTCCGTCATATAGAAAAGTTTTGCCGTCAGGTTTTCGATGGGTGTTATTGCCACCATCATTTCGGTGCCCAGTTGGGTGGTGTCGTTTTCGACAGGGTTGGCAAAGACGTCGTTGACAACGGAAATTGCTAGATCAACCATGCCGGCATCGTAGTAAGCAGAAACACCTTGCTGATAAAAACCGTAAAAAATTGGCGCGTAGCCGGTTCCGCTGTATTGAAATAGCCCGGTAGGCTCTTCGGTTTCCCAGCCTGAGTAGCTCAAAAAGCGACCGGCTTTTATGCTGAAATCGTCGGTTACTTGCTTGGTAATAAAAGCTTGCTCAATAAAGGTTTCGTCCGAACCGTTATCGTCGCCGCTTTCACCATATTCTATATCGACTTGTGCGCTAACACCGCTAGACCCGGCATACATAAAGGAGGTCTCAACTTGGTCTACCGCAAATACTTTAGTGGAACCATTGTCGTCAGTTTCCTGGTGTACAAATGACATATCGACGAAACCCGAGACGGTCAAGCCTTTCCCCAATTCAATATCGGCATAACTAAGCGGTGATGCTACTGCTACACCGACTGCAATCGCGGACATTTTTAGTTTATTCATATTCATAACTTTGCAACTCCCCAATGATGTTAAAGACTGGCCCAATGATGTGAAAAACGAATGGCTGCAGTATGTGGCGTTTGTTTCACCGTAATTTGTTATCTGCTAACCTTGTTAAAATTATAAGGGGGCGAACTTGACAAAAACATTCGGTGGACTACGCGCGGACCTACGTTAAATGACGTATTGGTGACAAAAGCAATAGTCTCTAGCATCGGAAGGTTTTATGCTGTTCAACCTTGGGGGAGTTTGCCGCACAGTTACTGAGCGCCAATCCGAATCATGCATAAACAACAGTGAATGGCACTGGCGTCATTCTGTAGTGCCTCGGCGCGGCAGGTGGAACGTGTGTCCTTTCATTCTATAACGTTGACACTTCATGCCGTTAGAGAACACCGACACAACTGTACTGCACGATAGGCGCAAATATAATCAATGGGTTGCCAATGAAACATTGGAAGATTTTGCTCTTAGACATACCGCCAGGCGTGCACGGCGCTGGTCCTTTGCCCGAATAACGAACACAGCCTTAGGTACCAGTTCTTTTTTAGTACTCGAACTGCTTGGCGCCACGATCGCTTTAAACTATGGGGTTTACCACTCGTTATGGGCAATAGGAGTTGTCTGTAGTTTACTTTTTCTCAGCGGCATCCCCATTAGCTACTACGCAACGAAATATTCCGTTGATATCGATCTTCTCACCCGCGGCGCAGGGTTCGGCTATCTTGGATCGACTATCTCCTCACTGATATACGCCTCGTTTACGTTTATCTTTTTTGCTCTCGAAGCGGCAATCATGGCTTCTGCGCTCGAGTTGTTGCTGGGGTTGCCGTTATGGCTAGGATATATCGTCAGCGTATTACTTGTGATTCCTCTCGTCACACACGGCATCGCAATGATCAGCCGGTTTCAGCTCATCACACAGCCCCTTTGGTTGCTCTTGCAGCTCGCCCCCATTATTTACCTTGCGCAACATCCTCAAGGGTTTTTTCATCAATGGTTCGAGTACTCCGGCCTTAACGAGACGAATACAAACACAACGTTCAATTGGTTGGTGTTTGGTTCTGCCACTACTGTGTTGTTTGCTCTGGTTGCGCAGATAGGAGAGCAAGTCGACTTCCTAAGGTTTTTACCCGAAAAAAAGAAAAATGAAAAACTCAAGTGGTGGACGTCAATCATTGTTGCGGGCCCCGGCTGGGTCTTCTTCGGCGCGATCAAGCTCGTACTGGGAACAATGCTCGCGTTTATACTCATATCGCAGGGGTTTTCTTCCGATGAGGCAGCAAATCCCACCCTCATGTACAGTGAAGCGTTCAACTACTTCGTGAGTTCTCCTTCACTCGCAATTGTGATTGCGGCGGGGTTTGTTATCGTATGTCAAATTAAGATCAACGTAGCAAACGCTTATGCGGGTTCGCTAGCGTGGTCTAATTTTTTCTCACGACTCACACACCATCACCCCGGTCGGGTCGTGTGGTTGATATTCAATGTGACGATTGCGCTTATGCTGATGGAGCTCGGCGTGTTTCGTGCAATTGAAACGGTGCTCCATCATTACTCTACATGCGTTCTCGCATGGTTTGGGTCGGTGGTGGCCGACCTTATTATTAATAAGCCTCTTAGGCTAAGCCCAAGATTTATCGAATTTAAACGATCCAATTTGTACGATATTAATCCCGTCGGTGTCATTTCAACGTTATTGGCTACGCTGGCTGGCATACTCTCTAGCATTGGCTTACTGGGAGAACTCGCTTCGGCTATGTCAGGGTTTATTGCGTTTTTTATCCCTTTTATCTGCGTGCCATTGATCGCGGTGTTGACACGAAGTCGGTATTACCTGATCAATGGTGAGGGCTCTCAAGAGCATGCAAATGTTATTGCGAGCACTCAAAAGGAAAATATCCCTTGCTCGGTATGTGAGAATAAATTTGATGTTGAAGACATGAGCTGCTGCCCCTCATACGGCGGTAATATTTGTTCGTTATGCTGTGCTCTTGAAACGCGATGCGGCGACCAGTGCCGCCCAGAGGGGCACATATTTTCTCAGTTAAAAGTATTTTTCAAACCGATTCTTGGGCGACGTCTTTATACTGTGTTTTCAGGCCCGCTCGGTCATTTTTTGCTAATATTTATTACTTTGTTTGTGGTCACTCTATGTGTTTTTTATCTTCCTTATTTACCCTTAACAGGGTCGGAAACAATATCGGCAGCCACGTTATTTTCAACCTTGGTAACGATATTCTTTCTGTTGTTGGTCATTCTCGGTGTTATGGTGTGGCTGTTTGTTCTGGCTCAAAAAAGTACGAGTATGGCCTTACAGGATACAAATCTGCAAACACAAAAACTGAAGAAAGAAATTTCCGCGCACAAAAACACCCTGCAAGAACTTGAACGCGCTCGACGTTCTGCCGACTCTTCTAACATAGCCAAAAGTAAGTATGTGACGTCGTTAAGCCATGAGCTACGAACGCCATTGAATGTGATCTTAGGTTATGCTCAGATTTTACAAAACGATAGTGACGTTCAAAGTCGCCACAAAGAATCGTTGGCGATTTTGCATCGAAATGGTGAGCACTTAGCCAATATGATCGAAGGCCTTTTGGAAATTTCCAAGATCGAGGCCGGAAAGTTGAGTCTTACCAACGATCAGGTAAGGCTCGATGTTTTACTCGATCAGCTGATTAAAATGTTTAGCCAGCAAGCTGCGTTGAAGGGGATTTACTTTCATCAAAAAATTGCAGACACCTTACCAAAGTCCATTCGGGTAGATGAAAAACGTCTACGACAAATTCTCATCAACCTTTTAACCAATGCGATTAAATTTACCGAATCGGGAGGTGTTGATTTTACTGTGACCTATCGCAGCCATGTTGCTAGGTTTATCATCAAAGATACGGGTTACGGTATCCCTAAAAAAATGCTTAAGCACATATTCACCCCGTTTGAACGTGGAGCTGACTCCGAAGCACGACAAATTCCGGGGTCGGGTTTAGGTTTGGCGATTTCTCGCCAACTCGCAGATATGATGGGGGCGGATATCGACGTTAAAAGTGAAGAAGGCGTTGGCTCAACATTTACTTTATTGTTGCAAGCTTTTTCTGTTCCGACAGATACAAACGATAATCCATTTATATCTCGGATAGCGGGTTACGAAGGCCCGAAAAAAAGAATTTTAGTGATCGATGATAACAAGGATCACAGACAACTTATTATTGACCTATTAAGCCCACTCGGGTTTGAGGTGAAGCAGGCTGAAAATTCGGATAGTGGATTAGCGCAATCAACCGAGGGTGTTGATTTGGTATTGCTTGACGTGCGGCTCGGTCACGAATCCGGTTGGGATGTAGCCAAACAATTGAAAAAACAAACTCAGCGCTTACCGATTGTGATGATATCGGCCAATGCCAGGGGTTTTTATAATAGCGGGCCTGATCAACCATTTCATGATGACTACCTTGAAAAGCCCATTCAAATTGATGCTCTATTGGCGAAAATAGGCAAGTTAATTAAACTCGAATGGATACACACAAAAGAGGGGGGGCAAGAAGTTCTTAATGAGAACCTCCTTGGTTTAAGTGACGGGTATAAAAAAGAAGAGTCTGATGCTTTTCGTATTCATCGGGACTCTGATAACAAACCCACTATCAATAAAGCGACAGGGCACAAACTATTACAGCTCGCAAAAATAGGTAATTTTAATGCCTTAAGTACCGAACTCACAGATGTTTATAGCCGAGGTGAAATTAGCGAAGATATGTATTCGAAGCTAAACGGTTTTATAAACCGTTTCGATTTTGTATCCGTTGAACAAAACCTTCAAACCATCATTTACAACAGCGAACATTGAGGATTGCATGTGCTCGACTCCAATACGTCAATAACCGCGCTCATTGTCGACGACTCCCCGGATTCGCTTGGCATGCTCAATACGGCACTAAATTCACAAGGCATCACCGCTCTGGTCGCGCTTAGCGGCCAGCAAGCGTTGAATATTTCACGCCAAGTGACGCCTGACGTGGTGTTGCTGGATGCCGTTATGCCAGAGATGGATGGCTTTGATACCTGCCTAGAACTGAAAAAGCGTTTCCCGCAACTTCCGATAATATTCATGACTGGCTTATCGGATACTGAGGATATTGTTCGCGGGCTAGAAGCTGGCGCGGTGGATTACGTCACCAAACCTATCAATACGAGTGAGGTCATCGCCCGTTTAAAAGTTCACGTGCATAATGCCAGTAATCTCATTAGCGTTAAAGCTGCGCTAGAATCTGCTGACCAATCCATCATTTCGATCGACGATATGGGTAACGTCTTATGGGCGACTCGTCGTGCCCAGGAAGAACTTAATAAATACCAACATAAACCCGCACAGCTCTCCAATGATCTTGCCGAAAAACTCACAGAATACTGGCGTGAATCACCAGAGAAATTGCTGTATCTCTCAGGTTTTTCTGATGCCTCAGAGGAAAGTGTATCCGCCAGCTATCTCAATAAACTCGGCGCCCAACACCTGATTAAACTGCAGGGAACGAGTGAAACAAGGGATGTAAAAACCTTGCTCAGTAAGTTGCCCATCACGAAAAGAGAAGCGGAGGTGCTGTTATGGTTATCAAAAGGGAAATCCAATTGGGATATTGCGACCATCCTCGCTATTAAACCACGGACTATCAATAAGCATTTAGAGTTGATATTTAAAAAATTGTCAGTGGATAATCGCACTGCGGCAGCAGGAATTGCTCTGGATACCATTGCCGCATCCAAATAATGTTTGTTTGGTTTATGACCGTATGTGAGTGGGGAAGGGGGCTGCATGTATTCATGCTTTTTAAGGGTGAGTTGGAACAGCTGTATGGTTGATGAGTCCAGTCTGTCAGCATGGGAAGGCCTAGGGATTAAGTCTATCTGGATCCGCGTAATAATAAGAAAAATAGAAAATAACTGAGATTGGAGTAGTCAATCTTTTCTAAAAATAAAAAGGACATCCAAAAGTGTGTCAGCCATTTTTCCAGGCTTTAGTGTGTTTTTCCATGGCCTAATCCCGAGAAAATTTGGTCTTCTTAGAGGCTATTCCTTTTTGTCACTGCGATGTCCGCTGTGTAGGAAATTCCTGTGGTCAGACTCGATTGAAAGCGAAAAACAATGACTGCACTGAACATACTAGTATTTCTTAAAATATAGTCGTTAGGTAAGACTTACGGCATGTTTTCACTGTTTTGCTTGCAGCTGTATAACCCCAAAAAATAAGGTTCTGGCCTGTTCGACGGAGCTTCTTGTTCTTTCCCTCATGTAGGGTGGAGGGGGAGGATGGCTTTGGCATTGCTGGGATGAGCATGTTAGCCGCTGATATTTCCTATAGTTTTCAATAGCTTAAGTGCAGCAATGATGGGGCTGCTCATTTGTATGTTTGACACTGACAGGCTAATGGACGACGCTTTAGGTGATGTACATTCTGTCTTAGCGACTGCTTTGTCGTTGTGGCAGAGCTTAGCTCCCAAATTAAAGCGGTTCCCTAAGTATCGAATATGAAAGTTGTCGTTACGATTCTCATTAGTTTGAGTGTTTTAATCCTATCCGATCAGTCGTATTCCAGTCGCTATCATCGTTGTGATGACGGTCTTTCAGGCTGTAAATCTAAAACTTTGTTGTATGTGGTGCCCGAAGGGTCAATATATGCAAGTCGAATTCATAACCCACGCAAAATCCCCGAACATTGGTGCCCGAATAAACCGCATTTGATCACGCGGGCCGAACTTCAGGGTGATTTACTCAATGCGAAAGAGATAAAAAAAGATAGGTCGTGTCCAAAATTTAGACGTTATACGGCCGAGTTTTGGGCTGGCGACCCTTACTGTTTGGACGCGACTTTTGAGGAGCGTACTCAGCCAGACTGGGTGGGCGAGTTTTACGCTTGTACTAATAATGTTCGCATCACGCGAGGGGAAAAGTATTTTTTCGTTTATGGAATTGTAGGTGATGGTTTTGATTACTTGGATCAAATTATCGATGATAATCGGTTTTTAAATGATGATTCTGGCGAGCAACAACGAGGTTTTGTGAGTTTTGTCATAACGCATGAAGAAGATGTACCGCCGGTTGTTAGGGTTATCCGATCAAGGGAAGACAGTTTGGCGATATTGAAGAAGGTTATTCGCCAGGTCGGTAGCGATACCTTGAACATAGATTGTCAGATTCGGCCACACAATGGCGAAGCGAGTGAAAAATTTGATGCACTTGTTTCGGTCAGATCAGGGAGCCAGCAGGGAATAACGTTAGTAAGTATTTTGGAAAACGTTTCACATGGAGAGGCTCGTACGGCTTTAGATATTGATGCATGCCGAGACATCACATTTTTTGGTTACTGAGATGAATACACGGAATTATATGCTGGCAAAGATACTCTGAATAAAGCAGATGGCGTTTCTCGCTTAACGTTTACGGCGCTAGTCGAATTCCTCGCTATTCGTGGTTGCCTATTGTGGTTTTTATTTCTATTTAAGTTATTCTAATTGTACGAGCAATGGTCGGGGCCGACAGGTTTAATGCGTGGTCAATATTACCTTGTTCGTTATTATTGATATATCATGTTGGTTAAAAATTCGTTCGAGATTTAAGCGTTAGATAGTAGCTCCTAGGATCTCCCTCTTCGACCAGTTGAGGCAAGCCAAGGCTGCTTTCATAGTAATATTTGTTTGTTGCATTCCTTACTGAAAAAGAAAGCGTAAGAGAGTCCCAGCCATGATAAGCCGCGAAAAGGTCATACTTAACGTAGGAGGGAAGTGTTACTTGATTCAAGCCATCTCCGTTTCTTTCGTCGACATATTTCATGCCGATCCCGATTGAGTAGTTTTTTAGAAGTCCTTTGCGTGGATGGTAATTGATCCACGCGTTGGCGAGCCGCTTGGCGGTTCCTTGGGCTTGATTACCTGCGTTAAGTTCTGACGGGAGTGATGCGCCCAATGTTGAGCCTTCGGCCCCGGAAGAGAGGTGCAGCGTGGTATTCTCGTTGTAGCTGAAGTTCATCAGCAAGTCGATATCGGGTGTGATAGCCCCGTTGAGGTTGATGTCGACCCCTTTTGAAAATTGGTCGTCTTGAATATTGTTCTGGTTTTCTTCGAAGGTGATGATGTTTGACCGTACCAATTTATAACATGTGATATTCCCAAATAGCTCCCCATTCAGCCATTCTTTTTTAATGCTCAGTTCGCGTTGCCGATTTTTTATGGGGGCAACCATGTCGGTGCTGTAATTGTCGGGGTTTATTATATTGTGGGCGTTAGGCGAATTTTGGAAAGAAAAAGACTCTCTATATGAAAGGTGTGCTGAAGTTGTATTGTTAATGCTAACGTTGAGTCCCGCTTGAGGCGTCAGCTCTCTGTAGTCGCCTTTGGCTTTTCGTCGAATGTTTCGGCTTTCTTCGCCTTGGTTGATTACAGTTTCCAGTAAGGTATCTGATTTGATATTTTCATATCGAAAATCCGTGTGTAACGTTATGCCTTTTGGGAAGACGGTGCTTTGTGATATGGATATCCCTGAAAAATGATTGTTTTGTCGGTAGCTTCCCCTTTTTTCCTGGGGGGGAGGTTCTTCTAATGCGGCGTAATTTGGATCGTAAATATTGAACAGCCCGAGGAATCTAAAGGGTTCGTAATCGGGGGTGTATTGTGTGTGATGGCGATAATCTGCCCCAATTCGAATTAAATTGGAAATATTGAATAGTGAACCCTTCTTTTCTGCAGAAAAGTCTAGGCCAGAGGCTCTGCTTTTATCGTTTCCGTAAGCCCTGAGGTCCGGTCCTTGGGGGGAGATTTGAATAAATATAAAATCTCCATCCTTGTAGCCGGGGATTATGGGGGAAGCTGGCCCGATGACTAAGGCGAAGTCATTTTCAATTTTGGAGTGATTCCAGTTAATTCCCGCACTTGTTTTCCAGTCACCCGCATTGAAGTTGGTAAAATCAATGGCGATAAATGAGTCTCTAATGCTGGCTTTTTCCCAGGGGGCACCCAATGTTCTCTTCCTTGGTATTTTATCGCCAAGGTCGTCGTGAAAGGTAAAGGTGTTAGGGTACAGCTTTTGAGTCTTATGGTAGGCCGATATGAGTAACTGGCTTTTATTGTCAAATTCTAACGTTAGACTCGGCGCAATGACAAATTTATTGTTATAGGCCAATTCTTTAATGTGGTTCTCTTTTTTGATGACACCGATAAAGCGAAAGGACTTATTGATATTGTTTTTACGTACGATATTAACGTCGAGTTCCGTTCGATGAAAATCATAAGAACCGCTTGTGAAGGAAATCTCTTGGTGAGGCTTTCCCCCCGGTTTTTTGGTGACAAAATTGATGAGGCCTCCAGGCGATAAAAAATTTGCGCTAGGGCCAGCGGCCAGATCAAGTCTTTCCAATACGCTTGAGTCTAGGGTCAATGTTGTTCGACGGTAAAATTTCCCATCGATTCCGTAAGGCGTTTTAATTCCTCTGGAATAGTATTGTTGATCAATGCCACCATTGTTTGAATAATATTCAATGCCGCTCACATACGATAAGGAATCGTCGACATTTCGCGATTGAACATCGTTCATGAATTTCTGAGATAGAGATTGCACCGATAAGGGAATTTGGTGAATAGGGAATCGATCTAGCGATAAATCTTCGTGGGATATATGGGCGTCAGCATTTCGTAAATAACCGACAACCGTAAGAGGGCGAAGTTTGTCTGCCTTATTCTCACTTTTATAAATGAGAATACGTAAACTATCTTGCTTGTAGAATAGATCGCTTGAATAAAGCAGAGCGTCGAGAGCGGACGTTATACTGTGCTGGCCATTTAGCCCATCGATTATTTCGTTGACGCTTAGACTGGTACTCACGCCAGCACTGAAGACAAGGTCATGTTTGATTTGTGAGGCGAGTTCGATCAATGCGTCATGGCGAGATTTCTGTTCAATACTGAACAGATACGTCTCTTCATTATTTTCCTTTCCCGTTTTCTCTCCCTCTTCTCCTCCGTACGCTGAATATACACCTGAAAAAGCAATGGAGATGAGAAACGCGCTGAGGAGTACGTTAAAAATACGAGAAATACACATGACCTCATTTCCCAAAGGACTATATTCTAGGCTGCCAGATTTGAGCGTGAAGGCAGGTATAAATATTTCACTATAAATCGTATATACAATTTGGCGGTGAAGCTGTTAACAGCACTGGACCGTCGAGCATTTTTTAGTTTTGCTTAATGTTTAAACATTGTCTGGGTAAGTGTCGCGATATACAAGTGTTATGGCGTCGTAATGTGAACTTTGACGGCTTGGAGCTTTAGTGACCAATGAATGTCTGTAGCGCCATAACGGAGGTTATATAAAACGTGTGGCGCGATTATCTTCTTCTGGTTTGTCGGTCAGCGCAAAAAGTGTGCTTATTGCCAGATTTAAAACGCAGGCGGAGCGAGGTGGTTTTTAAGCTAGCGTAGGTTTGCGCAAGCATAGGCTCGTGAATGTATGTGGTGGTGTTCTCGCTTGTATGGCTTCAGCAATTCAATTTCTGTTGAGTGGCTTGAGTGTTACTTGGTTAATAAGAATGATTACTACTCGGATTGTGTGATTTTCTGACGGGAGGATTCGAATGGTTTTTTAGTGAGAATAGACCGTCTATGTCGCAGGTTGTGACGTCCTTATCATTTATTCATTCGGCGATTGCTGTAGAGTCTCTGCCTTGTTAAAAGCGCTGCATTAAATCGTCAATTCGATACCTTGCAGTACATGTCTAGGAGGGAGGTTTATGACCTTCCCTACTTTAATATTCTTATACGATCTCTGGATTTTGTCGATATGTTAAAACGAATAGTGTTTATTGGTGGGCTGTTAGCTGCTTCTGTTTCGGTTCATAGTCAAGATCATCTTACCTTGAGCGAATGCACTGAAGCAGTGACTCATCTTAGTGTCTATATTGAAACCGCAATCGATACGGTTGAGAGGCAATACGAAGAGCAGGGTCTTTCCAGTGAGCATTTTTACCTCGCAGTGGAACCGCTTAAAGACTTTCAAAATACCCATACTCTTGATCACTGTATGAATGGTACATATGCTGAATTCTTTAGTTGTATGAATTCAGGGGTTACCGATATAAATTCCTGTCGATAATAATCATTAGTAATTTTGTTATAGCGAGATAATGTTTTTCATTTAGCCCGGTCACTCACCGGGCTTTTTTTTGCATAAGCGTCGTTTCATTTCAAATCTATCCCTATCCTGTTTGTCGTTCTTCTGTGTTGACGTATATTGCCTCACTTCACGTTATACTCCGGTTCGTAATCTACTACGTTCTCTCAACCAAAAGGAATTCCTTGAATGTCAAAAGACCCCGACTACGAATACCAGAAGCGCGAAACGAGCGATATGAGTCAAGAGTTCTTTCGTTTTGGTGAAGGGAAGATCAGTGGCTATGCGGCCTGTTCCCTTGGTGTTTTGAGCTTTTTTGCTGTTTTGTGCTATCAATTCCCCAGTTATCTCACCACGTCAGAGTTGCGTGCAGTGTACGATGCGAAAATTCTTCAAATGGTCTTAATGATCTGTATGTGGGCGTCCTTGGCTTTTGCTGTCATTGCTTTTGTTTTGGCGAAGCATCGTCGTATGGCGGCGGTTGGGGTGCTATTTGTGGTGGCGGCCTTTGCTTTGGGTGGTTATCAAGTACCTACTGGTTCGGTTGAGCCAGCATCGCTTTCGCTGGGCCTGGACTGGCTGATTCTGATGTTAGTAATTTCGGTTGTTATCTTTACCTTTATTGAAAAGGTTATTCCGAAATATCGTGACCAAGCCATATTGCGTCCGGAGTGGCAGTTAGATCTCTTCTACTTTTGCTTTAATCATTTGTTAGTGGCGGTGTTACTGCTGTTATCAAATCACTTTGTGGTAACGGTTTTTGGCTGGGCGGCTAGTGGGTGGCTGCAAGAGAGTGTGCAATCCTTACCTTTGATGGTTCAGGTCGTTATTCTTGTTATCTGTGCTGACTTTGTTTTGTATTGGTCGCACCGAACGTTCCATGAAAAGCCCCGGTTATGGCGGTTTCACGCCGTGCATCATTCTGTTGAGAACATGGATTGGTTGGCGGGGTCTCGTAATCATATCGTGCAAACGATTGTTGATCGCTCGCTGGCGATGTTACCGCTTTACTTGCTTGGCCCAGATAAAGCCGCTCTCGATGTATACGTTGCCTTTGCTGCGGTGCAAGCCGTGTTGGTTCATTCCAATGTTGCTATTCCTTTCGGGCCGCTCAAATACATCCTTGCGACACCTCAGTATCATCATTGGCATCACAGTTCAGATCAACCTGCGATTGATACGAACTATTCCGTTCACACCCCGTTATTTGATCGTTTGTTTGGGACATATCATATGCCAACAGAGCATTGGCCGGAGAGTTACGGCACGACAAAGCCGTTGCCGCGTACTTTTATGGGGCAGTTGTTGTATCCGTTTCGGTCTAAGTAGAGTTACTGAGCTTATCGCGTAAATACTAAGGGCTAAACCCTTAACTGCTGCGCGTACAAGTGGGGTGGCGGGTTAGATGTTTTGCGGGGTGGGCTTTGGGGGCTGGCTGGGTACGGCAGCCATTGTCCACCGTCTTGCCCAAACGCCTCGTTCAAAGACAAACAAGCAATCGGCTTCGATGGATTCGGAGTGTGAAACCAGCAGTTTTTCAGTTTCAAATGCCACGGGGCAGCATTGTTCCCACGAGTAGCCCCAGTCCTTGTGATAGGACGTAAACTCATCTTTTGCCGACATGTTGGTATCTCCAAGGGAGATCAGGGCGAGGGCGGCATCTGGCAAGTAGAAGGTTTCTCGGATTAATGACCAGACCTGACTAAGGTCTTCGCAGTGGCAAACACTGGCGACGTAGTGGTCGATATCTTTTAGTGCAATTACGCAATGGCTCATGGTTTCTCCTAGTATCAGCGAGTGTGAAATGTAGTCTTTCGCAGTCCTAAAACTTTAGATCCTCTCTAATATCAGGAGCTTCAGCTGCTTTGAACGGGTGAAAAGGGCTGTAATATGGTTTATTTTGCGAGGTTAAGTTGAATGTATTCGCGTTCTTATTATTTTTATTGACGCTTTTATCTGGTTATTATAATAATCGCCACCGGCACAAAAGCCGTGTCCCAGGCACAAAAGCCGGTGGTGGCGACTAGTGAGTAGTATCCATAAAAGCTGTGCGCTGTAATAGGCGTCATTGACCTCGTGTCGTGTGAGACATCTCTTACAAAGTGTTGGCGTCAAATGCATCCTGCTTGCCCTGCGGCAATATGCGCTATATACTTAGGCATATTGCCACTTGTGAGTGTTGTCCATATTTCTGATCGCAGGTGGCTATGTTTATAGAGATATTCGTGAAAGGTTCAAGGTTCAAGGTTCAGGGTGCAATATGAATAATGAGAGGATGTTCTAAATGAGCGGTACAGCTAGCGTGTTTACGCCAACGAAATCTCAGGTGCAAAATGCTTCTGCAAGGGCTTTGGTTAAGGTTGGCAAAATCGTCAACATTAAGCTTAAAAACCCTTTAGACGTGGTTAAAATCATGCGCAGAGGTGTCGAGCCAGAAGCCGTTGATGCGCTTATCAATAAAGGTTTCAGGGGGGCTGAATTGCATTGGATAGTAAACCCCAGAACCTTAAGGCACCGTCGTGATAAGTGTGAGCTGTTAACACCGGAAGAGTCGGGCCGTTGGTTTAGAGCTGCAAATATTCAAGCACTTGCCCTAGAGGTTTTAGGGGACGATGAAAGATCCATGAAGTGGTTACATAAGCCACGTAAGGCATTCGATGGGGTTAGCGCAATGGAGCTTATGCAGACTGAAACCGGCGCTCAATTGGTGGAAGACATGCTTGGTCAGCTTGATGCCGGGTATTTTGCGTAGCGCGATCTCGCTCACTACCTTACTTATCCAGTCTGGCATCCTCCGGTATCATTATTTTTGTTGTAAAATGCACAGCCTGAATGTTCTCTCAAACCTTTTAACGGCGCCTTTGGTGTTCAATACCGTGCTCAAAAAATCGTTCAACGCTAAAACGCCCATTTCGAGGCGTTGCTCTTGAAACTATGGCGTATCAGTAACTACGCAGATTTGCGTGGAATAGGCGGGATTAAAACGTCTGCTCGTTGGCATAACCGTGGTATTCCCGTCGTTTATATGGCCGAAAGCCCTGCGCTCGCCATGTTAGAGGTATTGGTTCATCTTGAGTTGGACGTGGACGAAGTACCCAAAAACTACCAATTGCTGGAGGTCGAATACGCGCAAAGGGCGGGGGTTTCCCGTTTATCGTCCAAGGCTTTATCCAAGGATTGGCGAGAAGATTTTGAGTTGACGCGTTCTATTGGTGATGAGTGGTTAACCAGTGGTTCTTCCGTTCTGTTAAAAGTTCCTAGCGCACTTGTGCCGAATAGTTTTAACTATCTTTTCAATCCCCGGCATCCTCTTTCAGAAAAAGCATCGATTATCTCGGCTAAAAAGCATCCTTATGACAGTCGGTTTATAGACTAGCTGAACGCTGTTAGAATTTGATCGCTGTTCGTTAATTTTCTATGACTGTTTTCAATCGATCTTTAAGTGGCGCAATTGGAATGAACCAAAAACAGAGAATTGTTAACCTTATTGAAAATGATCGGTTTCGCATGCGGGCTTTGTCTGTGGTGCGCTCATTAAATTTACCCGATTGGCTCATCGCGGCAGGGTTTGTGCGAAATTTAATTTGGGATGATTGTTTTAATAAACAGACACACGTTAATGATATTGATGTCATTTATTATTGTCGAGAAGATATGTCCGACGCGCGAGATCAATTGTTGGAAGAGCAGCTAAAGGGGATATGTCCTGATTTCCCTTGGTCAGTGAAGAATCAGGCGCGGATGCACATAAAGAATGGTGATAACCCCTACAAGAATGCGCTAGATGCCATGGGTTTTTGGCCGGAAAAACAAACGAGTATAGGCGTCAAACTGGATAAGGAGGGAGGCGTTGAAGTTCTGCACTGCTTTGAGCTCGATCTACAGTTTAGTGGCGAAATAACCCGAAACCCAGCCCGTTCACAAGAAGTATTTGATCGGAGGGTGTCGTCAAAATGTTGGGTGAAAACCTGGCCTGGCTTAACCCTACCGCCAGAATAAAATGATGATAGATGATTAACAAAAGATAAATAGCAAAAGATAAATGACGACAGCAAAATGACAAAAGACGAAATTATTACCCGCCTCGGTTTAGAACTGCACCCAACGGAGGGAGGGTATTTTAGGCGAACATATGAGTCGACTTTGAATGTCGTGAGTGAAAATGGTACGCGTAAATTACTTACGTCAATTTACTATATGCTGACCGACGATAGTTCTGTTGGATTTTTGCATAAAAATAAGTCGGATATCATTCATTACTACCATATGGGAGTCTCCACAACCTATACGATTGTTTCGCCTGAGGGTGAATTGTCTGAAGTAGTTCTAGGCTCGAACCTTAACTCGGGGGAGCAATTGCAGTTACTAGTTCCTGGAGAGTATTGGAAATCATCTCGTCTAAATAAAGGTGAATACTCTGTAATTAGCGAAGCCGTGGTGCCCGGTTTCGAATATTCCGATAATGAAGTCGCAACAGTTGAAATGATTAAACGAATATTTCCGGATCTTCTTTGTCGCCTTGAGTCCTTCATTAAAAAATAGCACCTCAGCAGATCTGCGGCACGAAAGATTATTCGATTGTCCAATCACCAGAATGCAGTCCTCACGCCTTATAAAAAATCACACCGGCAGGAACCTATAAATGCTAATGAATTTACACCTCACATTCAATGGTCAGTGCCAAGAAGCCTTTGAGTTTTATAGCCGTTTGCTGGATGGCAGAATTACCCTGATGCAAACCTATGGTGAATCTGCGATGGGAGAGCCCGTTGATAAAGGTTGGCAAGATAAAATTGTTCATGCAGGCCTGGTTTTTAAAGATCGAGTCTTGGCCGGTGTCGATATGCTTCCTGGGGAGTATCAGAAGCCCCAAGGCTTTTTCGTGTTATTGGAAATCGACGAATTACCGGAAGTTGATCGAATATTTAGGGCTTTAGCAGAGGGTGGTGAAATTAAAATGCCACTGCAAGAGACCTTTTGGTCAAAGGCTTTTGGTGTATTAGTCGACCGCTTCGGTATTCCGTGGGAGCTGACTTATACTCGGGTCGGGGAGGTAGAGGGAAACGGACAACGGGAAACGGGAAACGGGAAACGGACAGCGGGAGTAAGGGACTGTGAGTTAGGTGTGAAAGCAGAAGTAAAACGGGCGCAATAATCGGGAATAAAAATAAATGTTCAAAATACAATGTCATTGTGGAAATGTTGAAATTTTAGCGACAAAACGACCAGAGTCGTTAGCCAGCTGCAATTGCTCTATTTGTCGGAGATATGCCGCACTTTGGGCGTATTACGAACCCGAAATGATTACAGTCGACTGCAAGCATGAAAATACCCAGTTTTATCTTTGGGGCGACAAAGAAGTTGAATTCCATTCCTGCCCACGATGCGCATGCTTAACGCATTACCTTACAACAGAAAAATGCGATGACGATGATAAAATCATCGCATTAAATATGAGAATGGCTAAGCCTGAAGATGTGGTGGGAATTCCACGCCGAGAAATAAACGGCGCAGATTACTAGCGGGATAAGTTGAGGTTAGATGAGCATTAAACCACGTTAAAAATTGAGATCAACAGAATAACCACACCCACAGCCTGCAATAGATAAGTAATTCCAGCTCCAGCGCGTCTTAGTATGTGAACTTTGAAAAGCATGCCGTAAGCATGAGCCAGTCGGGAAAAGGTGAAGGTGAGGACCAGTATGGACAGGATGGTTTGTGATGCCAGCATAAACGTTAATGCCAAAATAATGAGCCCAAACATCGGCGCTTGTTCTGTACCGTTAGCGTGTACGCGTATGGCCTTCATGAGCTGAGGGTTGTCGCCATCACCTAATGAGATTTTATTCTTAAGCCGCATAAGCGAGACGTTGAAGGCGAGCACCAACAATAGAGCGCCGTTTAACCCCACAAACAAAGCAAACCAGTGAAAATTCTGCATAACTAACTCCCGTTACAATCTTATTTTTTCGCTAGTGTATCCTCTCGAAGAGGAGGGTGATAGACCTGCTTCTAGGTCTAAGCTGAGATGCGCATGGGTTCTCTAGGTCCGTGGTTGCGCTAATGGGGTAAAAAAGGTGGTTTTTCTAGTGCCAGGTTGGACAGTCGATTATGATAGCCGCGCATAACACATCGCTCAGCGATTTTGACCGTTAGTTCAGGGTTTGGTTGAGGGTTCAACAGAGGCTTAAGTCGAGGGCATAATTGAGTTGTCCGTTGCCAATCGGCATCTCAGATGAATAGCCGAGAGCATTCGATGAACGCTAGGTCGATGAAAAACACCCAAAATAACGCGTTACAGGCTTAGGTTGAACGCGGGGTCTGTGGGGCTGGCAGTGTTAAAATCAGGTTGAAAGCTAGGTTGAAAGTTAGGTTGAAAGTTAGGTTGAAAATCAGGCTGAAAACCTGGTTGACAGTCCGACTAAGAGTCGGGTTATGAGTTATTAAAAGTCAGGTTCAGAGCGTAAAGTCAGAGCTTAAAAAGATTAAAGAGTTAGGTAAATACATGGTACAAATTGGGCAGGTCAATAAATTACAGGTAGTCAAAATTGTCGATTTTGGCGTATATCTGGACGGTGAAGAGTTACAGAACATTCTTCTGCCCAAGCGTTACCTTCCCGAGGAATGCAATCGTGGCGATTGGGTTTCTGTTTTTATCTATATGGACTCTGAAGACCTACTCATTGCCACAACAGAAACACCTTTTGTATCCGTTGGTAAATCGGCCTACCTAAAGGTCAAGCAACTGAATGATGTGGGGGCTTTTCTGGATTGGGGTTTGAGCAAAGACCTGTTAGTGCCCTACAACGAACAGCATAAACCCATGGAAGAAGGGCGATCCTACGTTGTTACCGTCTTTCTAGACGAGCATACAGACCGTATCGTGGCATCCTCTCGCTTAAGTCGGCACTTGGACGAAACCTCGGTGTACTTTAAACCGGCCCAGCCGGTGGACCTGTTGATTTGTGGCCGTAGTGATATGGGTTACAAGGCCGTCATTAATGATACCCACCTCGGGTTAATCTTCAAAGACGAAGCATTTAAGCCTCTGAGTTATGGTAAAAAAGAGCAGGGCTTTATTCACTCAATTCGTGACGATGGTAAAATTAATCTCGCATTGCAATTGCCAGCAGGAAAGGGCCGTGATGCGTTGAGCGAACAAATTCTTCAGCACTTAAAAGACAACGGAGGCTCATCAGAATTGACGGATAAAAGCGCTCCAGATGATATTTACCGTTTGTTTAATGTGAGTAAAAAGAACTACAAAAAAGCGTTAGGTGCTTTGTATAAGCAAAAACTTATACTCATTGAGAAAGACAAACTGACCTTGCTTTAAGGTCTTTTTAATCCCCGCTCTATTATGATTACACTCTTCATTTAAAACGCAAAGTTATGGCTCTAAAAGCAACGATCTTTAAACTCAAATTAGACATTAGTGATTTAACCCGTCATTACTATGAAAACCACGCTCTGACCTTGGCTCGGCATCCTTCCGAAACTGACGAGCGGATGATGGCAAGGGTGGTGGGATTTACCTTTAACGCACACGAACACCTAGAATTTACTAAAGGCCTCAGTACAGATGATGAGCCGGATATATGGCAAAAAAGCCTGTCCGGCGAATTAGATCACTGGATAGATGTGGGGCGTCCCAGCGAAGATCGAATTCGTAAAGCCTGCGCAAGATCAAAACAAGTGACGGTATACACCTTTGGTGGCCATACCGCAGAAATGTGGTGGAAGGGGGTCGAGAAGCAACTCGCCCGTTTTCGAAACCTGCGCGTATTTATTATCAGCAGCGAAAGTTCGGCGTCGATGGCCAGTAAAGTTGATCGAACGATGGAAATGCAGTGCACCATTGATGATGATATGGCTTGGTTCAGTTGTGAAGGGGAAACAATAGAAGTGCGTCCTCAGCTGCTATTTCCGTCCTAATCCCTATAAAAAACTTTGATCAAGTCTATAGCTGCAATTGACTGCAGATCTCGAAATACCCGCTTTGAGTGTTCCTTTTTTTAAGTTTAGATGGGGGTCTCAAACTTAAAAAACCACTTTCTTGCTTGTAAGTCTTAATGCTGTAGTCGCTGGAGTAGAGCGATGCTATAGACCTGATCAAAATTTTTTAAATACCCTATTTCCCGTCCTAGTCTAATATTTTCCGTCTTCCGTCTTCCGTCTTCCGTCTTCCGTTTCCTATTCCCGGTTCCCCGCCTTTTGAAACTTCCTATAAAAAGGTGTTAGTTTTGGCAACCGTCATGCTGTTTTTTGCGCTCTTGCCTGCTCGTCTGCTACTGCCTTTTGGGCTGTAAGCTTCAGACTTTTCCGTGAGACTTAGAATCAAAGCCATAATTCCTGCAAGTGCGCCAATAAGTAAAATTCCGAATATGGCCCAGCAAAATAGAGTTGGGTTATCGAGAGAAAAGCGGTATGTGCCGTTCAGTATTAGCCCTGTCGTATGTTTCGCTGCGACGTTGCCCATTATTCCTGCGCCAGTTCCCAGTACGGCAATGCTCAGTAATAAAAAGATCTGATACCGAACATTTTGGGGTCTTAAAATCCACATAATGTCATGCCTCTAATTCTGGTCTAAACCGCGTATCGCAAGCCCAGAAATGTGTCCTTGAGGGCTGAGCTTTAGCGTTTAGAAGGAGTCATACTTGCTACTCTCAATACCTCAGACGTTTGGTTGAGAAAAAGGGTAATGGTTTGGCGTAAAAAGTTGGATTTTTTCGCGTTAATCCCCAGTTAGGCGAGATGTTCGTGTTATCGATACTTGGGTCCGTCTTATTGGCTACCGTGGATGTTGGCTCAGTCGCTAGAGCTGCCTGTGTTTGAAGCGGTTTAGCGGTCGCTGTATGGGCGGGAATGAGAAAGGTGATGAGGTTGACAATGTTAGGTGATTCTGTGAGCGGAAAAGGTGGAGGATCACAATAAATTGTATGGGCTGAAAATAGAGAGGTGCTAAGGCTCAGATATACAGAAGAAAATTATCGATATACGTAGATAACGCGGTTAGCCATGTTCATTGACGAAAGGTTCTGAGTTTCGACAATATCGTTCAAAATCCTAAGTGAATCAATGTCGTGGAAAACGCCAGAGATACGAACATTGTCCAAGCCTTTCCCCATAATAATCTTACCCTTGTGATGCTGGTTCAGTTCCGTAATCACATCTTCTAGGGAGATGTTGTTGAAGGTTAAGCGCCCCTCACGCCAAGATGCTTCTTCATTTTTACTCAGTTTCGCAATCGTAGGGTTAGCGATTTTCGGTCCGAACGATATTGTCTCACCTGTAGCGACAACTCTTGGCTCTTTCATGTAAGTCGGATGGTAAACTTCGACGCTACTTTCATATACGGATACGCGTGTTAGGCCTGAATCTCGGTTATACACAGAAAATTCTGTGCCCAAGGCCTTAACCTGGGCGCCATGGGTATGGACCGTGAAGGGCCTGAGAGCATCTTTCGCAACGGTAAAATACGCTTCGCCCTTAAGAAGTTCGAGGTTTCGGCCATTCTCATCCATCGATACATTCAACAGCGTATTGGCGTTCATGTGTACGGTCGAGCTGTCTTCCAGTTCGTGCATGGCCACCTCGCCAGTGGACGACATCAAGTCGGCCTTTTCGCCAAACAAATAAGTTTGGCTGAGGACAAAGCACGCCACCAGACTGGCAGCAACAGAGAACGTTTTAACCACAGAAGATAATCGAGCGCGCAACGGTCGACGACTGCCAATAGAGACCACATTATCCTGTACGGGTAGCGATTCGAGCTCGCTGGGTATAGGTGGGGGCGTAACAGTATCGAAAGTCTCTGTATTGGGCGCAGCAGCATTGGGCGCGGACGAATCGACAGGCGAGCCGCCTACAGAGTTCAAATCAAGAAGGCTCTCTAGCGATGCAGCATCGAGAAGATCAAGTTCATAGTATTGATCGCTCACCACAAAATATGCGTCAGCATGGGCCTGAGACCGATTCATCCACTCATCGAAGGCCGCCATAACCGCATTACAAGGCTCGCCATCGTGCAGGTCTTCAACCCAGCGCGCGGCTTCTTCTTGTATTTGTGTATAGGCGTTATCAGCGGTCATTTACATCTAGCCCACAGTGGATTCATATAACAAGACGAGCCAAGGTTCAAAAAGACACTGCTGACGAGAAAAATAGTCGATTTTTTCGCCATTAACATCGTGAGCAGTATAGCTCCCAGCGCATTAAACACCTTTATATGGGGCTTTGGGTACATGTTCTTTGCTCGCTTAATTTTCACGGCGGGCGAGCTCCTCTTGAATCGTGGTGATTGCCTTCTGTATATACTTTTTTACCATGCTTTTTGAAAGTGAAAGCTCATTGGCAATGTCTTCAACAGACCTGTGTTTAAAGCGATTCTCCACAAAAGAATGGCGGCATTTCTCGGGTAGCTCACGAATGACATCTGCAGCCATCTTAAGTCGTTCCTGCGCGATAGCGCTGCGCTCAGGGTTGTCTAAATCCGTAACTTCAGTTTCCACGTCATGGCCTTCAGACCAAAACTGTGAACGAAAGCCTTTTTGGCGGTAGTGATCAGTAAGCAGATTTCGAGCAATGACATAAAGGAGCGCGCGAATGGAGTTTGACGACTTTTCTTGTAGCGAATGCGTCGCGCGTTCGAAGGTTGTTTGCAGAATAACCTCAGACGTATCACGATCATTAACCCTGCGCAAAATAAACGCAAAAAGAGCCGCACGCTCGGTTTCGAACTCTCGGGAAATGTCAGTAGGGCCGTTACTCATATTGATTCATATCGAAAGGAGACGACATAACGGTGAACTTACACTGCGCAATGGTTAACTACCTTAGTCTTAATGAACGACATTCTTATTAATAAACATTGAGGGGGCTTCTAAAATTAGAAAAAGAACCAAAATGGAGTGCTCCATGGCCGGTAACCCGTTAAATGTTCAGCTAAAACAACAGTTTGTGACGATACCTTACCTAGATTCTAGCGTCCAGCAAGAGCTTTGCCATGCATTAAGCCTTAGATGAAAAAGTAATCGGATTACTTAGTTTCGAAGGATTATATGGGTGGTGAACTCGAGAGATGTCGTCAATATGATCATTAAGGTGTTAAATATATTTGTTTCAAAAAGAACATAGGGGGTGATGGGGGATGGGTGACGGATTGATGGGTGACGGGTGACGGGTGACGGATGACGGATGACGGATGATGGATGATGGATGGCGGGTGACGGGTGACGGGTGACGGATGATGGATGATGGATGATGGATGATGGATGATGGATGATGGATGACGGGTGACGGATGTGACGGATGACGGATGACGGATGACGGATGACGGATGATGGATGCGAGGAAAACGGGTGTGTGATAGTGAAGAGCCGATGGGCTGGTTTTAAAAAACTGCACGTTTAGCGTTGACGTTTTTGTGAAGCAATAAACGGAATTGAATACGGCTAAGTCCTATAATTCAACTGTTTGGCGGCAAATATAAGGATGAAAATCCGACTACATTATAAAAACAATATAAAAAAGTTTCTTCTGGTTATAAGTCTTCTGTATGCGTTTATCACTGACTATATTCGTTATCGTTTTCATCCTCTTGGGGGCTCGAGAGGTATTGGCTGTAGGTTTACCGAAAAACCTACCAAAAGACCCGCCAAAAATTTATTCCCTTAATATCAATCAAACATCTCGCCACGAAGCATTGATCGAATTTGCATCGATTTCCCTGTATGAAATACTATTCAGTTCCGGCGCTATTCCCACCGACAGAATTAACGAGATAACCGGTGAATACACGCTAAAAGAAGCGTTAGGCATATTATTGGCCAAAACTAATTTAGTGTATAACTTAGAGGGAAAACAAATACGAATATCGTCTGATTCTGCGAAAGTCGCTGTTCTTCCAAAAGTGACCGTGCTGGGGTATCTTCGTGATGCAAGTACCAGAATTTCGCAAGACGAAGACAGTCAAGACAAGTTTCCGCTCTATCAAATTCCGCTTTCAATTCAGTCCGTTTCAAAAGAATATATCGAAGACGTTCAAGCGCAAGATCTAGACGATATTATCTCTTATATAGAAGGGATCGAATATTACGAACGTTCTGGCGGCGCAAATCCAGCATACTATTCTCGGGGATTTTTGACCGTTTTTAGTGTAGACGGAAAGTTTTACCGGCGCTCTACGTTGGAGCTAGACCCGGCAGTTTTGGACCGCATCGACATTATTCAAGGTTCAAGCGCAAATTATTATTTTCCGGGCGGCATACTAAATTTTGTAACTAAAAAACCGCTGGCGACGCCACAGGCAGAAATCCTACTTGCTACAGGCAGCGAAGATTTTTATCGAACGGTTATTGATGTCAATATGGCCTCTAAAAATGGTAAGAAACAAGCCGTACGGGTTATAGCATTTGCCGAGAAGGCGGGCCACGTTAAAGACTTTGTGTATAGTCACAAGTATGGGATTTTTCCCAGTTTTGATTATGAATTCTCAAATGCATCCCAACTGTTAATGTCCGTCTACCATCAGGTTGACCATAAATACCCCAATCGATTTACACTGCATAAAGACGTTATTGGTGAGCGTCTTCCTAGAGAGCAAACCTTAGGCGCTCCATGGTCCGAAACCCGCATTAAAAACTCCATTCTATCCGTTGATTATTCGAATATTCATTGGAAGGACTGGCAGATAAGCGCAGGCGCCAATATCAATTATGAAAATACGAATTACAACGTAACCGGTCTCATTCCTTTTGCTCCCGAGCAACAGCAAAGCTTACTCGCGTATTTGGACGAATTCTCCATTCCTGCGCCTTTTCGAGAGGGTTTCGCAGCGCTAGGCTATCTCTATCAAAAGGATGCCTTTGTTAAAACCCGAGGCGTGGACTTTTCTGCAGAAAGAAGTGTTACCATCGCCGAAATGCCAGCATTGATTCGAGTGGGGGTGGATTACCAGCGATTTGATATGCACGGGCCAAGTTACGCATTCGCTTCAGTGCCAAACCCCGACTTTCCTGCCGGCTTAGCATTTAATATCTTTGATACAAATTACTACAGGCAAGAAGAGCCGAGCACTCCGAATTTAGTGGGCGTTTCTGATAGCATTACAGACTTCTGGGGAATTAATTTTGGCAACCGTCTATACATGACCGACAATATTACCCTGCATACTGATTTTCGTTATGAAGATATGCAGTTCGAAGTCATCAATACCATTTTTGCCACGGAAGAAGCCGGTTTGATTCGGCATCGTCTTCTCGGACATTATGAAGAATGGACACCGAAAATAGGTCTGAATGTATCGCTCACTGATACGTTTTCAAGCCACATAAGTTATTCGAGATCTTTTACCCATCAATCAACTCTCCGAGCCGAACAATTTTCCAGTGAGCCAATGCTCGAGGCAGACTTTGTCGGTCCGATCAAAAATAATCAGCTGGAGTGGGCTTTTAAAAAAACATGGTTAGATGGGGGACTTTCCAGTTCGCTAACATTTTACAGAATGAATCGGTACAACATCCTCACTGTAGAACCCGTTGACGCGGAAAACTCAGTGATAGAATTTAAAAACGTAACCGAAGACGACCAATTGTCAGAGGGCATGAGCCTAAGCGTGAACGGTAATATCAACGTTAACACTAACCTTATCGCAAATGTGAGTTATAACAAAACGACAAAAAACCTTCCAAATTACGTTGATTCCTTAGGCAATACCGCAATTTCAGATCCTAGGGGCGATAGCGATTTAAGGTACTATGGGACTGCCAAAAATGTGGCCAATTTTTGGTTGAATCACGAAGTAAAATACGGCGTATTGAGCGGATTTCGTTTCGGTATAGGGGTAAAATACATCGGCGCGCGATTCGCGGATGATGCCAATCTCCTTGTAATGCCGTCCTATACCAAAACCGATGTTAGTATTGCTTACAGAGGGTTTTCGGGTATAACCCTATCATTTTCAATTCGTAATCTTTTTGATAAGTACTATTACAAAAGCAGCATGGGCTTCGCGCAATTTATAGAAGAGGGGGACCCGCGCAGTTTTCGATTAAGCCTAAAATCAACATGGGGTTTTTAGTGAGCTAGCCCCTGCCTCCATAGGGTATCGAAGCCCGCGTAGGTCACAACAACCACCTCGTTCAAATTTCACCATTCCTTTTAACCGATGTGTCTCAATAAAAGTTACTTGTCCATGCGTTTAATTACGATTTTCACCATCACAATAATGTTTTGTTTGTTTTCTGTAAAAGCAATATCCCTCGAAGTTTTCAAAATAGATATCGCCCCTATGTCGGCTTACGAAGCATTGAAGTCCTTGGCCTCGCAAACCGGGTACGAAATAATTTTTGGTGAAAATGCAACGCCAAAAAATGAATTTCAGGGTAAAAGAGGGGATTTCAGCATCGTCGATGCCCTGGATATCCTACTAGGCAGAGGGGACCTAGACTACCAACTAGTGGGAAAACAAATTCGCATAACACGAAAAACCTCTCACAGAATAACCGCGCTTCCTAAAATTACCGTGCTAGGATATCTACGTGACGCGAGTTCACGGATTAGTCAAAACGACGACAGCCAAAAAGCATTCCCCCTGTATCAAATACCCCTCTCGATTCAATCCATACCAGAAGAATATATTGAAGAAGTAGAAGCGAGAAGCATTGACGATATTGTTTCCTATGTCAGCGGAATTGAATACTTTGAATTAGCTTCCGGCATATACCCCCAATATTATTCGCGAGGGATTCCAGCGCTTTTTGGTATAGACGGTAAGTTTTATCGGCGCACCTTATTTCAACTAGATCCAGCCGTTCTTGAGCGAGTCGATGTGATTCAAGGGCCGAGTGCAAACTACATACAGCCGGGAGGCATGCTGAACTTAGTGACCAAAAAGCCAGAGAGCGACTCAGCCTATGATGTGTCGTTAATGGTCGGCTCCGAAGATTATTATCGGAACGTGGCCGATCTGAACGTGGCCTTTGGCCAGAAGATAAAAACGGCCGTGCGGGTTATCGGCGTAGCTGAAAAGCAAAAACACTTTAAAGACTTTGTCTACAAAGATAAATATGTCGTAGCGCCGAGCGTCAACGTAGACTTTGCCCAGCGAGCATCCCTATTAATTTCAGCCTACCATCAAATAGAACGCAAATACCCGCACACCTTTACTTACCATGATTCGGTCTTAGGTCAAAAATTACCGGAAGAACAAATAATTGGAACACCCTGGTCACAAACAACCACTCGAGACTCCACCTTTTCTATCGATTATTCCATGGAAGATTGGGCCGGTTGGCGCATCAGTTCAGGGTTAAACTGGAGTTACGCATTAACCGACGTTACTGCAGCCGTACTCATCCCGATTGCTGACAACGGAGATTCCACCTTACGGTATTTATACGCTGAAGATAACCTTTCGAAATCTCATGGCTTTGATGCCGCAATAGAAAAAGGGTTTTCTGTATTGGGTCGCCCGGGCGTATTCCGTTTAGGTTATGACTATCAAAACTTTGAAAAAGTACTGCCAGGTTATAACATCTTAAATCTCATCAACCCCTTTAATGAATCCGGCCAGAATGTGTACAACGTTTATCAGGCGGAATACTACGATTTGGACGAACCCGAGATACCGGACCTTGTCGGAAACTACAGCCAGTCCACAAAATTTTCTGGCGTTAGTGTCTCGCAAGCGCTTAATGTTACGGATAACCTCACTCTTCATACAGATTTTAGATATGAAGAAATGGATATTAAAGCCGTCGTGATAATGGGGATGGGAGCTTTAAGGCGCCGCTTACTAAGAAATTATAAAGAGTTTACGCCTCAATTTGGACTCAACTTTACATGGAGCGATTCGTTGTCGAGTCATATGAGTTATTCCACATCATTTACCAATCAAACCGCATTAATTTACGATATTTTTCGTTCGAACCTTGATGACGAAACCGACTCTTTAGCGCCGATTAAAACACGTCAAATCGAAGCGGCATTGAAAAAGACTTGGCAGCAAGGTGCATTAGAGTCCAGCCTCACCTTCTACAAATTGAAAAGCTCCAACATACTTATGTTCGGCGGTGAACTCACAACCTTCGGCAGCAACCCAGCCGATGATCAGCGTTCCCAAGGTGTAGATCTGAGTGTTAGCGGCCGGTTGAGCCCACCAATACACCTTGTGGCCAACTGGAGCTACAACGACAACAACTTCAGCGTGCGCGACGCTCCGGGTTCCGATATTGGTTACAGCTTTATTGGCTCAACATCAAACGATGACAAGCGCTTACACGGAACCGCGAAAAATTCCGCTAATCTTTGGGTAAACTATATCGCCCAAGACGGACGGTTAAGCGATTATGAGTTTGGTCTAGGGGCAAAATACGTGGGGAAACGTTTTGGCGATGACAGCAACAGCTTTGATTTGCCGTCCTACGTCAAAGCCGAAGCGATTATGAAATACCATGGCTTCTCAACCTTTTCACTTGCGCTTTCAGTGCGAAATCTCTTTGACCGATCCTATTACCTAAGCAGCTGGGGGGCTCCATTTTTTGTGGAAGAGGGCGAGCCACGCAGTGTTTATTTATCGATAAAAACGACGGGCGCTTTCTAGCGCGAGTCATCATTGTTTTTAGTGGAGTCGAGAGTCCTGAAGAGTCGCCGGTAGAGTCTTCAAGAGCCGAGCAAGTAGCTGAATTTATGCACAGGTTAAGTGGTCGTTGCAAAGGGTAATGGCCGCCTGAAGATCAACGGTTATTTTTAAGTCTCAAATACGAACTCGCTTGGCTGTATTAACCTCAAAAATTTACGATTTACAGCAGGTTTTAAGGCTCATTTTGAACGATACTATAAGCATCCCGGATTATTACATTAAGCTTTTAATATGCATCTAGCCCTTATTGCGGTATTTCCACTTGTTCTACTTCTTGCATCCCTGAATTCAACGGCAGCAGAACCGCAAAAAAACTACCCGCTTGAAATTACCGCAATGGCACGCCAAGACGCGTTGATAGAATTCGCATCACAAACCGGCTACGAAATATTGTTTGTTGCCGATGCAAGACCGGAGGGTATGGTAGAAGCCATAAATGGTGAATATGCTATCAATGAAGTGCTGGACCTTTGGTTGGCGAACAGTAACTTCGCTTATTATATAGACGGCACGCAAATTCGAATTACACGTGTGACGCCTAAATCATCGGTGTTAGAAAAAATCACCGTACTTGCCTACCTTCGCGATGCGAGCTCACGAATCAGTCAAGACGACGACAGTCAAGATCGCTTCCCTCTTTATCAAGTACCGTTATCAATACAGTCCATTTCACAGGACCATATAGAAGATGTTCAGGCGAGGGATTTGAGCGATACCGTTCTTTATGTGGGAGGTGTGGCTTATCTGGAACCCGCTTCAGGATTTCAGCCCCGTTATTATTCGCGCGGCATCGTTACCCCGTTCAGTATAGACGGAAAGTTTTACCGACGTTCAGGTCTGGAACTGGATACAGCAGTCATTGATCGAATTGATTTAATCCAAGGGCCGAGCGCAAATTACCTTCAACCAGGCGGAATGCTGAACTTCGTCACTAAAAAACCAAGTCAGGATTCTGAATATATCTTTTCATTATCAGCTGGGTCCGAAGACCATTATCGAACGGTGATGGACGTGAACGTGGGCCTACACGAAGACGCACAACACGCTATTCGCGTTATCGCAGTGGCAGAGAAAAAGGACCATTTCAAAAAGTTTGCTGGTAGTGAAAAATATGTTGTGGCACCCAGCCTGGATATAGCGCTAACGGATGACACCCAATTACTGATGTCGCTTTATCATCAGGTCCAAGAAGAACCCCCAAATACGCTGACCTACCATGAATCACTCGCGGGTGAGCACTTGCCGAGAGATCTATTGTTAGCGCTACCGTGGGCTAATGTCCGAACAGAAAACACAACCTTCGCGCTTGATGTGACGAAATTAGATTGGTTGGGCTGGCATCTAAGTGCGGGAACCAATATCAGTCATTCAGATTCTGATATTAGCTTGGTCGCAGTGGCTCCTTTGGTTATTCAAGATGTCTTTTATGGGAATTATCTCCTGCATATCTATCAAAAAGATAACGTAACGAAATCCCACGGTTTTGATGCTTCAGCAGAAAAAGGGTTTTCTGTGGGCGGGCACTCCATGTTGCTTCGCATCGGTTTAGATTATCAAAATTATGATCAGTCCCTCCCGAGCCACGGTGCGGCCAACTTGTTGTCACAGCTACCGGTGGATATAAATGACCTGGATTATTCAATAGCAGAACCCCAAGTGCCGCCAGCGCGCATCAGCATTTATGAGCAACTGACAGACTTTTACGGCATTAACCTCGCGTTAAGTTACTACTTTACGGATAATCTTGTGCTGCATGGTGATATTCGTTATGAAGATATGAAACTGGATGGCGAATTGGAATCTAGCGAGCCTCTTAAAACCTACCGTGGGCGCTATAAGGAATTTACGCCGCAACTCGGTCTTAATGCGACGTTTACCGATACGTTCTCTACTCATGTTAGTTTTGCAGAATCTTTTAGCCATCAGTCGGTTTATGATCGTCCAGTAGGCGTTAATTTAAGCGAATATGAGTTTTCTGATCCCGCAAAAAACCGCCAATACGAACTCTCACTAAAAAAAATGTGGTTAGAAGGTAACTTATTGAGTTCTCTTACGTTTTATAAGTTAAAAAGCACAGAACAACTCACGGGAGCAGGAGAAGACATGGGGACGCGTGATGTCGAGGACCAGCGTTCAAAAGGCGTTAGTCTTAGTGTTACGGGCTGGCTAACTGAAAATATGAACGTTATTGCGAACGCAAGCTACAACGATAATGAGCTGAAAGCCTTGCCGTCATCAGGAATCCCCAATCCGAATACGTCTCCGGGGCTTTCACTTGATGATTCGCGCTTACATGGCACGGCTAAAAATACCGCAAATGTTTGGATAAATTACGAAGTAAACAGTGGAGTGCTAGAAAATTTTGAATTTGGTTTTGGAGCGAATTACATTGGGACTCGATACGGTGATGATTTTAATTCAGATGACTTCATCTTGGATTCATACGTTAAAGCCGATTCAACCATTAAATATAAAGGGTTTTCTAATATTACCCTGGCGTTCGCTGTGCGTAATATGTTCGACAAGGTCTATTACAACAGCAGCCTGGGAACACGCTACTTTGTTGAAGATGGCGAGCCTCGTAACTTCTCAATATCGGTTAAAACCACGCGCGGTTTCTAGTGTCTGAGGTTTTACAATTTTTTAAAGCGTCGGTACTGCCCAAAATTCGAGGCTTAAAACCCCTGGTTATTGGGATCGTAATCAGCGTTGTACTGCACCTTGTAGCTTTAAACATCATTGGAAAACTGTATTTCGGCGATGGCAGCAATGCCGCCTCATCCGTTGGTCCCGAAACCCT
Organism: Agarilytica sp.; assembly: GCA_033852175.1. Taxonomy (GTDB): domain Bacteria; phylum Pseudomonadota; class Gammaproteobacteria; order Pseudomonadales; family Cellvibrionaceae; genus Agarilytica. The sequence continues at coordinate 320,975 of JAWSUY010000013.1, forward strand.
ATTTTTAAATTTCAACCAAAACAACGCTGACCAATCCAATTACGATCAATCAAAAAACTCACAAATTTCATCTGATGATAGTGAAAGCGGAAGCGTGCTTAAAGAAAAACAAGAAACTGAATCACCCAAAGACGCGTCTAAAGCTCCCGTAAAAACAGTGACAGCTAAAGATGCAAAAGAAATAGAACCCGTATTGGTGAAAAGCCCAAAAGCCTCAGAATCAGCAAGCGACACCACCATCGTTAAACAAGCCAAACTATCCGAACACACAAAACTAAACGGTGAAACAGAATCCCATAGCACACCCGAACAAGCCCAAGCAAAAGCCGAAAAACACCAAGAACTGAACCACGACAAACCCACCACAGCCGTCATTCAAAACGTCGAATACCTTTTCAAAAAAGACCCCAAATACCCCCCCTTATCCAAAAGACTAAGAGAAGAGGGCACCGTCGTCATAAAAGTACTTATCGATGAAAAGGGCTATCCACAAGAAATAAAAGTTCGCTCATCCAGTGGCCACCCCATGCTAGATGAATCCGCACTAAAAGCCGTCAAAAAATGGGTGTTCAAACCTCACGTGGTCGGAGGACGACCCGAAAAAGCCTGGGCAGAAATCCCCGTCATGTTCGTATTAAAACGCCGATAAACCCGTAATCGCACGACCCAAAATCAACGCATGAATATCATGCGTACCCTCATACGTATTCACCGTCTCCAGATTCATCATATGCCGCATAACTGGATACTCATCCGAAATCCCATTGCCGCCCAACATATCCCGCGCACTACGCGCAATATCCAAAGCCTTACCGCAGGAGTTACGCTTAATCAACGAAATCGTTTCAGGCGAAAGCTGATCATTATCTTTCAAGCGACCCGCCTGTAAACACGCCTGAAAACCAATGAAAATCTCCGTCTGCATATCCGCCAACTTCTTCTGAATCAACTGATTCGCCGCCAAAGGTTTATTAAATTGAACGCGCTCCACCGTATAATCCCGAGCCGCCAACCAACACGACTCCGCTGCACCCAAAGCCCCCCAAGCAATCCCATAACGCGCATTACTCAAACAGCCCATAGGGCCTTTTAAACCCACCACATTCGGCAAACAATTCTCTTCCGGTACCAACACATCCTCCATCACAATCTGCCCTGTAACCGAAGCGCGAAGACTCAACTTCCCCTCAATCTTCGGTGTACTCAAACCCTTCATCCCTTTCTCCAAAATAAAACCCCGAACACTCTCCTTAGCATCATCCGTTTTACACCACACCACAAACACATCCGCAATCGGCGAATTCGTAATCCACATCTTCGCCCCATTTAACACAAAAGCCCCATCCACCTTCTTCGCTTTCGTGATCATTCCATTCGGGTCCGAGCCATGGTCCGGCTCCGTTAAACCAAAACACCCAATCCACTCACCCGAAGCCAACTTCGGTAAATACTTCTTCCGTTGCTCCTCACTGCCATAAGCATAAATCGGATACATCACCAAACTCGACTGCACACTCATCATCGAACGAAACGCCGAATCAACAGCCTCAATCTCCTTCGCCGCCAAGCCATAACTCACATAATTAATACCCGCACAGCCATAGCCACTAATCGTCGGACCGAGCAAACCCAAAGCACCCATCTCCGAAAAAATCGCAGGGTCAGTCGTCTCATGTCTAAAAGCCTGCTGAATTCTCGGTTGTAACTTCTCCCGCGCATACTGACGAGCCGTGTCGCGAACCTGCCGTTCCTCATCACTGATCTGATCTTCCAGAAGGAACGGATCTTGCCAATTAAATTTGGACCACTTCGATGATGTCATATTGTTTTCTCTGCATGGATTTTGTAATTCTATATTGGTTTAATTATAGCTGGGGTAGGGCGTGGTTTTCTCGAGACACTCTTAAAATCCCTAATTACGTAGTGCGATAATATTTCTATATTAGTATGAGCTCGGATTGAGAATGAAAGTACGGAAGCTCAACAACCCTTTAACTAAATTCTAAATGCCCGCACTGAGCTAGAGTGTTTTGGGAAGTGATTCTAAGACCATCTAATGCCAGTTTCCACATGGAAGTGGAGTAGTAGACCGTGCAGGAGCACACTGTCGAAGATGGCATTAGCGAGCCTACAGGGACGTACTTGTGGCGTGTCTTGGAATCATTTCGCGAAGTACTCTGGCGGTCAATCAAATATAATATAAAATCAGTAAAAACATATCACTATAGTGTAAAGTTCGCTAACCCCCTTATATATCAAACTTAATCCCCTGAGCCAGCGGAAGCTCCCGAGAATAATTAGTCGTAGACGTCATCCGCCTCATATAACCGCGCCAAGCATCCGACCCAGACTCACGCCCACCACCAGTCTCCTTCTCGCCACCAAAAGCACCACCAATCTCCGCACCACTCGTACCAATATTAATATTCGCAATCCCACAATCACTCCCACAAACCGACGTAAACAACTCCGCCTCGCGAATATCCGTCGTGAAAATAGCCGAAGACAAACCCTGCGGCACATCATTATGCAAAGCAATCGCATCCTCCAACACCGAATAATGATACACATACAAAATTGGCGCAAACGTCTCCGACTGAATCGTTTGACCACAACCTGGCATCTCCACCAAACACGGCCTCACATAATAAGCATGCTGATTATCCTCAGCAAAAACACGTTCACCGCCGATAATATTGCCACCCGCATCCTTCGCATTAACAATCGCATTACTCATCGCATAACACGCATTCTTATCAATAAGCGGACCCACCAAATTAGCCTCATCCAAAGGATTCCCAACCGAAATACTTTGATAAGCCTTCTTCAGCATCGGCAACAAGATATCGTAAACATCATCATGCACAAACAAACGTCGTGTAGAAGTACAACGCTGCCCAGCCGTACCCACCGCACCAAAAACAATCGCCCGCGCCGCCATATCCAAATCCGCAGAAGGCGCCACAATAATCGCGTTATTCCCACCTAACTCCAAAATAGAACGCCCAAAACGCGCCGCCACAGCAGGCCCAACTTTACGTCCCATTGCACAACTGCCCGTCGCACTAATAATAGGAACCCGCGTGTCGTTCACCAACTGCTCACCCGCAATGACATCACCAATAATGACCTGCGACAAACCCACAGGAACATCGCCAAACTCCTTACACGTCTCCTCAAAAATCGACTGACAAACCAACGCCGTAATCGGCGTCTTTTCCGAAGGCTTCCAAATAACCGAATTCCCACAAACCAAAGCCAGCGTTGCATTCCATGCCCACACCGCAACCGGGAAATTAAACGCCGAAATAATCCCAACAGGTCCCATCGGCTGCCACGTTTCCATCATTTTATGACCCGGCCTTTCAGAAGCAATCGTTAAACCGTACAACTGCCGAGACAAACCAACAGCAAAATCACAAATGTCGATCATCTCCTGAACCTCACCCAAACCCTCCTGATAAATTTTTCCACACTCCATCGTCACAAGCTTACCAAGCGCCTCCTTATGCTCTCGCAACTTATTACCAAACAGACGAACCAACTCCCCGCGCCTGGGGGCAGGGACTTCACGCCAAATTTTAAACGCCGCCTGAGACTTTGCAATAGCGTGGCCGATCTCCTCCCGTCCATGCATCTGCACCTTCCCGATCACATTGCCATCGATAGGAGAGCTAACCTCCAAATTCCCATCCGCGACCAAATCCTGAGGAATATTCATCACAGTAAAAAGATGTTGAATGCTCATAGGTAATACCTTCTATCATTTCTTCTGGTCTAAAATTTCTAAAAAATTGTAGTCCAAAAAAGTTGGCCTCTGCACATAGCGTCAGTGGTTCGGAAGGTGTTTCCAATACCGTCTAATGCCAGGGACGGCATTAGAGAGCCTACAGGGATGTACTTGTGGCGTGTATTGGAAACACCTTCCGAAATGCTGGTGCGGTCTTACCAGTCAATCAATAAATAATTTAAATACCCTCTAAACACTTTGGACCTGCGCATAATGCTGCCCAAACCGATTATGAATGAAATCATCAAAGAGAATATCTTCCTGCTTAATAAAACCCTGCTGCGGTAAATAATCATGGGCCAATAAATCAAGAACAGCACAAATACCCGCAGCCGTCGTAATCTGAATACCACTCCATAATTTACCGTTAATCTCCTTACTGTAAATCTTATTCACATAAGATTCCTGGATTAACGTGCCATCTTTTTTCCCGCTTACATTCACAAAAACCAAAACCACATCCTGATATGTAATCGGCAGAGCATCCTCCATAATCTGCTTCAACAAATCTTGATGATCCCTAAGCCGAAGATCATGCAACAACATCTTCATAATATCGCGATGACCAGGGTAACGAACCGTACGATAATTTAAATTACGGACCTTACCGCCCAGCGTCTCGCACAAAGTCCCCAGCCCACCAGAAGTATTGAACGCCTCATAATCCACACCATCAAGTGAAAACGTTTCAAGCTCTTCCAACGGCTGAACCTGCATCAACTCATGCTCAACAATCGCCTCACAAGGATTACAATATTCATTAATTAAACCATCAGTAGACCACGTTAAATTATACTTTAACGCATTAGAAGGATACTTAGGCAAAGCACCGACCCGCATATGCACATTGTCCAGCGTGTCAAAATCTTTCGCCAAATTGTAAGCCGCAATCGTAATAAAACCCGGAGCCAAACCGCACTGCGGAATAAAAGCCTTCTTACTCGACCTCGCCAACTCCTTGACAATATTCGTCGTCGCGATATCCTCCGTTAAATCCAAATAATGCACCTTCGCTTCAGCCGCCGCCTCCGCCACATGCCGCGTAACGAAATAGGGCATCGCACTTAACACCGCAAACTGCCCCCGCATCGCACTAACCAATACACTTTTATCCGTCACATCCACCTGCAGCGTTCGGATATTCGAACGTTGGGGAATACGAGCCAAATTGTCCTCATTCAAATCCACAACCGTTACACAATAGTCGTCAGTAGAAAAAAGGAATTCCGTGATGATCGCACCAATTTTTCCTGCGCCCAACAACATAACATCAATCATAGAGTGCTCCGTAAGTGAGAGGCCTAATAACGAGCTTACGCCCCGAATTGAGCAGATTGAACAATCAGATTGACTATACTGAATAATAGTTATGCCCAAAACCACGGAAAATCCGCCGATATGATCACAGACGACACCGATAAACGCCTCCTCAACCTCCTACGACGCAACGCCCGTTGCTCAATAGCCGAACTTGCCCGCAACCTCAGCCTCTCCCGATCAACCGTAAAAGACCGGATAGACCGCCTCGAACACAAAGGCATCATCAAAGGCTACTCCCTAATATTGAGCGATGAATTTACCAAAGGCCACGTGTCCGCACACGTCATGGTCAACCTCATATCGACAATAAACTCCACCAACATCATGCTCAAATTAAAACAAATTCCACAACTCGTAAAAGCCTATACCGTGAGTGGAATATACGACCTCATAATCCTACTAGAAGCCGAATCGACAGGAGAGTTAGATGAAGTTCTCGATACTATTCGGGCCTTGGAAGGGATTAAAGATACGTTAACGAGCGTTGTGCTCTCTACTAAATTTGATAGGTAGTTATAAAGCTGGGAGACGGGAGACGGGAGACGGGTAACAGAAGATGGGTAACGGGAGACGGGTAACAGAAGGCGGATGGCGTCGACTCCTTCTACCTGAGTTGGTGTTAGGGGTTTGTCATTTAAAATCGTCATTTCAGGATGAAATGCCGAAGCGCCCATGGATGGGTTCACGCGTTTTTAAATGACAAACCCCTAACACTAACGGATCGAAGCCAAAAATCTAAAAGACGGATAGCGGGTAACGGAAGACGGATAACGGGAGACGGGGTACGGAAAAAGGGAAACGGTAAAAAGTCACACGTTCAAGTCTCCATAGTGCCGTGCGGAACGTACAACGAAAACTCTATTATGTGAGCGCTAAAACAAGCCGAAGGAGATTAACATGATCGCGTTCAAACCAATTGCCAAAGTTATCGTCACCGCAGCACTACTAACCACTGCTAGCGTAACGATAGCTCAAGAAGAGCCCCCCAAAACAGTAACCGTACGCGTAACCACCGCAAATGGCGATGTTACCGACATAGAAGTGCACACAGAAAAAACAGTTCAAGGCAACACCTTAAAAACCGACAAAGTAACCCACGTGAGTAACGGTGACGGAAACGGCGGATCAACCAACCAAGAGTCAAATCAGAAAAAACTAGAGCAAGCAATTATTACAACTTTTGACCTATCGAACAAAGCCGACCTCAGAGCATTGATCAGCCTAGATTATGACTGATCTGCAATCCCAGAATCACGAACCAAAATTTGGCGTTAAAAGGAAAATTATCATGCATGTAAAATACACATTAATCTCGCTGCTTATTTTAGTCATTTGCACACTATCCAGTGTCGTATTTGCGGGTGGAGCCGACAGCGACCCGAGCACCGTTGAAATTACAGTAACGCTAGACCCTGACGGCGGTGGTGTTATCGATGATGGCGAAACTTCCGAAACATTTTCTAATCATCGAGAATATAAGAAAAAATTGGCAGAAGCCGTGGCCCGAAAAGAAGTTGAAGAATAAAACACCAGGCCACCTCGGAAATATTACCGAGGTGGCGGTGGGGCTACTTTCTTCTTGAGCCTAGGCCTGGTATCAGGCTCAAACCGCAACCAAAGTCTCAATCGTAAACATAATACGACTAAGATTATGGTCGTTATACTGCAACTGCTCGCCATAATAGAGCTTCAATAAATCCAATTGTTTAAGCGTGGGCTGACTCCCGCTTCTATTGAAATCATCATTCCAAAGAAATATTTCCCCCGTCACTCTCAGTAACTCCGTTTCCTGACTGGGCTTAATTGAACTTCTAATCTTAAGGAGAAAAATCAACCTTTCCCATTTGTTAATCTTCTTTACTAGCCCAAAAATAATATCCTTTGTGTGTGCATGGGGTGAATCCTCCAGCTTAGAAAGCAATTCTTCCGCATCAAAACGAATGACACTCCCCATTCACAGTAAAAAATAGGATAGACAGTCTAAAAGACAAAGCGATAACCCAAGGCTCGCCCTCATGTTGAGCGATAAGTTTGTCAATTGCCATGTGTCGGTATAAGTAATAGTTAACCTGCTATCGACGATAAGCTCATTCAACATTATGCTCAAATTAAAACAAACTCCACAGATCGTAAAAGCCGATATCGTGAACGGAATATGTGAATTAATCATCCTGTTAGAGGCCAATTCGACAGGGGAGTTAGACGAAGTGCTCGGGACCATTAGACTCTTAACAGTCATCAAAGACGACTTAATCAGCGTCGTGTAATTGACAAAATGTGATAGTTAGTTAAATGAATGAAGAGTAGGCGGGGATTAGCACCTTCAGTGCAGTATGTTGAGCTAGTCGTGTGACACCGTTCTTATTCTGGCGTTAAAAGCATCTTATTTGCGATGTGGTTCAAAAAATCCTCTTGTTGTCGCGAATATCTTCCCTTTATAATCCTCTCCGAACTTTTGACTGCTGTCCCTCTAAATTGTGATTGTAGTTCCTGACAGGGATAGGAATGTCAAAACCAAACATAATAAAGTCAATAATATCGGTTTTTGCTCGGAGGCAAACACATGGATAAACTCAGCTCTCACTTCAAAACATTACTCTCATTTAAAAAAGCACTTCTCCCATTGGCGATGGCGCCAATCATCCTTGTGGGTTGTGGCGGGTCTGACGGGAAAGACGGCGTAGATGGAGCCGACGGTATCGATGTGACTGGCGCACCTAAGGTTGTGGCAGGTGTAGATGGTGTAGATGGAACCAATGGCTCAGACGGAACCAATGGTACAGATGGAACCAATGGTACAGATGGAACCAATGGTATAGATGGAACCAATGGTACAGATGGAGCCAATGGTACAGATGGAGCCAATGGTACAGACGGAACCAATGGTACAGACGGAACCAATGGTACAGACGGGCGCGATGGTGTCGATGGCATATCCCCCACTCCCTGGCCTACAATCACGCCAACGCCTATTCCGACTTACCCTGTTACCACAAATGCCATTGATTTCTCTGGCGGAGCCGGAGCTTCAGAGGGAGCAACTCGCGGCGGAAACGGAGGCTCCTTTGGAATTGTAAATCGTACTTTGACTGGCGATATTGTTGTTGTCGAAGAAATTCGTAAAGAGCGAACGTATACATCTAAATCTTTTACGCCAAACCTGGGTGAAAACGCTCTTATTGTTACAGACAATACGACGATATCTTATGCTGAAGAAGAACCTGATGCCGGAGTGTATTACCTTAGTCGTAATTCGATTTACCTGTCGGACGGTGTTTCAGGCATAGGGTCGCATGAACAGCGCGTTAGTGGTATATCAATAACTGAAGGCGCAACTCTCACGCTTGATGGTGGAGAAGTTGATGGCTATGGTGGCGGAGGCACTATTTTTGAAGCGTACTTCGAGAATGATGTCAGCCTAGCAGGCTCGATTGTCTTAGCTGGTAGCTATCGAAACTTGACGCTTTCATCGGCTTCATATCTTTCAACGGATACTGGTTCGATCAATGTCACTCCTTTCTCTGAAGGGGGGCAGGGTGGAAATTTGGTTATCTACGCAGCCTACGCGCTAATCAATGCAGCAGACCTTTCGAGCAACGGTTCAAGCGAGGAGTCTAGCAGTGGTGGGGATGGCGGAAGTATCACCCTTGTGGCCTATTCTTACCTTGAAAATTCTGGAAGTTTGTCAGCTTCTGGCGCCAATGGTCTTGGTGATTCATCCCGCGGTGGTGATGGTGGTACTGTTGATCTTGTTTCGCGCTCGTTTGCTTACAACTCCGGTGACATTTCAGTTAACGGTGGGACAGGTGCTTATTTTGGCGGCATTGGTGGAGAGATCTACTTTGAGTTATTTGATTCTGACGAAGCCCAGAAAGGTCAAATTTTTCAAGACGGCAACTTGAATTTGAATGGGGGTAATGGTCAAGACGGCGCGGGTTATGGAAATGGCGGAAGTGGAGGGGATATCGGGCTTTACTTGAGAGACCAGGACTTATATCTGGGAGGAATTATTTCGGCTGCTGGAGGTGATAGCGGCTTGGGTAGCAATACATCTGGCGGGAATGGAGGAAGCGGTGGAGGAGTCACGATCGAAGTGGAGGATTCTGAATCCGTCGTTAGGCGGCATACTGAAATAGTCTTGGCGAGTGCTATCGATTTAACTGGGGGTGACGGGGTGGATTCCCCTGAAATAAAGGGTGACGGAGGTAACGGTGGTTCGCTTTATATTGATTCTTATGGCTTAGCTGTGAACGTGATTGTTGAGGCTGCAGATATTGATTTGACTGGGGCAGATGGTAGCGAAGGTGGTTATGGTGGTTATGTTGATTTAGAAATTGGTGATGTTGAAGTAGGGAGTTCAATATCTCCGTTATCCGACAGCGCCTCTATTGAAGTGAGCGCGGATATAGACACTTCAGGAGGTAATGCACTTTCCACCGAGAGCCTCAGTGAAGCAGGTTATGGCGGTGATATATATATCGATAGTGGTTGGCCAGCGCAACTTGAAAGCCACCTGCTGACAATATCTGGAAACCTCACTAGCAATGGTGGTCAAGGCTTCGAACAAAGCTCCAACTCATATGGCCGAAGCGGTTATCTTGATTTATATGGATACGATGGCATTACTATCGATGGCAGTATTCAGGCCAGTGGTGGAGATGACTTTGGCGTTGGCGTAGGGTTTGGTGGTTATGCCAATGGAGCGGCTATCCAATCAAGTTACGGCCCACTGGAAGTTAACGGCGACATTTCATTAAATGGTGGTGCGGGTGATGAGGATGGCGGTAGTGCAGGTCGACTAGAAATGTACGGCAGTTCAGTTGTAGTGTCCGGCTCTATTAGCGCTAACGGTGGTAACGCTGACCCATTGGTCGAGGGCTCGCAAGGTGGCGGTGCAGGAGATATCGAGGCCTACATTTACGATGCTGACTTCCTGCCTGCAACCCTAGGAACGAGTATTAGTGTAGAGCCTGGAGAGGGTGATTCCGTCGGTTATGAAGGTAGCATTTTTGATGGCCTAATTTGTGTTGGAAACTGTAATGGTGGCGATTCTTAGGTTTTGGCCTTTTTGGTAAATCGTATGACAAGAGGAAACCGGCTTTATGCGGTTTATCATTAATGTTATTGCTGCACTCATCCTTGTGATGAGTGCAGCATCTTATTCAGACAACAATTTTTCGATGCGTTACGACGCTCGGCTTGATACCTTGAGTTTTATCGCCAAAGATCATAGCTTGCTCGTGGTGCTTAATCATATCGCCGATAAAAGCGGTATTGAAATACACGCGGCTCCGGCTATAGAGCACTTAGTCAGCGGAAGTTTTCAAAACCTTTCCGTTGAAGCGACGATTGACCAGCTTACTCGTACGTTAAATCTTAATGTGATTAAATCGTATCAATCGGCAGGTGAAGGCTCCGATATTTTAATCGGCGCGAACTTTTTAGGCAGAGGAGACGAGTCCGCATTATTAGTTCCACCGCTCAGGGATGTTGAAGTTGATGTTATGCGGTACGGTGCGTTACCTCAGCGTTATCGCAATCAGTTAGACGATAGCCGCTCTTTACGAGACGTGCGATGGGAGGCGAGAATCAAAGCCTTGCCCAAGAATGTACAAGCGCGCTATGAACAATTACGCGATGAAAAAAATGCACGTGCGGATGCACGAGAGCTCAAACGCTTAGAGCGCAAAGCTGATCGTGATGAAAAGCGAAAACTGCGTGCACAGAAAAGAGAGCAGCAGATAGCGCCTGATAGAAGTCACTTTCCAAAAGGAATACCCCCAGTACTTCGAGACGCTGAGTGATCCAATGGTAGCGGCGTCAAGATTTTGTCTCCAACCCTTTTATATTTATTTATAATTACACTCAATTTTTAGGTGCAGCTAACTCATGGCCAAGATACTGTTTGCATGGGAATTAGGGATGGGCTTAGGTCACATCGCACGTATTCGAGATTATTGTGATCAGCTAAAAGATCATGACCTTTATGTAGCGGCGAAAGACTTACGCCATGCATTTCCCCTGTTTTCACACACCAATGTAACCCTATTGCCTGCGCCCTTTTTGCAGAAGCCTGTAAGCAAGCCAGTCGTTGAAACACTCAGTTATGCACATATTTTACATAACTGTGGGTTTGCCAATGCCGAAATTCTCAAAGGGATTGTATCTGCATGGCGATCACTGTTTGATTTAATCAAACCGGATATCGTAATCTTTGATCACTGTCCCAGCGCTATATTAGCGGCTTTGGATTATTCATTTAAAAAAGTGACGACAGGGACCGGCTTTACTTGCCCCCCAATCCAAGAACCTTTAGGTGTGTTTTTCCCTGATAAAATGGATCATAAGGCACTTGCCGATATAGCGCAGTTTGAACAAGCCACGGTGCACACCATCAATTCAGTATTGCGTGAGTTTACATTGGAGCCTATAAGTGCGTTAAGTGACATATATTCATCTGTCGATGAAACATTGATTTCTGCATTGTCGGAATACGATCATTTTTCCGTAAGAAAGGACGAAATATTTCTCGGGCTACCCCCATCTTTAATGAGAAAAGCACCTGTTTGGCCGGATGTTCCTGGAAAGCGAATATTTTTATATACGCACCGTTTTCAAGAATTACCATTGCTGCTCAACTCTTTACAGAAATGTAAACAGCCCGTTATCGTTTACTCAAGCAGTATTGAGAGTCAGTTAATGCAGGAATACGCATCTGAAAGCATGGTTTTCGAAACGGAACCTTTAGATTTAAATGCGTTAGCCAAGACTTGCGAGCTTGCTATCACGAACGCGAATTTTAATGTGTCGTGTCAATTATTCTTGCAGGGTGTACCCATACTAGCGATTCCTTTACATCGAGAGCAGCAAATGTTCGCTCATAAGCTTTTTCGAACGGGGGGTTGCAGAATGGCAAATCCTAACGATGGTGGCAGTATCATCGAGAATTTACAAAAAATTGGTAATGATGAAGGTTATCGCCAAAAAGCAATCGCCTTAGCGAGTGCAAGCACTTCGTCTAAATGCGAAAGTTTTTCAGAAAAGATAGAACAGATAATCGAAAAAATATAAGTAGAGGGGCGGTTTAGTTACGGCTAAAAATAACAAGTGCTAAAAAGATTGAAACTCCAATCCATCCCGGATATCTCGCCGGGGCAGCGGTGGGTTTATATTTCTCTTTCATGAAGCCGAAATCAAACCGCAATCAAAGTCCCAATCGTAAACATAATACGACTAAGATTATGGTCGTTATACTGCAACTGCTCGCCATAATACCGCTTCAATAAATCCAATTGCTTAAGCGTGGGCTGACTCCCACTCCTATTGAAATCATCATTCCAAAGAAAAAACTCCCCCGTTATTCGCAGTAACTCCGCTTCCTGATTCGGCTTTATCGAACTTCTAATCTTAAGGAGAAAAATCAGCCTTTCCCATTTGTTAATCTTCTTAACCAAGCCAAAAACAATATTCTTTGTATGCGCATAGGGCGAATTCGCTACCTTAGAAAGTAATTCTTCCGCATCAAAACGAATACCTGCCTTGCGGCACAAATGCGCCGCCTCCCTACTCACTGCCGCAGACGGATCACTCAAAAAAATATGAATGTTATCGTCGAGCCAACTAACCCCCAAAGACGACAACGTAGACAACGACTGCTTTCGAATGCAAGGAATAGGGCTTTCCAACAACTTAATAAGAGTCGGTATAGACTCCTTACACGACAAATACCCCACGCCCCAAATTGCACATTTCGATGTGTTGATCAAAGAGTTTGACAGCGCATTACGATAGTCATCGAGCACATTAAAGCCCCTCGACAACAACTCATACACCGCAATTTCTCGGATAGAACTATGACGGTCAAACAAATAAGACGCCACAACACCATCAGCCTCCCCGTGCTCAAGCCTTACTTCAAAGGCCGCTCGCCTAATCGGCGTATGCTTATCCTTCAAAGCGATAGCCAGAAACCTGCAATGCTTATCCGGTTCAGAATCGCGCAACAACACAAAAGCCTTCTCACGAATAATGAAATCCTTACTCGATAGGCCCACCTCCACTAAAGAATCAAAAGGTAACAACTTGTGGTCCGACACCAGCGCATAACAAATACGCGCAACATAACAGTTATCATTACTAACACCCGTAACAACAAGCGATCGATTCCCTTCAGATAAAAGCGAATCACAGATGATACGAATGATATCCGCATGCTCATCTCGACTGCATTTATTTAAATGATAGATTTCCGGAAGATGCTCAATAAAAACCGCCGCGTTTCTACTCGTATTGGCCAACCTCAAAATCGCATCCTTAGCCGCCGCTCGCACCTGAGGAACCCAGTCATTCAATCGGACAAGAAGCGCTTTGAGAGCGTCAGAACTCCCAAGCCCCCCAAGCTTTCTAACCGCATCTTCTCGGACTCTTCCGTCCCAGTTTCGGCTGGCAATCAATAGATCGCCTAAGTTATTATAGACCTTGAACAACCCAAGAATCCTTTTCGGTATGCTAGACGTGCTCATTTTTCTTATCTCAATTTATTATTATCATCGGTAAAGCAGCCTTTTTCGCTGGGGTTTTCTGATCCCCGATTTATAGCGGGAACACTGTAAAACCTGCATGAGGCAGCTGGATTAGTTTTAGTTTTTTAAGGGTTAATTACCTGTGCGAACTTCCAGACAGAAAGGTAAGGGTGCTCTGTAGGTAAGACCGTCTGCCTCACGGATGAGGCAGCAGAGCGTACAGGGATGTATTCAGAGCCTGCCCCGCGAGCACCGCGAGTGCTTTGGGTACCGCGTGTCTTACCTACAGAGCACCCTTGCCTGAAAATCACATCGAAGCCAAATTCAAAGCCAATAACAAATAATACCTGACCCATCTCAGTGCTTCATAAACGTAGTGCCATCAGGAGAGCAATACCCACCATCCATCAACGCAGACATCAACACCATACGCTTAGTACGATCCTTCTCCGTAATCACCACAAACTGCGGCAACACATTCTTCTTAATCGCCCAAGAAATAACATTCTGACCATTCTCACGACCATCAATAAAATAATCGACAGCAACAATAGAAATTGCATTCTCACGTAACATCTTCTTGGCATAATCCGAATCTCTACAATAGACATCCGCGTGATAAAAACCGTGCTTACTAATTGCTAATCTCATAGCATCCTCTCCTTTATAAAAACACATAGGGGTGACCGATGGGACTCGAACCCATAATGGTCTGGCTCACAACCAGAAGCGTTAACCAATTTCGCCACGGCCACACCTAAGTGTTCTCGTTTATGTAAAAATAAAATGGAGCCCATAGTCAGAGTTGAACTGACGATCGACTGCTTACAAGGCAGCTGCTTTAGCCCTGCCTAATCCTGCGGGACAGGCTACACGGGCCAAACCCCATACAATGGTTGGACGTATAGGAATCGAACCGATCTCACTCCGCTTAAAAGGCGGATGCTCAACCGCTGAGCCAACGTCCAATAAAACTATCTAAATAGGTCGTGAGGGATGGACTTGAACCACCAACACCGACTTTATGAAAGTCGCATTTTCCCTATTAAACTACCCCACGAAAACTTTCCCTGCTAAGTTTGACTTACTCTCAGGGTGGAAGGTAAGGGTGCTCTTTGGGTAAGACCGTATGCCTCAGGGATGAGACAGTCGAGCGTACAGGAATGTATTTATAGCGTGTCTTACCCAAAGAGTACCCTTGCCTGAATATTTTATCGAAGCCGATTGAATGTTGTTTTCTCTATCAGGCCGCAAAAAAAATGGCTGCTACGGCAGGCGTCGAACCTGCATCATCCCAGTTAACAGCCGGGCGCTTTCCCAGTTAAGCTACATAGCAATAATCTTATTAATCCCACCAAATTGTTCCCATGCATCCCTGCACGCCATTGCCATTCCATTTGCGAGAAACAAATTCTCTTCTTTAAAACTTCTTTAATTCTCAAACCAACATACAAAGACAGGCATAAAAAAACCCCGACTGGCAAAGCCAACCGGGGTTCATATGAAACCGGAAGGCCTTAGCCTCCCGTTAAAGGAAAGCCGTTACATTGTATTTTTATTTCCACCAATCATGGCGTAAGCATTAACCGTACAGAAACACATCCGTGCTATAAGCATCGACCAAGAACGACGATTAGTCGTGCCATGGTTGTCGTAATGCCGCTGTAAGCTAAATGGTTTCATAATGTTCTCGTGTTAATGAAAGTTAAGTTTCGCTGTGTTTGTGATATGCTTTAAACAATACGCATTGAAAAACGGCATTGCAAATTTTATTTTTTACCGAATTCTATCGATATGTCGTTTCGAAATATGCCGATGAACCGCCTGGTTACTGTTAGGGCGAGGTCATTCCTATCGCGCTTTATAGCAATATAAGAGACTGGGGGTCTCGAAGAAAATATGACAGTTAGTCAAATCTTCCCTACCGGTAAATCTTCGTTATTCATCTATAACGTTTTAATCTAAGTCTCACGTCAAATAATATTCCTATCTTATTGATCGTATAGTTCAACCATATTCTCCAGGCATAAAAAAACCCGAAAAGCAGTAATGCCTTCCGGGTTTTTAATGTCTAAACTCTGGAAGGCTATTGCCTACCAGAACTATTCGATTCTAGTAGGTAAAGAGACGCACACGGCGCGAAGGGGCGTTTTGATAACGGCCCGGCGTCCACATGACGTGTTTACTAAAAATCGAATATTGTAGTGTTAGCACAGTTTGTTCTCTTTGCTATTGAGTGAGCGAGTTGCCCAGTGGCTGTAGCCGAATAGCGCATTGTAATTTTTCTGGATTATAGGTCAGTTAATCACCCAGCGCTAGTCCGAAACCAGATCTTGGAACGATAAATTATATTTATCCAGCAACTGCTTCACCCTGTGAGAATCATTGCTCGACTTCTTTTGACCTCGGCTGATATTAAAAAGCGTTCTGCCAGCCTCGGCCATAGAGCTAGAGCTTCGGCAGATATTAATTAGCCCCGCCAGTTTAAGCTGATCGTAACAATCCATTTCATCACACGCCTTTTGCCCCAAAACCCCAGCAACAGTCGTGGAGGGGGCGGGGGTTTGGGTCTGAGTATTGTGTAAGTACGTCTGCCACTTACTGTTTAAGCGCTCAACCTCCTCATCAACCAAGCTAGAATTGATGCGCCCGCCTTCAGACAGCGTCCCCATTCGCGTAATGCTCGCGTTTAAATCACGGAAGTTAGCCGTCCATACCGCACGAGAAGACTGGCTAAAGCTCAGGTACTTTTCTCTCGCCGCTCTATTAAATTTAACCAGATGGCCAATCTTTCTAGAAAAAGACTCCAGCTCAAAATCAATGTTCGCCTCCAAATCCTCAGGGCGCTCACTAAGAGAAGGGAGTTTATATGTCCACAAATCAATCCGAGCCAGTAAATCCTCCCGAAATAAGCCCTCGCGTACACGTAAAAGCAAATCGCGATTCGTACCGGCAATCAATTGAAAGTCACTGCTGACTTCTTTATCCGCCCCAAAGGGGATAAAGCGTTTATCCTCAACCGCGCGCAATAGCATCGCCTGCTCATCGAGCCCCAATTCGCCCACCTCATCCAAAAAGAGCAAACCGTTATGAGCTTCTCTAAGTAAGCCGGGGCGATCATGCGTCGCGCCCGTGAAAGCGCCTTTCTTATGGCCAAACAAGGCCGACATCGCATTTTCGCCGCGCAGAGTTGCACAGTTCACAGTAACCAAATTACCGTTAAGCTTTCCGCGCTGTTTTCTCAGTTCGAAAACACGCTGTGCAAGTTGCGATTTCCCCGCGCCAGTCGGCCCCGTAATTAAAATCGGCTCGTTAGAGCGAATAGATACCTTTTCAAGCTGCGCAATCATTCGGTTGAATTTGTCGTTGCGGGTTTCAATGCCGCCCTTTAAGTAAGACGTACCTTCTTTATGTTCGCGCTTAAAGCGAGAAGCTATCTGATCGTACTTCGACAAATCCAAATCAATGATCTGGTATTCGGCAGAGCCTTTGCGGTCATTTCGGTCGCTGCGAGGAGGGGAAGTCTGCAATAGCTGGCCTGGTAAATACCCAGCCTCCGTTAACAAGTACAGGCAAATCTGGGCGACGTGAGTCCCAGTGGTAATATGCGTCAGGTACTTTTCTTTATTGGGTTTAAAATTATAGCCGCGCGCAAAGTCGAGAAGATCGCTGTACACCGTTTCAAAATCCCACGGGTCACTAAAGTTTAACGTGTGAAACACCACTTCAGTTTCGGGCGAAACGCGCGCAATATCCTCCTTCACCTGATCTGCAAGCCTTTGCGAATGATTGTCGAAAAGTAAATCCAGTCGATCAATAAGCAAGTCATCGTGCTGAAACATAGAAACGGTCGGTCGCCACTTATCCCAACGCTTCTCACCTTTGCCGCGCCGGTCCATAGTGGTTCCGAGAATACTAATAGCTACTGTTTTCATGTTATCGAATATAATATGGAGCTATCGAAAAAGATAGTAATTCTGTGATTCTGGAGTCATTGTTTTCAAGACTGAAATTGGTCGGAAGCACTGAGGGTAATAAATAAATCCTTTAAAAACAATGGCCTATGGTTTATTTGTGTCAGTTTTTGAAAAGTTGGCACTGTCTTCGCTATAGCTATTAACAAGAACGCAGAGGTGTTGAAGTAACTCGGGAGACGGGAGACGGGAGTGACGGCAGACGTCGACCCCTAACACTAACGGATCGAAGCCGAAGCTCTGTAAAAAATCAGGCAGCGATAACAGGCTGAATAACAAAATTGAACGAGATGGAATAGCGTGATGAACGAACAATCATATGAAGTTATGCAAGACGGCGGAGTGCCAATTAAATCATGGACCAAAGGCGTTCCCTTTGAGCCAGAAGCCAAGCAACAACTTAAAAATATAGCGAGCTTGCCCTTTATCCATAAATGGCTGGCTGTAATGCCCGATGTGCACTTGGGAAAAGGCGCCACAATCGGCAGTGTCGTACCGACCGTAGGTGCGGTGATACCGGCAGCGGTCGGTGTCGATATTGGCTGTGGAATGATGGCCGTAAGGACCAGCATGAAAGCTTCCCAGCTACCGGATAATTTAGCCGGTGTGCGTTCCGCTATCGAAAGAGCCGTACCGCATGGACGCTCTAACCGAGCCAGAGGAAGCCGAGATAAAGGCGCATGGTCAAACCTTCCCGACGATGTATTGGCGGGGTGGGCCAAGCTATCAACGCAGTTTGATTTGTTAGCGGATAAACACAGCGTATTAAAAAAGACAAACAATGTTCATCACCTGGGAACCCTGGGAACGGGCAACCACTTTATTGAAATGTGTTTGGATGAATACGACAATGTTTGGTTAATGTTACATAGCGGATCACGTGGAGTGGGTAACCGAATCGGTACACACTTTATTGAAACCGCGAAAAAAGATATGGAGCGTTGGCATATTCAATTGCCCGATACCGACCTGGCGTATTTGCCAGAAGGCAGCGAGCACTTTGATCAATATGTTGAAGCCGTTGAATGGGCGCAAAGCTATGCGCGCATTAACCGCGAAGTGATGATGGAAAGAGTCATTAAAGCCGTAAAAAGCGCACTAGGCTTTGAATTCGAAGCGCGAATGGAAGCAGTGAACTGCCACCATAACTACATCTCGCGAGAGCACCATTATGGGGAAAACGTAATCGTTACCCGTAAAGGCGCAGTAAGAGCGCGAGAAGGCGAAATGGGCATTATCCCCGGCAGCATGGGAGCACGCTCCTTTATTGTGCGCGGCTTAGGTAATGAAGAAAGTTTTTGCAGTTGTAGTCACGGCGCAGGACGAGTGATGTCCCGTACCAAAGCCAAAAAACTGGTTTCATTAGAAGAGCACAGAAAAGCCGTCGAAGGCGTTGAGTGCCGACAGGATGACGGCGTAATTGACGAAACGCCTTCGGCCTATAAACCGATTGAAAAAGTGATGGAAGCACAAAAAGATCTGGTTGAAATTGTTTACACCCTAAAGCAAGTGGTTTGCGTTAAAGGGTAACAGAATGAAAAGGAATAGCATGGATTGCTGGCCAGGGGAAGGCAACGATTGAAAGAAAGTTTGAAAGAAAGCTAGAAAGATTTAACGGGCATGCTGATGAATAAGGAGTGTCACCACCCAAAATGAATGGTTTAGGGGTGGCCGGATAAAACCGGTGGCAGCATAAATAACACGGTTTGTATGGTTGAGGATGCAGGCTCGACAACTTTGCAGGAGCAAAAGTTGGACGCCTTTTTGGCGGTCGCGAAGCGAATGCGTACATGGATGTACGCATCAATCCTCTAATACGGGTGTCAGCTGGCGCGCGTTTCCAAGAACTTTGTTGGCTAGAAGTAATGCTCTAGTTGTTGTTATTCACGGGTTCAAGTCCCGTCGTGTCCACCAAATATAAAAGAAGAATATTGGAAATAATAATGAAAGTAATAGACGGATCACAAGGCGAAGGCGGCGGCCAAATTTTTCGAACAAGCTTGACCTTAGCCATGTGCTTAGGTCAAACAGTTCGAATCGAAAATATTCGCGCAGGCCGAAGAAAGCCAGGCCTATTGCGTCAGCATTTAACCTGCTTACGTGCCGCGCAAGAAATATGCAACGCAGAGGTTACGGGCGACGAGCTAGGCTCGGGAACCGTGACCTTTAAACCCCGAACCGTAAAACCAGGTGAATATAAATTCTCCATCGGTTCGGCGGGCAGCAGCACACTGGTATTTCAGACCGTATTCATGCCCTTAGTTTTGGCGGGCGGCATAAGTGAGTTGGTGTTAGAAGGCGGAACACATAACGGCATGGCACCAAGCTTTGACTTTATTGAACACAGCTTTTTACCGCAAATGAAAAAAATGGGAATTCTTGCTGATGTAGAGCTGGGCCAGTTTGGGTTTTACCCTGCAGGTGGCGGTGCATGGCGAGCGCGTATTTACCCCGTCGATCAGATTAAGCCATTGGATCTAATGGAGCGTGGCGAATTGTTAGGTCAAACAGCCGTGGCCACATCATCACGTATTCCAGAGCACGTGACACAACGAGAATTAGATTGGGTTCAGCAGAAATGCGAATGGCCAGAAGCTGACCTTAAACAACGGCTAGTGAAGTCCGCAGGCCCCGGCAATATCGTTTCGTTACGACTCCAAATGGAAAACGTAACCGAAATGGTTGAAGTCGTGGGCGAGCGCAGCGTCAGCGCAGAACGCGTTGCAGGAAAAGCGATTGCGGAAGTAAAACGCTACCTAGCGTCCGAAGTTGCAGCAGGCGAACATTTAGCTGACCAGCTAGTACTGCCAATGGCATTGGGCGTGGGAGGAAGTTTTACCACCGCGAAACCGAGTCAACACCTGTTGACCAATATCGAAGTGATTTCTCAATTGATGCCAGTGGCCATTCAATTGACAGAAAAGAATGAAGGGCAGTGGAGTGTGAACATTTCACCGAAATAGAATATGAGAAATCCCGAGTACTTGATTGGAAAGGGCTCTCACTTATAGGCAGTTTTATAGGCTTATAAGTAAAGAATGCAGGTTAATAGATTAACCTCAACAGCGTTTAGGATGCTTTATTTATATTAGCGGTTCTGGTTCTGATTGCCAGACTGGCACGAACACGGTTTGTGACTCGTGTACCAATTGAATAAAGGCCTAGGCACCACTTTGTAGCTCAACTGGTAGAGCAGTCGACTCATAATCGATGGGTAGCAGGTTCAAGTCCTGCCAAAGTTAACATCGTCTCAAAAACGATACTGGTAAAGGTCGAGAGACTTGGGGTTCGAACCCCCGCAAGATTAAGGTTCTTGTTATTAAATCAACTAGAAGCTCATAGGTGAGTATTATGGGGCGCTGAATCGACTCGCTAAGAGTTGATGAATCGCACACAGAATACGAACCGCCAAATTGTAAGCCCTGAATATGGGTCTGCTGTTTGCGAAAAATAGTAAAGCGTTACACACCGCGAATGCGTGCGATAAGTTTATGGAATATTATTACGGAAAGAATCGCACAGAATTCACAGCATGTAACGCCACTGGCTATTGATCCCAAAGGGTACAAATATTGAGACCCTTGCAATGTTGGGTGAGCTTCGACTTTTATGAAAATATCCAAAAATCAGAAATACAGAACAACAAAAATAAAATCGGGGAGAAAGTTTATGAAACTATGGAAAACCATCGATATTGCCGATAACGAAAGAGGCTTACTTTTTCGTGGAAATCGACTAGACAGCATATTACAACCTGGCCGACACCGCATCAGTGCGATGGCGGGTAAGGTGAGATGTGAAGTACACGACATCACAAAGGTCATGTTCCTTCATTCAAAAGCCAAATTCTTATTGTCTGTTCATGCCGACAAGATGAGCGCGCATATTGAAAAATACGAACTGAATGACCATCAGGTAGGCTTATTATACCGAGACGGCCACCTTGTCGACCTACTAACACCTGGCTCATTTCATGCGATTTGGAAAGGCGTTGAAGATGTTCGCGTTGAATTAATTGATATTGCCGACGACTATGTGGTCGATAAAGCCCTGGTTGGCTTGATTGGTCGAGGCGCAAAACTGGGCCAAGTAAAAACAATGGCTCAGTCCGTCCACTATGTCGAGATTGCCGATGAACACATAGGCATGCTGACCGTAAATGGTAAGTTTGCCTCACGATTGGAAGCCGGAAGCTATGCATTTTGGAAATTCAACCGTTCCATCACCGTCAAACTCGTCGATTTAAGACTGCAAGGCGTAGACGTGAGCGGGCAAGAGATTCTAACCAAAGACCGCGTCAGCTTACGTATTAACCTAAGCGCAATGTACAAAGTGATTGAGCCAGAAATTGCAGCGTTAAAACTCAACGACTATGCGAGTTTTATCTACCGAGAGCTTCAGCTTAAATTGCGAGAGTCAGTGGGTACAAAAACCCTAGACGAATTACTAGCGGATAAAGACAGCCTCAACCACGTCGTAACCGACGGTATTCGAGAGGTGTTAAGCGAATACGGAATCGAAGTGAAAAGCGTCGGCGTGAAAGATGTAATTTTACCCGGCGACATGAAACTGATCTTAAACAAAGTGGTAGAAGCGCAAAAAGAAGCCGAAGCGAACTTGATTAAGCGACGAGAAGAAACGCAATCTGTACGTGCTTTGCATAACACCGCCAAGCTAATGGAAAACAACAGCGTTCTACTGCGATTGAAAGAGTTAGAGTCTCTAGAGCGTATTACCGGCCAAATCGATAAGATTACAGTGTACGGCGGCTTGGATGGCGTGATGAACGACTTGGTGAAGCTGGGTGCTAGAGCATAAGGTCGTGCTCCTTTAAGGTTAAAGGCGGAAGGCCTTAAGGCCATAGCCCCCAACGTAAACCATTTCACTTTGAATTCGAAAACGATAAAATGCCCGCTACACGCGGGTATTTTTTATTTTAACGTAAGGCACCTCAGGCTTACTTTGCGCCAAAGCGAGCAAGGCAGTTAAACTGAGGCGACAACTTCCCAGACGCTGGGGGGTAAAGGGCAAATGGTTCAGACATGAGCAGCAAAACACAGCACCTTATAAAAAAGGGGCTATTAACATCTCCCCCATACTTCTTAGAAAATGCCGTGCAATACGAAGTGATAATGGGCTCCATCGCATACGGCGTGGCCGAAGACGATTCCGATATGGACGTCTACGGTTTTGCCATACCGCCCAGAGACTGGACCTTTCCGCACCTTAGGGGCGAAATCCCCGGCTTTGATGAACCCGGCCAGCAATTCGACCAAATACAACAGCACCATATGATGGATGCCTCCGCGCGCGCTGGTAAAGGTCAGGAATACGATTTAACCATCTATTCCATCGTTAAATACTTCAAGTTATTGATGGACAATAACCCGAATATTATCGATTCACTCTTCGTCCCTCGGCACTGCGTGGTGTACAGCACCGCAATTGGTGAGCTGGTTCGTGAGCGACGTCATATTTTTCTGCATAAAAAGTGTTGGTCGACGTTTAAAGGCTATGCCTACGCCCAGCTCCATAAAATGCGCACCAAAGTGCCGGAAGGCAGTCGTATAACCATTATCGAAAAATACGGCTACGACGTAAAATTTGCCTACCATGTTGTTCGCATGCTGAATGAAATTGAACAGCTGCTCGTGGAAGGGGACTTAGACCTGGCGAGAAATAAAGAACAGCTAAAAGCCATTCGTCGTGGTGAATGGACGCAGCAAGCCGTAGAAGATTATTTTGAAGCGAAAGAAAAACAGCTAGAGCAATGCTATGTCGACAGCAAGCTACCGGCACAGCCCAACAAAGTGGCGATTAAAGAACTGCTCCTCAATTGCTTTGAGCAACACTACGGTTCATTGTCCGAATGCGTAGTGCGTGAAGACGAAGCGCTAGTGGCATTGCGAGAAATAGAAGCCATAGCGCGGCGTGTCGGCAGAAAGTTCGAATAAGTGCTGTCGAATAACAGCAATAAAAAATAAAGAGCGGTAAAGATAAGGGTAAAGGAAAAAGGAATGAACAAGTCAAAGCGAGAACAAATAGAAGCGCTTCTTAACGATATAGAGAAGCAATACGATATCACCATCATACTCGCCATCGAGAGTGGCAGTCGTGCCTGGGGGTTTCCCTCGGCAGATAGCGACTATGATATTCGCGTTATCTACTACTGCAAACGAGACAGCTATCTCACCGTATTTGAAAAGCGAGATGTAATCGACGATATCTTTATCGACGACCTCGACGCCGCAGGTTGGGACATTACCAAATGCCTAAAATTATTGAATAAAGGTAACGCAGCCCTTTTCGAATGGTTGGGTTCCCCCATCGTCTATCGAAAGCACAACGATAAAGTTGCATGCTTGCAGCAGCTTGCCACCGAGGCCTTTAATCCCAAGGCCGCGTTTTATCACTACGTGTCACTTGCGAAAAAGAAATTGGCAGATGAAAAGACCCGCAAACACCCAAAGTCATTCTTGTATGCATTGCGGGCCTTGCTATGTGCGCGCTGGGTCGCAGAGAGCAGAACCGCTCCTCCTGTTGAGTTCGAACGCCTAACTCAAAAGTACCTAGCAACAGGTTCAGTGGCGACGCAATTAGCAGAACTGTTGTCCGTAAAAGAAAAGGCCGAAGAAGGCGATGTTATCGAAGTGGCGTTAGAGTTATTTACCTTCACTTCGGATTTGTTGACTGAATTGGCAGAGCGTGAAGTTTTGCCTGCGGATAAGGTTTGCGTTGAGGCTTATGATGAAGTGATGAGACGGGTGGTGAGTGGTTAGAGTCTAAAGCCAAGAGCGTTGTTTTATAGTAAGCATAGAACGCTGGGCTACACCGTTTGGCCCAAAACTATTATCATAAAAATTAAAGAGAATCTAATGTGTCGATACTGATTTGGCAGTGATTGCCAGATTGTTGATAAGTTTTCGACCAAGTAAAGCTCTATGCAAAGCTAAGACCTGATCTGCCGCCTTTCAATGATAAAATGCCCGCTACAAGCGGGCATTTTTATTTGTGATCTAATCTGCAATTTCAAATGTAAATCGATTCTTTACATCTTTAACGATTACAGGTAACCCGTCTTTATATGTAGGTTTATACCAAAACTTTGATGCGGATAAAAGTGACGCCTCTAAGAAGATTTCATTTGGACAATCGTCCACTCTCACGTCGTTAGTTTTCCCGCTTTTTAAAACGTCATAAATAATAGTGCAATAGCCTGTGATTCTGTTGGTCGCTGCATCGCGTGGATATCTTGGGGCGGTTTTAACTATCGGGAGATAGGTGTGCTCTTTTATGGTCAGCCCGCTTAAAATATTTCTCATTATTTTAGCCTCGCTCTTCAGTTCAAGAGAATCCAATATCGTGAGCTTAAGTTCGTAAAAAGAATGGGTTAAAGCGGTGACTTCGTCTCGGTCTTTTGAGTGCATAAGCACTCCATCTAATCTACGCAAGGCTAAATCATTAAGACCTTCGTGATGATATGATAATGCTATTAGGTAAATTATGTCAGCGGGTATTATTGAGGATATTTCTCTATACCGTGCTAGGTATGATTTTAGCTCGTCAAACTTATTCAGCTTGTGAGAGATTTTCGCTGCTGACGAAATTGAGTCTATCTCTATCCTTAAGGGAATGTCAGGTGATAATGCAATGATTTTATCAAGATTAATTCTAACCTCTTCTTCATGCAGCCCCATATACCTATATAAGTGGGTGTACAGTCGGTAAGCCTGTGACTTTTCATAGTTGTTGCAGTTTTCCAGGCAATACTTTTCCAGCTCCTCTATCTTTGTTATCGCAAGATCGTAGTTGGGCTCTGAATAGGAACCTGCTATTTTTACTGGCTCCATATGACGGGATATTTCAATAACTTGATCAAATACATTCTTTCGAATGCCGGGAAGGGTTCGGTGTTTGTTTGTAGGGCTACTGTAGTTTTTGGTGTTTGTAGGTGTAACGCACCCCGCTAGAAGAAGACTAGCAATTCCAATAAAAATAAATCGTTTCATATTATTCAAATAACCTCACTGTAACAACTCTACTCATTTGCAAGCAGATTCCGTAATCAAGTTAGTTGGGCGGTAAATACACCCAGTTCACATAATAAGAGGTGAAAAGCATTAGCAGTGCACAGTAAATATAAGCATGCTTAAAGAAGCATCGTCATATTTAGGTGCGCACCCTTTAAATAACCTTAACCTGCTGATTTAATCGTTGCGTATATTACCCCAAGGTAAGGCTGGATTCGACAGATTTTCTACTGACAACGAATGATCTTGAGTTGGGGCAAGCTATTGCCGAGGTAAAGCGCTACCTACCACCCGAAGCTTCGGTATGTGAACGTTTAGATGGCTAGCTCGTATTGCTATGGCCTTGAGGTAGGGTGGCAGAGAGTAGAACAGCTGCACCCGCTGAACCCTCGATATGGTACGTTTTTGGGTATTTAATAAATTCCATGATCAAGCACCCCAAAATGGACTTTCACGTTGCTGAAAGCCACCAGAGAAGCGCAGGATTTCATGGTCTTCACCGATGACGAGGACGCGGTGAGCTTCGTCAACCGGTGGCCACTGCATGGTTTCGAGTTGGCGTTGTAGTACATTCTCGGGGACAGCGTGTTGGCGGTTACGATTGCCTTGGTAAAACTTGGCTTCAGGCTGCTGGAAAACAACAAGCGTTACAAGCGCCTGATAGGCGTAGGCCAAATCATAAATTTGAGACCTAAAGTCATAGCGCAAATTGGTCGCGTCCCAAATGACACGGTGGTGAGAGCGCAAATGGTGCTTAAAGCGATCTGTGGCTTCATGTAAAACTTGACCTCGCATTTTTTGATTCGCTCGATCGCCGGTTAACTCTTCGCGAATATCATCCAACGAAACCAAATGATAATCGCCAATGTTTTTTTTGATCCAGCTACTTTTTCCCGCGCCAGAAGGGCCGCACATAACGACGACTTCGGCGTAACTATTGCGGTAACCAAAAGATCGGGCTATTGCCTCCTCTGGCGTGCTAATTAAGCCTTTTTCTCGATCTTTAATAGCGTTTCCCAAAATAAAATCTTGAGTCTGCGGATCGAAGCTTTCCAGTTCCGTCGAAAAATGGTTTAGCCATTGGTCGTAGGCCCTGGTTTTGATTCCCCAGAGCTGATATTCCTGACAAAACATTTTGAATAGCTCCAAGTATTCAAGTTGTTGTGCTTTGTCGGGGCAATGACGTCCGGACATGTCTGCGACTTCCAGAAAATACAGAAGCTCGCAGTTTGCTCGACGAGAGAGGGCGAGATACTCACCGATTTCTCTGCCTTTTATGACCAGCAGTTTAGGCATGTGATGCTCGCCAACCAGCCCGAGAATCTGTTCAACCACAGAGTAGGGCAAGTCCAGGTCCATCAACTTGTAAGCCAAGTACGAGCGGCCAAAATTCTCATGCCGAGAAGCAATAACACGCTCATGGCCTCGGATTTCCCGTCGACGTGTGCAGGCGGGCTTGCCAATGTCATGCAGTAACGTACCGAGTATCAGGGCTTGCCGTCTTTCGCCAGTTATATGGGCTGCCGATGAATCCAGTAAGGCATACAGTTCATTCAGAACCATCCTTGTATGAATGTATACATCGCCTTCAGCGTGCCACTCTGGGTCCTGCTCTGTATCCTTTAATTGCCCCAACAGAGGCAGGGTCTCAAGCAGCTGCTCGATAAATTCATCGATAGAGGGCGTTGCATTTGACTGCAGTGCCGCTAGCCAAATATTGAGTTGCTTATTCATTTTATTAACTTCCTTTATTCTCTACCGATTGATCGCCCAATTGATTGGGTTCGATGGCTTTGTGCATCCAATGTTTATCGGATTTCACATGGGACTCTCTTACCCATTTAGCCGTACTCTCGGCAAATTGATCATAATGAAACTCACTCGCTAAGCGCAGTACGTAACCTTCGCAACGTTCAGTGTCGATGACGGTACTGTCGAACCAGTCTTGCTTGTAAGTTCCTTGATACAGAATCGCGGGTGGCGTTAAGCCGAGCAATTCCGTCCACTCTATGGTTTCTTCCCAACTCAAACACATATTGCGCTGGTCCCAAACGGAGAACAGCAAAAAATAACTCGCTAAAGACGCGTAATGTACCGAATGTTTAGCGTATACATTCTCTCCGCATAATCGCCATTGCGAAGGGATGTTATGTTTTATGTGTGCATGCAGTCGTTTTACCCAATCCCTAGAGGGGTGGTGACGGCTATCCACAGAGCGAGCGTGAATATGGTCGGAATACATCGTGGTATTCTCGCCATCCATCTTTTCAGTAACCACAACCTCTTTACCGATAAAGAAGTCCATAGATCTTGTGTGCACATCATCCTGAGTTCCCCCTGGAGACCAGGGTAGGTGGGGCGTGCGAGGGTATTTGAAACGTTTGTTTTCCATTAGAAAGTCCTCTTTTCAAATTTGTCACAGTGAAATTTTGGGCGTAAGCGGCCGCAGGTTTAGATCACTGTTACGTATTTTTTATATTTGAAGTAAGGATCACATTTTCTGTCGCTTAGTTTCCTGAGCGCTCCATAATCGTAAAGTCTAAATTTTAGATGTCAGTTGAAAAGCACCGCTCGCAGTTCGGGAGCGAGTTTTTCTAAAAATAGTGGACTGGTCTTAAATGCATTACTGATGAATGCAGGGTTTTCCTAAATGGAAAAAGTTTTGGCAGTTAAGCCCAGTACATTATTTTTGAATGTTGCGTTGTTCATATTGGGCCTCCTGTAGTTGGGTACTGTAAGTTGGGTGATAAATCGGGTAGGTGATTTATCATTTCGGCGGACTATACGCCGGTGGTGCTCTATGTACAACATTAAATGTCGCTGGCGAGGGTCAGGTCTTGGGTTTTGCCTAGGGTGTCCCAGGGTTTTATTAGACAAGGTATCGAGCTATAGTGAAGTTCAAGGAAAACGCAAAGAAACTTCTGACACCAACAATTCGATTCATGGATGAAAATGAGCAAATTTAAAAAAATAGTTTATATTCTTGTGGCTGGAGTGGCCCTGCTTGTTGTATCGCTACTGCTTTTTGCCGTGTATATTTATTTTGCCTTCATCAAAAGTTTTGACGAAGCTAGAGAAGCGGGTGTGCCAACCGAGTCCGATTATGCGGTTATCTATGGAAGCCTCTATCTGACGGAAACCGTTGGAACGCTAAGGGATGGACTGCCAATATATGATTTGTATGTAAAGTCCGACGTTACGCTGGCAAGTGTTGATGACGCTTACCTTGATCCCAATGCTGGCATTGAAACTATTAGGGAAAGTGAATATACGACTCTTTCATGGGTCGATTTAAAAAATGCTATGAATGGTAGTCATGATTATTTTGGCGGTCTTGATTTTACAACCGAATTTTTTGATCCCGCACCCGATTACAATGAATATGCTCCGAAAAAAGTAAAAAGCACCAGAAAGGTGAAAATGATTGGGAAGGTCGTTAAGTGGTGCGATATGGAATACTATTTAATGCCCCTTCTTGAGGAAAATCCAAAGCGCCGATCTTTATTCTGTGGAGACCCAAAAACTCACCATGTAAGACTGCCTGAATACCTTGAGCGTCAATCCCGCGAACGCCAAGATAAAAATTCCTCGTAAAACAAATAAACAGGACAGGCACTTTTTATGTGGAGTACGGTGTCGTATTGAATCTTATGGTGATATTTAAGGGTTGGTTAAGGTGGGTGTCCGATTAAGCGCTTTAGGTGGGTGTCCGATTAAGCGCTTTAGACGAGACTCTTGCGAGTGTCGATGATGCGGCAGTCTTTCAAAAATCTGTTGGAGTTGTTACCCCGTTTAGTAAGCAAGCACACCTGATACGCCAAAAATCGAAAGTTGCGGGTTTACCATCTTTTACCGTAGGCACGGTTCATGCCCTTCAGGGCGATGAAAAACTAGTCGTGCTGTTTTCCAGTGTTTATGGAATAAACGATAAAAATTCGGGTAAGTTTTATGATGCCAAGCCGAACATGTTGAATGTTGCGGTATCGAGAGCCAAAGACAGCTTTATCGTCTTTGGTGATCCGAATGTTTTTGGTGTAGGTTCTTCCGGCAGTCCCTCGGGGATTTTGAGAAACATGCTTGAGCTAAAAAGAGTAGATGAGGATGTTATGGTGTGTGAAGATTGACGTGCTGAAATCAAAGGGGCAGGTCGATTATGTTTTCCGCGCTGCTATTGTCGCCCTCTGTCGTAGCTGGCACGTTAATTATCTCGTTAATAAACTATTAAGACATTCACTCATAAAAAAGTGTAAGTGACCGATAAGTTCCCTTGAATATAGAGCTCGTGACACCCAGAGGCTCGGCTAGAAAATTTATGGATGACATTACGTCATTTCCGCTGGGATATTAAATCTAACTGGATAAATACAACTGGTGTAATTGCGGGGCTGCATTGAGATATGCATCTAATTCAGATATGACCGCCAGTTACCAATTTTTCAGAAGGCGTTTGTCAGGTCAAATAGTGGAATCTTTGTAAATGATAACTGGGTCTCAGTACTCAGGGTTACCCAGAATTAATACATGATACTATCGGTGGCCTCAAAAACAGCTAAGGATCAATGTAGATGGGCTTTTCAACTATTGCAGTCGAAGTGATGCGCAAACGCATTAAGGGATATAAAAAGCGTGTTGGTTCGGAGTTGAAGAAAGCTGAACCAGTGAAGTATAAAGACTATGAAAGTACTGACTGCATAACCTTTGTCCTTAATGTCTTAAAAGAGACTTATAAGAGGCAGAAGAATGACCACATTAGTAAAGCCCTCACAACATATGGCATGACTGATAGAGGAAAGGGCCGCCTGTTCTATGGCGATGTATTCGTTAAGAAAATGATCAAGTTACATAATTGGTCAAGCATCTACCTCAGCCCCGACAAGTTTCACCCCACTGATGGTGATAAA
>JAWSUY010000067.1:0-1348 GCA_033852175.1 Agarilytica sp.
TAGGGGGGACGGGAGACGGGAGACGGGAGACGGGAGACGGGAGACGGGAGATGGGAAATGGGAAATGGGAAACGGGAAACGGGAAATGTGAATGATGTGGCTTAATGAATCCGTACCAAGCGATAGGTGATAAAATCACACAATCTATCGGATGGTTAAACGATGAACAAAAAAGTGTTTAGTAGTGAATTTAAGATTGAGTCAGCAAACTTGGTTCTTGAGCAAGGTTACTCGATTAAAGATGCTTGTAAGGCTGTAGGTGTTGGAAATACAGCTATGCGGCGCTGGGTCTCACAGCTTCGTGGCGAACGCGGCGGAATTACTCCGATGCTGGGGAGAGCTTTCACCCCAGATCAACAAAAAATCCAAGATTTAGAAGCCAAAATCAAACGCATTGAACGGGAAAAAGAAATTCTAAAAAAGGCTACAGCTCTCTTAATGTCGGACTCGATGAGATCCTTGGATTAGTCGATCAGTTAGGAGAGCAATATCAGCAGAAAGAGGTTTTGACGGCGTTTAATATACCGCGCAGCAGCTATCAATACCGCCTGAATAAAAGCACTTATATAGACGTGGAACGCGAGCGTTTAAAAGCGCTAGCAATAGCGATTCATCGTGCCAGCCGTGGTGCTGCAGGGGCTAGGACTATCGCTGGGCAGCTGTCACAACAAGGCGAGTCTGTGGGGAGATGTAAAGCAGCAAGTTTGATGAGAGAAGCCGATCTTGTGAGTACACAACCCTATAAACACAAATATAAAATCGCTGAAGACGAATCGAAAATTGCTCCTAACCTATTAAAAAGAGAGTTTACAGTTGATTCGCCTAACAGGGTTTGGTGTGGTGACGTCACTTACATATGGTCAGGCACGCAGTGGCTATATTTGGCTGTAGTCATGGATTTATTTTCAAGAAAGATAGTGGGTTGGGCGTGCTCGGATAGCCCTGACACCAATTTGACATGTGCTGCATTACGCATAGCTTATGAAAGTCGAGGCAAACCAAAAAACGTAATGTTTCACTCTGATCAAGGCTGCCACTACACAAGTCTCCAGTATCGACAAATGCTATGGAGTTATCAGATAAAACAAAGCATGAGTCGTAGAGGGAATTGCTGGGATAATGCCCCTATGGAACGTTTTTTTAGGAGTTTTAAGACGGAGTGGATGCCGAAAAGTCGTTACAAAACTTACGAAGAAGCTAAATGTGACACGCTTAAATACATTCACCAGCATTACAACTCGGCTAGAGGGCATAGTTACAATAATTACCTCACACCAAATATGACTGAACAACGATATTCAGTCAGTTAAGCCCCTATCGCTTGGTACGGAAAAGCTTGACCACATCA
>JAWSUY010000068.1:0-8388 GCA_033852175.1 Agarilytica sp.
GATTCATTAAGCCACATCACACACGAATGGCGAATGCTTCGAACATTAAGGTGAATCGGCTACGTTTACCTGCCCAAGGGGCATCGACCGTTTTAGCTCCATGCTCTTTACAGCGCACTCGTGGCAGTTGACAGTGAAGCTGAGTCGTAAATTGCATGGTGTCTAGGTGTCGCCATGTACGAGTTTCCCGATTGTCATGCTTGGGGCACGTAACCCCGCAATCAGGACAAAGGCCAGTATCATCAGAATATTCAATCACGATATCGACCTGTTGATTGTCGAGTTGCAGATCGACATCGCTAATTAACCACGGGGACTCAACGCCTAAGAGCAAGGCATAATGATCTTCAACGTCCATAACAATAACTATTCTTTTTGATTTTTGTGGAAAGACCGTATTCTACTGTTATTTCACACAAATCTACGAAGAACCTAAAATATTAACATAGGTATGCAGGGTTCTCGAACAAGAAACAACAGTAATATCACGTTCTTTATTGAACTCCTCGATATGGTCTCGCAGAACGCTCTTTCCTACGCCAGGTTCCCCAAGAATAACCGAAAATCCGCCTTGTTGCGCGTGAATTTTGATGATGTCCATAATGGTTTTTTGCTGTGGAAGCAGTAACAACTCGTTACGATTAAAGGGTTCTTTAGTGATGCCGAAAATAGACTTAATCATGCTTCACCTCGCAAAGGGTTGCGCCGATTGGCATGATAATGAAGGTCAACTAATTCAGCTTCCCCCATACGGTTATTGTCAAAGTGGATAATGTAGTGATCCCGCTTATTGCGGTTAAAGCGCACTTGTACATTCTTTCCTCGTAGGTCTACAGGGCATTCATATCGTTCGTTGTTGATGGAGATGATATTCGTCCCTCCGACTTTTCGGGACTCTTCGATAAAGAATACTTCGTCGGTATATTGGTCGTCTGTGAGAAAGGATATGCGGTCATGATCTAAGGTGAAGCGATCCAGAGGCACCATCTGAATGCCGGTATGATGTTTTGAATTGTACTCGTTTTCAATCCAGTTATGCGTTTTCTCGTTTAATTCATCGAGAGAGGTAAATTCAAGGTGCTGTACAAGAAACCGATCACGGAAGCCTCTGAAGAAACGTTCGATTTTACCCTTGGCTGCGCCGTCTCTTACGGGTGCGTGAGAAAGGTGTATGTTAAGCCTAACGCAGGCCTGTAGGATTTCTTTCGAGGTGTAGTTGGAGCCGTTATCAAAGTAGAGCCGATCAGGCTTCCCACGTTTAAATAAGGCGGTACGAAAGGCTTCGACCATGTTCTCTGTATTATCGCGATAAAAGAATTCTCCATGTGTTATTACGCGACTGGCATCATCAATGAATGCAATTAAGAATGTTTTACGCCATTTTCCGTTGGATTGTTTTATTGATGGCCCGTACATGGTATCCGCTTGCCACAGCTCATTGGCAAACTGCATGCAAAACGAATGGCGAAGCTTTTGAGTGGTTTCGGTATCGAGTAAATTGTTATCCCTAACCATACGATAAAATGATGTTTGGGAAAGTTGACTGCGTTGAAAATACTGCTTTGTAATTAGCTGGCGGTACAACGCTATCTTGGGAATGACGCCCACTTTATTTTTACTGAAGGTGGGAAGTGTTTCGTTGATAGCTTCGGCCAGTTCGTTTATTTGAATTTTACGATAGCTGTTTTTGTCGGACCGGGTTTTTGTATCGATTGTGACAATCCCTCTCTTTTTGAAACGGTACAGCCATGTACTGATGGTTCTCCATGTGAATTGATAGCTGTAACCGGTTTGTTGGTCGGTAAAGGTGCGTTCGCTCACGGACTTAATGCGCGCGCGAGTGCTATTTCCGGGAGCATAGTCGACGGCGCTTAATACGCGAAGTCTCAGCTCTAAAGGTGGGTTTTTCGGTGGAAGGGGTTTGTTGTCGGCTGTCGTCATCGGTTTTCTCTTGAGTAAATGGATCACTCGGAGAATAAGTGCCTAAACATGCTGTTTGCAGTGACGTAATCTGTTGCGGAAAAATTGGAGATTCAAAAGCGATAATTTATCGTCGTGTTCGATGCGAGTGTGGGAAATGTTTTTTGAGTAAATGGCAGATAAATATTGAACGGCGCTAAAAATCAGGATGGAAATAGGCCCGAAAATAAAATAATTACATAAATGATCGTTGGTAGTGGAGTTGGTAAGCAGTGCAGTCGATAACGCTAACAAAGACCTGTTTTAGTGTGGGTAATAACAGTTTCCGTTTTCGTGATTGTATTTTTAAGGACATAGGCTTCGGTTGTGTTCTCGTCCGGAAATCGCCCCGAAATCCCATGAGTCGGCGCATGAGTTGATTCAGCCAGCGCCAGGCATGACGAGCCTCGCCGGAAGCTCCAGTGAATTTTTGATAAGCCGAGACAACCGAAAAGTTGGCGAACAGGGCGGAGATAAACACAAACAAACGGATTGCGTCGTATTGAAATGATGGTATTTCGCTAGCGATATACAGCTGAAATGTCCGGCCGCACCCGGTATGTTGATAGCGGTTGGAGCAAAATATCCGCTTGCCGACTTTCTCTGGTTGGGCATTATGGCGAAATTTAATGACGAAGCCATGAGAGACAAACTGATCTGACTGAGCGCAGCCCGCGCACTGTAGGGTGTTTTGATGGAGGTTTAGGTTGTGAGTGAAGTGATCAATCGATGTTATGGAGTCAAAAAAGCGTTTCATGCGGGGTATTGTAATGGGAAACCTGGATGCGGGCTATTTTCTGTTCAGTCGTGAGCTTTTAGGTTTGGGGATAAATTACGGTTCCCAGATTAGCGTTATAAGTGAGGTGATGTTGTTCGATCAGAGTTTGGTTGAAAAGAGGGGGTTTGTACGGCGGTAGTTTGGGAAATAACATCTAAGTCGTTGAAATAATTGGATATTAAAGCCCTATCTTGAGCTGAATGTTAAAGACGGTTTTCCTAAATAGAGGGTCTTTTTTATTTTAATCGAGTCTGACCCCATTGAATAATCGTTGCGTTTAGCGCAATAAGCGAATTATAGTACAACCTGATAAGCGAATTATCGTGCAGCTGGATAAGCGAATAACAGGACAGCACCTTATGGCTAGCCCATCTGAAAAATTAGCAGAATCTCTTGAGGTATTACACCAGCTGCAAGAACGTGGCCTAGTAGCCATACGTTCGGGGGATTTATCACGTACTCACCGCGAAAGACTAAGGCAAAATGGTTTCCTGCAAGAGGTGATAAAGGGTTGGTATATCCCCTCTCGTCCAGATGGAGTCACAGGCGAAAGTACAGTCTGGTACGCCTCTTTCTGGAAGTTCTGTGCGGCCTATCTTGAAAACCTCAAAGGCGAGGACTGGTGCCTTTCGCCTGAGCAGTCTTTATCTGTGCATGCTGGAAATTGGACTGTACCCAAACAGTTATTGGTTCGTGCCAGTAAAGCGCGGAACAATATTACAAACCTGCCGCACGACACCTCATTGCTGGATATACGATCGTTGCTGCCGAAAGGTAATGATATGGAAAAAAAGGACGGCTTACGCCTGTATTCACTACCGGCAAGTTTAATCGCTTGCGCTCCCTCCGCTTTTACTCAAATCCCAACAGATATACGCGCCGCGTTATCAGCCATACGTGATTCATCTGAAATGTTGGAGTCACTACTTGATGGTGGTCACACAACTGTTGCCGGACGCTTGGCTGGCGCTTTTAGAAATATTGGTCGTGATCGCATTGCCGACAATATTGTGAGGGCAATGAATAGCGCTGGGCACAAAGTTCGAGAAAGTGACCCTTTTGAGGTCAAACCTCCATCAATACTTTCTGAGCGGGAACAGTCTCCTTATGCCAATAGAATACGGTTTATGTGGCAAGAGATGCGTGGCCATATTGTTGAGCGTTTTCCTGCGGCTCCCGGCTTGCCAAAAGATACCCAATCGTATCTCAAGCAGGTTGAAGATATTTATGTAACGGATGCCTACCACTCACTTTCAATTGAAGGGTATCGCGTTAGCCGAGAATTAATTGAAAACGTGCGTAGCGGTAATTGGAACCCAGATAAAGAAGATAAGGATGAGCGCAATGCAATGGCTGCCCACGGGTACTGGCAGGCTTACCAAGCCGTTCGAAAAAGTATAGATAAAGTTTTAAATGATGAAAACTCAGGCACGGTTATTCATGATGATCATGGTATTTGGTATCAAGAAATGTTTTCGCCGAGTGTAACCGCAGGCATGTTGAAGCCGTCAGATTTGGCTGGGTATCGTAATGAGCCTGTTTATATTCGACAATCAAAGCATGTCCCTCTGAACAAAGAAGCTTTACGTGATGCTATGCCAGCTTTATTTGACCTGTTAAAGGAAGAAACCGAACCTGGCGTTCGTGTGGTGCTGGGGCATTTCATCTTCGTGTATATTCACCCCTATATAGATGGAAATGGTCGTATGGGTCGATTTTTAATGAACCTTATGCTGGCCAGTGGTGGGTATCCATGGACCGTTGTTCCTGTGGAGCAGCGCGCCGCATATATGGCAGCGCTGGAAGAGGCCAGTGCAAACCAAAATATTATTCCATTTGCTGATTTTTTGGCTGGGTTAGTTAGTGGAGGGTTGGTCGTAGAGGATTGAATGTGCAATTAATGGGGGAGTAAGCGGGACAGGTCATCATTAAAAAAATAGCCAAAAACAATCAACAAATTAACGTGACACTCTAAAATACACTGTTGTTGATAATCTCTGTGACTATTCATATGCAGCGTCCTGCTTTCCCAACGCAGCGCCATCGAGTAATAATTTAGCTCTACATAATGTGTGGCTGATACGTGAAAATAAATAAACAAGACAGACAGTGCGCCGAGATAAATCGGTAGAAGAGCGGAGGTGGAAGTCCTCTACTCTGTAAGGTCTAGCCAATTAACGTGCGCTTGCCAGTGCTGAGGTCAGCACATTATCACGTAATGATTATTTTTTTACTTTAGGATAAGTGTCAGCTCGTTCGGGTCTTCCAAAAAGATATCCCTGGAAATGACTGCAGCCCAATACTAACAGGCATTGCTTCTGCTCTTCTGTCTCAACGCCCTCAGCGATGATGCCCATGTCAAACTCATTGGCCATTAATACCATGGCTTTAATCAAGGAGATGTCAACGCTTGAATTAGGCAAGTCCTTGATGAATTCACGATCAATTTTCAATATATTGAAATTTAGTTTTTTAAGTTGAGCGAGGTTTGAATAGCCTGTTCCAAAATCATCAACAAAGTATCTTAAACCTTTTAAGAGGGGAGAGCTGAATAGGTTTTCAAAATGCATGTTCATGACGGTCATCTGTCCTTCGGTTACCTCAATGGCAAGCTGCTCGGGCTTGATGTTGGATTGCCTAAAAATGTTTTCTAACATTGGTTTAAATGAATCACTTTGCAGTTGTATCGGGGATACATTAATCGAGACATATTCGTTCTTATCGCAGTGGTTTCGAATAAACTCGACTGCGGCTACAACGACTTGCTCGCCTAGCTCTATAATTAATGTTGACTCTTCCGCTATGGGGATAAACTCAATGGGTGGAACGCTACCAAACTCGTCGCTAAACCAGCGTGATAGGCATTCATAGCCCACAAAATTCCCATCAAAATAGATTGGTTGAAAATAGAATTCTAAAGCCTTTTTTTCAACTGCCTCACGAAGTGCCGATTCAATCTCTAGTTTGCGTTTTACGGCTATTGTGTATTCACGTTGGTAAAATAGATAGTGTCCTTTGTTTGTTCTCTTTGTCTCGTACATTGCGTTATCGGCATACTGAACTAATGACGTTATATCTTGGCCATCTTCAGGGCAGCGAGCGATTCCAATGCTTACGGAAATTGTCAGGCTCCTTTCCTTAAGTTTAATCGGCTGTTTAAATAAGGTAATTATCCTGTCGGCCATATCAGAAATTTCTTGTTGATTCTGATAAGCAAACAACAGTAAGAATTCATCCCCTCCAATGCGGGCCACATCAGCTTTACCCTCAATGGCGTCAGATAGTCTTTCCCCCATTCCATTAATCAGCATGTCGCCAACGGGGTGCCCATAACTATCATTGATAAATTTAAGCCCATCCATGTCAATATAAAATAATGAGAATTTCTGTTGGTGGGTTTTAAATTTTTCTATGTATTGTTTGGCGGTTTTATAAATAGCGGTTCGGTTCATTAACCCTGTAATGTCATCCTGGTATGCAAGCTTTTTCAATTTTTCATTGAGGATGTTTAGCTCTTGAGTCCGCTCTGTAACTTTTTGAGTGAGGCGGGTGTTGATTTTGTCGAGCGCTCGCTGCGTGTCTTTTAACTGGGTTACATCGGTAATAACGCCGCATAAAGTATGCCCATACTCATCATCGGCTAAAAGCATTTTTTGGGTAATGATGGTGTGGTTAACCCCTTGGCTATCGGTGAACTCCTCTTCGTTAGTGCTTGCTTCACCGGTTTTAAAAACCTCACGGTCCATTTTCCAAAAAATATCGGCTTCTTCTTTTGGGAAAAAGTCATGATCTGACTTTCCGATAAGCTCTTCTTTGCGTTTCCCGATAAATTCACAAAAAGCATCATTCACGATAATCCATTGATGTTGATCGTTTTTTATGAATATGGGGGTCGCTAAAGTGTCGACGATGTCCATCAATAGCCGTGCACTATATTGGGGGTTTTTGGGCATGGACAAGTCGATAGGCCTGAGTGAGTTAAGTATTAACTATAGCATCTGAGGCTTAAATCACTCCCAACCCTGGATTTGCCTATGTAGGACGGAATGTTTCCTATTTTGAGGGGGCATGAGACCATTGGATAGTGATTCTAGGAATGTCGTGAAGGCTAGATGTGGCGAGGGGTTTTGGTGACAAGGCATGTGTTGTATAGTGCTGGACGCGTTAAAATAATGGTTTGGTTAGGGGTGTCGTTGGGGCTGTAGTAGCTAGAGCAAATTTAAAGCACCATAATTATCCTAAAGCTAAGTAAGGGCTAAATAAAAGTGTTGGATTATCTGGGTATTGGTATAGCAGCGTTAACTGCCTTAATCGGTATTTTCTGGGAGCCTCGAAAAAATGGGCCTTTGAAAGTCGGTGTTATTGGGGGCGCGCTTTTTTTATTGCTCGTGATTTCGATCGGGATCGATGTTCTTGGTACGGTAAAGAACGAGCAGGAGGAAAAGCGTTCTAAGGGGATGCAAGACAAAGTCGTTGAATCTCAAAAGTCGCAGCTCAATGATCAAAAAGTTTTACTTGAAAATCAAGAAATCCTGCTGGATAAACAACTTGAAAAGCTCGAATTAGCTGAAGATAACATGATCCGATTGCTGGATCAGAATGATGATATTAAACATGAATCTGCTCAGTTGTCGGCAAAGATGTCAGTGTTGATCGATGGAGAAGCTAAACGATTTGATTACCTTGTGAGTGTTGTGGGTGGATCGGGACGGGAGCTGAAAGAAGAAAAACTATATTTGGTGAAAATGCACTTGGATCAATTGGATCTTGTTGAGGCCTGTGATGTTGACGGGATAGGCGATATCTATTATTCAATTTTCGCCGATGGCGAGCTGCTGGCTAGGGTTGGGCCAAGTGGCGCAAAACAAGTTTCTATAGGTACCCCATACACGTTTAAGAAAAGCGGATCTGGCGTCGTCTGGTCTAAGTTAACGAAGTCGAGTTTTGATAGCTTTAGGGTGTCTGGCTATGTTCGAGAGAGAGACGACAAACATTGGTTTACAAAGAAATGGCTTTTTCGAACCGTAGGGGAGTTTAATCGTAAAATCACGGCAAAGTCGGGCGACAAGGAGAAACTGGACGTAATTCCACTGGACGGGGGCGCGGGCTGCCAAGCCAAGTTGAAAGTCAGGTATTCAATGTCGGAATGCGATTCGGGTAATGCGGAATGTAATATTTAAGGGGGCGGGCGTTTCCTAGTTTCCATAATGTTGGTGTGAGCCTGAGTGTTCGGTAAGTTCAAATAAAACCCTTCAGTTTAACCGTGTCCAGTGAGGGGCTATAACGTTGTGATCTCATGCTGCACGTTATTTCTAGCAGAGCGTTCAAATTCTCTATAGAAATACTCGGTCGTAAAAATTCTTTCCTGTTTGAGTACGGATTGTAAAAACTTCTTTCTGCCACGTTTATATAGGAAGCTGGGTATTGCTGAAA
Organism: Agarilytica sp.; assembly: GCA_033852175.1. Classification (GTDB taxonomy): domain Bacteria; phylum Pseudomonadota; class Gammaproteobacteria; order Pseudomonadales; family Cellvibrionaceae; genus Agarilytica. Next base: position 8,171 of record JAWSUY010000068.1, read on the forward strand.
ATTCCTTCCGAACCTGCCTGCAGTAGTTCTCGTATTCCTGTTCAGGAGCTCCTAATATTGCCATGTCGGCGTCCAATACGGATTTGCAGCTGTCGTCCGAATTTTCATTTGGGCGATGGTTTTTTGTTGCGTTGATGATCTGGCTGACGGCGGTGGATATGTTTGGGTCTATCCCTAGCTCTGTCATAGTTTCCAGGGTAAGCGCCGAACCAACCCAC